>NZ_AUDO01000010.1 GCF_000425505.1 Flavobacterium frigidarium DSM 17623 | reverse complement strand
TGAAAGGTAGATTGCATACGCGTTACGCACCCGTGCGCCGGTCTCTGGTTCCGAAGAACCATACCCCTCGACTTGCATGTGTTAAGCCTGCCGCTAGCGTTCATCCTGAGCCAGGATCAAACTCTTCATCGTATATTATTTGTCCGCCGTGGCGGACTATTTATTTTTGACTGAAGGTCTAGTGGTTTTTTAAAATCTCTCGATTCTATTACTCTTATTCTTTTGTTCTAACATCTCTGTTAAAACGGCTGTCAATTCAATATGTCTAGGAACGTGTCTTATCTTATTTTCTCACCTCGTTTGTCAATTTTCGTGACGCTCGAAGCGGGTGCAAAACTACAACTTCTATTTCAATGTGACAAGAAAAATTTGAAGTTTTTTTTAAGAAAATTTTCATCTCTTTTTACTTCTTTCTCTTATCAATAATGCAATGAACTTGGCTTGTTTAGCGGAGTGCAAAACTAAAGAACTTCTTTATTTCTCACAAGCTTTTTTTAAAGTTTTTTTAAGAAATAAATTCCTTTTAAACTTTATAAAAACTCTCAAGATGTAATGAACTTCTGCGATGTTGCGGGTGCAAAAGTAGGTAGTTTAAACGCATATTCAATACCTTCTACACACTTTTATTTTCTTTAATTTTCAATTTTCTTTTAACGAGCTGGAAACCTTACAATTGAGTTATCATCAATTTATGTCGCAATTTAAATTGTAAGATTAATCGATAAACAAAACCCTGTTCGCCTACTCTTGTTGGATTCATTCGCATTAGTGCGCAGTATCCTTAATAATTAGCAGTTCCTTGTCAACTACATAACAGATTGTATATATATCTTTCAAGAATTACAATTTCAAAGCACCTTATATATATATATATATATATATATATATGAGAGAACCTCGTTTAAAAACTCACTTTTCAAGCTTATACTAAATACTAGCCCTGATAGCAGTGGAAATCCTTTTCTATTTACTCGATGACAATCGAGTGAATAGAAAAGATTGTAGCGAATAGCAGGAAATAGCTCCTAAAACATATTTCTAAAACTCTAGATTTTGAACAAAAAAAAATGGAACCTTGCGGCTCCATTAATTGTATACTATATAATGTATAAAAAATTACATTTTTGCTTCTAACGCTTTCTTTTCTGCTGTCATTTCTAAAGCACTATACACACCTAATAATGTTTTAGCAACATCAGCATTTTTAGGCTCAAGCTCTAGAGATTTTTGCAAGTAAGGAATTGCTGCTCTAAACAATTCTTCTCTTTGCTTCTTTAATGCATCATAACGCTTCATGTCTTTATCAGAATTAGTCAGCTTGTTCATCTCAGCGATGATACTACCTTCTTTTTCTAATTTAAGCGCCGCCATGTTAATATAAGCATTTAAATATTTAGGATTGATTTCAAGTGCTTTAGTATAGTACTTCTCAGCGTCAGCAATATTTTTTGCATTCGAACTAACAACACCTAGATTAAATAACAAATCTGCATCATTCGGATTGGCCGCCAAAGCCTCAGTGATTAGTTTTTTGTAAGTTTCAAAATCTTTAGTCTCTAAATAAAGATTTGCCTCTGTCAAAATTAACGAAGTATCTTCAGGATTAGATTTTCTAGCAGCAGCTATAGCTTCTTTAGCTTCAGCTGTTTTTCCATTTTGAACTAAAATCAACGCTATGTTTTTGTAGATTTCTCCTCTTTTTGATGGAATTTCTTCAATTGTAGGATCAATATGCGTTCCTAACTTTATCATTCTATCTCTTTCTTGAACCGTCGCAAATAAATCACTTTCGTTAGTTATTTTATTAACCGCTAAGTAATTTGTAGCTTTTCCAGAATAGTTCATATCCTTCAACTCACCGTACAATTTTAATGCATTGTCATAATCCTTTGCATTTATATAAGTAGAAGCCGCATAGTATAAATTAAGCGTATCTTTTTTATCTAACAAATAAGCGTCGTATAATTTATTAGCACTAGCAGCATGTTTATCTACTTTTGAATCAGCAATTGCATTGTTGATCAACTTATATTTAATTGCAGTAATCGATTTTGTTGCCTCTGCAGCATATTTTGCTTTACCAGAAGCTTTTTCAGCTGCAATTAAGTTGATATATGAAGTAGCTGCCGCTGATAAGTTTTTATCTTCTTCAACTTTATTATTAGCCAATTCTAATAAGGCATTACCTTTTACATAATAGTATTGTGCTTTTTCTGAATCAGATGCATTAGCAATTAACCCTTCTGCACCGTTTAAAATTCCAACAGCTTCTTGAGCTTGACCTTTTTTAAATGCTTTTTCTGCAGCTTTAATTTCGTCTTTTTGAGCAAATGAAGCTACTGATACCAATAAAGCAGATGTAAGTATTACATATTTACCTTTCATAATAATCTATTTTTCGTTTTATAATTTTTTGTTTTTTTTTCTAATTTACCTAAGATTCGTCGTTATCGTCATCTTCATCCTCAACATCATCGTCCTCTACAACATCGTCGTCTTCCTCATCATCGTCATCAGTTACACCATCATCTTCAAGAACTTCAAGAACAGGTTTCACTCTTTCGATAGCTTCTCCTTCGATAACATTTCCGTCCTCATCAACAATGACCTCTTCAACATCATCTTTCATAACTTTAGTTACAGCAGCGATAGAATCTTTTCCTTTTAAGTTAATTAATTTAACCCCTTGAGTAGCACGACCCATTACACGAAGATCCTCGATTGCCATTCTAATTGTCAATCCAGATTTATTGATAATCATTAAATCATCAGCATCTGTAACAGCATTGATTGATATTAACTGTCCTGTTTTTTCAGTGATGTTCAAAGTTTTCACTCCTTTACCACCTCTATTAGTAATACGATATACATCTTCACCATCTTCGTCAACTAACTTAGTACGTTTCCCGTAACCATTTTCAGTAACAACTAATACTTGTGAATCATTAACTGCATCTTTATCTACAGTAACCATACCAATTACTTCATCACTGTCATCTTTTAAAGAAATACCACGAACACCTGAAGCAGTTCTTCCCATTGGTCTCGTTTTAGTTTCTTCAAAACGAACTAATTTTCCAGACTTCACAGCAAGTATGATTTGGCTATCACCATTTGTCAATTTAGCTTCTAGTAATTCATCACCCTCTTTAATAGTAATTGCTGCAACACCATTTACCCTAGGTTTAGAATATTTCTCTAAAGAAGTTTTCTTAACCTGACCTTTTTTAGTCACCATTACTAAGTTGTGACTCTTAATGTAATCTTGATCTTTTAAATCTTGTGTACAAATAAAAGCTTTCACTTTATCATCACTTTCGATATTGATAAGATTTTGAATCGCTCTACCCTTAGCCGTTTTATTTCCTTCTGGTATTTCATAAACACGCATCCAGAAACATTTCCCTTTTTGGGTAAAGAACATCATATATTGATGGTTAGTAGCAACAAACATGTGTTCTAAGAAATCTTGATCTCTAGTTCCAGCACTTTTTTGCCCTACACCACCTCTATTTTGTGTTTTATATTCTGTTAAGTTTGTACGCTTGATATAACCTGCATGCGAAATTGTAATTACAACATTTTCATCAGCAATTAAATCTTCGATACTTACATCTCCTCCAGAGTATTCAATTTTAGAGCGGCGTTCATCACCATATTTCTCTCTAATTTCTTCTAATTCCTCTTTTATTAAAGCAATTCTCAAGTTAACATCAGCAAGCAAGGCTCTTAAATGTTCGATTAACTTCATAATTTCGTCATACTCAGCTCTTAACTTGTCTTGTTCCAGACCTGTTAATTGACGCAAACGCATTTCTACGATTGCTCTCGCTTGGATATCAGATAATTTAAACCTTTCGATTAATTTCCCTCTAGCTTCTTCTGTATTACTAGATGCTTTGATTAAAGCAATTACTTCATCAATATTGTCAGACGCAATAATTAACCCTTCCAATATGTGTGCTCTCTCTTCTGCTTTACGCAATTCAAACTGCGTTCTACGTGTAACAACATCATGACGGTGCTCTACAAAATGATGAATCATATCTTTAAGATTCAACATTTGAGGACGCCCTTTCACTAATGCAATATTATTAACACTAAAAGAAGATTGCAATTGTGTATACTTATATAAGGTATTCAAAACTACATTAGGAGTCGCATCACGTTTCAAGATGTAAACGATACGCATACCATTTCTATCTGATTCGTCACGAATATTTGCTATTCCCTCAATCTTTTTATCATTAACTAAGTCAGCCGTACGTTTAATCATATCGGCTTTATTGACTTGGTACGGTATTTCAGTTACAATAATACACTCTCTACCATCAACTTCTTCAAAACCAACTTTGGCACGCATCACTACTCTACCACGTCCCGTTTTGAATGCTTCACGCACTCCTTCATAACCATAAATAACTCCACCAGTAGGAAAATCAGGAGCTTTTATATAATTGATTAACTCATCAATCTCAATATCATTGTTATCCATGTACGCAAGTGTACCATTGATAACTTCTGTTAAGTTGTGTGGCGGCATATTAGTAGCCATACCTACAGCAATTCCTGTTGCCCCATTAATTAATAAGGTAGGCACTCTTGTTGGCATTACTTTTGGCTCATATAAAGTATCATCAAAGTTTAATTGAAAATCAACTGTTTCTTTTTCGATATCTGCCATAATTTCTTCCGAAATCTTGCGCATTCTCGCCTCAGTATAACGCATTGCAGCTGGACTATCGCCATCTACAGAACCAAAATTACCTTGACCATCAACTAATAAATAACGCATACTCCATTCTTGGGCCATACGAACCATGGCATCATAAACAGAGGTATCTCCGTGAGGGTGATACTTACCTAAAACTTCTCCGACAATTCTAGCGGATTTTTTATGGGCTTTATTTGAAAAAACTCCTAAATCATACATTCCATAAAGAACTCTTCGATGTACTGGTTTTAAACCGTCTCTAACATCGGGAAGCGCTCTTGATACAATTACTGACATCGAATAATCAATGTAAGCTGATTTCATTTCATCTTCTATGTTAATAGGAATTAACTTTTCTCCTTCAGACATAAGTTGTTATATTAAATAATTATATTAGTTACAAAACGTGCCAATATACAGCTTTTAGAATTTTTTCTAGCGTTTTAGCGCTATTAATTTGAAGGATTTATTAACAAAATTATTTACAGATTTCTTGGCTCATTTTAATTCTATTTTAGCGATATTACACATTATATTGCTCCCTTAGCTGACAAATCATCTTAGGAACGATTTTTGTTTTTAAAATAGTAATTCACTAAATTTACATTTACTAAATATATATTATGGATGATAATTTTTCACCAAGAGTCAAAGACGTTATAACCTACAGTAAAGAAGAAGCTTTACGATTGGGTCATGACTTCATTGGTACCGAACACCTAATGCTAGGCATCCTTAGAGATGGTAATGGCAAAGCAATACAAATACTAAATAATCTTTCTGTGGATCTAGACCATTTGCGTAGAAATGTAGAAATATTAAGCCCTGCGACACCTGGAACAGAGACCAGTTCAGATAAAAAAAACCTACATCTAACACGTCAAGCCGAACGTGCACTTAAAACAACTTTTCTTGAAGCCAAAGTATTTCAAAGTACTTCTGTAAGTACCGCACATTTACTACTTTGCATTTTGAGAAATGAAAATGATCCAACAACCAAGCTATTAAATAAACTTAAAATAGATTATGATATAGCTAAAGAACAATATATAAATATGACACCAAGCGAAGAAGAATTCTTAGAGAATTTACCAAGAGCATCCGATTCATATAGCGATGATTCAGGACAAGATGACAGTCTAAAAGAAACTAGTTTTAATAATCCCGCCAATAAATCCAACAAAAAGTCAAAAACGCCGGTTTTAGATAACTTTGGGAGAGATTTAACAGAAATGGCTGAAGAGGGAAAATTAGATCCTGTAGTAGGACGTGAGAAAGAAATTGAACGTGTTTGCCAAATTTTAAGCCGTCGTAAAAAGAACAATCCATTACTTATTGGTGAACCTGGAGTGGGGAAATCTGCAATTGCAGAAGGCCTAGCACTTAGAATCATCCAAAAGAAAGTGTCTCGTATCTTATTTAACAAACGCGTGGTAACTCTTGATTTGGCTAGCTTAGTAGCTGGTACAAAATATAGAGGACAGTTTGAAGAACGCATGAAAGCTGTAATGAATGAATTAGAGAAAAATGATGATATCATTCTTTTCATTGACGAAATTCACACTATTGTAGGTGCTGGTGGAGCCACTGGTTCACTAGATGCTTCAAACATGTTTAAGCCTGCTTTAGCTAGAGGTGAGATTCAATGTATTGGTGCAACTACACTTGATGAGTACCGACAGTATATTGAAAAAGACGGTGCATTAGAAAGACGTTTTCAAAAAATTATTGTGGAGCCAACTTCTGTCGAAGAGACCATCACAATTTTGAACAATATCAAAAACAAATACGAAGATCACCACAATGTGACGTATTCGCAAGAGGCGATTGAAGCTTGCGTGAAATTGACAGATCGTTACATGTCAGAACGTTTTTTACCAGACAAGGCTATCGATGCTTTGGATGAAGCAGGATCTCGTGTACATATCACTAATATCGAAGTACCAAAAAAGATTTTAGATCTTGAACGCCAGCTTGAAGAAATTCGTGAACTTAAAAATGCGGTTGTTAAAAAACAAAAGTATGAAGAGGCAGCAAAACTTAGAGACGACGAAAAACGTATCGAAAAAGAATTAGCGATTGCTCAAGAACAATGGGAAGAAGATGCAAAAAACAACCGTATCGAAGTAACAGAAGATAATGTTGCTGATGTAGTATCAATGATGACAGGTATTCCTGTAAATCGTATTGCTCAAACTGAAAGTAATAAGTTAGCCAAATTACCTGAATTGATCGAAAGCAAAGTAGTAGGTCAAAGAGACGCCGTTGTTAAAATTGCGCGTTCTATTCAAAGAAATCGTGCGGGATTAAAAGATCCTAATCGCCCTATTGGTTCGTTTATTTTCTTGGGTCAAACAGGTGTGGGTAAAACACAGTTAGCAAAAGTATTAGCTAAAGAATTATTCGATTCAGAAGATGCTTTAGTACGTATTGACATGAGTGAATACATGGAGAAATTTGCAATTTCGAGATTAGTTGGAGCGCCTCCAGGATATGTAGGATATGAAGAAGGTGGTCAATTAACTGAAAAAGTGCGTCGCAAACCATATGCTGTTGTTTTATTAGACGAAATCGAAAAAGCACATCCAGATGTTTTCAATATGTTATTGCAAGTGCTAGATGATGGATTCTTGACAGATAGTTTGGGTCGAAAAATTGATTTCAAGAATACTATTATTATCATGACTTCAAATGTTGGAGCAAGACAATTAAAAGATTTTGGTCAGGGAGTAGGTTTTGGTACTGCTGCTAGAGTTGCTCAAACAGATGATAACTCAAAAAGTATTATCGAAAATGCACTTAAGAAAACATTTGCACCTGAATTCTTAAATAGAATTGATGATGTTATTGTATTTAATGCTTTAGAGAAACATGATATTGATTTAATTATCGAAATTGAATTGAAAAAATTATATGCTAGAGTTTCAGAATTAGGATATAACTTAAAACTTTCTGACACAGCAAAATCATTCATCGCTGATAAAGGATTTGACAAGCAATTTGGTGCAAGACCTCTTAAAAGAGCTATTCAAAAGTACGTAGAAGATACACTAGCAGAAGAAATTATCACTTCTAAAATTAGCATTGGTGACCAAATATTCATGGATATTGAAGAAGGAGCTCAAGAACTTACAGTTGCTGTAACAAAAATTGAGAAACCTACAGAAGAATCTTAATATTGACTATTTACAAATACATTAAACCCGTTACATTTTTATAATATAACGGGTTTATTCTTTATATAAATTAACTAGGTTTTTAAAAACAAATTTCTACATTTGGTTTTTATAAAACTGTTTTTAAACCAACCAAAATATGTCTGAAAATAAAGTAATTCTGGGTAGCGAAGAGTGGTGCACATTTCCTGACTTAGGTATTCCTACCATTAAAGCTCGTGTAGATTCAGGGGCAAAAACATCTGCATTACACGCAGTAAATATCGCACCCTTTATTAAAGACGACACAAACTGGGTTAAATTTGATATCAACCCTATTCAAAACAATAACAAAACAGTAATACATTGCGAAGCTCCGCTAGTAGACAAGAGAATTGTAAAAAGTTCTAGTGGATTTAGAGAGCAACGTTACGTAATTCAAACTATGTTAGAAATAGGTGATTCTAAATGGCCTATTGAAATGACATTGACCAATAGAGACTCGATGGGTTTTAGAATGCTACTAGGGCGAGAAGCCATGAGCGGTAGAGTTCTTGTTGATCCTGAAAAAAAATATCTTATTGGAGAACCTAATCCAGAAACATTAAAAGATCTTTATAAAAACGCCGAAAAAGCAAGCACAGGTTTGCGCATTGGAGTTTTGGCTAGTAATCCTGAGTTGTACAGCAATAAGCGTATCATGGAAGCTGGAGAAATGCGTGGCCACGAAATGCACTTCTTGAACATAAAAGAATGCTATATGAAACTGGACGCACAAACTCCGGAGATTCATTATAGAGGTGGAATCATATTAAATCAATTTGACGCCATCATCCCTAGAATCCGCCCTAGCATTACTTTTTATGGTTGTGCGTTAACACGTCAGTTTGAAGCGTTAAAAGTATATAGTTTGAATTCGGCTAATGCAATTACACAATCTAGAGATAAATTATTTTCATTACAGCTGTTACTAAATAGCGGTATAGGAATTCCTACTACTGGATTTGCCAATTCTCCGTTGGATACAAACGATTTGATTAAAATGGTTGGAGGTTCGCCTTTAATTGTCAAATTATTGGAAGGAACACAAGGAAAAGGTGTTGTTCTTGCAGAAACTAAAAAAGCAGCCGAAAGTGTAATTAACGCTTTCAAGAGTGTCAATGCAAATATCTTAGTACAAGAATTTATTAAGGAAGCAAACGGAAAGGATTTACGTTTATTTGTTATTGATGGTAAAGTAGTGGCGACTATTCAACGTGAGGCTATGCCAGGCGAATTTAGAGCAAACATCCATTTAGGTGGAACAGCTTCTATCATTAAAGCTACACCTGAGGAGAAGAAAATTGCGATTAAAGCCGCTAAAGCAATGGACTTAAAAGTTGCTGGTGTAGACATCATTCGATCATCAAAAGGGCCTTTGTTACTAGAGGTAAACTCTTCGCCAGGACTAGAAGGAATTGAAGGTGCCACTAATAAAGATATTGCTGGTGAAATGATCAAAGCAATTGAGAAAAACTTTAAAATAAGATAGTTATTCAACTATTTCTAAGCATAAAAAAAGCCTTCTTAAAATTAAGAAGGCTTTTTTTTATGTGCTGCAACATGAACTTTTTATATAAAAATACTAAGTACATAATATACAATAGCTGCTAATAATGCCGAAATTGGAATCGTCAATACCCAAGCCCATAGCAAACTTACCGTTACTCCCCATCTTACTGCAGAGACACGCTTAGTTAATCCTACTCCAATGATTGAACCTGTAATAGTATGTGTTGTACTTACTGGAATTTTTAAATGCTCTGTGAAATACAATGTCAATGCTCCAGCAGTTTCTGCAGCTACACCTTCAAACGAAGTTACTTTTGTAATCTTCGAACCCATAGTTTTTACAATTTTCCATCCACCACTTAAAGTACCCGCTGCAATAGCAGTATAACATGCTAGCGGAATCCAGTCAGGCATTCTAAATGCTCCACTTTCTGACGGTAAAACAACATCTAACCAAGAATCCATTTGTATACCTGGGTTGGCGTTAATATAAACGGCAACTGCTGCTGCTATAATACCCATTACTTTTTGTGAATCATTACCACCATGACCTAAACTAAATGCAGCAGAAGATACCAATTGCATCTTTCTCAAAGCGGCATCTGCTTGATGTAAGTTCAAGCTACTAAATATCAAGCAAAAAGCACTTACAATTAAAATTATTGAAGCTACTAAAAACCACTTGATATTGTGCGGTTCAAACGCAACACTCCAGAACTCAGAGTTTTCAAAACGAGGTAATTTTCCATCAGCCGTAATAACGTCGTAAGGAATCATTTGAACGTATACAAACCAGATTGTAGCAATCATTAAAGCTACTGTAAAAATCTTTGGATAGATACTTTTGCGCGAAGCATTAAGCAACCAGATTGAGATTAAATACGACGCCATCGCACCTAATAACGGTGCTAAAACTATAAAAGCGATGATAATTAAAACTCCTGATGGCATACCTCCATCTTTACCTGCTTTATACCAGCTCACAATTTCGTACCAGTAATGCGTTGCACCATCAGCACCTATGTATGCAGAGAAACCGTGATTTGCAATTGAATGCGCTATTGCAGCTCCTGCAAAACCACCAATTAATGTGTGTGATGAACTTGAGGGAATTCCCAACCACCATGTTAGTAGATTCCAACAAATGGCAGCAATTACACCAGCTAGAATTACCACAAGGGTAATTTCCATAGTGTTAGCAGTTTTTGCTACAGTATCTGCCACTCCAAAACCAAAAACCCAGTAGGCTAGAAAATTAAAAAAAGCTGCCCATAGAACAGCTTGAAAAGGCGTTAATACTTTTGTCGCAACTACGGTAGCAATGGCATTTGCAGCGTCATGAAAACCGTTGATGTAATCAAAAATTAAGGCTAGTACTATAATAACTAAAAGTAACGTCATATACTTAGAACTTCAAAATGAAATAAAAATAAACTTTAAGAGTGTTTTACCGAAATCGATTCTAGAATACTAGCAACACTTTTACATTTGTCTGTAGCGGATTCTAAGACAGATAAAACCTCTTTATATTTAATAATATTTTTTACATCAGTTTCATTTTCGAAAATTTCGAAAACAGCCTTGTTATAAACATTATCTGATTTATTTTCTAATTTCGAAATTCTAGCACAAGCTGCTGTAATACTTGGGATGTTTTTTAAATTTCTCAATTCATTCACGGCAGTATCAATATTTTGACATGCTTCAAGATTGATTTCTGTCAATTTTCTAATTGATTTTGTAATCTTATCAACTTGGTACAAACGCATAATGCTAGATGCCCCGTGTAAACGGTCAGCTACGTTATCAATAGCAGTTACCAGCGAGTGAATGTCTTCTCTATCAAATGGAGTAATAAAATTTCTACTCAATTCTAAATTTGTTTGACGCGTGATATCTTCTCCTTTTTGTTCTAATTCATCAATTTTTTGGAAAATTGCTTCTCTTTCTTTTAAAGGAAGGTTTACTGCCTCGTGTAAGTTTGAAGCTAATTCAATCAAGTTACTTGATGCTTGTTCAAACAGGGGAAAGAATTTTTTATCTTTCGGTACTAAAAACTGGAAAAGACTATTTATTGACATTTTTTATATTTTTATGGTTGCAAATTTATTTATTTTTTCTCTTTAAAAGCTAAACAAATTAAATAATTCGCGTTCTGTTAAAAAACTGTAGTAAAATGCAACTGTTTTCTCAATTTCAAAGCATATTATTCTGTATTGTACTACAAAATTATACATATATCATAGCACAGGGGCATACTTTTACATCAGCACGCTATTCATCACCAATATATTTATTCAAGCATACTTCAATTGATGCAATTGCTCTCCCCTTCTCTGCATTAGTTTCTGTAATTTTTCGAATAGTTATATTGAAAAAGAGCAGCTAATCACCTTCTCAATAAATCAATACAAATCTTGCTGATGTTTGTAATATTAATATCCTTTCCTTAAATATCTTAGTTAACTAAAACACTTTGTAACCTAGCTTTAGAAATGGTTTTTAAACGAGAATAAACTTAGATTTTAATAATTTCGGTCGAAAAAGGGGAACGAACAGCCAAATAAATAGTGGATTACAACACTTTAATTTAGGAATACATATTAATTTTTCGAACATAAATCACAATAGTCCGTAGAAAGCTGCTTTAAAATACGATTTCTTAAAGCTAAGACTGATATTTTGCAGTATTTTAAAATATTCGCAAAACGTTCAAATTGGTTTTTGAATTTTATAAAAAGACGTATTTTTGAAAACAACAATGATAAACAACAGCACAACATATCAATCTTCGATAACAACTCAAATTTGGGTTGGCACTGCTATGACGTTTACATTCTCTACTACAACTACAACCCCTTAGGGGTATACACTTTTACATATAACCGTATTATATTGTTATTTCTTTTTAGAGATAAAATTCTTGGGTGAATAATAAACATTCGCTTTTTTTCAAAATCAAAATGCACAACATGAAAGTATTAAAATTTGGCGGTACATCAGTAGCCAATGCCACAAATATAAAATTAGTCTTAGACATCGTTCAAAATCAAGCCAAACAGGAGCAGCTAATCGTAGTCGTTTCTGCACTGAGCAAAGTGACCGATTTATTGCAAACTGCTGCTTCAAAAGCGGCTGCTGCTGATGAGACTTACAAGACTTTAGTGATCGAAATTGAAAAAAAGCATTTAGACACCATTAAAGAATTTATTCCTGTAAGTGAGCAAAGCAGCTCGCTAAGTCATATAAAAAGAATTGTAAACCACCTTGAAACTTTGTTAGACGGTTGTTTCCTTCTTGGCGAACTTTCCCCTAGAACAGCAGACACAATTTTGAGTTTTGGTGAATTATTGTCTTCTTATATTATTGCTGAGGCTTTGAAACAAAAGTTACCCAAGGCCGGATATAAGGATAGTAGAGAGTTAATTAAAACGAACAGTAACTTTGGGAAAGCAGCTGTGAATTTTGACGTAACGAATAATTTAATTGCCGAATATTTTAAATCAGTTGCAAACCAAGTGACAGTCATGCCTGGTTTTATTGCCTCGTCACAAGACGGAATCACAACTACATTAGGACGTGGTGGATCTGATTATACGGCTGCCATTATAGCTGGTGCATTAAACGTAGCTGAATTGGAAATCTGGACAGATGTAAATGGAATGTTTACTGCAAATCCGCGTATTGTAAAACAAGCACAACCTATCGCTACGATTTCGTACCAAGAAGCAATGGAATTGTCCCATTTTGGTGCCAAGGTGTTGTACCCACCAACTATACAACCGGTGTTACGAAAAAACATTCCTATTCTTATCAAAAACACTTTTGAACCAGATGCCGAAGGAACTTTTATTTCGAATAACGCTATTGCAAATGGGAATCCGGTAAAAGGAATTAGTCATATTGACAACATCTCTTTGATTACTCTCGAAGGACCCGGAATGATTGGGGTTTTAGGATCTTCAAAAAGATTATTCGAAACGTTATCACAAGCCAACGTGAATGTTATTTTCATCACGCAAGCTTCCTCTGAACATTCTATTTGTATCGGAATCTTGAATTCAGATGCCAATGTTGCCGAGGAAGCGATTAATAAAGCATTCGAAATCGAAATCACGCAAAATAAAGTAGAACCCTGCATCGTCGAAAAAGACCTTTGCATCATTGCTTTGGTGGGTGAAAACATGAAAAACCATCAAGGTCTAAGCGGAAAAATGTTTAGTACTTTAGGTAAAAACAATGTCAACATTCGCGCGATCGCTCAAGGTGCTTCGGAAAGAAACATTTCGGCGGTTATTAACGAAAGAGATGTAAAAAAAGCATTGAACACCTTACACGAACGCTTTTTTGAAGAAAACACCAAACAACTGAATTTGTTTGTGATGGGTGTTGGAAACGTAGGAGAAAAATTCATTGACCAAATTAAGCAACAAAAAAAGTTCCTGAAAGAGAATTTAAAAATAAACCTTCGTGTAATAGCTCTGGCAAATTCTAAAAAAATGCTTTTTGATGAGGAAGGTATCGATTTAAAATCTTGGCCAGAAGCATTAGATAAAGGTGAGAAAGCCGACCAACAACTGTTTATCGAGCAAGTCAAAGATTTGAATTTACGTAACAGTATTTTTGTCGACATTACCGCCAATGAAAGTGTGTCACAAACTTATGCACAGTACCTAAGAGAAAGTGTGGCGGTGGTTACTTGTAATAAAATTGCGTGTTCATCGGCATTTGATAATTATAAAAACTTGAAGACTTTATCACGTAGGTACAATGCACCATTTCTATTCGAAACAAATGTTGGAGCAGGATTACCAATCATTGATACCGTTAAAAACTTAGTGGCATCTGGTGATAAAGTGAATAAAATTCAAGCTGTTTTATCGGGAAGTTTGAACTTTATCTTCAATAATTTTGATGCAGACCATTCATTTCACGATGTGGTGAAAGAAGCAGGCGTGCAAGGATTTACAGAGCCCGATCCAAAAATTGACTTGAGCGGAATCGATGTTGCTCGAAAGATCTTGATTCTTATTCGTGAAAGCGGGTACCAAATGGAAATTGAGGATATTGCAAACGAATCGTTCTTGCCTACTGAATGTATGGCCACTACAAACAACGAAGACTTTTTTAAATCGCTTACACAATATGCAAGCCATTTTGAAGGAATTTTGGCGGAAGCCAATGCCAAAGACAGTCGCTTGAAATTTGTAGCACAATTTGAAGATGGAAAAGCGAGCGTAGGTTTACAATTCATCCCAAAAGACCATCCTTTTTACAACTTAGAGGGAAAAGACAATATTGTATTGTTTTATACAGATCGTTATGTAGACCAACCTTTATTAATAAAAGGTGCCGGTGCAGGAGCTGCAGTTACTGCTTCTGGAATTTTTGCCGATGTTATTAGAATTGGGAATGTGTAAAAGAAAAGTTTAAAGTTTTTTAAGTTTAAAGTTTCAAATTACTCACAAATCTGAAACTTTAAACTTTAAACCTGACACAAAAAATATATGAACGAAATAAAAATATTCTGTCCTGCTACTATTGCCAACCTATCTTGTGGATTTGATGTCCTTGGATTGTGTTTGGACAATGTAGGTGACGAAATGATTATTAGAAAATCAGATCAAAAAGGAATTCGCATCACTAAATTAGTGGGTGCCGATTTACCGTTAGAAACCGAAAAGAACGTCGCAGGTGTTGCTGCTTTGGCAATGCTAGAAGCACTAAACTCGGATGCGGGATTCGAAATCGAAATCTATAAAAACATCAAAGCCGGTAGCGGCATTGGGAGCAGCGCTGCTAGTTCGGCGGGAGCGGTTTTCGGAATCAATGAATTGTTAGGAAGACCTTTCGAAATCAAAGATTTGGTTCCATTTGCAATGCAAGGCGAAAAACTTGCCTGCGGAAATGCCCATGCAGATAATGTGGCTCCTGCCCTATTGGGTGGTTTTACGCTGGTACGCAGTTATGCACCGCTGGATATTATCAAAATCGAAAGTCCGTCAGAGTTGTATGCAACGGTGGTTCATCCTCAAATTGAATTGAAAACATCGGATGCGCGCTCGGTATTAAAGCAAACCGTTTCTTTAAAAAGCGCCATCATGCAGTGGGGAAATGTTGGCGGATTAATCGCAGGATTATACACTAAAGATTACGACTTAATTGGTCGCTCTTTGCATGACGAAATCGTAGAGCCTTTGCGCTCGGTATTGATTCCGGGATTTGATTTGATCAAACAAACAGCTTTAGAAAACGGTGCTTTGGGATCTGGAATTTCAGGATCTGGACCTTCAATTTTTGCCTTAAGCAAAGGAGAAGCAACGGCAAACAAAATTGCCAAAGCAATGAGTGCCGTTTATGACCAAATGCAACTGCCTTACGAAATTCATGTTTCAAAAGTGAATCCTGATGGTGTGAGAATAATGGCACCCTAACCCCTGAAAGGAGAATGAAAGTATAAAACAGAAGACATACTAATACGTTATCTACATCCGCATAGCCACCCTCTTCGCCGCGGCGAAAGGGCTAAGGGATCTCAATACAACACAACAATGAAATACTACAGTTTAAACCATAACGACCCAAACGTATCTTTTCAAGAAGCGGTAATTCAAGGATTAGCCAGCGACAAAGGATTGTATTTTCCGGAATCGATTACGCCCTTACCACAAGCCTTTTTTGACGAAATAGAAAATTTATCGAATGAAGAAATTGCTTTTGCAGCCATTCGCCAATTTGTAGGTGATGAAATTCCAGAAAATGTTTTGAAGGAGATTATTGCTGAAACACTTTGTTTTGATTTTCCGGTAGTGGAAGTTGAAAACGGAATCTACTCGTTAGAATTATTCCACGGACCAACAATGGCTTTTAAAGATGTGGGTGCGCGCTTTATGTCGCGTTGCTTGGGGTATTTTAACAAAGACAAAAAAGACAATAAAAACACTGTTCTTGTGGCGACTTCTGGAGACACAGGCGGTGCAGTTGCCAGCGGTTTTTTGGGTGTAAAAGGAGTCGAAGTTATTATTTTGTACCCTTCTGGCAAAGTAAGCGACATACAAGAACGCCAATTGACTACGCTTGGACAAAACATAAAAGCATTAGAAGTTGACGGATTTTTTGACGATTGCCAAGACATGGTCAAAAAAGCGTTTTTAGACGACAGTTTGAAACACCACAATTTAACTTCGGCCAATTCTATTAATATAGCGCGCTGGTTGCCGCAAATGTTTTACTTTTTCTTTGCCTACAAAGCCTTGAAAAAACAAAACAAACCTTTAGTATTTTCTTGTCCGTCAGGGAATTTTGGAAACATTTGCGCAGGAATCATTGCCAAAAAAATGGGCTTGCCTATAGAGCATTTTGTCGCTTCTACAAATGTGAATGACACCGTGCCTCGCTTTCTAGAAAATGGTATCTATGATCCAAAACCATCCAAAGCAACGATTTCGAATGCGATGGATGTGGGGAACCCAAGTAATTTTGTGCGCATACAAGAAATGTACAACAATGACTTGGCGCAATTCAATAAAGATTTTTCATCATTTACATTTACTGATGATGAAACGATTGCAGCCATGAAAACTATTTATGCTGCCAACGAATATATTGCCGAACCACATGGTGCAGTTGGTTATTTAGGGCTTAAAAAAGAATTAGAAAACCATCCCAACGCAATTGGAATTTTCTTGGAAACGGCCCACCCAATCAAGTTTTTAGACACGGTGGAACCAACATTAAACGTAAAATTACCCATACCAACACAAATTGAAAGTGTACTGGGCAAGGATAAAATAAGTACTAAAATCAAAACTTACGAAGAGCTGAAAGCATTCTTAGGATAAGACACACAATCCAAATTAAACCAACGACTAAAGAGTACTTTTTAGTCGTTTTTTTATGCTTTATTAGGGCATGCCCCTACCTCCACTATGTTGCGGTAGCGTCAGGCTGTACGCTGCAATCTCCCAATAAAAATTGGGAGGATTTCCACTGCCATCCCTCATGCGGAGCTGTTCCCATTTCATAATTAATACTGTAAGAAAATTAACTAATTAAATTCTAATCAAAATTTTAACAGATGGTATTTAATGTTATATTTGTTGGAGACGCGACAGTATCTTATTAGTTAGTAAATACCTAAAAAGGGGATACTTTGTAATGATATAAGCGAGTTGGTAGCAAGCTTACCGCAGAAAAAACGTATGTAAAAATGAGTAAACCTAAATTAAATAATGACGAAATTAAAAATTTGTACAATAAACTGTACAATGAGTCACTATTCACACCACAACAAAGAGGATACGAATTTGAAAAACTAATTGAAGCGAAACTTGAAAACGAAAAACTTCAACCAAGAGCGAGTTATAAATCAAAAGGAGAACAAGTTGATGGCTCATTCTTTTGGAAAGGACAGACATTTTTATTGGAAGCAAAGTGGGTTAAGCCTAAAATACCAGCTTCAAGTATATATGCGTTCAAAGGAAAACTTGATGGTAAATTTCATACTACAAGTGGTATTTATATTGCTGTAAATGGCTATTCGAATGATGTTGAAGATGCTCTGAAATTTGGAAAATCACTAAACATATTACTATTTGATTCTTCAGATATTAAATTAATTTTTAATGGCAAAGTTGCATTTCTTGATGTTTTGAAATTTAAATTGCGAGAAGCAGGAGACACAGGAAGCTTAAATGTTCCATATAGCTTAAAAAATAAAGCCGAAAAAATATCAAAAGAAAACAAATTAGATTTTCTAACAGCACAGCTATTTCAACAAAAAACTACAAAAAGAAAAATAACCGAAGATTTATTAATTTTTGTTGAAGGTAAAAGCGATATTCAAATTATTGATAATCTCTTAAAACCAATAGAATTAGATTTTCTACTTTCTTATAAAATTATTTCTTTGGAAGGAATAAATAACATAAGACAAATTCCTTCTCTTTTAAATCTTTATGCAACTTACCATCAAAACAAAGCTGTTATTATAATTCTAGACGATGACCAAGCTACACTACAAATAAAAGGCATTATTGAAAACGTTACAGAACAGATTGAAAATTCATCTATTCCAATAAATACAAAATTTTTCTTTATTGATGAGAAATTAAAAGGTAAACTCTCTACTGAAATTTTAAAAAATGTGATTTTTTCTGAAAATTATAATAAACCACAACTTTACTTAGAATTAGAAAGATTTATAAATGAAATCTCATATGACTATTATGATCCAGAAGTAAATATTCCAAAAGAATCATTGAAATCTATCCTTAATAGAGCAGAATGGGATTATGAAAATAATGAAATTATATTTCCTGACGATTATACAGATAGAGATTTCACTGTGGAAAATTTAGAAGATTTAATAGAATTTCTTAACGAAGAAGTTATTAATGAGGTACAAGGAGAAATGCCTTTAGAGATGTTAAAAGAGAAAGACTATTTAGATTATGACAATGAGGTTAGAGAGCATTTGCTTGAATATCATAAAGATAATTTAGAAAAATTGAATTGGAATACCGACGAATTATAGTAAAAAAGCCAGCTATCAACAGCCGTTTGCCAAGATTGGGGATTTAGTAGAATTAGCGTTTTTTTACTACATTTACGTTAAGCCGAAAATACTCGTTTTCAAAAGTCCCCAACCTCGGCAAGCGCCAATACGTTATGCACAAGCTTAAAAAACCGAAGATAACCGATAAAAAAATCAGAAATTATGAAATCATTTATACTGGGATTCGCAGAAAAGCCAAAAATTAACAATTTAGACTATTCAATAATTGAATATTCAAAAAAGCAAAATTTATCAGTTTTAAAAAATACAGAAATTCCAGCAATAACATATGTTAATATGGGAACTGAAACTTTTACCAAAACAACTAATGAACCTACAGATTCGGATAATGATTATAGATTTAGACTTAAAAGATTATTAGACACTACTTCTGAAACGTTTACTACAACAGAACCAAGTGATAGTGACCATAATTATTCATCATTAAAATTGCTTATGGATACGCAAACAATTACAGAATCTCAAGAACCAACAGATTCCGATAAATGATTTTAATTATTACACATAAAGAAGATTTTACTGCTGATTTTGTAATTGAAAAACTTAATAAAAGAAATATTAAATACTTCAGACTGAATTGTGAAGATATTCATACTGATATATATAATTTTGAAAATGAAAATGATTTTCATTTTAATATAAATGGTATAAGTAATTTTACTTCCGTTTGGTTTAGAAGAACCAAATTACCTGAAATCATTTCTAATAATGAAGCCGAAAAACTATATTTGTTAAGTGATTATGAAACATTGTTTGATAATATATATAATCTTATCGACACTGAAAAATGGTTAAGTAATCCACAATATATTTTTAAAGCTGAAAATAAACTTCTACAATTAAAAATCGCTAAATCTATTGGCTTTATAATCCCTCAAACATTAATAACTAACTCTCACAAAGAACTTAAAAGTTTTATCGATAAGTTTCAAAATAACATAATAATAAAACCTATTAGACAAGGTAGAATAAGACAAAAAGAAGGTTTTGAAACTATCTTCACTAATAAATTGAGTTTAGATAATATTAAAACAATAAATGAATTTGATTTAACACCTTGTATTTTTCAAGAGTATGTTGATAAAGAATATGAAATTAGAGTGACAGTAATCGGCGAAAAAGTTTTCTCTGCGAAAATTAATTCTCAAATTTCAAATGAAACCAAAATTGATTGGCGTAAAGAAAAAATGCCTTTTGAAAAATATGAACTTCCAAAAGATATATCCGAAAAATGCATATTAATTACAAAGAAATTACAATTGTCATTTGGAGCGATTGACCTTATTAAAAAACTAAACGGCGAATATGTCTTTTTAGAAATTAATCCAAATGGTCAATGGGCTTGGCTAGAAACTGAATTAGATTTAAAAATATCCGATGAAATAATTAACTATTTAACTTTAAAATGATGATAAAAAAATACTTAGATTATATCGGAATTACAAGTTCAAATAATAAAACAGAAAAGTAAAAAAAAATCGAAATTTACAATCCAAGTGGAGATATTAAAATTGCGGAAAGATACTTAACGTACTTAAAAGAAATTGACAACTATCAGAAAGATAGAAGAACAACTATAGAAAACAAAAATTCTCAGTTGGTTGGACAAGCTAGTATTGTTACATCAATTTTCGCCTTATTTGTTCCTCTTTTATTTGATAATTTTAACGGAATTACAAATTCATTTAAAATACTAATTACTGTAATTTTTTTAGTTGTATTATTTCATTATTTACTAGCAATATTTCACGCTATAAAAACACTGAAAATTAATAAATACAGATATGCTACAAGAAGTACATCTACAATTACTAAACCACAACGTGCAGTAACTGAATTAGACTTCGTGAATGAAGAAATAAATGATTTAATTTTTACCGTTAATCAGACAGCTCCTATTGATAATTTAAAAGGAGAAAATTTAATTCTTGGTTCAAGATGCTTTGAAATAGCAAATATGGGTTTTGGATTAATGACTCTTCTAATAATATTTTCAACATTTTCAATAAAAAAGGAAGTTTCAGAAATTAAAATTAATAATCCTCAAGAAATAAAGCTTACTATACCCGACACACTGAATACTAAAATTCATTTTATAAATAAAAATAAGGCTTTAAATAATTCTAAAGATTCAATAAAAGCAAATAAATAAAAAGCCAGCATGTAACCGCCATTTTGAGCTAGCTGGAATTTAGTCGAATTACCGTTTAAAATTTGTATTTTCGTTTGGCTGAAAATAATCGTCTTAGTGAGTCGTAAACAGCGAAATTAGGGAGAACGTTAACGTGCATAACTTTATAAAATCTGAAATAAGTAACTTTTTATTGAAAATTTATGAAACAAATTAAAATTGGAAATTTCACTTTCTCAAAAAAAGCGATTCAATCAATTACAATTGGACTTTTTTGTACAGGAATTTTAATTGGAGCATTAATCGCACACAGAATTAAAACAGAATCAAGTTTTGATTTTGGTTTATTTATAATTTTTATCGTTCCAATTTGGTTTGTTCTGAAATCAAAATTAAAAACTGAAATAATAAAAGATAAATAGATTTAATCTTCTTGAAAATGATTCGTTTTAAATTAAGTGTTTGCAGAAAACTCTCTACCGAAAATAGCAATTTAATTATCAGAACAAATCAAAAAAGAAACAATTCGTAAAGTAGACAATACTTAAAATCAATCTTTGTCTAATCGGAAATTAATCAGAAACCGAAATATGAAAATTAGACTATTAATACTTTTTACCCTAGTTTTTATTTCTTGTAAAAAGGAAGTAAAAGAAGAATCTGAAAAAGTCCAAAATAAAGAATTTAACACGGAAGCAATAAGAGAAATCGAAGTTAAAAATATTGACACAATTCAAATTTCTAAAAAACACAAAACAAACAAAATTCTGTGTGATTTAGACGGAGATAATTTGAATGAAATAGTTGAAATAGTTAGGAGTACAAAAAACGGAAAAAGCGGTTTGAGAATAATCTTTGGAAACGGAAATAGAACTGATTATTTCGGAATGGGAAATAATATTTTAGAACAAGGTTTTGATGAAATTGATTGGGCGGGAATTTTTGAAAAAGCACCCAAAAATGAAATCTATTGGAATAATGTAAATGAAGATGGAGAAATATTATCCGACGAAGAGATAGAAGAAGTTGATAAAATAAAACTGGCAAATGACGGTATATTTATGCACGATGAAGAAAGTTGCGGAGGCGGAATAATATATCTGAAAAATGGAAAATATGAATGGATCCAACAGGAATGAATTGCCAGCCACTAATACACGTCTTGCGACATTTGCGAATTTAGTGGAATTATCGTTTAGCATCAAGTTTTCGTTAGACCGTAAATTGAGCAGTTAGAAACTTCCAACTATATTAAAGTGTCAAAATTTTGTAAAATATTTTAAAAACAATCCTACACAGATGAAAGGTGATTTAATTAAATTTAAGACTGCTCAAGATACTTGCCTCACTCAAGTATTAGAAGAAATTAAAAATGGTAAAAAAATGAGCCATTGGATGTGGTTTGTATTTCCACAAATAGCAGGTTTAGGCAAATCTACCATTGCAAAAAAATATGAGATTGTGAACATTGAAGAAGCCGAATACTATTTGAAGGACGAACTGCTATCAAAGAGACTAATTGAGTTAACAAAGATTTTAGCTTACGATATTAATGGAAAAACAGCGGAGGAAATATTTGGGTTTCCAGACTACCTCAAATTTCATTCTTCAATGACACTTTTTTATTTCGTAGTGCGATCAAATAGACAATTTGAGAATAATAGCGACTTACTTTGCTTTGAAGACACTATTAATAAATACTATGATGGAAAGCTAGATAAAGTTACTTTAAGAATTTTAAAAAATAGGAAGAACTCATTAACTTAGCGCAACAAACGATATATTTCTTCATTATCGCATGAGGAATAAAAATTATAATTACATCAACATAACTAAAGATATTATCATTAAAACTTTACTGCCATAAAAAATAATAAGTAATAGCGCTAAATAATTAAAAAGAACTCGCTTTACGATAACAAATAAGCTAAAAATAGAATTTTAAGAACATAGTCCTAACATCTAAAAACATTTCATGAATAAAACAATATTGATCCTTATTTCCATTCTCATATTCAGTTCTTGTACTGTCGAGAAAAACTTTTACGAAGACGGTACATTGGAATCTAAAGGAAGAATATCGAGCAACCTAAAAAATGGTCAGTGGAAAATGTACCATGAAAATGGGAAACTATTTCAAGTTGGAGATTATTTGTATGGAAAAGAGACAGGAGAATGGAAGTTTTATCATGAAAATGGAGAACTACATCAATATGGTGCATTTAAAAATGGCAAACAAGATGGAGAGTGGCATTTTATTCACCCTAATGGTGTGCAGCAAGGAATTGGAACTTTGGATGAAGGCAAGAGAATTGGAGTATGGAAATGGTACTTCGACAACGGACAATTGCAAACCGAAAGAACATGGAATAACGGAAAGCTAGTCGAAATAATTAATTACTACGACGGTCAAGGAAATATGCTAGATAAAGGCACTGTCACAAATGGCAACGGTGTAATGAAAACATACGATATTGATGGTAAACCGTTCCAAGAACTGATTTACAAAGATGGAGAAATAGTAAAATAAATTAATATGAAACCAAAAAAAGTACAATTTATTATTGATATCTTGTGGATCGTTATCGGAATCTTTTCTGGGATAGTGTATTACAATCAAAAAGACTTTGTAGCTGCTGGGGTGTTCTTAGCTGTGGCGTTGTTTTTCATCGTTAAAATAGTAATTAAATTGAGAAAATATGAAAAGAATTAAATTTGACAATGTAGCAAAAAGCTGGCCTCTCATTACTTTGATGCTAATTAGTATTCTATGTTTGATCTTTGGTACTTTTGAAATAATTGAATTTGCCAACCCTAAATTAAACAAAAGGCTTGCAGGTACAGGTTCTTTGATTCAAGTCTTATTCTACTTCAGAATGTTTTGGTTTAGAAACTATGTTCAATGGACTAAAAAAGGCGCCTTAATTCGCATCAAGTCTTTCTGGGGAGAAACCATACAATTTGATGAATTGAGCCATGCAACCTTAGAGCATAAAAATTTAAAAATATTCAATGGCGATGCTGTGCGATATGAATTTGATTTAAGAGATTTTGAAAGAGAAGATGCTGAGAAACTCCATACCATTATCAATCAAAACTGCTAAATTAAAAGTCGGAAGCAATTATTTAAAGGCTGTTTTTCTTTTAAAAATTCATTTCCTTTTAACCATTTATAACGCAGCCCAACTGACTCTATTTGTGGCATAATTCAACTCGCTTACTGGATAATGTTTCGATAATTTCATTTTAAAAATTGGAATGATTACCTTTAATAAATTCAGAAAATGTAACGGTAGTGATAGCGTATATCGCTGCTAACAGCTTCTATTTCGAAAATACCTCTTTCATTCACTTTGACTTTAGAGAACTAAAAATAATTAGTAACCATGAGCTATTTTAAAATACCAACACTTTTAAAAGCACTTTTAGCAGGCTTCTGTTTCCTACTATTTTCGGCAAGTTGTTTTGCTCAGGAAGGTTATCCTGAACCTGAAAAAACCACTAACCGCTTGTTCTACATCCAACACAGTAAAAACCACAATACCTATGTGTATGACGCCAATATCAGCAATGGTGTATTAAATGTTACCGATCCTGTTACTGAGTATGAAATTGTTTACACTGAGGAAGGCCAAAAAAGACCTTTATCAGGACTACAAAGGAGAATGGCATACGGAATGACATTAGAAGAGTCTAATGGTGCGTTGTACAAATTAAGTCTTGCTGCTTCAGATAAAATATATTTCTATTTAATTGACAATCAAAAACACGGTCCTCGAATTTTTATCACTGTCAACGAGAAAAAAATGTACCTAGATAAAATCTACATAAAGCTAGAAAGAGGTTTTTTCGGTTTTAAAACTAAAGCTGCTTTTGCTCTTCTTTATGGAAAAGACTTCGAAACAGGAGAACAAATTGTTGAAAAAATGATCATGGATTAGCTTTCAGTATTTAAAAAGACAGTTCTTTACAGCTACATAAATAATTCAGTAGCACCACTATTGCAATTATAGGAAGCTAGATTAAACGAAGACAGCATTATCATTTAAATTTGTATTTTAGTACACTACTACTGCTTCATTAGGAATTATTTAAAAAAAAAGGCAGCAAATCAACTACATGACTACAGCAATAATAGACGATCTCAAAGGAGAAAACAATCAAGCTTACGGCGAACTTTACAAAGCCTACTTTGGTATGGTAGAATATTTTATTCTTAATAACAACGGTCGCACAGATGATGCCGAAGATATTTTTCAGGATACGATGATTGTTCTTTTAGAAAAGCTACGTCAAGACGACTTTATGTTGACAGCTTCGATAAAAACCTATATCATGGCAATCGCCAAAAATTTATGGTTTAAAAGATTGCGATATGCCCACCGTGAAACTGAATTTACTACTGTTCATGATAATAAATTTTATGAAGAAATTGAACTGGCGATAGAAAAAGAAAAAACCTATGTCGACAAACTACAATCGTACTTGCACAAAATCACTAAGCACTGTCAAGGATTGATTCACGATATGTTTTTTAAAGAAAAAGCCGTCGAAGAGATTCAAAAAGAATACGGTTATGCTACCAAACACAACTTACAAAACCAAAAATACAAGTGCGTTCAACAGATCAAAAAGATGAAAGAAGCTGCCGAAAAAGAAAATAATTAAAAAAACTTTGAGCGGATGGGTGATTTTTAATCATTATTGGTATTAAGTAATAAGCGAGCGATAAACACAGCAATTATTTAAACTAACTTAAAATTAAAAATTATGAGTAACAAGATCCAAAAATCAGTTTTAGCAGGTATTATAGGTACGGTTGTAATGACAGCAGTAATGATGATTAGCCAAATGATGGGAATGCCCAAAATGTCACCACCAGAAATGGTTTCGGGAATGATGGGAATGCCTATTTTTGTGGGTTGGATGATGCATTTTGTAATAGGGATTGTGTTTGCTTTGATTTACACCTTTTTTGTCGCATCAAAAATTAAAGCCGATAACCATTACTTGAAAGGAGCGCTTTTTGGGATTGTAGCCTTTGTGGTTGCTCAAATTATGATGAAAGTTATGGGTGCCATGATGGGAATGCCCGCAATGGAAGGTCCGAAATTATTGTTAGCAATTGGAAGTTTAATGGGACACATCATCTTTGGGATGGCAGTAGCAAAAGTGGTTGGGAATGCTTTTTGCACAGGAAAGTCAGATACTAAATAATAACACTATGGAATGTAAAGAAGAAAGTTGCCAACGTGTGACGTCACGATTCAAACTGACGTACTGTAATATAAAAACAATCGTTATTCTAGGCTTCACTTTTTATTTATGGTTCACAAATAAATAAATTTAGAGAGCGTATTATAACATTCTAAAAACATAAAATCGATAGTTTAATAGCTATCGATTTTTTTATGTCTACTTGGTAGCAGTTTTGTATTTGCGTGAGGGATAGCAGCTAGCTACCGAAGTAGCGCGTATAGCCCGACAGCAATGAAGCAAGGGGATAAATAGCTGCAATCTAATGTAATCCCCTTGCTTTATTGCTGGCACGCCCGAAATATGTTTATACATTTAATTAGCTGATTTTAAGGCATAAAAAAACCACTCCGAAAAGTGGTTTTTTATAAATTACGATAAATGTAATTTTAATTATTTTGCAACGATTTCTCTAGTCAACCATCCGCTACGTCCTGCAGTTGCAATGGCGTAAGGTGCAATCCAGAATAAACCGAATGTGTATAAAACACTATATGCATAAGCCCATAATGACTCTTTTGCGCTGTATTTTTTTGCGTAGAACAATACCGGAAAACTTGATACAATTAAGATTCCTAACAATGTTGAACTTATGAATAATAACGGGTGCATTACAATGAAATACAACATGAATAAGAAAAATGGGTACGTCATGATGATTGTTAAAAACTGATTTGTAAACAACAATCTTGCTCCTACTTTTGATTCTTTTCTAAAGTTGGTGAAAACGAATTTTGACATTACTAAGTTTTCACGCACGTTACTTCTACCCCATCTAATGAACATTTTGTATAGTCCTTTATATCTTTCAGGAACGTCAGTTAAAACAATCGCATTACGTTGGAATAATACTTTTTTACCTTGTTTTAAGATCATGTTTGTCATGGCTCTATCTTCTCCAATGTCAGATGCTACACCCATGAATTTTTGATCAATCCACTCTGGTAAACATTTGAATACGGCTGATGCTTTGTAGGCTGCTAATGCTCCTGGTGTGCACAAAACACTACCTAATTGGCTTTCTGCAGAACGTACAAACTCAAAACTCATCACAAAACTCACGTTTAGCATTTTAGGTAAAATGGCACTTTTATTATTAAGTACACGTACATTTCCTGCTACTGCTCCACAGTTTTGATCCACTATAAACGGACTTACTAAATTTCTTAAAGTGTCTGTTTTTATGATTGAATCACTATCAATAGTTACAAAGATTTCTCCTGTTCCTAGATTAAATCCACGGTATAAAGCGTGTCTTTTTCCTTTGTTTTCTGGTTGTTGGAATGTAACTACACGGTCACCAAGTTCTTCTTTGGCTTTGTTCATCCAGTACCAAGTATCATCTTTACTACCATCGTCAATGGCAAGGATTTGAATTTTGTGAGCTGGGAAGTCACTATTTGCAATACTGTGTAATGTTTGATACACTAATTTTCCTTCGTTGTAAGCTGGAACAATCACTGTACATGTAGGTAGCAATTCGTCGCTTACAGACTCAATAGGTTTGTATTGAAAATACAAGTATACATTGTAAAGTAAGAAAGAGATTTTGAATAACAATAGTGAGATGGTCAGTCCTAGAAAAGCCAAACCTAAAGGAGAATTGATTCTGCTTTGATTGAAATTATAAAAATCAGGCTGTAAAAAGTAAACTAATGCAGCTCCACTTAATAAAAGTAGCATGGTAGCTGTTAGAACAATTCGGTTTGAGATTGTGCTTTTAGAGATACTTTCTTTTTGAGTGCTAGCATTGTCTGTATCGACAAAAAAAGCGTTTGTAGGTTGTATGGTTTGTGTTTTCATATTGCAAAACTTAGTTTGATGTGTAATTGTTTTCGACAAAATACTAAGCAAACTACGCTCCAAAATGGCTATCCCTTATTTTTCAACGACTTACGCAATATGCCACTTTTTAAGTTTGTATAATAATTACTCACTTGTTACTCAATACCCACAAATACTGGGTAAATGGGTACATTGTTAGCTGTGAAAAGTTCGAATGCTATCTCTTACATTAGATGTAAAAAAGATATTTAATGTACAAATTTGTTCAAAGAAGGTACTAGTTAACAATTTCAAAAAATTGTAGATAATTACTTTTTGAAAAATGGTATTGGTGTAAAACGTCAGGTAAGCCAAATTATTGTTGGATCATATTTTTGATTTTGGAAATACCGAAATAAATTATTCTAAAAACTGCCATCTCGATTAATTGGATTTTTTAAAATAGCAAGGAAATAGGAAGATGAATAAATTAAAAAATCCTGTTTTGAAAAGTTATAAATTATGCTCTTACGCTACATTTTTTCGAAAAGCAATTGCACTTGCATTTTTTTATTCGAAAATAAAAAATATATAACTAATTAAAATTCAATATATTAATATATGAAAAAGAAAATTAATCGCTGTGGACCTACGCTAAAAAAACGTTAATATACTGCAGTGGCACAGTTGTTGGAAATACACCAAATGTATATACGCATTAATTAAAAAGAACATTACAATTTAAAATATAGAAAATATGAAAACTCTAAAACTTATAGCCGCTGGAATAATTTTACTTGGAACTACAACTGCAGCAACTGCACAAATATCAGTTAATTTGAATATTGGTACTGCACCAGTATATCATAACAATGCGCGAGTAGCCGCAAGCTACTATTACATTCCCGATATTCAGTCATACTATGATGTTCGTAATGAGCAATACATTTACCTCAACGGAGGAAGCTGGGTTCGATCAAGATCATTACCTCGCCATTATAGTAATTACAATGTAAACACAGGATACAAAGTAGTTTTGAACGACTACCACGGAAGCACTCCTTATAGAAACTTTAATAATGATAGAACAAAATATAAAGTTGGATATAGAGGTGCCAGTGATAAAGTAGTGATCAACCGCACTACTAATAGAACGGTAGTTTATAATGATAGAAACGATTCTAGAAATGATCGTTATTATGCAAAAAAATATAACGATAAAAAGTACGACAAAAAGTATGATAAAAAATACGACAAACACGATAACAGAAGATAATTGATATAACACCTATAATTCAAGAAGGGCGCTAATTAGCGCTCTTTTTTTATGCATCTACCAGAACCTCATCATGAAGCGATTTGGTTTTTGTAGCAAAGTCAGCTGTTATTGATGGAGCAGCATAGCTAAATTTAAAGATTGGTAATTATTTATTATACAGCAACTTATTATTTTTTAAAACCAGGAATGGTAGTAAAAATTGCTTAATTAAAAATAAATAGTATTTTAGTGCCAAATCTCAACTAGATAAAATAGTCAGGTTTGCGTTCTTTCTTAATTAAAAATAACAACATTTATGTTTACACTAGAACTTATAAAAGTAGCGTACGAAAAAGTAAAGACAGGTGCTGATTTTCCTAATTATATTCAGGAATTAATTAACATGGGGATTGAAGAATATGATACCTATACTGCTGACAGCCGCGTAGTTTATTTTGGAGCTAATAATGACGATGCTAGTACAGATCGAAAACACACTGATTTTCCAGTCGCTAGCACTGTAAATAAAGAACGTTTTATCGAGTATCTAGTGATGCATCAAGGCGGACAAACGGATTATATTACTTTTTGTGAGCAAGCAGCGCAGTGTGGTATTGCAAAATGGCGTATCGATATAATAGGCATGACTTGTACTTATTTTTCTGCTGATGGGGAAGCAATAATTATCGAAAAGTTACCAGTATAAAGAACTTACATCGAAATATAAAGACACAAAAAAACGGGACAAATCCCGTTTTTTTTATGCCTTAATTATAGTTTAGAATTTAAAATTCAGTCCTGCTGTAAAAGTAGTACCGTTAAACCCAAACTGGTTTACTTCCCACGGATACTTGAAGCGACCTCCTAAGTCAGTAACCACATCACCTTTTGTATCGATGACATCTGGATAAACATTGAATAAGTTGTTTACCATAACATTTGCTGATATTGTGTTGGTGATTTTGTAAGCCACTCCAAAATCAGTAAGCACTTTTCCTGAAAATGTTTGATCTTTTGCTGGGTCTTTAGCATGTTGCCAAGTCACTTCACCAAAATAAGTATTGTTCAAAATGAAAGTTGCTTTCTTAAAGTCATAATTAGCTCCTAATAGTACTTTTGTATTAGGTCTCGCACTTAAAATTCTAGATTGCTCCTTGCGATCAAAAATGTCATAACCGTTGTCTTTTAAAATTGCAGGTGTAGCAATTTGTCCGTTTATTTTAATGTTAGCAATATTTGAAGCTAAACTTAATCCTAATTTTCCGTCTCCTATTTGTAAGTTTTTGTAATTTAATACAATGTCAACTCCTTTTGTAGTAGTGTTCACTGCATTTATAAAAAACTTCATGCTCTTAACATTATTAGCATCAAGAATTTCTTCGATAGGATTCGTCGTAGTATCATCATCATCCTTCTCTATTTTTCCTGTAAAAAGCACACGGTCGTTTACTTTAATATGGTAGAAATCTAAAGAAGCTGTAAAATTTGAACCAGCTCTAAAAGTAATTCCTGTTGAGATATTTTGAGATTTCTCAGCATGTAATTTGGGAACACCCAAACCTACAATTATTGGATCTTGGTTATTAAAGGTTACTTCGTTTGCAACTGTATCTCCAGTTACAATAGTTTGAATGTTACTCAAATAAATTTGGTGCAAGGCCGGAGCTCTAAATCCTGTACTAAACGATGCTCTTACAGTAATATCGTTATTTAATTTATAACGTGAATTCACTTTCCAAGAGAAATTATTTCCAAAATCAGAGTAATTCTCATAACGTAATGATCCTCCAATTAAAAAAGCATCGGTAACATCATAATCTAAAGTTGAATAAACACCTACATTATTACGACTTTCTACGAACGCATTAGAAGGTCTTAGACCAGGAAAAGAGATCGATCCCTCTCCTACATATGATTCTTCTTGACCAGCCCTACCTTCGTATGTTTCTTTTCTAAGCTCAGTACCAAAACCGAAAGTAACTTTATCAAAAGTTCTAGAAAAGTCAGCATTACCCACAAATTGACTGAAGGTATAGCCACCTACATTGAACTCTGTAGGACTGTCTGCACCTAATATAGGATTCCAAGTGCTTCCTACAGTGTAATCCACTTTATTTGATCCTGTTGTCAAACTAAAATCAGAACTAAATCCTAAGATTGAAGTTCTTAATCCAACAGATCCCAAATTATCGAAAATATCTGTATTAAAAGTAGGTTGGTAACCAGTATAAGTTGTTCCTGCATCATGTAATAAATTAAAAGGATCTGATGCCCAGTAAGGTGTTCTGTTTAATGCAAAACTTGTTCCTTTTCGAATATTAATATCTCCAAAGGCATATATAGTAGTATTATCAGAAAGTGGATACTCTGCATTAACAACTAAAGCTCCCATCTTAGTATCTGGCTGACCAATGTTCATTCCTAGATCTGGATTGTTTTTTAGATAATCTCCCCATTGTGGATCGTTTGCTTCAACTCCAAATAAACCATCTCTTCCTGGCTTCCCTGCTCTATTTGTTTTATTTTGGTCTAGGTATGAAAGGTTGAAATTCACAAACCCTTTTTGAGCAATTTTAAATCCTGAATTTAAATCAGCACCAAAATTGAAACCATCACCTTGAGACGTTACTCCCGACGTCAAACTAACTTCAGTAAAATTAGTTTGCTTTTTAAGAATGATGTTGACTACACCCGCAATAGCATCAGAACCATATTGTGACGATGCACCATCACGTAAAACCTCTACCCTTTCGATAGCAGAAAAAGGAATACTTTTCATATCGGTACCTACTTCTCCTTTTCCAGGTGTATCATTGATATAAACGAGTGCACTTTGATTTTTTCTTTTTCCGTTTACTAATACTAAGGTACGGCTAGGTCCTAATCCACGTAAATCTGCCGGATCAAAATGTGCTGTGGCGTCAGAAACCGCTTGTGTACTAGAATTAAAAGAAGGAATTTTATAAGCTAACATTTTATCGAATGTAACTTGCCCGCTTGATTTTAAATCTTCAGCATACAGCTTGTCTATCGGCACTGCAGAACTTAATACTGTTCTCGTTTTTGCTCTGTTTCCTGTTACTACAACTTCGTCTAAGCTATTGTTAGGATCAAGCTGAAATATAACATCTTCACTCTCACTAGCTACTTCAATTGTTTTGTTTTGGTATCCTACATATTTTGCAATAAGTGTTACAGGAAATCCTTTTACTTTGATTTCAAATTTTCCATTTGCATCTGCAGTTACTCCAATTGCCGTTGCTTTGTTTACAATGTTAGAATATGCCATAGGCTGTCCGTTCCCGTCGAGAATGGTACCTTTAACTGATTGTGCGTTCATGCAAAAAGGCATTAATAACAACAGTACGGCGTAATAAAGGTGGTTTATTTGCTTCATAAATTATACTTAAGTGGTTTCATAAATTATTTGCCAAAAGTATACTATTGTGTTAATATTTTATTAATGCATTTATTTTTTATCAATTCTATTAATTAAATGATTATTCACACGATAAGTTTGTAGATAAAATGGTAAAACAACACTACTGCACACAATATTTCAACAGCATGAAGTAATAGGATAAGCTGATAGAATTTTTCAAAGCAACAATTGTAATAAAAAAACCACTTTGCTAACTCAAACTATTAAGAAATCATTAAATTTCTTAATAGTGGCTTAAAATTTATCTTGTGATGCTAAACTTATAAACATACTTTAATTTTTTAATTGTTTCTTTGGCCTTACAATCGAGATCATTTTAGAGACAGTTGGTACAATCGTTAGAAGCACTTTTACAAATAATTCAATTTGTGCTTCATTTATTAAGAGATAAATTTTAAAACATGAGCATAAAAAGCAAAGTAAATAGTGTACGTAGGAGGCTAATGCAAAACATTACTAGGAATATAGGTTCTGCCCATTTTTCTAAAGGTGGCGATATTACTAAGGTCAACGTTACTCGTATACTTATATGTAGACCCAATCCTAGATTAGGCAATCAATTGCTTATGACTCCCCTGTTGCAAGAAGTGATCGCTACGTTTCCAAATTGTAAGATTGATTTATTTGTCAATGGAAATGCAGCGCCTAGTATTTTTCAGGGTTACGAACATATCAATAAAATTATTCGACTGCCTAGAAAACCGTTTAAAGAATTGATAAAGTATGTAAAAGGCTGGATGGCAATTAAAGCTTACAACTACGATATTGTTATAAATGTGGTAAAAAATTCTTCTTCAGGTCGTTTGTCTGCTCAATTTGCCAATGCTGATTTTAAATTCTTTGGGGATGATGTTGATAATCTCGCTGCAAAGCATACCGATTATGACCATATTGCTAAATACCCTGTTTATAATTTTAGACATTATTTACAAGTATTAGGATTTCCTGAAAACAACAAACCCGTTCCTTCATTAAATCTCAAGCTGTCTACTGAAGAATTAGCAAATGCCAAAAATACTTTGCAAGAAATTGTAAAGAATGATAAAAAAACACTTTGTATTTTCACCTTTGCGACTGGGGATAAGTGCTATAAAAATAGTTGGTGGCAGCCATTTTATAACCAATTAAAAGAGCGCTTTCCTGAATATAATATCGTGGAAGTTTTACCTGTTGAAAACGTTTCTCAAATTAACTTTGAAGCCCCTTCTTTTTACAGTAAGGACATTAGAGAAATCGCGGCTTTTATAGCTAATACTGAACTATTTGTAGGTGCAGATAGCGGCATGATGCACCTCGCTAGTGCTTCACTATCTACTACTGTAGGTCTTTTTTGTGTGACCAATGAGAAGATGTACACTCCTTATGGAAATGGTAGTTTTGCTATCAATACAAATACCACAACAATCGAAGAAGCGGTGACATTAATTGAAGATACCATTTCGAAAAAGAAAAAAACGGCAAACTAAATGTTGGTATAAGAAGGAAATGAATAAAGTCGGTACTTTTTTTAGGTTTGATAAGAATTTGTTTTAGTACTTTTACGTTTCCAAAAAATACAACTATGTCTGTAGCAAAAAAAGATTATAAAAGAATTACAACAAAGTCACTGATTGAGATGAAAGCTAATGGAGAGAAAATCTCTATGCTTACGGCTTACGATTTTACAATGGCAAAAATTGTTGATACTGCTGGAATTGATGTTATCCTTGTTGGGGATTCTGCATCAAATGTCATGGCTGGTCATGAAACGACACTACCTATTACTTTAGATCAAATGATCTACCATGCATCATCTGTAGTGCGTGCAATAGAACGATCACTAGTTGTAGTAGATTTACCCTTTGGTAGCTACCAGTCTGACCCTAAAGAAGCCTTGCGCTCTGCTATTCGAATAATGAAAGAAAGCGGTGGTCATGCAGTAAAATTAGAGGGTGGAAAAGAAATCAAAGAATCAATAAAAAAAATATTAAACGCAGGCATTCCAGTTATGGGACACTTGGGTTTAACTCCACAGTCCATTTATAAATTTGGTACCTACACTGTACGTGCAAAAGAAGATGAAGAGGCTGATAAATTAATAGAAGACGCAAAATTATTAGAGCGTTTGGGTTGTTTTGCCTTAGTTCTTGAAAAAATACCTGCCCACCTTGCTGAAAAAGTAGCCAAGAGTATCGCTATTCCTGTTATAGGAATTGGTGCTGGTGGTGGTGTCGATGGTCAAGTACTTGTAATTCACGATATGTTAGGAATGAACAATGAGTTTAGTCCGCGTTTCTTGCGTCGTTATATGGATTTGTATGAAGGAATGACTAAAGCAATTGGCCAGTATGTTGCTGATGTAAAATCTAGCGACTTCCCTAACGAGAAAGAACAATATTAATATCCCCCTATACTCCCTTATATATTCTGCTGCAGTTTTACTGTACAAGCGTACTATTTAAGGGATTTTTTATTTCCTATAATCTAAATTTACTGTTTTGAAAATAATTTCGACAAAAGACAATCTTGATGTTTTACACGAGGACAACCACATAATTGTAATCAACAAACGTGTAGGAGATATTGTGCAAGGCGATAAAACAGGAGACAAACCCTTATCTGATGTTGTCAAGGAATATATCAAAGTGAAGTATGATAAACCCGGTGATGTCTTCCTAGGTGTTGTGCATCGATTAGATAGACCGACTTCTGGAATTGTGGTTTTTGCAAAAACTAGTAAAGCGCTTACGCGAATGAACGAACTGTTTAAAAATAGAGAGACCAAAAAAACCTATTGGGCAGTTGTTAAAAACAAACCCGCAAAACCTGCAGATACACTAATTCATTTTCTAAAAAGAAACGAAAAAAATAACAGTTCAAAAGCGCATATAAAAGAAGTTCCTGATAGCAAACAAGCAAGCTTAGATTACACTATATTTAAGGAGTTAAACAATTACTTTGCTTTAGAAATAAACTTACACACGGGTAGACACCATCAAATACGAGCGCAACTCGCTGCAATAGGATCTCCTATAAAAGGAGATTTAAAATACGGTTTTGACCGCAGCAACGCAGATGGAGGGATTCATTTGCATGCAAGACAATTAGTTTTTACACATCCCGTTAGTAAACTAGAATTGTGTATTGTTGCTCCAGTTCCTAACGAAGTGATCTGGAATGCCGTGAAATAAATCCGGTAGCTACACTACCATAAAAAATGATACCATGGACTTTAAAACAAATATAGCTTACCGAAAAGAAATGTTAATCAAGCTTCTCAACAACGTGCTCTTGCATGAAAACGAGATCATTGATGCTTTGTACCAAGACTTTAAAAAACCTGCATTTGAAGCCGTTCTTACCGAAACAAGTTATGTCGTTTCGGAATTAAAGGATACGATTAAAAATATTAAAAAGTGGTCTAAACCTGAGGCTGTTTTGCCTTCGATTCTAAATTTTCCTTCTCGAGATTTTATTTATAAAGAACCCTACGGAAAGGTCTTAATTATCGCCCCTTGGAATTATCCCTATCAGTTAGCGATGTGTCCACTTATTTCTGCTATAGCAGCTGGGAATCAGGTGGTTTTAAAACCCTCAGAGTTAACACCAAAAACATCCGAAGTTTTAGCAAAAATCATTGCACTCACTTTTAGACCTGAACATGTTTCAGTAGTTCAAGGCGGGGTCGATGTCTCTAAGGAATTACTGGCACAACGATGGGATTACATCTTTTTTACGGGTAGTGTTCCTGTGGGTAAAATAGTAGCCGCTGCAGCAGCTGTGCATTTAACACCGGTTACTTTAGAACTAGGAGGTAAAAACCCTTGCATTGTTGATGAAACAGCAAATCTTAAACTAGCAGCCAAGCGCATCGTTTGGGGAAAATTTATAAATGCTGGACAAACCTGCATTGCACCTGATTATATCTTGGTTCAAAAAGATATGAAGGAGCAATTCATCAAACACCTAAAAGAAGAAATTACTGCGGCTTATGGCTTAACGCCAAAAACTTCTCCAGATTATTCTCGAATAATAAACTTGAAAAATTGGAGCCGCCTAATCGAATTAATTGACCCTGCTAACGTTATTTTTGGCGGACAAACAGATGAGTCAGATTGTTACATTGCACCCACACTTATCGCCGAGAGCAACTTAGATAGTTTGATTATGAAAGACGAAATCTTTGGACCGCTTTTACCTATTTTAACTTACGCTAGTAATGCAGATTTACATACTATCATTTCTCGCTATGAAAAGCCTTTGTCTATGTACATCTTCACCGAGAACAAAACTTTTGCCTCACAAATGATAGCCAATTACTCTTTTGGAGGTGGTTGCATCAACGATACTGTTGTGCATTTTTCAAATAAAAGATTGCCTTTTGGAGGTGTAGGACATAGTGGTATAGGTGCGTATCATGGTAGCTTGAGCTTTGATGTTTTTTCTCACAGCAAAGGAATAGTAAAAAAAGCCAATTGGTTGGATTTACCAATGCGATACGCTCCTTATGGCGACAAACTAAAAACTATTAGAAAATTTTTAAAATGGCTGTAACAATTTTGTAATTGTGCCAACTTATAAAAGGACTATTCACATTTAAAAAACCAATTAAACCTAAGATTAATGAACAAGATTTCGCAAAGAATTGAACAAATAAAGAGAGAAGGATATTCGCTAGACTTTGGAGAAGTTTTTAATAACGCTTTTGAAAATTATAAAAAGATAGCCGTTTTTGCAGGTTCAGTGCTATTACTTTGTTCGTTCTTATTGCTAATAATAGCAATGTTTGGAATGGTTAAAATAATAGGTATTGAAGAGTTAAAAAGCATGAAAGATAATGATTTTGCCATCTTTAAAGATCCGAACAATATCTATTTTGTATATCTTCAGATCATCTCTGTGATTCTTACAGTCTTGATTGCTCCATTTTCAACTGCTTTTTTAAAAATGGCACAATCTGCTGCTAGAGATGAAGAGTTTAAAACCTCAGATATGTTCAGCTTCTATAAATGGCCCTATGTTAAAGAAATCATTTTAGCAACTGTAATTCTTACTCTTTTAGATACAGCCATATCGACTGCTGCAGTTTCAGTAGGAGTAGCATTTGTAGGTTCCCTATTTAAAATTGCAATTACGCTTTTTACGTTGCTTACACTACCTTTAATTGTGTTTCAAAATCTTACTGCAATTGAAGCTATAAAAACAAGTATAGCAGTAGTTGCAAAAAATCCGCTAGTTATATTTGCGCTACTAGTTGTGGGAGTTATAGGTGCGTTAGTTGGGTTCGTAGGTTGTATAATTGGAGTGTTTTTTACAATCCCAATTGTCTATTCAATTAATTATTGTTTATACGAAGCAATTTTCGAAAAAGAATAAATTTTAAAGAATCCATTTTAAACATACAATTTGAAAAAACTGCAACTAGATTTTAAAGTCTTATTGCAGTTTTATTGTTTAATTTCATTAACTTGTATCACATTCATACGGTACTAATTTAAAAAAGTATTAGGCTATTATATCTTTTTTTATTTATACTAAGCACGAGTAACTATGTTTTAAGAATGGTAACAAAACAAATTATTTTTTATCAAGACATAATCAATGATACTCTCATTGATCAAAACATTTTTTGGATCATTGTCCCTATGTTGCTGTTCTTCATTTTTTTATTTTTCTTTCACTTTTACCAAATTAAAAAGAAATTAGTCGTTCCTTTTGCTGATGTCTCAGCTAATGACTATTATAAAAACAAAGAATACCAAACCTACATTTTATTCTTTGGAATTCTAACTCCTGTTATCGAATTCAATTATGAACTGTTTGCAGCTCGCCCAAAAGGTTTGCTGCTTCTGAATGTTCTAATAGGTTTGTTTCTTTTACTCCTATACTCGATAAGTAAAAAATCTACCGTTGTTTTTAATAATATTAGTACTATTTATAGTTATACTTATCTCTGCTATTTTGCATTAGTTTGCTTTAATCTAGTAACCTTAGAAAATGATGTCATTCCATTAGTGGGTTTCTGCGTTTTATTCTTATTTTCATACACGGTTATCAGGCCAATAAAAATATATTGGATACTCAATGCATTCATCTTTTTGTTTTTAACGGCATGTTTGTTTTTTGAACTTTTATCAGTTGTTAAAATCATAATCCTAATTAATTATTCTCTTCTAATTTTTGTTATTAACTACATTCGTCACATAAGTCAGCTGAATATTCAAGATAAATTTAAGTTTGCAAACGAAATAGTAAATAATGGAAACTCTCTCATAATAGCTGCTAATAAAAAAGGTGAAATTAAATTTTGCAGCGACACCGTTACTCCAATTTTAGGGTACAATAGTCGTGAAGTGATGGGTATGGGCTTCTGGAAGTTAACCGAAGATCCAGAGTTTACCGGAGAGAAATTTCATCAAGAAGACATTAAGACAAGAATTTTTACTCGAAAATTAAAATGCAAGGACGGCAGCTATAAATACATTCAGTGGAATGATAAAAAATATTCCGAAGATTTAATCATAGGTATAGGGCAAGATGTCACTGACCAAATCAAAACTCAAAAATCTTATAAAAATTTAGTGGAATCTGCAAATGACATTATTTTCGAATTAGATTATAAAGGCAATTACATTTTCTTAAATCAAAATTCTGAGAACACCACTGGCTATTCTATCGAGGAACTTTCATCTTCTAATTTTAGAGCATTAATTAGACCAGATTACTTACAAAAGGTACTTGATTTTTACGCAAAAACAGATGCGGATTCAACGAACTTTAAAGTGATGGAGTTTCCAATAATTAAAAAGAACGGCGAAGAAATTTGGCTCTCACAAAAAGTCGCAATTAATAGGGACAAAAATAATTTAATCAATGGTTACTATGGTATTTCAAGAGATATTACTTTTTTTAGAAATAGCCAAATTGAGAATGCACAACGCGCAATTAAAAATCAAAAGTATAGTGAAGCTCTGAATAAGTTCACCTCAGAAAGCTATTTTAGTAGTCAAACAACCGACAGCATAATTAAAAACATCTTACTAATTACTACAGAAATAATTGGTGTATGTAGAGCAAGCTATTGGAAATACAGTTCAGATAATGTCTTGTGCGAAATGCAATACAATGCCACCACTAAACAATTTAGTAAGGGAAATATTTTGCTCAAAGAAGAATTCCCTAATTACTTTGAGGCTATAACTAGTAAATCACAAATAATTATCGCTGACGTGTATCAAAGTGAGATGTTAGTTGACCTACAAAAAGAGTTTTTCCCAACAAATTCCATTTATTCTCTACTTGATACACCCGTATTTATTGAAGGAGAGTTAAAAGGAATCTTATGCTTCGAAGCGACTCAAAAAATTAAAAATTGGGACAATGAAGATATTAATTTCACACGTTCTTTATCTGACGTTATCACCATTGCTTTCGAATCGCAAAATCGATTAAACGCAGAGGTCAAGTTAAAATATAAAAGTGACCTCCTTGCTGCAATGACATTGTGCGCTGAAAAGTTTTTAAACAGTAAAGATCTCGATGCAATTTTTGCTACTATTCTCATCATAATGGGAAAAGCCACTAAGTCACATCGTTCTTATTATTATGAGAATAATGCAAATGACAGAACAATAAGTCAGAAATATCGCTGGATCAACGACAGCGACCATCTAGCAGATAATAATCCTGCATTACAAAATATCCCATACGCTTATTTTGAGGAATTATTAAATCCTCTTTTAGAAAATAAAATTTACATCGAAAATATCTCTAACATTGAGAATGAAAGCCTTCGAACGAAACTTAAAAATGTTGGAGTACTATCTTTAATACTTTTCCCCATCTTTGTTAAAAATAAGTTTCATGGCTTTTTAGGTTTTGATGATACCGACCATGAACGCGTATGGTCAGACGATGAGGTGAATGTTTTACAAACTTTAGCACGTAATATCGCAACCAGTATCGATCGTATTGCAACTGAAACTGCTATCTATGAAAGTGAAGAAAAATTTAGGTTGCTTGCCAACAATATTCCAGGTACAATTTATTTATCTGAGAACGATGAGAAGTTTACGAAAATTTACCTCAATGACGAAATTGAGAAGTTAACCGGTTATAACAAATCAGAGTTTTTAGAAAAACACATCAATTATGTCGATATCATTCATCCTCAAGACTTGGCTCGTGTGCAGGAAGAATCATTGAAAAGATTAGCCAAAGGGAAACCTTTTCATTTTACCTATCGCATTACTAAAAAAGGAGGTGAAGTTGTTTGGGTTGAAGAATTTGGAGATGCGGTTATCAAAAACGGTGAGATTACTTATATCGAAGGAATTATGCTTGATATAACCGAAAGAAAATTAAATGAATCAGTAGTAAAAGCAAAAGATTTAGCTGAAGCTGCAAATAAAGCCAAATCAGAGTTCCTGGCTAATATGAGTCATGAAATACGAACACCATTAAATGGTATCATAGGATTTACAGATTTATTAATGAAAACCAAACTGGAAGAAAACCAACAAAAACACATGATGACAGTCAATCAATCGGCTCATTCATTACTTGGTATTGTTAACGATATTCTGGACTTTTCGAAAATTGAAGCAGGAAAATTAGATTTGCTAATTGAAAAACATGACGTTAAGGAATTATTAGAACAAGTAAGAGATCTAATTTTATATGAATCAAACCAAAAAAACATCGCTTTACAATTAAATATTGCTCCAGAAATCAACCAATTTTTTTATGTTGATAGTATTCGATTAAAGCAAATATTAATAAATCTATTAGCCAATGCCGTTAAATTTACTAATAAAGGTTCTATCAAATTAAATGTTACTGTTATCGAAAAAACCGATCATCAGCATACTACAATGCGTTTTGCTGTAATTGATTCTGGCATTGGAATTCTAGAAGAAAATAAAAGTAAAATTTTTAAAGCATTCTCGCAGGAGGATAGTTCTACAACAAAGAAGTTTGGCGGAACAGGTCTTGGCTTGACTATTTCAAATAAGTTATTAGGTTTAATGAAAAGCAAATTAAACTTAGAAAGTACCGTAGGCATAGGAAGCACATTTTATTTTGATCTAAATTTAAGAACATCTGACGATGGTGTCGAGCCTTTGAATAAAAGCAATGAAAATAGTCTCTCTGAGATTGATTTACTATTTCAAAACAAGGACTATTTACGAAATTTGAAAGTCATGCTAGTTGAAGATAACAAAATCAACATGCTTTTACTCAAAACCATTATTAAAAACATCTTGCCAGAAGCAAATATACAACAATTTTACAATGGACTAGATGCAGTAGCACAATTTGAAAATTTGGAACCCAATATTATTTTCATGGACATACAAATGCCGGTCATGAACGGATTTCAAGCAACAAAATTGATTAGAAAGTTAGCTGGCGGAAAATCTGTCCCCATAATTGCAATTACAGCAAGTGCTGAACTAGAAATAAAACAACAGTGCACATTAGCAGGCATGAACGACTTTGTATCTAAACCTATTCTAAAGAAAATAGTGGAAGAAACCATTGTGAAATGGGTCGATTTACCCTAATAATCGTCAAAAAAAGGTAATTATATCCAAAAAAAATATAAATTCGTTTTCAAATAAATTTAAGCATCTAAATATGAAATGGAAAGGCACCCGTAAAAGTGGAAATCTAGACGACCGAAGAGGAATGTCATCAGGAGGGAAAACTGTAGTTGGAGGAGGAATAATAGGTATTGTAATTTTGCTACTTAATGCCTTTGGTGGAGAAAACGGACAAATGATTACGCCTATCTTAGAGCAAATGAATCAAGGACAAAGCGCTCCCACTGAACAAAGAGATTTAACTGCAAAGGAAATAGAAGAAGGTGAATTCGTTGACGCACTTATTTCAAATAATGAAGATGTGTGGACAAAAATATTTCAAGAAAACGGCATGACTTATAAAGAGCCTACAGTAGTTTTATTTACTGATGCTGTCAATACAAAGTGCGGAAGTGCCACATCGGCTTCAGGACCATTTTATTGTCCTGCAGACCAACAAGTGTATATGGATTTAAGTTTTTTTACAGAACTTGAAACTCGTTTTGGTGCCGAAGGGGGAGATTTTGCAACAGCTTATGTACTCGCTCATGAAATAGGGCATCACGTACAAACTTTGCTAGGAACTTCAGCTAAAATGCGCCAAATGCAACAAGGTAAATCACAAGCCGAGGCCAATAAATTATCTGTTGCTCTAGAGTTGCAAGCAGATTTTTATGCAGGCTTATGGACACACTACAATCAAAGAATGACCAGTTTTCTTGAAGATGGTGATATTGAAGAGGCTCTTAGTGCTGCTCATGCCGTAGGAGACGATGCCATACAAAGTAAAATGCAAGGACGTATTGTTCCTGAATCATTTACCCATGGAACTTCTCAACAAAGAAAATATTGGTTTATGAAAGGCTATAAATCTGGAGATATTAAACAGGGAGATACCTTTGCAGAAATAAGATAATTTAAATTGAAGCTTGAGATTTTTCTCAAGCTTTTTTTATCCTAGCCAGCCATCGCGGTCCAGACTTCGATATTGTATAGCTTCGGCTATGTGAGAAGAAACCACAGTCGATGCTCCCTCAAGATCTGCGATGGTACGCGAAACCTTGAGTATGCGATCATACGCTCTCGCTGATAAATTGAGTCGCTCCATTGCTGTCTTTAATAAAGATTTTGAAGTTTCGTCTAGGGCACAAAATTCCCTGATTTGTTTGGTATTCATTTGTGCATTGTAATGAATATGATCAAAGTTCTCAAATCGCACAGTTTGAAATGCTCTGGCTGCTGTAACACGCTTTCTAATACTGACGCTACTCTCTGCTTTTCGATCATCAGATAATTTATCAAAAGGTACAGGTGTAACTTCGATATGTATGTCTATTCGATCTAATAATGGTCCAGAAACCTTGCTTAAATAACGTTGCATTTCATGAGGAGACGAAGTTTGTGGTGCATCTGGATCATTAAAAAATCCGCTCGGACTCGGGTTCATACTCGCAACAAGCATGAACGAAGAAGGATACGTTACCGTGAACTTAGCTCTCGAAATAGTTACTTCGCGATCTTCTAACGGTTGACGCATTACTTCCAAAACATCCCGCTTAAACTCTGGTAATTCATCTAAGAATAGTACGCCATTGTGTGCCATTGATATTTCACCAGGCTGAGGATAACTTCCACCTCCAACAAGTGCTACGTTTGAAATGGTATGATGGGGACTTCTAAACGGTCGCTGATTCATTAATCCCACTTCTTTTAATTTTCCTGCAACACTATGAATTTTAGTAGTTTCCAACGCTTCACGCAAAGTCATGGGCGGCAAAATACTTGGCAATCTTTTAGCTAACATTGTTTTCCCTGCTCCTGGTGGTCCTATCAAAATTATATTATGACCACCTGCTGCCGCAATTTCCATACATCTTTTAATAGACTCCTGCCCTTTTACATCTGAAAAGTCAAACTCTGGGAAATCTAAATCTTTATAAAATTCTGTTCGTGTATCGATAACGGTTGGCTCAAGAGTCCCCCTCCCTTCGAGAAAATCAATTACTTCCTGGATTGTTTCGACGCCATAAACATCTAATCCGGAAACTATTGCTGCCTCTTTGACATTTTGTTTCGGAAGAAAAAAACCTTTAAAACCTTCTTCCTTAGCTTTTATTGCAATTGGTAATGCACCGCGGATAGGCTGCAGACTCCCATCTAATGAAAGTTCGCCCATAATGATATAGTCTTGATAACAAACTGATTTTATCTGTTCAGAGGCTACTAAGATTCCAATCGTTAAAGTTAAATCATATGCAGACCCCTCCTTTCTTAAATCAGCAGGCGCCATATTAATTGTTATTTTCTTTCCTGGAAGCTTGTAACCATTATTTTTTAAGGCAGCTGCAATTCGGTAACTACTTTCCTTAATAGCATTATCTGGCAGTCCCACTAAGTGATATCCAATCCCATTATCAATATTCACTTCAACTGTGATTGTTGTTGCTTCTACTCCAAAAACTGCACTTCCAAAAGTCTTAACTAGCATATTTTTTTTTCTAAAAATATAAATAATTTTAGGAAACTCCTTAATAATTTAAAATAATATATTAAAATACAGCTGATTACCTTTGTTAATTGCATCATAATTAGCTCCGTGATTGACAAGTAATCAACATTATTACGATCTGCATTTTGAAATTTAATTGACTCTCTCTTTTATTTGTAAAACCTCTGGATTTAGTAGTTTAGCAATGAGGTCAATCTTTACGATGTGTATTTTTGAGAAACTACCAATCAGTAAACTAGCCTTAGAAATAATATATAAGCATATTGTAAAAAAACCAATTCTATCTCTAAGACATTATTGACAAATTTTAAAAAATAATGGTGTTCAAAATTTGATTCCCGAAACAAAAAAATAGGGAACAACTACTTAATAGTGCGATTTTATTTTTGTATTTCCATAGCTGATGTAACGGTCGGGATACCGCTTTTATCTGTTTTTTAGATATAAATTCCTATATTTGCCCAGATTTAATCCATTTTTGCTTTAAAATCGACTGTTTTTACTCCAATTTTAAAATTTGGTACTTAAGCATTTTCAGCTTTTAAACAGTATAAAGCACACAGAAAATTATAGCTGTCTGCCCTATCTTGCCTTAGGAATAATTCCTATTTGGGCCATTAACTCATCCTAAAAATAATAAGAAATGCACTGGATAGATTATTTAATCTTTGTTATTTACATGCTCGCTATGCTAGGAGTAGGAGTTTATTTCTTCAATAAAAATAAAACAGCCGAGGATTTTTACGTTAGCGGTCGCAATATGAGCAGTTGGCACATAGGTTTATCAGTAGTAGCGACAGATGTTGGTGGAGGTTTTTCTATTGGACTTGGAGGCCTTGGTTTTACCATGGGAATCTCTGGATCTTGGATGTTGTTTACCGGATTGTTAGGAGCTTGGTTATCAGCAGTATTTCTAATTCCGAAGATAAGTCACTTAGGGCACAAACATAAATTTTTTACTTTTCCTCAAATTTTCAACCATTTCTATACTCCTCGAGTAGCTTTATTAGCGGGAATAATTTCAGCGATTGGCTATGTAGGTTTTACAAGTTCGCAAGTTTTGGCTGGAGCCAAATTGGCCTCTGCAACTATCGAGGGATTAAATCTCCAAACAGCATTAATTGTAATGGGAGTTATTGCAGTAGTTTATACCGCAATTGGCGGTTTAAAGGCAGTAATTTACACTGACACTATTCAATGGTTAATATTAATAGGAGGTTTGGTTTTCATTGGAATTCCTATTGCATACCACGCTGTGGGTGGTTACGATGCCATTAAAGCAACACTACCTCCAGAGTATCTGTCATTGACAAATGTCTCCTGGCACCAAATCGTAAATTGGTCAATTACTATTATTCCAATCTGGTTTGTGGGTATGACTCTTTACCAGCGTATTTATGCGAGTAAAGGAGAAAAAGAAGCGAAAAAAGCGTGGTTGATTGCCGGTGTTTTCGAATGGCCTATAATGGCTTTCATGGGAGTAATTCTAGGAATGCTAGCAAAAGTTGCTGCGACAAAAGGCATGTTTGCTGGAATAACGAACGCCGCTGAAATGGATAGCGAAATGGGATTGCCCGTTCTACTTGCTACGATACTGCCTGTGGGATTAATGGGATTGATGTTATCTTCTTATTTTTCTGCGATTTTGTCTACAGCAGATAGTTGCTTGATGGCTGCTTCTGGAAATATTGTAACCGATATTATAGCTAAATTTTCGAAAAAAGAATTATCACATAAAAAAGAATTACAACTCTCTCAAATAGTAACATTACTCGTAGGTTTCTTTGCGATACTACTAGCTTCGCAAATGCAAAACGTGCTTGAATTAATGCTGTATTCTTACGCTTTTATGGTCTCAGGATTATTTGTGCCCGTCATAGGAGCTTTGTTTTGGAAAAAAAGCCATCCAATAGCTGCTTTTTGGAGTATGCTGCTTGGAGGAGGTACCACAATTTACCTTATAATTAGTAAAAATAAATTACCTTTAGGAATAAATTTACCCGAACATTTAGATGCAAATGCGTACGGCATTTCGGTGTCGCTGTTGCTCTTTATTATCATATCATATTATCATTATAACAAAAACGGAAAACAAAATGGAATTCAAAATAATTAATGCGCAATCTGGAGCAGACCAAAAATATACAAACCAACAAATAGCCGAATTTTTATTCACGCACCTAGAAGAATACGGTGATAAAGTAGCGGATATTTTAAAATGTATCGACTATGTGATGAATCCTGATAAAGGAGGAAACATCATCGTAGGTCTTGACGCCGAAAAAATTGTGGGCGTTGTTATATTGAACAATACTGGCATGAAAGATTTTATTCCTGAAAATATCTTAGTGTACATTGCTGTAGACAATTCACAACGTGGAAAAGGATATGGAAAACAATTAATGCAAAAAGCGATTGATACTGCCGAAGGAAATATTGCGTTGCACGTAGAACCTAATAATCCAGCTAAAGGCTTGTATGAAAAATTAGGTTTCACAAACAAATACCTAGAAATGCGTCTAGTTAAATAGAAAATATAATGAATTTAGATAATTCTACAATTTTAGCGCTTACCGCTTTACGCCAAGAATTACACAAATATCCAGAGATTTCAGGTAATGAAGTAGCTACGGCAAAACGTATTCTTTCTTTTTTATCGAATTATCCGCCTGATACACTATTATCAAATATAGGTGGTCATGGAATCATCGCTATTTACAATGGAGAGAAAGAGGGCAAGCAGATCTTATTTAGATGTGAGTTAGACGCTTTACCCATCGCAGAAGTTAATACTTTCGAATACAAATCTGTATTTAAAGATGTGTCTCACAAATGCGGACACGATGGACATATGGCTATTCTTTGCGGTTTAGCCATGCAACTGCATTTAAAAAGACCTGAAACTGGTGCTGTAATACTTCTTTTTCAACCGGCTGAAGAAGATGGCAATGGTGCTGCTAAAGTTTTCAATGATTCTCAATTCAACTTGAAACCAGATTTTGCATTTGCATTACATAATTTGCCAAGCTATCCTGCAAACGAAATCGTTATTAAAAACGACACTTTTACTTGTGCCGTGAACAGCATGATCATTAAATTAAAAGGCAAGACTGCCCACGCCGGTGAACCGCAGATGGGAATCAATCCCACACTAGCCGTTGCTGAAATCATCAATGCTTTTAATAGCAGTATTCAAACAGATATTTCTCGAAAAGACTATGGTTTGATTACGCCTATTTATACAAGAATTGGTTCCAAAGCTTACGGCGTTTCTGCCGGAGATGGCGAAATTCATTTCACTGTAAGAAGCAATAGCAATGCTCAAATGAAAGAATTAGAATATCACTTAGAAAAGACAGCTAGAAACATTGCAAGCAAACAGCAGCTGGAAATAGCGATCTCATGGACAGAGAGTTTTCAAGCAAACGAAAATAATGAAGAAGCTGCCAATTTTATCAGACAAGCAGCGAACTCTAATCAAAATTTAATTCAGGAAAAAGAAAGTCCGTTTAGTTGGGGAGAGGATTTCGGACTCTTCACACAGCACTTTCCTGGAGCGATGTTTGGCTTAGGCTCTGGAACAACCACTCCTGCCCTACACAATCCAGATTATGATTTCCCAGATGAAATCATTGCCACTGGAGTTACAATTTTTCATTCAATTAGCAAACAAATATTAAATGCACACTAATTCTAGTATAGAACTTAATCAAACTGCTTATCAAAATAACATTGACTTTTTAAGAAAGACTTTTGGCAAAAAAGTCCAATTTTCTTCGGTTGTTAAAGGAAATGCCTATGGTCATGGAATTAAAGAATTTGTAACCATGGCTTATGATTGTAGTGTTTCCCACTTTTCTGTTTTTGATGTAGAGGAAGCCAAACTTATAAAAGAAGCTTTAGCTGATAAAGCGACCATTATGGTGATGGGATTGGTTCAAGAAATTGATATGGAATGGGTAATTGCGAATAACGTCGAATTTTTTGTATTCGATAAAGTACGTTTGAACCAAGCTGTTAAGGCAGCGAAAAAATTGAAAACAGTAGCAAAAATCCATATTGAAGCCGAAACTGGCATGAATAGGACAGGATTTGAAAAGAGAGAATTAAGCGCTGTTATCACAACATTTAAAAAGGAGAAGGAACATGTTTATTTAAAAGGATTGTGTACACATTATGCAGGTGCTGAAAGTATTGCTAACTACTACAGAGTAGAGAAACAAATCAAAAAATTTGAAGAAATTTATCAATATCTTTGTGATAACGACTTGAGACCTGAAATCAAACACTCCGCTTGTTCAGCAGCATCAATTATGTTTCCTGAGACAAGAATGGATTTAGTTAGAATAGGAATTATGCAATATGGTTTATGGTCGAGCCCTGAAGTATTTGTAAATTATCTGAGTACCAAGAAAAACAAAACTGATCCTCTAAAGCGCGTCATTACCTGGAAAAGTAATGTGATGAGCGTTAAAAAAGTAAGCATTGGTGATTTTATTGGTTATGGAACGAGCTTTCTAGCAGAACGAAACATGAAAATCGCAGTCATTCCTATAGGGTATTCTCATGGATATAGTCGTTCTTTGAGCAATCAAGGTCGCGTTTTGATCAATGGCCAACGTTGCATTGTAGTCGGTTCTGTAAATATGAACATGATGACAGTCGATGTTACAGATGTAGCCGCGGTAAAAAAAGATGACGAAGTGGTTTTAATAGGATCACAAGAAGAGCTAACTGTTTCTGTGGCCTCTTTTAGTGATTTTAGTAATCAACTGAATTATGAATTGTTAACTAGAATAGCAAAAACAATTCCACGTAAAATTATAGAATAATGGCATTTATAAAATTATATAGAGAAAAATTAAAAGATAATTATCAGTTTCTAGATACTATCTTTAAATCTAGAAATATTCAATGGGGGGTCGTTTCAAAATTATTATGTGGAAACGAAATCTACCTCAAAGAAATTATTGCATTGGGAGTTAAAGAGATTCATGATTCGAGGGTGAGCAACCTTAGAAAAATAAAATCACTAGATCCATCCATACAAACTGTTTATATAAAACCTCCTGCAAAAAGAAGTATTAAAAATATCGTAGAATTTGCAGACGTAAGTTTTAATACAGAAATATATACCATACAATTACTTTCTGAAGAAGCACAAAGACAGAACAAAGTCCATAAAATCATTATTATGATTGAGATGGGTGACCTTCGTGAAGGTGTTATGGGAGAGGAATTAATCGCGTTTTACGGCAGCATTTTAAAAATGTCCAATATAGAAATCAGAGGTATTGGAACCAACTTAAATTGCTTAAGTGGTATCATGCCTACTCAAGACAAATTGATTCAATTAAGTTTGTACAAGCAATTAATTGAGGCCAAATTCAACATTAGTATTCCGTGGGTTTCTGGCGGGACTTCTGTAGCAATTCCTTTAATGTTGAAAAATGCACGCCCTATGGCTGTGAATCATTTTCGAATAGGAGAAGCATTGTTTTTTGGTAAAGATTTATTTACTGGAGAAACAATTGGAGGCATGCACAATGATGTTTTTAAACTCTACTCAGAGATTATCGAAATCACTGAAAAACCAGATGCTCCTATTGGAGAACTTGGTGAAAGTGGTGTGGGAACAAGTTATACTGCAAGCTCCTCTGATGATCTGGGTGAAACTTCGCTAAGAGCTATTTTAGATATTGGTTTATTAGATATGCAGCCGCAATATATAGAGTCTGACGATAGCGACATTACAATTATAGACGCAAGTTCTGATATGTTAGTGATAGACATCTCAAATTCAAAAACAGCTTATAAAGTAGGTGATTTAATCTCCTTCAAGATTAAATATATGGGAGCGCTTTATCTCCTCAATTCTGATTATATCGAAAAGACAATAGGTTAAAGCAATTAAAATAATAAAAAAGGAAATGACGTTCAATCATTTCCTTTTTTTTATACCTTATTTTTATTCGAAACGTAAAATTACAACCAACTACTGTTAATTATTTGAATTTTTAACTGTAATTTATATTGATTTGCTACTTTTAGTTGAAATTAACTAACAACCATATGAAAAAACGCTTTACGCTGCTATTGCTGCTAATTTTTGTACCAAAAATTGATGCGCAGGAATACTTTCCAAATAATGAAAGTATCCAACACCACAACACAAACTACACTGCTTTCACTAATGCCAAGATTGTAGTATCGCCTACACAAGTTGTAGAAAAAGGAACCCTATTAATACAAAATGGAAAAGTTGTAGCCGTAGGTAACAACGTGACTATTCCTAAAAATGTTGTCGTTGTAGACCTGAACGGACAATATATTTACCCAAGTTTTATTGACCTATTTAGTAGTTTTGGAATTGAAAGTCCGAAGAGAATTTCTAGAGGATCTGACCCATTATACGACACAAGAAAAGAGGGCCACTACTGGAATGAACATGTTAAACCAGAAACAGATGCCTATGCAAACTTTAGCTACAATAATGACAAAGCTGTCGATCTTTTAAAAGCTGGTTTTGGAGTAGTACTAACTCACATGAACGACGGAATTGCTCAAGGTACAGGAACGCTTGTAGCTCTAAATAATGAGGATCAAACGCACCGTTTACTTGCCAACAAACTAAGTAATCACTTTAGTTTTTCGCGTAGCGTTACTTCAAATCAAGCATATCCGAGTTCGTTGATGGGGTCAATGGCTTTACTGCGCCAAATGTACTATGACATGGACTGGTACAAAAAAGGAAATTCTAATACAAAAGATGTTTCATTAGAAGCCTTAATTGCTAACGAAAATTTAGTTCAAATCTTTGATGCAAATGACAAACTCAATAGTTTAAGAGCTTCAAAAATTGCGAAAGAATTTGGTTTAAAATATGTTTTAAAAGGAGCTGGAAACGAATATGAAAGAATTGCAGAAATTAAAGGAACAACTGCCAGTTTCATTATTCCCATAAATTTCCCTGAAGCTTTTGATGTTTCAAACCCTTACCAAGCGAGCCAACTTGATTTTGCTGATTTACTTGCGTGGAATCAAGCACCTACTAACTTAAAAGTACTATCAGAGAATGGCGTTTCATTTGCCTTAACAACTGATAAATTAAAAAAGGTAGACGATTTTAGACCCAATCTTTTAAAAGCAATTCAATACGGTTTTGATAAGACAAAAGCGCTTGAAGCTTTAACAACTGTGCCAGCGGCAATGTTAGGCAAGAGTAATGAAATAGGGAGTTTGAAGGTAGGTTCCCTAGCTAACTTCTTGATTACATCAGGTGAAATTTTCGATAAAAAAACTATCGTTTATGAAAATTGGGTTCAAGGTTCAAAATATATCATGGCTGATAGAGCCACTAAAGACATTCGTGGGGAATACACTTTAAATCTTAACAACGTCACTTATAAATGGAGCGTTAAAGGGGAACAAAATGCACCCGCATCTACCTTAACACTATCAGATTCTACAAAAGTAAATAGTAAACTTAGCGTAACTAATAATTGGTTATCTCTTATTGTTAAAGGTAAGGATAGCACCGCTTTAGATTTCAATAGACTAACAGCTTATTTAGATGGCAACAGCACCATCAGCGGTAAAGCTATTGCATTTGACGGAAAAGAATACAACTGGACTGCTACTAAAACAGCCGATTTCGAAAAGAAAAAAGATTCGGCAGAAGCTGATAAAAACATCGTAGTTCTTCCAGTTAGCTATCCCAATCTAGCTTTTGGTAACACCGAAAAACTGAAACAAGAGATTTTATTGTTTAAAAATGCAACAGTGTGGACAAATGAAAAAGAAGGAATACTAAAAGAAACTGATGTCCTTGTCAAAAACGGAAAAATTGCAGCTATTGGTAATGGTTTATCGGATAATGGAGCTGTTGTTATTGATGCAAAGGGAAAACATATCACAAGCGGAATCATTGATGAACATTCACATATTGCGATTTCAAATGGTGTAAATGAAAGCGGTCACAACTCTACTGCAGAAGTTACTATCGAAGATGTTGTTAACTCTGATGATGTAAATATTTACAGAGAACTAGCTGGAGGGGTGACTACATCACAATTACTTCACGGTTCTGCAAATCCTATTGGTGGACGTTCTGCCATTGTAAAATGGAAATGGGGAGCTGCTCCAGACGAAATGCTATACAAAGACCAACCTAAATTCATCAAATTTGCTTTAGGTGAAAATGTAAAACAAGCTAACTGGGGTTTAAACAATCCTACACGTTTTCCACAATCAAGAATGGGAGTGGAACAAGTGTTTATAGATTACTTTCAGCGTGCAAAAGAATACGATGCTAGTTGGAAAGCATACAATTCGAATAAGAAAAAAGGAAAAGGACCTAGAGTGGATCTTGAACTGCAAACATTAGCAGAAATTATTAATAAAGAGCGCTTCATCAGTTGCCACTCTTATATTCAGTCAGAAATTTTGATGCTGATGAATGTTGCTGAGCAATTTAACTTTAATGTCAACACTTTTACACACATATTAGAAGGATATAAAGTTGCTGATAAGATGAAAGAACACGGTGTTGGTGCATCAACTTTCGCTGACTGGTGGGCTTATAAATTTGAGGTTAATGATGCCATTCCTTACAATGGACCAATCATGCACAACGCAGGTTTAGTGGTTGCTTACAACTCAGACGATGCAGAGATGTCAAGACGTTTGAATCAAGAAGCTGCAAAAGCAGTTAAATATGGTAACATATCTGAAGAAGAAGCTTGGAAATTTGTCACTTTAAATCCAGCAAAATTATTACATATTGATGATAAAGTAGGTAGTATAAAAGTGGGGAAAGATGCTGATATGGTTTTATGGAGTGACAATCCGCTCTCTATTTATGCTAAAGCAGAAAAAACTATAATCGAAGGAGTTATCTACTATGATATGACAAAAGATGAAGCAAAACGGGCTGCTATTGTTAAGGATAGAAATCTAATTGTTTCTCAAATGCTCGACGAGAAAAATAAAGGAATGAAAACGCAAGAGCCAAAGAAAAAACAAAAAGCGGAATATCACTGTGACACTTTAGAACAATAGTAAAGATGACTACAGTGAACCCTATTCATAATAAAACAAAGCAAAATACTATGAACAAATACAGCTATATACTATCCTTGCTTTTTAGTGCCTCGATGTTTGCTCAGCATGCACCGGCAAAAAAGCAATCACAATCTATATTAATATTAAATGCTACTGCTCACTTAGGAACTGGGCAAGTAATTCCTAACAGCGCAATAGGTTTTAAAGATGGGAAATTAACCTTAGTTGCAGATGCATCCACCATTCGATTAGCAGATGGTGCTTATGACCAAACTATAGATGCCACCGGCAAACATGTATATCCTGGCTTTATAGCGGCTAATTCTACCTTAGGTTTAGTCGAAATCGACGCTGTAAAATCTTCTGATGATGAGAGCGAAGTGGGAGATATGAATCCAAATGTTAGAAGTTTAGTGGCTTACAATGCAGAATCGAAAGTGATAGAAACAGTGCGACCTAACGGAATTTTAATGGCACAAATTACACCTCGAGGCGGAACTATTTCAGGAACTTCATCTGTGGTCCAATTAGATTCATGGAATTACCAAGACGGGGTCGTAAAAGAAAATGATGGTATTCATTTAAACTTTCCATCAATCTATAATAGCGGCGGCTGGTGGGCAGAACCTGCGGGAGCAACTTTGAATAAAGATTATATAAAAGAAATCGCTGATATTAAGTCTTTTTTAATTAGTACAAAAGCATCTCAAGGAGAAGCCAATAAAGAAAGAAACTTAGTATTTGAATCTACTAAAGGGCTTTTTGATGCTAGTCAAACTCTGTTTATTCACGCAGATCACGAACTGCAAATTATTGATGCTGTAAAAATGTCAAAGGAAATTGGTGTAGAAAAAATAGTAATTGTTGGTGGATTTGAAGCTTACAAATGTGCTGATTTACTGAAAGAAAATGGTATTGGAGTTTTACTTAGACGCGTACATGACATGCCAGAATTTGATGACCAAGATGTTAACTTACCTTATAAAATGGCTAAGATGTTAACGGATAAGGGAATCGTAGTAGGTTTAGAAAACAGCGGTGACATGGAACGTATGAATACAAGAAACCTACCTTTTCTAGCAGGTACTTGTGCTGCATATGGATTAGATAAAGAACAGGCCTTACAATTAATAACTGCTAATACTGCTAAAATTTTAGGTATCGAAAGCTTTTGTGGTACTCTTGAAACAGGCAAAGATGCTACATTGTTTATTTCAGAAGGAGATGCATTAGACATGAGAACAAATAAGTTAACTGAAGCTTTTATTCAAGGTCGAAAAATCACATTAGAAAATCATCAATCAAAACTGAATGATATTTATAAAGAGAAGTACAACCAAAAATAATATAAGAAAGTACATTATTACTAAATGAATTTTAAAACAGAGACATTTGCTTAGCATAATGTCTCTGTTTTTTTATATCAACACTAAATCAAACAAGCTTCTTGCAATTACATATTTTTTAAATTGATATAATTATCAGTTTTAACACGCTAAAAACAAAACTACCCTTAAAATATAGGGGGTCATTTTAACAAATATGTAATAATACACAGAAGAACACCTAATTACTAATGGCACATTAAAACATTTTATATTTTTGTCAAAAAAAAGTATAAAATCTATGAGAAAAATTGTCTTAAGTGTTATTCTTATAACTCTCTTGGTGCTAACGGTATGCACTAATTTTATGATTACATCAACCCCTGCCCCTCTTGAACCAAGTCAATTTGATACTGGAGATACCGCATGGATGATAGTTGCAACTGCTTTAGTATTTATTATGACTCCTGGGTTAGGTTTTTTCTATGGAGGAATGGTAGGAAAGAAGAATGTGATTAGTACCATGTTACAAAGCTACATGGCAATGATCATTGTTACCGTTTTGTGGGTTGTTGTGGGATTTAGTTTATCTTTTGGATCATCAATTGGAGGGATAATTGGCGATCCTACAGAGTTTTTTATGTTTAAAGGTGTTAAATCAACCACAGCCTGGGGAACTATCCCATTTATGTTATACGCTTTATTTCAAGCAAAATTTGCGATAATTACACCAGCACTTATTACAGGTGCTTTTGCAGAGCGCATTCGATTTTGGGCTTATATGTCATTTATGGTATTGTTTATTCTGTTTATTTATACGCCGCTGTGTCACATGACTTGGCATGAAGATGGAATCTTCTTTAAAATGGGTGTATTAGATTTTGCTGGAGGAACAGTAGTGCACATGAGCGCTGGATGGGCAGCTCTCGCTGGAGCAATATTCTTAGGGAAGAGAAAAGGACAAAAACCAAATCCTGCGCGTATTACTTATGTACTATTAGGAACTGGATTATTATGGTTTGGATGGTTTGGTTTCAATGCTGGATCTGCACTTGCTGCAAATGGATTAGCAGTACAAGCACTAGCGACAACAACAGTGGCTGCTGCCGGAGCTGGAATGGCTTGGGTATTTTTTGATAAAATATTAGGTCACAAAGTCTCAGCAATGGGCGCTTGTATAGGTGCCGTTGTAGGACTTGTTGCTATCACTCCTGCTGCAGGTTTTGTAAGTGTACCAAACGCATTATTTATAGGTGTATTTAGTAGTATTGTGAGTAATATTATGGTTGGTAAATTTCATAAGAGGGATAAAATCGACGATGCCTTAGATGTATTTGCATGTCACGGTGTAGGAGGAATGACGGGTATGTTACTTACTGGAGTTTTTGCTTCAAAAGAAATTAATCCCGCGGTTACTGATCAAGGTTTAATCTTTGGAGAGACAACTTTGTTTCTTACGCAATTAACAGCAATGGTTATTGTGTCTGTATTTGCATTTACTGCTTCTTACTTCCTTTTCTTCATCGTTAATAAAATTACGCCGTTAAGAGTTACCGAAGACAAAGAGCATTTAGGCTTAGACCTATCTCAACATGGTGAATATTTATAATCACTAGGATACGGGCAAAAAAAAATCCAATCATAATTATGATTGGATTTTTTTTTATTACTTAAATTTTGAAATTCCTTCTTTCAACCAAGCTTCGTATTCGGTAGCATTAACGTAGCTAATCGTAGGCTGACTTGTGTTTAAACTATTTCCTTCGAGATCAGTTAAAACATATAAAGGTTGTGTATTTGTTTTATAAGTACTTATCATAAAATCGGTCCATTTATCGCCAATTGTTTCAATTTCTGCGCCTGTTTTTTCCGATACAAATTGTTCGCTTTTTGGTAATTCGCGCTTGTCGTCTACATATAGTGAAATCAACACCACATCATTCTTAAGCAACTGCAATACCGAAGGTACAGACCATACATTAATCTCCATTTTTCTACAATTTACACATGCAAAACCAGTAAAATCTAACATAATGGGTTTATTAACCTCTTTTGCATACGCCAATCCTTTATCATAATCATCAAAAACAACAATACCATGCGGACCACTTTTTGCTCCTTCTGGTAACACTGCATTCACTGCAACATTTCCTGAATTACCTATTCCAAATGGACTCTCGCTGTATTCCATTGGTGGTGGGAAAGCGCTAATCACTTTTAAAGGAGCTCCCCATAATCCTGGAATTAAGTATACTGTAAAAGTCAAAACAATTAATCCCATCATCAATCGTCCCACTGAAATATGTGGTAACGGACTATCGTGCGGCAAGGTGATTTTACCAAATAGATACAGCGCTAAAGTTCCGAAAATTGCAATCCATATTGCGATAAAAACTTCACGTTCTAATAAATGCAATTGTAAAACTAAATCGGCATTCGATAAAAATTTAAAAGCTAATGCCAATTCTAGGAAACCAAGAAAAACTTTTACTGTATTCAACCATCCCCCTGATTTAGGCAATGAGTTCAACCATCCTGGAAACATTGCAAATAACATAAAAGGCAAGGCTAACGCAGATGAGAATCCTAACATCCCAACAATAGGTGCTATTCCACCGTTAGACGCTGCTTCTACTAACAGTGTTCCTACAATAGGTCCTGTGCATGAGAATGAAACAATCGCTAATGCCAGAGCCATGAATAATATTCCTATAATTCCCCCTCTATCAGCTTGACTATCTACTTTATTAGCCCATGAGTTAGGAAGCATAATTTCGAATGCACCCAAAAATGAAGCTGAAAAAACGACTAACAGTACAAAGAAAATTAAATTGAACCACACATTTGTAGATAAAGCATTTAAAGCATCAGCTCCAAAAACCCAAGTAACTACAAATCCTAACATTACATAGATTACAATAATTGCCACACCGTAAATAATAGCGTTGCTAATACCTTTAGCTTTGTTTTTACTTTGTTTTGTAAAAAAGCTTACAGTCATAGGAATCATTGGGAAAACACAAGGAGTCATCAATGCGGCCAAACCACCTAAAAAGGCTAAGAAAAATATTGACCACATGCTACGAGGTGCATTGTTTGTATTATTTCCTTCAGTCACCACATTAGCATCAGATACTGTGTAAACATCACCACCGCCTAAGCTAGGCTGTAATGAATCGACAACAGCAGTTGCATTATCAGTAGTCGTTGCGATTGATTGCTCCTCGATAGTATTTGCAACAGCTTTCACATCATCATTCCCATCATTCAAAGCTGGAGCCGCAGGGATACTGAATGTGAATTTCTTTTCTTGATTGATACAAACCTCTTTACAAACTTGGTAATTAAGCGCCACTTCAATCTTTGTTAATGCGGCGTTAGTAACTTTTACAACTTGCTGAATTTGAGCTTTCTTCTCAAAAAAAGTTTCATTCACTTCAAAAATATCATTATAGGCAGTTCTTGTTTTGCTCTCGGTGGCTTTACCTATCAAAGAAAAATTGCCTTTACTATTTTTAAACACAATTTCCAGAGCAAGAGGTCCTCCATCGGGTGTAAATTGAGAGTAGAGATGCCAATCTTTTTCAATTGTCCCATCAAATGTCAACAAATAAGTGTTCTCAGATTTACGTTCTATTTTAGTTGTCCATTTTGCAGGATCTAAAATTTGCGCATCTACATTGGCAAAAGCCAAAAATGTAAGTAGTAAAAAGATGATTTTTTTCATTATTCCAATTCTATTTTTAATATATTAGTGGTGTTCTCTGTAATTTTAAAGCGTTCGTCCTGTCGCAAACCAGTAATCCAAACAAGTGTATTTGCAGACCATAATAGCCAACATTGCTCTTTTTCTAAAAGCGATAATTTTTCATCTTTGAAAAATTTACTCAGCTTTTTTGATTTCCCGCCCATCCCAAAAGGTTGAAAACTATCTCCCTTTTGCCAGCGTTTCAACTCTAGTGGATACTGCAATTTATCCCCGTCTACAAATATAATCTTATTCGATTCAAAAGCTGGATTAGCAACACTTTTAAAGGTTATTTTAATGGGAATACTAATCTCGTGCTGTTCTTTATCTATAAAATGAGTACCAACCGCATCCTCGACTAGAATTTTGCTTAAAATTAAACTGTCTCTGTTTTTTAATAATCGAAAATTAGACGCAAAGATTTGTTTTCCTGACACGGCGTCTACTAAATCGTAAACATCATTCCATGCTGTAAATCCAAACTCGCTGAGCCACTGATACAAATAGGCGTTGTAGTTTGGTAATTTTTTTAATTGATTTAAATCGAAAGTAATACTATCCTCTTCTTGTTTTGCCACTTGCTGATACACCATTATTGAAGCATCCTCGACAAGTCCTGCCGATTCTTGTAAATAAGATTGCGTCTTTTGAAAAGCCTCCATAAAATTAGGATTTATTTCCTGCAATAAGGGAACTAAGTGATGTCTAATTTTATTGCGTAAATATTTATCAGAGGCATTACTTGCATCCTCACGCCAAGTAATACTGTTCTCTTTTGCGTACTCCAAAATTTCTGCACGCTTAAAGTGCAATAATGGTCGCACGATACTTCCATTTTCCTCTGGAATACCAGTCAAGCCTTCTAAGCCAGTTCCCCTACTTAAATTAATTAGGAAAGTTTCTAAGTTATCATCAGCATGATGTGCGGTTAAAACATAATCATACCCTTCCTCATTAAGCAATTCATGAAACCAGTTGTAACGCAAATCTCTAGCTGCCACCTGAGTTGACAACTTATAATCAGCTGCAAATGCTTTTGTATCAAATTGCGTTATGTTGACCGGTATCTCATTTTCTTCAGCGAAATCTTGAACAAATTTTTGATCTTTAAAACTGTCCACTCCACGCAATTGAAAATTGCAGTGGGCGATAGCGATATTAAATTGTAAATCTTTAAAAAGATGCGCCATTACCATACTGTCTAATCCACCACTTGTGGCAAGTAGCAGTTTTTTATTTAGAAGAAAAGGTAAATTGGTTTCAATATGTTTTTTAAGTGTTGCTAACATTTCGTGATTTTTAATAGTGTATCATCGTGAGAACTTCTTCTTTATTCTAAGACTTCGCGCATTGCTTTTGCTTTAAGCAGACATTCTTCATATTCTAACTCTGGATTAGAAAGCGCTGTTATCGCACTACCTACAGAAAAAGATACATACTTCTTTTTATGGTTGTATAAAATACTTCTAATCACAACATTAAAATCAAAATCTCCCTCTGGAGTAAAGTACCCTACTGCACCGCTGTATAACCCGCGTTTTGTTTCTTCAAGTTCTTCAATAATTTTCATTACAGAAACTTTAGGTGCGCCTGTCATGCTTCCCATAGGGAAAGTGGTTTTTAATGTATCTACTGCGCTATATTGTGCATCAATTTTTGATGTAATTGTCGAAATCATTTGGTGTACTTGCAAAAAAGAATACAAACCGCACAACTCAGTTACTGCTACTGCGCCCTTTTGAGCGGTATGAGAAAGATCGTTGCGAACCAAATCAGTGATCATGATATTCTCTGCTCGTTCTTTTGGGTCTTTGGCTAGAGCCAACTTAGATTCTTCATCTTTTACACGATCGCTAAATCTTCGAGCAGTTCCTTTTATAGGTTGCGAAATCAAGACATCACCATCTTTTTTTAAATAACGTTCTGGGGATGCAGAGAGCAAATGATGCTGTTGATTTTTAAAATAAACAGCAAAAGGAGCTTTCGAAATCTCATTCAGCTTAAAATATTTTTCGATTGGATTAATCGTACCATTTTCAGCGTAAAATTCCATGCAAAAATTTGCTTCGTAGCAATCACCATGATGAATGTAGTCCAATAATTTCCCAACTTTCACAAGATATTCCTCTTTTGAAATTCTGGCTTTTATTGCAATAGGATTTGCTACAGATTCTTTAAAAATATTTGTTTCTTGAATTTCAGCAAAGTCGATTTCGAATTCGTCATCACACATATTAAGATAGCGCATCTCAAGTACGTTCTCTTTGAAAATAAAAATTTTTTTAGGTTGGAAGAAGAACAAATCTGGAAATTCGAGACCGTCAAAATTATTCGAACTCAATTCTTCGATGTCATTTTTTAAATCATATGAAAGATAGCCAAATATCCAATCCTTGGTAATTTGTTGGTATTGCTTTAAATCTTCGAAAGCATTAAAAGAATCTGTTTTTATAGCTGTAATTCCATCAACGGCAAGAATACAATCGTACTTAGAATAAATATCTTTATGATCATTGCTGTCTAGAAGGGTAACTTCTTGAAATTGCTGAGACCAAATTAAAAGCTGCTCTTTAAACTGTTTTAAATTGTGAATTTGTTTATAAACTGATGTTCTCAAGGGCTAAATTTGTTTAAATATCAAAATTACGATAAAAAATGCCTTTACTAAGTGATAATCTTAAAAATCAAAAAAAAATTCGTAAATTTATAATAAGCTTCTAATAATCAATAAATTACTCAATAATAAACATTTCGTTATACGTTTAAATTGCCACTTTCAAAAAGGGTTAAAATGTACAAGTGCCAATTTCAACTACTTGCTCGCACACAATCACATGTAACCATTTAAACCTGTATATTATGAAAATCGCTACTATCGTTATTCGATCCTTATTAGGACTCCTTTTTTTATACACCTCACTGAGTTACTTTTTACATTTAAGTCCAGAACCAGTTTCATCTGGTGAGTTCAAAGCGTTTCAATTAGGACTAATTGCTTCGACCTATTTAATGCCGCTAGCCAAGGCCGTAGAATTATTATGCGGACTCTCATTTGTAACTGGTAAATATACCACACTGGCTAATTTGGTGATTTTTCCAGTTACCTTAAATATTTTACTGATTAATTATTTCCTGACTCCTGAAAATCTCCCGCTAGCGCTATTTGTATTTCTTGGTAACATCTTTTTGATCTTCACTCATTGGGAAAATTATAAAGGATTATTTAAAGCTGACTAATAACCATAAAAAAACCGACATGCTATGGTTAGAATGTCGGTTTTATTTTTAGTGATTAATACTAATCTAGTTGTTGTGTTCTACCCAAATCAAATCGTCAGTATTATAACCGATCGCTTGTGCTTGTTTTAGATAGTCTTGCTTAACAGAAGCTGGAATTGTTTTTTCACGAGATAAAATCCATAAATAATCTAAACTGTCTCCAGAGACTAAAGCATATTTATAGTCTTTATCAATGGCCAAGACATTATAACCTGCGTAAAATGGTCCAAAAAAAGATACCTTTAACATTGCTACATTTTCCGCACCTACAAATTTGGCTTTACCTACGCTTTGCTTCCACTTATCTTTTTTAAAATCGTAGCCTTTATTATCAACTTTAATTTTTCCATCTTCACGCAAAGAATATTCGGCAGTGGTATTATTTAATCCTTTTTCGAACTTAAAATCCAAACGGGCAATTTCGTACCATTTTCCAAGATACTTATCTTTTTCGAAATTAGTCACAGCAACAGCCTTCTCTGGTATTAATCGGCTTGCACATGAATTAAGGATCAATCCTACTCCTACTAAAGCCAGTGTACCTAAAACATATCTCTTTTTCATAATCTCAATTTTTACCAAAGATATGAAGCTAATACCTCATCTTACTTACACTATTTAATCTCAATTTTACAAGATTAAATTTTACAAATAAAAAGCCCCAGCCAAATTATACTTTGACTGGGGCTGTACTATATAAACTGTAAATTGTTATACGTGTATTGGTCTGTTATCTGTTGCTGCTAATGCTGCCTCTTTTACTGCTTCCGCAAAAGTAGGGTGTGCATGAGACATTCTTGAAATATCTTCGGCAGATGCTTTAAATTCCATTGCTACAACAGCTTCTGCAATTAAATCAGCAGTTCTAGCACCTATCATGTGAACTCCTAAAACCTCATCTGTTTTTGCATCAGCAAGGATTTTCACAAATCCGTCTAGGTCAGCACTTGCTCTAGCACGACCTAATGCTTTAAAAGGAAAGCTTCCTGATTTGTATGCAATTCCAGCTTCTTTCAGCTGCTCTTCAGTTTGTCCCACAGCAGCCACTTCTGGCCAAGTGTACACAACACCAGGAATCAAATTGTAATCAATATGCGGTTTTTGACCTGCAAGTAACTCAGCTACCATTGTTCCTTCTTCTTCCGCTTTGTGTGCCAACATTGCTCCACGAACAACATCACCAATTGCGTAAATATTAGGCACATTAGTTTGTAAATGATCGTTTACCTCAACTTGTCCTCTATCAGAAATTTTAACTCCCGCTTTGTCTGCATTCAACCCATCAGTATAAGGACGACGCCCTACAGAAACTAATGCATAATCTCCTTCTAGAGTGATTGTTTCTCCTTTGGCATTTTCAGCTTGAACAGTAACAACGTCACCTGCTCTTTCCACTGATTGTACTTTATGAGAAACGTAGAATTTCATTCCTTGTTTCTTCAATACTTTTGTCAATTCCTTAGACAATGAACTGTCCATTCCAGGGATGATACGGTCCATGTACTCTACTACTGAAACTTGCGCTCCTAAACGTAAATATACTTGTCCTAACTCAATACCAATAACTCCACCACCAATGATCACTAAATGTTTAGGAACCTCAGGTAATTTTAAAGCTTCAGTAGAAGTGATGATTCTTTCTTTGTCAATTGTAATAAAAGGCAAAGATGATGGCTTAGAACCTGTCGCAATAATGATGTTTTTTGCTTCAATAGTTTCTGTTGTTCCATCTGCTTTTGCAACTGCAACGTGAGTAGCATCTACAAAAGATCCTGTTCCTTCAAGTACAGTAATTTTATTTTTATCCATTAGGTATTTTACACCGCCTGAAGTTTGGTCAACAACTGCTTGTTTACGAGCAACCATTTTTGCCAAGTTTATTTTTACTTCACCAGTAAGTTCGATTCCGTGATCTTCAAAATGCTTAATTTCAGCATAGTGATGAGAAGAAGCTAACATCGCTTTAGAAGGAATACATCCTACATTAAGACAAGTTCCTCCTAGAGAAGAATATTTTTCGATAATTGCTGTGTTGAAACCCAATTGTGCACAACGAATTGCCGACACATATCCTCCTGGACCAGAACCTATAATGACTACGTCAAATGAACTCATAGTATATTTTTTATATGTAATTTATTATTTCGAATTACAAAATTAAGAAATTAAGTTTTGTTTAAACTTTAAAGTGCAAGCTTTTTTGTTACGATTTTACTTAAATACTGGATATTCTATTTTAATATATTGCTAATTGTGAAATTTTATATTAAATAGGCACTACGGTAGTGTTTTTTACTTCACTTATCATAAAAGTACTTTGTGTACTACCTATGTGCTGCAACGTGGTTAATTTATTCACTAAGAACTCGCGATAGGCGGCCATATCTTTAACAACAATTTTTAAAATATAATCGTAATCGCCACTTACATGGTGGCATTCTAAAATTTCGTGTAGCTTGACTACTTCGCTTTCAAAATGGGTTAGAAACTCGTGAGAATGTTGCAATAGCTTTAAATGGCAGAAAACTACAAAACCCTTCTCTACTTTAGACTTATTAAGCACAACCACATACTTCTCGATAATTTTTTCTCGCTCTAATTTCTTGATACGTTCATAAACAGCAGTCACAGACAGATTAAGCTTTATGGATAATTCTTTGTTTGTTCGCTTACTATCTGTTTGCAATAACAAAAGCAACTTTTTATCAATGGGATCTAATAGCATTTATCGAAGAATTTACATATTGGATAGAAAATCTAAAAATAACACAAAATTTCGATAATAATAGAAAATTGAATTATAAAATAACCAGTTAGTAGTTTTTAAAACTATATATAGAATCAATGATTGATAATTAAACTACAATTGACTTATTTTGATTTGGGTTTATTGAGAAATCAAAATGCCTAGCCCAGATAGCAGCGGCATCTCCCGATATAGAAAAACAAAGCTTTTTTAAGCTGTAGTTTTTATTTATCGGGAATATAGCGTCCCGAAAGCTTTCGGGAGCTGAAAATAGCTTCTAAAAACAATTCAAAAAACATAAAACCATGAACAATTTTAACCCTGCAGACAACATTCAAGACTTACAGTATTTTGGCGAATTTGGTGGTGTAAACCCATCTATATCTGATTCTTCTACCTACACTTTCTTATCGGCTAAAACAATGTTTGACACTTTTGAAGGTAATATGGAGGGTTGTTACTTGTACTCCCGTCACTCCTCACCTAGTAATTTGTACCTAGACAAAGCGCTAGCAGCAATGGAAGGCACGGAAACAGCCAATGTATCGGCCTCAGGAATGGGAGCAATTACTCCCACTTTATTACAATTGTGTGGCGCGGGGGACCATATCGTGTCGAGTAGAACAATTTACGGAGGGACTTATGCTTTCTTAAAGAATTTTGCTCCTAGAATGGGAATCAAAACAGCGTTTGTAGACATTACAAAACTTGATGTGGTCGAAGCGGCGATTACTCCAGAGACTAAAGTATTGTACTGCGAAACGGTGAGTAACCCTTTACTAGAAGTAGCTGATATTGCTGGTTTGTCTAAAATTGCTAAGAAACACAATTTGACTTTAGTGGTAGACAATACATTCTCTCCACTATCAGTAACACCTATTAAATTAGGTGCTGATATTGTGATTCATTCGTTGACAAAATACATCAACGGAAGTAGTGATACTGTGGGTGGTGTTACCTGTGCATCGCAAGAATTCATCAACAGTTTGAAGGATGTAAATAGTGGTGCAAGCATGTTACTAGGTCCTACTATGGATAGTATGCGTTCTGCAAGTGTGATGAAAAACATGCGCACATTGCATTTAAGAATTAAGCAACACAGTTACAATGCGGCTTATCTTGCAGAGCGTTTTGAAAAAGACGGTCTTAAAACGGTTTACCCTGGTTTAGCAAGTCACCCAAGTCACAAAATATACGCATCGATGATTAATCCAGAATATGGTTTTGGAGGAATGATGACAGTAGATGTAGGTTCTTTGGCGAAAGCCAATGCCTTACTGGAGTTGATGCAATCTAAAAACTTAGGATACCTAGCGGTGAGCTTAGGCTTTTACAAAACGTTGTTTAGCGCGCCAGGAACATCTACATCGAGTGAGATTCCGCTAGAGGAACAAGCAGAAATGGGTTTAACAGATGGATTGATTCGTTTCTCGATAGGTCTTGACAATGATATCGAAAGAACCTACCAAATGATGAAAGCTTGCATGCAAGAACTTTCTATTCTATAATTTTTTTTAGTTGTTTACTGTAGTTAAATCCGCTTGGGAGTGATCTTGAGCGGATTTCTATTTTTACTGCATTAATCGCGGTTTTTCAGTCTCTTTTTTTCTTTAAAGAAAGCCTTCTCAGCAATGTAAATTGTTTTCCTGACTTCGCAATACACAATAGATCGATCCTGATTAGTAAGTTGAGTGATTTTGGTAATTTCAATTTCGTTCTCGTTTATAACTCTTCGCAGTATATCTTCGACTTCAATAGTTGAATAAGTGAAATCGGCATATAAATTCTCTCTGGCTGGTTTTTTAAAATAAATTTCGGCCGATTTGTCCCAAACTACAAAGTCGTCTCCCAATAAATACATCAACTGAATCATAGGAATAGGATCAACCGCGGCAAACATACTTCCACCAAAAATAGAATTGACATAATTCTTGTTTTTATAACTAATTGGAAGTTTGATTTTTACATTTAATAAATCTTCAGATATAGACACAATCCGGGCCGTACTCCTTCGATACATGGGAGAATAATTAAATCCGTGTTTGAAAAGCTTGTTTTTCCCAATGAATTTACCTCCAAAATTGGCCAATTTTTTATATACTGACATGCTTATATTATTTTTAGTTTCCTTAATTGTACAATTTTAATAGAAGAATTAATGCTCGAATATTTAATGTTCTCGAACACACTTTTATTTGGCGAAAGCATTGTAAGTAACCTTAGAAATTGCTGCAATTATTTGTTCGCCCACAGCAAATTCCTCTGTAGTATTGTGCACAAACACTACAACTACTACATGCTTTCCGTTTGGTATTTGAACAATACCTATATCGTTTATAGCACCAGTTAATCCTTGTGCGTTAGTAGAAGAACTTCCTGTTCTATGTGCAACCTCAGTATTAGTTGGTAATTGCCCTTTAATTCTTTTCAAGCCTACAGAAGTTTCAACCATCGTTTTATAAAGAAAATGTGTGGCTTGATTTGATATTATTTTATTTTCGAAAAAATCCTTAAGTAGTTTAGCAGTATAATTGGGTGTAGTCGTATTTACAAATTCGGCGTCCCAACTTTCATGCATTTGTTTCTCGTTGTTTTTCAGTATTAAATGGGGACTATTCAAAAATTCATTTATTGCATTTATGCCTCCTATTTTAGCTATTAAAACATCACAAATATTGTTATCACTGTGTGAGATGGTCCATTGTAAAGCCTCTCTCATGGTGATTTGAGTGTCTCTCTTTCCATACTTTTTCAGGAACGGACTCCAGGTATTCTCCAGTAGATCACGCTCTTTTACTGTAATTTTTTGATCCAATGTGAAAATACCTTTATCTACTTTATCTAAAACGGCGAGAGCCAAATGAAATTTAAAGACACTTAGTAGCGGGTATTGCTTATTGCCATTTATTTGCAACGAAAAATTATCCTCGATACCTAAGATTGCTACGCCTACATCTGCTTTTTTATTAGCAATAATTTGATTTATCTCTTTTTCAAGCAAAAGAGTCGGTTGCCCATAAAATGTGGCCACAAATAATAATAAAGCGAAGGTGAAAATTGATTTGAACATGAATGTAATGCTGTAATTATCGTGAAAAACCATTTAAAACCGCCATTGCTTTGTCAGTGTCCTTTACATCTACAAAAATATGATCATGGTAAAATGCAGCAACAACATTACAACTGATTCCATTTTCAGACAGTGCTTTTGAAAATGCAGCAGTTAAACCTACCGCTTCTAACGAAGAATGAATGGTCAATGTAATCCAAGAAGCCACATACGAATATTCTAATTTGAGGCTGTCTGCTACTTCTTTTTTAGCGATGATAGTAATGCTCTCTTCTTCTTTGAAGGACATTATAATATCTGCCAAATGGATTTTGGCTATGTCGTGAGCCTCACAAAAAACATATTGGCCTTCGTTAAGTTTAGGCTTCATTGTTTTTAAAAGTATATCTAAGTTTTTTTCTCCAGCCATCAGTTCAATTTATTTGTGTAATTCAAAACTACTATTTTTTTTACAACTACTTATTGATGTAGTTTACACTCCTTTTCGAATTAAAATATAAAAAAACCGCTTTGATTAATTTCAAAACGGTTGCTATAATTGTTAAAAGTCTTATTGGATAAAATTTAATTTGCTGTTTTTTCGGCTGAAGCCAAAGTAAATAACCAATCCAATTAATAACCAAATTGTGAAGTAAATCCAGTTCCAAACGCTTAACTCGGCCATCATATACAAGCAGCTTACCAAACCTAAAAGCGGAATTAATGATAGATTTTCTTTAAAAGACCAAATTGTCAATCCTATCAACGAAAAAAGGAAAATCCACATTGGTATTTTGTGTTTAAATAAACTGAAACCACTTTCGTATTTCAATGCATTGTCTATTGGTAAACCAGCAACTACAGTTGCATAACGCGAGTCGTCATTTTGATATTTACTCAACAAATTTTCTAAATCTGCAGCAACGGCATCATTGTCTAAATGTTCTATGTTTTGTAAATACGCATATACCTTCTGAGAATCTTCTTTATTTAATGAGGTAATAATATCTTGTGCTTTAAATGTTTGTGTTTCATTAGTGATAAACCCCATTGTTGCCTTAGTATTAAATTGAAAAGCATAAATCAATCCAGCAGCCAATAAAAATGGAACAACATATTTTGAATTTAAATAAGGCGTTTTAAATTTCCCTCTAGGAATATCTTTTTTGTTTTGTAACACTAGCACTCCCGCACAAACAAGTACAAAGGCAAATAAAGTCCCTATACTACATAGATCGGTTACCATGGTCAAGTTCAAAAACAATGCTGGAATTGCAACCACAAATCCAGTAACTACAGTTGCATATGAAGGTGTCTTATACTTAGGGTGCACTCGAGAAAAACGCTTTGGTAACAAACCATCGCGACTCATACTCATCCAAATACGGGGTTGACCCATTTGGAAAACAAGCAACACACTTGCCATAGCGATTACCGCACTAACAGCGATGATACCCGACATCCATTTCAAGTCTAATTTGGCAAACACAAATGCTAACGGATCACCTACATCTAGCAAACTATAGTTCACCATTCCAGTCAAAACTAAGGCAATAATTACATACAAAACTGTACATATAATAATGGCCCACATCATACCTCTTGGTAAATCACGCTGCGGATCTTTACATTCTTCCGCTGTCGTTGAAATAGCGTCAAAACCAATGTATGCAAAGAACACCGCCGACACTCCTTTTAAAACACCGCTCACTCCATTAGGAGCAAAAGGCGTCCAATTATCTATATCAACGTAAAATACTCCCACTGCTATCACTAGTAAAATAATGCAAAGTTTTACAACAACCATCATATTACTCGCATTCCGAGATTCTTTCATTCCGCGATAGACCAATGCTGTTATCAATATAATGATGAACAAAGCAGGCAAGTCGGCTACAAAATGAAAAGATCCTATCGTTGGTGCAGTAGTCCAAGCAGTGTAAGCTACTTTTAAACCTTCACTTAAATTTTCGAATGACTTCCCGCTTTGCATTAAAGCCGTTGCGTCTTTAAATCCGTTTGACGCAGTAAGGTAATCCATTTGGATCCACTGTGGAAGATGTATTCCGCCACTCTCTAGCAGTCCTGTAAAATAGTCACTCCAGGAAATGGCGACCGTGATATTGCCAATAGCATATTCCATGATTAGCGCCCAACCGATGATCCAAGCGATTAATTCGCCAAAAGCAACATAAGAATACGTATAAGCACTTCCTGAAACGGGAACCATCGAGGCAAATTCAGCGTAAGCAAAAGCGGCAAAGCTACAGGCTAAGGCAGTAAATAAAAATAAGAAGATCACCGCGGGACCTCCATCAGCGCTTGCTTTCCCAATAGTGCTAAAGATTCCAGCACCTACAATTGCGGCAATTCCGAATGCAGTTAAATCCTTCGCTGTCAAATGTCTTCCTAGTGCAGCATGACCATCGGCTTCATTTTTTGCAACTTGTTTTAAAATATCTTGAACTGTTTTTTTTCGAAACAAATTGGAACCAGCCATAATCAGGAAATTAGAAGTAATAATTAAAATACACTAAAAAGTTTGCCCTCTTTTCCAGATTATGCAAGCTCATTATAAAAACCAAATGTATAAAAGAAAATCATTCGTTTATCTATCGTCGAAAAATATTTATTTGCCACTAAAAAACCTCCTTAAATTCGATTTTTATCGAATAGAAAAATGGGGTTTATTGCTCTAAAAAAGCTATTGTTTTAAGAGAAATAAATCCCATTAAATTTAGTAATAAATAAAATTTACACTTTAAGGTAACTGCGCAAAATACTAACAGGATGTTGTGCTACACGTTTTGTTCCATCATAGATTTGGTGACGACAACTCGTTCCTGCAGCTGCTATGGTAGTTGTTTCTGCGGTATTTCTAATCTTTGGGAACAAGGTATCCTCTCCCATTTGCATGCTAATTTTATAGTGCTCTTTTTCATACCCAAAAGAACCTGCCATACCGCAACAACCTGAATTATAAATTGTCACTTTAGAGTTATTTGGAATGTTCAACATGGTAAAACTTGCCTCTACAGAGCTTTGTGATTTTTGATGACAATGGCCGTGAATTTTTATCTCTCTTACCTCATCAGTGAACTGATCTGCTACGATTTTATTAGTGGTAATTTCTCTCTTAAAAAACTCCTCTATCGTCAAACAATTTTTAGCCAATTTCTCGGCAGCTATTTTATCATCAGCTAATCGAATGTACTCATCTCTAAATGTCAAAATCCCCGAAGGCTCTAAACCTACGAGCGGAATCTCTTGTGAAATAATGCCTTTAAAAATTGTTACATTTTTATTGGCTATAGCTTTTGCTTCTTGTAAAAATCCTTTCGAAATATAAGCTCGACCGCTTTCTTCATGATCAATAACAGTAACTTGATACCCCAAATTAGTTAATAATTCGAAAGCATCAATTCCCACTTGCACATCGTAAAAATTTGTAAATTCATCGCAAAACAAATACAGTTTCCCATTTGGAAAGATGCTTTGCGAAGGTTTATTTTTTGCCAGCCAATTTTTGAACGTCTTTGGTGCCAGCGCAGGCACTGTTCTTTCTGCGGCAATACCCATCCCTTTTTTAATTAAAGAAAGGTTAGCAAAGAAATTAGTCATCGATGGAAAAGCGCTTCCTAATTTATTTATCTTGGCATTATTAGCAAATATTTTATTTCGAAAAGAATAACCATTTGCTTCTTGATACTGGTATAAAAATTCCGCTTTTAAAGCAGCAACATCCACATTTGAAGGACATTCACTAGCACACGCCTTACAACTGACACATAAATCAAAAACTTCGTAAAGCTCTTGATGATCAAATTTATTGTCCTTTTCAGAGTTGGTTAAATATTCTCTTAAGGCATTTGCTCTCGCTCTTGTAGTATCTTTTTCGTTTTTTGTAGCGCGATAACTCGGACACAAAGTGCCTCCCGCCGAAGGAAGTTTGCGGCAATCACCCGATCCGTTGCATTTTTCTGCAGCACGCAATACTCCCATACTATCAGAGAAATCTTGAATGGTTTTAATATCAGGTTCGATTCTTCCCGGTTCAAAACGCAGATTTTCGTCCATTTTTGAAGCATTCACAATTTTCCCAATATTCAGGACAGAATTTGGGTCAAAAGCTAATTTAATTCGCTTCAATAATTGGTAATTAGCGTCTCCAATCATGAAAGGTAAAAACTCTCCACGAACCATTCCGTCACCGTGCTCTCCACTAAGTGACCCACGGTATTTTTTTACTAAGTGTGCTACCTCGGTTGCAATGTTTCTAAACTGGTAAACACCTTCTTTAGTTTTTAAATTTAGTACAGGTCTCAAATGCAGTTCCCCTGCCCCTGCATGAGCATAGTAGATTGCATCTTGACCATGACGTTTCATCATTGCCGAAAACTCCGCTATATAATTGGGTAAATCACTTAATTCTACTGCTGTATCTTCGATAGAATCAGCAGCTTTATTATCGCCCACGATGCTACCAAGAAGGCCTAATCCTGCTTTCCTTAATTCGTTAACTTTATCAATGTCGCCACCATATAATTTGGGGGAGGCATAACCAAAATTGTGTAACTCCAAATCAGCTATCAAAGCATTTGCTTGAATTTCGGCATCAGCCATACTTTCATGTGAAGCCACTTCAAAAACCATAATCGCTTTGGGTTCGCCTTGAATAAAAAACCTATTTTTACGCTGTTCCTTATTGTTTTTTGTACAATCAAGAATAGTGTCGTCAATCATTTCGCAAGTGTACAGGTGGTGTTTCATGGCGACCATCACCGCTTCTAAACTTTCTTGAATACTCGTGAAATGCGTCACCACCATTATATTATTCGTAGGCGGTAAATCATCAAGTTTCAAAGTAACTTCTGTAGTAAATGCCAATGTCCCTTCACTACCACATAATAGTTGCCCCACATTAATTTGGGGTTGGCTTCCGCCAAAAAGATCCGAATCTAAAAGAATATCAACCGCATATCCTGTATTGCGTCTATGGATTTCAGGTTTTGGAAATTGGTTTTTAATTTCTAACTGTGCTGTTTCAATCGATAACTCGTCATAAAGCGTTCTATAGATTTGGTTTTCTAAGGTATTCCCCTTTGTTTTCTCAATAAATTCAGCTGAAGTTAACGAATTGAAATTAACTTTAGAGCCATCACTTAATATGGCTTTTACTTCGACAATCTTATCTCTAGTAACACCGTAACGAATAGATGTTGTTCCTGAAGAATTGTTTCCTACCATTCCACCAATCATGCAGCGGTTTGAGGTTGAGGTGTTAGGTCCAAAAAATAATCCATGCGGCTTTAGAAAGAGATTCAGTTCATCTCTAATTACGCCGGGCTGTACAGTAACCGTCTTATTTATTTTATCAAAAGAGACAATTTTAGTAAAATATTTAGATACGTCGACAATGATACCGTTTCCTACAGTTTGTCCTGCTAGCGAAGTTCCAGCAGTTCTAGGTGTTAGCGAAATTTTATGTTCTTTGGCGAAAGCCAAAAGTTTTACAATATCAGCATCACTTTTAGGTAAAGCTGCTGCCACAGGACGCAATTTATAAGCCGAAGCATCTGTAGAATATAATGTTTTATGAAGCTCATCGAACATTAACTTACCCTCTAACGAGCTAGCTAATTGTTTTAATTGATCTGTAGTTGGCATTGTGTCTAGTGTGTTGTATTTGAATTACAAATATAAAACATAGTCTTTCATAAATGTGAATTCACAACCACTTAAATATTATTTTAACGCGGTCTTAATTTCGCATTTTCACTTCTTATTTTTAATGCTCAAATCGTCTAGAGGCTTCAATAACCCTATAATCGTCGAGATCTAAATTACTATAAATTTTAGCAGTGTTTTTATGATCTGCTTGCCTCCCTATTTCTTATAAAATAAAAGTTCGCAACTTTCTCTTGGAAAATAAAAATCAGTATACTACTATTTGAAGTGAATTTCATAAACTGAAAAATCAAAGATTTGGCAAAGAATTTGCAAGCTATTTCTCTTCTAAATATAAATTATAATAACTCGCTAAAAATTCATCAAAAAAACTATTTTTGATCTAGTAAAAAAACCTCAAATAATGACCAAGAATAAACTTGTATTTGCCTTAATTTCATTTATTATTTTATCTTTCTCAATTGCTAATGCTCAGGAAAAAAAGAGCTATCCAAAGAACGAATTTAGAGCTGTTTGGATCGCAACGGTTGCCAATATTGACTGGCCAAAATCAGGAAATGATCCTATCGAAAAACAAAAAGCAGATTATCTCGAAATATTAGAAGCTTACAAAGCGTTAAATTACAATGCCGTAATTGTACAAATAAGAACAGCAGGAGACGCCTTCTATCCTACCCAGTTAGCACCATGGTCAAAATATTTAACTGGAAAACAAGGAGAAGCTACCGATGGTAACGTGGACTTATTAGCATGGATGATTAACGAAACGCATTTAAAAGGTTTTGAATTTCACGCATGGATTAATCCATATCGCGCAACAATGGACTTGAATACGGCGCAATTGAGTAGAGAACACGATTATTACAAACATCCCGAATGGATGATAAAATATGCCGGAAAATGGTATTACAATCCTGCTTTACCTGAAGTACAAAAACATCTGGTTGCCGTAGTCGATGAAGTTGTGGAGCGATATGATATCGATGCAATTCATTTTGACGACTATTTCTATCCATACAAGGTAACAGGAGAAAATTTTAATGATGGTGCTTCCTTTAAAAAATACGGCAACAGCATGTCTGTTGAAGATTTTAGACGAAACAATGTCAACGATTTTGTGAAAGCAGTTTCGCATACCATAAAAAGTGCTAAACCATGGGTGCAATTTGGTATCAGTCCTTTTGGAGTTTGGCGTAATAAGTCAGTAGACCCTAGAGGTTCTGACACACAATCCGGACAAACAAACTATGATGATTTATTTGCAGATCCTATGGCTTGGATGGAAAATTGCTGGATTGATTATCTAGTTCCACAATTGTATTGGAGCATGGAGCACCGCACCGCTTCCTATTCAAAACTTATTAAATGGTGGGCAGAAAACACCACAAATGTGGCTCTTTACATTGGGAACGGTAGTTACAAAATCAACACTGATTCTGATAAAAGATGGTTTAATCCAACAGAGATTCCGAACCAAATTGACTTAACGAGATCCTATCCTAATATCAACGGAAATGCTTTTTTTAGTGCCAAAGTATTTATCAATAAAAACAAAGCAGTAACACAATTGCTTAGTGATAATCAGTACAAATATCCTGCACTTCCTCATGTCGTTCCTAATTCTCGAAAGATTGTATTAGACGTCCCTTTTGTTTGCGAAAAAATGGAGACTATAAATAGCACGAACTATGTATTTGATTTTCCAACGCATTCAAAAATTCGTTATATCTTAATTTATGCCGCTAAAAAAGGGGAGCGAATTGATACTAACAATGCGAGTCAAATAGTTGATAAAATTGCTTTCACAGAGAAAGAGTTCTATATTACGGTTCCTATCAAAAAGAATTTTAAAGAACCTGAAACAGTATATGCTGCTTCTTTTATAGATTATTATGGAAACGAAAGTTTGCCTACGATTTTGAATCCTATGCTTGCGCCACAAATAAACCAACCGTTAACAAATGAAGAATATAGACCATAAACCTTGGTATTGGATTCCTGTGCTCAACTTTGCATCGGGATTGCCTTATGCTATCATCATTTCGGTATCGGTGATTATGTACAAAAACCTTGGAATCGACAATGAAGATATTGGTGTTTATACTAGTTTACTGTACTTACCATGGGTTATAAAACCACTTTGGAGTCCGTTTATTGATTTGTACGCCACAAAACGAAAATGGTTCTTAGCGATGCAGCTGCTTATTTCCATTGCCTTTTTAGTCGTGGGTTTAACGATACCAATGAATCATTTTTTTGTCATTAGTCTGGCTGTTTTCTGGGTAGCTGCTTTTGCATCTGCTTCAAATGATGTGGCTAGTGATGGATTTTATCTTATCGCTTTAGAAAAAGATCAGCAATCCTTTTTTCTAGGAATTCGCAGCACTTTTTATCGCCTATCACTGCTCACTGCAAATGGTGTAATTGTTATTCTCGCCGGATATCTTGAGGAACAATATAGCGACATGCACAAAGCATGGTCCTACACTATGATTGCAGTAGGACTATTGATGATACTGATCACGATTTATAATTATTTTTCGACTCCAAAGACAGAAAAAGCTATTGTAAAAAATTCGGTTGAAGCTCAAAAAGCTAGTTTTGCATCTGTATTTGCTAGTTTTTTTCGAAAGAAACAAATTGGCCTTGTGCTCGCATTCATCTTGTTATTTAGATTAGGAGAGTCGCAATTACTGAAGATGTTAACACCGTTTTTAATAGACGAAACAGCTGTAGGCGGATTAGGATTAGGTACGCAAGACGTTGGAATTATCTATGGAACCTTCGGACTAATTGCTTTGACTCTAGGTGGGATTTTAGGCGGAATAGCCATTTCAAAAGACGGACTTGGAAAATGGATGTTGCCTATGATTTTAGCGATGCATTTACCTATTATAGGTTTTGTGCTATTGGCTCATTTTCATCCTTCTTTGCTCTACCACATCCAGTGGGATTTGCACTTTTTTAATTTCGATTACAACTTTAATGTTTATACAACCCTAGTTGTTGTTCTAGAGCAGTTTGGTTACGGCTTTGGTTTTGCCGCTTTCATGATGTATTTAATTTATGTTGCAGAAGGCGAATCAAAAACATCACACTATTCTATTGCCACTGGATTTATGGCACTAGGAATGATGTTACCGGGTATGGCTAGTGGTTTTATCCAAGAATATCTAGGGTATGGCAACTTCTTTATTTGGGTATTTATCAGCACAATTCCAGGATTATTACTATCTCGGTTCTTGATATTCCCAAAAGATTTCGGGAAAAAATCAGCATAAAATAATAGCTTTCTGAAGTATTTTTTTCTCTTCTTGGGATTGCGAAAAAGATCCACTTTCGATAAATAAAACATTCGATTACAATGACTTTAAAACAAAAAATAGGACAATTTTTTTTTCCTGCTGTTTTCATCAATGATTCTGAAGAACACATTCAAGAAATGGAGTCACTGATAAAAAACCAGCATATTGGTGGATTAACATTTTTTCATAGTAGAGCTAGTGCCGCAACTAATTATGAAAGCAAGAACAAAGTTGTTTTTAATGACGATAGTTATCAGCGTTTAAAAGAATTGGTCACTCGCTATCAAAAAAGCGCCCAAACTCCCTTATTAATTAGTATCGATGCCGAATGGGGATTGGCAATGCGAGTTGAAAAAACACCTCAGTATCCCTACGCAATCACTTTGGGTGCGCTACCAGAATCCAAATCTGAGTTGGTTTACCAAGTAGGCAAACAAATTGCATTAGACCTACTTTCGGCGGGAATTCATTATAATTTGGCTCCCCTTGCTGATATCAATAATAATCCTAAAAACCCTGTGATAGGCTACCGCTCTTTTGGAGAAAGCAAAGAAAAATTATCACATTTTGCCTTAGAATATGTACGCGGAATGAACGATGCAGGAGTTTTATCTTGCTTGAAGCATTTTCCTGGACATGGAAATACCAGTATTGATTCTCATTTAGATCTACCTATTTTAAATGAAACTTTAAACGAACTTCTAGACAATGAATTGTTTCCTTTTATCGAAGGGATAAAAAACAATGTCGATTCCATTATGATCGGTCATCTGGCTGTGCCCGCTTTAAATGATGGAAAAAACACTTCAGCTACTTTATCTCAAAATGTGATTGAAGGACTATTGCGTAAGCGTCTAGGATATGAAGGTTTGGTAATTTCGGATGCTTTAAATATGCACAGTGTATCTAAATTGTATCCAAAAAAAGGACAGTTAGAATGGGAGGCTTTTAATGCTGGTAATGATGTTTTGTGCTTTGCTGAAAACGTTATTGAAGGTATCGACGAAATTTTAAAAAATGCTACTCCAGAAAGAATTGAAGCAAGTTATGGTCGCATCATGCAAAGCAAAAATAAAGTAGGCGTATTAAAAAATAGTGCTGCCCGAGGCGAAATGAATTTTGAAGCTTCCTCAAGATTAAATACTGAGATAGCAAAACACAGTCTCACCATTGTGAACAATTTTGATGCTGATAAACTAGTTCATCAACCTTCAAAAAAAGATAGCTTAGCTGTAGTCACGTTATGCAACACCAGCAATAATGCTTTTACAGCCGAATTAGCTATGAAACTTAACTTTAAAAGTATCGAAATTAAGAACGAAAATAGTGATCAAGCATCAGATATTATTCAGGATTTGGATCAATGTGAAACAGTTGTTCTAGCTTTATTTTTACCAAAAGCTAAACCTGCTAATAACTTTGATATTGCTCCAGAAATAGTAGCCTTTATTTCGAAAATAATGCAAACGAAGCAATGCATTTTTTACTTATTTGGGAATCCGTATGCTTTGCAAAATATCCCAAATCTTACTTTAGCAAAAGGAATTGTACAAGTGTACCAAGACTTTGATGAGTTCCAAAAAAATGCAGCAAATCAGTTAATAAATGGTAGTACGACTGAAGGTAGATTACCAATTAATGTTAGTTTTTTATAATTTTAAGCTTTATATGTTATTTTAATTCGTTTTTTCGTCAGATGATAGTTGGTTGTTCCTATTAAATTTTCAGCGATAATTTAACTAAGAATCAAGTACTAAGCAATTACAAATTAAAAAAAAGGCGTGTGAACAGCACTGTTAGCTGGGGAATAGATTTACTTCTAAGTGAACTAAATTTTTAGGCTTATAGCTAGTTTTTTATCTATATTGCAATCTCAAACGATATCGCATGGACATAAAAATAAATAAAAACAAAGAATTATCGATTACAGAAGCTTTGATTCCGGTTATAGCTTTAATTATAATGTTAGGATACAATGTATCTGTTTATGGTGACGACGCTTTAAGTGGAAGTAATCAGTTTGTTTTAATTTTAGGTGCTGCGGTTGCTGCAATTGTTGGTTTTTTAAATAAGGTGACCTATCAAAAAATGATGGATGAAGTAGCCGAAAATATTAGAGCTACAGTGGGTGCTATCCTTATCTTATTAATGGTAGGTGCACTAGCAGGAACCTGGTTAGTAAGCGGTATTATTCCTTCGATGATTTATTACGGACTCCAAATATTAAGTCCGGCGATATTTTTACCCGCTACGTTAATTATTTGTTCGATTATTTCGATTGCAACAGGAAGCTCTTGGACGACAAGTGCAACTGTGGGTATTGCATTAATAGGTGTAGGTGGCGCACTAGGTTTTGATTTAGGAATGGTGGCCGGAGCAGTGATTTCTGGAGCCTATTTTGGAGATAAGTTATCGCCAATGTCAGATACAACGAACTTAGCGCCAGCAATGGCAGGAACAGATTTGTTCACGCACATTAGATACATGACTTTGACAACAATACCAACTTACATCATCACTTTAATTTTGTTCATCGTATTAGGACTTTCCGTTGATATCAAGGGAGACGTAAATATTGGCACTTTACTATCAGATATCGAAGCTTCTTTTAATGTATCTGCTTGGTTGTTTCTTGTGCCTGCAATCGTCATTGGTTTAATCGTTAAAAAAACAGAACCACTTATTGCGCTCTTAGCAGGAACACTATTAGCAGCAGTGTTTGCTATCATTTTTCAACCTCATATTTTGAACCAAATTGCTGGTGTTGATGTGATGACATTCGAGTCGGCTTATAAATCGGTGATGGATTCGATAATAGGAAAAGTAGTCGTACCCACAAATAACAGCACTTTAGCCGATTTATTTACTTCGGGTGGAATGCAAAAAATGTTAGGGACTATTTGGTTAATTATTTGTGCGATGGTTTTTGGAGGTGTTATGGACGCTATTGGAGCGCTTTCGCGAATTAGTCAAACATTATTAAAATTAGCACATACGACCTTTGGTTTGTTTGCCTCAACTGTAGGAAGCTGTTTGGCTTTAAACATTACTGCTTCTGATCAGTATCTAGCTATTGTTGTCCCAGGAAAAATGTTTGCAAAAGCATATGAAGAAAAAGGATTGGCACCAGAAAATTTAAGTAGAACCTTAGAAGATTCTGGAACTGTTACCTCTGTATTAATTCCTTGGAACACTTGTGGAGCTTATCAATCTGGTACTTTAGGAGTATCTACCTTTGATTATCTACCATATGCATTCTTTAATATTTTGAGTCCGTTTATGACATTGATATTTGCCGCTTTTAATATTAAAATTAGACAATTGGCTACAGCCAATAAAAAATAATATATTTAAAATACGCAGTAAAAGAGCTAACTTTTTGATAGCGATTAACTTACATTTAAAAACAGTTGCGAAATAGCCAAAAACTATTAATACATAAATTTATATAATCGTTAGTTATTCAAAAAACTAGCTTTATTATTTACTTTTGCATCATCAAAAATAATTAATATAAAATATAATATTATGTCATTAGTAGGAAAAAAATTCCCGAGTATTGCAGTAGACGCTATGTCAGAAATGGGTGATAACTTAAAAATCAACATCTTTGATGAAGCAGTAAACAACAACAAGAAAGTACTATTGTTTTGGTACCCAAAAGATTTTACTTTTGTTTGTCCGACTGAATTACACGCTTTTCAAGCTGCATTACCTGAATTCGAAGAAAGAAATACTATCGTGATTGGTGCTTCTTGTGATACTAACGAAGTACATTTTGCTTGGTTAAACACACCAAAAAACAACGGTGGAATCGAAGGTGTTACTTACCCAATCCTTGCAGACACTAACAGAAACTTATCTAACATTTTAGGTATTCTTGACATTGACTCAACTGAGTACAGTGAAGAAACTGATTCAGTAATTATCGAAGGATCTAATGTAACTTTTAGAGCTACTTACCTTATTGATGAAACTGGAAAAATCTTCCACGAAAGTGTAAATGATATGCCATTAGGTCGTAACGTAAATGAATACTTGCGTATGGTTGATGCTTACACTCACGTACAAGAAAAAGGTGAAGTTTGTCCTGCAAACTGGGAAGCTGGTAAAGAAGCAATGAGTGCTGACAGAAAAAGTACTGCTGACTATTTAAGCGCAAACTAAATTATTTTTAAGAGTTACAAAGTCTCAAAGCGACAAAGCTATTGAGTAGCCGAGTTACAAAGTTTTTAAAACTTTGAGACTTTGTACTTTTTCAATATTGATAATCAATAAAAAACCTTTGCAACTTTGCTTCTAAGTAACTTTGCAACTAAATAAAAACATATGTTAATAGATTTAACCGAAGATACATTAGCGGATATCGTAAGTCAAAACAACAAAGTTGTTGTGCAATATTCTGCTTCATGGTGTGGGAACTGCCGAATCATGAAACCAAAATTCAAGAAATTAGCAACAGAAAACGAAGCAGTAACTTTCGTGCTTGTTGATGCTGAAAATTCTCCTGAATCAAGAAAACTAGCAAATGTTAGCAATTTACCAACTTTCGCCACTTTTGTAGATGGAAAATTAGTAAACGAAACACAAACTAACAAACAAGAAGTACTAATTGAATTAGTGAACGAAATTGTTTAAAAGTTGAATTGGTTAATCGTTAAAAAACGTCTGACCTAACGAATAAACAAATCAACGAATAACCGAATAAACATCAAAAAATGAAATTACCTGTAATAAAGCATCTTACCCAATTTATAGAAGATAACGATCAAGATTATATCATAGAAACTATTGACGTTCTGGAAGCAATGACTGAAATTCCTTCATTGAAAGACGAAGAGTTAGATGTTATAGGAGAACTAATTTCGAATATGTATGGTGCTATTGAAGTGCATAAAATGGTAAAGAGCGGTACTGATAAAAAGGAAGCTCTTAATACTTTTATGAAAAGAGTAATGGGATCAATCGACAAATAATTGTTGGCAATCACATTTTGACTATGAAAAACGTACTTATTTTAGGTGCGTTTTTTTGTTTTATAGCATTTCATAAGCAAACTACAGTCGCTTACAATAGATTATAAAACTTAAGCGTTAAAACTTAAATCTTAAATAAATTTCATACTTTTGAACCTTAACAAAAAGCAAAAAAAATGGCATCAATTACATTAGGAGGAAATCCGATAAATACATCAGGAGAGTTACCAAAAGTGGGATCAAAACTAGCTGATTACAAACTAGTACAAAATGATTTATCTGTAGCGTCATTAAGTGATTTTGCTGGTAAAAAAGTTATTTACAATATTTTTCCAAGTGTTGATACAGGAACTTGCGCTGCTTCAGTTAGAAAATTCAATCAATCTGCCGCTAATTTAAGCAACACGGTTGTACTATGTATTTCAAGAGATTTACCATTTGCTCAAAAACGTTTTTGTGGTGCTGAAGGATTAGAAGATGTGATCAATTTATCTGATTTTAAAACAGGTGACTTTGGTAAATCTAATGGATTAGAGATTTTAGACGGCCCTCTTGCAGGATTACACTCTAGAGTTTTGATCGTTACAGATGAAAACGGAATTGTATTGTACACAGAGCAAGTTGGCGAAATTGCTGATGAACCAAATTACGAGGCAGCTCTAGCAGTACTTTAATATTTCAATTTAATGGAATTTAAAAAAGACAATACTTTTTTTACCGGGAGATTAAAAAGCGTTAATTACGCAATAAAAGGTGCCATCAAACTAATTACAACAGAACACAGTGTGATGGTACAATTCTCCCTAGGAATTATAATGGTACTCGCAGGGATTTTTTTCCAAATTACAGCAACCGAATGGCTTTTTCAAACATTAGCAATAGGTCTTGTAATGAGTGTCGAAGGATTGAACACTGCTATTGAGAAAATAGCCGATTTTATCCACCCAGATTACCATGAAAGAATAGGTTTTATAAAAGATATTGCTGCCGGTGCTGTTTTCTTTGCAGCTATTACGGCAATAATCATCGGTTTAATAATTTACATGCCAAAAATAGTATAGGCAAAAGTACACTCCATAATGGCAAAAAAGACAAAAACAGCCCCTACAGATAAAAAAAACAATACCAAAACAACTGGTACCACTGCCAAAAAAACAATAACAAAACAACATAAAATAGTGTTAGGTGCACTATTAATTTTGTTTGCTATCGTGTTGCTAGTTGCGTTTATTTCTTTCTTTATTCACGGTCAACAAGATCAAAGCGCAGCGGCTGCTTTTACTGATCGCAGCGAAGAAGTTCAAAATTGGTCCGGTAAATTTGGCGCCTATCTAGCCAATCTATTTGTATACAACGGTTTTGGCTTGGCTTCTTTTGTTTTTGTACGTTTGTTTTTACTCACTGGGATTTATCTAGTAGTAAGCTTACCTGTTAGAAAACTAAAAGCAACATGGTTTTGGGACTTGTATATCATGATTATCTTGTCAGTTCTTTTAGGATTTTTTGCTACCTCAATACCAGAATTAGGGGGAATTGTAGGTTTTGAACTTAATTTATTTTTGCAAGATTATGTAGGGAAAACAGGAACATTGCTCTTGTTGTTTTTCGGAGTAATTGTGTACATTATTTTCAAATTGAAAGTATCTCCAGAAAAAATACAATCTCTTTTTGAAAGCACCAAAAGGGATTTTAAAAGTGATCTCTCAAGTATTAAATCTACTACTACATCTACAGATGCAGCTTACAATCTGGAGGAATTTGCTGTAGAAGAATCAGATGGTTTTGTCCCTGCAAAAGAAGAAGTTGTCAAACAAAAACCTTCTCAATTCGAAATAAACAAAGAATCTTTAAAACCAACTATTTCGCACTCTTCAGAGATCAAAAGAGAGCCAACTGCGCCATCTCAAGCAATGTCTTTGGATCACAATACACCACCTCCACTTCCTGAAGAATCTACAGATAGCTTCGTAATTGAGACTGCTGAGGAGGAAGTTATCATTGAAGAGAATTTAGCTTCAAGGTTGGTTTCTGACTTTGGATTATTCGATCCAACATTAGATTTATCTAATTATAAGTACCCTACAATCGATCTATTAAAAGAGTACTCTACAGGAGGTATCACAATTAATCAAGCAGAATTAGAAGAAAACAAAAACCGAATTGTAGATACACTTCGCAACTATAAAATCGAAATCGCCCAAATTAAAGCAACTGTTGGTCCATCGGTTACTTTATACGAAATCGTACCAGAGGCGGGAATTAGGATTTCGAAAATTAAAAATTTAGAAGACGATATTGCATTATCGCTTTCAGCTTTGGGAATTCGTATCATTGCTCCTATTCCAGGAAAAGGAACGATTGGTATCGAGGTGCCAAATAAGAATCCAACGATCGTTTCGATGAAAAGTGTTATTGGCTCAGCCAAATTTCAAGAGGCAGAAATGGAATTACCTATCGCGCTTGGAAAAACTATTTCGAATGAAACCTTTGTGGTCGATTTGGCTAAAATGCCCCATCTATTAATGGCGGGAGCTACAGGTCAAGGTAAATCTGTTGGTTTAAATGCCGTACTGACTTCGTTATTGTACAAAAAACATCCAGCCGAAGTAAAATTTGTTTTGGTTGACCCTAAAAAAGTAGAACTTACTTTATTTAATAAAATTGAGAGACATTATCTAGCCAAACTTCCAGATACGGAAGATGCGATTATCACCGATAATGCAAAAGTGGTTAACACGCTAAATTCACTTTGTGTGGAAATGGACAACCGTTACTCCTTGTTAAAAGACGCGATGGTGCGTAATATTAAGGAGTATAATGATAAATTTAAGGCTCGAAAACTTAATCCAGAGAATGGACACCGTTTTTTACCATACATTATATTGGTAGTCGATGAGTTTGCTGACTTAATCATGACAGCAGGAAAAGAAGTGGAAGTTCCTATTGCTCGTTTAGCACAATTAGCGCGTGCGATTGGTATTCACTTGATTATTGCAACACAGCGTCCATCGGTGAATGTAATTACAGGTTTGATCAAGGCCAACTTCCCTGCGAGGATTGCATTTAGAGTAACCTCAAAAATTGACTCGAGAACTATTCTTGACACGCAAGGAGCAGATCAATTGATTGGTCGTGGAGATATGTTGTATACCAATGGAAATGATGTCGTGCGTGTACAATGTGCATTCATAGATACACCTGAGGTTGAAAAAATTACCGATTTTATTGGTTCGCAAAAAGCATATGCAACTGCTTATTTATTACCAGAATTCGTTGGAGAGGAAAGTGGCATCAATCTTGATGTAGATATTTCCGAGAGAGACACTTTGTTTAGAGAAGCGGCTGAGATTATCGTAAACGCACAACAAGGTTCAGCATCCTTATTGCAACGTAAGCTAAAATTAGGTTACAATAGAGCGGGTCGTTTAATTGACCAACTTGAGCAAGCTGGAATCGTAGGACCGTTTGAAGGTAGTAAAGCGCGATCTGTAAACATACTTGATTTGACCTCTCTCGATCAATTTTTTAACAACGAACAAAATAATTAAGACCATGAAAAAATTAATTCAGATTGCATTTATTATCCTTTTTAGCTTTTCTGTTCAAGCACAAGATCAAAAAGCTAAAGCCCTTTTAGATCAAGTGACTACTAAAGTAAAAAGCTATAATAATATTGTAATTGATTTTAAATATTCATTAAACAATTCTAGGGAAAATATCAATCAAGATAGTAAAGGAAATGTAACTCTTAAAGGGAATCAATATGTATTGAACTTTATGGGAATTACAAAAATATACGATGGTAAAAAGAACTATACGATTGTTCCTGAAGACGAGGAAATCACAATTTCTAGTGTTAATGAGAACGATGATAACGCAATCACGCCATCTAAGATGTTGACTTTCTTTAACAAGGGCTACAAGTATTACATGGATATTATTCAAGATGTAAGAGGTAGAAAAATTCAGTATATCAAATTGATTCCAACCAACCCAAAAGATCAACGAAAAGAGATTTTGCTAGGAATCGATGTGCAAACAAAACACATCTATAATTTGATCGAAATGGGGAAAAAAGGAACAAAAACGACTTTAACCGTTAATTCTTTCAAAACCAATCAGCCATTGTCAAAAAATCAATTTACCTTTGCGCAAAGTAAATATCCAAATTACTACATCAATAAATTAGATTAAATTATTAGGTGAAAATTCTTGACAAATACTTATTAAAAACATTCTTGATTACATTTACTACGGTATTTGTAATCTTGTTTTTTATATTCATACTGCAAACCGTGTGGTTGTTCATTGCTGAGCTAGCCGGAAAAGATTTGGACTTCGTTTTAGTCCTTAAATTTTTAATGTTTTCGATGCCTCGTATCATTCCATTGGTGCTGCCGTTGTCTATATTGCTAGCTTCTATTATGAGTTTTGGTAACCTTGCCGAAAACTATGAATTTGCAGCTATGAAATCTTCAGGAATTTCGCTTCAAAGATCGATGCGTTACTTAACAGTATCGATTCTTGCGCTTAGTGTGCTTGCTTTTATATTTGCCAACAACGTTATTCCTTATGCCGAATTTAAGTTTATTAATTTTCGAAAAAATATCGCTCAAGTAAAACCAGCCTTGGCTATAGCCGAAGGTCAGTTTAGCGATGTAGGTCTTTACAATATAAAAGTAGATAAGAAATCTGGAGAGAACGGAAATTTTCTATCAGGTATTACCATTCATAAAAAAGCAACTGGTGGTGACGGTAGTAAAACCGTTATAAAAGCAGTAAATGGTGAATTAATTAGTAGCGAGGCTTCTAGCATTTTACAGCTAGTACTGAACGACGGAAACTACTACGAGGACATCACTCCTAAAAAATATGAGGACCGCCAAAAACTCCCTTTTGCCAAAAGTTCTTTCAAAAAATACACCATTAATATTGACTTGTCAAAGTTAAATCAAGTCGATGTAGATGAAAAAGATGTCGCGAGCACCAATACTATGCTCGACGTGAACGAACTTAGATATACCATCGATTCTTTAAATACAAGCTATAAAACAGAGATTGTTTCTTACTCTGAAAACATTAATTTACGCACAGGAATCCAAAGAGCGACACCGCCTTTAAGCACAAAAGCCTCTTACAAACCAAGACAAATTCCTAACGATATTCTATCTAAATTTTCGAAAGAAAAGCAATCTGAAATACTAAAAATTGCCAGCAGCAACTTGGTAAGTACAAATTATTCTATTGATGCAACCAAAGTAAACTTAGAGAACAAACAGAAAAACATCAACAATCACCTACTCGCTTTCTATGATAAATTTGTCATTGCGTATGCCTGTATCATGATGTTTTTTATAGGTGCTCCACTTGGTGCCATTATTAGAAAAGGAGGACTTGGACTTCCTATTATTTTTGCTGTATTAATTTTTATATCCTTTCACTTTATCAACACCTTTGGTAAAAGAATGGCTCAAGAAAACGGAATCACTCCGTTTCTAGGTGCTTGGATGTCGTCGATGATTTTGACGCCACTGGCAGTATTGTTAACTTACAGAGCGACAAATGACATAGGATTGATCAACATGGATGTGATCCTATCCCCTTTCCAAAAATTATTTAAAAAATTATTCCCACCCAAAAAAAAAGCGTAACATGCTAATTGATAAAATACAATTGAATACCATTGAAGAAGCTATTGAAGACATTCGTCAAGGAAAAATTATCATCGTTGTTGATGATGAAGATCGCGAAAACGAAGGTGACTTTCTAGCCGCTGCTGAAAAAGTAACTCCTGAAATGATCAACTTTATGGCCACTCATGGTCGCGGATTGATTTGCGCTCCCTTAACGGAAAGTCGTTGTAAAGAGTTAGGACTTCACGTGATGGTTAACAACAATACAGATCACATGGAAACTGCCTTTACAGTTTCTGTAGATTTAAAAGGGCGTGGTGTAACCACAGGAATCTCGGCCGCTGATAGATCTCTTACGACTATGGCACTTGTAGATCCAGATACTAAACCACATGATTTAGCACGTCCTGGACATATTTTCCCATTGATAGCAAAGCAAGGTGGTGTGTTGAGAAGAACAGGTCATACAGAAGCAGCGATAGATTTTGCGCGTCTAGCAGGATTTAAATCGGCTGGTGTGATTTGCGAAATCATGAATGAAGATGGGTCAATGGCTCGCTTACCACAATTAGTAGCTGTAGCTAAAAGATTTGATTTGAAATTGGTTTCTATCGAAGATTTAGTTGCTTATAGAATGCAACACGATAGTTTAATCATCAAGAAAGATGATTTTGATATTCAAACTCGTTTTGGAACGTTCCGTTTGAGAGCTTATGAGCAAACAACTAACAAGCAAATACATATTGCTTTGACAAAAGGAACTTGGAATTTAGGAGAACCTATTTTGACAAGAATCAATTCGTCACAAGTAAATAACGACCTATTAGGAACTTTGACAAATGACGCTGACAAGCAGTTAGACGACATGTTTAAGGCAATTAACAATCAAGGTAAGGGCGCAGTTATTTTTATAAATCAAGACATGCAAGCGGTAAATTTATTAAACCGTTTGACCGAATTGAAAGAATTACAAGAAGCAGGCCAAATGAAAGCACCTAAAATCATTATCGATAGTAAAGATTTCGGAATTGGAGCGCAAATTTTGCACGATATCGATATCTCAAAAATCAGATTAGTGAGTAATTCTGTGCAAGAAAAACGCGTAGGAATGATAGGTTACGGTCTAGAAATAACAGAATACGTAAGCTACTAAGTATAATTTTTATAATTAATTGATTTTTTCTGTTTGCTAAAACTAAGAAAATGAATTGGTTAAAAAATAAATTAAAAATTAGCCAATTTTTTTGTTCGAAAAGGATAAAAAAACCAAAAAAGCAACTTATATTTGCACTCGCAATCAGCAATGGTAGCGAGTTACTGGAGAAATGGCAGAGCGGTCGAATGCGGCAGTCTTGAAAACTGTTGACTGTAACAGGTCCGGGGGTTCGAATCCCTCTTTCTCCGCAAAGGAAACCCGAAACGAAAGTTTCGGGTTTTTTGTTTTTAAGATTATGATAAAAGTTTACTTTTGTCATAATCTTAAAAACAAAAACTAAATCAAAACTTATTTTGAGTTGAATTTTATTTGTAGGTATCCCCTTTTGGGATCATGAAATAACCCCTCTTTCTCCGCAAAGGAAACCCGAAACGAAAGTTTCGGGTTTTTTGTTTTTAGGGTTATATCAAAAGTTTACTCTTTTGGGAGTAAGCTTAAAAACAAAAAACTAAATCAAAATTTATTTTGAGTTGGGCTTTATTTGTAGGTTTCCCCTTCTGGGATCATGAAGTAATCCCTCTTTTTTCCAGATGACAGCCTTATAAAATTTCTCAAAATCTTTCCTAACTCAAGAAAAAATCACTAAAAGTGGGTATGGTGTAACTCTTAAAAATACTGTTTATTTACAGATCAATTACACTTACTACAATATCCTATTTTTTATAATACCACTCTCTTATAAATATTCGATACATTAGCAATTGATAACAAAAGATGTAAATTCTTATTTATTCAGTTTAATTTCATGGCTTCAACATTCTCATTCCTAGAAATAAATTACCCTGAGCTATTCACTATTAGTGAATTATCTGAGCGATTGATTTATATCGATCCTAGTTCATCCTTATCTAAGTCACGTTTATTTTCTGAAAAACTGGCACAACTAATTTGGCAATTTGAAGATTTGGCGCCTTTTGACGGAAATCAAGTGGAACGAATCAATCAATTGTTTTATAAAAACTGTATTCCAGACGTTATAAAAGATATTTTTCATGCAATTAGAAAATCAGGAAACAAGGCTAGTCACGATGGAAGTGGTTCGAAGCAAGAAGCCTTATATATTCTCAAAAAATGTTTTCAATTAGCTAAGTGGTTTTATGAAACCTTTGAGAATGATTATATAGAAACTACAGAATATCAACTTCCTGAAGATAATCAGAAAGTTAGTTTAAATAATTTAAATGCTGAACTGGATCGATTATCAAAACAAGTAGTCGATTATCAGACAAAAGTGGCTACTATCAATGCAACACCTGAACTCGTGACAGAGAGACAGCAACGTGCCATAACGAATGCCAATAACATAGGTAAAACCGAAGCAGAAACAAGAGCTATTATTGATGAACAATTAAGAGATGCTGGTTGGGACTGTGAAACGGAAAAGCTTAATTATAAAAAGAATAAGTCGCTACCCGAAAAAGGAAAGGATAGAGCAATAGCCGAATGGCCATGTAATGGAAAATGGGCTGATTATGCTTTGTTTGTAGGATTGGAACTATACGGTATTGTAGAAGCTAAAAAGTTTGCAACGGATATTTCGACTGATTTGCATCAATCAAAAATATATGCAGAAAGAATAGAAGCACAAGACAATTTCAAATTGTTGGGAAAATGGAATGGCTATAAAGTTCCATTTCTCTTCTCTACGAATGGACGAAATTATTTGGAACAAATAAAAACCAAAAGCGGTATATGGTACTTAGACATTCGTAAAGAACGCAATAGGTCAGAAGCACTACGAGGTTGGTTTTCGCCACAAGGATTAGTTGATTTGTTTGAAAGAGATATTGAAACTGCAAACAGCCGCTTGCAAGTAAGTGAATACGATTATTTACAAAATCCCAGTGGTTTAGGATTACGCTATTATCAAATAGATGCTATTAAAGCAGTAGAAGAAAAACTGATTAATCATCCTGAAGATAAACGTGCTCTTTTGGTAATGGCTACAGGTACAGGAAAAACGAGAACAACTATTGGTTTGGCCTACCGCTTCATTAAATCAGATCGTTTTAAACGTATTTTGTTTTTAACAGACAGACGTTTATTAGCATCACAGGCATTAGGGAGTTTTAAAGACAATAAAGTAGAGGACATAAATACCTTTTCTAATATTTATAAAATAGAGGAAATGAAAGATGCGTACCCTGAAACAGAAACGAGACTGCATTTTGCTACCGTTCAAAGTATGGTGAAACGTCTTTTTTATTCGGATAAAGAAACATTAGCTATCGATGCTTATGATTGCATTATTATTGATGAAGCACATAGAGGCTATAATCTAGACAAAGAGATAAACGAGGAGGATTTATCCTTTAAAGATGAGAATGATTATGTAGGTCAGTATAAAAAGGTGATAGAGTATTTTAATGCTTATATCATTGGGTTAACTGCTACGCCGGCTTTGCACACCACTGAAATTTTTGGAAAACCGGTACACAATTACTCTTATCGCGAAGCTGTTATTGATGGTTTTTTGACTGATCATGAGCCGCCTTATATTATTAAAACTAATTTGAGCGAAAACGGTATTCTTTGGGAGAAAGGTAAAAAGCCAAAAGCTTTTAATCCTGAAACGAATGGTATTGAGGAGTTAGCTGAATTAGAAGATGAACTACTGGTCGAAATTGAACAATTCAATAAATTAGTGATTACCGAGCCTTTCAATAGAGCGGTAGTAAAAGAGTTAGTTCAAAACATAGATCCTGAAGGGGACGAAAAAACCTTGATTTTTGCAGTTCGGGATTTTCATGCGGATTTAATTGTGAATCTACTAAAAGAAGAATATGCCGAAATAGGTATTGATGTTCCAGAAGGGGCTATTCAAAAATTAACAGGTAATGTATATGATGTTGAGAATTTAACCAAACGATTCAAAAACGAGAAGTTCCCCAATATTGTAGTGACTGTTGATTTGTTGACCACAGGAATTGATGTGCCTCAAATAACTAATTTGGTATTTTTACGCAGAGTACGTTCCCGTATTTTATTTGAACAAATGTTAGGTCGAGCCACTCGTTTGTGTCCAGAAATTAACAAACAATTTTTCAAGATTTATGATGCTGTTCGGGTTTATGAAGCCTTGGAAGATTTTACACAAATGAAAACCGTTTCCAATCCTTCTATATCCTTTCAAAGATTAATCGAAGAATTGGATTTTATAGATAGTCCTGCACGTAGCAAAAAACAATTAGAACAAATTGTAGCCAAGTTACAACGCAAAAAGAAGCAAATTAATGACGGGCAACTGGAACAATTCATGTATTTTGCTCAAGGGGATAGTCCAGAAGATTTCATAAAAAACTTATTAGATATTGAAGGACAAGACGTCAAAAAAGTATTGACTAATTATGCTAGCCTTTGGGATTTCTTAGATAAAAAAGTATATCAACCTAAAATGCAATTGCTATCAGATCACCATGACGAAGTAATAGGTATAGAACGCGGGTATGGTAAAGCTTCGAAACCAGAGGATTATATTGAGAATTTCAAACAGTTTATTGAGGAAAATAGAAATACTATTTTGGCTTTAAAAACCATATGCACCAAACCATCTGATTTAGATCGGAAATCCCTAAAAGAATTAAAATTGCTTTTAGACGAAAAAGGATTTAATATTCCTACGCTGAATACTGCTTGGAAAAATGCCAAAAATCAAGATATAGCGGCGGATATTATTTCTTATATTCGAACTTTAGCATTAGATACGGTTTTAGTAAGTCATGAAGACCGTATTAAAAATGCAATTACCAAAGTAAAAGCTATGAAATCTTGGAATATGCACCAATTAAAATGGATTGAACGCTTTGAAAAACAATTGCTGCATGAAGATATCTTCGATAAAGAATTTATCAACCAAACCTTTAAAGAAGAAGGTGGTATAGCTCGTATTCAAAAGATATTCAACAACGAATTAGATCAAGTGATTGCTTTGTTGAATGATAATTTATTTACAGCCTAATGAGTGATATTATAATTTATACTTCCAAAGGAAATCATACTCAAATTGAAGTCCAGTTTGAAGATGAAACTGTTTGGTTAAATCAAAAACAGATTGCAGAAGTTTTTGGAACAGAAGTGCCGGCTATAAATAAGCATATTAAAAATATACTTAAAGAGTCTGAATTGTCGCCTGAAGCAACTATTTCCAAAATGGAAATAGTTCAAATAGAAGGAAGCAGAAAAGTAACTAGAAAAGTTGATTTTTATAACCTTGATATGATTATTTCGGTGGGCTATAGAGTGAATTCAGCTAAAGCTACCAAGTTTAGAATTTGGGCAACCCAACGTTTAAAGGACTATTTAGTAAAAGGCTATGTACTCAATAACAAGCGATTAAGGGAACTCAATTATAAATACACCGAAATTCAGCAGGCGTTACAGTTGGCGACAAAAGCAGCCAATATTGACAATTTATCCTCAAACGAAGCCAAAGGAATTCTAAAAGTATTAGAGCAATATGCCTATGCTTTAGACACTTTAGATAAATACGATCATCAAAAACTGAGTATTGATGAGGAGAATATCGCTACAGAAATCAAGCATCTTACTTATGATGAAGCGATTAAAGAAATAAGGATTTGGCGAGACTTTCAGCAAGCAGGAAATTTATTTGGTAATGAAAAAGATCAGTCCTTTAAAAGTTCTTTAGAAACTATTTATCAAACTTTTGATTCAGTAGATTTGTACCCCACAATTGAAGAAAAAGCAGCTAACCTCTTGTATTTTGTAGTGAAGAATCATTCGTTTTCGGATGGGAATAAACGAATAGCAGCAGGATTGTTTATCTACTTTTTGGACCTGAATAACAAATTACTAAACCAAGAAGGAAATAAAAAAATTGCCGATAATGCCTTGGTAGCCATAACAATCATGATTGCCGAAAGCAGATCAGAAGAGAAAGACATGATGACCAAATTAGTGGTCAATTTAATTAATGATAAAAATTAATATTGGCGTAAATCATGGAAAGGAAAAATTCATTTAACTCGTCAGAACTAGAGAATTTGCGACTTTTGGTAAAAAAGTACAGTCAGGCAAATAATGTAGCAGATCAAAAATTGGTTAGAACTAAAATGCGTAAATATGGTTTTTATGTAAGTGACTTTGGTATCACAAATATTACACCTCAAGTATTTGAAAATTTATTAAAAACTGGTAAAATTAAAGAAAGTGCAACACTCTTTTCAAAACCTACTGTAAGGAGAATTATGTCAGCACCATCAGCTTCAGTTTTGCAGGCAAATAATGAATCATCAGATATATTATTAAAGAAGCTTATCAATGGTGTTTTTAAAAAAGCAGTTGTAATTGATAGTTTAGTCCCTGATGAAACTGGTTTTTATTGTATAAAGTTATCAAAAGATTCAAAATTACCTCAAAGATATCATCGTTATTTAGAAGAGCGAAGTCATACAATTATTTACATTGGTAAAGCCGAAAACCAATCTCTTAAAAAACGTTTTTTAGGTCAGGAACTTAGAGCAAAAGGTCATGGCACTTTTTTTAGAAGTATTGGAGCTGTTTTAGGATTTTTACCCGAAAAAGGATCTCTATTACATGCAAAAAACAAAAACAATTATAAATTTACACCCGCTGATGAGCAGAAAATAATCTCATGGATTAACCAGCATCTAGAAGTCAACTGGATCTCATACCAAGGTGATTTTTCAATTGAAAAAGAATGGATTTCTCAATGTTGTCCTTTACTCAATGACACATATAATCCCAAAAAACTAAATGAATTAAAAGAGGATAAAGCCTACTGTAGAGCAGTAGCTACATGTTAATAAATAATATGCCTTGCGGAAAATCAAATTCAAAAATTAATAAAACTGAATACTTAAAATAATGAGCGCACAAGAAATAGCTAATAAACTCTGGAATCTTTGTAATGTATTGCGTGATGATGGGGTAACCTATCACCAATATTTAAATGAACTAACCTACATCCTTTTTCTGAAATTGAGTGAAGTAAAAGGTTTTGGGAATGAAATTCCAGAAGAATACCAATGGAGCTACTTTGTAAACGAACATGATAATGCCGAAGCCTTTGCCCGTTACCGTGAATTTCTAGCGACTGTAAGTGACAAAACAACGAGCCAAAGCATCAAGGAAATATACAGCAACGCTTCAACGAGTTTGCGCAAGCCGGTCAACTTTAATTCGCTTATTGTTGCTATTGATAAACTGGATTGGTACGAAGAGGACGATCGTGATGTCATGGGTGATATTTACGAAAGCCTATTAGAGAAAAACGCAGGCGAAAAGAAAAGTGGCGCAGGACAATACTTTACACCACGACCGTTGATTAATATCATGGTCGATTTGATGGTGCCCAAAATTGGCGAACGTTGGACAGATCCCGCAGCGGGAACTTTTGGCTTCATGATCTCGGCAGATTATTACTTGCGTAGCAAAAACGATAATTATTATGATCTAACCGAAAAAGAAAGACAGTTTCAAGTAAACGAAGCTTTCTCTGGTGTAGAACTCGTGCCTGATGCACACCGATTGGCATTGATGAATGCTCGTTTGCACGGAATGGAAAGCAGTATCTACCTAGGCGATACCTTGACCGAATTTGGTAAAACCCTTAACGGTTTTGATGGTGTATTAGCAAATCCTCCATTTGGTACCAAGCAAGGTGGCGAACGCCCAAGCCGTGACGATTTTACGTTCCCTACGGCCAACAAGCAATTGAACTTCTTGCAACACATATACCGTAGTTTAAAGAAAGATGGCAAAGCCAGAGCTGCAGTAGTCTTACCCGATAACGTACTTTTTGAAGATGGTGACGGACAAAAAATACGCCGTGATTTGATGGACAAATGCAACTTGCATACTATTTTACGTTTGCCAACAGGGATTTTTTATGCTGCTGGTGTAAAAACCAACGTGCTCTTTTTTACCCGTGAAAAAACCGAAACCAACAATACTAAGAACGTTTGGTTTTATGACATGCGTACCAATGCTCCTAGCTACGGAAAACGCACCCCATTTACAGAGAAAGCCTTTGAAGATTTTGTTCTCGCCTACACAGGAGGAATCCCGTTTGATAAAGTAGAAAAGGATTATGATGGTTTGGTGTCTGATAACAAACGTAAAACAATAAAAGACGAACGCTGGAACTGCATTTCTCGTGCCGAAATTTCAACCAAAAACTACAGCCTAGATTTAGGTTTAATAGCCGACAATACCTTGACGAATAGTGATGATTTAGGCGAGCCGATTGATATTGCCAAAGAAGCATTAAGTGAATTACAAAGCATTACTGACCAAATGAATGCAATGATTAAAGAATTGAACTAATGGGGGGAAATTTACCAAAGAATTGGATTGAAACTAATCTGGAGACAATTATTGAAAGAATGTCTAATGGCTCAGGACTGAAACAATTTGAAGAACCATTTGAAAACTCATTTCCTATTTCCAGAATTGAAACAATATGGAATGAAACAATAGATTTAGACAGAGTAAAATATGTAAATCCAACAAAGACTGATATTGAAAAGTATTCCTTTTTAAAAGGAGATGTTTTATTTAGTCATATTAATAGTGATAAGCACTTAGGGAAAACAGCAGTATTTAATTTAGATACTGTTCTAATTCATGGAATAAACCTTTTGTTATTAAGAGCTCAACCACAGTTTAATGGATATTTGTTGAATTATTTTTTACGTTATTATAGATTAACGGGTAAATTTATTGAGGTGGCTCAAAGGTCAGTAAATCAATCTTCTATTAATCAAAAAAAACTAAACACTTTTAAAATTCCTCTCCCACCACTAGCCGAGCAAAATCGTATTGTAGCAAAATTAGATCGTTTATTTGCCCAACTGGAAATCCTAAAAACCAGTATGGCAAAAGTTCCTTTATTGCTTAAGGATTTTCGTCAGCAAGTGCTTACGCGAGCCGTTACTGGGAAATTGACTGAGGAATGGAGAAAGGATAAGAAAATGAAAAACTGGGAGGAATTCACTCTTTCAGAATTAATAATTGAAAAACCAAGAAATGGATATTCACCCCAAGCCGTTGGTTATGAAACAGAAGTGAAAAGTTTATCACTTTCTGCAATAACATCAGGTGTTTTTAATCCAGCATATGTCAAATATCTTGATATAGAATCTCCTTCTAAAAATTCTCATTTATGGTTAAAGAATGGTGATATTTTAATTCAAAGATCTAATTCGTTGGAGTATGTTGGAACTTCAGCCATATACGACGGTGAAGATTTTGAATTCATTTATCCTGATATAATGATTAAAATACGAGCAAATTTTAAGATTAGTACTAACTATTTAAATTATTGCCTAAGTTCTTTTAAAACTAGAGAATATTTTAGAAATAATGCAACAGGTACGGCAGGTAACATGCCTAAAATTAATCAAGTTGTAGTTATGAATACAACTATAAATTTACCGTCAGATCTAGAGCAAGAAGAAATTGAAGTTAGAGTAGAAAGTTTGTTTGCCAAAGCAGATGCTATAGAACAACAATACAAAAGCTTAAAAGCTAAAATAGATAAATTGCCACAAGCGATCTTGCATAAAGCATTTAAAGGAGAGTTAAGTGAGCAGTTGGATACTGATGGTGATGCTAGGGAGTTGTTGAAACAAATACAGGAGTTGAAAGGAATTAATAAAAAAGCAATTAAAAACCCTAAGCTTGAAAAGTTAAAGAATTTCAATAAAAAATTAAAAAACTATCCTGAAGGGGATGATTTTTTAAGAATGGTGGCTGAGAAATAAATAAAAAAACAAGAATTATTCTTTAGAGGATTAATAATCGCTTACACAAAGGTCAAAAATGAGTAATCATAAAAACAAGGTAAATACGGATAATATTTCAGTTGAAAAAGTAGCATTAGAGACAAAAACAGAGCAAGGTTTTGTAGAACTAATTGAAAACTATAAAAAACTCATTACAGTCAACCGCTTAAAGGATGAAAAATACAAATGGGAATTGTTGCATAATTTTCACGGCAGACCAAATCTAGATGCACCAAATTTTTATACCGAAATCAAAAGTATCAAATTTGGTAATTTGATGTATGCTATGGGAGTTGCGGTAATTCACCATTTAGCCAAAGAAAAGCCAGAAGAAATGCGCTTACTTTTCAAAAAACTATTTAATGAAAGTGTCCCCCTAAAAGACAGGATTAAAGCTTTTAATGTTGATTCTCTACAAATTTATCGAAGTTTGGGTGAAACACTTGCACACCATCAAGATGAAAGAACAATAGCTACCTACCTTACTTTTCATAATCCTGAAAAGTATACTTTTTACAAATTTTCATTTTACAAGAAACTGTGTATATTATTAAATGAAAAGGTAGCGGTAAAAAACGAAAAATATATTCATTATTTACAACTGATCAATCGATTAGATAAAGAATACATCCGAAAAGATCTCGAATTAATTGATTTAGTTAAAAGTATACTCCCTGAATACTACGATGGATCAAGCAATTTACTTTTAATACAAGACATTTTATTTCAAATGTTACATATGAATCAAGAAGAAGATGAGAATAATGTAAAAGTAGCTTTTATCGATTGGTTAATAGCGAATGAAAGTGGCGGAAATTATTTCATAAATCAGTTTGGATCAAAAAGAGAACGCCTAGAAGAAGAATTGAATTCTTATGAAGAAAAATATAAAAGTGAATTTAAATCTGAGCTGTTTATAGTCAAAGATGAAAAATACGAGAATCATATCAAAGAAGTGAGTTCAAATATTTACAACACAGCAACTTCTTTCAGCAACTTTTCAAAAGAGCATTTTTCTGGTCGTCCAACTGCTATTTTAGGTCGAAAACAGTATCTGAAATTTTTAGAACAATACGACGCACAAGATGAGGACGATAGTATAACTGAACCCAATAATAAAGAAAGCATGAATTTCCCTCTCAATCAAATCCTATACGGACCTCCTGGCACCGGGAAAACGTACAATTCTATTAATGCCGCTATTTCGATAATAAATCCAAATTTTGAATTAGCACAAACTCGTGATGTAATAAAAGCCGAATACGAGCGTCTCGTTGAGAGTGGTCAAATAGTATTCACGACGTTTCACCAAAGTATGAGTTACGAGGATTTCATTGAAGGAATAAAGCCAGAGACAAAAAACGAAAAAGTTACTTACGAGATAAAAGACGGTGTTTTTAAAAAATTGTGTAAAAATGCTTCCGCTAAAAAAACATCTAAAAACTTTGATACCTCTTACTGTAAATTTGTAGAAGAAGTTTTGAGTAAAGGTTCTATAACGCTAGAAACACCAACTCATAAAAAGAAATTTAAAGTAATTATCAATAGTAATGAAACTGCCGTAGCAATTCCCGAAACAGAAAAGGGAACAAATATGGGCGTTACTAAGGAAATGTCAAGAGATTATGTCGTTAATGGTGCGATTCGAGATTGGAAACCGTACACTACTTCTATAGGTGAATATATCAAAAGTCAATATCCAGTGGACATAGATGATGTTAGCAACTCTAATAAAAAATACGTCTTAATTATTGACGAAATCAATCGTGGAAATGTATCAGCTATTTTTGGGGAACTAATAACGCTATTAGAAGAAGACAAGCGTTTAGAGTCAAAAGAGTCTCTGGAGTTGATACTTCCGTATAGCAAGATGCAATTTGGTGTCCCAAAAAACCTGTACATCATCGGCACAATGAATACAGCAGACAGAAGTGTAGAAGCACTTGATACTGCATTACGCAGGCGTTTCTCGTTTACTGAAATGATGCCAAAACCCGAATTGTTACTAGACATTCAGTTCGATGGATTTAACCTGGGGGAAGTATTACAAACTATTAATGACCGTATCGAAATTTTATTAGATCGAGATCATGCTATTGGTCATTCTTATTTTTTAAAAGTAGAAAGTGGTAATGTAGAAAGCTTGAAATCAGTTTTTAAAAATAGCATCTTTCCATTATTACAAGAATATTTTTATCACAATTATGAAAAAATTGCTTTGATATTAGGTTCTGGTTTTGTTGAAGTAAAAGAGAATTACAAGGTGAACTTTCCTAAATTCAATAATCTTGATGCGCCCGAAATTGGAACCCAATTTAAGTTAATAGAGAATATTGCAGCTATTGAAAACGCAGTGCAGTTATTATTGAATCGCAATGTCTAAACCCAAACATAAAATACAAGTTTTCGAACATCAAACGCTCCATCACGGTCGTTTGTATAATGATGTTGGCTTTACTGTAAACCACTTTAATGCTTTAACCAAATTAAATGAAATGCATGAAAACAAATATTTCACTGTAGTTCATAAAGGGATAAAGTTTGCACAATATGTGGGCGTCGTTCAAATTGAGGATTTGTGCATTGAAATCCTTCCAAAGGCAGATAACGATTCTGACGACAAAAAAGTCTGGCAAGGAGTTTTAATCGCTATGTTACGGGCAACCAAAAGATTAAAAGTAGACAATGTAGGCAATGCCAATGTCAACAAGCAAAACATTCACTTACTAGATATTTACTTCGAATGGTTTCTAGATGAAGTGCAATTGTTGCTGCACCAAGGTTTGATTAAGCACTATTATAAGCAAACCAATAACGTAAAAGCGCTAAAAGGAAAGCTAGAATTTGCAGGGCATATCCGAAAGAATCTTATTCACAAAGAGCGTTTTTATACCACACATCAAGTGTATGAAAAAGACCATTTAATACATCAGGTTTTAAGCCAAGCGCTTCGTATCATCGAACAATTTTCGAAAGGAAATCACTTACATAGTAAATGTAAATCGGTACAATTGGACTTCCCAGAAGTTAGGCAAATTCAGGCCAATGAGGCTACTTTTGCCAAAATTCCTAACTCAAGAAAAACGGCTCCTTATAAAACTGCCTTAGAAATTGCACGACTAATAATTTTAAACTTTGCTCCTAATGTTTCTAGCGGTAAGGAAAACATGCTCGCCTTATTATTTGATATGAATTCGTTGTGGGAAGAATATGTTTTAGTCTGCTTAAAAAGAGCGGCAAGCAATAGCGATCAAGAAATTGCCATTCATGGTCAAAAGTCAAAACGTTTTTGGAACGGCATTTCCATTCGACCAGATATTGTTATTGAAAAAAATGACGATACTTTTATTATCGATACTAAATGGAAGAACATAAATGGTAGTCCCCCTTCTACAAATGATTTACGCCAAATGTATGTCTACAATGAATATTGGAAATCCAGTAAAGCGATGCTATTGTATCCTTCAAATGCGACTAAATTTTCGCAGGAAGATTTTATTCCTTTTAATTCAATAACTGATGTCGTGCATCATCAATGCGGCTTAGGAAAGGTCTCTGTTTTAAAAGAAGATGGTAAAGGATTAAACAATGAAATAGGTTGTGAAATCTTAAATTGGTTTTTAGATTAACCTCAAAATACGGTCACATTATAATCTAATTTAAACCCATAAAAAAAGAGGAAACTACCGTTTCCTCTTTTTTTTATTATTCTTGGCATTCTGCTTTATCAAACTTATATTTTACGTTTTCATAATCGATTGGTTTCCCTTTTACAAAGTATGATGCTCCCATTGTGGTTTGGATTTCGCCATTCCCTAGGATTAATTGGTCGCCTTTTTTCAAGAAAGCCATTGGGTTTTTATATGTTTTCTCTTTGTATGTTCCTTGAATGAAAGTATAACTTGCATAAAGCGTATCTCCTTTAAACCCCCCAGCAAGATTTCCTTGTTTTGTAGGCATGTTCTCGATGGTCATGGTCATGTCACCGGTGATTTCGCCATTTTCAAGCGTGTTTAACTTTAGCATTAAAGTATCTTGTTCGTAGATTGCCTGGTAGCATTCAGAGCTTACCACTGTTTGCGCCGCGAGTTCTGCTGGTGTTTCAGGGTTTCCTCCTTGTTCTTCTTGATTATTTTTACAACTTTGAAGTGCTATAAGAGGTAGTGCCAGACATAAAAGGCTGATTTTTTTCATATTCGTTTTTTTTGATTACTTATTAATTTTGGCGAAAGCCTACGCTAATTTACAAATAAATAACTCAAATAGCCGGGATTGCTTTTATAATTGCAAGTAAAACCAAAGTTGTTGCACACAACACCGCTAGTATGGCTAACCTAAATTTAACTTAGACTACTCTTTAATATTTGTTAACGATACCGCATTTTGAAAAGCACTTTCTTAATTTTGCAATAGCGGATTGCTATAGAAAGTTGCAGAGCTATTTTTTGCCAACTATATATATGTATATCCAACCTACCGTTATCTATGAACCAACTGGATACTAACCACGAAGACATTTTTGAAAACTTCATCTTTTGCTTAGAAGGCGTTCCTGATATTGAAGAATCCCATTCATCTGAAGTTGTTGAAAGCCTAGAAAAACTCGCTTTTAACTACGGTCTTGCGAGCATTTATAAGACCTGTGATACAATCGAAGGTTTGGAGGAAAGTTTGAACACCCTACTCTATGACGACCACGGATTTAAAGATTACGAAATCATATATCTCGTTATGAAGGGTGAAGAGAATAGCATTTGCCTCAATGATTATTACTATACACTAGACGAAATTGCCGAAGTTTTTGAAGGGAAACTTACTGGTAAGATTTTGCATTTTGCCAATTCAAAAGTACTGGATTTAAGTTCAGAGGAAGCACAGTTTTTTCTGGATGTTACGGGTGCCAAAGCGATTTCAGGTTATGGTACACCCTTCGATCGATTGACAAGCATCAACCTTGATAAAGCATTTTTTAGTTTCTTTAAAGAGACAGATAATGTATTTGATATTGTAGAAGAGCTTTTCCAAAAGAATTACGATCTGTGCAAATTACTTGACTTTAGATTGTATTACTAAGAGTAAAGCCCTTCCCTATCTCAATAGTTTGTAGACTATTATTTTTGCTTACGCCAAAGTTCAAATTCGGCTACCCATTTTTCATCTGTTGATGGATACAAGCCAATTACGGCGTTTCCTTGTTGCACTTTTTCTAAAACGAAATCTTCAAACAACGTCATTTCGATACATTCATTGGCTACTTCGTCAACAACATGCGCTGGAATAACCATAATTCCGTCATCATCACCCACTAAAACATCACCTGGAAAAACAGCCACATCACCGCAAGCAATGGGAACATTGATATCTAGTGCTTCATGCAAAGTCAAGTTGGTAGGCGCGCTAGGCCTGCTGTGGTAAGCAGGAATAGCCAATTTAGCGATGTTTGCTGAGTCGCGAAAACCGCCATCTGTTACAATGCCGGCAACACCGCGCACCATTAGTCGAGTGACAAGAATATCACCTCCTGATGCTGCACGAGCATCTTTACGGCTATCGATAACTAAAACGTGACCAGCAGGACAGTTCTCTACTGCTACACGCTGCGGATGATCTGCATTTCTAAAAACAGTAATAGGATTTCGATCTTCACGCGCGGGAATTGAGCGCAAGGTATACGCCTCCCCTACCATTGTTGGCTTACCCAATTGCAATGGTTTTACCTCTTGAATAAATTGGTTTTTAAAACCCTTCTTAAACAAGCAAGTCGCGATTGTAGGTGTGCTAATATTTTTTAATTTCTCTCTAGTTTCTGCTGATAATCCTGCCATTGTATGTTCTTTTTTATAAAAAACTAAGGTATCGTTTTTTGGTTAACCAATTTTATAATGGTGTATTATTTTATAACATTAACGTAAAAAATACTGATTTTAAAGACGCATTTCTTTCTTGGTTTTAATTTCTAAAGTAACTTTATCCAAAAATGAAAATGCAGCATACCTACTCTATTGTCTTTCAACCTAATCAAGAAATAGTAATGCAGCTCAAGCAGTATAAAAACATGCTAGCTGATCGCATTAGTTGGTTTCACAGTAAAAATTCATTGGCACACATTACCATAGCAGAATTTAACGCTTCTGATGAGCAGTTGCCTATTTTTACAAAACAAGTAGAACGCATCGCTGATTCGGAGAGCTGCCGAAGAAATTTTCATTGATTGCCATATTGAATTTGAATGCAGTCACATTATTTTGCGCAAATTAGATCGAGATACCAAGCAGTTCATCAATGTGAATACATTTTCATTTAAGAGCAACAAAGAATTTGAAGTGATACAAACCTCTTTATTTTAAATATTTAAAACCTCTGTTACTTTTTTTACGTAACTTTTGTCAGTAATTGCAATGACAATCGACTATTAATTTAAGTACCATATAAAAATCAAAATGAGAAAGAGCCTGTACATTTTACCCCTTTTATTTTCATTGGCTATGTCAGCACAACAATCGATTCCTCGTGTGCTGAAAATGCTGAATAAAGAATCGGTTCCTTACATCAAAGTAGCTGAATTGAAAGACAAGAAAAATCTAGTATATCTTGATGCCCGCGAACCAAAAGAGTACCAAGTGAGCCACATTAAAAATGCTTTATTTGTGGGTTACGATGATTTTAAAAGCGAAATAGTGACTAGCAAAATTAAAGATAAAAGCACTGCAATTGTGGTGTATTGCTCGATTGGTGTGCGTAGTGAGAACATTGGAGAAAAATTACAGCAGCTAGGGTATACCAATGTTTACAACCTTTACGGAGGTATTTTCGAATATAAAAATGAAGGCGGTACCGTATATAATTTGCAAAATAAACCCACAGATAGTGTGCACACCTATAACAAGAAATGGAGTAAATACTTAACGAAAGGAAATAAAGTATATGAATAATAAAGCACTAATCATTTTTACCCGCAACCCTGAATTAGGGAAGGTAAAAACACGCTTAGCCAAAACCATAGGTGACGAAAAAACATTAGAAATTTATAAAGAATTGTTGTTACATACTCGCAATGAAACCCAACATATCGACTGTGATAAATTCTTGTTTTATGATACGACCATCGTAGAAAACGATATTTGGTCAACAGAATATTTTAATAAAGTACTGCAAGCTCCAGGTGATTTAGGAAATAAAATGCAAGCTGCTTTTGACTCCTTATTTCAAAAAGGATACAATCATTGTGTGGTTGTAGGCAGCGATTTATTTGACTTGAAAGCAAGCATTATTGAGAACGCTTTCAAAGCATTGCAAAATAATGATGCAGTTGTAGGCCCTGCAGAAGATGGTGGTTATTATCTATTAGGTTTGAATCAAAGCACTCCTGCCGTTTTTAATAACAAAGAATGGGGAACAGCTACGGTTTTTAATGCAACTATGAACGATTTAAAAAACGCAAAAGTACAGCTATTAGAAACCCTCAATGACATCGATACTTTTGAAGATTTAGAACGTAGCGGATACAATATCAATTTTAAAGAACAATTACTATAATAGTATCATGGAAAAATACATTGGCATTTTTTTAGAATCTTACAGTGGATACTTTAATTACCTTAAAAGCGAAATCCTATACTGGAAATGGGATAACTATTTTTATGGTTTATTGAGTATTTCACTTATTGTATGGTTATTAGAAATTGCTTTCCCTTGGCGAAAGAACCAACGCATTTTCAGGAAAGATTTCTGGCTAGATTTATTCTACTTATTCTTTAATTTCTTTCTGTTGAATTTGATTTTGCTTATTGCTTTATCGAATATTACTGCCACACTAATCAATGATTTTTTATTGCTCTTTGGTTTCGAACTGCAACCTATTCAGTTATTTTCTATCGAAAAATTGTCACGTCCTACTGCGCTGTTTCTATTCTTTATCATCAGTGACTTTATACAATGGAACGTACATAGAATGCTACATACTTTTCCGTTTTTATGGAAAATTCATAAAACACACCATAGTGTGAAAGAGATGGGTTTTGCAGCGCACTTTAGATACAATTGGATGGAACCTATAGTTTATAAATCCATTCTCTATATCCCAATAATTTTGATAGGAGGCTTTAATCTACAAGATGTATTTATCGTCCACTTTATAACCATCGCAATTGGGCACCTCAATCACGCAAATATTGGTTGGGATTACGGAATTTTTAAATATATTTTTAATAACCCAAAAATGCATATTTGGCATCACAGTAAAGTTATACCTAAGCGAAATGGAGTAAACTTTGGGATCTCACTGAGTTTGTGGGACTACCTTTTTAGAACAAATTATATCCCTAAAGATGGTCGCGATATCGAACTAGGATTTAGCGATGATAATGAGTTCCCAGAGGATTTTTTAAAGCAAGAAATATATCCCTTAAAAAAATAATTCTTTTTTTTGTCAGGAAACCCAAAACAAGCAGTCTATTTAATCAGTAATATAAAACAATTTGAAAATGAAAAAAGTAATTATAGCCCTTATGTTTTTGCCATTAATTTCATGTGGTAAAACAAAATCAGCAGCTCCAGAAACTACTGTAGAAACAGTAACGGATGTACAAGCTGGAACAGATGTCAAAAGTATGGATCATTCTAAATGGAATGCATTACTACAAAAGAACGTTACTAAAAGCGGAAAAGTAAATTATAGCGCTTTTAGAAAAGACAGTAAAGAATTGTCTAGTTATTTAAGTGAACTAGCTGCAAATGTTCCTACATCGTCAACTTCTAGAAAAGCAACTCTTGCTTACTGGATCAATGCCTACAATGCTTACACGGTAAAGTTGATTATTGATAACTATCCTGTAAAAAGTATCAAGGACATCAAAGATCCATGGGGAACTAAATTCTTTACATTAGGAAATAAAAAATACAGCTTAGAGGAAATTGAGCACCAAATCCTTAGAAAGATGGACGAACCTCGCATTCACTTTGCCATCAACTGTGCTTCTTTTTCTTGTCCTAATCTATTAAATCAAGCGTACACTGAAGCTAACTTAGAATCGCAATTAAATAGTGTGACTAAAAGTTTCATAAACGACAAATCAAAAAATACGATCACAGCTTCTAAAATTGAGATTTCAAAAATCTTTGATTGGTTTGGAGATGACTTCAAGAAAAAAGGTTCCATCGTTGACTTTTTTAATAAATACAGCGCTGTAAAAATTAACAGCAACGCAAAAATTAGTTTCAAAGACTACAATTGGAGTTTGAATGAATAAACTTTCGATCATTATTCCGGTTTATAATGAAGAAAGCGCTATCAATAAATTAATTGCCAAATTACAACAACTGATTTCAAATCAAGTCGCATTTGAAATCATTGTTGTTGATGGTGGTAGCACCGATGCCACGGTAGCAATCGTTCGTAATAATCCTGATGTAATTTTAGTTCATTCAGCAAAAGGGAGAGCCAAGCAAATGAATGCGGGAGCAACTAAGGCCACAGGCGATGTGTTGTACTTTTTACATTCAGATACTTATCCTCCATTACATTTTGATTTGAGTATTAAGAACGAACTAGAAAAAGATAATAAAGCGGGCTGTTTCCGGATGAAATTCGATAGCAAACATCCCGTTTTGATAATTTCGCAATGGTTCACGAGAATTAACCACATTTGTTGTCGCGGAGGGGATCAATCCTTATTTATTGAGAAAGCACTTTTTAATGACATTGATCAGTTCAATGAAAGCCTGATTATATATGAGGACAATGACATTATTAGAAGGCTTTATGCCAAAAATCAATTTGTCGTGATTAACAAGACCATTGTGACATCTGCTAGAAAATATTTGCAAATCGGCGTTTGGCGCTTGCAATATATATTTGCTATGATTCATTTAAAGCGTAAATTAGGACATACAAATGAAAGTATCTTACATTATTACAATACCAAGATTATAAAGTAACCTACTTTTGTATCAAACAAACATTAAAACAAACACAAACAATAAATCTTAAAATACTATGAAAAAAATTGCTACTACTTTATTACTTGCTGCATTAATTGTTACTGGGTGTAAATCTAACGAAGAGAAAGAGGCTACTACAGATGACACTACTGTAGTCGATAGCACTGCAACAGAAAAAAATACCTTTGCAACTACAGTTGAGAATGCACACCAAAAAGAAAAATTTGCTGCTAATGAAGCTGTTCAATTTGATATTCAAATCATTTTTGGAGGTAAGGAAAGAATGAATGCTACTTTTACAACATTAACAAATTCGACTCAAAGTGTAATCGAATATAAAGATGGTTCAAAAATAGTAATCAACAATGATAAAGTAGCATACTCTCCAACCATAGCAAATGAAGATGCGGTGCGTTTTGATGCATACACATGGAACTACTTTTTTCTATTTCCATTTAAATTAAATGATCCAGGAACAATCTGGACTGCATATGATAATAAAGAAAGTGATGCTGCAGACTACTTAACTGAGAAATTGACTTTTGAATCAGGTACAGGAGACGCTCCTGATGACTGGTATGTAGTTTATGCTAATAAAAAAACAAATTTACTTGAAAAAGCGGCTTACATCGTAACTTTAATGGGTGGTAAAGAAGCTGCTGAGAAAAATCCTCATGCAATTAAATACGTGGATTACAAAGAAGTAGACGGTGTACCCTTTGCTACAAAATGGATTTTTGCAGGATGGGCAGAAGGAACAGGTCTTTCAGATCAATTAGGTGAAGCTACCTTATCTAACATTCACTTTGTAAAAGTTAATGCAGATACTTTTAAAATAGGAGAAGATTTTAAAACAAAGTAAGCTTTATTTACGTAAGTAGTCATTGATTAGTCTAATCCCAATCTTCGCGATTGGGATTTATTAACGCATTATTTTTATCTATGGAACACATTGTCATAATTGGAAACGGAATCTCTGGAGTCACTTTAGCGCGCCACATTCGAAAAAGGTCTGATGCAAAAATCACGATTATTTCTGCTGAGACGAAATACTTTTTTTCGAGAACAGCTTTAATGTATGTTTTCATGGGACACATGAAGTTTGAACACATGCAGCCCTATGAAAATGACTTTTGGAAAAAGAACAATATCGACTTGCTAGAAGGTATGGTTACAGAGGTAATCACAGATGAAAAACAATTGCTTCTTGCCGATAAAAGTAAAATAAGCTATGACAAACTAGTGATTGCTACAGGTTCAAAACCGAACAAATACGGTTGGCCTGGTCAAGAGTTAAATGGTGTAACAGGATTATACCACAAACAGGATCTTGAAGCTCTTGAACAATGGGCTCCTACAACAAAAAGAGCAGTCATCGTAGGCGGTGGTTTAATAGGAATAGAGCTTGCCGAAATGCTCCGTTCTCGTAATATCGACGTTACTTTCTTAGTGCGTGAAAAAAGTTTTTGGAGTGGTGTGTTGCCTTCCGGCGAAAGTAAAATGATCAACAGACACATACTTGAACACCACATCGATTTAAGATTAGACACGAATATGGTCGAAATCCTATCTGACGATAACGGACATGTACGAGCAGTAGTTACTGATAAAGGAGAAACTATCGATTGCCAAATTGTAGGATTGACTGCTGGAGTATCGCCTAATATTGATTTCTTGAAAGGTTCGGCTATAGAGCTTGGAAAAGGTGTTAAGGTAAATCGTTTTTTAGAAACTAATGTGAAAGACGTTTACGCGATTGGTGATTGTGCAGAGCAACATGAAGGAATCGATTTGAGACGACCAATTGAGGCCGTATGGTACACCGGAAGAATGATGGGCGAAGTATTAGCACAAACATTAACTGGAAATCCTTTGCAATACAAACCTGGACACTGGTTCAATTCTGCTAAGTTTTTAGATATCGAATATCAAACTTATGGATGGGTTTGGGCAAAGCCTAAGGATGATGAAAATCATTTTTACTGGGAACATTCAAAAGGTAAAAAAGCAATCAGAATCTCATTCCATAAAGAAACACGTGAATTTCTAGGGATTAATACTTTTGGGATCCGAATGAGACATGAGTTTTTCGACAAAGTTCTCACTAATAAAGAATCGGTTGATTATGTGGTAAAACATTTGGCAGAGGCAAACTTTGATCCTGAATTTTTCAAGAACCACAGCAAAGAAATACAAAAGCAGTTTACAACTGAATTCATAGGAACAAAAACAGCATAAAATGAGTAAATCTATAGAAAACATATCGGTAGCATCGCATGATAATAATGTGCTAGACGGTATTCAAAAAACAGGAATTTCAATAGGTCTTATAGGTCTATTTATCATGGCACTTGCTCTTTTTAACATCAACTTTCCTTACAAGGGAATTTGGTTAACAGCTTCTATTGTTGCTGTTTTTGGAGGTATCATTCTTTATGCCAACAGAACCTATTTAAACAAACCTGAAGGAATTAAAAATGATGGTATCATGCATAGCTCCTTAACTAATAAAGGAACTCTTGCTTGGATGGTAGGAATTATTCTAACTTCTTTTTATGTTGTTTTGTATTGGTTTCCAAAGTATTTAGGACTCAACTCTGAAGGCGGTGCTAATACAGGAATAGTAGCCTTTTTTGACCCTTTAAGTTTGCTTTTAAACGGAAAACCTGCAAGTCAATGGTTTGTTTATGGAACGTTATATACGATTGCTATTGTAGGTTTAGGGTATAAATTTATTTTAAAATACCGTCATAATAAATACCAATTAGTAAGAACAATATCTGTAATGTTTTTTCAATTAGGATTTGCTTTTTTGATTCCAGAAATATTAGAAAAATTGAATCCAGAGAAAGCTTATTTTGCGAAAGATTTAAAAAACATGTGGCCTCTAAACTACTACTTTTTTAATGATTGGCACTTAAAAGCTATGATTGAAGGTGGCAATTTAGGTATGTTTATGTTACTATTTGGAATCGCAATGATTTTCATCATCTCTCCTATTCTAACCTATTTCTACGGAAAAAGGTGGTATTGTTCATGGGTTTGTGGTTGCGGAGGTTTAGCCGAAACAGCTGGAGACAGCTTTAGACATTTATCAAGTAAATCAATGATTTCTTGGAAAATAGAACGATGGATGATTCACTCGGTATTGGTATTCGTATTTGTAATGACAATTGCAGTAATATTTACTTTCTTGTCTAATAATCCCGAAATGAGCTTTATAACAAGAGATCAATTCATAGGAGGAATCGTTATTTTCTTGACGGTATTTACAACCGCTTTGTTCTTGTTCAAGAGAAAAGATATGGATACTGATGCAGTCTATACCATGGTTACACTTGTTGTAATTATCATTATCTCTTTATTGATGAACTATTTCTCAGGTAATCAAAATATCTTATTTATAGATAGTAACTCTTTAAGAGAGTGGTACGGTTTTGCTATCGGTGCTGCCTTTAGTGGTGTGATTGGTGTAGGGTTCTACCCTATTTTAGGGAATAGAGTTTGGTGTCGTTTTGGATGTCCTATGGCAGCTATTTTAGGATTACAACAACGCTTACTTTCTAAGTTTAGAATTACTACAAACGGAGGACAATGTATTTCATGTGGAAACTGTTCTACTTTTTGTGAGATGGGTATTGATGTACGTAGCTACGCTCAAAAAGGGGAAAATATTGTACGTTCTTCATGCGTAGGCTGCGGAGTTTGTTCTGCAGTTTGTCCTAGAGGTGTATTAAAGTTAGAAAATGATTCTCCAGGTGGACGTATCAATGCTAACGAAATCCTATTAGGAAACGATATTGACCTAATGGATTATGTTAATAATAAATAGTTTATAAAGGTTGTCAATTCTAACTTGCTGCAAATAAAATGATTCTTTCAAATTAGTTGCAGCAAGTTTATTAAAATACAAATCATAATGTTTAAATCGCTACTTGTCTTCAGTTTACTTTCCGTCTTTTCTATGACGGCACAAAAAGTATATGTAAAAAACTATTTTGACAATCAAACGATGAAATCAGAAGGTTGGACTCTCAACAATCAAAAAAATGACTACTGGTATTATTACTATGATAACGGTAATAAAAAAGAGGAAGGCCATTTTGAAGCCAATAAAAAAGTAGATTGGTGGCTCTTTTATGACGAGAAAGGGGCAACATTAAAAAAAGCCGAATTCAAAAACAATGTTCTTAACGGTCTTTGTTTACTGTACAAAAATGGTAACTTAGTTAAAGCAGAACGATACAAAGCGGGAGTAAAAACAAATGAATGGACCTCTCTTTCAGATTATAAAAAAGATAACTCTCTATAAAATATAATGAACACTATAAAAGTCATAATACCTGCATATAACGAAGAAAAAGCAATTGCTAATGTTATTAAGGATATTCCTAGTTATGTAGACGAAGTAATCGTAATTAGTAATAATTCGACCGATAATACCGTAGCAGTAGCCCAAAAAGCTGGAGCAACCGTATTATTAGAAAATAAAAAAGGGTACGGACATGCTTGTTTAAAAGGTTTAGATTATATCGCAAAATTGCCAAATAAACCAGATATTATAGTATTTTTGGACGGTGATTATTCTGATTATCCAGAAGAGTTAACACAAATTGTTGCCCCAATTATCACAGATGGAATTGATTTAGTTATTGGTGCTAGAGCGGCTCATCTTAGAGCAAAAAATTCAATGACACCGCAGCAAGTTTTTGGAAACTGGTTGGCAACATTTTTAATGAAACTTTTTTTTGGTGCTACTTTTACAGATTTAGGCCCTTTTAGAGCTATAAAATATGATAAATTAGTGGCTCTTAATATGGAAGACAAAACATACGGATGGACTGTCGAAATGCAATTAAAAGCATTAAAACAAAAATATTCGTACGTTGAAATCCCTGTTCGTTATAAAAACCGAATTGGCGTTTCAAAAATTTCTGGAACTGTAAAAGGAACTTTTATGGCCGGAATAAAAATTATAGGTTGGATTTTTAAATACACCTTTAAATAACAATCTAAATAGTTACAATATACAATCATGCTAGAGCTTTCTTACTTCATCGTAATCCTATATTCGATTTCCATTTTACTTGTATTCTTTTACAGTATTGCACAATTTAATTTATTGCTTAATTATTTAAAAAGTAAAAAAATTAAAGACCAATCTGTTCAATTTGACTTTTCTAAATTAGAGGAGATTCCGTACGTTACAATCCAACTTCCCATTTTTAACGAAAAATATGTTATTGAGCGCTTGCTAACAACGATTGCGCAATTAGAATATCCCAGAGAAAAGCTCGAAATCCAAGTTCTTGACGATAGTACTGATGACAGTGTTATAGACACAGCACTGCTTATCGAGAAAATCGCTGCGACTGGAATTGATATTAAACAAATTAAAAGAACCAAACGTTCGGGCTTTAAAGCAGGTGCATTAAAGGAAGGTTTAGTAGATGCTAAAGGTGAATTCATCGCTATATTTGATGCCGATTTTGTTCCTCAAAAAGATTGGTTGTATAAAACTATTCCATACTTTAAAGACCCTAAAATTGGTGTGGTACAAACCCGTTGGGGACATTTGAATCGCGACTACTCTGTCTTGACAAAAATACAAGCTTTTGCACTTGATGCACATTTTACTTTAGAGCAAGTAGGTCGAAATTCAAAACAACATTTTATCAATTTTAACGGTACCGCAGGTGTATGGCGCAAGCAATGTATTCTTGATGCTGGAAACTGGGAAAGTGATACCTTAACTGAGGATCTTGACTTAAGTTACCGTGCTCAGTTGAAAAACTGGAAATTTAAATATTTAGAGCAAGTAGAAACTCCTGCTGAACTTCCTGCAATAATTAGTGCGGCGCGTTCGCAGCAGTTTAGATGGAATAAAGGTGGCGCTGAAAACTTTAGTAAAAATGCCATTCGTTTAATGCAATCAGAGTCTACTGGATTTAAAACTAAAGTGCATGGTGTTTTACATTTATTAAACAGTACCATGTTTTTAGCTGTATTTATAATGGCAATATTGAGCGTTCCCGTTCTTTATATCAAAAACAAGTACATTCAATTTGATGCTATCTTTGATATATTAGTATTTTTTGTGATTAGTTCATTACTGTTTTTCATAAGCTATTGGGTGACATTTAAAAATTTACATGGTGGCGGATTTAAAAACTTCTTGCGCTATACCAGTATGTTTATGACGTTCTATACTATTGTTATGGGATTCTCGTTTCACAACACATTAGCTGTACTTGAAGGTTTATGGGGTAAAAAAAGTGAATTTATTCGAACACCCAAATTGAATATTGAAGGATTGAAAGACAAGTGGAAACAAAACACCTATCTATCTAAAAAGATTTCGAAAAATATTTTTATTGAAGGTGGTTTAATTTTCTATTTCATCTTCGGGATTTACAGTGCCGTTCTTTTAAACGATTATAGTATTATCGCTTTGCACTTAATGCTTGTCACAGGTTTTACGTTTGTATTTGTAAAATCTATCACAGATAATAATTAGTGGAAACAAGAACGTTACACATATCAAAGTCATATATTCTTCTAGCGTTAAGCTTCCTCACTTATGGCTATATAGGGTACATTTTAGAAAGACATGAATTTATAAAACTGCTTGTTAGTTTCACTTTTTTGTTTATTTTGTTGTACCAAATCATCAAATTTCAAAAGAATAATTTTACTTTTCTCGTCACAGCTGCCATTTTATTTAGGATTGTATTTATTGGCGTATTGCCCAATTTATCACAAGACTACTTCCGATTCATTTGGGACGGTAGGTTACTCTTAAATGGAATGAATCCTTATCTATACTTGCCTGATGATTTGATGTCACAAAGCAATTTTAGTATCGCAAATGCTCAAGAATTATTTGATGGTATGGGGAACTTAAGTGCCAGTCATTATTCAAATTACCCTCCTGTCAATCAGTTCTTGTTTGCGCTGGCTTCTATTTTAGGAAGCGAGTCCATAATGCCTTCGGTAGTTATTTTAAGACTTAGTATAATAATAGCTGATCTTGGAACACTTTATTATGGAAGTAAATTGTTGACTGCTCTAGGTAAAAAAAAGCACCTGATATTCTGGTACATTTTAAATCCTTTAGTTATTATTGAAGGCGTTTCTAACTTACATTTTGAAAGTGTGATGTTGTTCTTTTTTATCTGGAGCATGTATCTTTTACAACAAAATAAATGGAAAACAGCTGCTGTAATATTAGCTCTTTCCATCTCAACAAAATTATTACCCCTACTCCTACTGCCGCTTTATTTGCAAAACCTTGGTTTTAAAAAATCAGTCTCCTTTTACACTATTGTAATTGCCACAAATGTAGCGTTATTTTTACCCTTTCTATCACAAGAATTAATTACGAATTACAGTGAAACCATTGGTTTATGGTTTACAAATTTCGAATTCAACGCTAGTTTTTATTATGTCATAAGAGCAATCGGAATTTGGATTACAGGATATAATACCATTCATACCACGGGGAAATTCATGCCTATTTTAATGATATTATTTATTCTTTTCTATGCCTTCAAAAAACGAGAAAAGAGTGTGTCGAACTTATTTGAAGTCATGCTAATCGTATTGACAGTATATTTTTTCAGTTCCACTACAGTACATCCTTGGTATGTTATGAATCTAATTTTGATAGGTGTTTTCACTAGATTTAATTATCAATTAATTTGGAGTTTGACTGTGATTTTAAGTTATAGCGCTTACGCAAAAGATACCTTTGAAGAGAACCTTTGGCTCATTGCAATAGAGTATTGCATCGTCTTTGGATATATAATTTATGAAAAAAGTGGCTTTTCACAGTCTGAAAAAAGAGTATATTTGGAAAGTTAAAAAAAACTGACATCTATAATCTATGGTCGAGAGCAAGCAAAAAGATACAAATATTTTGGAAAATTGGGTGAGTCAATTTAGTGACGAACTCTTCTCTTGGGCATTTTATAAAACATCTTCTAAAGAAACAGCAGAGGATTTAGTGCAAGAAACATTTCTATCTGCATACCGTAAACTGGCCACTTTTGAAGGAAAAAGCCAACCCAAAACATGGCTTTTTGCAATATTAAATAATAAAATTGTGGATCACTATAGACTTTCCGCTAGAACTATAAAGCAGCAGTTTAGTATTACAGAAGATAGTGGCTTTCAGCTTTCAAACGATATTTTCACCGAAGATGGATGTTGGAGAAATGATCAAGTAAATCCACTTTGGAATCAAGATGAAGAATTACTAGACAATGCTGATTTCAACCTTATCTTGCAACAATGTATGGAGGAATTACCATCAAAATGGAAGCTTGCCATTACCTCAAAATATTTAACTGATAAAAATACCGATCAAATATGTCAGGATTTAGAAATGACAACGTCTAATTATTGGCAAGTGACTCATCGCGCCAAACTGCTGATGAGAAAATGCTTGGAAACAAAATGGATTTAATAACATTTTAATTGTAAAAAACATGCGTTTTATAATGAAAAAATTATTGAATAGTTGTCAAAAATCAACCGAATTGATTGATAAACAATTATCTACCGCGCTTACTACTACTGAGAGAATGCAATTAAATGCGCATAAAGCAATGTGTAAAACATGTAACTCTTATGAGAAGCAGTCAAAGATTTTAGATGCCGCTTTATCAAAATGGTTGTCTATTAGTAATTCGAAAAAAGGCAAGATGGAGGCCACTAAAAAACAGAACATTATTACAGCTATAAAAAATATAGAAACTACTAAATAACAAGTATTAAAGTAGTGAACGACAATTAAACAAAGCCAGCAGAGAAATACTATGCTGGCTTTTTTTATATAAATAAGTCAGGAATGGCTAAATTGACAGTCTATACTTTTAAAGAAATAAATTACGATATGAAAAAATACGACCTTATAATAATTGGAGCAGGATCAGGCGGATTGAGCGTTGGTGGATTTATGGTAAAACTAGGTTTCAAAGTATTAATGATTTCAAAAACTGCTCATGAAATTGGAGGCGACTGTTTAAATGATGGTTGCGTTCCTAGCAAGGCGCTAATTCACGCTGCCGCAGTAGTTCACAATGCAAGAGAAGCAAGCAAATTTGGTTTAGAGTTATCCCCAGAGGTAGATATCAAGAAAGTGATGCAATATATCTTTGAAGGCCAAGAGGTCATCAGGGCTCATGAAAATAAAGATTATTTTGAAAAAGAAGGATTTGATATAGCTATTGGTGAAGCCAAATTTACGGCGGTAAATCAGGTTAGTGTCGATAATGTAAATTACGAAGCTAAAAAAATAGTCATAGCCACAGGATCCCGACCTAAAAAGTTTACTGCTCCTGGAATTGAGAAGGTAACCTACTATGACAATCGCAGTATTTTTAAAATAAACGAGTTGCCAAAGAAGCTGTTAATTCTTGGCGCCGGTCCTATTGGTATTGAGATGGCACAAGCTTTTCAAAGATTAGGCTCAGAGGTTACCGTGGTACAACACAGCCATGCTATACTCTCACACGACGATAAAGAACTGACCCTTATTTTACAAAAAAGACTAGAGGAAGCTGGTATAAAAATCCTTTTTGACACAACAGTTAGCCATTTTGACTCTGCAAATACTGCTGTATTAAAGACAAAAGAAGGCATCGAAATGACCGTTGCACTAGATGCCATATTTGTATCGATTGGTCGCCAACTCAACATTGAAGGTCTTGATTTAGAAAAAGCAAATATCGAAGTCGAAAAGGAGCATATTGTAGTGAATGACTATTTGCAGACGACTAATAAAAATGTCTTATTGTGTGGTGATATTGCTGGAAATTTACAATTCTCACATGCCGCAGAGCAACACGGACGTTTGATATTAAATAATTTGATTTCGCCTTTAAAGAAAAAATTAAATAACAAGCACATGTCTTGGGTCACTTTCGCTGATCCTGAATTGGCTACTTTTGGCTTAAACGAAAAGCAACTAAAAGAGCAGAATATTACTTTCGAAAAAGTAGTGCAAGACTTCGCTAATGATGATCGCGCTATTGTAGATGATTATCGCTATGGAAAACTAATTCTATACATTTCGAAAGGGTTTTGGTTCCAGAAGCAGCGCATTTTAGGAGGAAGCATGATTGCCCCAAAAGCAGGTGAATTAATTCAAGAATTAATCTTGGCAAATGTATCTGGAATGTCAATTAACACTATTGCTGGAAAAGTGTACCCTTATCCTGTGGCAACAAGAATAAATCAGAAAGCAGTAGGACAATTGAAAATGAAATTAATTACTGACAATACTAAGAAGTTAATTCAGCTAGCTTTTAAAATGTTTAGTTAATTACCTTCAATAGCTCAGTTTTAGGAAAATTTAAAGATACTGTCTAAAATTAAAATCTTAAATTTCGAAAACGAGACATTTGATTGTACTAGTTAAACCGCATTCGTATTAGTGGCAACATGAACTATTTCGAATAAAATAAAAAATTGACCATTTATAATATTTGTAGTCAAGCAAAATAAGAACATTTCCTTTTATGAAAAAAAATATACTTTTATTTTCTTCTATAGTACTCACGTTAAGCATAGGCTATCACTTTTTCAATAATCAAAGTAAAAGTGAGGCTCCTGCCAAAGTAAAACCAGTTTTTGCGTTAACAGAAACTACCAGTACTAGTGACGTAGCAAAACCTATGGAATTTAAAGGGATGAACCTCGTTGCTCCTATCAATACGTTAAATAAAAGCACACTAGAAGATTTAGAAAGCAATTATGTAAATGCAGTTTCAATTATCCCTTACGCTTATGTAAATATGGATGAAGCAACTGTAAACTATAATAACAAAAGGCAATGGTGGGGCGAACGTACAGAAGGAATAATCACTAGTGCAAAAATGGCGCACAGTCACAATATGACAGTGATGTTAAAACCACATTTATGGGTCAATCACAATTTTTACACTGGTAATTTAAATTTTGATACCGAAGAAAAATGGCAACGCTGGGAAACTGATTATGAAGAGTACATTCTGAATTTTGCTGAACTTGCAGAACAACAAAAAATAGAAGTTTTTTGTTTTGCTACTGAATTAGGGAATTCGGTCGCAAAAAGACCTACCTATTGGAATCAACTAATTGCTAAGATTAAAAAGGTATACAAAGGGAAATTGACCTATGCCGCTAACTGGGATGATTATGATAAGGTTCCTTTTTGGAGTGAATTAGATTACATAGGCGTTGATGCTTATTTTCCGTTGTCAAATGAGCAAAATCCATCCTTAAAATCGGTGAAAAATGGTTGGTCAAAACACTTAGAAAAAATGCGTGTAATTCAAAAAAAAGAGGATAAGAAAATTATGTTCACTGAGTATGGATACCGCAATTCTGACTATGCTGTAGAAGCTCCTTGGACCGAACATAAAAACGAACTAAACAATGAAGCACAAGCAATCGCTTATGAAGCATTGTATCAAACGATGACAAAAGAGAGTTGGTTTCTAGGCGGTTTTGCTTGGAAATGGTACGCCGATGATTACCATAGAAAACCAACAAATAAAGTAGATTATACTCCGCAGGAAAAACCTGCTTTAGCAATTATAAAAAAATGGTATAAATAATTAATTAAATAAGCATGAGCACAATAAAAAATAAACCCGTAATAGTATTTGATGTAAACGAAACTTTACTCGATATGACACCTTTAAAAAAATCAGTGAATGATTTATTAGGGGAAGAGCAAGGATTTAAGATATGGTTTGGAATGTTACTACACTATTCTACGGTATCTAACAATATAGAAGAGTATAATGACTTTACTACAATTGCTTTGGCAACCTTAAAGATGGCAGCCGTTTCAATGAAAATAGAAGTTAGTGATGACCAAATTAAAAATACGTTATCACTAATCAAGACGCTGCAAACATATCCTGATGTAGAGAAAGGACTAACCTTATTGAAAGAAAGCGGTTTTAGATTAATCACATTGACCAACTCTCCTGATGGTGCTTTGCAAGCACAATTAGAAAATTCTAAATTAACGCATTTTTTTGAGCAAGCTTTGAGTATTGACGCTCTAGGAAAATACAAGCCAGCTCCAGAAACCTATCGCTGGGCAGCTGAAAAACTAGATGTTACACCCGAAGAAATGCTACTTGTAGCAGCTCACGGATGGGATATCGCTGGCGCGTCACACGCAGGACTAGCGACTGGTTTTGTAGCCCGTGAAGGTCAATCACTTTATAGTCTGTCTAAAGATCCCGATTTTATAGCAGACGACATTTTAAAAATGGCTGAGAAATTAGTTGCTGCTTATAAGTAAGAACAACTCACATATAAAACCCAAAAGGGCGTTTGTTTCAATGAAACAAACGCCCTTTTTTCGAACAAAACAATTAACCAAATCTAATTACTTGGACTCTTGAAACAACATTGCTCCTGAGTTCATGCAATATCTCAATCCCGTAGGTTTAGGTCCGTCATCAAATAAATGACCTAAGTGCCCTTCACATCGTGCACAAACAATTTCTCCACGCACCATTCCTAGGCTTTTATCTACTACTTCTTTAACACGGTTTTTATCAATCACATCATAAAAACTTGGCCATCCTGTCCCTGAGTTGAATTTAGTTTCAGATGAAAATAATGGCAGTTTACAAGCAGCACAAAAATAGTGTCCCTTTTTATGATTCTCATTGAATTCATTTTGAAAAGGACGCTCCGTTCCTTTCTTACGTAAAATGTAATATTGATTATCAGTAAGTTGTTTTTTCCACTCTGCTTCCGTTTTTTCCACCTTTGTTAATGAGGTATCATTTAACGAAAGACCAATCTGCTGCATAGTAATATTTGTATCATTTGCAGCTACATCTCCAACTTCCTTTCCCTCACTTTTATTTGCTTGCATGCAGGCCATAAAACCAAATGCAATCAATGCTAAAGCGGCAATCTTTGTATATCTTTTCATAATTGTTTAAGAATTAGGTTTTAAAGCTCCTTTATAAGTCTTTTTAAATTTATTGTATCTTGGTACAGAAACTCCTTTTACATAAGGCTGATTGGGATTATGCTTTACATAATCTTGGTGGTAATCCTCAGCTTTATAAAATGCAGTCACTGGTTTCACTTCAGTTACAATAGGATTTGCAAATGCTTTCTTAGCTGTTAACTCTTTGATTTTATCTTCGATGATTTTCTTCTCAACTGCATTTGCGTAAAAAGCAATAGAACGGTAAGATGATCCACGATCTGGTCCCTGTTGATTAGGTGTTGTAGGATCTTGGGATGCGAAAAACACATCTACCAACTGGCTGTAAGAAACTTTTTTTGGATCATAAAATACAGCTACTGCCTCAGCATGACCTGTTTTATTAGAACCAACTTGTTCATAAGAAGGATTTTTCATAGTTCCCCCAGAATATCCTGAAACTGCTTCATCTACTCCTACAACCGCTTCAAAAACATGCTCACTGCACCAGAAACATCCCTCAGCAAATACAGCAACGGCTTTTCCTGCTTTGGGTGTTAACGATAATTTTTCAGTTTGTGCTTTACAACTTAATATTGTAAACATAACCAAAGCTAAACTTGCTATCTTCATTTTCATATCCTATTCTATTTTTAATTATAAAGTTCTATTAATCAATTTACTAAACTAAAAGAATACTGTTTTATCAGCAGTTTTTTTCTTTATGTATTGTTTAGTAATATACGAACGATTTCATGTAGCGGTTTTATAACAAGTCCTAAAGTTTTGTTAGTTTTTGACACTCATCGTTTCTAAAATCTTTTCTTCAAAACCTTGTAGTGCACGAATAGCATAATCTACTTTCCTTTTGGCTTTATATTTGTAAGAGACTTCTAAGAAATTTTTATAAGGCGTATTCGGTTGTACTTCTAGAGCGTCATTCTTTCGATAATTAACTTTGATAGGAATGTCTTTGTAATAAGTGAAGTATTCTGGATGCGTAATTACGCCAAGTGTAGAACAATCAAAAGGAATGAATCCTCTCACGCCAAAATACTTTTGGTTTTTATCCATCCATGGTTGCACGACATCAAATAGCCATTTGTCTGCTTCTAATGATTGGTCTAAACTAGCCAAGTCAATATTTCCAATGTGCGTATACGAACTAGGCTCATATCCAGCAAAAACTAAAGGAATTGAAGAGTTCAAAACGACATCCATAGATTTATAATCCAATTCATAATTGTAATCGAATACATTTAATTTTCCGTTCCCTGGGTTAAAAGGCAACCCTTCTGTTCTTGCCGCACAAATAGAGATTTTTTCAATTTGAGGAATAATATCAGGATGATTCTGAATCAAAGTAGCGATATTCGTCATTGGTCCCAATGCTAAAATCGTCAATTTCTCTTTTTTCAACGCTTTATATAGTGCTCTTGTACCATCATTTTCTACCCCTAAATCGTCAGCATTTGGTGATCCTTTATATACTGGAATTGCAGCGCCTTTGTTGTGCCAACCTAAAATTTTATTGATAATAGGAAAACTATAATCAACATACGTAATTGAACTAATTCCTACGATTTCAATCTGTGGTTGCTTTAATGCCATAATCAAAGTAAAACCATCATCTACTTCACGTGCGGTTTTATCAGGCATCCCAATCATAATATCGGTATCAAACCAAACTTTCTTCTGTGCTTGTACTGCCGCCGAAAGTAAAAGTGCTAGTGCTATTATTTTAATTTTCATATGTATTGTTCTTGTTGTTTCTATTCTATTATTAAATTCTGTGCAAAAATAAGCAACGCTCCTTTTGTTTCTAAGTCCATTTTTAATGGCAATTGTGCCAGACCAATCAAGCGTCTCATAATTTCAGTTCCAATAAACCCATTCAAAATTGTAAAGTTCAAATCGTTGAAAGCGGTGTAATGTTCTTTAATGTAAGCAACTGTATTTGGGTCTTGCTGTGTTAAATATAAATGTGCAATAAATACCCCTAAATCGAATTCGCGCATTCCATAAAAACAGAATTCTGGATCGATAATTTTAATTCCTGAATTAGTTTTCAACCAGCTTCCTGGATAAAAATCACCGTGTAGTAAATACTTTCCTTTCGATAAATACAAAGATCCCAAACGCTCTACTTTATCTTTTAATTCTCTATTTTGTTTGTAAGGCATGGCTAGTGCTTGCAATCCCTCTTGAACGACATCTAGATCAAATCCATTCTCTTCTTTAAAAGGATATTCAAATACATGTTCGTAATTTAAAGTACGCATGGCAGTATTAGCGAGTTCGTCATCAACGACCGTTTTTTGAAAATCAGTATGCAATCCATTTAAATAGATCACTATTTCTTGCAGCTCTTCTTCTTTAATTTTTTGGTTCAAACCATATAAAACAGCATAGTCATTAGTTTTACCTAAATCCTCTAATGCTATTAAATTATTTACAACATCTGTGCCCATTAAAATAGGCATAGCATCTTGAACATTTTTAGACGCAGCAATTTTATTATAAAAAGCCCCTTCGGTAATAGCGCGTTCTGCCGGCGCCGCTACTTGCGGATATTTTTCTACATAATCACGAGACTGCTTTACTATAAATGATCGTGTTTCTGTTTCAACACGCAAAACACAATTCATATTGCCTTCTCCCGGTTTATTTAAGGAAACGATTGTTTCATCATCCTGCAACCACTGTTGTTGCTTTAAATAAACTGCCAATTTCTCTGGCTCATTTGCATTTAATATAAACATAACTCTAATTTTATTTTAACGTGTTCGCTTTACTTAGTAAACAAACATCTTGGTTTTACTGTAGATCGAACTCTTATAATTTTCGAAAATAAATCTAACACTATTTCTGTTGTTTAAACATAAGCTGTTATCGAGTGATAAAACTTGCAAGACATTACTGCCTTGCAAGTATCATTATTTTTAAAACAAGTAACGAACACCAAACTGAAACTGTCTTGGTGGAGACGCATTTCTTTGTGTGAACAATCCGCTAGCGCTTGAACCGCCTTGAATTTGGTTACTTTGTGTTGCGTTATTACTGTATCCGCTCAAGTTTTCTGCATTGAATAAGTTGAAGATATCAGCACGCAATTCGATTTTATTGTTACCTGAAATTGTGATTTGGTGTTGCACTCCTAAATCAAATGTAGTACTCCATGGCAAACGATCGTTGTTTCTACTTTCTCCTGGAAAACGGTCACTATTACCTTGATATGCATCAGAAAAACTAGCGCCATCACCATTTAAATCAGTGGTACCAAAACCTAGTGGAATTCTATTAATAGGTTGTCCGCTTTGTAGCAATCCTGCAAGGGTAACAGTAGTTCCTTTAAAAGGATAATAACTATAAATTCCATTAATATTATGCGTTCTATCATTTACAGATGGTCCCCATTCGTTAGCAAAATTATTCCCATCAGATGCTCTAAAGTTAATTCCCTCGGTATCATTTTTACTTGAAGACAAAGTATAATTCAATCGGTAAGAATAATCATCAGTACCTCTCGTTTTTTGATAATTAAAACTCATGGCATAATATCTTGACTTCCCTTCGTTTTCACTAACAATCACGCTCCTAGCGATACCCGTTACGGTTTGACCATTAATCACAGCACTACTCACACCATTAACATTAGTAGATATAGGAATAGGTCTTGTTGCATCTGCTTCATTACGAGTTCTAATAACCACATTATCTGGATCAATAGGATATTCTGCCACTGCGTTTAAGTTGCGTAAACGTGATAAATTTTCTCCACGATTGTGAACTAAATCCACAAAAAACATGCGCTCATCAGTCAATTGCAATTGGTATCCTAAAGCAAATTCATGAGAGTACGAATTCTTATATCCATTTGGGTTTAAAATACGTCTTTCATTCGAAAAAATATTTTCTCTTTGCCCTTGCAAATCACTTGCTGAAGGTCCTTGTAAATAACCAACATTTGATACCGTTGCAGCCAAATTACCATTGTAAGTAATTCTATCTATATTAGTATCTGCTGGTAATATTCCCAATCGTTTTAACTCCTCTAATTGCAATTTATAACTCGCTGAAGTAGTGTTTTGTTGCAAAGCATCACTATACAAAGCATAGTTCACTTTGTCATACGAGATTCCGTAACCTCCTCTTAAACTACTTGAGTTATTTAATTTATAGTTAAAATTAAAACGAGGTGCTAGATTATTGAAATCACCTTTATCGCTTCCACCTTTTGACAAATTATCATAGTCATAACGCAAGCCTAGCGTTACATTTAAACGAGCAGAAACTGCCCATAAATCCTCTACATAAGCAGAGTAAATATCTTGATTTGTTCCAAAAGAGGCTGGACGTAACTCAACAACATAATCTAAAACTGCCGCGTCAAGCGGAATATCATTTACATTCAATGCTCCTCCTACTCCACTAGTTCGTATTCCATCGATCTGGTTCTGGTTCAATTTCACACGGTAGTTTCCTACTGGATTTCCACCACCAAACAATTGATGATCTCCTCTAATGAAATTTACTCCCGCTTTTATCGTATGATTTTCTGCATAGTATTTAACTTTTTGCTGAATTTGGATCGTATTTTCGATAGCATCAAATACATATCCTGGATTCCCAATTACTCCTAAAGTTTCGTCGTTAACGCCTAAAATAGTAACCTGCGAAGCACCTGGATTAAATGGTTTTGCATAGTTCCATCTAAATCTGCTGTACTGCACGTTTGTCTCTCCTGAGAAGTTGCCAAATTTATAACTGTTCTTTAAAGCCAACAAAATACTGTTGCGCTGTTGCGAATTTCCAGCTGAAGCAAAAGTTGATCCGCCATCTAAACCACCACCTTGTCTCTCAACATCGATAACTCCCACGTTTGCACGTAAAGACGAGTTGAAGTTAGAATTCCAAATTTGATCGATTTTTGTCGAAAAATAATTGAAAGTATTTGTACCACGCACCGATTCAGAAACACCTAATGCTGGTACGTTTAATAAATTGTCTTTGATGTCTGTAGTGTGCTCAAAATTCACATAGTAAAAAGTCTTATCTTTTACTAAAGCGCCACCAATTCCTCCACCCGCTTGGTAACGAGCAAAACCATTTTTAACCTGATTTCCTGATAAATCTCTTTGTGCAAAACTTGATTTTCCATCAATCGAAGGACCAGGTCTTGAGATAAAAAATACTTCTCCAGTTGTTTCATTCGATCCTGAACGCGGTGTAATATTGATAATTCCACTTCCTGTCAATCCGTATTCTGCAGAAAAGTTGTTTGTTAAAACGGTAATATCTTTTACAAACCCAGACGGAATTGCAAATTTTTGCCCTCCTAGAAAGCGTTCGTTATTATCTAAACCGTCAATTAAATAAGATGTATATCCTGAGCTTGCTCCATTGATACTCACATTTGGTGCCTCAGCATAAAATCCTGTTGCTTGGGAAACGTTAGGCAAACGATACAAGACACGGGTGATATCACGACCTTCAACCGGTATTTCCTGAATCTCGGCAGCTTTCATTTCGAAAGAAACCTCAGCATCGCGACGGTTAATTTGAGCTGTAGCACCCTTGGTAATAACAACTTCGTTTAATTGGTTAGAGTCATCGCCAGCACGAGACGATAAAAGTAACGTTACATTAGGTGCCTGATTAGAACGCACACTAACAAATTCTGATTTTTGAGCAGCAAAAGTAGCTGTTCCTTCAAATACAACTTGGTACCCATCTAATGCTGGAATTCCGCGAAAAGTCACCTTTCCTTGAGCGTTTGAGGTTTGCTGTAAGCTGCTGTTCCGCGAACTATTTATAAGTAATACTTGAATATTTTCTAATGGTGCTTGCGTGTTAAAGTCTATGACAGACACTGACAAGTCTTCTTGAGCAATGGCAATAGTGCTCACGCTCAGTAATAAAAACAGTAAAAATTGTTTCATTTAAAGGAAAGTTTTGGATAAATATTTTAATATGATTTTGGACATTAAGCCAAAACAGGCGAACCTTTATTAAAATTAAATCCAACAATTTCAAATGTATAGCGTTTTCTAGTAACTCTATTTAATGGATGTTGATACCTTAAAAGCGACAATAAATTTGCCATAAAGAGGCTATAAAAAGAAAATCCTTTTACAACGTTGCGCAAATCTTTTAGGGTATTAAAATCTGACAATGGTTGAAGTAGTAAACCACCATTTTCATCGAGGTTTTTTAAATCTGCAAATGTGTGCTTAGACTGCCAATCAATATTTGCAAACTGTTCTTTGTTAAAAAGAGATCGCGATATAGCGATAAGATAAGTTCCGCCATTGTAATCCGGACCTAAAACCAAATCATTATTTGTAAGTCCGTTACATGCTTGTTCGAAATGTTTAGTAGTAAGACCCGGTGAATCATTACCTACAATAATTACTTTCTCAAATCCTTTATCAAATAACGATTGAACCGCATGACTTAATTTATCCCCAAAATGAATTCCTTGCTGTGTTTTCTCATTAGAAACAAAAAATGGCAAGCTCGTTTTTTTAATAGTCTTAAGAACTTTTTGATTTAGATTATGCCACAACAAATCATTTTGCTTTCTAGTAGAAGCAATTGGTTTTAAAGCACTGTCGACTGCATCGCTTTGTGCGAAGAGCAATATTGCCGTTGAAGAAGCATGTCTATTATCTAAATTCATACACTAAAAGAGACGTGTGTTTTTACTATTCCTGACAGAAATAAAATTTTTTATTATTTAATAAGAATATACGGGTTCAAATATACAATCAAAAAGCCTTGCAAACACTTACGTAATGATTTGTAATCTAGTTTTAAAAACTACTACTTTTTATCTACGAACGATCTTACAAATTTATTAACCCTATTTCGAAATTTAAAAAGTATCTCGTAATCATATAAAAATCAATTGATTTCGATAAAAATAGGAGAAAATTAATTCTTCATGATTTTTAAGTGAATTTTTATTTTCAAAAATAAATCTGCCACTAACATTCGTTTAATGATGGATGGACACAACTCAGTTTTATTCTCTTTTTCGAAAAAATCGAATAGTTCACAGCCCTATTGTCCTGAAAATAAAACAAGTCATAAAGTTATGCTAAATACTTTATAGGAATTTACTTAACTAAAAAGATATAGTAATTTAGCAGAACTACTATTCGAACATAAAAAAACAGACTATGAGAAAATTACTTTTACTATTTACAATGAGCACTTTACTATTAGGCAAGGCAAGTACCGCGCAAACTCCAGCAATAGCGACTACAAACACGACCAAAGAATTAACTTTTACAAATGAACAATTCTATGATAGCAATGGTACATTTTTAAAGGAGAAAGCAAAGGATGCGATTATGGAGCTTCTTGCTTATCATAATTACCCTGTATTTCCTGGAATGCGTGAGAAAATCAACGTTACAGATTACAATGTGGGTAATTTTGCAAAGCTAGGTTTGTCTTCATTAACATTTGTCAACAATGAGAAGGACCAATACATGTTAATGGAATTATTTGTTCTACCAGGTCAAATGCTTGGAGAACATAAACACTTAGCAGCCAATGGAAATCCTGCAAAAATGGAAGGCTGGTTAGTAAAATATGGTAAAAGTTACATTGCTGGAATAGGTGAAGACAACCGCGATCAATTTCCACAAGTAGTTATTCCTAAGGAGCACTGGAACGGTAAAGTATCTTCAAACAACATTATTGAATCAAATCCAGGTGACTTTGCTCAATTAAAAGAAAAAGGATCGTACCACTGGCAGTTTGGAGGATCTGAAGGTGCCATTCTAGCCGAAGTTGCTAATGTACATACTGCCGAAGGCGTAAAGCGTCCCGATCCAAAAATGGAATAATTAATTTTAAGGTAACTGCACTGTAAAATACGGCAGTGAAATCAAAATGACTCAACACTAGTTGGGTCATTTTTTTTGGACTAAAGTTTCTTAAAAACTCCTTTAAATAGCTCTCAACTTAGGCGATCACCGAGCAAATTAGTCTAAGTAATATTATTTTATACCTTTGCTGCATGCAAATGAAAAAAAACACATTGTCTTTTAAAGTAAAAACCAATCCTAATCCACAGCTATTCTACACTCAGAATGGCAGAGTGAATTGCTTTTAAGTACACTTTTTCATTTATTATAAACTCTTTTTTTAAATTAAAATAAACCTTAGATGTTTTCAAAAATTACTTTGATAGTAAGCTTTATGCTGCTGTCATCATCAACTATTATTGCCCAAGACAAACCCGAAGTAGAAATAGGCGGTGCTTTACGATTTAATTATAATTTATCGTCATGGAAAGAAGGTCAAAAAAAACGTGGCGGTGATTTTGGTTACGATGTATTTAGGCTTAACGCCAAAGCAAAATATAAGGGAATAAAATTAAATGCAGAATACCGTTTGTACTCTGACGGTTTTGGTGGCGGAATGTTAAAGCAAGGCTGGCTAGCTTATGACTTTGATGAGAAAAACGAAATCCAAGTTGGTTTAACCCAAGTCCCTTTTGGTAACACCACATACAATTCACACAACTGGTTTTTTAGTATCAATTATTATATTGGACTAGAGGATGATCATGACATGGGAGTGAAATTCACTCACACAGATAAAAAGTGGAATTATGCTTTGGCTTTTTTCAAAAATGCTGAGGAAATGAATTTCGGAAATAACTCCGATATTTCGAACAGTCGGTACTCTTATGACGTTGCTTCAATTGACTTAGATGGAGATGGCATATTGGATTTGCGAAATAAAGAAGTAAATCAAGTAAATGGTAAACTGGATTACAATTTTGGTAGTGATAGCATTAGCCATAAAATTGGAGGATCTGCACAATATGGTGGACTCTATAATTTAGATACCGAAAAAATGGGTTCTCATTATGCACTGGCTTTGCAATACCAGTTAAAGTACAAACGTTTTGGTGTTAAAGCTCAAGTATCAAAGTATAAAAAATCAACAAGAGGTCCTGAAGGTGAAAATAAAGAGATTGTAGCGATGACTGCTTATGGAGCTCCTTACCTAGTGGCTGCCTCAGGAAACACATATACTATAGGAGCGTCTTATACCCTTCCCGTAAATTGGGGACCAGTTTCGTCATTACAGTTCTACAACGATTATGGATATTTAGAAAAATTAAACACTGATTTTGCTGATAGTATAATGAATGTAACGGGAGTATTAGTAACTGCTGGAAATGTGTATACCTATTTTGATGCAGCAGCAGGAAAAAACCAACCTTGGCTAGGACCAGTTTGGGAACCTGCTTTAGCAAATGGAACCAATGCTGCCAACTGGGAAGTACGATTCAATATGAATATAGGGTACTACTTTTAATAGTATAGTGCATTTACTTATAAGTCCTCCACTCAAGCATGAGTGGAGGACTTTTTTTTTGCAGTTATAGTAATACTCAAATATGCTATAAACTTTCAAGTAAACGATCATTAATACTAACATAAAATAAAATATACCCCCATTTTACACATGTTAAATTCGACTAATTACCATTTTAATCTCTTAACCCCCCTAAAAACGGCTTGCGAATATTACATTTTATCGTTTATAAAATCAATTATTGCTATTTTTTGAATTTCATTTTTTCTAATTGATAATTCTTCCAGTCATAGAGGAAAAAGGACTCTTATTTTGAGCAACGGTTTCCAAAAGTTAATAAATTCGTAAATCTATTACGCTAAATATCTTATTAAATAAAACTTAAAAAAATAAGCTGTCTTAGCAAAAATCTTTTAAAACGACTAAAAACCAAAACCAAATAAGAACCAAAACCATTAAAAAACAATGAAAAAAATCGAAGCCGTAATCAGGAAATCTAAATTTTCTGATGTTAAAAAAGCATTACATGAAATTGGAGTTAATTTTTTCAGTTACTGGGATGTTACAGGAGTGGGAAACGAAAAAGAAGGACACGTTTATAGAGGTGTAACCTATAGCACCAGCGATATTCAAAGAAGGTATTTATCTATTGTAGTTTCTGATGATTTCCTAGATCGTACCGTAGCTGCGATTTTAGAATCAGCTGCAACGGGATTAGTAGGAGACGGAAAAGTATTTGTGTCTGAAATCCAAGAAACATATAGAATTAGAACAAAAGAAAAAGGAAACGACGCAGTTAACTAATGCGACTTTACATTAATATATAAAAATAGACAATATGGATACGAATACTGCAATGGACTTAATGTGGGTATTAATTTGCGCAATACTAGTTTTCTTCATGCAAGCTGGTTTCACCTTGGTGGAAGTTGGTTTTACAAGATCAAAGAATACTGGAAATATTATAATGAAGAATTTAATGGATTTCTGTATTGGGAGTCTTGCTTTTTGGGCTGTGGGGTATTCTCTAATGTATGGAGATTCTATAGGAGGGTTTATAGGTAACATGAGTCAATATGCTTTTTTTGACAGCTTGCCTGATATGCACAGTTTGTTTTTCCAGACTGTATTTGCTGCTACTGCTGCTACTATTGTTTCTGGAGCAATTGCTGAAAGAACAAAATTTACAACTTACTTGATTTTTTCTTTACTGATGACCTTAGTAATATACCCTATCTCAGGAAGCTGGGTTTGGAATGCAGGAGGATGGTTAGCTCAAATGGGCTTTACTGATTTTGCAGGTTCGACTGTTGTACATGCTGTTGGAGGATTTGCTTCTCTTGTTGCTGCTGCACTTGTAGGACCTAGAATAGGAAAATATACTGACGGAGAATCAAATGCGATTCCTGGACACAATCTAGTTTTAGGTGCATTAGGAGTTTTCATTTTATGGTTAGGGTGGTTTGGATTTAATCCCGGATCACAACTAGCAATCTCTGGAGACAATGCTTTCAAAGTAGCTGAAATCTTTATCACCACAAACTTAGCTGGAGCAATGGGTGCACTAGCAGCAATGTTTATCACTTGGATTTTTTATAAAAAACCAGATATTTCAATGACATTAAATGGAGTGCTTGCAGGTTTAGTGGGCGTTACTGCTGGTTGTGCTGCTGTGAGTCCAGTAGGTGCTTTGTTCATTGGTTTTATCTGCGGAATCGTGGTTGTATTTTCAATCGAATTCATTGATAAAAAATTAAAAATTGATGATCCAGTTGGAGCGATATCTGTACACGGAGTTTGTGGAGCATTAGGAACAATATTAGTTGGATTTTTCGCTACAGATGGTGGTTTGTTTTATGGTGGTGGCATAGACAAATTAATTGTACAAATCACCGGTGTAGCGGCAATCGTTGCTTGGGCTTTAGCTGCCTCTTTCATTGTGTTGTTTATCTTAAAGAAAACAATGGGATTAAGAGTTACTAAGGAGGAAGAAATCGACGGACTTGATATTCACGAGCACGGTACAAATGTGTACAACGATTAATCATTTTATTTCATAAAAAAAACCGCCGTAATTGGCGGTTTTTTTATGCTTTTAAATCTCGTCTCTACTTTCTTCGAGATCATTGTGGTTATCACCACCTATACTATAATAATTATTTTCCTCATCTTCATTTCCTATGCGCTCTTGAGCATCATCCAGTTCAGATCCTGGAACATCTAGGTCAGCTCCACTCATGTCGTCTTCAAAACTTTTTTCGTTTAAACCTGTAATTGATTCGTCTACTGGAACTTTCATTTTTGTGATATCATCAGGACTTATATCTGCTTCCTTCTCTAACTTATTGTAGATATCCTCGCTTGGCGGATACAATAATGAATCTGGAATTTTTTCGTCTTCGATTTTATTGGTAATATTTCTTTCGTGTTCTGAGTTGTTATTTTTATTTTCCATGATCTAAAATTTTGTAGTTTATTTTTCGAGTAAAATGGCATTTTAATATAATTTTATCTCTTTACTGCCTCTATCAAAGTTAGAGAACTTCATTGATATAATTCACTATACATTTAGATATTGTAACATATAATAACTACATTATAAACTTGGAAGGCTATTACGGTAGTAATTTTATGAAACCAAAAAAATCGAGAATAATTAATTAAAAATAGATGTTATGAGCTTAATGAAAGATAATGTAATTCCAGGAAATTACGGAAAAGTATTTGGTACAAATGCAAATGAAGCAGGCGATTTACAAGCAATTAGAGAAGCTCTCTTGAAGCTAGACGGAATTACATATGTGGCAATCGATGATAATATTTTCCCTAAAGAATTTAATATACATACGGATAAAATAGTGAAAATTGAAGCAATAGAGGACGTAGTGAAATCATTAGGATTTCATGCTGTCCCTAAATCATTGTTCGAATTGTAAACCGATTTGAAATCGATATCTAAAGCTCCAATACAATAGTGTTGGAGCTTTTTTATGCTCAAATTTTATTCTAAGCAAACATGTAATGTTTTCTATTTTCGAAAACAAATTATAATTTTTACTAGTAAATTGTTGTCAATATACTAGTTTATCGTAATATTGCAATATAAATATATCACAATGGGAATTACTAAGACAGAACATTTTACAGAACAGCAAAATGAACTCTCCGTTCTAGCAAAAGCAATTGGACACCCTGCTCGTATAGCCATTATCCAACACTTAATAAAAGTAAACAGTTGCGTGTGTGGCGACATTGTAAACGAACTTCCGCTTGCACAGCCTACCGTTTCACAGCACTTAAAAGAATTAAAAAATGCTGGGTTAATTAAAGGAAACTTTGAAGGAAACGCAATATGCTATTGTCTTAATGAAGAAGGTTTCGGAAAAATCAAAGTTTTTTTCGAAAGCATCAATACTTATTTAGAGAATCAAAAAAACCAATGTTGCTAATTTTTAAAAATAAAAATCATGAAACTATCAGAAATTAAAAACCAACTTGCTACTCTTGAAAACGTAACTTTTCAATTGCCAGACGGAACGCATGTTCCAGAACACTTTCACGTTACAGAAGTAGGTTTAGTCACCAAAAACTTTATTGACTGTGGTGGAAAAGTTAGAAAAGAAACTGTCGTTAATTTTCAATTGTGGGATGCTAACGATTTTGAACATCGTTTAAAGCCACAAAGATTATTGGACATCATCACGCTTTCTGAGAAAGTATTAGGGATTGGAGATTTCGAAATTGAAGTTGAATATCAATCAGGAACAATAGGGAAATATGATTTAGGATTTGATGGTACTAGTTTTATACTGTTGAACAAACTTACGGCCTGTCTTGCCGAAGATCAATGTGGGATTCCGCAAGAAAAGACAAAAACTAAATTATCTGAAATCCCAGTGCAAAATAATACTTGCACACCAGGCGGAGGATGTTGTTAAACTAAATCACTAGAAAATGTTACCATCAAAAACCCAAATTTTCTCAAAAATAGAACAAGAAATTTTAAGTTTTCATCCAGAGAATATCACTGAAGAACGACGCACAATTCTACAGCCTTTGATTGATTATATCCAAATCAAAGTTAGCAACAATGATGAGGTTAGATTGAACTTTATTTGTACACATAACTCAAGGAGGAGCCATTTCTCCCAAGTTTGGGCACAAGTAGCAGCATCTTACTTCAATTTTAGCAATGTTTTTTGTTATTCAGGAGGCACTGAGGCCACTGCTTTATTTCCGGTTGTTGCAACAACCCTATCAGCTTCTGGATTCAAGATATCTAAATTGTCGCAAGGAGACAATCCCGTCTACGGTATAAAATACACTGATAACGAACATCCAATCATAGGATTTTCTAAAAAATTTGAGGACCAATTTAACCCAAAAGCAGAGTTCGCTGCGATACTAACATGCTCTTCTGCAGATCAAGGATGCCCGTTTATCGCTGGTGCCGAAAAAAGAATTCCAATTACATTTAAGGATCCTAAAGCTTATGATGGAACAGAGCAGCAGACTGAAAAATACCAAGAACGCAGCATGCAAATCGCAACCGAACTGTTTTATGTTTTCTCACAAATTAAAAAATAAATATGTCGGCAAATAATTGTGCTCCCGTTGCAAATCGCAAAAAGCTTTCCTTTCTTGACAGTTACTTAACACTGTGGATTTTTCTAGCTATGGCTGTAGGTGTTGCTATAGGATATTTCATTCCTTCAAGCGGTAATTTTATCAATTCCTTTTCTAGCGGCACAACCAATATTCCATTGGCTATTGGTTTAATTTTGATGATGTACCCACCACTTGCCAAAGTTAAATACGAGCAAATGGGTCAAGTATTTCGAAATACAAAAGTATTGGGTGCTTCGCTAATACTCAATTGGATAATTGGTCCCATTTTAATGTTTTTTCTAGCCTTAGTTTTCTTAAATGGCTATCCCGAATACATGATTGGTGTGATTTTGATTGGTCTTGCTCGTTGCATTGCCATGGTTGTAGTGTGGAATGACTTAGCAGATGGAGACCGAGAATACGCAGCAGGTTTAATCGCACTAAACAGCATCTTTCAAGTACTGCTTTACAGCGTTTACGCTTATCTATTTATTACCGTACTTCCACCCTATTTTGGTTATTCTGGTTTTGAGGTGAATATTAGTATCGGACAAATTGCTGAGAGCGTGGGTATTTATTTAGGAATCCCCTTCGCTCTAGGAATTATCAGTAGATACGCATTAATCGCATGGAAAGGAAGCCATTGGTTCGAAAACAAATATGTTCCCTTTATTTCCCCCATTACTTTGATATCACTACTATTTACAATTGTCTTGATGTTCAGTTTAAAAGGAGAATTGATTGTCCAAATTCCATTAGATGTGGTTCGAATAGCGATCCCGCTTGTGATTTACTTTACGATTATGTTTGTAGTAAGCTTTTTCATTGGGAAATACTTTGGTGCTGATTATTCTAAGAGTACAGCAATCGCATTTACAGCTACAGGAAATAACTTTGAACTCGCCATCGCAGTGGCAATAGGTGTATTTGGAATCAACAGCGGACAAGCTTTTGCAGGAGTCATAGGCCCACTAGTTGAAGTTCCAGCTCTAATAGCTTTGGTGAATGTTGCTTTCTGGTTTAGAAAAAAATATTTTACAACTAATACGTAATTTTAGTCGATAAAATCATAGTAAGAGTTAGCAAGAAAATTGCAAACTACTTAGCTTTTTAATTTGTGAATTTGCGATTACTAAATATCTTGACTCGAAGGTGCTAAAAAGAAATTTACCGCAAATTCGCAAATTATTTTTTTTGTACTTTAAAATCCAGGCTTCGACCCTGCTCCAATTATACTACTATATAATAAAACACTTAATGCAAAACTAACTATCAGTATAATTTACGAATGTATGGTCTCATACAATTTGATAAACAGCTTAAAGTAATTTACCGCAAATTCGCAAATTATTTTTTTGTGCCTAAAAATCTAGGCTTCAACCCTGCTTCAATTATACTACTAGATAACAAAACATTTATCGCAAAATTAAGCATCAGTATAATTAGCGAATTTGCGGACTAAAACAAATTCAAAAGATTTTACCGCAAATTCACAAATTATTTTTTTTATATTCAAAATTTCAAGTTTTGAACGAAAAAATAAGGGTCCTGACTATTCTTCAATTATACTATTAGATAACAAAACATTTATCTCAAAATTAAGTATTCTGTATAATTTGCGAATTTGCGGTTGTTTCAGATCTATTATGGTCAAGGCAAACTTCTGTAAAATTACAATTTGCGAATTTACGGTCCTTACCATTCTGCTATCTCTTCTATTAACCCAAAATAGCTTCTGAACCGCCTCACTTCTTCTTTGTAGATTTCGATTTTGTCATAATTCACATCAATTTTTACCAATACACTATTTTCAACTCTTCATTTTACGGATACTCTAATTAATTTTCGAAACTATAAATTAAGTATTAAAATTAAGTACTTATACTTATATTTGATACGTAATACTTAATTCTTTTAGTATGATTAATATAATAGTAGTCGGTAACGGCATGGTAGGTTTCAAATTTTGCGAAAAGTTTATTTCGAAACTAGGACAAGAAAAATATCAAATTACGGTATTTGGTGAAGAACCTAGACGCGCTTATGATCGTGTCCATTTAAGTGAATACTTCACGGGTAAATCAGCCGATGATTTGTCGATGTCGACGCTAGAATGGTACGACGAAAATAATGTTATATTAAAAACTTCAGAATTAATTACTGATATTAATCGAGAGACTAAAACAGTACACACGCATCATGAAAAATCTTATTCATACGATTACATCGTTTTGGCAACCGGATCTTCTGCTTTTGTACCTCCGATTGTAGGTGTCGAAAAAGAAGGCGTTTTTGTTTATAGAACAATCGAAGACCTTGATGCTATTATGGCTTATGCCAAAAAAATCAAACAAAATGGTGCTACTGAAGCCGCTGTTCTTGGTGGTGGATTATTAGGTTTAGAAGCAGCCAAAGCTGTCCGTGACCTTGGATTGAACCCACATGTTGTGGAGTTTGCTCCCCGCTTAATGCCTAGACAACTTGATAAAGGTGCTAGCGATATGTTGCAATCAAAAATCGAAGAACTTAACATAGGGATTCATCTCAATAAAGCAACCCAATATATCGCGGGAGAGACGCAGATTACAGGAATGATGTTTGCCGAAGATGAATTATTAAAGGTTGATATGCTAGTAATATCAGCAGGGATAAAACCTCGCGACGAACTCGGTCGATTATGCGGACTTGAGGTGGGTGTACGTGGAGGAATAACCGTTAATAATAAAATGCAAACCTCTGATCCTTTTATCTACGCCATCGGTGAGGTCGCATTATACAACCAAATGATTTACGGACTCGTAGCTCCAGGTTACGAAATGGCTGATGTTGCTGCTGAGCAAATTATGCAAGGCAATAAAACAATGCGCGAGTCCATCGACATGTCAACGCAACTTAAATTAATTGGTGTTGAAGTAGCTAGCTTTGGCAATCCTTTTTTAGAAAATGATAATGTTACCGCTATTGTATTCGAAAATAAATTTAGTGGCATTTACAAAAGAATCAACGTAAGCAAGGATGGAAAAACACTTTTTGGCGGAATACTCGTTGGTGATTCAAGCGACTACAACGGCTTATTCCAGATATACAGTAACGCTTTGGCTTTGCCACAGGATCCTTCTGATCTTATTTTAGGTTCGCGATCTGGTGAAAGTTCGACGATGGGTAGCGTCATGGATTTACCAGACACTGCCGTTATCTGTTCTTGTGAAAATGTAACAAAGGGAACAATTTGTTGCTCGATTACCGATGGAACTTGCGAAACTTTATCTGATGTGGTGAAAACCACTAAGGCGACATCAGGTTGTGGAGGCTGTAAACCAATGGTCGTTGACTTAGTAAAAGAAGCACAAAAATCGATAGGTAAAGAGGTAAAAGAATCACTATGCGAACATTTTCAGTACACGCGCCAAGAACTATTTGACATCGTAAAAATAAATAAATATACTAATTTCTATGAAGTAGTTGATCATCACGGTAAAGGTGACGGTTGCGAAATATGCAAACCTATAATTGCCTCGATTTTTTCGAGTATTTATAATGATACCGCTAACAAGCATGTCACTACACAAGACACAAACGATCGTTTTTTAGGGAATATACAGCGTAACGGAACTTATTCTGTAGTGCCTAGAATTGCAGCTGGAGAAATCACTGCCGAAAAGCTAATAGTCATTGGGGAAGTGGCAAAACAATTTGATTTATACACCAAAATTACTGGCGCACAACGTGTTGATTTATTTGGTGCACATTTGAGCGATCTTCCTAAAATATGGAAAATATTAATCGATAATGGCTTTGAAAGTGGCCACGCTTATGGTAAGTCACTGCGAGCCGTAAAAAGTTGTGTGGGTAATGCCTGGTGTCGTTACGGTATGGATGACAGTGTAAGTTTTGCTATCGAATTAGAGAATCGTTACAAAGGAATTCGTTCTCCGCACAAGATAAAAGGTGGCGTGTCTGCTTGTATTCGAGAATGTGCCGAAGCTAGAGGTAAAGATTTTGGGTTAATTGCTGTAGAAGGCGGCTGGAATTTGTACATCTGCGGGAATGGTGGTGCCACTCCTAAACATGCCGTTTTATTAGCAGAACAAATTGACAAAGCTACTGTGATAAAATACTTAGACAGATTTTTGATGTATTACATTAGAACTGCAGGTCCATTAGTACGTACAGCAACATGGTTGGATAAATTAGAAGGCGGAATGGACTATTTGAAAGAAGTCATTATTCATGATCGTATCAATATTTGTGAAGCGCTAGAAACCGAAATGGAAACATTAGTTGGAACCTTTGAATGTGAGTGGAAACAAGTTATTGAAAAACCAAGATTGTTAGAGCGTTTTAATCACTTTGTAAATTCAAGTGATAAAGATGATAACGTGGAATATGTTCCCATGCGTGATCAAAAAATGCCAAAACCTTGGAATTGATAATCAAAGCTGATAAAATAAGTAAATTCAAAAGTTTAATAACAAAATCATGGAAAACATATTAGATAAGTACACAACTGTTTTGGCCGCCGATGTTACCGTTTGGTTCAAAGCGGGCACAGTTAAGGATTTCCCTAGCAATCGAGGAGGTTGTATTAAATACAAAGACAAGCAAATTGCCATTTTTAATTTCGAAAGAAGAAATGAGTGGTACGCTTGCCAAAATGCTTGTCCGCATAAATTAGAAATGGTTTTATCTAGAGGAATGACGGGATCTGCAGATGATGTTCCAAAAATTGCTTGTCCTATGCATAAAAAAACCTTCTCATTGATTGATGGAACCAACTTAAATGGTGAAGAATACAGCATTGCCACTTACCCTGTAAAGATTATCAATGATGAAGTTTTAGTGGGTTTTATCGAATAAAAAAATACAATCGTACCTGAATTAATTTTCGAAATTAAAGGCTATATGAAACTATTTCTAGCCAATATTTTCGAGATCAGTTGAGTCACTATCGGTCAGTAATTTGCTATAGTTTTTAATCAAAACCTTTCTTTAAGATTACTTTTAAAAATATTAAATATGTACCTTTGGTAATATACCTTTCCAAATGACAAACACAGCTTTTAATACCGCTTGCGAACTTATAGATGCAGAAAATGCATTAGATCCCAATATCGAACTATACCAATCTGTTAGTTTTCCTAAAGAGCTCTTATACTCTGATCGAATGTTTGAAAAACTGATGAATTTTGAACCAGATGCACCTGAAGAAGTAAAAATTGCTTCAAAAGCACAGCACATTTGCAGATGGAAAATTGCTCGTGATAGCTACCCAATGGATCGTGTGGGCTATTTAAAATGGCGAGAAGATTTGAAAAAATTTCATGCTAAAACTACTGCCGATATTTTAGAAAAGGTAGGATACGATGCTGAATTTATCGCCAGAGTTACTTTTCTTATCGAAAAAAAGCAATTAAAAAAAGATGCTGGAACGCAATTACTTGAGGATGTAATATGCTTAGTTTTTTTAGAATTTTATCTTGACCCATTTGTGCAAAAGCACGATAGAGAAAAGATGAAAAATATCATTTTAAAAACTTGGAATAAAATGTCAGAGAAAGGACATCAATATGCTTTAAAATTACCCTACTCTGTTGAAAATCTTCAGCTCATTAAAGAAGCTATTGGAGCTTAATAAGTTTTAAATGAGTATCAAAGACCAGCCAACCACTGCTAACTTAAATTTCAAAAAATTAAAGCGAATGTACCTATTCGCTTTGGTTACCATTGCGATTACAGTGCTTTTAAGTCAGTTACTTATTCAATCCAACTTAAAAAGCCAGTTACACGATTCTCGATTAATTAATATTTCTGGTAAGCAACGCATGCTTAGTCAAAAGTTAGTCAAAGAAATTCTAGTCTATACAACTACTACAGATAGCACTAAAAAAAACAGCGAACTTCAAAAAATTACTGCCACATATTCAACCTGGAAAAACACTCATTTTGCTTTAAAAAACGGCGACGATGATCTTCACTTTCCTAAAGAGAACAGTCTCAAAATCGAAAGCTTATATAGCCAAATCCAACCTCATTTTGATGCAATTGTAGTTGCTACAACTGATTTGATATCTAGTAAGAACAACGTCATTCAGTCTAAAAACGTCTCTACAATTTTGGATAACGAAAGTGCTTTTCTTTCGAAAATGAACCAAATTGTAGGTCAATATGAAAAAGAAGCTTTAGAAAAAGTGCGACTGCAACGCAATACTGAATATGGTATTCTCAGTTTCACCCTCTTTTTATTATTACTAGAATTTCTTTTTATTTTCAAGCCCACAACCCAACGAATCGAGATACTCATTGCCAAATTACTTTCTTCAGAAAAAAAGGCAATCAAGTTGGCTTATGATACAGAGGTGTTAAGTGAGATAAAAGAGGATTCGGTTAAAGAATTGAAATCCCTAAACTATGCTTTAGAAAACAGCTTACTTTACTGTCGCTTGACTCCTGACGGAAAAATAATTCACATGGGAGAGCAATTTTGTAAACTATTGCAATACAATATGCTTTCAGCAGAAGATAAGTTTTCGCAAGCGCTTAGCTCATTATCACAAGAGCAAGCATATATCGATCATTTAATTAAAGACAAACACAGATCGAGTTGGCACGGCGAACTAAAAACGACTACTAAAAATGATGTTGTCGTTTGGCTAGACCTTTCTATTGTTCCTGTAACAATTAAAAAAGGAAATTCTGAATTGCTAGTGATTTGCTTTGACATTACGGAACGTAAAAAAGCAGAGCAAGAAGTCGAGCGCCTGAATAAGGCACAAATTGCAGACAAGTTAAACCAACAAAAAACAATTTCGAGTAAAATCGTTGAAAATCAAGAGCACGAGCAGAATCGAATTGCGCGAGAAATTCATGACGGGATAGGCCAAATGCTAACTGGTCTAAAATTTAGTTTAGAAAGTATCGATGTCAACGACAAGGACAAAACAGAACAGAAAATAACCTATTTAAAAAAGCTCTCTCTAGACATTATAAAAGGGGTACGAACGGCGACTTTCAACTTGATGCCGCCAGAATTAAGCGACTACGGAATCGCAGCTTCACTGAGTAAACTAACCACTGAGCTAGGGAAGCTAACTGGTAAAAACATCGTTTTCTACAATAAAACTAATTTTGATAAACGATTAGATTCTTTAATCGAAATCAACTGTTATCGCTTGACTCAGGAGGCGGTAAACAACGCTATTAAATATGCTGAATCAATTGATATTGCAGTGCAACTTTCGCATAGCAATTCGATACTAAGTATTATAATCGATGACAACGGTAAAGGCTTTGATGTGACTCAAGTGGAGGCAAAACGCAATAGCGAGTCTGGTATGGGTTTGTTATTCATGAAAGAAAGAATTCAATACATCAACGGACGCGTATTTATTAACTCCATCCCCGGTGAAGGCACTCGCATCACCTTTAATATTCCTATTTAATATTCGACTTTTTAAATTTTTAATTATTACGTATATTAGCAACTTATTGTAGTTAGATATACTTAACTATTTCGTTTATAAAGTAAGTAAATTATGGAGAATCCTATTCGAGTATTGTTGGCCGATGATCATGTTTTTGTTAGAGACGGAATCAAATCTTTGTTGGAAAACGAAAAAAACATAGAAGTCGTTGCCGAAGCAGTCGATGGTTTAGAAGCCTTACAATTTATCGCTGACGCTACTCCTGATTTGGTTATTCTAGATATTAGAATGCCAAATATGACTGGAATTGAAGTGGTCGAAAAACTACGTAGTCAAAATAACAATATTAAGATCGTTATGCTTTCTATGCATGACTCTGAAGAATATGTTCTGAAATCTATCAAAGCAGGTGCCGATGGTTATTTACTGAAAGGTTCTAGCAAAGAAGAATTCTTAAAAGCTGTGAATACCGTAGCAAATGGAGGTAAATATTTTAGTGGAGATATTTCAAATATTTTAATTAACCAGCTAACTAACACATCTACGACGGCTCATCAACCTAAACCCGTGTTAGCTGAAAGTCTATTAATTACTAAACGTGAGAAAGAAATTTTGACGCATTTACTTTCAGGAAAAGGAAACAAGGAAATCGCAGAAGCATTATCAATTAGTAAAAGAACAGCCGAAGTTCACCGCTTCAATTTAATGAAAAAATTAGAAGTGAAAAACTTGATTGAATTGGCTAATAAAGCAAAGGAACACGCTTTGATCTAGCATCTTAGTAAATGCTATAATACAACTTAATAAAAAAAGTGGCTGATTTTTGATGAATTAATAAAGGGAATTAAACAAAAAAGCAATTTCGCAAAACGTAGACAAATTAAGTATAAATACTTAATTTTAATACGTATTGTTTCGCATGGTACTTATATTTGTTAAAAATATGTACTATGAAAAGCGAAAAATCCTTAAAACAATCTCACAAAATTTTATTTTTAAACACCCTTGCTTTTACAATTTGCTTTGCATGTTGGACATTAAACGGTGTATTAGTAACCTTCTTAGTAGACAACGGCATCTTTAATTGGACTATGGTTCAGGTGGGCTGGCTATTAGGAATCCCTATTTTAACAGGATCACTAATGCGATTGCCTGTGGGGATTTTGACTGATAAATTAGGAGGTAAAGTAGTGTTCTCAACTTTGTTAATCTTATGTTCGATTCCACTATTTCTATTACCATTTGCAGACAGCTTTATCATGTTTGCCATTTTGAGTTTTTTCTTCGGACTCGTAGGAACTAGTTTTGCAGTGGGAATAGGTTACACCTCAGCATGGTATCCTAAAGAATGGCAGGGTCGCGCTTTAGGAATTTTCGGAATGGGAAACGCCGGAGCCGCTATCACTACCTTTGTAGCTCCTTCCCTATTGAATCATTTCTCTGTAGGCGATTTACAAAATGGCTGGAAAATTCTACCGGTCCTTTATGGTTTTTCACTACTAATTATCGGAATACTATTTATCATATTCGCCCAAAACAAAGTCGTTGAAAAACAAACGAGAACACTGCCACAAATGCTTTCGACCTTAAAAAGCGCTCGAGTTTGGCGTTTCGGAATCTACTATTTTCTTGTCTTTGGATGTTTTGTGGCTTACTCACAATGGCTATTACCCAACTTCATGAATGTCTACCAAACCAGTCTGGTTATGGGTGGTATGTTTGCTACTTTATTTAGTTTACCTTCTGGAGTAATTAGAGCTTTTGGAGGTTACTTATCAGATAAATTTGGTGCCCGAAAAGTAATGTATTGGGTTTTGAGTTCGTCAGTAATTTTAAGTGCACTATTAATGATTCCTAAAATGGAAATCATTACTGCAGGAGCTGGAATCATGGCAAAGAAAGCAGGAATAGTAACTGCAATTACTGCAAATAACATACAAGTGGACCAAAATAATTTCCCTATAACTGAAAAGAAAACACAGCAAACATCCAATAACATTTTTCCAACAAAAAGCTCTTGGCAGAAAATAATAGTGACTCAAAATCAACAAGTCGCAAAAAAAGAATTACTAGCACAAGGCATCACTTCGATAAAATTTGACGCAAATATGTGGATTTATTTATTGCTAGTCGTGCTCATCGGAATTTCGTGGGGAATTGGTAAAGCTGCCGTTTACAAACACATCCCTGATTATTTCCCAAACGAAGTAGGCGTCGTTGGCGGAATGGTGGGATTACTGGGCGGACTCGGTGGCTTTTTTTGCCCAATTATCTTTAGTTATTTACTCACGTTCACCGGTTTCTGGTCAAGTTCATGGATCTTCGTACTACTATTATCTGCAGTATGCCTAATCTGGATGCACCACACCATCACTAAAATGATGAACAACACACAACCCAACTTATCCAAACAGATAGAAACAAAATAAATAATTTTTATCAGGAGCACTTTCCTGCTATCCGCTGTATTCCTACTTTGTAAATTCTGGCTAACGCCATAACTTACAAAGCAGGAGATGCCGCTACTATCAGGGCTAGGCACTCGGATTTTTAATTACTATTCGATAATAAAATCAATATCCCATCTCTTAAAAAAGTGATAAAACAAACTATTTACAAGAGCAATGAAAAGCAATTGGCTAACTTTGTAAGACAACTATAAAAATAAAACGCTACAACATCTTTGTGAAGCGATATAAAATTATATTATGAATTATAAAGCAGTAATTTTTGACCTTGATGGTACCTTAGTAAACTCTTTAGAAGACATTGCCGATGCAATGAATACTGTATTAAAAAACAGCCATTATCCTACGCACGATTATGCTGCATACAATTACTTTATAGGTCACGGATTACTCAATCTAGTTTCCAAAGCAATTCCACAACAGCACAATAATGCAAATGAAGTTAACCGTTGCTTTGAAGAATTGATGACTGTTTACAGCGAAAATTGTGTGAATAAAACAAAGGCATACGGAGGAGTCAACGAACTACTCGACACTTTGAAAGAGAAGGAAATTATAATAGCAATACTATCCAATAAGGCAGATGTTCTTACAAAAAAAGTAGTCCAAAAATTATTTCCTGACTATTTCAAAATTGTTATTGGATTAACCACAGAGGAACTAAAAAAACCCAATCCAGCAACTGCAATCCAAATAAGCAGCGACTTAAACATTCCTGTTTCGCAAATTTTATATGTGGGAGATAGCGGTGTTGACATGCAAACTGCAACTAATGCAAACATGCATGCCGTAGGAGTTTCATGGGGTTTTAGACCTGTAACGGAGTTGCAAGAAAACGGAGCAAAGACCATAATTAATACTCCTTTAGAACTGCTGGAATTACTTTAATTAATCCAATTTTAAAAGTGCAGAATTGCATTTAATCCTTATCCAAATTATTTACAATTATGAAATACAAATGCATATTATTTGACTGCGATGGCGTACTTGTTGATAGCGAAAAAATCTCTATTGGAACACTCGTTAGCATGGCACAGGAATTAGATATTCCGCTTCAAGAGGAAGAGGCAATGCGTCTTTTTCTTGGTAAGTCATTGGAATTTTGTTTCGAATACATCCAAAGTTTGACTGACAAAAAAATACCAATCAACTTTGAGGAAGATTTTAGAATGCGATCATTTAAAGCTTTCAAATCTAATCTCCAACCAGTAGCTGGAGTCCCTCAATTAATAAATAAATTAAAAGTACCTTTTTGCGTTGCTTCAAACGGTCCTGCAGATAAAATACGTCTCAACTTAGAAACTACACATCTTTTAGAGCAATTTGAAGGCAATATTTTCAGTGCTTATGATATTAATAGTTGGAAACCAGATCCACAGCTATATTTGCACGCAGCAAAAACAATGGGTTTTGAACCGAAAGACTGCGTTGTAATCGAAGACAGTCCGGTGGGAGTTCAAGCAGCAATCGCAGGTGGATTTGCTGTTTACGGTTATGCCCCTCACGGATCTGAAGGACATTTTAGTGATCACGATATTCCGTTATTTGATGATATGAACAAATTATATGATTTACTGCAGTAAAACTATCACTTATACAATTAAGCCCTCTTTTATTTAATTAAAAGAGGGCTTTTTTTATTTTAATAAAGCAGCTACAATTTGAATATAATAATGTAGCCTCTTAAAAATTACCGACACTTTATAATTTCCCTTTCTAATTATCATATTCTTAAAAATACAATTAAGTATAATTACTTAAAATTTAATAAGTATTTTTACTTAATATTAATATTTTAAAAAATGATAATTATGAGTCCGCAAAAATTACTTTCTAGCTTGTTTTTTCTTCTTGGCTGTATCGCCTATTCTCAAGAATTTGACGCAGACATTCAATTGCGACCTCGATTTGAATACCGCAACGGATATAAAAATTTATTAAAGGAAAACGAGAGTCCCACTTCTTTTATTTCGCAAAGAAGCCGACTCAATATAAATTTTAAGAAAGAAAATCTGGTAACAAAATTAAGTCTTCAAAATATACGTACATGGGGCGAAGTGCCGACAATAGCAACTAACGATAAAAACGGAATCCAAGTTTATGAAGCGTGGGCACAATATGCGTTCGATAGTAAATGGAGTGCGCGTTTAGGCCGCCAAATCATCTCTTATGATAATCAGCGTATTTTTGGAGCGATAGATTGGTTGCAACAAGGCCAAAGTCATGATGCAGCAGTTGTAAAATTCGAAAATAAAAACACTAACCTAGACATCGGATTTGCTTTGAATGCTAGCGCTGAAAATCTAGTGGCACCCGCCGTTGCTTATACTACCACCTATAAGAATATGCAGTATGCACATTATAATTTTGCAAGAAATAATCTCAATATGAGCCTTCTGTTCTTGAATACTGCTTATGAGTACAGTGATGCAGCAAACGATATTAAGCTCGATTACAAACAAACATTCGGAACTTTCATTACTTATAAAAAAACTAAATGGAACACTGACCTTAGTCTTTATCAACAAACAGGAAAGAGCAATGGTAATACGCTCAATGCTTTAAATGCAGCTATTAACTTCAACTACAAACTAACAAATAACTTACAAGCAACTATAGGTTATGAATATCTATCTGGTAAGGATCAGGATGATAGTAATTCTAAATTACGCTCTTTTACACCTCTTTTTGGTACCAACCATGCCTTTAATGGCTTGATGGATTATTTCTATGTTGGCAATCACATCAATAACGTAGGTTTAAAAGATGCGTATCTCAAACTTAGTTACAATGCTCAAAAATGGCAGTTTGCATTGAGTCCGCATTTGTTCCATGCTGCAGCCAAAGTGCTTGACGAAAGCAGTACCAAAATGAATAGCAACTTAGGCTCTGAAATTGATTTTACAACCTCTTTTAAAGTGCAAAAAGACATTCTCGTTCAAGCTGGCTATTCTCAGTTCTTTGCTACTAAAACATTAGAAAGATTGAAATCAGCACCAGATTCTAAAACCAATAATTGGTGCTGGATTATGGTAAACATCAATCCAAAAATCTTCAGTTCGAAATAAATTGAACGCTTTACTCATTGACAAAAATTGCTTATCACCATGCTAAAATGAGAATACAATAATATTTTTCGAACAAATCTTGAAAACGATAAAAGACCGTACTATACAAAAGCATCACGTCAATTATTACGTATAAATACTTACTTTTGAATAAGCACAGAATTGAAGTCAAATTTCAAACATGATTTCATCAACCCTTAAGAATTGAAAAAATGCAAAGCACAGAAACTAAAACAACTTGTTCGTATTGTGGTGTAGGTTGTGGTATTATTGCCACTACCGATGCAAAAAACTACGTGAGTGTTCGTGGTGATGAAAATCATCCTGTGAACAAAGGAATGCTTTGTTCTAAGGGAATGAATCTACATTACGTTGCTAATGATACTTCGGATCGAATTTTGTATCCTGAAATGCGTTGGAGTAAATCCCAACCTTTACAGCGTGTCGATTGGGATACAGCAATGGACCGAGCTGCTGCTGTATTTTCTTCTATTATAAAAAAATACGGTCCAGACAGTGTGGGTTTTTACGTTTCAGGACAATGTCTCACTGAGGAGTATTACATCGCAAATAAGTTGGTTAAAGGTTTCTTGAAAACAAATAACATTGACACAAACTCCCGTCTCTGCATGAGTTCGGCGGTGGTGGGATATAAAAAAGCATTTGGTGAAGATGCCGTTCCTATTTCCTACGACGACATCGAACTTGCCGATACTTTTTTGATTACAGGCGCAAATCCTGCCTGGTGTCATCCTATTTTATTTCGAAGATTAGAAAATCACAGAGAAAAAAATAAGAAAGTAAAGGTCATTGTTATTGATCCCAGAAAGACAGATACTGCGGCAACTGCCGATCTTCATTTACAAATCACACCCGGAACCGATGTTCTTTTATACCATGCTTTAGCCAAAAGAATTATCGAAAAAGGTTACAACGATAGCCATTTTATAAAAAATCACACGCAAAACTACGAGGCATACAAAGCGATCATCATGGCCACTTCGATCGAAAATGCCGCAAAAGTTTGTGGTATTCCCATGATTCAAATAGAACAAGCGGTTGATTTAATTGGTAAAGCGGAAGGCTTTATGACGCTATGGGCGATGGGATTAAATCAAAGCGCAATTGGAGTCGATAAAAACACTGCGCTGATCAACTTATCATTACTTACCGGTCATGTGGGCAAACCGGGTTCGGGACCGTTTTCATTAACGGGACAACCCAATGCGATGGGTGGTCGTGAAGTGGGTGGTATGGCTAATTTACTTGCTGTTCACAAAGATTTAGCCAACCCAGAACACCGCCAAGAAGTTGCTGATTTTTGGGGAGTAGACAGCATCTCACCCAATCCTGGATTGACAGCTACAGAAATGTTTGAAGCGCTAGATTCTGGAAAAATGAAAGCAATCTGGATTATTTGTACCAACCCACTAGTGAGTTTGCCAGATGCACGAAAAGCTGAGGCCGCTTTGGCGAAAGCCAAATTTGTAGTAGTTCAAGATATTTCGCACAAAGCCGAAACTACGAAGTATGCTGATTTATTGTTACCTGCTGCAGGGTGGTTAGAAAAAGAAGGGACCATGACCAACTCTGAAAGAAGGATTTCCTACTTAGCCAAGGGAATTAATCCACCAGGAGAAGCACTAGCAGATGTCGATATTTTACTGCGATTTGCTAAAAAGATGAAATTCTCTGGTTTTGATTATAACTCAACAGAAGAAATCTACAAGGAATATTGCCGCATGACACGTGACACCAACATGGATATTTCATTCTTGAATTATGACCGCTTAAAAAATGAAGGAACGTTTCAATGGCCCGTTTCTGACTACCGCCATCCTGGAACTCCGCGCCTATTTGAAGATAAAAAATTCTTTACGCCTTCGCAAAGAGCCAATTTTACTGTGCCTGCAGCTATTGAAAACACTTCTGGAGAACCAAATGATGAATTTCCCTTTATTTTAACCACAGGACGCATTCGGGATCAATGGCACACCATGACCAAGACTGGAAAAGTGTCTCGATTAATGACCCACAAGCCAACACCTTTTTTGGAAATTAACCCCATTGATGCCTATAAAAAAGGAATAAAAGAAGGTGATTTAGTCGAAATTACAAGCAAAAATGGCCTTGTACGCGTTAAAGCAAATATCACCACCACCATTAAAGAAGGCGTAGTATTTTTACCGATGCACTGGGGCAGGCAACTAAATACCGATTTAAGCAGAGCCAATAATTTGACCAATACTATTGTAGACCCCGTTTCTAAGGAACCTGATTTTAAATTTACCTTGGTCGCTGTGACTAAATATGTGAAACCAAAAAGTAAAATTGCAATCGTGGGTGCGGGCGCTGCAGCTTTTAGATTTATACAAAATTATCGTGAACTAAATACAGCTGACGAAATTGTCGTTTTTTCGAAAGAAGAAAACCCTTTTTACAACCGCGTTTTACTTCCTGAATATCTAACCGAAGAACGCAGTTGGGAGCAACTCTCAAAAATTAATGCTGTAGAGCTTAAAAAACTAAATGTTACTTTAAAAACAGCTATTGGTATAGACGCTATTAAGGCTACTGAAAATACAATCATAGACAGTAACGGAATTGCACACAGCTACGATCAATTGATTTTGGCTACGGGTAGTCGGTCATTTGTGCCTGAGAATGCTCAGTTGCATCTAGCGGGGCGTTTTACCATTCGAAAAAAAGAGGACGCTGACCAACTCAAATATCACTTAGAGCAAACTGGCTTAGCACCCACAGAGCAACATGTGGTCATTGTAGGTGGTGGTTTACTCGGACTTGAATTAGCAGCTGCTTTAAAACATAAAAAGGTAAACATCACAATAATTCAGCGTGCCTCACGATTGATGGAGCGTCAATTAGATCGAATATCTAGCAAACTACTTGCCGAAGAAGTGCAACTCAGGGATATCCAAATCTACTTTGATAATGAAGTGAGTACTGTTTTTGACAGCAATAAAAACGAACTCGAGATCAGCCTGAAAAGTGGGCGGGTTTTGACTGCTAATGCTATTGTGTATACTATTGGGACGATTCCTAATATCGAAATTGCAAAAGAGGCGGGGCTTGCTTGTGGTCGTGGAATCAAAGTGAATCAGTATTTACAGTCTTCGATACCAAATATTTTTGCCATTGGAGAAATCGCAGAATTTAACAACCAACTTTTCGGAATCACCTCAGCTGCAGAAGAGCAAGCGGGATTACTGGCAAATTATCTTAGCGGAGATGTGAACAGCAGCTATAATGGATCAGTATTGATGAATATTCTAAAACTTGAGGATATCAATCTCTGCAGTATTGGTCAGGTTACGGTTCCTCACAATGATGATTCCTATGAAGAAATCGTATTTGCCGATTTAAAAAAGCGCTACTATAAAAAATGCATTGTTAAAGACGATTTGCTTGTAGGTGCCATATTAATGGGTGACAAAAATGAATTTGCAGAATTTAAAACAATGATCGAAAGCAAAATCGAACTCGCCGATAAGAGAGATTTATTATTGCGAGGACGCGCTACTGCAAAAGCAGTTTCAGGACGACTAGTATGCTCCTGCAGCCAAGTAGGAAGCGGAAACATCGAAGACGCCATCAAATCAGGAACCATTGATTTCACCGAACTCTGCAACAGCACCGGTGCAGGATTAGGCTGCGGAAGTTGCAAAACTGAAGTAAAAGAGCTGTTAGCAAAATGCAAATAAAAAGATGAGATACATCAATCCTAGTCAATTCAATCTAAGAAAACAGAATCTAATGGCTGAGACTGAAAACTACAAGCCGAAACAGTAAACTGAACACTGCAAACTGAGAATAAATACTAAAAAAACATAACACCAGAAAAGATGAAGCTAACGAGATTAATAGTAAAAGGAGGCGTGATTTCACCGGGAGAATTGCGTGATATTGTAAACCTAGCTTTAGATCAAAATTTAAAAAACCTCTCTTTTGGATCGAGACAAGACATTATTTTTCCCGAGGCTTTTATTGAAAATAGTGATGTAAAAAATAGCGCTCACAAATTTATTTTCCCGGATAGTTTTGCAGTTAATAATATCGTTTCCTCTTATGTTTCTACAGATATTTTTACCAATACCTCTTGGCTTACTGGAAACAAATTTCTCTATGTTTTAGAGCAGTTTCAAGAACAACCTAAGCTGAAAGTCAACATCACAGACCCTAGACAACAGCTTGTTCCTTTATTCACGGGACATATTAATTTTATCGCTTCTGAACATGATGATTATTGGTTTATGTACATTCGGTTGCCGGGTTGGGAACGCATGGAAGTCTATCCCGCGTTAATTTACAGTTGGGACATTGCTACCATTTATTATTACATCGAAAAGTTAGTTGCTAACGAGGCGATAGGAATCAGCAAAATATTCAATATTGTCAGTGAAACTCTAGATACTAATAACCGAACCATCGACAAATCATTGCAAATTCCGTTTCATCCTTTTCCATACTATGAAGGTATGAATCGACTGGGAATCGACCAATATTGGTTGGGATTGTACTGGAGAAACAACTTGTATGATTTGGAGTTTTTAAAAGAAATGTGTGATTTGTGCTTCGAATGCAAGATTGGAAAAATCAGCATCACTCCTTGGAAATCCTTTGTGATAAAAGGGATTCCGAAAGACCGAAAATTAGACTGGGAAAAATTTTTGGGTAAGAAAGGAATCAATATTCGTCACTCTTTATTAGAATTGAATTGGCATCTCCCCGTGGCAGAGCAATGGGCACTGGAATTGAAGACTTTATTGGTGCGAACATTAGATCAGTTTGATATAAGTACTTACGGACTTACGTTTGGAATTTCTAATTACAATCGAGACGGCCATTATTTTACTTCGATTGTCGTAGAAAAAAACAGTTTACCACAAGATTTACAATCGATAAAAATTAGAGACACTTACAATGTTTTGTATGCTCGCAATTTTGATCCCAATACAAGAAAGTATCAGGTGCATGTTCAAGATGTGGATAAATTAGAGTTGCCTACTATTTTAATCGAACTAAGTAAAAAATATTTTGAAGAATTAGGAAGTGAAACTCCATCGAGAAACATAGAAACTAGCGTTCAAGAGAACGAAATGCAAGAAGTATATCAATGCCAAGATTGCCTTACTATCTACAACGCTAAATATGGTGATCTTACACAAAACATAGCAGCAGGCACCCTTTTTCAAGATTTAGCTGAATCCTACTGTTGTTCTATTTGCGAAGCTGCAAAGGAAAATTTTGAAGTATTGCTTATCGAAATGTAAAACTCTTTGTCTTGCATTTTTATCGAAAAAAGAAACCATTTAAAAAACAAGATGGATTAAGTAACTGACTTAATTTCTTATTTCTTAAATGGTTTCCCTGAAATATTTTTTGCGCTTTGAGCGAAATCTACGCTTATCTCAATTGCGTCGTATCTACTCTTGTAGGCGTATCTTCACCACTAATAATAGTCGAAGAACTAATTGCAATCGCTTTGATAATTTCGGTCATGTTGTTCATATCTAACGTTCCTATCTCATCACTCGCTTTATGGTAATTTGCTTCACTATCCATTTTAGAAGTCGAAATTGTATGTGCAGGCACTCCTAATTTCGCTAGTGTAGCATTGTCTGATCTGTAGAACAATTGTTGGTCTGGATACGGATCTGGATGAAATTGAAACTGCGAACCTTTTAAATTCTTCTGTAAAATTTCGCCCATATTTGACTTATCAAATCCCGTGATGTACGCTGAGTTTTTTCCCCATTTAGATTCTGTTCCTATCATTTCGAGATTAAACATCGCTGTTACTTGTGCCGCATCCATCTGTTTCGAAAAATGCTTTGAACCATAGCCACCTATTTCCTCCGCTGTAAAAGCAGTAAAAATTATCGAGCGTTCGTTTTTATTCATTTTCTTAAAATAGTCAGCGAGCATAATTACCGCAGTCGTTCCTGCAGCATCATCATTGGCACCGTTGTAAATAGAATCTGTTTCGTTTTGGTTGGCATCCGCCGCAACGGATTCAATTCCTAAATGATCATAATGTCCTGAGAAAATCACATATTCATTTGGTTTACTCTTCCCTTTCAAAACACCTACAACATTGTTTAATTTGTTTGTGCTAACGGTGTTTTTTACATCAATTTTAAAATGTGCTGCTTCACTAGGACCAAACACAAAAACTACCGTATTTTTCCCAGGAGTTGCCGCCACTTGATTCATGTGTCGCAAATTTGGCATCACTCGCTTAAACGAGTTGTCTACAAGAACCAGTAGGTTTTTATCACTCTGGTAATACTCATAAAACTTCGGTCCAAAAGAGTCTCCAGCTCTAATATTCACCACAGCAATAGGACTGTCTTCTGTAAAAGAGGCCTCCGGCTGATATGAAAAAGCAATCATATCGTCTTGCTCAATAGTCTTTCCGTTAATTTGAACGTTCAGACTTTTAGTTTTGGATTCGGTCATTTCGAACTCTTGGCGGAAATCTTTGGCACCGTTAAAAGTCTCTAAACCTATCATTTTAAATTGGTTTTCGATATAACCAGAAGCCTTATCGATTCCTTTAGTAAAAGTTGCACGCCCTTGCATATCATCTGCAGCAAGTATCGTTTCTACCTCGGTAACTTTTTTGACTGTGATGATCTTGTCAATTGATTGCGCCTGAGAAACCATCCCCGCACAAAGCATAAGACCACTTATAACAATTCTTTTCATAGCTGTATTTTTGTTTGTACTAATCGTTTTAATATAAGAGTGTGTTTTTTGAAATCTGTTACAGTGAATTTAATAAAATAACCAACATTTATACATCACTACTTCTTATTTTAGGAGCACTGCAACCGCAGTTTTTAAGAACTTCCCTCCTGCTGTCCGCTGTATCTCTCCACTACGTTACGAGGATGCCGCTCCCATCAGGGCTATTACTTACGACTCTTTTCCAAAACAACGGTATTATGATTGTCATCGCCACAAAGTAAACTAATATATCTACAACAATAGTACACTTTAACTCGAAATGGCTTGTGGAAGATTTTATGAGGAAACTTGGTAGCTAGATTGGATTTTTAGATTGTTGGTAAATCATACAGTTTAGGATTTATGTATTAGAGATAAATGAAATAATTTTAAATGTTGGCCTAACCACTAACTTAAGATTTGAAGAGAATTTTGCGGCAATGGGAAGAAAATATTATGACTGGTTATGTTCTACGTTTTCTAATTTGACCTATGTACTGATCTAAAGTCGTCACGTCAACAAGAAATTCGGCAGAATCAGGCATTTCCTCAATTAAAGTTCCTGCGGTATCGTGTCCCGTGAAATAAGTAGAACATTTACTCATGTTTTTTTCAACAAGGTTATAATCCTCATCCGATAAATCTACAATTTTTGATAAACGCTGAGTTTGTATTGCTCTGCCAAATCTTTGAATTGCTCCATTTAAGAATACTTCTTCAACAAAACGCTCCCAAGTTTCTCGAAGTTTTCCATATAAATATTTTGCTCGTTCTTTATAAACTTCATCAGTTTCCGTTCGCTCAATTTTTTCTAATTGTTGATATTCACTTTTTAGCAATCTGATACGTTTTCCAACAGGTAAAGCATCCCATGGCGGGTTGCTTGCAATTAGTCCTGTTTCTTGTTTCTTTCTCGTGAGACTCTTTATGTCTAAATTACAATTCAGATTTTCAGAATGTTCTTGAATCATTAGTAAAAAAGTGATATCGTGAGTAAAAACTATAACTTGTCGTTCTAAAGCTTCTTCTGCAATTCTTTTTGATATCTTATTTCGCCATTTATGGTCTAGAGATGAAACTGGATCGTCAAAAATTATAGCACTTTTATGTTCTGAAGTGGATAATTCAGACAAGAACGTTGCTAATGAAATGCATCTATGTTCTCCTTCACTTAAAATGTCTTTTAATACAATTCCATTTGAATTTTGTTCGTCAAGTCTTAAATAATGGTATTGTTTTCCTCTTTGACCTTTAGTTTCGGTTTCTATTTTAATATTTTTAAAACCTAGTTTTGAAAGTTCAGTTTTGAAGTTTTGTTTAAGATTTTGACTGACATATTTTGTAGCTAACTCATTACTATGTGTCGTAATTGTTCGAGTAGTACATTTACTGATGCACTGATTAAGTAAATTTATTTTTTTCTGACGATAAATTTCGCGTGCTAATTTGGGTTTAAAATCGAAAATCTTTTTTTCTCCTTTTAATTGATTTAATTCTTTATTGAGTGGAATTAAATCATCTTCAATTGATAGAACTTTCAATTTTTCATTTGCTTCTATTAAACTTTTAATTGATTGTTGAATCAATGTCTTAGGCGTATTTTCTATTTCAATTGAGTCAATTACTTCAATTATTTTTTTTCTTTCAAAAAGAGCTGTTAAATTATCCCTTTGATTTGAAAGCAATTCCAAATATTTTATTTGAATTTGTGAATAATCATCAATTATTTCATCAAGTTCAATGGCTGTAGGATTTTGTTCCTTAAATGAGAAATCTATTTTATTTAAATATTCATTTGCTAAATTAAATTTATGAAATGCTACATCATGAGTTTTTTGAATGTCATTTTTTACAAAAGTTTCAAAAGACACAAATCTGTTTTTTGCATCTTCATCTAAATCTTGTAGACAAAGTGGGCAATTGCTGTCTTCATTTACTTCTGGGAAATTTTCTGTTTCGGTACTTATATTGTAGAATTTTCGAGCACTCTCCCAAAGTAATTTCCAAGAACTATTACCAACACCTTCAATTGGCAATTCAGTGAATGCTTTTTCAGAAGATTCTTTTAAAGCTTCGCATGTTGTTACAAAATTGTTTAATGTTAGTTTTAAATCTATTAAAATCGAACCTGTTAATTGATTTTCAAGGGCTTGAAATTTGTTTTGTAAAATTTCGAAACGCTTTATTTTTTCTTCATTTTCTTTTAAACTTTTCTTTGGATCTGTTGCTTTTAACTTATCAATTTCTATAATTAATTCTCCAATTCTAGAACTTTTAGTTGAATTCCAAAATGATTCAGCTCTTAATTCGTCAAGAGTTGAATTTGAATTTAAGTTTTCGAGAAATGTTTTTGCAGTTGAACAATCAGAGACTTCCAAAAGTGTGTGGTCGAATTTCTGTAAATCCAGACTCAATAATTCTGCCTTTAGACCGTTTTCAACCCTTTTTAAATCTATTGCTAATTTTTCTACAATAGATAAACCTTGAGGAATGAAAGCAATTTCATCTTCTCCGTCAATGTAATGATTTGCACTGAATGTATCAAAAACGTCAATACTTTTTAAAGCAGAATTATTTACTTGTTCATTAACGAGACATACTGTACTGAAATTTGTTCCATCAGTTGTGTACTCTATATCTGCTTTTTTATCTTTTCCATAACAAGTTGGATCGTATAAGTTAACATTTATTTTTGGTTTACGACCTCTTGTATTACAAGCGTGTTTCAAAATACTCACATAACTAGATTTTCCTGATCCATTGTCTCCATAGACGATTGTTAGGCCATTTGGTGCGAATTCTAATTCACTAGTTTTTGAAAGAGCGTTAACATTATCTACATTGGAAATTCTAGAAAGTGTCACATTATCAATATTAGTTGAGTTATTTGCAAAATTTCTTAAATCACCAAAATCAACTTCAGCAAAATCAGCTTTAGATAATCCATAATCTACTTTACAAATTTCTTTAAGCTCTGAAATGTCATTTCCAGTTAGTTCATTATTTCGAATTAAGCGGTCAATTGCTACTTGCCAAAAAACTGGTTTGTTTTCAGCCCAATCAATTATGTCGTTTAGTATTGGCATCGTATACTAGTTTGTTAAATTATACGTTGTTCTTCATATATTTAATTGTTAATTTTTAAATATATAAGGCTTAAATGTAAATAATATGTAATGCAAATGCGCGCAAAATTATACTTCTTTACACTCCCAAACATACAAATAAATATCCGAAAAATCTGAACATTAATTCCAAATAGATACCATAAGTCGTGCTGTCATTTAATGTACGTGTTAAATTAAAATAATTGTAATTACCCCACAACTCCCCTAGCCCCGGGAGAAGTGAAAACCCCATGCAGCTGGAAAATTGCTTTTACTGCAGCTGGCAGAGCGACCAGAGGAAGCTCCTGCCAGCTGCTAGAAAAAGGATTTGAAAGCAAATGTGTTGTAACGAATGACGGGAATTGCTCCTGATTATTCTAATGACATTATCCGCCTATGCTGATCATGCTGCGGTTGTCTTGATTTAAGGTGGGATCATTGATTTCGGCGGTGGTAGTCATGCCGGCTCTGACCTTCTTTTTACTTTTTATAGCGGCCGAAATCGCATCCTCTATTGGTTGGTTATTGCGGAAAGGCGTTAGCAAGTCAGTCTCAGAATTTGAGAACAGACAGTTTTTTATTTTGCCGTTTGCAGTCAATCGAATGCGGTTGCATCCATCACAAAACGGATTGCTTATCGAACTAATGATTCCGAAGCTTCCTTTGTGACCTTTGATCTTGTATTCCCTAGCGGTAAAGTTAGCTTCATCAATTAATTTATCGACGTGTTCAGGCGTGTAATGCGCTTCTACTTGGCTCAAAATTTCCTGCTGCGTCACCATTTTACTGCTGTCCCATTCATTACCCGCAAAAGGCATGAATTCTATAAACCGAATCGAAATAGGCATCTCTTTTGTTAGGGCAATAAAGTCGATAATTTCGTCCTCATTGAATCCCTTGATAAGGACTACATTTATTTTTACTTTGAAATTATGCTCCAGTAACAATGCCAGGTTATCCATGACAATCGAAAACTGATTGCGTAGGGTGATGGCATTGAATTTTGTTGCCACCAAAGTGTCTAAACTTAAATTGATTTTAAAAACGTTACACTCTTTTAAAACGTCTAAATGCCTGTCGATTAGAATGCCGTTTGTAGTTATTGATATCTCGGTTTCTAGCGATGACAACTGCTTGATTATTGCTGGAAAGTCTTTGCGTAATAAAGGTTCGCCACCAGTAAGTCTGATTTTATCGACGCCATAATCCACAAAGGTTTTAGCGATTTTAAAAATTTCATCGGCAGACATGATGTCGGCTTTTGGAGATAATGGGATTCCGTCTGCAGGCATGCAATAGGTACAACGCAAATTGCATTTCTCTATTAAAGAAATGCGCAGGTAGTTGTGCTTTCGTCCAAAATCGTCCGTTAAAAGGCTGTTATTTGGCGTCATGATTAGTGCCTTTAAATATGTGAAAAATGTGCAGAACATGCGGAAAAATAGCATCCATAGATTCTTTTGCACCGTTTGTAGAACCCGGTAATGCCAGCACTAAACTGTCTCCTAAAGTTCCCGCAACTGATCGCGATAACATAGCATATGGCATGCGGTCTTGACCGTAATTACGAATGGCCTCTTCGATGCCCGGAATGCGGCTTTCTAGCAAAGGCTCTAAAGCTTGCGGTGTTACATCGCGTGGCGAAAGTCCAGTTCCACCTGTGAAAATAACCAATTGATTGTCTTGGCTGTATTTTCTTGTACGCTCTTGAATATAATCAATTTCGTCAGGTATGATTTCGTAATGCGTGGTTTCGACTCCGTAAGAATCTAATTTCTCTACGATAACTTTTCCTGAACGATCTTCTTTTTGACCTGCAAATATTGAATCTGAACAAACAAAAACGGCTGCTTTTATAGGTTTGTCAAAGTTGTTTTTAAAAGACGATTTTCCGCCCTTTTTTTCTACAAGTTTGATAGTCGAAATTTCGATTTGCTTGTCGATAGGTTTCAGCATATCATACATGGTTAGCGCCACAATCGAAGCGCCATGCATAGCCTCTACCTCTACTCCTGTTTTATACACTGTTTTTACTGTGAACAAAATATCGATACTTAAATCATGTATTTCATAAGCGACAGCAGTATACTCTATAGGTAACGGGTGGCAATCTGGAATAGCCAAATGGGTGTTTTTTACTGCAAATAATCCTGCAGTTTTTGCCATTTCGAGCACATTCCCTTTTGGAACCAAATTATTGACAATTGCGTCTATTGTGTTTTGATGACTGACTAAAACAGTAGCCATCGCTGTTGCTGAACGCAACGTATTTATTTTATGTGTGATATCTACCATTCTAATAATCTAGTGGTTTTAAAGTTGGCTAACAAAATGTAAAGCAACAGTAAAACTATTTTTATGTGTTTATTTAAAATCAAAAGCATTTGTTGGTCCAAAAACGCATTACTTCTGAGCTAATCGCTATAAAGTATTCACTTTCCAAGTGCTTTCCTCGTTTTCGAAAAGTTCTTTTCCAAAAATAGGCACATCTTCTTTAATCCCGTTTACAATTGATTCTGTGGCTTCATAAACCTGTTTTCTTCTTACAGCAGAGACAAAAACAAATAAGCAAACTTCTCCTACTTCAACAACACCTAAACTGTGATAAATGTGCATGCAAACAAGGTCATATTTGGCGAAAGCCTTCTCTCTAATGGCGTCTAGTTTTTCGTTTGCCATTTCTTCATAAGCGGTGTATTCTATGGCTTTTACCTTTGTATCACCATGAACATCAGCGCGAACCTGCCCTAAAAATATGTTATGTGCCCCAATGCTGTGTTTGCCTTGATGCTTTGCGATTGATTGTGCAATAAATTCACTTGAAATTGCCCCTTGTATGAAAACTGTTTTCTTACTCATGGTTCTATTTTTAAGAAGTAAAGACTACTTCATTATTTTTAATTTTATTGATGGCGTTCATCCCGCCTGCTACGTTTAGTAGCTTTTTAAAGTCAGCTTTTACTAATATTTCAATGGCTTTTTTACTTCGAATACCTGATTGACAAAAGACAACTATTGTTTTAGTAGCGTCTATTAAATCTAGTTTCGAAGGCAACTCTGACAACGGAATAGCAATGCAATTACTAGCGATCAATTTTGGTACTTCTTCGGGGTTTCTAACATCTAGAAGAAGGCTGTTTTCATCGTTAATATACTGCTCTAGTGCTATTGCAGAAATAGTATCAAAAGCTGATTCTGTGCTATTGTATTTTTCATCGAAAGCTTCATTATCAGTGATCAAAAACTCTTTTTTACTCACATTGAATTTTTGCTGTTCGTTTGTGAGCATGTTGTAGACTAGCAATTTTCCAGACAATGTTTGACCAATTCCTAAAACCATTTTCAGCACTTCATTTGCCTGAAACATACCTATAATTCCAACTGATATCCCCATTACTCCTGCCTCATTGCAACTTGCAGCGGTAGCATTATCTTCTGGAAAAACACAGCGATACGACGGTCCGTTCTTATAATTAAAAACAGCGACTTGCCCTTCAAATTTGTACACTGATCCATATACAAACGGTTTATTAATTGCGCAACAAACATCGTTGATTAAATATTTGGTGTTCAAATTATCAGTACCGTCTACAATGATATCGTACTGATTGAATAAGGCGATGGCATTTTTACTAGACAATCTTTCGGCAACAGTATTAATAACTACATGTGGGTTTAGTTCTGACGCCATTTTTGCAGCCTCAGCTACTTTTTGATTGCCTATTGCCGTCGTTTTATAAATAACCTGACGTTGCAAATTACTCACATCAATAACATCGTCGTCTAGCAATCCTATTTCGCCAATTCCAGCTGCAGCCAGATAAGGCAATATAGCAGCACCCAAACCACCTAATCCTATAATTAAGACTTTGGTTTGTTTGAGTTTTTCCTGACCGCTCTCGCCTACTTCAGAAAGTATGATTTGTCGGTTGTAACGTTTTGATTCCATGAAATTATCGCTGGACTATTATTTTATAATTTAATTATTTATTCTTTAACCCCCTGCAAAGGGTGGCAGTAAAGCAACTACATCATTGCTTTGTAAATCGTATGTGGCTACATCTTGAATAAGCTCATGGTTGACCGCTACGCTGTAAGAAACCGTATCAAAATTGTGCTTGGTGGTTACCGCTTGTATTAGATCAACTAAAGACTGCTCAGCAAACAAAACCATTTCTTCTGCTACATTAGCTTGTGCTGCGATTGCTCCAAAATATTTTACTGTTATCATGCTATTTCATTTAAATTTTGAAAAACAAATTCATCATTTGAAGCTACTTCGCTATACAAAGCGCTCAGTTTAGAAGGGTTTTTCACAACTTCACCAATGATAATAATCGCTGGAGAAGCTAATTCATGTTCTTGAACCACGGCCACTATCGAACTCACAGTTCCTATGACCATTTTTTGATTTTCGGTAGTACCATTTTGAATTATGGCTACCGGCAAATCGTCGGTTCGATTATTTTGGTATAAAGTTACAATTTCTTTTAGTTTATGCATCCCCATAAGGATAACAACTGTCGCAGATGATTTTGAAGCCAAATCAACATCTTTAGACAACTTATGGTTTGAAGTTGTTCCAGTGATTACCCAAAAACTCTCAGAAAAAGATCGTTGTGTAAGCGAAATTCCATTAGCAGTAGGCACACCCAAAGCAGAAGAAATACCTGGGACAATTGCAGTTTCTAAACCGTGTTCTTCGGCGAAAGCTATCTCTTCACTTCCACGTCCAAAAACAAATGGATCGCCACCTTTTAATCGCACTACGTGACCGTGCTTCTTGGCCATGACAACAATTAATTCGTTAATTTGATCTTGGCTATAAGCATGACATCCAAAACGTTTTCCAACGAATATTACCTCAGCATGTTCAGCATGTTCCAATAATCCTTCATTTACCAATGCATCGTATAAAATCACATCGGCATCCTTCAAAGCCTTTACCGCTTTAATTGTAATCAAATCTACATCTCCTGGTCCTGCTCCTACAATCGTTAGTTTGGCTGTCTTTGAATTTTTCATCTTTGCTTTTTACTTATTAGTCAGTTCGTTTAACGCTGCCACGGTATTTATATTTCGAAATTGCTCGCTTCTATGATCATCAATTGTTATAAATTCTGCTTCAACCGAATCTAGAAAACGCATCATTTTTAATTCGTCATTTTCAATGGCAACTTTTAATTTGGTCATCACTTTTTTAGAATAACATCCTATTAAAGGATGTGTTCGGTCTGTATCTTTGAAAACAGTCGCCGTGACATTTTCATTTTCGAACAATAATTTTAATAAAGACGCTTTTATTAATGGAATGTCACAACTTAAAATCAAACAATTTTGATGCTTAGCATACGTTAGCGCTGTATAAATTCCGCCTAAAGGTCCTTTATCAATTTCAATATCTTTTCTTTTTTCGAAAGGCAAGTAGTCATAATCACTGCTATTTGTAATCAAAATAATATCTGTTGAAACCTCTTTTGCAGCAGCAATAATGTGTTCGATAAACGGAATGCCATTGTATAGCACCAGTCCTTTTTCAGACTGCATTCGGCTGCTTTTACCACCGCATAAAATTGCTATACTTACACCATTCATTGTTTATTGCTGTATATTATTGTACTTTAAAAGTCCGTTATTTTATGGAAAAATCAACTTGACACTTGCTGACAAAATCACCACTCCCAAAACGTATTTAAGCGTTTTATTTGAAAATTTGCCACTTCCATAATAAGCTCCTAGCATTCCTCCAACCATCGCAACGGGAACAAAGTATAGACTTTCAATAGGGAACGAACTCCCATTTAAAAGATAACCCGATATTCCTGCAAGCGAATTCACAAAAATAAACAGACTCGAAATTGCCGCTGCTTCTTTGATATTTGCCCAACCTAATAATAAAATAATCGGACTCAGGATTATTCCTCCTCCTATACCCAACATCCCAGATAACAATCCTATCGTGGCTCCGGATGCTAAGGCTAATGGAATATTAATTGCCGTTATTTCTTTTTCTTTAGTACTAAAAAGTCCAAGTAATCGTAAAGCTGCAAAAACCAAAACTACTCCTAAAATTGCTTTATAAATAGTCGTATCTAAGGTAATGTAACCTCCTAGAAACGCTGCGGGTACTGATGCTATTGCAAAAGGATAAAACAGCTTGGGTTTAAAAAAATTTGCTTTATAATAAAACCAAAAGGACGTACTAGACACAAACAAATTCAGTAATAATGCTGATGGTTTCATCACCATAATAGGCACTGCAAAAATTGCCATTAAAGCCAAATAACCTGATGCGCCACCATGACCTACACTAGAATATAAAAAAGCTACAATTATTAAAGCAAAACAAAATACGATTAAATCGCTGTTAGATACTAAATCCATTTGGTATTAATTAAAGGGAATAATTGTTACCTCCTCATTTGCTGCTATTGCTGTAACGTCATTAGGAATGGTAATAAAACAATTTGCTGTAGAAAAAGTATTCAGCATCGCTGAGCTCTGACTTTCTAAAACTCGAACATCATGATCGTTATAAAATCCTTTTAGAAATAATGTTTTACCAGTCGTATTGTTATATGCTGCGCTTATTTTTCGGCTCATTTTTGGTAAATGAATATTGGTTAAACCCAATCGCTTTTTTAAAGCAGCAAGAACATAAACATAAAAGCAAGTCAATGACGAAGCTGGATTACCTGGCAAAGCAAACACTAATTTGTCCTCCTTTTTTCCAAAGAACAATGGTTTCCCTGGTTTTTGGTTGATTTTATAAAATAACTCTTCGACTCCATTTTGTACTAATGCTTCTTTGACAAAATCATAATCTCCCACAGAAATTCCTCCAGAAATTAAGATGACGTCAAATTGCGTCAAACAGCTTTCGATAACTTTAGCAGTTGCTTTTAAACTATCTTTTACTTTAAAAATAACTGGTTTATTAATTCCTACAGATTTTAAAGCAGCCGCTAACATTACTGCGTTGCTCTCATAAATCTTTCCTTTAGGTAATTTTTTACCCACAGCTACTAGTTCGTTTCCAGTAACAATAATCCCTACTTTAGGTTTAGAATACACTTTAACGGTTACAATCCCAAGACCTGCTAAGAAGCCAACCGCTGCTGCCGAAATCACTGTGTTTTTTTCTAAAACAACAGCATCCTTCTCTATTTGCTCGCCTTTGTTTCTAACATTTGTTGTTACCGCCGGAACTTTATCGATGGTTATAGAATCACCTTTTACAGTAACGTGTTCCTGCATCACCACAGTATCTACAGCATCAGGAATATAGGCCCCCGTGAATATTCTAATCGCTTCATTTTTTTCTAAAGTACTATTACTAAAATCACCCGCTTGTGAAGTTCCCACGACAGCTAGCGACGTCAAATCACTGTGTATAAATGCATAACCATCCATTGCTGACTGGCGAAAAGGCGGCATATCGATTGGTGAATAAATCGTTTCAGCCAATACGTATCCTAACGCTTTAGCTACTTTTATTTTTTTTACCGGCATTTTACTACTATTGGCTGCTATAATAGCCAACGCCTGATCAACTTGAATCATAAAAATTATTTTAAAACTACGTAAAAGTACTTATTACAAATATAAATAAATCCTTTAAGCTTAATTCAGAATTAACTGTTAAATACTGCGAAATATATATTTGGAGATATACGTCTAGTATTTTATTAAAAAGGGATTACAATATAAAAATACTGCATTATTATTAATTATAGAGAGAGAAAGTCACAAGTTAATAGTGCCAATCAAGAAATCAATAATACCAAGTTGATTGACAATACATTGCCACTAAAAAAAACAAACCCCAAACAATAGTACTATTGCTTGGGGTATTCATTATTTTAAGAAAAAAGTCTATGCAATCCAGAGATCAATTGTTTCTGTTACATTCTCAAGAACATCAAAAGCTGTTTCAGCCATTTTATTTCCTTTAGTGTCTAATAGCGGATTTACCTCAACAACTTCCAAACAAGCTACTTTTTTAGATTTGATGAAGCGATTAATAATTTCCATTACTTCAAATTGGTCAAATCCTTTAGAAACCGGAGTTCCAGTTCCATAAGAAATCATATCGCAATCCATTGAATCAACATCAAATGAAATATAAATAAGATCGCAGTTTGCCAGCCTTGCAAGCGCTTCGTCTACACAAGTTGCTAATCCGCGAAAGCGAACTTCATCTACTTTATAATTGCGAATATCTAATTTTTCAATTTGCTTGTCTTCTGCTTCTTCCGTATCGCGAACACCAAAGTAAATTAAATTCTCAGGTTTGATTTTGGTGCCTTCGACACCTATATTTTTCATGTTCTCCCAGTGTTGCACCGTTTCAGGAGTGATGTCATTGATTTTGCAATCTAAATTATCATTCGCTAAAGCGGCAGATAAAGGCATACCATGAATATTTCCTGATGGCGACGTATAAGGAGAATGCAAGTCAGCATGCGCATCGATCCATACAACGCCAAGAGTTTTTGTAGGGTACACTGCTTTAATACCGCTTATTGTTCCCAACGCTGACGAGTGATCGCCAGACAAAACAATAGGAAAGTAATTAGCTTGTAAATTGTGCTTTACAGCATAACTCACACGGGTGCACTGCTCCACTACATGTTCGATTCTTTTGGCAAAAGTATTTCGATTTTTATCATAAATACTTTCATTATGGGTTTTCACATCCTCAAATGGAAAAAGATTAAAGTAGTCGCTGTTTTTATTGATTGCAGCAATTTCTATCGCATCAATCCCCATATCAGAACCGCGTGTTCCGGCCCCAATATCAGATCTATTTTTAATTAATTTTATTGCTCTTTCCATATTGACATGAAATTATTTAAAGTCGTTAAGTGCTTTTTCGATAATAGCAAGACAATCATAAATTTGCTCCTCAGTAATTACTAGTGGTGGTGCAAATCTAATTTTGTTACCATGCGTAGGTTTTGCTAACAAACCGTAATCTCTAAATTTCAAGCAGATATCCCAAGCCAAGTCTGACTCTTCATCGCTATTAATTACTATTGCGTTTAGTAAACCTTTTCCTCTCACTAAGGTAATCAATGGATTTCTAGCAGCAATATCATTTAAACCTTTTCTTAATATAATTCCAAGACGCTCTGCATTTTCAGATAATTTTTCATCCTTAACAACTTCAAGAGCTGCCATTGCAACCGCTGCCGCAACTGGGTTTCCACCAAAGGTAGAACCGTGTTGTCCCGGTTTAATCACATTCATGATCTGGTTATTGGCCAACACCGCAGAAACTGGATAAACACCACCAGAAATCGCTTTTCCTAGAATTAAGATATCTGGTTTTACCTCTGGTTTGTTCTCACAAGCATGCTCACATGAACAATTACCACAAGTTGCTAACAACCTTCCTGTACGCGCAATTCCTGTTTGTACCTCATCGGCAATAAACAATACATTGTGTGCTTCACACAAGGCTTTGGCCTTTGCCAAGTAACCTTCAGTAGGTACATAAACTCCCGCTTCCCCTTGAATAGGCTCTACTAGAAATCCAGCAATATTTTTCGAAGATTTCAATGCTTGCTCTAAAGCATCAATATCATCATAAGCGATTTTTATAAAGCCATCGGTAAACGGACCAAAGTTTTTACGCGCATTTTCATCATTCGAAAACGAAATAATTGTAGTTGTTCTTCCATGAAAGTTGTTCTCACAAACAATAATTTCAGCTTGGTTCTCAGCTATACCTTTGACCTCATAAGCCCATTTTCTACATATTTTCAAAGCAGTTTCTACAGCCTCTGCTCCAGTATTCATTGGAAGTACTTTGTCAAAGTCAAAATATTTAGTTACATACTCTTCAAAAACACCTAGTTGATCATTATGAAAAGCTCTTGATGTTAGTGTTAACGTTTGCGCTTGTTTTACCATAGCACCCACAATTTTTGGATGACAGTGCCCTTGATTCACCGCTGAATATGCTGATAAAAAATCGTAATATTGTTTTCCATCTACATCCCACACATGCACGCCCTCTCCTCTTTCAAGTACCACGGGTAACGGATGGTAATTGTGTGCTCCATGATTGTTTTCTTTAGCGATTAATGCTTCTGATTTACTTGAAAGTTTTTGCGTTGCGTCTTGCATAAATGTGATTTTTTAGATTATTTTATGAATTACAAAGCTATACAATTTAAATTATTTAACCCAATATTTAAGAACTTTTGACTTAAATACCTTGATAAAAAGTCAACTTATTTATTAATACAAAATACAAAAGTCAAATTTTTTATTTTAATTCAAAATACAACCTTTAAAATCAAAATTTACTTTACATTTATATTCGAAAAAATGATTTCGCAAATTTAAACTACAAAATATGGATGCAATAGATGAATTTGATATTAATATCATCAAGGAATTAGAAAAAGATGGTCGCGTACCCTATTCTACTATAGCTTCTACCTTGAAGATTTCTAACACTATGGTGCACCAGCGCATCAATCGATTGATCGAACAAGGAATTTTGACTGGAATAAAACCTATTATTAATGAGAAGAAAGTAGGCTATGACTGGGGAGCCTTTACAGGATTAACACTCAACAAAGATCAAGATTCGAATAGAGTGATTGAAGAGCTTAAAAAAATCCCTGAAGTGACAGAATGTTATTTTATAACTGGTTCGTATACCTTGTATATTAAAATGATTGCCAAAGATCACGAACACATGCGAAAACTACTTTACGAGAAAATTGACAACATTCCTGGCATTGCAAAAACCGATTCAATGATTGAACTAGGTTGCGCTTTTAAAAGAAACATTAGTCTTTAAAGATACTGCACAGTGATTGCTAAACAATTATTAAAAAAACTGTAAATTAGTGCTCTAAAAAAAGGTTCGTTGTTTATTTTCGGATATTTGTCTCTAAAAAACTTAACATTATGAAAAGCATAAAATTTTTTATTTTAGGAATATTGATCTGTTCCACTGGCGCTTTTGCGCAGTTAAAAGCGGTTACTTATAAAGATGACGCGCAAGTCTTACACGGTTTTGCTGTTCAAGCAGAGAAAAAATCCACTAATAAACCCGGAATCTTAATATTACCCGCTTGGAAAGGGATAGACCAAGCATCAAAAGATTATGCTGTTGCATTATCTAAACTAGGTTATAACACTTTTATCGCTGACATTTATGGAGAAGGAAACTATCCAAAAGACAATGCAGAAGCAGCTAAAAGTTCTGGTTATTACAAAACCAATTACGAAAAATACCAACACCGCATTCAACTAGCCTTAGACCAATTAATTAAATCAGGAGCAAATGCAGATAATATCGTAGCAATAGGATACTGTTTTGGTGGTACAGGAGTACTTGAAGCAGCACGCGGACAGATGAAATTTCAAGGTGTGGTTTCGTTTCACGGTGGTTTAGGTAAAGACGTGTCAAGACCTACAGAGCCTATCACAACTAAAGTTCTCGTTTGTCACGGTGCTGACGACCCTTATGAGTCTCAAGAAGAAATCCTTGCATTCCAACAAGAAATGCGCGATGCAAAAGCCGACTGGCAAATGATCTATTATGCAAATGCCGTTCACGGATTTACAAATCCAGAATATGGTGACGACAATTCAAAAGGTGCAGCCTATAATGAAAAAGCATCTAAACGATCTTTTGAACACTTAAAATTATTTTTAAGCGAAGTTTTAAAAAAGTAAAAAATCAACCAAATATAAATGAGAAACTTAATTCCAATTTTAGCTATCGCAGCAGCAATGACGTCTTGCAGTAGTGTAAAAACCCAAAAGCAAGTCGATAATTCTAATCCTACAAAGTATTTGAATTCGATCACGGCAGCCGACTTAAAAACGCATTTGTACATTGTTGCAAATGATTCTATGGAGGGTCGCGAAACAGGGTCAGAAGGTCAAAAGAAAGCAGGGCGCTACTTAATCAGTCAATACACTAAAAATGGCATCTCCTTTCCAAAAGTAGCCGAATCCTTTTATCAAAAAGTGCCAGCCGCTTTTTTAAATAGAAGAAAAGGCGACAACTTAAACGATTCAGAAAATATTTGGGCTTTTATCGAAGGTTCAGAAAAACCTGAAGAGGTGGTTGTAGTTTCTGCACATTACGATCACGTAGGTGTAAAAAATGGCGACGTTTACAATGGTGCCGATGATGACGGATCAGGAACAGTTGCCTTACTAGAAATTGCCGAAGCATTTGCCAAAGCAAAGAAAGATGGGCACGGACCTAAGCGTTCGATCTTATTTTTTCACGCTACAGGTGAAGAGCACGGATTGCTAGGATCTAGCTACTACTCTGAGAATCCATTGTTCGCTTTTGAAAACACAGTTACTGATATTAACATCGACATGATTGGTCGTCGTGATGCTGCTCACGAAGCCTCAAATAATTATGTTTACTTGATTGGAGCAGATCGTCTGTCAAGTGATTTAGACAGTATTTGCACTGCTGTAAATGACAAATACACAAAGATTGACTTAGATTATAAATTCAACGATAAAAACGATCCTAATCATTTCTACGAACGTTCAGATCATTATAACTTTGCTAAGCACGGCATTCCTTCTGTATTCTTGTTCAATGGTGTGCACGCTGACTACCACAGAAAAACAGATACTGTTGATAAAATTGAATTTGATGCTTTGACTAAAAGAACACAACTAGCATTTTCAATCGCATGGGAAGTAGCCAATCGTGAAAACAGACCTATAGTTGATAAAAAGTAATTAAAATCATTAGGGCACATCCTAGCTTTCACTATCGTTACAGCTAGGTCAGGCTATTTGTTACAATCTCCCGAGAAAATTCGGGAGGATTTTCACTTCTATCCTTTGTGCAAAAAAAAGAGCGCTTTGATTTACTCAAAGCGCTCTTTTTTATACCAGAGTTTATCTCACAAAAAAAGCCTCTCATTTCTGAGAGGCTTTTGCTTTCTGGGTGGAAGACGGGGCTCGAACCCGCGACCCTCGGTACCACAAACCGATGCTCTAACCAACTGAGCTACAACCACCATTTGCTCTTAGCGGTGGCAAAGATACAACTAAAGTTTACTTCTGCAAACATTTTTTGCAGAAAAATGCAATAAATTTACATCAAATCCGCTAAACTATTGACAGCCAAATACCTCTCAACTGTAAAACCTTCGGCATGATCTACGCCTGCTAAACGTCCTAAGTCTCTTGAACGATAATTCAAGCTTTCTAGGAAATTCTTTGAGCTAATAGGCGACTCCGGTTCTTTAGAATTTGGATCATAAAATTGCGACCCATAAGCCAATATTGATTTAATCTTAGTATCTGTAAATCCTGTGATATCAACTACAAAATCAGGTTCGATATTTTTCCATTGAATGTAATGGTAAACTAATTTAGGCCTCCATGCCTCTTGCTTCACACCATCGATTTCCGTTTCGATTCGCACAAGTCCCGATAAAAAACAAGCGTCAGAAACTAACTTGCTCCCTTTTGCATGATCAATATGTCTGTCGTCGATTGCATTACACAAAACAATTTCTGGTTTGTATTTGCGAATCATTTTAATTACTTCTAATTGATGTTGCTCGTCGTTAAGAAAAAATCCGTCACGCATGTCTAAATTCTCTCTAACAGCGACTCCTAAAATATCAGCCGCAGCAGTCGCTTCTTGATGGCGTATTTCAGCAGAACCTCTTGTTCCTAATTCTCCACGTGTTAAATCTACAATCCCTACCTTCTTCCCTAGCGAAATCTCCTTTAATATTGTTCCTGCACAACCTAATTCTACATCATCTGGATGTGCCCCAAAAGCTACTATATCTAGTTTCATTTAATCTAATTTAATTATTCTCTATTCTGTTTAATTATGCTTTGTACTCTCAATTAGAGTACTATTTTTTTCATTGTAATTGATTTGTTCTCGCTTTCCTTCCACTCGTCTTCAGGAACGCTGTCTTTCGTGATTCCGCAGCCCATATACAAACTTGCTTTAGTGATCTCGCTTGTATTGTTATTTTCGATTTTCATGCAACGTAAATTCACATACAAATCAGATTGTAGTTTTCCGTTTCCGCTACTCTTTTTATTGAGTTCGCCTAAAAAGCCGGTATAATATTCTCTGTGATAATTTTCGTTTTCGAGAATAAAATCTTTGGCTACAGCCTTAGGTAATCCACAAACTGCAGGAGTAGGATGCAACACAGCGACTACTTGCTCCAAATTAGAATCTTGGTCTAATATTCCTTCTATATCCGTTTTTATATGCAGTAAACTTCCTGCCTGTAATGTATACGGACTAGAAACTGAAACTTCTGTGGTAATATCTTTGAGGTTATCAATAATAAAATCGGTTACAAATTGTTGCTCTTCCATTTCTTTTCTACCCCAATTCACATCAACGGTATCAACATACTTTTGGGTCCCTGCTAATGCCATAGTATAAAAACTCTTCTTCTTTGAATTCAACAAATGTTCTGGCGTCGCTCCCATCCACATTCCTATTTTTGGATGGTACCAGCAATAACAAAAAGCCGTAGGGTATGTCTGCACTAATTTAGTAAAAACCGAAACCAATTCAAATTCGGGAAGCTCGATAACTTCTTTTCGAGATAAAATAACTTTATTGATACTACCGTTTGAAATCGTTTCCACCGCTTTTTTTACGATGGCTTCAAATGCAGCTTTGCTAGATTCATCTCTCGGGATAGCCTCTGTTGCTATCGTATCAAATTTTACGACACTCATTTTTGACTCCAGTTTTACTGCTTGATCTTTTGGAATCAATAGCTTTTGATTGTTATCAAATGGCGCAAATACAAAACCACTTTCTTCTAAATTCTCAGAAAAATATAAGTGATCATTCTGCTGAAAGTATCCAATTAATTTATTTTTATTGGGTTTTCGATATATAACAAATGGCAAGTTTTGTGCTTCTTGTTGCTTTACTTTAATAAAAAAATCGATCATAACACCTCTAATTTTTTAGCCTACATTATTACTAACACTATTATTTATCGGTGGTTTTTGTCAAAACCATATTGGTCAATTTACAAAGCGAAATCAAATTTCCTTCTTCATCAGTAATTTTAATTTCCCATAAATGCAAGCTACGCCCTTTGTGAATTATTTTTGCAGTACCATAAACCATACCTGTGCGAATGCTTTTTAAATGGTTTGCTGATATCTCGATTCCGCGAATTTCTTGTTTTGCTGCATCTATAAAAAAATGAGAAGCGGCACTACCCACACTCTCCGCCAGCGCCACTGATGCACCACCGTGCAACAAACCCATAGGTTGATGAACAGCAGCATTTACAGGCATCTTTGCGACAAGAAAGTCATCACCAGCATCTATGTATTCAATTTGCAAGGTTTCCATCAAAGTGTTTTTTGAAAACTTGTTGCAGTATGCCACTATTTTATCTTTATCTAAAGCCATTTTTCAAGTCTAATAAGAATGTAAAAATAAATAAAAGATAAGAGACACCACAGTAATTGCACGGCTTATTCTCTAAATGTAATGGGTTTATGGGATTTTTAATAAATAAGATCACATTTATAACCATTTAATGACCTTAATTTAAAATTTAGCTCACACGAGTAGTCAATATATAATATTAAAAATACACACTTCTTTTATTGTTTTAATTCTCGTACTACCCCTATTTAAAGGCATCTTATATAGTAGAAATTAAAAGATTTATTCTGTAAAAAATAATTACTATTTGCATGCTGAAATTATATAGTTTTGGCGCCAATTGAAAGCTACTGCAGAATTTAATTACAACTTAAATCACAACCCTAATTTATTACTACCTACATGAAACAACTTTACACATTTGCTCTGATTTTCATCATCACGACGGGGATGGCACAAATTCCATCCGGCTACTACAATAGCGCTACAAGTAGCGGTTACACTTTAAAAACACAGCTCTATAACATTATTAAAAACCATACAGACAAAGGTTATAATGGACTCTACACTACTTATCAAACATCAGACGTAGATAATTTTTACGAAAAAGATGGTTCTGTCTTAGATATGTACTCTGAAAATCCTAAGGGAACGGATCCATATACCTATGCCACAAATTCAACGCAGCGATGCGGCACCTACACTAAGGAAGGTGATTGTTATAATAGAGAACATATCATTCCACAATCAACTTTTAACTCTAGTGCTCCAATGGTTTCAGATGCACATTTTATCATACCAACTGACGGAAAAGTAAACGGGCAACGCTCTAATTATCCACACGGCACTGTTGCAACTGCAACTTGAACCTCATTAAATGGCAGTAAATTAGGATCTAGTTCTGTTTCAGGATATTCAGGAACCGTTTTTGAACCTATTGATGAATTCAAAGGTGATATTGCCCGCATGTATTTCTATTTTGCCACTCGTTATGAAACAACCGTAAGTGGTTACTCTTACCCTACTTTTAATGGAACTTCAAACCAAGTTTTCACGACCGCATTTTTAAATATGTTACTCGCATGGAATACACTTGATCCCGTTAGTGCGAGGGAAGTGGCACGTAATAACGCAATATATGCAATCCAGAACAATAGAAATCCTTTCATAGATCACCCAGAATACGTACAAAAAATTTGGGGTAATAGTACATTACCTACCGCCACAGAGTTGTACTTTACAGAATATATTGAAGGTTCTTCAAACAATAAAGCATTGGAAATTGTAAACGCCACTAATAGCGCGGTGGCTTTAAACATTTACAGCATTAAAAAACAAACTAATGGCGCAGGAGGATGGAGTGCAGGAATTACACTAACTGGAACTTTAAATAAAGGAAGTAAATATACCATCGTGAATAGCGCCATCGCATCAAATTGTTTTTCAACCTCAGCAGCAAATATCAGCACAACTGCCAGCGAAATGGCTTTTAATGGTAATGACCCTATAGGCCTATTTAAAAATGGTGTATTAATTGACATTATAGGAACATTCAATGGTGGGACTGCAAATTTTGGTGCCGATGTAACTCTAAGAAGAAAAAGTAATATAACGGGACCTAAGACTACATTTGATAAAAATAACGAGTGGGATTCTTTCTCATCAGATACTTGCGGTAATTTGTCGAGCAGAGCAATACAAGGCAATACAAAAACAGCAATTAATATTGAAGAAGACCATACAGATAAAGATCTTTTAGATCAAACGTTGATTTATCCGAATCCTTCAAGTGGCGATTTTATAATTTACAACATTACCAAACAATATGCGGTAACAATTTACAACCTTATAGGTCAAGTAGTTTTTGAAGAAAGCAACAGAAACACCAGTACATTATCCGTCACTAACTTACCTAAAGGAATGTATCTCGTTAAAATTACAGACGAGTCTCATACAGTCCTTAAAAAAATAATAATCAACTAGTTAATTACAAAACAATCTACATTTAAAAAGCGGCGATATAGACTGCACCCAAAAGTTTAGACAAATTTATAATTAATTTTGATAATAGTGAGCTCGATATTGTATCGGGCTCATTTTGTTTAAATTTGATTTAATTCTGTCGTTATTGTAATATAATATGTACTCTTTAATCTCTTTTTTTAATTGATTTATAGAGTTGTACTTTTTAAGATAAAACAACTCCGATTTTAGTATTCCAAAGAAGTTTTCAATGATTGCATTATCTAGACAATTGCCCTTTCTTGACATACTTTG
>NZ_AUDO01000009.1 GCF_000425505.1 Flavobacterium frigidarium DSM 17623 | reverse complement strand
TAAAAAAGACTTCAAGTGTCGTTGAAATTACTTGAGTTATTATGAATATTTCAACAATATCTCTGTCTACTATTTTACAAAATTTCAGATATAAAAAAAACCTTCAAGTTTCCTAGTAGGTTTATGAGGTACTGTGCGGATTCGAATAACATCTTTATCTAATTTTTTATAAAAATTAAACATAAAAGAGACCTTAAATGTATGTGAAATTACTTGAGTTATTATGAATATTTCAACAACAGCTTCATCTACTATTTTACAAAAATTTAGACATAAAAAAAACCTCTAAGTTTTCGAAATGGTTTTTGAGGCATCGTGCGGATTCGAACAACATCTTTATCTAATTTTTGATAAAAATTAAACATAAAAAAGACTTCAAGTTTCTTTGAAAGTGCTTGAGCTCTCATGAGAATTCCAACAATAATTTCATCTACTATTTTACAAAAATTTAGACATAAAAAAAACCTTCAAGTTTCCTTGAAGGTTTTTGAGGCATCGTGCGGATTCGAACCGCAGTAGGAGCTTTTGCAGAGCCCAGCCTAGCCACTCGGCCACGACGCCATAATTGAATGGATGGCAAAAGTACTTAAAATCTATAGTACATAAAAGGTTTTCAATAGTTTTTTTGAAAAAATATAGTATCTAACACATTATGAATGCTTTAATTTTGCTATCCCTTCTTAATTTTAGCTCCTATATTCTTCTAATTCTATTGTTACAGCCTCAACATCACCTCCAATAGGTGGATTTAATTTAGAAACTGATAATAAAATCCTAGAGATTTCAGGGATGTCATTGAATATCCTCATGATGATTCTGTGTCCTACATGTTCTAATAACTTAGAGCGAATAGCCATTTCCTCTTCAACAATTTTGTTTAATTGCACATAATCAACAGTATCGCTTAATTCATCAGATAAACATGATTTTCTTAAGTCGGTTTTTATCTCTAAATCCACTACATAATCCGATCCTATTTTTCCCTCTTCGATCAAACAACCGTGGTAAGAGTAGGTGCGAATGTTCTTTAATTTTATTGTTCCCATTTTTTAATTTATATTTAAGTAAAAGTTTCGTGCTTGAAGGCTTAAGTTTAAACGCTATCGCACAATTTTTTTTTACCTTTGCTAAAATAAAACAAAATAATGTCAACTGAAGAAAAATCACTCCATTTTATAGAACAAATTGTTGAAGAGAATCTAGCAAAAGGTTTTCCTCAAGATAATCTACGTTTCCGTTTTCCACCTGAACCTAATGGTTATTTACACATAGGTCATGCTAAATCTATTTGTTTACAATTTGGTTTAGGATTGCGTTATAATGCACCAGTAAATTTACGTTTTGATGATACCAATCCAGCCAAAGAAGAGCAGGAATATGTAGACGCAATTAAAGAAGATTTACAGTGGTTAGGATTTCAGTGGGCAGAGGAAAGATACGCATCTGATTATTTCCAACAATTGTATGACTGGGCAGTGCTAATGATTAAAAAGGGTAAAGCTTATATTGATAGTCAATCATCTGAAGAGATGGCGATTCAAAAAGGAACGCCTACGCAACCTGGTGTTGATGGACCTTACAGAGATCGTTCTATTGACGAAAATTTAGCTTTGTTTGAAGGTATGAAAAACGGTGATTTTCCTGAAGGAAGCCACGTTTTACGTGCTAAAATTGATATGAAATCTACTAATATGTTAATGCGTGATCCTTTGATGTATCGTATTTTACATCGCCACCATCATAGAACTGGTGACGACTGGAAGATATATCCTATGTATGATTTTGCTCATGGAGAAAGTGATTATATCGAACAAGTTTCGCATTCTATTTGTACTCTAGAGTTTGTAATGCATAAAGAGTTGTATAATTGGTTTTTAGATCAAATTTATGATGATAATAAAGTAAGACCACATCAGTATGAGTTTGCGCGTTTGAACTTGAACTACACGGTAATGAGTAAGCGTAAATTATTGCAATTAGTACAAGAAAATATTGTGAATGGTTGGGACGATCCTAGAATGCCTACTATTTCGGGATTAAGAAGACGTGGTTATACTGCTAATTCTATTCGAAAATTCTGTGAGAATATAGGTGTTGCCAAGCGTGAAAATGTAATTGATTTTTCATTATTAGAGTTTTGCTTGCGCGAAGATTTAAACAAAAATGCTCCTCGAGTAATGGCTGTTTTAGATCCGGTAAAAGTGGTAATTACTAATTATCCTATGGATAAAGAAGAATCGCTTGATGCTGAAAATAATCAAGAAGATGAATCAGCAGGTTTTAGAAAAGTACCATTTTCTAGAGAGTTATACATAGAAAGAGAAGATTTTCTAGAGGTAGCACTAGCTAAATTTTTCCGTTTAAGTATAGGTAATGAAGTTCGTTTAAAAAATGCTTACATCATTAAAGGGGAATCCGTTGTTAAAGATGCTGATGGTAATATCACTGAAATTCATGTCACTTACGATACAGATTCTTTAAGTGGAAGTGGGAGCGAAGCTTCTAAAAGGAAAGTTGCTGGAACCTTGCATTGGGTTTCAATTGCGCATGCAGTTCCTGCTGAAGTGCGTGTGTATGATCGCTTATTTATAGATGAAGCACCGGATAGTCATAAGGAGAAAAATTTCCTTGATTTTATGAATTCCAACTCACTTAAAATTGTGACTGGGTATGTTGAACCAAGTCTTAAAATAGTTGCTGTAGATGATAAATTTCAATTTCAGCGCTTAGGTTATTTCAATGTCGATAAAGATTCTACTGCCGATAAATTAGTATTTAATAAGACAGTTGGTCTAAAAGATGCCTGGGAAGAAAAAGGTAAAAAAGAGCTTAATAGCATTAATAATTCTTTAAAAGAAATTAATAAATACTTTAAAGTTGCTACAAAGGCAGAGCGCTTAGATATAGAAAATAGTATAGGTGAAACTATTGCTTCTGTGGCTAATTATAGTTTATTACAGAGTTCGTTTAAAAAGAATATTAATAATAACAAAGCATCATTACTATTTGCTAATTTTATTTTGAAATATTCAAATTTAAAAGCAGCTGATTTTGACAAAGATGAATTAACAAAATTATATTTAATGTCGTTAAGAAGTGAGTCTACTTTTGTTAGGTCTAAGACGCTTTTGAATTTACGGGATTTAGATTATGACGCAAAATTTAAAAATTCTTTTAAAGACGAAATTATTAAATTAAATAGTAACCCAACAAAGAGTACGACGGATAGAGAAACGGAAATTCTCGAGCAAGTTGTCAATCAATTTTAATTATAGAAAACACCTTATTTTAAGGTGTTTTTTTATTATATACATATTCTATTGATTAATATATTTCTATAAATATAACTTATCAAAAACGAGTCAAATTAAGAGGTTTTAAAAGGTTTTTTAAAATTGGTAATACTATTTTATATATTATTGACAGATGTTTTATTAGAAAGAGGTTATTTACGTATTTATCATTTTAACTATTCATTAATACTTTTTACTTCTTATTTTTTCTATTTTTGAATTGAAGCGCACTTAGCTTTGTACATGGCACGTGAATACGTAATAATTTGCTAAGTTTACTTTTACTATGGGCGTAAGAGTTTTTATCAAATTGTTTAAAAGATATTCACAAAACATTTTATCGTTGGATTAAGGTCTGCTGTTGAATTTAGATAATAATTATTTAAAATTATTTTTCTGGATCAGTACATTCTAACAATCACCTAAAGTTGTTTCTGCTATAATTTATATTTTATTAATTTAATTTATTTGTTATGAGAAATTATATAACTGCATTAGGATTGCTTTTAGGTCTAGGACTTAGCGCACAAACACATCAAATAGAAAAACATAATGGCGAGAGTCTTGATGTTAACTTTATTAAATACGAAGATGATATTTTACATTATTCTTCTGAAGGAAGTGATCAAGAATTTAAAATCAGTAAGTATGCTGTAGCTTATTTACATGATAAAAATGAGGCTAGCAAAGAAGCTTTAACCAGTAAAATTACAATTGATTCTAAAAAGGATTTTGGTAAAGTTGCTGTAATAGATAATGAGCAAGCTGTAGGTTTAAATAAGCAAACAGATATTGAAATTTATCATGGTATCAATAAAGGTGGGACTTCCCATTTTATCAAAGAAGATACTATAAGACGATTAAAATACAAATCGGCAGAACTCGGTTATCCATTCATAACTATCTTGGGCCAGAATAATGGTAAATATACTGCTGTAGCTTATAATTATTAAATATTATCCAACATTTAAACCTCAAGTAACCCTTGAGGTTTTTTATTGTAATAAAGCTTTATAATGGCCTTTAATTGCTTTTGAGTAAATAAATTCGTATATTTATGTCTAATTAAACTTAAAATAATTATGTCAGATAAATCAGGATTAACGCTAATAGCTGTATTAACAGGTGTAGCAATAGGAGCAGGAGTAGGAATTTTATTTGCTCCAGAGAAGGGTTCAAAAACAAGAGTAAAAATCAAAGATGGTTATAAAGATGCCAAGAAAGATTTAAAAAGTAAATACGATGATTTATCAGAAGAAATGAAAGATAAATTAGCCATAGCAAAAACGGACCTGGAAGAGACTTATGGAGATTTAGTTTCGAATATGAGTACAAAGACAGAAGACGTTATTAGTTTTCTTGAAACAAAGTTAGCTGACTTGAAAGAGCAAAATGCTAGGTTACAAAAAAAATAATTATTACAAATTAAGTTCTTACTAAATAGTATTATATGGCTTTTGAAGAATTCAAAGAAAATACAGAAGATGTACAGGAGAAAATGAAATCTTTTATAGAAAGTAATGTTACTTACTATAAGTTAAAAAGCTTTAAAACAACAATGAAAGCAACTTCCACTGTTTTAGAGTTCATGATTATTTTAATTGGAATTTGCATGGTTTTACTTTTTTTGTCTATCGCTTTAGCTTTCGGTTTAGGAAATATGTTGGATAGTAATACATTGGGCTTTTTAAGCGTGGGAGTTATTTATTTAGTAGTAACTGTGATTCTATACTTTGTTAGAGATAAGATTATAGAAAGACCTTTACTAGTAAAATTTTCAAAAATATTCTTTAGCAACTAAATTATGGCTCATAAAATTTATACATCATACAATCAAATTGACAAAGAATTGGAAATCCTCAATTTAGAGAAGGAGGTGAGCTATCAAAGGGTTATTTTAAGCCTTAAAAACACAAAAGAGAGCTTGGCGCCTACTTATTTAATTAGTAATGTTTTCAGCTCATTTAAGACAGGTATAAGAGGTTCTTATGTACAAATACTGAATAGTGCCATTCCGCTAATTATCAATTGGATTATAAATAAAAAAAGAGGCCGTTAAGCCTCTTTTTTTATTTATCTACTCCTCGTCTTCATCATCACGATTGTCTTCGTAATCATCTTGGTCCTGCAAATCAATAACAGGAGTAACATCTTTATAATTTTCTTTAGATTTTTTTCTATTTCCTTTTTTCATCATTTCACCTACTTGGTTAGATGCGCTAAAAGAAGCCACCATATTATTCAACATCTCACTGCCAGCTTGAGGTGAATTTGGTAACAAAATTAAATTCGAATTAGAATCAGCACCAATCGCTTGCAAAGTATCATAGTGTTGTGTTACAACAATCAGGGCAGAGGCCTCTTGAGAGTTAATACCAACTCTATTTAAAACATCCACACTCTCTACTAATCCACGTGCAATTTCTCTTCTTTGATCGGCAATACCTTGTCCTTGTAAACGCTTGCTTTCAGCTTCTGCTTTGGCCTTAGCTACAATTCTAATTCTTGATGCTTCTGCTTCAAATTCTGCAACTGTTTTTTCTCTATCAGCAGCATTAATTCTATTCATAGCGTTCTTAACTTGAATATCTGGATCAATATCAGTTACTAATGTATTAATAATAGTATATCCATAAGTCGTCATTGCTTCATTAAGTTCTCTTTTTACTGCAATTGCAATGTCATCTTTTCTTTCGAAAACATCATCTAATTTTAGTTTTGGAACTTCGGCTCTAACAACATCAAATACATAAGATGTGATCTGGTCATGCGGATATTCTAATTTGTAAAAGGCGTCATAAACAGTCTCTTTAACAACCATAAATTGTACTGAAACTTTAAGTTTAACAAAAACGTTGTCTTTAGTTTTTGTTTCGATAATAACATCTAATTGCTGAATTTTTAAATTCACACGACCAGCGATTCTGTCGATTAGTGGAATCTTCAAATGAAGTCCTGATTGTCTAATGCTTTGATATCTACCAAATCTTTCTATTATTACTGCAGTTTGCTGTCTAACAGTAAAAAAGGATGAGAAAAGGATAAATAAAGCGATAACTAATAAAATAATTAATGCAATGTTCATAATAGTATGGTTAAAATTAATTGAAGCGTTAAATTACGAAAATTCTTTCGTTTAAAATAGTAATATTCATCCTTTCGATAAAAGGCTTGGATCTAGTATTATTGTTTACTAGCATTTAAGCCGTTTAAAGCAAAAAAAAAGACTCCTTTTTATTGGAGTCTGATTTTAATTATATATTTTCAATAGCCTTTTTTATTCGGTCAATTGTTTCTGCTTTTCCTATTACCTCGACAATGTCAAATAGGTGAGGACCCTTAAGTGCTCCTACTAAACTTAGTCGAAATGGCTGCATTACTTTTCCCATTCCAATTTCGTTAGTAGTCATCCAATCTTTAACGATTGTTTCAATGTTCATCGATGTAAAGTCGGTAATTTCATCAAGCACGGTAATCAACTGTTGCATTAATGTTGGCGTTTCTTCTTTCCAATTCTTTTTAGCTTTAGCATCATAGGCAGTTGGAGCTTCAAAAAAGAAGTCGCTCATTTCCCAAAATTCAGTAACAAAGTTAGCACGTTCTTTAATCAATGAAACGATTTTAACTAAATCCACTTTGGTTGCATCAACATTTTTAGCTTCAAGGATAGGAGTGAAGGCTTGCGCCAAATCTTCGTCTTTTTGTAGCATTAAATATTGGTGGTTAAACCATTTGTTTTTTTCTGGATCAAATTTAGCTCCTGCTTTGTGAACTCTATTTAAATCAAACTTATTAACTAATTCAGTTAACGAAAATAGCTCTTGTTCTGTTCCATCATTCCATCCTAATAGGGCTAGAAAGTTAACAACAGCTTCAGGAAAAAATCCATTTTCTCTATATCCTATCGATTTTGTCATGGTAGAATTATCTGTCCATTCTAACGGAAATACTGGAAACCCTAATTTATCGCCATCACGTTTTGACAATTTTCCGTTACCTACTGGTTTTAAAATTAATGGTAAATGCGCAAATTCTGGAGCTTCCCATCCAAAGGCTCTATACAACAACACGTGTAATGGCATTGATGGCAACCATTCTTCACCACGGATAACGTGAGATGTTTCCATTAAATGATCATCAACTATATTAGCTAGGTGGTAAGTAGGCATCCCATCGCTTTTAAATAAAACTTTGTCATCTAGTAAACTAGTTTCAAATTTTACATCACCACGAATGATATCTTTCAAGTGCAAAGTTTCATCAACAGGAGTTTTAAAACGTATTACGTAGTTGTCTCCATTTGCAATGCGGGTAGCCGTGTCCTCCTTTGAAAGAACTAATGAGGTATCTAGTTTTTCTCTTATTGTATGATTATAGATAAAAGTTTTTCCTTGCTCTTCGTCGTGTTTTCTTTGTTCATCTAAAGCTTCTGCAGTATCAAATGCATAATATGCCCAACCTGAATCTATCAATTGATCGGCATACTCTTTATATAAATGCTTTCTTTCGCTTTGGCGATAAGGTCCAAATTTTTCATTTTTACCTATGGTTTCGTCAGGAGCAATACCTAGCCATTCTAGAGCTTCCATGATATATGATTCGGCTCCAGGAACAAATCTATTTTGATCTGTATCTTCAACTCTTAAGTAGAATGTTCCGCCATTTTTTTTGGCAAATAAATAATTAAATAAGGCTGTGCGTACACCACCTATATGTAAAGGTCCCGTAGGACTTGGTGCAAAACGCACACGAACTTGCTTTGACATTGTTGATAATTTTAATGCAAATATACAATTTCAAATAGTCAATCTAGTGGTTTAAAAAGTCTATAATGTTATGATTTTCAAGTTTGATTGGCTTTATTAATCTAATGTTAGGATAAATAGTTACTTTTAATGGTTAAAAACTATGGAAATGGTTGTGGACAATTCTACTATTATATATAAAAAGCTATCTAGTTTTATTAGAAAATATTATCTGAACGAGCTTCTGCGTGGAATCATTTTTTTTGTGGGTCTAGGGCTCCTTTATTTTATAATAACTCTTTTAATAGAATATTTTCTTTGGCTCAAGCCAATTTCTAGAACTATTTTATTTTATCTATTTGCTATTGTAGAATCGTGGTTATTTATACGATTCATACTTTATCCCGTTTTCAAACTTATAAAATTACGAGATGGTTTATCATTTAAAGAGGCTGCAGCTATTATAGGTTCGCACTTTGTAAATGTAAATGACTCTTTAATTAATTTCCTAGATCTTTCAAATAACAAAAATGTTGGTAATCAATCAGAATTACTTCTTGCTGCCATTGATCAAAGAGCGGTAGATTTACAACTTGTTCCGTTCAACAATGCAGTAAATCTTAGTTATAATAAAAGATTTCTTCCTTTAACAATTATACCTATACTTATTCTATTCTATTTGTTTTTTTCGAATGCTACTCCTGATTTTTCAAAGTCTTTGAATAGAATTGTTCATTACAATACTGCTTATAATGCCCCAGCTGCTTTTCAGTTTGTTATTTTAAATGATCATTTAAATGTCGAGCAAAACAAAGACTTTGTTCTGAAAGTAAAAACTGTAGGTAAGGTTGTTCCTGAAAATGCGATGATATTGCTTGGGGATGAAAGTTACTACTTAGAAAGCGATGGGCCAGGTCAATTTTATTTCACTTTTAATAATCAACAAGATGATTTAAAATTTCAATTGGTATCTAATTCAGTGTATTCTTCGGAATACAATTTGAAAATCATTGATGTTCCTTCTATTGTTGATTTAAAAATGTTGTTGCATTTTCCAGCCTATTTAAAACGTAAAGCTGAAGTAATTCTTGGATCGGGTAGTGCAACTATACCTGAAGGAACTCGCATCAATTGGATTATAAACGCAAAAGGCACAGAAAATATCGAAGGAGTAGTAAATGGAAAACGTTTTCCCTTCAAAAAATCTGATAGCTTATTCAAAGCTAGTTATAATGCCATTCAAGAGACAGATTATCAATTAATTACTTCTAATAATGACGTTAAAGGATACGAAAAATTAAATTACAAACTAAAAGTTGTTAAAGATGCCTATCCCGACATTAAAATCGAAGACTTAGCTGATTCACTTAGTAGGGGAAAGGGCTATAAATTAGGTACCATTGCAGACGATTATGGTCTTAGTAAGTTAGACGTTGTTTATTACCCATCTTCACAGCCTAATAATGTCAAACGTGGAACAATAAAAAAAGTTTCGGCTAGTGTAGATCGCTTTGTATTCTCTTTTCCAGGAAATTTACAAGTACAAAAAGCCGTTACGTATGAATACTATTTTGAGGTTTTTGATAATGATGCGCTACATAATTATAAAAGTAGTAAATCTCAAATGTTTTCTAGCCGTGTATTATCAGTAAAGGAAGAAGAAAATGCAATACTGCAGCAACAAAATCAAAATATAAATGGTCTAGAAAACACCATAGGAAAACAGCAAGAACAATTTAAAACTTTAAATCTACTAGATAAAATAGGGAAGGAGAGTAACCAATTTAAATTTAAAGAACAGCAACAAATTAATAGTTTTATCGAAAGACAGAATAGTCAAGATGAAAAAATGAAAAAGTTTGCAGAGGATATGAAAGAGAATTTGGATCAATTTAAAGACGACAAGAAAGACGAGTTTAAAAAAGACTTACTAGATAAAGTAAAAGAGAATGCTGCCGATTTAGAAAGAAACAAAGAGTTATTAGACGAACTTAAAGACTTAAATCAGAAAATTAAAAACAATGAGCTATTAGATAAGTTAGACAAATTCAAACAAAATAGTAAGAACCAAGTTAAAAATTTAGAACAGTTGGTTGCCCTTACCAAGAAATATTACGTTGAAAAGAAAGCAGAGCAGATTGCTTCTAACTTAAAAGATCTAGCCGAAAAACAGGAGAGTCTATCCAAGAAAGCAGAAGGTAATAATACTAAAAAACAAGCTGAAATCAAGGAAGAATTCAATCAGTTGAAAAAAGATTTAGTAGATTTAAATAGGGTTAATGACCAACTTAAATCTAAATCCAACATTCCTGAAGATGCTGCTACGGAGAAAATGATAGATCAAGATTTGTCTAAAGCAATTGATGCATTGTCTAAAGATAACAAGGACAAAGCCAAGCCTAGTCAAAATAATGCTGCAAAAAACATGAAGTCGATGGCGGCTCGTTTATCAAAAAGTTTATCAAGTGGTGAAGTTGTGCAGTTGCAAGAGGATGTCAAAATGTTGCGTCAAGTGCTTGATAATTTACTTTCGTTCTCTCTATCACAAGAAGATTTACTAAGTCGTTTTAAAGGATTGCGTTCTGGCTCTAGTGCGATAAGCAAAAACATTAGAGTGCAGCAAGATTTAAAAGAACAGTTTAAACATATTGATGATAGTTTATACACACTTTCTCTACGGAACCCTAAGCTGTCAATTGACGTCACAAAGGAATTAGGAAACATTCAATATAATATGGATAAGTCCTTAGATGATTTTAGTGAGTCTAAGTTAGATAAAGGGCAGTCACACCAGCAGTATACAATTGCTGCAGCTAATGTGTTGGGAGATTTACTGAGTAATATTTTAAGTAACATGCAATCTAGTTTATCTCAGTCAGGGGAAGGGAATCCGCAAATGGGAGACGGTGATGGCATGCAATTGCCAGATATTATAAAAGGGCAAGAATCAATTTCTAATAAAATTAAGGAGGCTGGCAAATCTAAGGGAGGTAAAACAAATAACGGAAAAGGTGATGATGGTGATAGAGGTGAAGATAACGCCAAAGATATATTAGCAATTTATAAAGAGCAAAGGGCGCTTCGTGAGCGTTTAGAAAACGAATTAAAAAAACAAGGATTATCTAATAAAGGAAGTAATGCTATTGATAAGATGAGGCAGTTAGAAAAACAGTTACTAAACAACGGTTTTGATCGAGAAAACTTCCGAAAATCGACATTAATCAACACAGAGCTTTTAAAATTAGATAGTGCTATTAAAGAGCAAGGTGAAGATAAAAAACGGGAATCAAATAGTAACACTAAACAGTTTAAAAATGATGCAGTTGCTTTACCTAAGAGTATATTAGATTATTTAAATAGCATAGAGATATTAAATAGACAATCGCTACCTTTGCGCACTAATTTTGATCAAAAAGTTCAAGAATATTTTAAAGATAAAAATGATAAATTTTAATTACGAAAACGACTTTAATTTAGATAACGAATTGGTACTCTCAGAATGGTTATCAAAGGTTATATTATCTGAAGGAAAAACTGAGGGCGAAATCAATTACATCTTTTGCGATGATGAGTATTTACATAAGTTAAATGTTGAATATTTAGACCACGACACCTTAACGGATGTTATCAGTTTTGATTACACTATGGGTAATGAAATTAGTGGTGACTGTTTTATTTCTGTCGAAAGGGTAGAGGACAACGCAAAAGATTTTAAGGTTTCTTTTGATGAAGAATTAAAGCGCGTGCTTGTTCATGGTATGTTACATTATTGTGGCTACAAGGACAAGAGTGAAGAGGATGAGAAGATGATGCGCAACAAAGAGGACGAAAAACTATTATTGTTCCACGTGAAACAATAGTTTGACCGCAGTTAATTTTCTAGGTATTCCAACAGTGTTTCACGTGGAACATCTTTAAAAATTATCTGAATTCACTATAGTGGTTCCACGTGGAACAAATAGATTAAAGGTTTAAAATAGATCTTTGATTATGAGTAATAATAAGCTCGATAAGTCGAGGTAATAAAGGAAAACAAATGTTTCAAGAAGAATATGATGTTATAGTTGTTGGTGCTGGTCACGCTGGATCTGAAGCTGCGGCTGCGGCTGCAAACTTAGGTTCGCGAACGTTGCTGGTAACAATGAGTTTACAAAACATCGCGCAAATGTCTTGCAATCCTGCAATGGGTGGAATTGCAAAAGGACAAATTGTTAGAGAGATTGATGCCTTAGGAGGATACTCAGGAATTGTATCTGACCGTACTGCAATTCAATTTAAAATGTTGAATAAATCCAAGGGTCCTGCTATGTGGTCTCCAAGAGTGCAAAGTGATAGAATGCGTTTTGCAGAAGAGTGGAGATTGATGCTTGAAGGAACTCCAAATCTAGATTTTTATCAGGAGATGGTGCAGGGGTTGATTATCGAAGATGGTAAAATTAAAGGAGTGCGAACTTCGTTAGGAATAGAAATAAAAGCCAAATCAGTTGTATTGACAAATGGTACTTTTCTTAATGGTTTAATCCACGTAGGTGATAAACAATTTGGGGGAGGTAGAGCTGGTGAAAGTGCCGCACATGGAATCACTGAAGATTTAATTAAAGTTGGATTTGAATCCGGTCGAATGAAAACTGGAACACCGCCGCGTGTTGATGGTCGATCATTAGATTATACAAAAATGAATGAAGAAAAAGGAGATGCTAAGCCAGATAAGTTTTCTTATTCTGATATTACTTCGCCATTAATTCATCAAAGATCATGTCATATGACATACACTTCTTTAGATGTTCATGATATTTTAAGAGAAGGCTTTGATCGTTCTCCAATGTTTAATGGGAGAATTAAAAGCCTCGGTCCAAGGTATTGTCCTTCGATTGAAGATAAAATTAATCGCTTTGCAGATAAAGAAAGACATCAATTATTCATTGAACCAGAAGGCTGGAAAACTTGTGAAGTTTATGTAAATGGGTTTTCAACTTCTTTGCCGGCAGACATTCAATTTAAAGCAATGCGCTCTGTAGCTGGTTTTGAAAAAGTACAATTCTTGCGTCCTGGTTATGCAATTGAATACGATTATTTTCCGCCAACGCAGTTGAAACATACTCTAGAAACAAAGCTAATTGAAGGTTTGTATTTTGCTGGACAAATTAATGGAACAACAGGATATGAAGAAGCTGCTTCTCAAGGATTGATGGCGGGGATTAATGCGCACTTAAAAGTGAATGAAAAAGCGCCGCTAATTTTAAAAAGGGATGAAGCTTATATTGGTGTATTGATTGATGATCTTATTACAAAAGGAACAGAGGAGCCATATAGAATGTTTACCTCTCGTGCAGAATATAGAACGTTGCTTCGTCAAGATAATGCTGACTTTAGACTAACACCTATGTCGCATGAAATTGGTTTAGCTTCTGAGGCAAGATTAAGGAGAATGGAACATAAGTTAAAAGAGTCTGAAAAAATGGTTTCATTTTTTAGAGATGCTAGTGTTACGGTTGCAGAAGCAAATCCGATCTTAGCTTCAAAGGATACTGCTTTAATCTCACAAGGGGATAAAATGTTCAAAATCTTTTCTCGTCCACAAATCGATTTAGAGGATATCATGAAATTCGATAAAGTGAAAACGTATATTGAAGATAATGATGTGGATCAAGAAATTTTAGAGCAAGCAGAAATTCAAGTGAAATATTCAGGATATATTGAGAAGGAAAGAAATAATGCTGACAAGTTAAAAAGGTTAGAGGATGTTAAAATCCCTGAAGATTTCGACTACGAGAAAATAAAATCAATGTCTATTGAAGCCAAACAAAAACTTTCAAAAATTCGTCCAGTAACTATTTCACAGGCGTCAAGAATTAGTGGTGTGTCTCCAAGCGATATTTCGGTTTTACTGATTTATATGGGTCGTTAGATAAATTGAGAGGTATTGTTAAGCTTAGACCATCGATCAAAGTTAAAATAGCTATAATTATGTTCCACGTGAAACTACGGCCGAAAGCTCCGGTATTGTTGACTTGAGCAATAAAAATCCAAAAGTTTTCAATCTAGAGATTACTCAATTTTTTTAGTTTTAAATTTTATTAATAACCGCATAAATGAATATCGATAACAAAAAGCATTATTTAACTGTCAAAGATCATTCTGTTTCAAAGGAAGTTTTTGAATTGTATCGTGATGAAGAATTAGATATGTTAATGACATATCCACAACCAAGTTTAGATGTTCTTGGTAAATATTACGAAAGTGTCGATTACATCTCGCATACAGATTCCAAACGTAGCTTATTCGAAAAGGCATATCATTTGGTCAAAAATATTGCATTAAAAAATAAGCTAGATTTAATCAATTCTTTGCAAAAAGAAAAAGGATCAATATTGGACATAGGAGCAGGTACTGGTGATTTTCTTTCTGTTGCAGAAAAGTATGGTTGGAAAGCAGTAGGAATTGAACCAAGTACAAAGGCAAAAAAAATTGCATTAGAAAAAGATGTAAGTTTCGTTAACGAGACAAATGAATTGGCGAGTCACTCTTTTGATGTAATTACCATGTGGCATGTATTAGAACATGTTCCAAATTTAGAAGAACAAATAAAAGAATTGAAAAGACTATTAAAGCCTTCGGGTTCTTTAATCGTTGCGGTGCCAAATCATAAGTCGTATGATGCACAATACTACAAATCTTATTGGGCCGCTTACGATGTTCCTATTCACTTTTGGCATTTTTCAAAAAAAGCAATTAAAGAATTATTTTCGAAAGAAGGTATGGAATTGAAAAAAATCCTTCCAATGAAATTTGATTCGTTCTATGTGAGTTTACTTTCAGAGAAATATAAAAACGGTAAAATGAATTTTATAAAAGCATTTTATATAGGATTGAAATCAAATATTAAAGCAAAGCGTAAAATGGAGTATTCATCACATATTTACGTGCTTGAAAATAGTTAAAATGATTTAAACAGCTGTTTAAGGCCTTTTTTAAGTTCAAAATAGCTTGTAGTATGTCCAAAATTAAAATTCACATTAAAACGTTTTATATTAAGTCAGTTTTCATAGTCATTTATAATGATTTTTTATAAAACAATAAGTTATTCTAATAGTAGAAAATAATCACAAATAATTAAGTTTTTTAGGTTACTACCTTATTTTTTATATTTTTGTCCTAAACACTTTAAATTACAAAAGAAACCAAAATGAAAAAAGTATTATTTATTATCGCAATTTCATTATCAGCAATTGCTTGTAACCAAACTGCAGAAGTTAAAGAAGTAAAAACTGCTTATATTGATACTTCGGTATTAATGAAAGAATACACGGAGGCAAAAGATTTAGAAGCAAAATATAAAGGGCAGTCAGAAGAAAAAGGGAGACAACTAGAAGCAGAGATTAATAGGTTTAAACAAGACGCTGCTAACTTTCAAAAACAAGCACAAGCTAACGGTCAAGAATGGGCTCAAAAGCAAGGTGCTGAATTACAAAAGAGAGAGCAACAATTAAGCTATGCTCAACAATCATTAGCGCAGCAATTGCAACAAGAAAGTGGTGCTGAAATGGATACACTAGTTTCTGGTGTTAAAAAGTTCATCAAAGCATACGGTAAAGAAAAAGGCTATGCTTATATCTATGGTACAGGTGATGCTGCATCAGTTTTATACGCTGAAGAGAAATATGACATTACAAAAGAAATTATCAAAGCATTAAATGACAAATACAAGTCAGCTGCTAAGACTGAAGATAAAGAAGAAAAAGAAGAAACTAAAAAGTAATAGTTTTTTTTAATAACAAGGCCTCCATTCTCATTTGTAGAATGGAGGCTTTTTTTGTTTTGTAGACTCTCAAAGTAACATTCTTTAAAATTATCTTACATTTACATTCTTTATAATTTTAAACTTATACCTAGTTTAAGTTTTTATTTTAACTCATTTTTCAAATGCAAACGATCTCTGAAGCAGCTGCTTATACTTTACAATTTATCAACCAAACGCAACGTTCTGTATTTTTGACTGGAAAAGCGGGTACTGGTAAAACCACTTTGTTACGCGAAATTATCGCAACTACACATAAAAACACTGTTGTGGTAGCTCCTACAGGTATCGCAGCATTAAATGCAGGTGGGGTGACTATTCATTCCATGTTTCAGTTGCCGTTTGGTGGATTTATTCCTGCGTTTGGTGTTGACTCTCAATTCACAGACACAGTTAAATTTGAATCTAAAGATACTTTGCGTCGCCACTTTAAAATGAGCGGACTCAAGAAATCGGTGATCCGTAACATGGAGCTACTCGTTATTGATGAAGTGAGTATGCTACGTGCTGATTTACTCGATGCAATGGATTACATGATGCAAACGGTACGTAAAAAAGCAACTCCTTTTGGAGGTGTCCAAGTTTTATATATAGGAGATTTATTACAGCTTCCGCCAGTAATTAGAGATGAAGAATGGCGAACATTGCGAAATTACTATAAAGGGAAATTTTTTTTCCATTCGCATGCTGTCCAAATTGCACCGCCCTTGTATATCGAGTTATCAAAAATCTACCGTCAAACCGATACTGATTTTATTTCTGTATTAAATAATTTAAGAAATAATACTATTACAGCCGCTGATGTTGCCGCCTTAAATAAATATGTAAAACCTGATTTTGACTTAAAAGAAAATAAAGGCTACATCACGTTAACGACTCACAATGCAAAAGCTGATGCTATGAACGCCCAAGCTCTTACAGATTTAAAAGGGGAGTTAATAACCTACAATCCTGATATCGTAGGTGATTTTCCAGAAAAGATTTTTCCTATTGAAGAGCGCTTGCAATTAAAGATTGGCGCTCAAGTTATGTTCGTTAAAAATGATTTATCATCCGAAAAAAACTATTTCAATGGTAAAATGGGTATTATTAAATCTCTTGGGATGCAAGAAATCACTGTGCATTTTCCTGAAGAAGATAAAACTATTGAAGTCGATCGTTATGAATGGCAAAATATCCGTTACAAACTAGATCCTATTACAAAGGAAATAGAGGAGGAGGTACTAGGAACTTTTGTACACTATCCTATTAAGTTGGCTTGGGCCATTACGGTTCACAAAAGTCAAGGGTTGACTTTTGACAAAGCAGCAATTGATGTTTCGCAAGTTTTTATGCCTGGACAAGCGTATGTTGCTCTTTCACGATTACGTTCATTAGAAGGGCTTATTTTACTATCTCCATTAAGAATGAATGGTATTTCTAATGATCAAGATGTGATGGATTATGCGCAAAATAAAGCCACAGACGAGTTACTTAAAAACTCGTTACATTTTGAAACTAAAAACTTTATTCATAACTATTTGATTAACAGTTTTGATTGGGCAGATTTAGCTCAAGAATGGCGCAATCATAAGTACAGTTATACGGATAGCGCTATAGCATCCGGTAAATCGAAGCATGCAAATTGGGCCAGCAAGCAATTAGAAGCGATAGATTCATTGGTGGATCCTGCTCGCAATTTTATCAAGCAGCTCAACAAAATTTTCAATACCGAAACGGTGGACTTAATTCACGTATCTGAGCGAATACAAGCTGCCTATGATTATTTCTTCAAACCAATGGACGATTTAGTTTTTGAGGTACTTTGGAAAATAGAAGAGGTGAAGAGAATGAAAAAAGGTAAAGCTTTTTTTGACGAACTTACTATTTTAGAAGAGCTGCAGTCAAAGGCAGTTTTGAAATTGATGAAAGCAAAATTATTAATCGAAACAGTGGTGGCAGGGGAGACAATTTCGAAAGAAAAATTAAGCTCAGAAGAAATAAAAAAATACATTTCGAGAAAAACAGAAGCGATTCAAAATCAGTTCAAGGACAGTCATGTAACTTTGATCGAAGATGACGTTGATGCCAACCGTTACACTTCCAAAAAAGCTACTAAAAAGCCAGCCAAAAAATCGACCGTACAAGAAACGTATGAGCTTTGGGTAGAAAAAAATTCAATTGCGGATATTGCTACTATTAGGGTGCTTACAAAGCAAACTATCTACTCACATTTTGTACAATTGATACAAACTAAAGCTGTGTCTATTAATGAAGTTTTACCCGAAGATAAAATAAAAACATTAGCAGAAGCTTTTCAAGGATATAAGGAGGAATCTTTAAATACCTTAATGGAAAATAATAGCGATAAATTCACTTGGAACGAAGCAAGAATGTACAAAGCAACTTTAAATTAATTTTCAGGAAGATGACGTCCCAATTCTCAATAATAAATGTTCCCGCTATACACTTCAATCTTGCGGGGCATAACGCCAGCCCCGCAAGGATTTACAATGCTATCGGGCTTATTTATGACGACAAGTTATTTATGTAAATTTGCCATTTTAATAGGCATTAGCACAGCTATCATAAATGAGGGAATAAAAGTTTCAAAGCCTGAACCCCAAGAAAATACTGTATTTTTGCAGGATGTTAAAAAATATTCGTAGTTCTCAGTTTGAATTTGTTGCATTAATGGCCTCTTTAATGTCTGTAGTAGCTTTGGCAATTGATGCCTTATTGCCTGCTTTAGACATTATTGGTATCGATATAGGTACTACAAATGTGGTCGACAACCAGTTGCTAATAACCATGATATTTCTAGGATTGGGTTTTGGTCCGCTAATATTTGGTCCATTGTCAGATAGTGTGGGGCGAAAACCCGTTGTTTATGTGGGATTTGCGTTATTTATAGGGGCAAGTTTTATTTGTGTAAATGCCACTAGCCTAGAAGTAATGGTTTTAGGCCGCATTCTTCAAGGAATCGGTCTTTCGGCCCCCCGCACGATTAGCATTGCCATCATTCGCGATATGTACAGCGGCGATCACATGGCTAGAATCATGTCCTTCGTCACTGTCGTTTTTATCCTAGTTCCAGTAATAGCGCCGGCCATGGGGAAATTTGTTTTGGATTACTACAACTGGCACGGTATCTTTTACATCCAGGTTTTAATAAGTTTGTTAGTTTCACTTTGGTTTTGGAGGCGCCAACCAGAAACTTTGTCTGTCAATAACAAGAAAAAATTTTCAATAACAGGCTTCACAAGTGAATTTAAAGAACTTTTCAGGTTTAAAAGAACAATTGGTTATACCGTTATTTCGGGTTTTATAACGGGCTCTTTCATGGTTTATCTAAGCAGTTCTCAGCAAATTTTCGAAAATCAATACCAACTCAAAAATGAATTCCCTCTTATTTTTGCTGGACTAGCCATCGCAATAGGAGCAGCCGTATTCTCTAATGGAGTTCTTGTAATTAAATACGGAATGGAAAAATTGATTACAGTCGCCTTACTTAGTTTTTTTATTGTTTCGGCCATTTATGTGGGGCTGTTTTTTAATGATTCAAATCCTGCTGTTGGTGTTTTAATATTATTTTTTGGTCTGCAGTTTTTCAGTATCGGATTTCTATTTGGTAACGTGCGCGCAATGGCTATGGAACCAGTAGGTCATATCGCTGGGACAGCGGCTGCGGTTACAGGATGTATTTCTACTATTATGGCGGTTCCTATAAGTATTTTCATAGGTAGGTTTATCACGACCACAGCTTTGCCATTATTTATAGGCTTTTCGATTTGCTCAGCATTAGCATTAACGCTACTTTTCTACTTGAAAAAGAAAGAGAAAGCGATTTAGTTAATGTACTAAAGTGGCATAAATTATAGAAACTAAAAAAACCGAAAGAGTGCTTTATAACTGGCATCCTTTCGGTTTCTTTATTTGAATCAATAATGGTATTCTTAATCAATCATAAATTCTAATGCTTTATTTTACTTGTAATAATGCTTCTGCTATGCTTTGCTCTCCCTTAATAATTTCAAATGTAGCATTGTTAGCAGTTTTATCTTCTAATGACTGTACTAAGGTTTGAGCAACATCAGCACGACTAATTTCTCCTCGTTTGTTTAATTTAAGAGCTAGTTCGATTTTAGCCACTTGCTCTTCATCAGTTAAAGTTCCTGGTCTAACGATACTATATTCTAGGCCGCTTTTTTTCAAATATTCGTCGGCGTTGTGTTTTGCTTTTAAATAATCTTGTAGCTTTTCAGCTTCTTCAGGACTATCTGCTCCCATAGAACTAAGCATCACAAATTTTTTCACGTTAGCTTTCTTAGACGCATCAATCATTTTCTTGGCGCCATCTTGATCTACACCTATCACATCTTTACCGCCTGAACCAGCAGCAAATATTACTCGATCGATACTGCTATCAAATACTGAGTCAACATCATTTGTAAGATCTCCTAAGACGGTCTTTATATTTTGATCTTTAAAATAAGCTTGTTGCTCTTCTTTTCTAACCATTGCAATCGGGTTAAAATTTTCAGATTTATGTAAAAGGGCTATGATTTTTTTTCCGGTGGTGCCGTTTGCACCTGCTACTAATATATTTTCCATAACCTAAAATTACAAAAATAGGGAGTAACACGCTTTGCTTATTTTTGATTTAACCTGACTTTAATAGTATTTAACATTCTTTAAGAGGAATAGCTTTAATGTTAATTGCATTCAAATTTCCAAAACAACTTTAATCGACTTTTTCCAAAGTAAATGAATTTAATATGGGGTATTAAATACGAGATGCACATATTATAGGAGTTGTAAAATAATGTTGTATACCTTTAAAAATAAGTGTCTTAAACGGTAAAATGTTAAATATTACTAAATTGTTTTTTTATTTCAAAGCATCTGCTTAGTTTTGCATAAGAATTAAACGAAAGATGGCAAGAGCAAAACAATATAACGAACAACAAGTGATAGAGAAAGCGATGTCTTTGTTCTGGCGCAATGGGTATGAAAGTACTTCCGTTCGTATGTTGGAAAAGGAAATGGGTATCAATCAATTTTCTATTTATGCTAGTTTTGGAAGTAAACACGGCGTGTTCCTTGAAAGTTTAAAATGTTATAAAAGCAAAATCAATTCTGTTTTCGAAAAATTACAAAACGGAACTGATGGCGTCAATGACATTAAAGCATTCTTTTATGATTCAGTCGAAATGCCTGCTAAAATGGGAGAATTAGACAACAAAGGTTGCTTGTTAACAAATACATATAATGAGTTTGCTAATAACGAAGACCAGCTAATTCAAATACAAATGAAGGAATTTATGGATGACCTGAAAACGGTATTTATTCAAAAATTATCTGTAAATAGTTTAAAAGATAAAGCGACTATTGAGAAGCAAGCAAATTATTTATTATTAGCAAAACACGGTTTGGCTGCCGCGTCACGAGTAAACAACAAACAAGAAATAGACGATTATATTGAATTAACATTCAGTAACATCTAACTATTTTTTTAACCATAAACTAAGCTAGTGCTTAGATATATTTAACACAATTATAATCTTTAAAAATCAATATTATGACAACATTAAAAGTTCACACAATCGAATCGGCTCCAGAAGAAAGCAAAGCATTGTTACAAGATTCACAAAAAGCATACGGAATGATTCCTGGATTGCACGGTGTATTAGCTGCATCTCCTAGTGCTTTAAAAGGATACCAAGTATTACATGAATTGTTCACAAATACATCTTTCAATGAAAATGAATTGACTGTAGTATGGCAAGCAATCAATGTTGAGCACGCATGTCACTATTGCGTTCCAGCACATACAGGTATCGCTCACATGATGAAAGTTGATAACGAAATCATCGAATCATTACGTAACGAAACACCACTTACTGACGCTAAATTAGAGTCTTTAAGAACATTTACTTTAAGCATGGTTCGCAACCGTGGAAACGTTTCTCAACAAGATTTAGAAGCATTTTACGCTGCAGGATATGGTGAGCAACAAGTATTAGAAATCATTTTAGGTTTATCTCAAAAAGTGATTAGTAACTACACAAACCACATTGCAAACACGCCAGTTGACGCTGCATTCCAAAAATTTGCTTGGGAAAAAAAATAATCAATCACTAGATAGATTCCTATAAAACCTTATTTTAATTATTTGGGCAGCTTTTCCGCCTTCCGTTCCCGCTTTTTTTGTTGCGCTACGCTCCATAAAAAAGAGCTCCACTCAAGTCGGGCTGCGGGATTGCGCGGCAGGAGGATTATTCGATAATTAAAATAAGGTTTTTTTATAACTTTATAATAAAAACATCATGATAAAAGTAAGCGTAATGTACCCTAGCGGTGCTGATACAACATTTGACTTAGATTACTATAAAAATTCGCACCTACCTATGATTTCAGCTGCTCTAGGAGACGCTTTAAAAGGTATGGAATTAACTGTTGGTTTAGCTGGTAGAGCGCCAGGAGAAGCAGCACCTTATACGGTGATTGTTGATTTGAAATTTGATACTATGGAATCTTTTCAAGCATCGTTCTTTCCACACGCTGAAACATTTGCAGCAGACATTCCTAATTATACAAACGTAAAAGGAGAATTACAAATTAGTGAAATCGTTTCTTTGTAATTAAGTAAACAAGTTTCTATTTCACGATCTAAAATCACTATTTATGAAAATAGAAACAGTTAACATCGAAGAAATAATAAACCACAGTATTCAAAATATTTTTAGAACAGATACTAGCAAGCCTGGTTATGTACTTTTTGATTTTGGTACACAAATTAGCAGTTCAGCATTTAGAGCTGTTATGATTGGTTTAAAAAATGGTTTGGCGACTTTTATTCAAGAACGATATAACAAGCAGCTCGATTATCAGTGGCTGGGAAGGTTCGATCAGCAAGTAAACACGCCATATCATTTAGATAACGCTTCAGAGCAATCTATTTTAATGTTAGGTTATGAACCTAGCGACATTGAAAGTGAATTGTTCTTAGCCGATTATGATAGTTATTATCACAGTAATACAAAGGGAATAGAAAAGGAGGGAGCGTTGTACGAACCCATAATTCAAGAGTCAGATGCTGATATTTTACCTTTTAGAGTTAAACTAGATCCATTCGATAATACGCACTTCAAGCTAGTGGTTATTAATAATAGCAATTCAAAGAGCAATCGAGAAATGTTAGGATTATATCATAAAGCAACAATAATTGAACCTGACTTAAATAAGAGTAGAGTAGTCAATTCAATGATGCTAAATTTCATCCCAATGAATGACAAATTAAAGAACGTGATTGATGAAGAGCATTTTATTAATACCACTTTAGTAAGTAAATAATCAACATCAATGTATATAGCAAAGGCGATTTAGAATTATCTAAATCGCCTTTGTTGTTTAATCCTATTTCGCGCATTTTTAAGGGCAATTTTATCAATTACAATAAACTAAGTTACTTGACAACTTTTGATCGCTCTGACAGTCTAAAATTATACTTTACACGTTTACCGCTGTCAATTCTAAGAATGCTGAAAATAAAAAACCTCCAAGAGCAAATTGATGCTATTGGAGGTTTTTAAATATCTTATTAATTATAAATTATAACGCTTCAATTAAAACCCAAGCTTCAGGGTTTTTACTTTCATGTATTTCACGTTTTGCTTTTTCAGCTTCGGCTAGAGTGGCATAACTTCCGTACACTACTGGATATAGACCGTGTTTGTTTACATTTAATAAACGGGCCTTGAATCCTTCGTTAGATAATTTCTTATAAATTTTAACTGCATTTTGCTCATCTCTAAAAGCACCAGCTACTACATGATAGGGCAACTTACCTTCTTTGATAGAAAGCGTTACCGCAGGCATTGGGCTTTTGATAAAAAATGTCGCTTCTTGAATTTTATTTTCTACTTGCTTTTGAACTGCTGATTCAACTAAAACAGTTTCATTAGCAATTTGCTGCTGGTAAACAGGATATCCTATACTTCCTGTAAGTCCTAATCCTAGAACAAAAATAGCAGCATATTTCATGTAAGAACGACCGTTGCTTTCTTCTTCCTCGTAAACAGGCAAAGCAATTGGTGCTCTTTCAACAATTTCAGCAGGTTCTTCTAATTGTGTTTCTCTTTTTACTACAGCCGATACAAATGAATCTAAACCAAAAGAACTTGACAAATAATTTGTTTGATTCGAAGGTTTAAATACGATGTTGCGATCTGCGTTGAGACGCAAAGTTCCAATGTTGATTAAAACAAGAACTTCATTGTTCTCCAACGCTCTTTTCCATTTTACAACTTGGTACTCGATTGCATTTACAGCATAGTTGTATGAAATTTTTTCACTAGATGCGATGTGGTTTGCAAGTAGCCCGTCGTTGTTTTTCAAATTAGTATTGAAAGAAATCATTTTCTTAGGTGGGAAAAATGAATTTGTGCTCTCAATCCATTGTGCAGACTGTGTTTCGGTAAGGAAAGCTCCTAAACCTGGCACGGTAACACATTGATAGCGATAGAGTAGTTGTGATATGTAAGAGTCGATGTTCATAGATACAAAGTTAGGTAATGAAAATAGTTATCAAAATTTTATTCACAATTTTTATTAACAATTCCCATAAATTATCTATATATTTCAGCACCAATATTTTAACATGACTGAACAAGATTTATTTTATTTATTAGCATTACAAAGAATTGAAGGAGTTGGCGATATAATGGCCAAAAAATTACTTACACATTGTGGTAGCGCAGAGGCCGTTTTTAAAGCCAAGAAATCGCAACTAGCGGCTATTGATGGCGTGGGAACTAATTTATTGAAGAATTTAAATGATACTTCTGTTTTCGAAAAATCAACAAAGGAAATGGCTTTTATCAACGAAAATAATATTAACGTTTCGTTTTTTCTTGATGATGATTATCCTGATCGATTGAAGCATTGCATAGACGGTCCCTTACTTTTATTCTCTTCTGGAAATATTAATTTAAAGGATAGAAAAATAATTAGCATCGTGGGAACGCGTCAAATCACAGCCTACGGAACTGAGTTTTGTAGAAAACTCATTGAAGATCTGGCTCCTCTAGATCCAATAATTGTAAGCGGTTTTGCGTATGGTGTAGATATCGTTGCACACCAGCTAGCGATGGAATATAAATTACAAACAATAGGAGTGGTGGCACACGGCTTAAATCAAATATATCCCAAAACGCATAAAAAATATGTTGCAAGAGTAGAGGAAAATGGTGGATTTATGACTGAATTCTGGAGTACAGCTAATCCTGATAAGGAAAACTTTGTAAAAAGAAACCGCATTGTTGCCGGAATGAGCGAGGCGACTATTGTAATAGAATCAGCAGATAGGGGAGGTTCTTTAATTACCGCTAATATTGCTAATGATTATAACCGAGATGTGTTTGCAGTTCCAGGTAGAGTGACCGATAAATACAGTCAAGGTTGCAATAACTTGATTAAAACCCAAAAAGCAAATGTGCTTACAGGTGCAGCCGATTTGATTTACATTTTAAATTGGGACATCCAGAAAGAAACGCAACCGGTACAAAAACAACTGTTTGTTACTTTAGAAGATGACGAGCAAAAAGTCTACGATTACCTTTTAAAATCGGGTAAAGAATTGATGGATATTATCGCTCTTCATTGTGAATTTCCTATATATAGAATTTCAGGAATTTTATTAAACATGGAGTTAAAAGGAGTGGTGCGGCCGTTGCCAGGGAAATTGTTTGAAGCGATATAAAAAACCCCTTTCTATAAAAATAGAAAGAGGTTGTAATAACTGTGCCCACAAAATAAAAAGTATAGGCAGCCTTTAAATTAGATATGGAACAGCAGCTATATAATTGAAAATAATGGCAGTAGGGTTCTGAAAGTGGTATTTATAATAAAAAGTACTCCTTAGTTTTTACAGTGATTAATTCCTTGTTATCAACAATGATATCATGATTTTCAAACTCATTACGATACTCATTAACCATCTGGATTAGATTTTGTTCAATGGTGTTTGCAATTGCTGTGACTGGCGTATCGGTGGGTTTATTTTCAAAAGGATCTTGCAAGTGAATAGCCATTTTTTCGATCAAGAAAAAAGCAGAAGCAATGGTAGTGATTAATGGCACGGCAAACCAACTCAGCAAACTAATTAATCCAAAAGGTAACAAAATGATAAATAAACAAAGTGTAAACCGAATGTAAATACTATAAGTTGTTGGAAACACTGTATTTTTAATACGTTCACATTTTCCCATAGCATCACACAATCTTGTTAGTGTATTGTCTATCTCTACCTGCTGATACGTGGTTATTTTTTTATCTTGTAAAGCTTTGTACAAATCTTTTGCATGTAAGACTAACAAAGCATTAGGTATGTGTTTGTGATTTTTTACAAAATTCAATTCATTCTCTGTTAATAGTTTTTCAATTGGTTTAATCGCATCGTCATTTCGCAATGATTGCCCTAAACTATAGCACCAAGCTATTTGTCTTTTGGCAAATTTTTCTTTAAAATTAATTGCTTCTACAGAGAAGTCAGGATCTTTATAAAATGTAATCATTTGTCTCACGAGAGTTCTTGATTCATTGACTATCGCACCCCAAACTATTCTGGCTTCCCACCAACGATCATAGGCTTGATTAGATTTAAAAGCTAATAATAGCGAAATAATAGTTCCTATAATGGCGGGAACGGCAATGGGTATTTCGACGTTAACATTTATAAAATAATGATGAAATATTTCGAATAAAATAGTGTAAGTAATCACCAACGCTAATTCGACTTTTATTTTTCCAAGTACGTATCGCATTGGAATTCTTTTTTTTAATAGCATCTTGTTTAATTTTTAGATTGTAAGTAATCATTACACCAACTCTTCATAAAGTGATAAAACAGGAAGTCCTATTTTTTGATTTAAATCGTCACTTTTATTCTTCTTAAATTTTACTTTTTGGTTCATGCGTGTTTGAACAAGCATGTCGATTTTATATTTAGAAATTGCTTCGTTTATATAAGGAATCGCATCTTCATAATGGCCATTTTGATGTGTTGTCTGGCTCACGATTTCGAGTGGGAAATTGTCATTCAAGAAATTTTGAACTGATTCTAGTGTAATCTTGCCATTGTTTTCTTTTATAAAGAGCGCTTTGCTGCAAGTTTCGGCATTGTGATCTACATTGAGGTGTAGAATAGGACATCTTTGCTTTGTTGCCAACTGCAGTAAATATTGATTAATTTTCTTCGATTCTTTTTGGTACGAATTAGGAAAAATAATAAGATTGATAGCATACAATTCGATGAGACCTTTAAAAATTAAGGTAGATAGTCCACATTGATTGTGAATTTTTAGCTTGCAATTAGTAGTGGTGTTAACCAGCGCTCTGCAATTTTCTAATATGTTTTCTTGATTTGCACTTATTTGCATTCTCATTTCGCGTAAAAATTGCGAGGCAGAATAGGTGTCAGGTGACTCACATACAAACAGGAGTACAATCTCACTGTCAGCGTTTTTTGACTGGTAGATTGCTGCGTTAACTGCTGCTATTGTATCGGGAGATAGTGTCGTAGGTATAAGGAAATTTTTCATAAGTATGGTTGTTTATTTATACTTACAAATTACTTGCTCCTACCTTAGAAAGGCCTTAGTTTAAAATTAGAATTTTCTAAGAATCAACATTAGAATTTTTAATGTTGGATTTTTTAAAGACGATAGTAACAATAGTCCCTTTCTCTTGTTCTGATTGTACTTGCAGTTCTCCGTTGTGCATTCGAATAATTTTCATAGCTAGCGGCAGCCCTAAACCATAGCCATTGTATTTTGCTGCAATTTTACCTCTAAAAAAAGGTTCGTACAAATGAGGAATGTCCTCTGGTGGGATTCCTATACCAATGTCGTTAATTGCAATTTTTATTGTTTCGGTATTGGCTGTAAGCATTACGAATACTTCGTTATTATCAGAATATTTTACGCCATTAGTGATAATATTATTAATCGCCAGTTCTAGTAGCGGTTTATTGCATGGAATCAATAACAAATTAGAATCTTCAGGAGCAAAATTAAGTTTAACTACTACACGATTATCAGGATATATTTTATCAATATCTGATTTTACTTCCAGTAATAATTCATCAATTCTTGCAATATCCTGCACTTGCTTTTTACCGTCGTATCCAGTTTGGGTTAATTTTAATAAACTCTCCGTGAGATTACCTAATCGGGAAGCTTGATTATAGATCGTACTTAAAGAGTTGATATATTCTTCGGTTTTTCGATCTTTTAAGAGCATTATTTCTGCTTCGGCAATAATGGTAGTGATTGGGGTTTTTAATTCGTGAGAAGCATTATTTATAAAGTTGGCTTGTATTTCAAACGAAGTCTCTAATCGATCTAACATACCATTAAAAGTAGCTGTCAAATCAGAGAGTTCAGGTGAGTTTTTAACCTGAGGCAAACGATTGTGCAAGTTTGAGGCACTAATTCTTTGTACTTCTTTTGTAATTCTAGCTACAGGATAAAACACCCTACGAGCTAAAACCCGACCAAAAAAGAAAGCCAGTAATAAAAAACCAATACCACCAAAAAACATAATACGAACAATAAAAACCAAAGTGTTTTTACCCATTCTATCTCTAGCAGCGACAATTACAATATATTTCTGATCGTTTTCAGTAAAAATTTGGCCTAAATAGTATTTGTCATCAACCTCATACCAGTCTCTCCCAGATTGTAGGATGTGTGTATAAAATTCATTAGGGACATCAAGATTGACATTATATTCAAAGCTGTTTTCACTATTTACTTTTAGTACAAACTCTTCTTCTTGAATAAGCTCTTCAAGTCCGTTCTTTTTTAAATTGCTATAGTATCTAATTTTCTCGGGATCATTTTGAAAATGGATAGACGCGACAATTTTTGCTCTATCCTCAAGGCGTTTTAAAAAATGATATTGGTTGTTTTGACGGAACATTATAAACACCAGCACACAAAGGAGTAAGGTGCTAAAAGTGGATAATGCAACGTAAGTGAATGTTATTTTTTTTCGAATATTCATATTATAATTTAACCACATAACCCAAACCTTTGATAGTATGAATTAGTTTTTGATCGAATGGTTTGTCAATTTTTTTTCTCAAGTAGGTGATATAAACATCCACGACATTGGTGTTCATATCAAAGTTAATATCCCATACATTATCTAGAATTTGCTCTCGGGATACGATCATGTCTTTATTTTTAACTAAGTAAAACAACAGTTTGAATTCCTTAGCTGTCAACACAATCACAGTACCTTCTCGCTCAACAGTTTTGGCTTTAGGATTAATTTTTAAATTACCTATTTCAAGCACAGATACCGTTTCTACTTGTTGATTTGCTCTCCTATGCAATGCTTGAATGCGGGCTTCTAGTTCACCAAATTTAAATGGCTTGGTGAGATAATCATCAGCACCTGCGTTCAAACCAGTCACAATATTTTCTGAAGTTCCAAGAGCGGTCAAAAGTAAGATGGGAACAAAATTCTTTGATGCGCGAACTCTTCTACAAATTTCGATTCCGTTTACGTCAGGAAGCATGATGTCTAGAACAATGGCATCAAATCTATAATTAGCAATCATTTCAAGTGCTGTTTTACCATCAAGCGCAACGCTAACTTCATGATTAAATTCAGTTAATCCTTTTCTAAGTATAGCTAATAAATGAGGTTCGTCTTCGACAATGAGCAGCTTCATAAAAGTTGAGGTATTATTTACAAAAATAACAATTGGTTTACAATAACATAGTTAGCCTCTTAAAATTGTGATTATATTAAGAATGGTTCTATTATCAATATTTATAAATCTGAAAAGTGTAAATTCAAGATGCTAATTTTAATAATAGTACTATTTAAAAAATTACAGATGTAATGATCTTACAAGGGATTTACACAACCAATCGTTTAATTAAATTCTCCATTAGAACTTGTCTCAAACACAACTTAACCTTAAACAATAAACCCCTTTCTATCCGAAAATAGAAAGGGGTTCAATATAATTTAAAATACTATTTTAAAGCGCTTCAAAACTTAGTTTTACTCTTACTTTTGCAAGCACACCATCAGCAACTAATGATGCTTTTTTAGCACCAATTTTTAATAAAGCGTCTACTTCAGGAAGGTTGTTGATGTAGTAACTGTACTTTTCTCTTTCTGTTTTGAAAGTCTCACAAAGCCCTGTTAGCTTTTGATGAAAAATAAGTTTAGATCCGCCCTACTTTTAAATTAGAATACGTCTATATGAATAATTATTTTAATAAATTATGTCAAATTCTGAATATGTTTCCATCGTTTTCCAATCTCCATTTACATTTTTCATTAATACTGCACCTTGTGTTGTATGTCCAAAATAAATACCAATGTTAAACGTTCTAAAGAACAAGAATGCATATTTATTATTTGTAGTTATTATTGGCCTTGATATTTCCAGCAATTTATTACCAAAATGCTTTTCAAATAGGGCAGTCCCGTGTATATTAATATTTTTTGTGTCAGCTAAATCAAATTTAAGTCTTTTAAAATCTTTTTTTTTCCATAATTGATTGACAGTGTCATTTGTATATTTTTCTTTTAATTTTTCAATATCTATAATAGAAACCGGCCATTCGAAAGGAGGGTTTGAGTTCGCCCTAATTCTTATTTTTTCTCCCAAACGAATATCTTTATCTTGATACGCTTTCTCATAAAAATACAAAGGTAGCGTTCGATTAATTGGTTGTTTCACTAATACGCTGATATCTTGTGTATTTGAAAACTTTTCACTTATAAAACTATTTAAAACCCTCTTTTCTATTTTAGAAGAGGTACAAGAGAGTAATAATAAACTGAAAGTTAAATAGATTATTTTTTTCATATTTTTAAAATTTACTTACACGCAGTTCCTTTAGGAGTTGCTTCTCCTCTAGGAGTATTACTATCTTCAGAAATTCGATTATTTTCTATTCTAGTTCTTTTTATACCTCCTTTTGGGTACTTGTCGTCAAAGTATTGTAAACCAAACAAAGTTGACATTGCAATATCATCGTAAAATTGTGATGATGAACCAGGTTTAAATTCCTGCAAAATTGCCGCTATTATAGGAACATAGTTTTCAAACATTTGTGCATGTTGTGCATCAATTTTTCCAACATAATTTTTTGTTGCATATTTTGCATACAAACAGTCATAATTATCGTAAGCGCATGTATCTCCATTGTTATGAAAATCGTCAAATAGAGCTTTGAAATGTGCATGTATTAATTCATGAATTAGCACTGCTGCTATCGATAAATCGGTAGGTCGAATAGGATTATTGGGTGTGCCTTTTATATATGCTTCACTTATTGTTATTAGATAATTATTTTTACTAATTGTTTCAGTTTGTGCAAGAGAACTCATGTCATTAGGATTTCCTAAGACTATTTTTATATTATAAGTTCCGTCAGTTGGGGTTCCAAATTTCTCAAATATACAGGCAATATCACTATGAGTTAATTTTTTAAGTTTTTCAAGAATAGCTTTAGTACATTCATCTAGTTCAGAGTCATCAATATTGTCTTCTATATAGTTTGCTACACCTTCATCTTCATCTTCATCTTCATCTTCATCTTCATCTTCATCTGTTGGTGTTACTGGACCACCTCCACCGCCACCATTTCCATAGTCCCAATTCATACTGGAGCCATCACTCTCAGATCCGGTGTCAGCAAAACCAGTATACAATGACATAAAGTTTATGGAATTTCTAGGATTGTGGTAATAGTTTGTGACAATCACAACGTCATAATCAGTAAAAGTAACACCATCAATAATTATATCTTTACTTGTGATGGCAGTGTTTTGATTTTTCTTGATATATTGGGCAATAATAATGCCCTCTTTTACTTTATATCCATTGATGAATGAACCATTTAAGTTTTGCATTAGTATTTTTCCAATAAATGATGCAGTAGTAGTGTTGTCGTCTGGGTACATCGTAAAAGCTACTGATTTTAGTTCTTTTTCTATCTTTAATAATAGAATTCTACTGCTTGCTTTTTCCTGTTTATTTATAATTGGAATTACCGTTAACAACTGATTAGTATAGGTGATTTTTTCTTGCGAAATCTGATCGAAATGAGGTTGTAGTGTTATTTATTTTCCTGTTTGCGACGAAGTAGTTACATTGTTTTCTCGTAGAAATGAAATCGCTTCTAACACGCTTACAGTTTCAATGCTAGCTTGGTTTTTAATAGTCTCTTCTTCTACTTGACAGTTAGTGAATGTAAGTGACATGATTAATGCGAGCAAGAAGTTGCCAAATGGCTTAACCTTGACTAGCTTGCGTTTGGTTCATGATCAGTTTTTAAAGTTAAAGTAATTTTTTAATACTTTTGCTAACAAAGTAACGGTTCCTAGCACGGAATCACAATACCCACTTTTAATGATTTTTCAGGAATGTTTTAAATCTGAAATGAATGGTTGTGGACTGATGTTTTCTTGAGAAAGTTTTTGATAGCATTACTCGTAAACACAAATAAATCGCAAATTCGTAAATTATTTAAAACATAAATAAGCTGCGAATTTGCGATTTGACTTTTATACTATTCTAAAGCGCTTCAAAACCTAATTTTACTCTTACTTTTGCAAGCACACCATCAGCAACTAACGATGCTTTTTTAGCACCAATTTTTAATAAAGCGTCTACTTCTGGAAGGTTGTTGATGTAGTAATTGTACTTTTCTCTCTCTGTTTTGAAAGTCTCACAAATTAATTCAAACAATGCTTGTTTGGCGTGACCGTATCCGTAGTTTCCGCCTTCATAATTCGCACGCATCGCTGCTAATTGCTCTTCACTTGCCATTAAGGAATAAATTGCAAAAGCATTGCAAGTATTTGGGTTTTTTGGGTCTTCTAGTGGCGTACTATCTGTTTCTATAGACATTACTTGCTTGCGCAATGCTTTATCATCAAGAAATATATTAATCAAATTATTTGCCGACTTACTCATTTTTCCACCATTTGTCCCTGGAATCAACATACTGTCTTCTTGAATCTTAGCTACAGGAATGACAAATGTTTCACCCATTTGGTGATTAAAACGAGACGCAACATCACGGGTAATTTCTAAATGTTGTAATTGGTCTTTTCCCACGGGTACTAACTCTGCGTCATAAAGTAAAATATCTGCTGCCATCAACATGGGGTAAGAAAATAATCCTGCATTTACATCGTCTAAACGATCCGACTTATCCTTAAAAGAATGCGCCAATGTTAAACGTTGAAAAGGGAAAAAACAGCTTAAGTACCAAGATAATTCTGCAGTTTGAGGCACATCTGATTGTCTATAAAAAACCACTTTATTAACATCTAGTCCACATGCAAGCCAAGCTGCTGCAGTGCTATAAGTATTTGTTCTTAAAGTTTCTCCGTTTTTTATTTGAGTAATCGAATGTAAATCAGCTATAAATAAAAATGATTCGTTTTTAGGATCCTTTGATAATTTAATCGCTGGAATAATTGCTCCCAATAAATTGCCTAGATGAGGTGTCCCTGTACTTTGAACACCAGTAAGTATTTTTGCCATTGTATTTTTTTCTTGAAGGCAAAGTTCGCAAAGTTTTTTCTTTTTTAGTTCTAAAATTTAAAAACTTAGCCTTCTTTTATAAGTTTTCCTTGAGCCACTTCCACATTTCTCCAAATTTAATTTTTTACACGATAATACTATAATGCAATTGGACATCTAAAAATGAATCAAGTTGCTTTGACGAAACCTAAAAAATGCTTGTCAATCCAAATTTTGTAATTATAATAACTTTTGTTTCCTTATTTTTGGGCACATGAAAGGAATTAAGATTATTTTTTGGACCCTGTGGCGTGTTTGGTTTTATGTTGTAATGGCAATTCCAATTTTGGTTATGTTGCCCTTTTTAATCCTATCTATTCTTTCAGAGAAAGGCTATCCTTATTTTTTTAAAATGGCGAGGATTTGGTCTAAATTCATTCTTTTCGGAATGGGATTTCATTATAAAATTGAACGTGAAGAGACCTTAGATCCCAATAAAAGTTACATGATTGTGGCTAATCACACTTCAATGACTGATATTATGCTAATGCTAGCAGTGATAAAAAATCCGTTTGTATTTGTAGGTAAAAAAGAATTATCTAAGATTCCTTTGTTTGGATTTTTCTATAAACGAACATGCATTCTTGTGGACCGAAATTCCTCAAAAAGTCGCTTAGAGGTTTTTAACCAAGCACAAAAACGTATAAAAAATGGCTTGAGCGTGTGTATATTCCCTGAAGGTGGCGTTCCTAATGATGAGTCTATTGTGCTAGATTCTTTTAAAGATGGTGCTTTTAGACTGGCTCTTGACCATCAAATACCTATCGTTCCAGTAACTTTTCCAGATAATAAAAAGCGCTTTTCTTTTACCTTTTTTAGCGGAAGCCCAGGATTAATGCGTGTTCACGTAGGTAAAATTATTGACACAAAAGGTAAAACCAATTTAGATCGAAAAGACATTAGAGAGGAAGTAAGAGCGGTGATTTTAAATAAACTAACCGATTTTAAAATTGGTAACTAACTCCAGAATATAAGCCAATGAATACTGGTTGAAAATTGTTGTTATCTTTCGAAAAAGTATTCAATTGGTATTTTAACATCGGTTCAAAATTAAGCTGAAAGGACTTCATGAATTGGTATTTAAATCCCAAACCAATATTTGTACTTAGATGCACTTTATTTAAATTGCTAGCTTCTCCAAGAACCGTATTTGCTTGAGGTGTTACTAACGAAATTTCGTTTTCATTTAAAAACAAGGTGCTAAAACCCCCAATTACATTGATTCCTACTTTTCTATCGACAACGGCGTACGAAATCTCAAATGGCACTTCATAATATCCCATGAGCTGGTTCAAATTACCCAAATTCGTCTTTTGAACTGCAGTTATAGATGGTGACAAATTGTTGAAAGTAGTAGCGTTCTGTAGTTCGATAGGTTCACTTGTTTTTTGTCTAATGTTTGACATGGCATTTGAGGCTAATCCAGCTGTAAAATAGACATCATTAGTGTTGTACCCTAGTATTACTTTATTAATCCCGGTACGAATCTTAATTTTATCGTTTAAAGCATATTTCACTCCTAGTCCATAGCTAATGGTATTGTCGGCAGTTTTTGTGTTACTTGACAATTCACTGTCAATAGGTGAGCCACCTGAGTTAGCGTTGAGGTAAATAGGAGCAACGTTGGGCGATATTTCCCATTTTTTAGTATGTACTACTGCTTTTTTCGAGTTTTCAGTATTTGCTTTTAATAGTTCTTCTAGTGCATTAGGAATAAAAGATTCTTCATTTTCTAGAGCGGTGGGTTTTGTTGACGCGATTGCTTCGTTTCTGTTTTGCTCAAATTTATCCAAATTTCCAACTGCTTCCTGAGCTGTTTTTTCATCAGCTAAACTGTTTACTAACGCCTTGCTTTTGTCTTTTTCATTCGAAAATTCAGTAGTAGTAGCAGCTAGTTTTAACGAGTTGCTAGCTCTGTATTTTGCGTTGGATGATTTTGATTTTTTAATTGCTATTAGCTGTGCGTTTTTTCTAGTACCCACTTCAGCGATACTGTCCTGATTATTTTCTTGAAATATTACAGCTTCTTTATTTTCGACCGCTGTGCTATTGTTTTTGATAGGTTTATTTATGACTGTATCATCTTCAATAACAACAGCATTTGAAGTGTTGATTGTCACACTTTCTTGATTTTTAAATAATAAAAAGCCCAAAATAAACACGGCTGCGATTCCCGCATAGCGAAACCATATTGGAATAATAAAACGATTCTTCTTTTTACTATGTAATTCTTGAGAAATTGCGTTCCAAGTTTGAGCATCAGGAATTGCCTCAAAATCTTTGAGCTTTTCTTGAAATAATCGATCGATGTTTTTGTTCTCTTTCATTCTGCCGATGATGCTATATTAGTTTCTATTCGGTGTTCTAATTTCTCTTTCAAAATGAGTCGTGCTCGATGTAAATTTGATTTTGTTGTTCCTGTAGATAGATGCAACATTTCGCTTATTTCCTTATGCGAATAGCCATCTAAAACGTATAGGTTAAATACAATTCTATACTGCTCGGGGAGTTCTTGAATGATTTTCATCAAATAATCGAGTGGTACATTATCTTCTTCTATTGTAACAATCTCATCAGGAATCTCATCAGAAAGTACTTCCATAAACCGAACGCCTTTAAATTTTTGAAGTGCATTATTGATCATCACTCTTTTTGCCCATCCTTCAAAAGATCCTTTACCAGAAAATTGTTCTATTTTTTTAAAGAGTAATATAAAACCATCTTGTAAATTATCTTGAGCATCAGCGTAATTACTGGAATACTTTAAGCACAACCCAAAAAACTTTTTAGAGAACAAATGATACAATTGTTCCTGAGCTTTTGGATTGTGCTTTTTACATTCTTCTATTAGCTGATCTAATATCACAGAGTTATTTTTTATTCAACAACTTGAAATTCAACTTCATCAAAGGTATCTTTTTGTTCTGCGTCTTTTCCTTTATAAAATTTAAAAATGAAAGTACCTGTAGTAGTTGGTTTAAAATTGAATTTAGCTTCAGATAATTCTGGAAGTACATCAGTACACACTTGATTGTCATCAGTCATGGTTTGAATAGCAATAGTTCGTGTATTATCTTTGATATCATAGTATATTCCTTGAAAAATGTAACAAGGCGTAGGGCGTTGATATTTAAGAGTAATTTCATAGGTTTCGCCCACTTTATAACTCTCAGGAAGTACATAACTGGCAACTGGCAATACTTGATAACTGTATGAGTTAGTATTGTCGTTGTCTAAGCTGCAACTTGATAGTGTGGTAATAATGGCTAGAAATAAAAGTAATTTTTTCATGATTGATTTTTAAAATTAGTAATTAAAATAAGATGCATCTTTTCTATAGATACTTTATATTTTAAAAGGTTGCGTCGCCATTAAAAAAATAATGAGTTAAAAAGTGTTCTTGGCTAAAAACCTGTGGAATTACTAATTTTAATTTTCGAAAAAAAGCGCATAATAACTAATTTTAAGTATCATAGTTTTTGAAAATGAGATTATTAAGTTTTAATTATTTTCGAATAAAAATTAGATTTAAACTAAAATCGACAAAATATATTATAAAAAAAATTCCCGAATTTTCATCCGGGAATTTTAAAAATGTATGATTACAAAATGTTAAGCATCGGCTAACTCTTTGATTCTTTCTTTAATTTTTACTTCTAGTTCTTCAGCTAATTCTGGGTTATCTTTAATTAAAGATTTCACAGCATCGCGTCCTTGACCTAATTTTGTTTCACCGTAGCTAAACCAAGATCCCGCCTTTTTAACGATTTCAAACTCTACAGCAAGATCTAAAATCTCTCCAGTTTTTGAAACTCCTTCACCGTACATGATATCAAATTCAGCGATTTTAAATGGTGGCGCTACTTTGTTTTTAACAACCTTAACCTTAGTTCTATTTCCTATCACGTTGTCTCCATCTTTAATTTGAGTAGAACGACGAATATCTAAACGTACAGATGCGTAGAATTTCAAGGCGTTACCTCCAGTTGTAGTTTCTGGATTTCCAAACATTACACCAATTTTCTCCCTCAACTGGTTGATAAAGAAAACAGTACAGTTTGTTTTACTAATAGATCCTGTTAGTTTTCTTAACGCTTGTGACATTAATCTAGCGTGAAGTCCCATTTTAGAATCTCCCATTTCTCCTTCAATTTCACTTTTTGGAGTTAAGGCAGCCACCGAGTCAATTACAACAATATCAATTGCTCCTGAACGAATTAAGTTTTCAGCAATTTCAAGTGCTTGCTCTCCATTATCAGGTTGTGATATAATTAAATTTTCGATATCTACACCTAATTTTTCAGCGTAGCTTCTATCAAATGCGTGTTCAGCATCAATAAATGCAGCAATTCCACCTGCTTTTTGAGCCTCAGCGATTGCGTGCAAAGTTAAAGTCGTCTTTCCAGAAGATTCTGGTCCGTAAATTTCGATGATTCTACCTCTTGGATACCCGTTTACACCTAATGCTAAATCGATTCCTAAAGACCCTGATGAAATTGTCTCAACTTCAACAATGGCTTTGTCCCCCATTTTCATTACTGTTCCTTTTCCGTACGTTTTATCTAGTTTATCCAGTGTTAACTGTAAGGCTTTTAATTTGGCTTCTTTCTCTGTACTCATCTTCTCTTTTACCTTTTCTTTCATTTATGTTTTTTTGTTGCGATTTGAAATGTACAGTTCTATTTGAACTATAAATTTCATTTTTTATAGCATTATGCTCGTAAATTTACTTCTTTTTTTTAATTAAAATTTTTACTTTAAATAATAATTAAGATTTCAAAGTAACTGTTTACCTGATTTATATGAATAAAGCCTTTAATTCTGTGGCATCTCCTGGTTTCATCTTTCCTGCGATTACTAAGCTTAGCTGCTTGCGTCTCAATGCCGCTTCAAAACGTGCTATTTCGAGCGGTGTTTCTGGTATGATTTGAGGTACTTCTACCGGTCTTCCAGTGTCATCAACGGCTACAAAAGTATAAATAGCTTCGTTTGCCTTTGTTTTATTTCCTGACTCACGGTCCTCTACCCAGATGTCAATAAAAATCTCCATCGAACTCTTGAAAGAACGCGATACTTTGGCTTCGACCGTAACCACACTTCCTAGTGGAATGGCTCTATTAAAAGCTACATGATTCACAGAGGCTGTAACCACAATTCTTCTCGAATGTCTACGTGCCGCTATACTTGCTGCTCGATCCATACGAGCGAGTAACTCGCCACCAAAAAGATTGTTTAACGGATTTGTTTCACTTGGTAAAACTAAATCGGTTAAGATAGTTAGGGATTCTGAAGGGTGTTTTGGTGTCATATTTTTTTGAATGTAAATAATATTTTGTGGTTTAGTTTAACCAGTAAACCGCCATTACAGCTGGAATAAAGTAGATAACAATAGTTCTAGCACCATCATAATCCTTTGCTAAACGTTGTCCAAATAATAACATAATTAATGTGATACAAGAAAAAACTGCTCCGTAGTAACCAAATAATCTTCCGTTGTTTACCATCAATTCGATACAACCTACTATGCAAAGAATTCCCGAAATCATTTCTAAAACTAGCACGTTCATCAAGGCTAAGGGAACATGATTTTTTAATCTTGTATTAGCAAAATGACCTTTAAGCCAGTCTAAATTATCTTTCCAGTAAAAGATTTTATCATATCCCGATTGTAAAAACGAAATGGCTAAAAAAACCAAAATTAAAATGGAAGCGGCATTGTTCATATCTTTATTTTTTATGGATTAAACGAGTGAGTTTTATAGATAAATCAGTTAGTATAATTTTTGCATTTCCATTACGCTCAATATGATACATAGCATCTGAGAGTTCTTTGAAAATTTCTTGAATGTTGTTTCCATTTACAAAAGGAGCAAAATTTTCAAGCTTAAATTTATCTACTTTTGGTTCAAAATAGACCAAGCTTTTAGCTTCATAATTAATCAGTAAAGCTTGTCTAAACATTTCGATACAAAACTCCAAAAACTTTTTTTGCGTTTCTCTACCCAGTCCAGCAATCTTTTCACTCCACAAGATTAAATCTTGAATAGCTGCAGCATTTCCCTTAGCTTTAAACGCGGCTCTCACCCAAGTTACAAACCATTGTTCAAAGGGTTGGTCCTCACTGTCATCATGTAACAAGTGCAAAGCTACATTGTAATTTCCTTGTGCTTGATGTGCAATTTTAGCAGCTACTTTGGGATCAGCATTTTCCTTATTTATAAGTGCTTCAGCAATAATAGGCTCTGTTAAACCATTAAAATGTAAAATTTGGCAACGCGATCGTATAGTTTGAATAATATCTTCTTCATTTTCAGATATCAATATAAAAATAGTTTTCTCAGGTGGTTCTTCTAATAATTTCAAAAGCTTGTTTGAAGCAGCAATATTCAACTTATCGGCCATCCAAACTAGCATGAATTTATATCCACCTTCATACGCTTTAAGCGAAAGCGATTTTAGGATTTCCTGAGCATCGTCAACTCTAATTTCACCTTGTTTATTTTGAACTCCTAAAATGGCGTACCAATCAAACAAACCTCCGTAAGGATTTTTAGTAATAAATTGCCTCCAGTCAGTAATGAAATCAATACTTTTTGGACTCCTTTTTACAGTATCAGTAGTTACTGTTGGGTACGCAAAATGTAAATCAGGGTGCGATATTTTTTGGAATTTAATATTGCAAGATTCATTAGCGCCATTGTTCTCACCATTTTGATTGTTACATAAAATGTACTGTGCATAAGCAATCGCCATAGCTAATGTGCCACTTCCTTCTGGACCTACAAATAGTTGTGCATGCGGGATTCGACCGGAATCAGCACTTTTAGTCAGATGGTTTTTTATATGTTCTTGCCCTAAAATTTCAGAAAATTGCATGGAACAAAGATAGTAGAAAATGATTGCCACTAAAATTTTACTGAGGAAAGTTTGTATTAAGAAAAGCACTTAAAATTAAGCTGCAATCAGGGGAGTTTTTATTTTCAAATGTAGCAACAACTGAAATATATCATTTATAATTTTCGCTACAGCGAAAGCAAATTTTCTCTCCTATTTATAAGTTGATGCCTTCGAGTAACCAGAATTGAAGCTAATTTATAAGAACAGTTATAATGTGCTAAAGTGCTGTTTTCTATTTGAATATAAAATTGCAAAAAAAGCTCCTATATGATTTAATATATAGTTATTGAGACATTTATCTATTAATCAATAGCTTTTAAATCAATGGCAACTAAGTTTTATTAAATTATAACGTTTTCGTAAATTAAAGGCATTGTTTTTTAAATAATTCGAATTTATAACTACTTCAAAAGTTCTATATTTGTTGCTATTACAATAAAAACTATAAAACTATAATAAGATGAAAACGTTAAACGATTTTAATTTTAAAGATAAAAAAGCAATCATTCGTGTTGATTTCAATGTGCCATTAGACGAGAATTTTAAAGTGACAGATGCGACACGTATCGAAGCTGCAAAACCTACCATTGATGCTATTTTAGCACAAGGCGGAAGTGTGATTTTAATGTCTCACTTAGGTCGACCTAAAGGTGTTGAAGAAAAATATTCATTGAAACATATCGTTGATGAAGCTTCAAGAATTTTAGGAGTAGATGTACAATTTGTTGCTGAGTCTATTGGTGATGTTGCAAAAAATGCTGCTGCAAATTTAAAGCCAGGCGGAGTTATCTTACTTGAAAATTTACGTTTTCACCCTGAAGAAGAAGCTGGTGATGTTGCTTTTGCAAAAGAGTTAGCTTCATTAGGAGATATTTATGTGAACGACGCTTTTGGAACTGCACATAGAGCACATGCTTCAACTACAATTATTGCTCAGTTTTTCCCAACAGAGAAGTGCTTTGGAAAATTATTGGCTAAAGAAATTGAAAGCCTAAATAAAGTATTAAAAAACAGTGAAAAACCTGTTACTGCAGTTTTAGGAGGTTCAAAAGTTTCTTCTAAAATTACTGTAATCGAAAATATTCTTGATAAAGTTGACCACATGATTATAGGTGGTGGTATGACTTTTACTTTTGTGAAAGCATTAGGAGGAAAAATTGGTGATTCTATTTGTGAAGATGACAAAATGGAATTAGCTCTCGAAATTTTAAAATTAGCTAAAGAAAAAGGGGTTCAAATTCATATTCCAGTTGATGTTGTTGCTGCAGATGATTTCTCTAATACAGCCAACACTAAGATTGTTGATGTAAAAGAAATTCCTGATGGGTGGCAAGGTCTTGATGCAGGTCCAAAATCATTAGAAATTTTTGAAAAAGTAATCATGGAGTCTAAAACTATCTTGTGGAACGGACCATTAGGTGTTTTTGAAATGGAAAGTTTTGCTAATGGAACAATCGCACTAGGAAACTTCATCGCGGCTGCTACAGAAAAAGGTGCGTTTTCACTTGTTGGAGGAGGAGACTCTGTTGCTGCAGTAAAACAATTTGGTCTTGAAGATAAAGTAAGTTATGTATCTACTGGAGGTGGTGCTATGCTAGAAATGTTAGAAGGAAAAGTGCTTCCTGGAATTGCTGCAATTTTAGATTAAGTAGTTCATCTATAACACATTTTGAATATTTTTTTGATTTCAACAGTCGGTTTTTATAAAAAAAATGGTATAATTGCCCATTATAAGCCTTCTGTTGAAATTAAAATCATATTTTTTTGAAAAATGCCAAGTTTGCCCTTTTGTTCTTTGTTTCTATGCCCTTATTTTCACAACAACTTGATGTTGATGAGGCAATTACTACTCCTGAAACGAACATTTCCTATCTAGATTCTATAAAAAATACCTTTGTAAAAGACAACATGGCACGCTGCGTGGATAGCTTGTGGCTGAATGAGTTAGCCAACTTAGATTTGTTCAGCGAACTCTCCGTTGATATGGCTGATGTTGACATGGATGTGAAAGTAGAATACGATTTATTGCCTACAAGTTTGTTAAAAGAACGGTTGAAGGAAATGAATGCCAAATCTCCTTTTAGAATCGAATACAACGAATCTTTAGAAAATGTTATCAAATCCTATTTAAAATATCGCAAAGGTTCTTTTGGTAAAATAATGGCCCTTTCGCAGTATTACTTTCCTATGTTTGAAGAGGCTTTCGCCAAAGAAAACGTTCCCTTAGAAATTAAATTTTTAGCAGTGGTTGAGTCGACTCTAAATCCCAAAGCAGTGTCAAGAATGGGAGCCACAGGATTGTGGCAATTTATGTATCAAACTGGTAAACAATATGATCTTAAAATAGATTCTTATGTTGATGAACGCAGCGATCCGTTAAAAGCTACTGCTGCTGCTGCAAAATACATGTCTAATATGTATGCTATTTTTGGAGATTGGGAACTAGTTTTGGCTTCTTACAACTCAGGACCTGGAAACGTTTCAAAAGCCATTAGAAGATCTGGTGGAAAACAAAATTATTGGAACATTCGAAAAAAATTGCCCAAGGAAACTCAAGGATATGTTCCTGCTTTTTTAGCCACAATGTACTTATACGAATATCATAAAGAACACGGCATTATTCCTGAGAAAGCTATTGCTCAACATTTTGCCACAGATACTGTTATGGTTAAAAAGCAATTGTCTTTTAACCAAATATCTGAATTACTAGATGTTCCCGTAGCACAATTACAAACATTAAATCCATCATATAAATTAGATGTGATTCCGCATTATACTGATGAAAATCATTACTTAAGATTACCTACAAGCAAAATTGCTGTTTTTGCTTCAAACGAAGATAAAATTTATGCCTATGCTGACCACCAAGAAAATTTAAAAGAACGTCCTTTTACAAATTCACGTTTAGCAAGCAGTAATTCAACTAAAGAATCGACAAGTACTGTTCTTAAAAAAAGTAACACGTATTACAAAGTGAGACGTGGGGATAACTTAGGTGCAATAGCTAAAAAATACCGTGTAAGTGTAAAGCAAATTAAAAGTTGGAACCGATTGAGAAGTAATACAATTGCTTCTGGAAAAAGATTGAAAATAGTTAAAACAACCCGTGTTGCCGTAGCTAGTAAAAAGCCTGCTAAGCCAAAGGCTGTTGTTGTTAAAGAACAGGATGAAGCTGTAGTTGCAACTGATGAAAAAACTAACTTTTACACCGTAAAAAAAGGAGATAATATAAGCACTATTGCAGAGAAACATGAAGTAACGGTTGCTGATATTCAAAAGTGGAATGGGATTACAACTAAGGTTGTAAAAGTAGGTGAGACTTTGCAAATTGCTAGTGTAGCCAATAAAAATAAAAATGACATTGTAAGCGTCGTTGAGGTGGTTGCTATAAAATATACTGTTTTAAAAGGAGATGTACTTGGTGCGATTTCGAAAAAATTTGGAACCTCAGTCGATGATCTTAAAAAATGGAATAACTTAAATAGCAATACAATTGCTGTTGGTAGTCGTTTAATTGTTGCAAAAGGAGAAACTTCAATTAAGACCAATAATGCAGCTGTGTCTACGTTTACCAAAGATAAAAATAGTAAACAACATAATTATTACGTGAAACGAGGAGACTCACTTTACAGTATCGCTAAGAAATATCCAGGCGTTTCTATAGCCGATTTGAAAAAGTGGAACGATATTCGCGGTGAAGCTATTAAACCTGGAATGAAGTTAAAAATTAATGGTTAATATAAACCATTTTCGTTATGAGGTTTTTGTTATAATATAAAGCATCATGTGTAAAAAGGTAATCCTTCTATTTTTATCAAGTTTATTTCTTTTTTCTTGTCAAAAGGAAGAAAGTATAGCGCTTAAAAATACTTCTAGTAAGCTCAATACGGTCTCTGTGATTATTGATGACCAAATGTGGAATGGAGAAATAGGGGATAGTGTGCGCAATAAATTTGCGTCGCCAGTAATTGGTTTGCCTCAAGAAGAACCGTTATTTACGATCAATCAATATCCTGTTAAATTGATGGAAGGCTTCATGACAGATAGCCGTAATATTATATTGATTAAAAAAGCAGATGAAAATCATTTCCAAATCAAGAAAGATATTTTTGCAAAACCTCAAAATGTATTTTGCATTTCAGGGAAAAGTACCAAAGATATTCTTGATTTAATTCAGGGCAAATCGCCAGAGATTATCCAAACTATAAAAGCTGCAGAAATCAAGGAAAGCCAGACTTTAAACGGTCCGTCGTTGCTAAATACTAAGAAGTTGAAAGATAGATTCCAAATTGATATGGACGTCCCGTCAACCTACAGCTATGTATTGCAAGATGCTAACTTTTTATGGTTAAAAAAGGAAATTGTTAGTGGTAACACAAGTTTACTTATTTATCAAGTTCCTTTAAATTCGATAGAGAAAAGCGACAACCTCGTTGCTACTATTATTAAAAAGCGGGATTCAATTGGTAAACTTTACATTCATGGAAAGGAACCAAATACAGATATGATAACAGAGGAGGCTTATGCTCCTTACTTTTTTAAAGTTAATATTGATGGTAAAGTAGCCTATGAAATGAAAGGCACCTGGGTTTTAAAAAATGATTTCATGTCAGGACCATTTATAAACTACACAATCATTGATAAAGAGAATAATAGAGCTTTAGTCTTAGAAGGTTTTTGTTACTCACCATCAAAAGAAAAGAGGGATCTCATGCATGAGTTAGAAGCAATCATAAAATCTGTTGACTTTCTTAAAAGATAATTGCTAAATTTGGCGCTAATAGCATCAATTTTAAAATTTCCTACTCATGTCATTACAATGGAAAATCAAGCCCTTTGACGGCTTATCAGTAAATGAATTATACGATTTACTACAATTGCGTAGTAAAATTTTTGTGGTCGAACAAAATTGCGTTTATCTAGACCTCGATGGTAAAGATAAAGTGGCATTGCACTTATTTGCTGAGTTTGAAGGTAAAATAGTTGCGCACGCACGATTGTTTAAAGCCGGAATTAGTTTTGATAATGCCTCAATAGGTAGAGTAGTTGTAGATGCTGATTATCGCGATAGAAAATGGGGACACGACTTAATGCGTGAGGCGATTGCGGGCATAGCAAGTAAATTTAATGAAACAAAAATCACTATAGGCGCGCAATTATACCTCAAGAAATTTTACGAGAGCCACGGCTTTATTCAAAGCAGCGAAATGTATCTTGAAGATGATATTCCGCATATAGAAATGATACGCGAATAGTATTGATCGAATGATTTTAAAAAAAAATAGGTTCGAAAAGCCATAATAAAAAAAGACACCAACTGATACGTTCGATTGGTGTCTTCTTATTATAGCTTTATAATTTTATTGTAAGCGGTGCGATCATTTAATATAGCAACTCCTTTTTTAATAACTGAATTATTTTGAATGGCATATTGATAATATCCTTCTTGATATTGGTACCTTTTTATAAGTTCAGTGACTAATAAGTTCTTGATTTGTTCTTGATTTTTATCTAACAATTCTTGTTGGCTTTTTTGAATAGCATTCAGTAGTTGGTTGTATTCTGCTTGTATGGCAGCATCAATTTTTTCTTCTTTGGCTACGGCCAAAGTGTTTTTTAAAGCAGCTGTAGTTTCAGTATCAAAGGCATATTTATCAGACTTTAAAAATTGTTTGAAATCTTGATAATCACTATCTGTGATGGCCGGAGTTGTACTGCCTAAATTAGGGTTTTTGTAATACCATTTTGTTACATAATTAAAAATGGCATCATTCTTTAACAATTGCTCAATTGCTATGTTTTCCTGCGCTTCCGCTAAAACTACGTCGGGTAAAATCCCGCCTCCATCATATACGAGACGACCTTTGCGCGTTTTAAAAGCGTTATAATTTTTCTCTGCTGTTCTTATTGCCAGACCGTTTTTATCCTTATGCGCATAATCCAGTGCTTGAATACACCTTCCAGAAGGGGTGTAATACTTAGAAATAGTAACTTTTAACTGCGTGTCATAAGTCAATGGAATCTGTTTTTGAACCAATCCTTTACCATAACTACGACTACCAATAATCACGGCGCGATCTAAATCTTGCAAAGCTCCAGAAACAATTTCGGAGGCAGATGCACTTCTTCCATTAACAATAATCACTAGTGGAATTTCTGTGTCCACGGGTTCGTTAGTTGTTTTGTAAACGGCATTATGCTTTTCTATTTTAGATTTTGTAGTTACGATGATTTCGTTTTTTGGAACAAAGAGATTGCATATATCAATAGCCTCATTCAAAAGACCTCCAGGATTTGAACGCAAGTCAAGCACAATTTGGGTAGCGCCTTGTTTTTTTAAGTTCTCTAGGGCGGTTTTAGTTTCTTGGGCTGCTTTTTGACTAAAATGTTCAATTACTATGTAGCCTGTTTTACTATCAATCATGCTGTAAAAAGGCACCGATTTAATGATCACTTCGTCTAAAACAATCTCAGAGCTAAGTGTTTTTCCTTGTCGATTAAACTGAATTGGAATTCTAGTATTCTTTGAACCTTTAAGCAGTTCAGAGGAATCCCCTTTTAAAGTTGCTAATGTAATACCAGAAACGACCGTAATTTTATCGCCAGGTTTTAAACCTGCTTTATCTGCAGGGAAGTCTTTGTAAACTTCTCGTACAACTAATAGATTATCCTCTTGAGCAATCATGGCACCTACTCCTGTATATTCTCCAGTACTATTTATCTTGAATTGAAGAACATCTTGCTCATTAAAATAAACCGTATAAGGGTCTAGATTAACAAGCATACTTTTTATTCCCTTTTCCATTAAGTCACCAGGATTGATTTCATCAACATAATTGGTGTTCAATTCCTTGAATAAGGTTGTGAAAATTTCTATTTGTTTGGCAATTTCAAAAAAATCATTTTTGAAACTAGCGCCTACAAATAAAAATGCCGAAGCAAGTACAGGGATAACGTATTTTTTTTTAAAATAAGAATGCATTGATTATATATTTTTTGACTTGATTTTTTTTCGAATAAAATAGAGCACTACAAGTAGAATTAAAATAAATGGCCATATAGACAGTAACCAAATAAAGAAACCAGATAGCGAATTAAATCCAGAACTCAGTGCTGTAGTAATTTGTGATCCGTATGATACGGTTGCACCATCTTCAAAAGGTTCTTTTTTATAAAAATCTATGGTAACGGTACTATTTGTAACTTGATTTTGTAAATAGTTAAGTTCGCCTTGTTTGGCTTCAATCTCTTCTCTAATAGCTGAAAGTTGTTTTTCAATTTCGAGCATTTCGGTTACCTTATTTGCTTTTTTTAATAATTCGAGGTACCGATTTTCAAGGGTTTTCTTAGCTTTTAATCGTGCATCGATGTCAACAAACTGGGCAGTTACATCTTCGGCTGTGATCTCTTTCCTTTCGAAATAGCTAACTCCCTTAGAGATATTTTTTATAAAAACATCAAAGTTATGACTAGGAACGCGTATAACAAGATGGCGGTAGCTGTTTCCATAATCTTTGCCTTGCGTATCTTCTTGTATTGTGCCACCATTTAAGGTAGCGTTTTTTAAGATTTGATCGTAAGTAGCAGTGAGGTCTGTAGTTTCAAAACGGAGGTTTCCCTCTTTAATTATTTTAGGAGTTGTAATTGTGGTAACCTCTTGTGCATTTGCAATAACTGGTTTGACAAATTTTACTTGGTCTGCTTTTTGAGGCAAGGCAACCGCTAAAACTTCAGAATCAAGTTCTGCTTCAGTTTTGTTGCAGCTAGAAAGGCTGATAAGTAATGCAGAAAAGAGTATAGCTAACCTCATAGAGAATGGATTGATAAGCTAAAGTACAAAAAAACAATTCGCTAGACCTCTTTTTTCACTTGCGCTAAAAATTTTTCAAACAACTGAATCGTCTTAATATTGATTTCTTCATAAGTGAGTCTGTCCTTTGTTTGATAAAATAACATAAAAGCATAAGGTTGCTTTAGATTATCATGAAGCAGGTGTTTGTTTAAACGGTATGTTTCTCTAAGAATGCGTTTGAATCGATTTCTATCTACAGCTTTTTTAAAATGCTTCTTAGAAACGGATACACCCATTTTTATTTTTTGATCTTCAGCTAGTGCTCCCGTATAATAAACCAATCGCAAAGGATATTTCGATACTGATTTACCTTCCGAAAAAAGTAAGCCAATGGTGATTTTACTTTTTAATTTTTCTTCTTTAGGATAGCTATAGTTCATTTTAATGGTAAAAGGGCAATTATTTATAGGTGACAAAGGTACAATTAAACGGTAAACCCCATTATTGTTTGGGAATTAAATAGCACTAAAAAAATATTTATTACTTTTACGGTTAATTTTTTAAGCATGGAAAAACTGGTTTCGTACCCTATATCTGTAATTTATTATCTTCTTTTCGGACTTACATTAGTGATATTTCATCCCATTCAGTGGGTATGTTTCAATGTATTTGGTTACCAAGCTCATAAGAAGAGTGTCGATTACCTGAATTTATTCTTAGTAGGCTGTACTAATTTTGTTGGAACCACATATAAGTTTAGAGGCGTTAAAGGCATTCCTACAAATGTTCCTTTGATATTTGTTTGTAACCATCAAAGTATGTACGATATTATTGCTATGATTTGGTTTCTACGTCGCTTTCATGTAAAGTTTGTAAGTAAGAAAGAATTGGGGTCAGGAATTCCTAGTGTGTCGTATAACTTGACTCATGGAGGGTCAGTTTTGATCGATAGAAAAGAGCCTAAGCAAGCGATACCAGCCATAAAAGGCTTGTCAGAATACATTCAAAAGTATAATCGTTCAGCAGTAATTTTTCCTGAAGGAACCCGCAGTAAAACGGGACATCCTAAGCCATTTGCTCAAAGCGGTTTAAAAATATTATGCAAGTATGCACCTGATGCTTATGTGGTTCCGGTGAGCATAAACAATTCTTGGAAAATGGTTAAATTTGGTTTTTTTCCCGTTGGTTTAGGAAATCGTCTTACCTTTGCAATACATGAGCCTCTAAAGGTGAGTGATTATAGCTTTGAAGAGATAAGTGAAAAGGCAGAAAGTGCTGTAGTAAAAGGAATAAAAATTTAAAAATACATAAAATGTCTATAAAAAATATTCGATTAGAAGTAATGCAGTTTTTGGAGAAAAACGTAGACAGCTTTGTTGATCAATACCTAATACCTGTTGAGAAAATCTGGCAGCCATCAGATTTTTTACCTAATTCAGAGGGAGATAATTTCTTTGAAGAGGTTAGAGAATTACGTGAAATTGCTAAGGAATTACCATATGATTTTTGGGTTACTCTTGTAGGTGATACCATCACCGAAGAAGCTTTACCTACTTATGAGTCTTGGTTGATGGATGTAGAAGGTATCGATAATGTAGAAAGAAACGGTTGGTCTAAGTGGATCAGACAATGGACTGGAGAAGAAAACCGCCATGGTGATATGTTAAATAAATATTTGTATTTGTCTGGTCGTGTAAACATGCGCGAAATTGAGATGACAACACAGCATTTAATTAATGATGGTTTTGACATTGGAACTGGTACAGATCCTTATAAAAACTTTGTTTATACTAGTTTTCAAGAGTTAGCTACCTATGTTTCTCATAATAGAGTGGCACAAATGGCTAAGAAATATGGTGATAACAAATTGTCAAAAATGTGTAAGATGATTGCAGGTGATGAAATGCGTCATCACCATGCTTATAGTGAGTTTGTAACTAGAATTTTTCAAGTGGACCCTAGCGAAATGATGCTTGCTTTTCAATATATGATGAAGCAAAAAATTGTTATGCCTGCGCACTTCTTGAGAGAATCAGGTCAAAAAATAAGTACGGCTTTTGAGCAATTTTCAGATTCAGCACAACGTATTGGTGTCTACACAGCTCACGATTATGTTGAAATCATGCAAAAGCTTATCGACAAATGGGAAATTGATAAAATGACTGGTTTGACTGATGAGGCTGAAAAAGCACGTGATTACTTGATGAAATTACCTGGTAGAATGACAAGAATTTCAGATAGAATCGTGATTCCGCAAGAGTCACATATCTTTAAATGGGTAGAGCCTGCAAAACTATAATTTGAAGATTTTTAGAATTTTCGAAAATTAAAATATAACAAAACCAAAATGTTGATTTTAAAGGTGTAAATCTTTTTAAATCAACATTTTTTTTAATTCAAAAAACCAATGGATAACAACGATATTATTGATAAGACCATACAATTTGTTAAAAATAAATTAGAAGGTGCAGAGGGAGGACACGACTGGTTTCATATTGAAAGAGTGTATAAAAACAGTTTATTGATTGCTCAGGATGAAGTTTGCGACCTCTTGGTTGTTAAGCTTGGCGCCTTGCTACATGATATTGCCGACAGTAAATTTCATGGAGGTGATGAAACCGTAGGACCTGCAGTAGCTACAGCATTTTTAGAACAAGAAAAGCTACCTGAAGAAACTATCAATCATGTGATTAAAATTATCGAAAACATCTCTTTTAAAGGAGGGAAGGTAAAACAAGAGTTTACTTCTATTGAATTAAATATAGTTCAAGATGCAGATCGTTTAGATGCGATAGGTGCTATTGGAATTGCTAGAGCATTCAATTATGGTGGTTTTAAAAATAGAGGATTGTATGACCCTAATTTGGCTCCAAATTTAAACATGACTAAAGAAGAGTATAAAAATAGTAACGCGCCCACCATAAATCATTTCTATGAAAAGCTTTTATTATTAAAAGATAAGATGAATACGACTTCGGGAAAGTCAATAGCAGCAGAGAGGCACCGTTATATGGAAAATTTTCTGTCGCAATTTTATGCCGAATGGGATGGTGAGAAATAATTAAACAGTACGTAAAGAGCCTAATAATCAAAAGTTAATAGGCTTTTTTCATTTAAGTAAATTCGCGAACTGTTATAAATACTACATTTTAAGAATTTTTTAGCAATTTTATAACGTGAAATTATTCCCCATTTTAAACTCAAATAGTTTAATTTTGCATTTCGAATGAAAAGCACAATAAAAAATATTATTCCTTTTTGCATGATACTGCTTTATAGTTGTGGTCATATGTATGCCAGAACTTTTGTTGCAGCATCACACCCAACTGTTGCTTCTAATTCAGAGTTAGTATTGTCAGCTAATAATTTGTCTCTTAGTTTACATTTGCTTTCTTCTGCTCCGGTTAAAGATATTTTTAAAAGAGCCATTGTTATTGATGCCGAAGAAGAAATAAACGAACATGCTGTAGATAAAAAAGCTACAGACAAAATAAGTTGTTTTGCCTCTTTTACACAAAACAAGAATACTATTTTTTCTTCAGATTCTTTTAAAGATACTATAGCTACAAATAAAGTATTCTCACCATTATCATTGTACAATGCTCCATTGTACGTACTATTCGAAGTTTACCGTATCTGATTCCCTTCTTTCTAGCACATTTTTATGCTATCTAACTGCTATTTTTTTGTCGAAATCTGACATTAAAGTACGCATTGGTATGTTAGTTTTTTTTCTAAGCTACAAGCCAAATCCCATTACACTTTATCGTAAAATTTAAACACTATCATGAATAAAAATGCAATTTTCATTGGTCTTATGGCCGCGCTATGCACTATTGGCTGTAACTCTCACAAGGAAGAAAAGAAGGAAGAACGCACATTTGAAGCGACTCAACCTGTGGTCATGGATACCACAATTGTTAAAGAATACGTATGTCAAATCCACTCCATTCGTCATATCGAATTGAGAGCTATGGAGAAAGGATATCTTAAAACTATTAGTATTGATGAAGGACAAAATGTACGTAAGGGACAGAGCATGTTTGCCATTATGCCCAATATTTATCAAGCTGAATTACAACGTGCAAATGCAGAAGGAAATGCTGCGGAGATAGAGTACAAAAACACCAAACTTTTATCAGATGGGAAAGTGGTATCTACAAACGAACTAGCACTTTCTAAAGCAAAATTTGATAAAGCTAAAGCTGAGATTAACTTGGCTGCTACACATCTAGGATTTACTAATATTAAAGCTCCGTTTAATGGAGTGATTGACCACTTTCACGTAAGAGAAGGGAGTATGCTTGAAGAGGGCGAGTTATTAACAACGCTTTCTGATAATAGCAAAATGTGGGTTTATTTCAATGTTCCTGAAGCAGAGTACTTGAATTTTATTATGAGTGCTGATAAAGACAAAAAGCAAAAAGTGAACTTATTAATGGCTAATAATCAACAATTTAATTTGCCAGGAATAGTAGAAACTATTGAAGGTGAATTTAATAATGAAACCGGAAATATTGCCTTTAGAGCCGCTTTCGATAATCCAAAAGGAATTTTAAGACATGGAGAAACAGGCACAATCTTAATGCCAATCCCACTTACAAACGCAATGCTTATTCCACAAAAAACAACATTTGAAGTACTAAATAAAAAGTACGTTTTTGTAATCGACAAGAATAGTAAGATCGAACAAAGAGAAGTTGTGGTAGGTCAAGCTTTAGAAAACTTATTTGTGGTAACCAAAGGTTTAAAAGTAGGGGACAAAATACTTTTAGATGGATTGCGATTGGTAAAAGTAAATGAGAAAATTAAATACAATTTAAAAGATTCTAAAAAAGTCTTGACTAGCCTAGATGTTTACGCTGAGTAAGAATCCCAAAAAATAATAAAATGTTTAAAAAATTTATACAAAGACCGGTACTAGCTATCGTTATATCGGTCATTATTGTATTTACAGGCTTACTTGCAATCAAGCAATTGCCAATATCTCAATTTCCAGAGATTGCGCCAACTACTGTAAATATTTTCATCGCTTACCCAGGATCTAGTTCAGATGTATTGGTTAAATCCACTTTAATTCCGCTAGAGACTGCCATAAACGGTGTTCCAGGAATGCGATACATTGCTTCAGATGCTACAAGTGCAGGTGAAGGAACAATTCGTGTGATTTTCGAACCAGGAACAGATCCTAACGTTGCTGTAATTAGAGTAAAAACAAGAGTAGATCAAGTAATGCCTTTGCTTCCTGACTTAGTGCAGCGTGAAGGGGTTATCATTACTCCGGTACAACCTAGTATGTTAATGTACGTCGACTTGTACAGTAAGAACGGACATCAAATGGATGAGAAATTCTTGTACAACTACGCATATACTAAAATGATTCCTGAGATTCAGCGTATCAATGGTATTGCAAGTGCTCAAATTTTAGGGAGCCGTAAATATGCTATGCGTATCTGGTTAAAGCCGGATAGAATGCGCGCCTACAATATCTCTGCAGAGGAGGTTATGAAAGCCATGGAAGAGCAAAGTATTTTAGCGCGCCCTGGTCGTTTAGGGCAAAGTTCGGGTATTAAGTCACAGTCACTTGAATATGTACTGACCTATCGTGACCGTTTTAGCGAACCTGAAGAATATAGAGATGTAATTATTCGCGCTAATGCGAATGGTGAAATGATCAAATTAGGCGACATTGCTAATGTAGAATTAGGTAGTGAATTCTATGATATCTACGACAATCTAGATGGAAAACCATCTGCTTCTATGGTTTTAAAACAAACCTTAGGGACAAATGGTAGTGACGTAATTAAAGACGTTAAATTAAAATTGAAGGAGTTAGAAAGGGATTTGCCTCCAGGCGTAGGTTATAAAATTAGTTATGACGTATCTAATTTCTTAAATGCTTCTATTGATCAAGTAATTGATACCTTGAGAGATGCTTTTGTTCTGGTAGCGATTGTGGTATTCTTATTCTTGGGAGATTGGCGTTCGACCCTTATTCCTGTTATTGCGGTACCAGTATCACTTATTGGAGCCTTCTTTATTATGCAAATGTTTGGCTTGTCCATCAATATGATTACGCTGTTTGCTTTAGTATTAGCTATTGGTATTGTTGTCGATGATGCGATTGTCGTCGTCGAGGCCGTCCATGTCAAGATGGAAGAGGAACATCTTAGTCCGTATGCAGCTTCAAAAGCAGTTTTAGGCGAAATTGGAGGAGCGATTATCGCTATTACCTTGGTAATGGTTTCCGTGTTTATTCCTATTTCGTTTATGTCTGGTCCTGTTGGGGTTTTCTACAGACAGTTTTCGATTACAATGGCTGGTTCAATTATCATTTCAGCAGTGGTAGCCTTGACACTTACACCAGTATTGTGTGCGATGTTATTGAAAAATAATCACGGAAAAGAAAGAAAAAAATCACCTATTGACCGTTTTATTGCATGGTTTAATGGTGGGTTCGAAAAGTTAACTGGACATTACGTTGGCATCTTAAAGTACATTGTAAACCGCAGAGTTATCACTTTTGGAATCCTAATTGCATTTTGCTTTGCAACATATTATACAAATCAAATTTTGCCTGCAGGATTTATTCCTAGTGAGGATCAAGGGATGATTTATGCCATCATTCAAACACCTCCAGGAACAACATTAGAACGTACAAATGATGTTGCTAAAAAGTTACAAGCAATTTGTGAAGATGTAGAAGGTGTTGCCTCGGTATCATCATTAGCAGGTTACGAAATTATGACTGAAGGACGTGGGTCTAATGCAGGTACTTGTTTGATCAACCTGAAAGCATGGGATGAAAGGGAGCACAACGTTACTGAAATTATGGAAGAGTTAGAGGAGAAATCTAAAAACTTAGGAGCAGTAATTGAATACTTTGAACCACCAGCAGTTCCTGGATTTGGGTCTTCAGGTGGTTTCTCACTACGTCTTCTAGATAAAACTAACGGAACAGATTACCAAGAATTTCAACGCGTTAACAATGACTTCCTTGCTGAGCTTGAAAAACGCCCAGAATTAACTGGAGTGTTTACCTTTTACTCTGCTAATTATCCTCAATTAAAATTAAATATTGACAACAAAGCCGCGATGCAAAAAGGTGTTTCTATTGGTAAAGCCATGGAAAACTTGAACATTATGGTTGGTAGTACATACGAACAAGGATTTATTAAATATGGTCGATTCTTTAAAGTGTATACACAAGCAGCTCCTGAATATAGAAAACTACCATCTGATTTAGAGAAGCTATTTGTTAAAAATGAGTCGGGCGAAATGGTGCCTTATTCAGCGTTCATGAAGGTCGAAAAGTCATTAGGTCCTAACGAGATTACGCGTTATAATTTATATAATTCGGCTGCGATTCGTGGATTGCCTGCTAAAGGATATACCAGTGCTGATGCCATCAATGCGATAAAAGAAGTAGCTGAGGTAAAATTACCAAGTGGATATGACATTGCCTGGGAAGGTTTATCTTATGATGAAGCAAATCGAGGAAATGATTCCCTTTATGTATTTGGTATCGTATTAATATTCGTATACCTAGTGCTAGCTGCTCAGTACGAGAGTTTCTTCTTGCCGTTTGCAGTATTATTATCATTGCCTATTGGTTTCTTTGGATCATTTGCGCTATTGCAAATAATGGGATTGTCTAATGACGTTTACGCACAAATTGGGGTCATCATGCTTATTGGACTGCTCGGTAAAAATGCCGTGTTGATTGTAGAAGTCGCCGTCCAGAAGCGAGCCCAAGGATATACTATTTATGATGCCGCTATGGAAGGAGCTAAGTTGCGTTTTAGACCGATTTTAATGACTTCGTTTGCGTTTATTGCGGGATTGATTCCGTTAGTATTAGCGTCAGGAGCAGGAGCAATTGGGAATAGAACTATTGGTAGCTCAGCGATGGGAGGTATGATTGTAGGTACCATGTTTGGAGTATTTGTTATTCCTGGATTGTACTACACATTTGCCAAGATGTCTGATGGTCGTGGTCTAATTAAAGATGAAAATTTCCAACCAATATCTGAAGAATTGATGCACAGCTCAGAAGATGAAAGTAGACTTAGTTTAAAACTAAAAGCGCTGAATAAGAAAATTAAAAAATTAATGAAAAGTGAAGATAATGAATAAGTTAATTTTCAAGAATGTAAAAATGAGGTCGGCTTTGCTGCTGACCTTATCTTTAGCGATGTTACAAAGTTGTGTTCCAAAGAGAGATATTCGAACAGAGAAAACGTCTTTACCAGAAAGTTTTGACTCTATCAGTGGACGTGATACGATTAATTCAGCTAACATGCAGTGGAAAGAGTTTTTCAATGATGCTGATTTGAGTGCCTTGATAGATACAGCATTGGTAAACAACCAAGAGTTAAATATCATGTTGCAACAAGTAGATATCGCTAAGAACGAAATCCAATCTAGGAAGGGAGAATACCTACCTTCTGTGGGTATTGCTGCCGCTGCTGAGGTTGAAAAAGTAGGTCGCTACACGAGCCAAGGTGCTAATGATGCAAATACCCACGTAAAAGGAGATCAAGAATTTCCAGAAGCATTGCCCAATTATAGCATTGGCGCATTTGCAACTTGGGAAGTCGATGTTTGGAAAAAGCTGCGAAATGCAAAAAAAGCTGCGGTTATGGAATACCTGTCTTCGATAGAAGGGAAGAATTTTATGATGACCCATTTAATTGCTGAAATCGCTGATTCCTATTATGAAATGCAAGCTCTAGATAATAAGCTGTTGATTATAAAACAAAATTTAGAATTGCAAAATGATGGTTTGCGAACAGTTAGATTACAAAAATTAGCTGCAAAAGCTACAGAGCTTGGAGTACAACGTTTAGAAGCTGAGGTGTTTAAAAACACTAGCGAACTATATACCGTTAAACAAGAATTAGTAGAGGTGGAAAATAAATTAAATTTCTTAATAGGTCGATCTCCACAGCATATCAAACGTGCCTCTGAAAAGTTTATCGAAAAGCAAATAGACACAATGTATGTGGGTGTGCCATCACAATTATTAGTCAATCGTCCTGATATTAGAAAAGCAGAATACGAGTTAAGCGCGGCTAAATTAGATACAAAAGTAGCCAAGGCAAACTTTTATCCGTCTTTGACATTGCGTGCTGGAGTAGGTGTAGAGTCATTTAATTTAAAATACATCACTACAACTCCAGAATCTGTTTTGTATCGCTTAGCGGGTGATGTTGTTGCTCCCATTATTAATCGAAATGCTATAAAAGCAGCTTATTATAATGCAAATGACCGTCAGTTACAAGCAATTTTTGATTATGAAAAAACAGTGTTAAATGCACATGTTGAGGTTTTAAACGGAATGTCTAAAATCGAAAATTTAAAGCAAATTTATGGTCAAAAGGAAAAGCAAGTTAATGCATTGAATAATGCCATTACAATCACAAATACATTATTTAGAGCAGCGAGAGCTGACTACATGGAAGTGCTGTTGACTCAAAGGGATGCGCTAGAAGCTAAGCTAGACTTGGTTTCAGCAAAAAAAGAGCAGTTAACGGCAAGAGTTAATATGTATAAATCTTTAGGAGGAGGTTGGAATTAGTAGTTGTCATATAAAGTTTAATAGTCTTTATAAACCCTCTTAAATGAGCAAAGCCACTCGAGTTGAGTGGCTTTGTTTTTTATAATAGTATCGATGAATTAGATAATTCCTTTGTCTTTCATTTCGATAATAACATCTGATGCACTTTTAAAGGTTGGTGCTTGCTCGATGATAGACCCCACCCTTTTTTTATTCAGTTTAAAAGTGATGTCATTTTCTGTAGTGAATAATAAAGCAGTCATAAACGGATTATTCATGTATGGAAATAAGATAGCATATGCCTCATCTATGGAATGGAAGCTCTCTATTTCCTCTGTTTTATAACGCGCGATTATCGATAAAGTGTAGCCACCTTCCTCTAATAAAACAGGTCTTATGTACATGTTTTTTAGTTCGGTGTCTCCTATAGTCTTGGCCAAAGTTAATTTGGCATAAGTTCCCTCTTGAATACTTTGTTTTACGCGCTCCCAAAAAAGAGCAAATACTGGCTCGTATGACATGATATGAATTTTAAATTGAAAATACTCTTAACGAGTAGCTGCAAAATTAGCTTTTGTAACCGAATAGCAGATTGATTTCTACAAAAACTTTATTTGAATAAATAAAAAAACCACAGATTTGAAGGCTATTTTTGCTCCAAATCTGCGGTTATTATTTTCGAAAACAACTATTCTCCTGAAAAGACAGCTTTTCTTTTTTCGAGAAATGCAGTAGTTCCTTCTTTAAAATCATTGGTTCCAAAACATTTTCCGAAAGATTTTATTTCAGTATCAAAACCGTTTTCTCCCTCTTTGAAATTAGCATTCACAGCATTTATTGCCATACCAATTGCCATAGGTGAGTTTTTCATCATTTTTTGTGCGATTCCCGTACAAAATTCCATAAGATCTGCCTGAGCTACAACATGATTAACTAAACCCGTTCTATAGGCTTCTTCTGCGGTAACCATTCCAGCTGTCATAATCATTTCCATGGCACGACCTTTCCCTATAAGTTGTGGTAAGCGTTGGGTTCCCCCGTATCCTGGAATAACTCCTAAAGATACTTCTGGTAATCCCATTTTTGCATTGTCTGAGGCCACTCTAATATGGCAAGCCATTGCTAGCTCTAAGCCACCACCAAGTGCAAATCCGTTCACTGCTGCAATTACCGGAACTTTCAAACGTTCTACAAAATTAAATAACTTTTCTTGACCGCTAGCTGCAAGTTGTACTCCTTCCTCTACAGAGAAATTAGCAAATTCAGCGATATCAGCACCGGCAACAAATGCCTTTTCTCCAATACCCGTTAATATGATAACTTTAGTTTGCTTGTCTTTGGCTACAGCCGCAAATGCATGATGCAATTCTTCGATTGTAGCTTTGTTAAGTGCATTCAGTTTTGTAGGTCTATTGATTGTAATTGTCGTGATATTGTTATCAATTGAGGTAAGAATGTTTTCGTAATTCATTATGATAGTTTATGAGTTTATAATGGGTAATGAAACAGTAAACTTGGTTCCGGTTCCATATTCAGTTTCAAAGGTGATTGTTCCTTTGTAGTTTTCAATAATGTTCTTGATAATCCCTAATCCAAGGCCCATACCACTATTTTTAGTAGTAAATTTAGGTTCAAAGATACGAATTATATCTTCGGGTTTAATACCAATTCCGTTGTCTTCAACAGTGATAAGTACATTATTGTCGCGTTTAGTAACGGTAACAGCAACCTTTTTTTGACGGCCTTCAGGAATCGATTGTATTGCGTTTTTAACTAAGTTAGTGATGATTCTAATTAATTGTGTTCGATCAATCTTAGATATAATTTCTGGTGACTCTTTTTCGAAAACAATGTGTTCTTCATTAAAAATATCGAGCGTTAATTCGACAACTTCTACCACATTCAAAGTTTCGTTTTGCTGTGCAGGCATCGATGCAAAATTTGAAAAAGCAGAAGCTACGGCATTCATCGTATCAATTTGCTGTATTAATGTTTCTGAGTAATCCTTCATTTTTTGAATGATATTGGGATCTTCGGGGCTAAACCTTCGTTGAAAACTTTGAACCGTCAATCGCATAGGTGTCAAGGGATTCTTGATTTCATGTGCCACTTGTTTCGCCATTTCGCGCCAAGCTTCTTCTCTCTCACTTTGGGCTAATTTAACGGCACTTATTTCCAGCTCATCAACCATTCTATTATAAGCAGAAATCAATAAATTAATCTCCTTACTACTGGCCTCTAATACGATTTTCTTGTTCTTCTGATTAAAGCTAGTTTCATTTAACCTATCTGAAATTGTTTTTAAAGATTTTGTAATGTATGATGATAGAAAATACGCAATGGCAAATGCCACAATCAACATAAAGGAATAAACTTGGCCCAAGCGTATCAAGAAATTATTAAGCTCTTTATCATAAAAGCCATCATCTTCAAGATAGGGTAAATTAAGCACTCCTAAGGGTTTAAATTTATCGTCCTTAATTTGTGTGTATGAAGAGCGATTTTTAACGCCATTAATGGTTTTAATGTCTACGTAGCGCTTCTCAATAGAGGAACGCACCAATTTCAAAATGTATTTAGGAATGGGTGGAGCAGCGCGATCAACAGAGAAAGTCTCCTTAGATGATTTCAACAATTTACCATCAAGGCTGTAAATGTTGATTTCGATATTATGAATATGTGCTAGTTCGTGAATTTTATCTTTAAAAATAAGATCTAAATTATCGGTAGTTAGCGGGTAAGTTGTTGTAGATAAAACATAGTTGATATGTTCTTTAACTGCGTTTTCTTTGCGTTCTAAACGTTCTTGGTGGTACTCTTTTGCTTCAGTTTTAAACTGAATAATCGAAATTGAAGCAAGTAAAACAGAGGCTAGGATTATCAATACAATCATCGAAAGGAATATTCGAATGCGTAATGATAACATAGATAATTTAAAATCTTTTAGCATATTTTAAGATTGATTTCTTTCTCTTATTCTCTTATAAAATTTGAAGCCCAACATAATTATCACAGAAAATGAAATGATTCCGATAACGCCATAAATCCAGTTGAAGGCATTTTTTAATATTACTAAAAAGACAACTGAAAATAATATTATGGTCGCTCCTTCATTCCATAATCGCATGAAGTTAGTGCTGTATTTGACCTCATTATTTTGCAATTGTTTAAAAATTTGATGGCACTTTGCATGGTATAAATATAGTACAAAAACAAAGCCAAGTTTAACATGCATCCATGGCATTTGTAACCAAGCTTTTCCAGTTGCAGTAAAAAACAACATCCAAAAAGCAAAAATACTGGCTAAAACAGCCGAAGGCCAAGAGATAATATACCACAAGCGATAAGTCATTATCTTGTATTGTTTTTGCAAAATTTCTTTTTCAGGAGAAGGTTTTGCAGCAGCTTCAATTTGGTACACAAATAGTCTCACGATGTAAAACAATCCTGCAAACCATGTGATAACAAAAATTAGGTGTAATGATTTGAGGTAATTATAATATTGATCCATCGCTTGTATTGTTCAATTTAGTATTCATTTCTTTCTTTAAGAAATATCCTGTGATCACTGTCGATAAAACATCGGCAATGGGGAAGGAAATCCATACGCCAAAAATACCGAAAAAATTTGGTAGAATTAAAACTAACGGAATTAAGAAAAACCCTTGTTTACTCAATGTTAAAAACAATGCTTTTTTTGCTTTTCCTGCTGCTTGAAAATAGGCTGCTCCAATTAGTTGAATGGCAATAATGGGAGAGGCTGCAAATACCCATCGGAGCGCATTAGGAGTTTCTTCAATCACTTTAATGTCTGTCGTAAAAACGCTAACAATTGGCTTGGCAAAAAACAATATAAATACAAATATTATTGCTGCAAGAACAGCGGCGTATTTAATAGAAATTTGAATAGACTCTTTTACTCTATCGTAATTTTTTGCTCCAAAGTTGTATCCCGCAATAGGAATAAATCCTTGAGTGATTCCCAGTACAGGGAATAGCGCAAACATTAACATGCGACTTATAATTCCGTAGACAGCTATTGAATGTTCTCCACCATAAGTATATAAAGTGTGGTTTAATATAATAGATAAAATACTAATAACACCTTGTCTCGAAAAAGTAACAAAACTTAGTTCTGTGATTTCCTTAATGATGGGAAAGTTGAATTTAAAATGTCTTAGTTCTAATTTGAGCTCGCTTTTATTCATAAAAAACCACAATACAAATAAGAAACACATCACATAAGAAATCGAAGTTGCTAGTGCAGCTCCCGTCATTCCTAAATTCATTATCTTGATAAAAACAATGTCCAGAAGGATGTTGACAAAGGCTGGGATAATCATGGCATACATAGCAAACTTTGCTTTTCCTTCTGCTCGAATGATATTATTTCCCATCATACAAAGCGCTAGAAAAGGCACCGAAAATATTATTGGAAAAAAGAACTCTGTTGCTGGCGCGACAATTGCTCCTTTTGCTCCAAACAACTCAAGCATTTCTTCACTAAAGAAAATACCTAGTATTACAAATAATGACGCCATGAAAAAGGTCATCATTATTTGATTGGCAAATGTGAGCAGTGCTTTTTCTTTGTTGTTTCCTCCTAAGGCTCTCGATAGTACAGAGCCACCACCTACACCAATTGCCATACCCAATGAAGATATAAAAAAAGTGATAGGCAGTACAACAGTTACTGCAGCGATTGCTAGGGAACCAATCCATTGTCCCACAAATATGGTATCAATCAAGATATTAACCGACATGAACAAAATACCTACAGATGCAGGTATCGCTTGTTTCATCAATAGTATCTTAATGTCTTGGGTCCCTAAATCCTCTGCACTTACTGCCATCTAATATGCTAACTTTTCAGAAATTGCCCAGCTGTTAATCCAGTTACTTACAGTTGAGCACCATTCATCACCATCATTTAAACAAGGAATAGCTTTAAATTCTTCACCACCATGCGCTTTGAATTCGTGATTAGCTTCCATAGCGATTTCTTCTAATGTCTCTAAACAATCAGATACAAAAGCTGGAGTAACTACTGCTAATTTTTTAATTCCTTTATCTGGCATTTTGTTTACTTCAACATCAGTGTAGGGTGTTAACCATTTATCACCTGCTAAACGCGACTGAAATGTTTGGCTGTATTTTCCTTCTGGAATGCCTAATAATTTCACCACTTGTTTAGTTGTTTCATAACATTGATGACGGTAACAAAATTCATGTGCTGGAGATGGCGTATTGCAACAAGAACCATCAATTTTGCAATGTGATTTTGTTACATCTGTTTTACGAATGTGACGTTCAGGGATTCCGTGGTAGGAGAATAATAGGTGATCATAATTGTAACCTTCTAGATGTCCTTTAATAGAATCAGCAAGGTTTTTTAAATAATCAGGTTTGTTATAAAAAGCAGGAACAGATGCAAATTTCATCTCAGGAAAATGTTTCTTACGTAACTCTTCTGCTAATACTAATATCGTTGTCGTTGACGCCATAGCATGCTGTGGATACAACGGAAAGAGCAATACTTCTGTAACCCCTTTGTCTCTCAATTCTTGTAAACCTGCAAGTATAGAAGGATTACCATAGCGCATTGCTAGAGCTACTGGTACTTCTACCTGTTGCTTTACCTTTTCGTGCATTCTCTTCGATATTACTACCAATGGAGAACCTTCATCCCACCATATTTTTGCGTAAGCAGCAGCTGATTTCTTAGGTCGTGTTTGTAAAATAATTCCGCGAACAAGTAACGCTCTTAATAAAAACGGAACGTCAATCACGTATTTATCCATTAAAAATTCGTCTAAATACGGTTTAACATCTTTTGGTGTAGGACTTTCAGGAGATCCAAGGTTTACTAATAATACGCCTTTCATTGTGTGATTTTTTGTTTACAAAAGTACTGAAACATACTTTTTTATAAATTGGAATTAACTATTATTTATTGATTGTTTAATATATAAAATCGATACTAATTAAGTAACAGGGTTAATAGACATTAAATATTTTTTTGGAGTGGTGGCAAACTTCTTTTTAAAGGCAGCAATGAAGTGGCTTCCGGTGCTATACCCTATTTTTAATCCTACTTCGTTCACATTATAGGAGCCGCTGTCGAGTAGTTTTCGAGCAAAATCCATTTTATAATCAAATAGGAACCCATAAACAGTATCTCCGTAAATTTGCTTAAATCCCATTTTTAATTTTTTCAATGTCAATCCCACTTGATCTGCTAGTTCTTGCAATCCAGGTGGTTCAGCCATATTCGCCAAGATTATTTCTTTGGCTTTTCTAATCTTTATTACATTGTCTTCATCTGTTAAAAACGGACATTGCTCTGCATTGGGATCTTCGGTGCGATTAAAATACAAACTCAATAATTCATATCCTTTTCCGCGATAGTAAAGGTTTTTTATCGAAGGATGTAAATTGTAATGAAACAACTGACTAAGGACAATTGCCATTGACGGACTTATCTTTCCTTCGTTATAATATTTTTTGTCTTTATTGTCACCGCTTAAAAAAGTGATATAATCAGCTTCTGCAGAAAACAGGGCATGAAATTTTTTAATCGAAATGATTACTGATATGACCCAAGAATTTGGTGCCAACTCTAAATTGAGGGGTAATTCTTTTTGTGGATTGTATAATAATAGCGATTTCTCCTCTTGAAGTTCGAGAGCATAATTCCCTTGATTAAAGATAAATTTAGCGCCTCCTTTTAATCCAAAATGAAATTGAATCAAGCCACTGCTCACTTCGCGTTGTGCCTGGAACGTTTCTGTGCTATCATTTTGAAACCTAATTAAGGTAAAATCGTCTTCTATTTTAATTATTTCTTGAGAACTCATAGCGATATTTTTTAAAGAACAATCGAATAATTACCATTCCGTTTAATTTAGAACCACTCTAAATAAATGGACTGATACAACTTGATTTCAGTACAAAAATAGGGTTTTTTAGTAATTTTAAGCCGTTTAGAAGTAAAAAAACACGTAGCGATATAAAAAGTACTTACAGCGTTACTTTTATAAATACTATAGTGATAATTTTGCTTCACTTTCTTGAAAAGTATTTATATGGAAAATAATAACCAATCAAAGCATCACTATTTCTATTCTGTTGGACTAAGCTATAAAAAAGCGGATGCCGAGATGAGAGGTAAATTCAGCTTAGATACTTTAGCAAAGACTCGTTTGCTAGAACAAGCAAAAACAGAAGGAATTGAGAGTTTAATCGTTACATCTACGTGTAATAGAACGGAGATTTACGGATTTGCAGAGCACCCTTTTCAATTGATTAAATTGATTTGCGAGAACAGTAATGGAAGCGTTGAAGAGTTCCAAAAAGTTGGTTTCGTCTATAAGAATCAAGAAGCTATAAATCACATCTTCAGAGTAGGAACTGGTTTAGATAGTCAAATATTAGGTGATTTTGAAATCATCTCTCAAATACGCTCTAGCTTTACGCAATCAAAATCTATGGGATTAGCTAATAATTACATGGAGCGTTTAGTGAATGCCGTGATCCAAGCGAGCAAAAAAATCAAAAACGATACAGAGATTAGTTCAGGAGCGACTTCGGTTTCTTTTGCTGCAGTACAATATATTATTAAAAACGTTGAAGACATTGGTAATAAAAATATCTTATTATTTGGTACCGGTAAAATAGGAAGAAATACTTGTGAGAACTTGGTAAAACATACTAAGAACGAGCATATCACACTTATTAATAGAACTAAAGACAAGGCAGAACGACTAGCTGGGAAGCTAAATCTAATTGTAAAAGATTACTCTGAGCTGCATTTAGAATTACAAAAAGCAGATGTAGTTGTTGTGGCTACCGGCGCTCAAAACCCTACAGTTGATAAAGCGATTTTAAACTTGAAAAAACCTTTATTAATTTTAGATCTTTCGATTCCGAAAAATGTACATGCTGATGTTGAAGAGCTAGAAGGAGTAACCTTGGTTCATATGGACTATTTGTCTCAATTGACAGACGAAACATTAGAAAACCGAAAAAATCACATTCCTGCAGCTGAGGCTATTATCGAAGAGATAAAGGAAGAATTTAATGTGTGGACAAAGGGACGCAAATTTGCCCCTACAATTCACGCTTTAAAAGAAAAGCTGAACGCAATTAAAAAATCAGAATTAAATTTTCAAAGTAAAAAGATAGCTGATTTTAATGAAGAACAAGCGGAAATTATTAGCGCCAGAATTATTCAAAAAATCACGACACAGTTTGCTAATCATTTAAAAGATGATGATACTATGGTGGATGAAAGTATTGAATGGATCGAAAAAGTGTTTAAAATTGGGCTGGCGGCAAAATAAGATTGTATAGCCTAATGGCAGTCAATCTCTTAGTGATTCACTAAACAGAAACAATAAATTGTTAAAAAGTCAGATGGTTCAAATCATTTGCAAAACATAAAAATGGCAGAAAAGACGATAAGAATAGGAACTCGCGATAGCGAACTCGCACTTTGGCAAGCACACACAGTAGAAAAAAAATTAAACAATTTAGGATTTAAAACTGAAATTGTAGCAGTAAAATCTACTGGTGATATTATTCTTGATAAGCCACTTTATGAATTAGGCATTACGGGGATTTTTACTAAAACACTCGATGTCGCGATGATCAATGGTGCAGTAGATATTGCTGTGCATTCCATGAAAGATGTTCCTACTGCTTTGCCTAAAGGAATTGTACAAGCTGCAGTTCTAGAGCGCGCAACTACTTTAGACATACTTGTGCATAAAGGAAATTTAGATTTTCTTAATGCTACAGGTACAATCGCCACTGGAAGTTTGCGTCGTCAAGCTCAATGGCTTAATAAATACCCTACACATAATGTGGTCGATTTACGAGGAAACGTAAATTCACGCATGAAAAAATTAACAGATAGCGAGTGGAGTGGTGCTGTATTTGCCGCTGCAGGCTTAGAGCGTATCAATTTGAAACCTGAAAATTACATCAATTTAGATTGGATGATTCCTGCTCCAGCTCAAGGTGCAATGCTAGTTGTAGCAATGCAAGATGATGCCTATACCTTAGATGCTTTATCGCATTTAAATGATATTGAAACTGAAATCGTTACCTATATAGAACGTCAATTTCTTAAAACTCTTGAAGGTGGCTGTACAGCGCCAATTGGAGCCTTGGCAACATATAATGAAGATGAAGATACGATTCATTTTCAAGGGGTTTTGTTTTCGCTTGACGGAAAAGAAAAAATTGAAGTCGATAAAATTGTTCCTATCGAAGAATGGAAGAAATTAGGATTTTATTCAGCTCAAGAAGTGCTGAATAATGGAGGAACAAAGTTGATGACGGAAATCAAAAATAATTTGAAGAAATAATGAGCCAAATAAGTATTTTATCCACTAAAACATTGTCGGCAGAGCAAAGACAAGTATTCATTGATGCTGATTTTGACTTGTTAGAACAAGACTTCATCGAGATCAAAAACAATCTTTTTGACTTAGATAAAATCAATACCAATCTGATTTTTAGCAGTCAGAATGCGGTTTTAAGTTTGATGGAGCAAAACGGTTGGGAAGATTTGAAAGTCAAACCTGTTTTTTGTGTCGGAATCAAAACTAAAGAATTATTAGAGGCAAATGGTTTTACGGTAGATGTTTATTTAGACTACGCATCAGAGCTAGCTGAAATAATTACGTTAATTTACAATCAAGAGAGCTATACTTTTTTCAGCGGTAACTTGCGTAAAGAAACTTTGCCACAAGCATTAAAAGACGCTGGAATTATTTTTAACGAAATCGAAGTGTATCAAACTACACTAGCTCCTTTTAAAATATCAGATCAAGAAAATTTTGACGGAATAATGTTCTTCAGTCCATCAGCTGTTGAAAGTTATTTATCGAATAATAAAATCAAAAAAGAAACTTGCTTCTGCATCGGTAGCACTACAGCTGCATCATTAGAGGAGAAGAAAATAAAAAATATAGTAATTCCTGAAGTGCCTACGATCGAAGAAGTAATTTTCGAAGTAATTCAGCATTACGCACCAATGCCTGAAGAAGGTAACTAGAACAAACAATATAAGATAAACCATCAGCTAAAAGCCGAAAGCGACTAGCCAATAGCAAGAAAATGATAAAAAACGACTTATTCTTAAGAGCATTAAAAGGAGAAACAGTGCAACGTCCGCCAGTGTGGATGATGCGTCAAGCAGGTAGATATTTACCAGAATTTATTGCTTTACGTGATAAATATGATTTCTTTACCCGTTGTCAAACTCCAGAGTTGGCTGCCGAAATTACTGTACAACCTATTCGTCGAATCGCTCCTGATGCTGCGATTTTGTTCTCAGATATTTTAGTGATTCCGCAAGCGATGGGAATTGATGTAGAGATGAAACCTAATTTTGGTCCGTATCTACCACATCCTATTCGTACGATTCAAGATGTAGAGAACGTAATTGTTCCTGATGTTCACGAAACGTTAGAGTATGTTTTTGATGCAATTAAGTTAACTAAGGAAATGTTGAACGATGAGGTGCCGTTAATTGGTTTCGCAGGTTCACCTTGGACAATTATGTGTTACGCGGTAGAAGGACAAGGGTCTAAAAGCTTTGATAAGGCAAAAGGATTCTGTTTCCAATATCCAGAAGCAGCACATGTTTTATTACAAAAAATCACAGACACCACTATTTTATACCTAAAAGAAAAAGTGAAAGCGGGCGTAAATGCTGTTCAAATTTTTGACTCTTGGGGCGGAATGTTATCTCCAGTAGACTATCAAGAATTTTCTTGGAAATACATTAACCAAATCGTTGAAGCACTTGCAGATGACGCGCCAGTTATTGTTTTCGGAAAAGGATGTTGGTTTGCTCTTGGCGAAATGGGAAAAAGCCGTGCTTCTGCATTAGGAGTAGACTGGACTTGCTCTCCTAGAAATGCGAGATACCTTTCTGGTGGAAACATTACTTTACAAGGAAATTTTGATCCATCAAGATTGTTATCGCCAATTCCGGTGATCAAGAAAATGGTTCACGAAATGATTGACGAATTTGGTAAAGACAAATACATTGTGAATTTAGGTCATGGTATTCTACCAAATATTCCTGTAGATCACGCCAAGGCATTTATTGATGCTGTGAAAGAATACGGACATAAGTAAAGAAGTTTACAGTCACAGTTTTCAGTTCTTGGTAACTCAAAACTATGACTGCGTTTGAAAACTCAAAAATACATGCTAAGCAAAGGAATAAGAGACGAGAAGAAAGTAAAGATCGACAATATGTTGGCCACTTTACTTTCTTTGGTTTTTGTACCCAAATTTTGGAACATTGAAGACACAAGTTTAATTGATAATCAATTGACAGATTTTGGTTTAACAACCGCTATTCTTGATCAAATTGAAGAGAAAGATTTGATTAAATTGTTAGATAAATACGAAATGGATTGGGAGCAAAAGGAGCAATTTGCTGATTTTTTAGTGGGTTATTCTAAAGAGAGTCAGTTTGATTATAAAGCAAAGGCATTGTCTATATACGAACATGTTCAAGTCGAGAGTAAAACTTTTTCGTTTGGGATTGGAACCAAGATCAGTGACCTTAAAAAATAATGCGGTGATAACTTAGATTTAATGCTGCAGTAACTTTTTTTACATTTCAGGTCATAATTTAGTTAGGTATAACTATCAATAAAACTAAGATGAAAAAGATTCTAATTATTGCATGCATAGCTTTAGTACTGTACTCTTGTAAAAAGGAAAACGCTATTGTTCAGGAAGCTGAAAATGGCACAACTGATAAAACAGCTACTGATTCAAAACCAATATCAAAAGAAGTACTGTTTTTAGAAACATTTGATTGGTCAAATATACCAGAATCAACAGTAGATATAGGCGTTTTTCCTTATGTATCTGCGCCAGATGGTTTTATTGTTAAAGAAGAAGGAAGCACTGAGGTTGCCAAAAACGGAATGACAAATTTTTTCGATTTTAATAAATTGTGTATCTATACCGGCAATTCTTTTTTTAACGCTGAAGGTAAAAAAGCTAGTTTGTATTTGATTATGAAAGATGTTAATGCTGAATTTAATCAATTAAAATTTGATAAAAGCGTTGATAATTATCTAAAAAAAATAGGAGCAGTATTACTGTTCGACGGTAAGATTCCTTTAGATAAGTTAGATGCGCTGCAACAAACAGAAGAAAAAGCAGCATACAAATATATTCAAAGTGCAGGGAGTCCTTATGATAATTCAGTTCGGAATTATGCTTTGAATCACAAGAACGGAAAAATATTTATACAGTTGGGTTCTAATTCTGCTCATTCTGAAATAGGTGTCGTTGAATTAGAAGGTTTTAAGCAAACCATTAAAGCACCAACTGCTTCAGAGATGTAGAAAGAAATTGATACCAAAGGGAAAGCGGTTTTAAATATTAATTTCGAGACAGATAAAGCCACTTTACAGAAAGATGGGCAAAAGATTGTTGATGAGATATTTGTATTATTATCAAACAATGCAAGTTTGAAACTATCAATCGAAGGACACACAGACAATAGCGGAAGTGTGGAGCGTAATAAGAAGTTGTCAACCGATAGAGCAAATACAGTGATGTATGCATTAGCAGGAAAAGGAACTGATATTAAACGATTAAAAGCAAGAGGATTTGGTGCTGAAAAGCCTTCGGTGCCCAACAATACAGAAGAAAACAAAGCTAAAAACCGTAGAGTTGAATTAGTGAAGTTTTAAATAAACATAAAGAATGAAAGATCAGTTTTTTACCTACATACAAAACCTTCAAGATACGATCGTTGCAGGTTTAGAAGCCGTTGATGGACAAGCCAAATTTAAAGAAGACTTATGGGAACGCCCAGAAGGCGGCGGCGGGCGTACAAGAGTAATTGAGAATGGTAAAGTTTTTGAAAAAGGCGGTGTCAATATTTCAGCCGTTCATGGAAAGTTGCCAGATGCTATGCAAAAAATGTTTGGCGTAGGCGAAGCAGATTTTTTTGCGTGCGGACTAAGTTTGGTGTTACATCCCAAAAGCCCTATGGTTCCTACGGTTCATGCTAATTGGCGTTATTTCGAAATGTACGATGAGAATGGAAACGTAATCCAACAATGGTTTGGCGGCGGACAAGATTTAACACCGTATTATTTGTTTGAAGAAGATGCGATTCATTTTCACCAAACTTGTAAAACGGCTTGCGATAAACATAACCCAGAGTTTTATCCAAAATATAAAAAGCAATGTGATACTTATTTCTGGAATGCGCATCGTCATGAAGCACGTGGAATAGGAGGTTTGTTCTTCGATTATTGTAAAGCTACTGAAGAAATGAGCATGGAAAACTGGTTCAATTTTGTATCTGAGGTGGGGAATAGTTTCTTGCAGGCTTATGTTCCAATTGTTGAAAAAAGAAAAAATTTACCCTATACCGCTGAACAAAGAACATGGCAGGAAATCCGTCGAGGACGCTATGTTGAGTTCAATTTAGTTCACGACAAGGGAACTTTATTTGGCTTAAAAACCAATGGAAGAATCGAATCTATTTTAATGAGTTTGCCGCCGCATGTGCAGTGGGTATACGATCATCATGCTGAAGCGGGAAGTGAAGAAGAAAAGCTAGTAAATGTATTAGAAAATCCAGTTGATTGGTTAGCTTCGTAGAAGCGACATATTTATAGCAATGGAATTTTTTTTTGATTGAGCTCCGTAGGAGCGTTATATTTATAGCATCCGTAGGAGTGTTATATTTATAGATCAAGTTTGTTTTTATTTTTATTGAATCCCGTGGGGATGGTATATTTAATATAATATTAATTTCAAATGGCAAATACCTATACACAATTATATATTCATATTGTTTTTGCTGTGAAGGGTAGACAAAATCTAATTTCAAAAATTTGGAAGAATGAATTGTATAAATATATTACAGGAATCGTTATTAATGAAGGTCAAAAATTAATTGCGATTAATGGGATGCCTGATCACATTCATATTCTAGTTGGATCAAAAGCTAATAAAGCTTTGTCTGACTTGGTAAGAGATATTAAAGCCAATTCATCTCGTTTTATAAATGAGAAAAAATGGATTAATGGTAAATTTGAATGGCAAACTGGATTCGGTGCTTTTTCATACAGCTATTCTCAGTTAACAAACGTTATCAATTATATTCAAAATCAAGAAGAACATCATAAAAAGAAAACATTCAAAGAAGAATATGTTGATTTTTTAAAAGCATTCGATATAGATTACAATAATCAATATCTATTTGATGATGTTTAATAAAATATAAAATGTCACTCCCTACGGGGTTCATAATCAACGGTGAAATGCAAATTGCTATAAATATTACGCTCCTATGGAGCTTTAAACAAATATAATATGTTCCCATTACAAAGAGGTAGAAGATTAAGAACAAATGAATCCATTCGATCATTAGTTCGTGAGACGACTTTAAGTCCGTCAGATTTTATGTTTCCCATGTTTATTGCAGAGGGAGAAAACGTACAAGTAGAAATTGCTTCCATGCCAGGAATCTTCCGTCGTTCTATAGATTTAACGGTCAAAGAAGTTATAGAATTATATGATTTAGGTATTCGCGCTGTAAACATTTACGTAAAGGTTAGCGAAGATTTAAAAGACAACACAGGAAAAGAAGCGTGGAACGAGAACGGATTAATGCAAGACGCTATTCGCGCTATTAAAACGGCATGTCCAGAGATGGTAGTGATGCCTGATGTAGCTTTAGACCCTTATTCTATTTATGGACATGACGGAATCATTGCAAATGGTGATGTAGATAACGAAGCGACTAACGAAGCTTTAGTTAAGATGGCCGTTTCTCACGCGCAAGCTGGAGCAGATTTTGTTGCTCCAAGCGATATGATGGACGGACGCGTATTGCGTTTGCGTCAAGGGCTAGATGCTGCTGGCTTTCACAATGTGGGAATCATGAGTTACTCGGCTAAATATGCTTCGGCTTTTTACGGACCTTTCCGCGATGCTTTAGACAGCGCACCTAGAGAGGCAGATGTTGTAGTTCCAAAGGATAAGAAAACCTACCAAATGGACTATGCAAACCGCATTGAAGCAATCAAAGAAGCACTTTGGGATGTTGAAGAAGGTGCTGATATGGTAATGGTGAAACCTGGAATTGCTTATTTAGATATTGTTCGCGAAGTAAAAAATGCAGTGAATGTGCCGGTTACGGTTTATCACGTTTCTGGTGAATATGCGATGATCAAAGCTGCAGCCGAAAAAGGTTGGTTAGATCATGACAAAATTATGATGGAGCAATTAATGTGCATTAAGAGAGCAGGAGCTAGCTTGATTTCAACTTATTTTGCTAAGGAGGCAGCCATTCTTTTAAATAAATAAGCTTCGTAGATAGAACCTGATAAAGGTCATTATTAGATTGTTAAGAATGATTTATCTTTGATTAACCAATATTTATATCATGAAAAAAATAATTATATGTGCATTTGTATTATTGGCTTTTGCCTGTAAGAAGCAAGAAACAGAATCATTTGGCGCTGCTGTAGATAGTGAAATATCAGAGGGGATGCCAGCAAAAGACCAAACGCCTGAAGAGCTTGGAAAACAAATCTTTGAAGGAAAGGGAAATTGTGTAGCGTGTCACCAAGTTGATCAAAAAGTTGTAGGTCCTAGCATTCAAGAAATTGCTTCGATTTACAAAGCTAAAGGTGGCGATATCGTAGCTTTTTTAAAGGACGATGCTAAGCCTATTGTTGATCCAAGTCAGTATGAAGTGATGAAAACTAATTTCGGACTCACAAAAGCAATGTCAGTGGAGGAACTTAAGGCGCTAGAAGCTTACATCTATAGCAATGCTAAGTAATTTAAGGAGCTATTCTCGCTATTCGCTATATCTCTTGTGGTGAACACCACCACAAGAGGATGCCGCTACTATCAAGGCTAAAAAACAAGAGCCATCTCGTTAGGGATGGTTTTTTTATTACTACAATTTAGTGATGTATTTAAAAAACAATATCTTTAAGCTATGGAATCAGTTAATATTCAAACGCCATTAGGTATTGCCAAGTTAGACGGAGACGAAAATGGTATTGCAGCACTTTCGGTTGTAGAGGAAGGTTTGCCATCTATTATCATACCGTTCTATTTTCAAGAAGCCGTTACTCAAATAAATGCTTATTTTTCAGGAGAAAGGAAAGAATTTGATTTGGTCTTAAATCCTAAAGGCACTGATTTCCAAAAGGAAGTCTGGAAGTCTCTTCAAACGATTCCTTACGGAAAAACGAGTACGTATCTTGATCAATCAAAATTATTAGGGAATGTAAAAGCAATTCGGGCTGTGGCTGCCGCTAACGGGAAAAATCCTTTATGGATTATAATTCCTTGTCACCGCGTTATTGGTTCTGACGGTTCATTAACTGGCTATGCAGGCGGACTCTGGCGTAAAAAATGGCTTCTGGAGCATGAATCTCCCTCGCATCAGCAAAGTTTATTTTAAAATAAATAGCAAGTTATTATTTCAATAAAATCTTTAACCATGATAGAAAAGATAAATCTCAATAATATTCTATTTTTAGATATAGAAACGGTTCCAGAGACCGAAGATTTTAATTCATTAGATTCAGAATTGCAGGAGCTCTGGCAGCAAAAAACGCAGTACCAACGTAAAGATGATTATTCTGCTGAGGAATTTTATGATCGTGCGGGAATCTGGGCTGAGTTTGGTAAAATTGTTTGCATCTCAGTGGGATATTTTGCAAACAAATCAGACATAAGGAATTTTAGAGTGACCTCTTTTTTTGGTGAAGAAGCTACTATTTTAAAAGACTTTAATAACTTACTAAACAATCATTTTAATCAAGCGCAACACTTACTTTGTGGTCATAATATAAAAGAATTTGATATTCCATTTTTGGCAAGACGCATGATTATCAATAATATTACAATTCCGAATAAGCTAAATCTATTTGGTAAAAAACCATGGGAGATTCCGCATTTAGATACGTTAGAATTATGGAAATTTGGGGATTACAAGCATTATACTTCTTTAAAATTAATGTGTAAAGTACTCGGAATTCCTTCCCCTAAGGGAGATATCGATGGTAGTCAGGTAGGTCAAGTCTACTATGTCGATAAAGATATTGACAGGATTATCACCTACTGTGAAAAAGATACGATTGCTGTAGCTCAAATCTTTTTAAGATTGCGACAAGAAAGTTTATTAATAGAAGACGAAATTATTCACGTTTAAACGCCTTTTTTTTATGCAAATTGGCACTTAAATAGTTACTTTTACCCCATGAACAAGCCATTATTATCCGTTCAAGATTTAGAAATTTCCTTTAAAAAGGAAGGGACTTTGTCTGCCGTTATAAATACCATTAGCTATCAATTATTTGAGAATGAAATTCTTGGAATTGTAGGTGAATCAGGTTCAGGTAAATCGGTTTCTTCTCTTGCAATTATGGGACTTTTACCCAATACTATTTCGAAAATAACAAATGGAAAGATTGTTTTTGATGGCAAAGATATTGCAGAGCTAAACGAAAAAGAATTACAAAATTTAAGGGGAAATGATATCGCCATGATATTTCAAGAGCCCATGAGTTCGTTGAACCCTTCATTAAAATGTGGTTTTCAAGTGCAGGAAATTCTGTTGCAACACACTACTTCGTCTAAGTTAGCGAGTAAAAAGGAAACATTATCTCTTTTCGAAAAAGTAAAACTGCCTAATCCAGAAGTAATTTTTGATAAATATCCACATGAGATTTCTGGTGGTCAAAAGCAAAGAGTCATGATTGCTATGGCGATTGCTTGTAAACCGAAGTTATTAATTGCAGATGAGCCAACAACTGCGTTAGATGTGACTGTTCAAAAAGAAATTATACAGTTGCTTAAAGATATCCAGCTAGAAACAGGCATGAGTATCATCTTTATTTCTCACGATTTATCGTTAGTTTCAGATATTGCTCATCGCGTTTTAGTGATGTATAAAGGGGCTATTGTAGAACAAGGAGAAGTAGATCAAATTTTCAAAAATCCAGAACATAATTATACAAAAGCTTTGATTGCATCTAGACCTTCGTTAGACGTGCGTTTAAAGAGGTTGCCTACCATTCAAGATTTTTTAAGTAATACCATCGATACCACTACAGTTAGTAGCGATGACCGAGCGCAATTTCACGCGCAATTGTATGCACAAGCACCTTTGCTAGAAGTAGTAAACGTGGAGAAGGAGTATTTTACAACAGCAGGTTTCTTTGGAAAAAAAACAGGATTTAAAGCAGTTAATAACGTCAGTTTTAAATTGTATGAAGGAGAGACGTTGGGTTTAGTAGGGGAGAGTGGCTGTGGTAAGTCGACTCTAGGTAATGCGATACTGCAACTGGATAAAGCGACTGCGGGCCAAATTTTATACCGCGGTACAGATATTACTAAACTTGACAAAAGTGCTATTAAAAAGCTAAGAAAAGAGATTCAGATAATTTTTCAAGACCCTTACTCATCGTTGAATCCTAGAATTCCTATAGGCACTGCTATCATGGAACCCATGAAAGTACATGGTTTGTACAAGAATGATAAAGAAAGAAAAACCAAGACAATCGAAATTCTAGAAAGGGTAGGTTTGACTGCAGAAGTTTTTAATCGCTATCCACATGAGTTTTCGGGAGGACAGCGTCAGCGTATCGGTATCGCTAGAACAATCGCTTTGCAACCTAAATTGATTGTTTGCGATGAATCAGTTTCTGCTTTAGATATTTCAGTTCAAGCTCAGGTTCTCAATTTACTTAACGAGTTAAAAGAAAATTTTGGTTTTACTTATGTCTTTATCTCACATGATTTAGCAGTGGTAAAGTACATGAGTGATCAAGTGTTAGTCATGAACAAGGGGGAGATTGAAGAGATTGCGGATGCTGATGTTTTATACAAAAATCCACAAAAAGAGTACACAAAAAAGCTAATTGATGCCATCCCAAAAGGAGAAAGCACTCAAATAATTAGGTAGCTTTTAGCTATAAAATATAGATATCCAATCGGTTTTGCATAACTTAGTGACTTAATTAGGGCAATAATTAAATAAGTAGCTTAAAATTTCGAAGTAATTATAGAATAATTTCAAAAGGAATAAAATGATTGAAGCCGTAAAAACATATGCTATCTTAGTTATCGAGGATAACGAGGCAGACTATGAAAAAATTAAACGTTTGCTTGATGAGTCGAGTTTTGAGTCTGAGGTTAGGCACGCCAAAAATTTTAGTGAAGCTTTATCAATTTTGTCTAGTTCAGAAAAATTTTTCGATGTTGTTTTATTAAGTCCTACATTGCCTGATATTGCCATGGACGATGTAGTCGCAGAGGTTGTTGAACAAGTGTATCTTTGTCCTATTATTGCTGTAGTTTCACATAAGCATATTGATTTTGCATTGAGCTCTATAAAATCTGGAATTTCTGATTATCTTGTAAAAGAAGAATTAGAAGTGTCTTGTCTTCATAAAAGTATCATCTGTGCAATAGAACGTAAGAAAATCTTCTTTTCTTATGAATTGGCTAAATCGCGTTATAGTGATTTATTTCATTTAAGTCCGTTGCCCATGTGGGTTTATGATTTAGGAACTTTTATGTTTTTAGATGTAAATAAAGCTGCTATCGAGAAGTACGGATTTTCTAAGGAAGAATTTCTAAAAATGACGACTAAAGACATTCGACCCCCTGAAGATTACTATTTATTTGATGAGGAGGTTAATTCCTTTGACCAATACAAGGATAATTTAAAGCAGCATTATCTAAGACATCAATCTAAGGATGGCCAAATTATAGATGTCGAAATACAAAGCAATTTGATATTTTTTGACAATCAAAAAGCTAAGTTGGTTATGGCAAATGACATTAGCAAACACATACAACATATCGCGACAATCGAAGCGCAAAATAAAAGCTTAAAAGATATTGCATGGACCCATTCTCACGTAATTAGGGCACCACTAGCTAAGATGATGTCAATAGTTGATTTCATGTTAGAGTCAAAGATGATTCCGTTAGAATATGAACATTTGCTGGGTCATTTTTTCGAATCAGGTAAGGAGCTCGATACTATAATTAGAGCCGTAGTTAAAAAGACAGAAACGATCAATAAAACAAACTCAAATGAATTATAATGTAATAGTTGTTGATGATGATGATATCATCTTGTTCTTGCATCATAAGATTCTGCAGAGTGTAGCTTTAAGCGAAGAGTCTAAATCATTTAATTCTGCCAAAAAATTCTTAGATTATACTGCAAGTTTAAAAGAAGATAAAAGAACCATTTTATTATTTCTCGATGTCAATATGCCGGTGATGGATGGCTGGGGATTGCTTGATATTATACATGATGAAGCGTTTACTCACCCTATTGAGATAGTAATGGTGACATCCTCTGTGGATCAAGAGGATAAAGATAAAGCGGCTCAATATTCCAAGATTATCAATTTTGTTGAGAAGCCTTTTAGTAAAACTATTTTGGCTAGCCTTAATATAGATTTTGATTAAAAAAAAGCTTGCTTTTATTTAAAAGCAAGCTTGATATATTTTGTTAAACGTTCTATTAAAGAATGTTCTTAATCAATGACCATTTCGGGAATTTCTCCTTCAATAATTAGTTCAGCCTCTGTTGAAGCGATAATGTGGGCTACTGAAACTCCTGGAGCACGTTCTAAAAGTTTAAAACCTTGAGGAGTAACTTCTAAAACGGCTAGCTCAGTAACTACTTTTTTGACGCAACCTACACCCGTTAAGGGAAGGGTACATTTTTTCAGGATTTTTGATTCTCCTTTTTTATTAACATGCATCATCGCAACAATGATATTTTCAGCAGAAGCTACTAAATCCATAGCACCACCCATTCCTTTTACCATTTTTCCTGGAATTTTCCAGTTGGCAATATCACCATTTTCAGCAACTTCCATAGCGCCCAGAATAGTTAAGTCTACTTTTTGAGAGCGTATCATACCAAAACTAAAAGCAGAATCAAAGAAGGAAGCTCCTGCTAAGGTAGTAATCGTTTGTTTTCCGGCGTTAATAATGTCAGCATCTTCTTCTCCTTCAAAAGGGAATGGACCCATCCCTAAAACGCCGTTTTCGCTTTGAAACTCCACATTAATATCTTCACGAACATAATTAGCCACAAGAGTTGGAATTCCTATTCCTAGATTTACATAGAAACGGTCTTTAACTTCTTTAGCTATTCGTTTTGCAATTTCTTCTTTTCCTAACATATACTTTTATTTAAACCAGTAGGGTATTAAGGATCATTAAGTTTTTTGATCGAATGGAACCACTATATAGTAAGTAGTTTCATTGTCAATTATTTTTGTCGCACCGTTCTTTGTTCGATTCTTTTCTCGAATTTCTCTCCTTGAAAAATTCGCTGAACCATAATTCCCGGGATATGAATTTCGTTAGGATCTAGCGAACCTGCGGGTAAAAGTTCTTCTACTTCTGCGACAGTGATTTTTGCACCACCGGCCATACATGCATTAAAGTTGCGAGCGGTTCCTTTAAAAATTAAGTTTCCTGCTTCGTCACCTTTCCAAGCTTTTACTATAGCAAAATCAGCGTCGTAGGCTAATTCCATGATGTGTGGTTTGCCATTGAATTCACGAACTTCCTTTCCTTCGGCTACCTCTGTTCCGTAACCTGCTGGCGTAAAGAAGGCTGGAATTCCTGCTTGTGCAGCACGACATTTTTCGGCTAGGGTGCCTTGAGGAGTCAATTCTACGTCTAATTCTCCTGAAAGCATTTGGCGTTCAAATTCTGCATTTTCACCAACATAAGAGGAGATCATTTTTTTGATTTGGCGCTTTTGTAAAAGCAAACCAAGTCCAAAATCATCGACACCTGCATTGTTAGAAATACATGTTAGCTCTTTAGTTTCTTTGATTACAAGCTCAGCAATCGCATTCTCTGGAATACCGCACAAACCAAAACCACCTAACATAATAGTCATTCCGTCTTGTACGCCGTCAAGTGCTTCTTGTACACTGTTTACTTTTTTATTAATCATATATTGCGGTTATAATAGTGTAATTAATAGTAGGTGTTTTAGCCCAGATAGTAGCGGTATCCTTTGTGGTTGGGGTTCAACCACAAAGATTAAGCGAATAGCTGGATTAGCTTCTAATTATTTTAAAATTCGAATTCGTCAGTATTTTGAACAGCAGTTGTATCAACTATTTTTGGTGCGGCATAACAATCTACTTTTATAGAAAGATTTGCTGGACGTTCAAATTCTGATTTGGATACTTTTAGATTCTCATCAGCATAACATAATTTCATGAAATAAGCCCAAACAGGTAAAGCGGCTGTTGCACCTTGACCGTAAGTAATGCTTCTAAAACGTGCCGAACGGTCCTCGCAACCTACCCAAACTCCTGTAACTAAGTTAGGAACCATACCCATAAACCAACCATCAGATTGATTTTGTGTGGTACCTGTTTTACCCGCAATAGGATTGGTGAACATGTAAGGATACCCAGTGATTCTATTGTATCCATTACCGCCTCCTTGTGTTCTCAATCTATTTCCAGACCCACCTTCGGTAACGCCTTCAAGTAATTTGATAATGGCAAATGCGATATCTTTATTTAAAACATCATGAGACTCAGGTATAGGCTCGTAAATTACTACGCCACTCTTATCTTCAATACGAGATAAAAATTGTGGTTTGTTGTAAACCCCTTGATTGGCAAAGGTGCTGTAAGCTGCTACCATTTGCTCAACAGTGATATCGACTGCTCCAAGAGCAATAGAAGGTTGTAAAGGAATCTCTGATTTAATTCCTAATTTATGTGTTAATTTGACTACGGCTTCAGGACCAACTTTATCCATAAGCTTCGCAGATACTGTATTTATAGAGTTTGCTAATGCTTTTTTCAAAGTAATCATTCCGCGATATCTGTTGTCAGAGTTACGTGGTGTCCACGATGAAGTAACATGATGGCGTCCTACAGGAATTGTAAAAGGGGCATCAATGATTGAATCGCAGGGAGACATATTTAATTGCTCAATTGCGGTAGCGTACACAAACGGCTTGAATGTAGATCCTACTTGTCTTGCTCCTTGCCCTACGTGGTCATACTGAAAGTATTTATAATTTATACCACCAACCCATGCTTTGATGCTTCCGGTTTGTGGCTCCATGGCCATCAATCCTGATTGTAAAAAGTGTTTGTAATAACGAATTGAATCCATAGGAGTCATCGTAGTATCTTTTTCACCTTTCCACGTAAAGACGGTCATTTTAGTTTTTACATCGAACGATTTGATTATTTCTTCGTCTGTTTTATCCATTGATTTTAACACAGACCATCTGTTTGATGATTTCATTGCTTGTGTTAGAATACGCTGTGTTTCCTTATCAGAAATATTTACAAAAGGAGCATTCTTGTTTTTCTTTGCTTGAATAAAGAATTCTTCTTGTAAATTAGCTAAATGCGCTGATACGGCTGCTTCAGCATGTAACTGCATTCTTGAATCGATAGTGGTATAAATTTTTAAACCATCCTTGTAAATGTCGTAATCAGAGCCGTCAGCTTTTTTATTTTCTTCTGCCCATTTTTTCATGTAATCACGCAAATACTCTCTAAAATATGTTGCGGTACCTTCTCTATGGCTTTCAAGTTTAAAATTTAATGAGATAGGTAGTTCTTGGTATTTTAACTTTTCAGCAGTAGAAATCATTCGGCTTTTCTCCATTTGTGCCAACACTACATTTCTTCGGTTTTTGACACCTTGAGGGTTTCTTACTGGGTTGTACAAAGTCGAGTTTTTAAACATTCCCACTAGGATTGCCGATTCGTCTACAGTAAGTTGCTTAGGCGTTTTAGAAAAGTAAGTTTGAGCAGCAGAGCTAACTCCAACAGAGAAATTACCAAAATCGTAAACATTACAGTACATTGCAATGATTTCATTTTTAGTATATTGTCTTTCTAATCGAATAGCGATAATCCACTCTTTTATTTTTTGTGCAATTCTAAAAGGTAGAAATTTAGATCCCTCGCGGTGAAACAATTGTTTAGCTAATTGTTGAGTAAGGGTAGAAGCTCCACCAGCACGACCTAAACTTGAAATTGCTCTTAAAGTTCCACGACCATCGATTCCTGAATGCTCATAAAAACGCTCATCCTCTGTAGCTACAAGAGCATCTACAAAATTTTTAGGTAAGTCAGAATATTTTAACTGAGAGCGGTTTTGTTGAAAGTATTTTCCAATAACAACACCATCTGCAGAGATAATCTCAGTGGCCAAATTAGAATCAGGATTTTCAAGATCTTCAAATGATGGCATTGTTCCAAAAAGTCCCCATGAAGCAAGTAAGAAAAGTAAAATTATTCCGCTGATTCCGTATGCAAAGAACTTCCAGAAATTCTTTGTATATCGCTTGTAATCGCTACTCTTATTCTTGTTTGAATTATTTTTTTTCTTAGTAGTCATATACTATTATTCTATTTTTTCAATTCTTAAACCTACCTCTGTTATTCCGTCAAGCTCTTGAACTCCAGTTATTTTACCAGTTTCTCTAACGGCTTGTTTTATGTTTACCTTGTATGTGCTTCTAAAACGGACAGCTTCCTTGTAAAACAATTTACTTTCTTTTATATCTGTAAATCCATTGCCAAGAAGTGTACCATCTGGTTCTGCCATTTGATACTCTAAGGTGTCAATTTTTGTAAAGCCGTTAGGCAATTCTAAACCAACAATTAAAAATAAATTGTTGTATTTATAATTGTCATTATCCCTCACGTTTATAAACATATTGTAACGCTGTGTTGAGTCAAGCTGAGGTAAATTAAAAGTTACGACACTGTCTTTATTCCAAGCACTTCCAACTGATTTGTACTCATCAAAAACTCTAGTTTTGTCACAAGAACAAAAGACTACAGCTATTAAAAGAACTAGGATGCTATTTTTTAGCCTCATTTTTTTTAATAATTATAGGTTTTCTTGGTGTATTTGCTTGCGCGGTATTAGCGGGAGCAGCAGCCGGTTTTTTCTCATTTGGATTGCCTGTTTTTTTATGAGTAGGCTTTTTAGCATTGGGAACAATTTTATTATCCGCTGGCTTTTTAGCATTAGCGACAATTACATTTTCTCCTACTTTTTTAGGCTTTTTATTGTTTCTCTTGCTCTTTTTAGGTTGGTCAAAACGAGTTAAACTCTCTTGTCCCATTGCATTATTAAAGTCTTTTTCAGCCTCTTGGATTATTTCAATAGCATAATCTTCTAACGCGGAAACCTTGTTTTTCAACTTGTTCTCAGCCATGATCTCTTTTACCTTATCAATTTTAAGAACGTGCCAGTTTGAGAAATTATTAGTGTAAGCAAACCACATTAATCCTTTAAAGATGTCTTGTTTTTGACAAATAGCATCTCCTTTTTCGGTAACTAATTTAGTTTCAAAATCAGGAAAACCTTTTAAAGCATCCATGTAAGTGTCTAACTCATAGTTTAAACAACATTTTAATTTACCACATTGTCCAGCTAATTTTTGAGGATTCAGTGACAATTGTTGGTAACGCGCTGCAGAAGTATTGACACTTCTAAAATCAGTAAGCCATGTAGAGCAACACAATTCGCGACCACAAGAACCAATTCCACCTAAACGAGCTGCTTCTTGACGGAAACCTACTTGTTTCATTTCTACTCTTGTGCTAAATTCTTTAGCAAAATCCTTAATCAACATTCTAAAATCGACACGGTCATTTGCTGTATAGTAGAAAGTTGCTTTAGATGCATCTCCTTGAAACTCAATATCCGAAATTTTCATTTCTAGTTTGTGCTGAATCGCTAATTCACGAGCTCTTACTTTCATTGGTTCTTCACGTTCACGTGCTGCAGACCAAATATCAATATCTTTTTGAGATGCTTTTCTGTATATTTTCGGAATTTCATTACCATTGTAATTCGCTCCTTTTTTCTTCATTTGGATTTTAACCAATTCTCCTGTTAGCGTTACAATTCCAATATCGTGTCCTGGCGATGCTACTGTGGCAACAATGTCACCCATTGATAAAGTTAATTTTTCAGTATTGCGAAAAAACTCTTTTCTACCATTCTTAAAACGAACCTCAACACAGTCAAATGGTGCCTCACCGTTAGGTAAACTCATATTAGAAAGCCAATCAAAAACCGTCAATTTATTGCAGCTATCGGTGCCGCAAGTCCCATTATTTTTACAACCCTTAGGTGAACCACCATCAGAAGTTGAACAACTTGTACATGCCATAATTTTATATATAGTGTTGTGACGCGCACAACTTATGTTCTTAAAACGTTTAATGTGTAAAGATAGTATTTTTTAAGCGTAAGTTGCAATAGTTAACAACTTGATGGATTTGAGCTGCTTAAATAAAAAGTGCCCATTTCAAAGGTTTGAAATAGGCACTTTTTAAAATTATTTGTAGTAATTATTTAATCTAAAACTTTATATAATTTATCTGACAAACGAATTCTAAACGGCAATTTAAAAGTACAAATGTCATTTGCAACCGCTTTATCAGCAGCTTTATCGTTAACCAACATTTCTGTTAGCACTAGTTTTTGTTCGCCTGTGGTCATCCCTTTGATCAAGATAGTGTCACCAATATTGATTTCGTTTTCTTCAATTGTGAATTGACCAATGCTCGGTTTTGGATAAAAATGAGTTCCTCTACCTATGTATTGTTTTTTAATCTTTGGCTCTTTCTTAGCCAATGCTTTTGACTTTGTCAAATCAACCAAATTAGGAACCGAAGCTAAAGGATCTTGATTTGCTTCTCTATTTTTGAAAGTCAACACATCTGATTTTCCTTTCTTGAAAATCTTATTTCCATTTTTAACACCACGACGTACTGCTTTTTGCTCTTCTTCAGGTAAGTGAATAATAGCAATGCAGTCCTGTGAACAACAGCCCTGCATGGCTTGAGCACATTCTTCACACTGAATAAAAAGTAAGTGGCAACCTTCGTTGATGCAGTTAGTGTGCACATCGCAAGGTTTACCGCATTGGTGGCATTGTGAAACGATATCGTCTGTAATTCTTTCGCCTAAGCGGTGATCAAATACAAAGTTTTTACCAATGAATTTACTCTCTAATTCCTCTTCCTTAATTTGCTTTGCGTAGTTAATAATACCACCCTCTAACTGAAATACATTTTTAAAACCTTGGTGTTTAAAGTATGCCGAAGCTTTCTCGCAACGAATTCCTCCAGTGCAATACATCACTAAGTTTTTATCTTCTTTAAAGTCTTTTAGTTGCTCGTTGATGATGGGTAATGATTCTCTAAAAGTATCTACATCAGGAGTAATGGCGCCTTTAAAATAGCCAATTTCACTCTCGTAATGATTTCGAAAATCAACAACAATCGTATTGGGGTCATCTAAGATAGCATTGAACTCTTTAGCTTTTAAGTGCACACCAATATTTGTAACATCAAAAGTTTCATCATTCAAACCATCAGCAACAATTTTATCACGCACTTTAATCGTCAGTTTCAAGAACGAGTGGTCATCATGCTCTACGGCAATATTCAATCGCATCCCTTGCATGAAATCGTAGGCTTCGATAGTATCTTTAAAAGCATAGAAATTATCTGCCGGAAGTGATAACTGAGCGTTAATACCTTCTTTGGCTACATAAATTCGACCAAGAACCACTAGCGGGTCCCAAGCACGGAATAAATCGTTACGAAATTGTGTTGGATCTTGAATGTGCGCATAAGCATAGAAAGACAAAGTAAGTCTTTGTTTTCCGGCATCATCAATCATGATGGCTCTTTCTTCTGCGCTTAAAGTGTTATACAGTTGCATGCTATAAACGGTTTAAGTATGAAAAATTATTTTTGCAAAAGTATAAAAAAGTGACTAAGCGACAAAGCTTCATAGCCTCTAAGTTTCTACAGTTGTGAATCCACAAAATTTCGATTTTTTAAATTATGGGAAACTTTTTTATCAGTGAATTTTTGGTTTCTTTATTGGAGCTACTTCCGGCTTTATGCTATATCTCTTATGTTCGCTAGCGCTACCACAATAGGATGCCGCTTCAATCCGGGCTAGGGAACAAGATTAGCGATGATGTTTTGCGTTAGAGTATTTATTTTTGGTTATTTACCACGTTTTCAGTCAATATTCTAGAAGCTTCTTTTAATTTCCCTTGCTCATATAAAGTAGGTAAATCTTTCAAAGGAGTTTTTACTGGAGCTTCATAATTTATATAATCTTGAAAAGTTACTCCTGCAACAACTCGAGTATTAAAAGCAGCTCTAAAACGTACACCACCGTCATTGACTTGATAATTATAAGCGAAGTAATCCATTAAATGCGTTTCTTGATTGATCCAATATTGGTATTGATCATCAAAGTCTTTTCCGCCACCGTCTTGACCAAAAGTCACCTCGATTACATCATATTTTTTCCCTTTGATAGTGTTTTCTTCCATATACTTTTTATTTACAGAAGCATCTTGAAGTTTGTGAGGAAGCGTTGCAAAATAAATAACAGAATTCAATGATTCGCCGTATTTACCGGCATCTTCAGCAGTAAGGTTTTGCTTTTTAGTATTGATGTAACGCGTGAAATCGCTATTGATCATTACATCTTTTATAAGCGAATCTCCTTTTTGTACTGTAGAACTATATTCATAATTACTACCATCGTTTCTAAAAAGGTATGTTTTATCTCTAAAAGTAAATGAATAATCGGCTTTTGCATATAGCGCACCACCATGTGCTTCGATAGCTGTATTCACAATAGAATCTGCTTTTGATAAAGATGCAACGGCTTCAATAGTATCGTTTTTTATAGTGTCATCTTGATTTTCTTTTTTAGAATTACAAGAAGTTGTAAGAGCCGCTAAAGTGCAAAGAGTAAGTATCGATTTTTTCATTTTATAAAAATATTGTTTTTTGCGAGTAGTTAAAAATGGATTTAAATATTTGTATAAAGTTTAACTTTGGTTCTACACTGTGTTTAGGAGTCAGGTGCTGGTACTTTGTTCGTTTGTTGCTTATGTTGTCTGGGTTCTTCCTTGGTCAGAATGAAAAACACCAAGAGTATTTGTATATGTTTTTTTGCGTTTAGTTTGTCTTTTTGAGAAACGAAGAACTGCTATGTGCTACTCATGTTGTTTGGATTCTTTCTTCGTCAGGATGATAATTAGAGTTTAAAATAGCTCAAAATAAAAACCGCAAACTCACAGGAATAATCTGCGAATTTGCGGTAAATAAATTTTGCGTTCTTTTCTTTAAATCAAAAGTCTTAACAGTATTCGTTAAAAGCATCTTGTAAGTTCTCAGCAATCATTTCAGCTGGACGGCCTTCAATATGGTGACGCTCTAGCATGTGAACCAATTCTCCGTTTTTGAACAATGCCATACATGGTGATGATGGAGGGAAAGGGAACATATGTTGTCTAGCTGCATCTACTGCATCTTTGTCAACTCCTGCAAAAACCGTGATTAAATGATCTGGTTTTTTTGCTCCGTCTAAACTCATTTTTGCTCCTGGACGTGCGTTTCTTGCTGCACAACCACAAACAGAATTCACAACTACTAGTGTAGTTCCTTCTGCTTTTATTGCAGTATCAACTGCTTCAGCACTATGTAAATCTTGAAAACCTGCTACTGTTAATTCAGCTTGCATTGGTTTTACCATTTCTTCTGGATACATATCGTTATATTTTAAATATTAGTTTTGAATGTGCAAAGTTACGAAGTTTAAAAAGAACTCCATTATTTGCTCTATAAAGTTTTGTTATTGTTTGATAGACGACCTAATTCATTACAATAAATACCGCACCGACCGTATCAATGACCAGATAAAAGGCATTTTTGGACATTTTAAAATTACTTTAATATCTTCATAAAAAGATGTTTCTTCGTCTAAGAATTTAAAAATCAAAGCGGGACTTCCATTTTTGAACATCGAAGAAAATACCCCTGAGCCCTTTTCGTTTTTTCGATCTAAAATATCTAGTAATAGTAAATCGTAAAACCAGAATTTGGTGCGTTTATGAAATTTTGTTAAATCATTCTCCTCTTGTAAAAAAGCGATTAATGCTGTAGATTTTTTATCTGATCCTTTAAAAGTGTAGCCCGTACTGGCTTTGGTCCATCCGCCGGGAGTTCCTATGTTAAGAACGCGCTGAGTATTTTTTTTCCAAAAAGGATAGCAGGTCATCGGGATGCTTCCTTGTTCTTTTTCGGTGATTTCGTAATCAGTGATGCCCTGTTTTGAGATGTAATTTTGAATCTCATTTTCGTACTCGCTTTTTGCTAACAAATCATGCGAAAATAAGGTGTATTCTAGTAAAGCTTCGGTGGTTGATGTTGGCAAAACATACATAAAACGAGTGTTGCCTTTTTGTTCCACAGAGAAATCCATAAAAGTCGCTTGCTCTGGATTGAAAACCGCTTCTTTACTCTTTATAAACCAACCTATAAAGTGCTGTTGTAAAACTGGATATTGACTTTGGCTTTCGGCTTCGCCTTTTCGATAAATACTATTAAATAATTTGTCGCCGGTGAAGCTTTGGGTTTCGGTGGCAACATAGACGTGCGTTTTTAATTCATTGATATCGGTCACTTTCTCATTGAGGAAGTCAATGTTTTTTTGTTTCGAAATCAAATCAAATGCTTGGCTGTAAAAATCAGAAGCTTTGATACAATTATAAGTGTAGGGTTTCAATTCTAAATCCCGACGAAAATCGGTATTGGCAAACAAAGCCAAATCCCACTTTTTAGTTATCGATTGTTCCCAGGTTGAAGGTCCTTCTTGCCAGAAACACCAAGTACGATCGTTCTTTTTCTTACTATCATAATCGATTAATAAAATAGATTTATCGGCAAATTTACCAGATGTAATCATTTTATAAACGGTCATCAATGCTGCTAAACCCGAGCCTGTAAAAATGTAATCGTAGTTTTTCATAAAGGGTATTCGAAATTTACTTCAAAAATAGGGATATTATATTTTAGTCTGAAGTTATCTGTGCTGATCTTTTTAGTTCCTTTTAGCTCTTTTTTTTATCTGCCAAATTTGAGTAAATCTGTGAGTAAAAATACTGCACGCAGATTTAGCGGATTTTCGCAGATAATAAATTGTATTTTTATCTAAAGTATAGTAATCACCACTGCTATTTTGAACGCTGAGCCAATACAACAAAATAATTAGTTATTACTTGTTTTTGCTAATATTGAAAGCAGGTCAACAGCACGAATCAAAGAATGTTGTTGAAAAATAATCGAGTTATCAGTTCCTAAAATTGTTGTCGTAGGATATACCACTTGACCTTTTATTGTTGCTAAAGCTGTGGCGAGTTCATGAATGCCAGTTTTCGTTCCTGTGGGTTGAAAACTGAAAGTATGATTGTTGAAAGTGATTGACTCGGTAGATTCGGCATCAAAAGGAACAAAATAATAGTTGTCATTTAATGTTGCGATGATTTTTTTATTTTTAAACGTGCTGTTTTCCATCATTTTGCAGTAGGTACACCATTCCGTATGGATAAATACCACAATAGGTTTTGGGTTTTTGATTGCTAATTGCTCCGCTTCCTGAAAAGTATGTGTCTTTAATTGCGCAAAACCAGAAGGAATTACACAAAATAAAAGGAGTAGTAAGAGTATATTTTTTTTCATTTGAACCAATTGTTGTTCTTGATATTATTGCAACGTATATCGTAATCCAAAAAAGCTGCGAATTCCTTGATTAGGACCATAGACATAACTTGGATCGAATGTCAATGCATAAAGATTATCGGCAGTTGCTTGCGCGTTACCGTTTGCATCAAACTGTACATTTTTATCAAATGGATCATCAGCTCTTGCAATAATAAAGGGGTTGCTTTTATTAGGTGTCCAGTTTAATAAATTTTTGACACCACCATAGATTTCGATATTCTTAAATTTATTGAAGGTAAATTGAATGTTTTGGATGCTCCAAGTTGGCGAGTATTCACTACGCGGATCTAAATCTCCCAACAATGGCAAACGCATCGGGCCGTAGACATTTCCGCTGTAATCAATGTCGAGAAATAATTTATTGATTCGGTACGAAATCGCCCAAGTAGCCGAGAATTTTTCGGTCAAAATTTGTCTCGTTGTAACTTCGTCTTCCGTTTTGGATACATCCATATACGTAGCGCCTAGAATCATCTTCAAACCATTATTGAACACAAAATCAAGATTGGTACTAATCCCTTTTGTAACTGCATGACCATCCAAGTTTTTGTAAATAATTTGGTTGGGATTGGTGTCATAATCTGGAATAATAGAGTTACTAAATCGCGTGTACCAAGCCGTAGTCTCTAGACCAATGAAGTTTCCGTTGTTGGTGTATATTTTTTTAAGGTAATTTAAATTCACGTTAAAAGAACGCTCTGGCTGTAAATCTTCAAGAACAATAACATCCCTAGATCCCGTTAACGCGGCGTGTTCTTCGGTAAAAAGATTCACGATTCTAAAGCCTGTTCCAGTGTTGAAACGCAAAATATTGTTGTCGTTGATTTTCCATTTGTAGGCAAATCTCGGTGTAAAAATGTTTCCGTGGTTGCTGTTGTAATCATAACGCGCTCCTAGCAGTATTTTGTGATTGTCGTTGAAAGCGATTTCGTCTTGCACAAACAAACTCGGAATCCAATTTACGTCTGCGTCAACCGTTGCGGTGGTGTTGTCATCATAATATTGGTAACGCAAAGCGGTTCCAAAAAGCATGTCGTGTTTGTTTATTTTTTTGTCCCAAGTCAGTTGTCCAAAACCAATGCGTTGTTGTGCTAAGTATGGAGTATCTCCGTAAACTGAATTCTGATTATGGTCAGTGTACGAGAACGAAAACAACATTTTTTCGACCGTCGGTAATTCATAAGCGCCCAGCAGTTCCCAACGTTTGGTATAGATGCTTTCTCCGTACACTTCATCGCCTCCGCGAAAGCTTTTGTTCCATTGCAGTTCGCCACCCCAACGGTCTTCATAAAAATAACGCCCCGCTAACGAAAGTTGCTTATTGCTCTTTCGATTAAAATTCCATTTTTGAAAAACCGAAATTCGGTCTTGCAGCGTCAGATCTGTAAAATTATCGTTGTTGTTGTCAATTGGGTTGTTGTAATTAAAGTAATTTATACCTGTTAATACCGTTGCTGCTTTGCCTATATTTCCTTTAAAACCTAAGTCCACGTTGATTTCGCCCCAATCCGTAATAAAAGAATCTGCTGAGAATACTGGCGCATTGGTTGGGTTTTTAGTAATAATATTGATTAAACCACCTACCGCTTCGCTACCATAGAGCGAAGATGCTGGTCCTTTTACAATTTCGATACGCTCCAAAAGTGAATTCGGAATTCCAGACAAACCATAAACCGTAGACAAACCACTTACAATAGGCATTCCGTCAATTAAAACGAGAGTATAAGGGCCTTCAAGACCGTTAATGTGAATGTCTCCCGTGTTGCAAACATTGCAATTAAGTTGCGGACGAACTCCGTTTACATTTTGCAAGGCTTCAAAGATATTCGAAGTTGGGTTTTTCTTGAAAAACGCGGGTTTGTAAACCTCAACAGGAACGGAACTCTCTAATCGGCTTACGGGCTTTAGAGTTCCTGTAATCACGACTTCGTCAAGAGCGTTATTTTCTCGTAATTGAAAATCAAGAACAGTTTCTGTACTATCAACAACAGTAATACTTCTTTTCTCTGTTCGAAAACCAGTATACGAAACTGCAATTTCATAATCTCCTGCGGCCAAATTTTTTATAAAATAATTTCCATTTGCATCTGATACGATCGACTTTGCCGCTTTTTTTATCAAAATATTTGCGTATTGTAGCGGTATTCCATCTGCAGTGATGCTTCCTTGTAGACTCGATTGAGCAAAGGAAAAGCTTGCCAAGAGTAGTAAACAGCCAATTTTTAAGGTTTTCAAAATATATTTTTTAGTCTGTAGTTAATTATAAATTTAGACAAATCTAAAAATTATATTTGATTTAGCAAAAAAACATAATTACATTTGCCTTAAATAGTTATCAAATGGGTAAGTCGTTAGAAGAGGTAAACGAATCAGTTTCCACTCAAAATAAGAAATCGGTTTTTCGAAAAATATTAGCGTTTTTTGGTCCTGCATACTTAATAAGTGTAGGATATATGGACCCAGGAAATTGGGCAACAGATTTAGCAGGAGGAAGCCAATTTGGATATTCTTTACTTTGGGTTCTATTAATGAGTAACATTATGGCACTGCTTTTACAAAGTTTGAGTGCTCGTCTTGGAATCGTTACCCAGCGCGATTTAGCGCAAGCATCTCGAGAGACCTATTCTCCCTTTATCAACTACATTTTATATTTCTTAGCCGAAATTGCCATTGCAGCTTGCGATCTTGCTGAGGTTTTAGGAATGGCTATTGGTATCAACTTGCTATTTGATATTCCCTTAATATATGGAGTTATGATTACGGTACTCGACACGTTTTTACTATTGTTCTTAATCAACAAGGGAATTCGTAAAATGGAGGCATTTATTCTCGCTTTAGTATTGGTTATAGGAATTTCATTTGTCTTCGAAATGTTCTTTGCCCAACCTGAGTTAGACAAAGTGATGTTAGGATTAATCCCGTCGATGCCTAATGAAACCGCTCTTTATATCGCTATTGGTATCATTGGAGCCACGGTAATGCCACACAACTTATACTTGCACTCTTCATTGGTGCAAACCCGTAAATTTGACCGCTCAAAAGCCGGAATCAAACAAGCTTTAAAATACAATTTAATCGACTCGACTATTGCCTTAAACTTGGCATTTTTTGTGAACGCCGCCATTTTAATTTTGGCAGCAGCCACATTTTATAAAGTAGGTATGCATAACGTTGCCGAAATCCAAGATGCACATAAATTTTTACAACCGTTGCTTGGTACAAAATGGGCACCTATATTGTTTGCTGTGGCCTTGATCGCTGCAGGACAGAGTTCGACTGTAACAGGAACCCTGGCGGGACAAATAATTATGGAAGGCTATTTAAATTTAAGAATCCAACCTTGGGTACGCCGCATTGTAACGCGTTTAATAGCAATTGTTCCGGCTGTTATTGTGATTACAATTTTTGGCGAAGGCGTAACCGGAAAATTATTAATTTTCAGTCAGGTAATCTTAAGTTTGCAGTTGGGATTTGCCATTATTCCGTTGATTCACTTCGTGAGCGATAAGTCAAAAATGCGAGGATTTCATATTGGTAAATGGACACAAATTGCTTCATGGATTGTCGCTTCGATCATTGTTATTTTAAATGGTAAATTGGTTTTAGACGAAATTACAGGATGGCTTGAAACAGCCGAAAACCCAATTATTTTATGGCTTACGGTAGTTCCACTAGCAATTAGTTTCTTGATTTTACTATTATACATTGTAATAAAGCCGTTCATATCAAAGAGAAAAAACGACTTCCAAAATCATTCGCCACACAATTTAAAATTGAGGTTTTCTAAGTCTGAGGCTTATGATAAAAAGAATATTGCAGTCACTGTCGATTTCTCTGCAGCCGACGAGGTGGCTTTAAATAGTGCATTTGAACTTGGAGGCAAGCAGGCAAATTACACTTTAATACACATTGTTGAAACCGTGGGAGCTTTAATGTACGGGGAACATATTGACGACCACGAAACCTTAATTGATGAAAAATTACTTGAGGAATACAAAGAAATGCTAGCCGAGAAAGGTTTTAGAGTTAAAATACAATTGGGTTTTGGAAAACCAAACAAAGTAATTCCACTGCTTATAAACGAGGGGACTTTTGATATTCTTGTTATGGGAACCCATGGTCACACTGGTTTCAAGGATTTGATTTTTGGTACTACTGTAGATAAATTGAGACATAAAATTACCATTCCGCTATTAATTGTAAGAGAATAATAATTAGGAGCTATTTCCTGCTTTCCACTATATCTTGCTCTTTTTAAGAAAAAAAGAGCAAGGATGCAGCTGCAATCAGGGCTAAAAAATAAAAACGCATGACACTTTCAGAAGAAAATTATCTTAAAGCCATATACCATCTCACCGTTATTTCAAACGCCGATGTGAGCACCAATGCCATTGCCGAAATGATGGAGACCAAAGCCTCATCAGTAACTGATATGCTTAAAAAACTAGCCGAAAAGGGCCTGGTTAATTATATAAAGTATCAAGGGGTTTCTTTGACTGATCCAGGGAAACTTGCTGCTAAAATGATTGTTAGAAAACACCGTTTATGGGAAGTTTTCTTAGTAGAAAAACTCGATTTTTCTTGGGATGAGGTACATGATGTTGCTGAGCAATTAGAACACATCAAATCAGAGAAGTTGATTAATAAGCTAGATGATTTTTTAGGCAATCCTACCGAAGATCCTCATGGTGACCCTATCCCGAATGCAAAAGGTGAAATCTTCAAAATCGAAAAGCAGTTGCTTTCAGAACTTTTAGTGCACCAAAAAGGCATTTGCGTAGGCGTGAAAGACACCTCATCAGAGTTTTTAAAATATCTGGACAAACAAGAAATCGCTTTAGGTTCTAAGATCGAAATTATTGCCAGAGAGAGCTTTGACCAATCGGTTAAAATAAGCGTAGATGGGAAATCGTTGTCTATTTCGAATAAGATTGCCTCTAACTTATTTGTGAAAATCAATTAAAATAAAGTCTTATATATTTAATTCTCTCTAAAAGTATTGTGATTAGTTTTTGTCTCTTGAAGTTATAGAAGTACAATCGAATCACAGCGATGTTTCTCGTTTGAGACACCAATAATTCTTGAGCCTATAAAAAAAACGCAAAGTAAATTTAATCTACTACTTTGCGTTTTTTATATCATTATTTTAGTGACAACCACAGTCGTCACTCGAACAACTCTTAGACGACTTTTTCTTTTTAAAGAAGTATTTTTTTACTAAAAACCCTACCGCTAAAGCAAGGATTATAAAGGCTATAATTTCTTGAAGCATACTGTTTTATTTTAAAATTTGATATGTGATTAGTGCTAGCAAATAAGCAAATCCACTCATGAATATCAATTGGCCTAAAGGCCATTTCCATGAATTAGTTTCTTTCTTTGTCACTGCTAATGTACTTGCACATTGTAGAGCAAAGGCATAAAAAAGTAATAAAGAGATACCGGAGGCGAAATTGAATACTTTTTCTCCAGTCGCTGGATTAATTTCGGCAGCCATTTTATTTTTTATGGTATCGTCATTGTCGCTACCTCCTACGCTATAAATAGTTGCTAGTGTACCCACAAATACTTCTCTAGCAGCAAACGAACTAATAATAGCAATACCTATTTTCCAATCATACCCTAGAGGCGAAATCACTGGTTCGATAGTTTTTCCCATTATTCCTATGTATGAATTCTCCAACTTGTATGAGGCAACTTCGTTTTCTAATTCTACTGCTGTAAGAGCAGTACTTTCTGTTTTTGCTTTTACAATTTCTTCAGCGTTTTTAAATTGTTTTCCGGGACCATAAGAAGCAAGAAACCAGAGAATGATCGAAATTGCAAGAATGATTTTTCCGGCTCCATAAACAAATGCTTTTGTTTTTTCGATTACATTAATGGCTACATTTTTAAACATAGGCAACTTGTAATTTGGCATTTCGACCACAAAAAACGTTTTGCTTTTTATTTTCATCACTTTATTTAAAGCATAAGCTGAAAATATCGCCATTCCGAAACCCAATAAATACAATAACATCAAAGTTAGTCCTTGTAGGTTAAGAATTCCCAGAACGCGCTTATCTGGAATTACTAAGGCAATAATTATGGCGTAAACAGGCAACCTTGCAGAACATGTTGTAAAAGGGGTTACAAGAATAGTAATTAATCTTTCTTTCCAATTTTCAATATTACGTGTTGCCATAATTGCTGGAATGGCACAAGCCGTTCCCGAAATTAAAGGAACAACACTCTTCCCTGATAGTCCAAATTTTCGCATGATTTTATCCATTAAAAAGACGACACGGCTCATGTAACCACTCTCTTCTAGTATGGAAATAAATAAAAATAAAAATGCAATTTGTGGTATAAAAATTAAAATCCCTCCAATTCCCGGAATGATTCCTTGCGAAATTAAATTTGTAAGCACTCCGTCTGGTAAGCTGTCTTTTGCCCAGGTGCTCAAAGAAGCAAAGCTGCTATCTATAAAGTCCATTGGGATTTTTGACCATTCGAAAATAGACTGAAAAATCACAAATAAGATTAGAAAGAAAATCACATAACCCCAAACTTTATGAGTTAGTACACGGTCTAATTTTGATCGAAAATCCTTTGCTATCGAAGCATCAACTTTTAACCCTACTTTTAAAGTGTCGTTGATAAATTGATATCTTTTGATGGTTTCTTTTTGCTGTAAGCGTTTTAAATCAGAGTGTGACTTGGTAAAGGAACTATGAATTTCTTTTCGTTCTAGGTTTAAGAAATTCACATCTTGCGTGATGACCAACCATAATTTGTATAATAATTGACTAGGAAATGCTTTGCGCAAACTTTCAAAATATTCAGGGTCAATTATAGAGGCATTCAGGCAGGGTTCGCTCGAAATGGTTTTGTAAGTAACAATTAGTTTTTTTAATTCTTCGATACCAAAACCTTTTCTAGAACTTACTAATGCAATTTTAGTTTTAAGTTGTTCTTCCAGATACGGTATGTCCAGAGAGATCCCTTTGTGTTCCATTCTATCGGCCATGTTAATGACTAAAATAGTTGGAATCTCAAGGTCTTTTATTTGGGTAAAGAGTAATAAATTACGTTTTAGATTTTCGACATCAGTTACTACAAGAGCAACATCAGGGTATAATTTATCATTTTTGTTTAAGAGCAGTTCAATTACTACATTCTCGTCAATAGAGCTGGCGTTTAAGCTGTAGGTTCCTGGTAAATCTAGAATGTTTGCTTTGACGTTGTTAGGTAATTTACAAAACCCAATTTTTTTCTCCACGGTAATTCCGGGATAGTTCCCCACTTGCTGATTTAAACCGGTCAATTGATTAAAGACCGACGTTTTCCCTACATTAGGGTTTCCTATTAAAGCAACATTTATATTTTGATTAATCATTTTAAAGTTGGATTTTGATCAATTCAACTTCAATTTCTGCTGCTGTTTCCACACGAATAGCCAAATGTGATCCGTTAATATCCAGATATAAAGGGTCGCCAAAAGGAGCTATTTGTAACAGCTCTACTGTATTACCGGGCAAACACCCCATTTCAAGTAGCTTCAACGGAATAACATCAATATCAAAATCCTTGATTATGGCTTTCTCTCCTTTTTTAAGTGAATTTATCGTGGTACGCAAGACTTATTTAGATTGAATTAAGATTGCAAAAATACGGATTATAAAGGAAAAATGAATAGTATTTATCATTTTTGTAACTCTATTTGGGAAATTGGCTCAACATTAACTACGCTGCTGCGCTGACTTGTAATCACATCATTAATGGTGGGCAGTAGTGTATTAATTTTTCACTTACTTAGACCTTAATGAATTCTTAGAACTATAAGTTCAAATTGTGCATCACGATCTATTATTTTATGAGGTTTATGGTCTTCATTAGGACGTATTTTAAAATACATTTTCAAATGGCGATTAATATCGGAAATACGAAATATTTAATAAGCTGATAATGAATTTACTACATTTAAAAGAGAATCAGCAATTATAGTATTTATAATTAGTTTAATATTTAACTAACAATATGTTTTGAATAGTTATAAAATAGATATACTATTGCTGTAAATTTTAATAAAATTTTAAAGTAAATGTTTTAACAACCCCAAATCTCAAATTAACCTACAATGAAAAAATTATTATTAAGTGCTAGCATTGTGTTTCTCATGTTCTCATGTCAAAATGATGATACAAATTCAGATTCTATTAACGTCGCTGCTATCGAAATTTCAGCTAAAAGATCTTGTGCAACACAAGATATGTTAGAATTACAATTAAAAAATGACCCAACTCTAGCAAAAAAAATGCAAGAGATGGAGTTGAAGAATGCTAGTATAATGGCAACGGGTAAAATAGTTAATGGTGTTCTAGAAATCCCTGTGGTATTTAATGTATTGTACAGTACAGCTGCCGAAAATGTATCAGTAGCTCAGCTTCAATCTCAAATAGATGTTTTGAATGCTGATTTTCAAGGGACAAATTCAGATTATAATTCAAGTAATCCATATAACAATGTTAGAGGTGCACTAAATGTTAAATTTTATCTCGATCAAGTTATTAGAAAAGCAACTACAAGAACTGTTTGGTACTCTGAAGATGAATTTATGAAAAATGCTACGACAGGTATTGCTGCAACTTCTCCAACTACAAAATTAAATTATTGGGTAGTTTCTAATCTAAGAAGCAAATCAAACAATAGTCAATTGTTAGGATATGGTAAATTTCCAGGAACAACAACTGCAGCCTTAGACGGAATTGTATGTGGGAACTACTGTACAGGGACAACTGGTCTGGCTGCTGCTCCATATAACTTGGGAAGAACTGCAACTCACGAAGTAGGACACTGGATGAATTTACGCCATATTTGGGGAGATGCAAATTGCGGTTCAGATTTAGTAACTGACACACCTTCTCACGATTCACCTAATTACGGTCTTCCTGCTGTTGGGCTTAGAAGTACGTGTTCGGGTACACCTTTAGAAATGTATATGAACTATATGGATTATACCGATGATAAGGGTATGTATATGTTCTCTAGCGGACAAGTAAGTAGAATGGCAGCTATTTTTTCTTCTTCTGGATCAAGATCGTCGTTTAGATAATATTTTAAATTTGGCCTAACAAAAAGACTCGCTCTTGTAGCGAGTTTTTTTATGTATAAACGTTTTAATACTGAGTAATTATAACATACGTTAGCGCAAGTATGTAGCTGTTATAACGTAGCACTCAAAAACTAGTATAATGTTAGGTTACAAGTTTTGGTTCCTTAAAGTAAACGTAAAATCATATAAAGTATGCTTTGTCTTACCTTGTTCTAAGATGCCGTTAAGATAATTATAAGTTGTTTTTTCATTATTGCTTGAATCGATAAGCAAATAATTATTTTGATCTACCATTGTAATAGGACTAAAGACTGCTTCTAATACATCAAAATAGGGTTCGGTTACAACTGGTTTTTCAAAATACAACAAGCAAGTCACGTATTTTATAGGTTTGCTTACAATTGATTTTTTTCCTTTACGTAGAATTGTGTACACCCCATTTTTCTCAGTAATGGTGCTGCTATCGTAAGCTTTGTTGTTTTTTTGTGAGATATAAATGCTTGATTGTAAAACATTGTTTTTAAAAACACCAACAAATGAGGTGCTTATTGTTGTTTTCCCTAAAAGAGAAATTACAGATTTACTATTAAGTTTATAGGTTGTTGTAGATCCTTCAATCAATTTCGAAACAGTTAATTCACCAATAAAATTTCCATTGACTGAAATATCATAGATGTGTTCTTGGTTTTGTGCATTAGTAAAAACGCAAAAAAATAATAAGACTAGCGTGTGTAAATACTTCATGAAAAACTACATTATATTCTTGTCAAGTTGTTTTGGTGTAACAATTTTACTTTGGAGCTAACCGTTACTTGAAGTACATTATAAAAAGTGATAGAAAGCTGTATTTATTCTTTCGATAAAAAAGCAATATCTTCAATTAATTTTTGAATATCCTCTTTCTTAGTTCCGTCATAAAAACCGCGAACTCTTCTTTTAGTGTCTACTAGAACAAGATTCTCAGTGTGTACCATATCATATAACTCTTCTGGTTTTCCTAGTTTTACGGCCAAGTATGATTTTCTAGCCATGGTGTAAATTTCTTTTTTATCACCAGTAACCAGGTTCCACTTTTTATCGTCGATGTTGTATTTTTTGGCGTAAGCCTTAAGAACCGCAACATTGTCATTCTCTGGAAAAACGGTATGCGACAAGAGCATAACTTTTGGATTGTCCTTGATTGCTTCTTGAACATCAAATAAGTTGGCTGTCATCTTTGGGCATATTGATGTGCAAGTCGTAAAAAAGAAATCGGCAACATATATCTTGCCCTCATAATCTTTTTGAGTAACGGTCTTCCCATTTTGATTGGTGAAGGAAAAATCAGCGATAGTATGGTATTTGCTAATGTATTGTACGGTGCTATCGACTAATTCAGGATTGATATCACTAGGATTGAAAATAGGTAGTGTCTTTTCAGGTTTCAAAGCTGTATAGAACAAAAACAAGGTAATTATTGAAAATATGACGAAAACACCGATGAAAATACGGTACTTTTTAAGGATAGATTTCATATAAGATTAATTTGTACAAAAATACAAAACTGAATGTTTTATGAGGACATTTACACCCTTAGAATTTCGTTAATAATTTTATCATTAATTAGAAGTTTTATCAATAGCTTTGTGAAACTAAACAAATAAATTATAAACATGAAATTTAATTATAATAAGCCATTGCTTTTTGTGATTCCTGCAATCATAGGGTTTACAGAGATGCAAGCACAAAAAAAGGAAGTGACCGTTGAGCCAGGAATAAACACAACCTTCTTTGATAATACGGTGAAGCCGTCAGACAATTTTTTTAGGTATGTCAATGGAACTTGGTTGGATCAAACCGAAATCCCTAGTGATAGAACTTCGTGGGGAAGTTTTAACGAATTACTTAAAAAGACAGATGCTGATGCTTTGGCAATTTTGAAAGAAGCTTCTAAAAACCCAAAATACAAATCAGATACTGATCAGGGGAAGGCGATTAATTTGTACAGCACTATTCTAGATACAGTAGCTAGAAACAAGCAAGGGATTACGCCTTTAAAGCCGTACTTAGCTAAGATTGATAAGGTTAAAAACGTTGAAGATTTACAAAAGCTGTTAATGGAAATGGAACCTATCGGTGGAATAGGCTTTTTTGGTGTTGGAGTAGGAGCAGATGATAAAAACAGTGCTAAAAACTCTTTAAACCTTAGTGTAAGCGGATTGGGGTTACCTGATAAAGATTATTACACATCTGAGGAAAAAGACACAAAAGAGAAAAGAGAAAAATACGAATTGCATATTGCAAGAATGCTACAGTTTGCAGGGGAATCTGCAGCTGAAGCTAAAGCAAATGCAGCTAAAATTTTAGCCTTAGAAAAAGAATTGTCTAGTCCGCGTCTTGATAGAGTAGAACGCAGAGATGGTCGATTGCAATACAACCCAATGACCGTTGCCGAATTGCAAAAAATAACTCCAGCGATTAACTGGGAAAAGTATTTTGACGGAATAGGTTTTACAAAATTAGACAGCGTAATTGTTTCAGAGCCTAAATACATGAAGGCATTGCAAACTATTCTTGCTAAAAACAATGTTTCGGCTTGGAAAGAATACATGAAATGGGATTTGATTAATGGAGCGTCAGGATTACTATCGACAGATATTGAAGCAGCTAATTTTGATTTCTACGGAAAAACATTAACTGGAGCTATTAAGCAAAGACCTCGTGAGGACCGAGCATTGCAAACAGTTAATGGGACTATAGGTGAAGCGCTAGGAAAATTATATGTAGAGAAAATGTTTCCTGCTGAAGCAAAAGAAAAAGCAGAGAAAATGATTAATAATATCATCATTGCTTATTCAAATCGTATTAATAATCTACCATGGATGTCTGCTGAGACTAAAATTAAAGCCATCGAGAAATTAAATAAAATTAGTATTAAAATTGGGTATCCAGATAAATGGAAAGACTATTCTAGTTTAGAAATAAAAAGTGTTGCTGATGGTGGTAGCTACTTAGGAAATATCAAAAATTTATCTAAATGGAATTTTAAAAAAGGAATTGATAAACTAGACGAGGCGGTTGATAAAACAGAATGGTACATGTCACCACAAACCGTAAATGCATATTACAATCCATCTTACAACGAAATTGTTTTTCCAGCGGCCATATTACAAGCGCCATTTTACAATTATCAAGCTGATGAAGCAGTAAATTATGGTGGAATAGGAGCAGTAATAGGTCACGAAATATCTCATGGTTTTGATGATTCAGGTGCGCGTTATAACGCAGATGGAAACTTGGTAGACTGGTGGACTGCTGATGATTTAGAGCAATTTACTAAACTAGGAACTGCGCTTGCAGATCAATATAGTGCGCTAGAGCCTTTGCCTGGTGTTCATGTAGATGGTAAATTTACCTTAGGTGAAAACATTGGAGATTTAGGTGGTGTGAACGCAGCTTATGACGGTCTGCAATTGTATTTAAAAGAAAACGGAGATCCAGGTCTTATTGATGGATTTACTCCTGATCAGCGTTTCTTTATCTCATGGGCGACAGTATGGCGTACAAAAATGCGTGATGAAGCAATTAAAAATCAAGTAAAAACAGATCCACATTCTCCAGGAATGTATAGAGCATATGTTCCCACTCAAAATGTGGATGCTTTCTATAAAGCATTTGATATTAAAAAAGGGGATGGTATGTATATCGAGCCTGAAAAAAGAGTGAAAATTTGGTAATATAGAGTGTAAGAGTCCCAAGCAGTAATGCTTGGGATTTTTTTTATGTTAATTTTTGTAACTTAACTTAACTTTAAAATACTAATTAAGTAACGTACTATCATTATTAAAACAGTTATAGCAGCGATAGTAAAGGGTTGCAAAGCTTTATTAATATTAATTTAAACCAAGTAACGATGAATAAAAATTTAAAAAAACCGCTATTATTTGTACTTCCTGCATTATTTGCAGTGACTACAATTCAGGCGCAAAGCGGTAACGCAGAAAAAGAACCGGGTATCAATGTGAATTACATGGATAAATCGGTAAAGCCAAGTAATGACTTTTTTCAATATGTAAACGGAACTTGGTTAAGCAATACTGAGATTCCATCTGATAGAACACGTTGGGGTAGTTTTGATGCTTTAAGACAAAGAACTGATGAGGATGCATTGGCTATTTTAAAAGAGGCAGTAAACAATCCAAAATACAAATCTGATACTGATCAAGGGAAAGCTATCAACTTGTACAAAACAGTCTTAGATACTGTAGGTCGTAATAAAATGGGTATTGCTCCATTAAAGCCTTATTTGAAAAAAATTGATGCAGTTAAAAACATCAAAGATTTAGAAGCGCTTTTAATCGAGATGGAACCGGTGGGTGGTATTGGTTTTTTTGGAGCTAACGTAGGGTCAGATGCAAAAAATAGTAATCGAAATGTATTAAGTGTAGGTCCTGGAGGCGTAGGTCTTCCTGATAGAGATTACTACGTTTCTGACGATGCTGATTCAAAAGAAAAAAGAGAAAAATATGTAGTGCATGTAGCAAAAATGTTAGGTTTCCTTGGTGAAAAACCAGCAGATGCAAAGGTACATGCAGAACAAATTTTTGCGTTAGAAACAGCAATGTCTCAACCTAGATTTGACCGTGTTGAAAGAAGAGATAGAAGAAAATCATACAATCCTATGACGATTGCTGATCTTCAAAAAGTTACTCCTTCGATCAATTGGAAAACTTATTTTACTCAAATAGGTTTTAAAAATACCGATTCGTTAATTGTTTCGCAGCCTAAATATATGGCAGCACTTGACACTATTTTTAAAGAAAATAAGGTAAACGACTGGAAGGCTTACATGCGTTGGTCGCTTTTAAATAGAGCGTCAAGTCAATTGTCTACAGATATTGAGAATGCTAATTTTGATTTTTACGGTAAAACATTGACTGGAGCTGTTAAACAAAGACCAAGCGATGAGCGTGCACTGCAAGTAGTGAACGGTAGAATAGGGGAGGCGTTAGGGAAATTATATGTAGAGAAAAAATTTCCAGCTGAAGCTAAAGCAAAAGCAGAGAAAATGATCAAAAACATTTTTGTTGCTTTCGAAAACAGAATCAATAACCTAACATGGATGTCTCCTGAAACGAAGGTTAGTGCTGTTGCAAAATTACATAAATCAGTAATTAAAATTGGATATCCTGATAAATGGAAAGACTATTCGGCTCTTGAAATTAAAGGACCAGAGCAAGGCGGTAGCTATTTTGAAAACACAAAAAACATGGCTAAATGGCGTTTTGAAGAAGATTTAGTAGATCTTAACAAGCCTGTTGATAAGTCAAGATGGGGAATGTCACCACAAACAGTAAATGCATATTACAATCCTTCTTATAACGAGATTGTTTTTCCAGCGGCAATTTTGCAACCACCTTTCTATAATTACCAAGCTGATGAGGCGGTTAATTATGGTGGAATAGGTGCAGTAATTGGTCACGAAATCTCTCATGGTTTTGATGATTCAGGATCGAGATACAATGCCGATGGTAATTTAGTTGACTGGTGGACAGCTGATGATTCTAAACAATTTGCAGCTTTAACAACAGCACTTGCTGATCAATACAGTGCTTTAGAACCATTAACTGGAACTTTTGTAGATGGTAAATTCACTTTAGGTGAAAACATTGGTGATTTAGGTGGAGTAAATGCAGCTTATGATGGTTTGCAATTGTACTTAAAAGAAAATGGAAATCCAGGTTTAATCGATGGATACACTCCAGAACAACGTTTCTTTATTTCATGGGCGACAATCTGGCGTACAAAAATGCGTGATGAAGCAATTAAGAACCAAGTAAAAACAGATCCGCATTCTCCTGGAATGTACCGTGCTTACGTTCCATTGCAAAATATTGATACGTTCTACCAAGCGTTTGATATTAAAGCTAATGATGGTATGTATGTAGCTCCAGAAAAAAGAGTAAGAATCTGGTAAGCAGATACTTTATGAATAAAGAAAATCCCAAGCTAACGCAAATTGCTTGGGATTTTTTGCTTTAAGAAATTAGGGGCTCTAATGTTTCTTTTTGCTTTTCGTTTAATACCGCAAGCCTTCTGGTTCGTCTAATTGATTTGTTCACCATAAATAAACCGCTTAAAGTGATTGTCCCACCTATTGCTATAGCAATGTTTAATGTTTCTTCAAATAGTAAGGCGCCTAATAAAATGGCGACAATAGGATTGATATAAGCGTATATACTGCTAATCTCTGCTGGTAACTTCTGTAACATGTATACGTAGGCTATAAACGACATGATCGAACCCACAATCACTAAATACCCTATCGCATACCATGAGGTCACGGGAATGGAATTTAAAGACACGCTCATTCCAGTAGTTTCTGTAATGGTAAGTAAGATGCTGCTAGAGATAAACATTTGTAAACCCAAACTAAAATACGGATTGAATGTCGCCGCTTTTTTCTTAGTATACAAGCTGCCAAAAGCCCATGTTATTGTAGCGATTATCGAAAGGAAAATTCCGAATCTAAAATCGGCTTGCATAAAATCAGCTAGGTGGTCATAGAAAATTACGCAAACACCACTGAAACTCACAATCAAACCCAAGATGGCCAAACGTGCTAATTTTTCGCCTTGAAAAAAAGTAATAATTACAATCCATAACGGGAATATGGCATTCAAGATGGCGCCAAGGCCACTACTTATAAATTTCACACCCCAAGTACTAAGTCCGTTACTTAAAGCAAAATTGAGTACGCTCAATATTAAGATTGTCTTCCATTGTTTGCCTTTCGGCCAAGGAGCTTTCTTGAAAATAAAAAAGCAAATATAAATACTGCCTCCAATGAATTGTCTAATCGCAGCCAGTTGTAATGCCGGCATATGGCGTACACCTTCTTTTGAAGCTATCCATGTCGTTCCCCAGCAAAAGCAAACCACGGCTAATGCAAGTATAGGCATACCAATGTAATTTACACCATTGCTAACCTTCGTTTTTAATCTTTTTACCACTTTATAATGTTGTATTGGTAAAAGTGTAATCTAAAATTTTAATTAGCTTATCGCTGTTGATCGTCTTTCCTTCCGAAGGTGAATTGTGATCAAAAATAGGAGGGACAAGGTTTTGTTCTATCGCTTTTGCAATGTAATATTGCTCCCGAGTAGGGTGATAAGGAGCTGCGGCGTTAAAATTTTCTCCCCAAGTTTTTGTTTCAATGATTCTCAAAATAATATTAATACAATCTTGTTGGTCAATTAAATTAACGGCAGCATCTGGATTAGAGATATCTTCTTTTCCAGCCATAAAACGAGCGGGATTTCTATCTGGACCTATTAAACCACCAAATCTCAAAATAGTAGATTGAAAAGCTGTTTGACTTTGAAGTATATTCTCTATTTCTAATAATTGTTTTCCGCTTTCGGTAACTGGTTGAGGTATTGTAGTTTCATATACAACTGTGTTTATGTCGCCATATATTGCAGTTGAACTCACAAAAAGCAAATTTTTTACAGATGAGTTTTCGATTTCTGGAAGCAACAAGGAGATCTTTTTTACAAATGAGTTGGCATTAGCATCACTGTAATCTTTATTTTTTCCACGAAGTTTAGGCGGTATTGCGATAATTAATGTTTCGCTATCCTTTAAAAATTCCCCCATGTTGTGAGACAGTTGGTCACTTTCTAACTCGATTAAGTAAGGTTTGATTCCCGCGAGTTCTAAGGTGGGCAATTTTTCAGCTGTAGTTGTAGATCCTTTAACAATAAATTCTTGTTGGATTAAGGCTTTCGCCAAAGGCAAACCTAACCAACCGCAACCTAAAACGCTTATTTGTCTCATTGTATCTCTAATATAGATTGCAAAAATACTATAAATAGAAAGTAAAATGGTACTTATCAGATTGCTTTTTAAGACAGCTTTTTATTGGTTCAAATGATAGACTGGTTTAAATTCACTATTATTATTCAGTCGAAGTAGTATCGATGGGTTTGTATAATGTGCGTCGCTGCTTAACTTGTGTAACTTTTGGTTCTTCAACGGTTCTTGGTGCAACATACGGTGTTGGTATTAACTGCTGCTCAATCACAATTGCATCATTCAATACGAAGGGTGTTGGCATCATCCAATTGGCTCTTTTGACCATATTAAATAATTGGTTCTCTAATAAATCAAATGAAGATTCCATGATTTTCATATCAAATATTGTTGATTTAGGAATGGCAAAATTTAATTCTAATGCTTCGTTGTCAACTACGTAATAGCTTAATAATTTTCTGCCCTTTCGATTCAACTGGTTTCCTTTTTGTTCTAATGCTTGTACTCCATTGGCTGTAAAATTATAAAAATTCATTTGTTCGCCAGCAAATAGATCATAACGGTTGACTTTTCGATTCGGAATAATTTTAATTTTTAAATAACGCATGTCTCGTGCTACCGAGTCTTTTTCGAAAATAACTGTTGGCTTTTTTAAAGGTCTCACCTTTGTAATTGTTTGGTAAGTGAAATCAGAGTTGTATTTGCTAAAAAGTTTATTCTGACTTTGGTTAGTCACTAATTTAGGATTCTGACCTAAGTAGTTCTTAGTCCATGAGTCTAAATTTATATCATAGGTTGCCCAGCTTGCTTTGTTAGTATCGGCGTTATAAACATAAAGTAAGCTATTTGATTTAGCTTTGTTAGGGCCGTACGCTGCGTTTTCATTTGCTTTTATGAAAAAGAAGACACTTCCTAAAAGTAGTAACGATGACCAAACTATTTTGTATCGGTATGCTCCAAAAACAGGAAGTAGTAAAGTGAAAGTCAAAGACGTCAACAAGGCGCTTCCGTACAAGATTTTTAATCCAAGGCCTATAGGTAGCATTTGTATAAATGGAACGATTAAAATAAATGCTGGTATTGCTAAAATAACATTTAAGACTTTGCTTGAGTGTTGTGTAATTACAAAATAGGTCAAGCTCAATAATCCACAATATACAGGTATGATTAAAAACCCTGCCCCAGTTAAATAGATAGCAAGCACTATATTAATTACAAGCCAAATAAATAAAGCCGCTACGTAATGATTCATTGTTTTTTTTCCTGCTGAAAACCATTGATAAAGAGCAAAGTTTAATGCCAAGGTCAATAGCGTGAAAGCGGCGATGTAATCATGTCCATTATAGGTAAAGCCATTTAATAAGTCGTTGTATTGAGGGTAACAAATTTGTACTAGTTTCCAGCCTACAAATACCGTTATGAATGTGATTAATAAGCTACTTAACAACGGAATGAAGCCTTTAATGATTTCTTGCGCTACTAATAATTTTTTTCCAAGGCCTATAAAGACGAGTACAATAAATAAAATTAAAGCAATTATAGCCATGGGTAGCGCCCATGAGAAAGGATACATTAAGACTATAAATGGAATATTGAAGTAAATGTTATCTTCAGTAGTTGGTTTAGGGCTAAGATTAGAGTTGCTAAAATAATCGAGTAAGGGCATTAAGTACGCCCCTTGGTGGCTTAAGCTCGTTTTATCTAGGTTGGCACTAATGTCTTGAGCTGTGTGATAATTATAATGGCCATCGATAAAAGCAAAATTATAGCCTTGAATCGCTCCCTTTTCCCTAAAAACGGTGAGATCAGTGTCATTAGGTAGCATCTTGTAGATGCTATACATTAACGAATTTGTTACAGGATACTGTGGAGCGGCCGCAGCAAAATTTTCGATAAGGTTTTTGTTCCCGACATTTGCCTCCATTAGCATGTAGCTAGGACCCGATGTTCCTCTGGCCTCAAAATTTAAAACTACGCCTACGTCTTTTGCCCAAGGATGCTCTGTTACAAATAAAGCGGCACCGTTTAAACCTAATTCTTCTGCGTCTGTAAATAAGATTATAATATCGTTCTTGTGCTTCTTTTTGCTGTTTTGAAAAGCGCGAATACCTTCTAAGATCGATGCAACGCCTGATCCTGCATCACTCGCTCCTTTTGAAGCAGAATGTGGAGCGCTATCATAGTGAGATAATAATAGCAGTGCTTTGCCATTACCACTACCTTTTATTCGAGCAAGAATATTTTTTGACTTTGCAAGATTTCCCCAGTCGGTTAGTGTATATCCTTCTTGAGTAGTAGTCGTCAGTCCTAATTCATGCAGTTGTGATTGCAAGTAAGAGGCAACGGTCTCGTGATTTTTTGATCCTACATAATGTGGGTACTGAGAAATAGATTCTACCTGTGTAAACGCACGATCTGTAGAGAACTCTGATAATGTACTTAGATCGTTAGTGATTGCTCTAGGCATCATTGTGTAATAGATAAAACCTAGAATAAATAGTATAAACAAGGTGCTAACTAATTCGGCAAAGCTTTTCTTCATATTATTCTGTTCCAGTTTTTAAATGTCTTTTTTTACTAGCATGATATAATCATTGTCTAATAATAGGTAACCTTGGTCATAAAGGAAATAGTAGGTGTTTCCGGTTTTGGTATTCAAAATATTGGTAAAAAAATCAAAATCAAAACCCTTGCTAAGGAGTTTAGCTCGGGTTGTTTTTGATTTTCCGTCGATGTTTAGTAAGGATAGGATGCGGTAGTTTTTACGCAATTTGTTATTTATATTGCGCATGAAATTATTGCTGTCTTTGTTGATTTTGTTATTGTATGCATTACGGCAACCGTCGCTACAAAACTTTTTATCTTCCCGACCCACAATTTTTTCTCCACATTCTAAGCAAGTTTTCATCATTTTATTTTTTTCAAACTGTACAAATCATGTCTTCTATCTTTCATAGTGTTGACACTTCCATGTTCATGAAGTTCTTTTAGTAAATTCATGTCGACATCTACAATTAGTGTCATTTCAGTATTAGGAGTTGCCTCTGCTTTGACACCATTACTAGGGAATGCAAAATCTGAAGGCGTAAATACTGCTGCCTGCGCATATTGAATATCCATGTTGTTTACCTTAGGTAGATTACCCACACAGCCAGCAATTGCAACGTAGCATTCGTTTTCGATTGCTCTTGCTTGTGCGCAGTGTTTAACACGAGTGTATCCGTTTTGAGTGTCAGTTAAAAAAGGGACAAATAGAATATTCATTCCTTGATCTGCCATTAACCTTGATAATTCAGGAAATTCGACATCATAACAAATTACAATTCCTATTTTTCCACAATCTGTGTCAAAAGTTTGGATAATGTCACCGCCTGTTATTCCCCAATGGAACACTTCGTTAGGCGTGATGTGTATCTTACGATACATTTCGTTTGTTCCGTCACGCTTACACAAGAAACCAACATTATAGACATGATCATCTTCGATCAAAGGCATGCTTCCTGTAATGATGTTAATATTATAAGAGATTGCAAATTCTTGAAATTTAGCTTTTACAGCATCAGTGTGACGTGCAAGTTCTCTAATGGCTTCAGCTTCTGATAAGTGATTGTAATCAGCCATTAATGGCGCTGTAAAGAATTCTGGAAATAAGGCAAAATCGCTGCCATAACCAGAAACGGCATCAATGAAAAATTCTGCCTGTTCGAATAATGCTTCTAAGTTAGGAAGCGAACGCATTTGCCATTGAATCAATCCCAACCTAACGACACTTTTAGTGGTGTTGATTAGTTTAGGGCTGTCGTCATAATAGATGTTGTTCCATTCGAGTAATACAGCGTATTCTAATGATTCTGTATCGCCTTCTAAATAGTTTTTAAGAACTCTTAATTCATGAAAGTCATTGCTTAGCTGAAAAGACAATACAGGATCATAAACTTCTTTTTTCTTTACTTTTTCGATATAAACTTTAGGTGTAATTTCGTTTTTAAATTTACCATAATTTGGAATCCTACCCGCAAATATGATTGATTTTAGGTTTAGTTGTTCGCATAATTCTTTGCGTACATCATATAGTCTACGTCCTAAACGCAAACCGCGGTATTGTGGATTTATAAAAACGTCGATTCCGTATAAAACCTCTCCTAAAGGATTGTGTGTAGAAAAGGTAAAGTTTCCCGTTATTGCTTTGTATGTTTTTGTTTTAAAGGCGTAATCTTCGGTTACTAATAGCGATAATGCTGATCCTACGACAATACCATCAACAACGATTACTAGCTGCCCTTCTGGGAATTTTTGTAACAATAATTCTATTTGATCTTCTTTCCAAAATGATTCTAACATCTCTGGATATGATTCAATCATCGATTTTTTTAATTCTTTATAATCTTCGATTTGGAGATTACGTAGTTCTATTGACTTGATATTTGTCGGCATAAATAAATATAATTTGAAGCTAATATAGTCAAATTAATAGCCATTTACAAACGTTTACAATTATTTACAACCGAAAGTAATTGATTGCGAACCGAATAAGATGCAATTGCTGAATAATCTTTGCAATGTCGAAACGATATCCGTTTGACGAATATATACACAACACTAACATTTAAATTTTACACGCCATGAATGCATTAAAAAACAAAGTTCAATTAATTGGACATTTAGGAAACGATCCAGAAATCAAAAATTTTGAAGGAGGAAAAAAATTAGCCAATTTTACTGTAGCTACTAATGACAGTTATAAAAATGACAAAGGAGAAAAGGTGGAAGAAACGCAATGGCATCGCTTAGTTGCCTGGGGCAAAACAGCTGAGATAATTGAGAAATATGCCGTAAAAGGTAAGGAGGTTGCTATTGAAGGGAAATTGACACACCGAAGCTATGATGATAAAAATGGTGAGAAAAGATATGTAACAGAAGTTGTTGTCAATGAAATTTTGCTTCTCAGCAAATAAGCTATTATTTATTCAAATATAAAGCAGCAACTATAACTTTAATCTAATGGTGTGGTTGCTGCTTTTATTGTAGCAAAAAATGGACAACGCTTGCAACGTTTTTCTTCACCCTTTTTAAATTTTTTGCAGCACTTAGACTTGAAAGTCTCACTCTTTTTTAATTTTTTGAGAGTAGGGTCTTTCTTTTCTTTTTTATCTTTCTTGTCCTTTGTTTTATCTTTTTCTTTCTTGCCCAACGCTATCAGAATTACTTTAAAAGTCAAAGGTAATCGTTTTTACAAACAGGGAAAAAACTTTAACTATTTCAATTTATACTCCTTAAACCCAAGTCAAGCATTTAATTATTCATTAAGTATTGAAACAAGTCTATAAATTGACTTAACTGTAAGCCATCGATTAAAGCGTGATGTACATGTACAGACATTGGCATCGTTTTATTATTATTTTCTGTGGTTATTTTACCAAAAGAAATTTTAGGACAACTGTCAGGTAAACTGTAGCTCCTAGCATGCGATAAGGAAGTGAAATTAAGCCAAGGTATGGCCGAAAAGTGAATTAGATTATCCATGTCAAAAGATCGTGTAAAAAGCCCAGTAGTGCTTGCTACTCTGGTCATTTCTTTTTGAGCTTGAATTTTAAAGGTAGTTAAATCCTCTGAAAAAGGTATTAAAGAAAAACCAAAAGTACCATCTGGACGTCCTATCGTTGCAGATGCGTCTATATTGTCATGTATTATTACTTCGTTATTTTCAATGCGGTATCTAAATTCTGGAATTGCATTGATGGCAAGCAATGTTTTATGTAGTGAATAAATAAAAAACGAGCAGTCGAGTTCTTTGGCTTTCTTGTATGCATGTGTACAATCGATTGTTACTGTGGCTCCGTAAAAGGGCTCGTCAAAATCTTTAAAAAACTCAAAATGTTCTTTTCTATTCCAGCTCTGTAAATCTAACTTCTTCTTCAAAGTATTTTTTTTTACAAAATTATTCTAAATATTAAAATATCCTAAAGCTAATTACTAAAAAGCCAGCGCATAAAAAAAGCCCTAAAAGGAATTTCCTTTTAGGGCTTTAATATATGTAAGTTGAGAATTATTTTACTCTGAAAGTAACTCTTCTAACTAATTTTCTAGCTAATTCTGAATCTTTTTCAACTGAATTATCTTCACCTGCTGCAACAACATTTAATCTTGAAGCATCAACTTTGGCTTTAAGTAAAATACTTTTTACTTTTTGAGCTCTAGCGTTAGATAATTTATCGTTGTAAGCTGTTCTTCCAATTTCGTCAGCATGACCAATAATGTCAACTGAAGCAGAAGGGTTGTTTCTTAAGTAAGTTAAGATAAAGTCGATTCCTTCAGTAGAAACGTTTGTTGGAGTTGATTTGTTGAAATCAAAATATGTAGCAACATATCCACCGTTGATTAATTTAGAAATTAATTCGTTGTTAGTTAATGCTGGGTTGTTATCAGTTTTGCTACCGTAAGTTTTCAATAAATAGCTTTCTAATTCGTCAGGAACGTTATTGTTGTTTAAGTCAATAGCTCTACCTTTAGAATCAACCATTACACCAGATACAGTGTTTGGCTCAAGATCTAAATAATCAGCAACACCATCTTGGTCAGAATCAACTAACATAGTTTCTAATGAATCTACTCTGTTTGTTAAGTTCATTACATCTTTATCTACTAAAGTAACCCAGTCAGCATGCTTAGCATTTTTACCTAAGTAAACAGTTACACCAACAGTACCGTTGAAAAGAATCCCTTGGAAACCTCTTGAAGCACGTGTTGCAGCACCATCAAAGTTTGCATTTTGATCTGCGTTAAGGATAGTTGTAAAATCACCTGTTAAAGCAATTCTATCAGATAATCTAATTTGACCTGTAATACCAGCCATAAAGTTACCCATTCTGTCTTTTAAAGATGAATTCTCATCTTCTAATTGAGCTAAACCAAAACCAGCATGTCCTACTAAACCAATAGTATTTGTCCAAGTTTCGAAGTTCATAATTCTACCTAAGTTTGCTACTGCTTGTAAGTCTACTCTGTAGTACTTAGTATCAAAATCTGCAGAATTGTTTTTTCCTTCAAAACTGTTGTATCCAACATCCGCTTTTAAACCGAATTTGTTGTTGAACATGTATCTAACTCCTAAATCAATAACATAAGGGCTTGGAGTTGAAGTAAAATAACCTGAAGTTAATGGTCTTTGTGGTTTGTTTACACCACCAGCTACCTCGATAGACCATTTGTTGTATTCTTCATTTGTTGTCATTTTCTCAGGCGTTGTCTGAGCACTAACTGTTGAAAATGCCGAAGCAAAAGCAAGCGTAAGTATTAATTTTTTCATTTTTTTCTGGTTTTAAATTTCGAGCAAAAATACGACATAATGTTTAATAAGAAATTTCAATCTTATAATTTTGTAATATTTAGATATAATATTACAAAACCACCCATTGGGCTATAATATTGACAGAAATTTATACGTATAATTATTAATAATATATAATTAGTGCTTATAATTGTAGGATTTAAATCGATAAACTAAAAGAAATGGTTATATTTTAAAATAAATTAACGTAAAAAAAGGTCAATTAAGTTAATATATCTAATATCGTCTCGATACTTACTGCGTTGTAAAAATTAGGATGTTCAATTTCATGATCAATTTTTTCATGTTCCCATGTGGTAAGGAACGGAATATGCAAAGCATAACCACCTAACTCTAATACCGGTAAAACGTCTGATTTTAACGAGTTTCCGATCATGAAAAATTCATTAGGTCTGATCTCTAATCTATTAATTAAATCTAGATAGTCAGTTTCTTTCTTATCTGACATGACTTCTATATGGTGAAAATATTTGCCAAGGCCAGATTTATGCAGTTTTCTACGTTGGTCTAGCAAATCACCTTTTGTTGCTACAACTAATTTATATTTTCCGTGAAGGGCTTGCAAAGTTTCTTCAACATCGTCAAGTAGTACGATTGGTTTATTTGCTAATTCTTTTCCGTATTCGATTATTTCTTTAATAAATGCTGCCGGTAAAGTGTAGTTGGTAATTTTCATTGCGGCTTCAATCATCGATAATATATAGCCTTTTATTCCGTAGCCGTAAGTAGGTAAATTAGCGATTTGTGTACTGTACAATTCTTGGGCTATACTTTGTCGTGAGACATAATCACTTAGTAAGCTGCAGAATTTTTCTTCTGCTTCGCCAAAGTAAGTTTCATTAATAAATAAGGTGTCATCTGCATCAAATGCTATAACTTTAATTTCATTCATAAATTTTTTATTGTGCTGTGTTAGTTTGATTATTCGTTTTTAAATTTTTTATCGAAAGAGTTTTGGTATAAAAAGTAATTCTAATTCCTATTAGTAAGATCAATCCGCCTATAACCATATTGATTGTTATTTTTTCGTCTAGAAATAACCAAGCTAAAATTGATGTTAATACTGCTTGACCTAATAAACTCAAAGATACTCTGGTAGGGCGCATGTATTGCGTAGCGTAACTAATAGACAGCCAAGCCATCAATTGACAAACGACTGCTTGAATTACTAATACTAACCAACCCATATTTGAAAAACCTGTAAAGGGTTCGTTCATCAGTAAACATGCAATCGCTAAATATATTGAGGAAGCCAGTAGGCTAATGGTCATAAAAGAAAGCACATCTATTTGAGAAAGTGCTTTTTTACTAACTAATAAATAAATAGAATAAAATATGCCAGATAATACGGCTAACATAAATGCATTGTCAAAGTCTAATTCTAAGAAAAATTTGAATCCTACTAGCATTGCCATTCCGAATAACGCAACAGTAGTTCCAATCCAAAAATTGGTAGCTGGTTTAATTTTCAAAAAAACATAGGATATTATTCCAACCCACAAGGGAGACAAATTAGTTAATAAAGAAGCTTGTGTAGCGCTTGATTCTTGAATAGCGATATTCCAGACGGCAACATCACTTGCAAATAGTACTCCGCAAATAATAGCTAATAAAATGTACTTCTTTTGAGGGAGCTTAAATTTTTTATTAATTAGCATATAAGGCAATAGCAATGAAAAAGCGATTGCCATTCTATAAAATGCAGATATCAATCCTGGTGTTAACCTTAATTTGACCAATATAGGAAAAATCGAAATACATAAAATCCCGAAAGCGAGTGCTAATCTTGGTTTTGCATTGGTCATACTTTTTTGCAGTTATCTATTATAAACACGAATTTCACTAAATCGCACATCTAGATTAGTGCAAATTAGTGAAATTCGTGTTGGTATATATTTCTTTTTTAATTTATTGTCTCTCCATTCAAGACACCATCAGTATCTGGATTAACAAAAACTAATTTTCCTTCAGCATTTGTAGACATCAAAATCATTCCTTGACTTTCTACACCACGTAATGCTCTTGGCGCTAGATTTACTAAAACTGTTACTCGCTTTCCAACAATATCTTCTGGTTTAAAACTTTCTGCAATTCCCGATACTATTGTTCGAACATCAATACCTGTATCTACTTTCAATACTAGTAGTTTATTTGCTTTAGGCATTTTCTCAGCTTCGATAATGGTACCAACACGCAAATCCATTTTAGCGAAATCATCAAATTGAATTGCTTCTTTTTGAGGTTCAGCTTTTTTGTTTTCAGCAATGTTAGCTGTTTTTGTAGCCTCTAGTTTATCAATTTGTTTTTGAATTTCTTCATCTTCAATTTTAGCAAATAGTAATTCAGCTTCTCCTATTTGGTGACCTGCTGGTAATAGGTCAGAAGTCTCTGCAATCGTGTTCCAATTTAATGGGCTTTCGATTTTTAATATTCGAGATAATTTAGTTGCCGTGAATGGTAGGAACGGTTCACAAAGCGAACTCAAAGCTGTAGCGATTTGTAAGGCTACATACATTTGTGTTTGCACGCGTTCTGGATTGTCTTTAATTACTTTCCAAGGCTCTTCGTCGGCTAAATATTTATTTCCTAAACGGGCCACGTTCATTAATTCTCCTAACGCTTCTCTAAAACGGTAACGCTCCACAGAACTTGAAATCACTGCAGGATATGCTTTTAACTCAGTTAGAGTTGCTTCATCTACTTCAGATAATTCGTTTGGTGCAGGAACAATTCCGTTGTAATATTTATTAGTTAAAACTACCACACGGTTAATAAAGTTCCCGTAAATAGCTACTAATTCATTATTGTTTCTGGCTTGAAAATCTTTCCAAGTAAAATCGTTATCTTTTGTTTCCGGTGCGTTTGATGTCAATGCATAACGCAAAACATCTTGTTGTCCTGGAAATTCTTCTAAATACTCATGCAACCAAACCGCCCAGTTTTTAGACGTAGATAATTTATTTCCTTCTAAGTTCAAGAACTCATTTGCAGGAACATTATCTGGTAAAATATAGCTTCCTTCAGCTTTTAACATCGCAGGGAAAATGATACAGTGAAAAACAATATTATCTTTCCCTATAAAATGAACCAACTTGGTGTCTTGATCTTTCCAGTAAGGTTCCCATTCTTTGCCTTCTCTTGCTGCCCATTCCTTAGTTGCTGAGATGTATCCGATAGGAGCATCAAACCAAACATATAGTTTTTTCCCCTCGGCACCAGCCACAGGAACATCAATTCCCCAATCAAGGTCACGCGTAACCGCACGAGGCTCTAATCCGCCATCAATCCAAGATTTTACTTGTCCGTAAACATTCGGTTTCCAGTCGCCTTTATGTCCATCAAGAATCCACTCTTTCAAGAAATCTTCATAACGATCCAAAGGTAAAAACCAGTGTTTTGTTGACTTCATAATCGGAGTTTCTCCTGTAATCGTCGATTTTGGGTTGATTAAATCAGTCGCATTTAGTGTAGATCCACATTTTTCGCATTGATCACCATACGCTTCTTCGTTGCCACATTTTGGACAAGTACCAGTTACAAAACGGTCAGCCAAGAATTGATCTGCTTTTGCGTCGTACAATTGTTCTGTTACTTGTTCTATAAAATCACCATTATTATACAATTTTTTAAAAAAATCTTGCGCCGTATCATGGTGAATCTTAGCCGAAGTTCTCGAGTAATTATCAAATGAGATCCCAAAATCAATAAACGATTTACGAATAATACCATCGTACTTATCAATTACCTCTTGTGGAGTAATGCCTTCTTTCTTGGCTTTCATAGAAATTGCTACACCGTGCTCGTCGCTTCCGCAAACAAACAAAACGTCTCTACCTTGTAATCTCAAGTAACGAGAATAAATATCTGAAGGTACATAAACACCCGCCAAATGGCCAATGTGTATAGGTCCATTAGTATAAGGCAAAGCCGCCGTAATCGTATATCTTTTTGGATTCTGTATCATGATTCAATTTTATTGGATGCAAAAATATGAAATTATTTATTGTCTTCCTGAGCGCATTCGAAGGATTAGGAGCTATTTCCCGCTATTCGTTGCAATCTTTTACTTTTTAAAGAAAAAAAGTAAAAGGATTTCCACTGCTATCGGGGCTATGGGATTATTATTAGCGAGTTAATTGACCGTCAACACAACAGTGGAGAAGTAGTAAATTAGGTACCTTGAATTCAAGTAAACTATTAAAATTTAGTAACTTTGAATTAACGATATAGTATTTAAGAGCTTGAGGTAAAATTATAAACTACAATTATTTATAGAGCCATTTAAAGCGTCTATGCTAACTCAAAACAACAGATTCCTATGAATACAAGTTATATAACATGTTCAGAATGTGGTACGGTCAATCTAAATGCAGAATACTGCAGTAATTGCGGTGCTTTACTAGATGTAGTGGCCAAGCGAAAATTGAAACGAGAACAAGAAAATACAAAAAAAGCTAAATTAAGAGCAAGCCTTAAGAAAGAGCCTAGCAAAATTGAAACTTTTTTAAAAAATGGAACAGAACATTCTAACGTATTAGTACGCTTAATTTTTCAAGGAGGTTATTACGTTTGGTTGTTTTTTGCTTTGATATTTGGAGGTATTATATCACTTATTATTGCGGCGGCCGCAGGCTAAAAGCAGCACTCAATAATCCAACTTGTATTATTTAAGGAGTTGGCGCTTTGTAACTCTTTTATTTTGAAATTACAACCAACATATATGTTATCTAAAATCCTCTACATTATTATGTTGCTTATTGCTGCTAGCGTCTATGTACTTCAAAAGGTGGCAACTCCTTTACCGCTTGTAGTGAATAATTATTTAAATGATTTGCTGTGTATACCGCTAGTTCTGGGAGCATTGATATTTATTATTCGAAAACTAAAACATGATCCTCGTTTTACACTTCCCTTCGGTTTTATCTTTATTTTATCGAGTTATTACGCAATATTTTTCGAATATTATTTACCCAAAACCAATATTAGATATACCTCAGATTGGATTGATGTTCTGCTCTATTTCTTAGGAGGCATACTGTTTTATCTTTTTCAAAGAGTGAGAGATAAAAAAGTTGTTAAAATGAAAGAATATCAAATAAATAGACGTGTAGATTAAGTAGCTGCGCATCGATTTTTCTTCACGACCTTTTATCATTTATTTATATGCATAATTTCTGTTACATTTAGTAGTGGTCTTTATCCTAAATAAAAAAGTCTAAGGAATTACCCTTAGACTTTGTTGTTTAAATTTTGATTGCACGGGCGGAGGGATTCGAACCCCCATCAACGGTTTTGGAGACCGCTATTCTACCCTTGAACTACGCCCGTAGTACAAGCAGATTTGACTGCTTTCATGATACAAATATAGTGTTATTTGGCTCAAAAACTACTAGCAGCAGTTGGTATAGCTGATAAATTTTGAGTATTTCTGTAAAGGTTTGACCATCAGATAATGTTTTTTAATTTCTAATAAATAAACTTTTCTTATTAGTTGAAAATGCGGGTAAGATTCGATTGTAAAAAACTTTTGAGGTCACAATTAAATCACGCTATCTTATACTTTTAGTGTAGTTAACAATACTAATTATTGTTTCGATTTATTATAAAAGTATATTTCGAATATTCTTTCTATAAAAACAACTCTAGCTAGTTCTTAGTTTGCTATGATGTTGTTTTATCTTTGCCAAAGAATAAGAATTATTGCTACACAATTCAGTTCAAATATTGATACCAACACGCCATGGCAAAAGGACCCGAAAAAAACACTAAAAACAAAGCTTTGCATACTAAACTGCTTAATCGTAAAAAAGCTAAATTGCAGGAAGAAAAGAAAGAAAAAGCGTTACGCATAAAAGCGCTCATTACTAAAATGAATCAACAAAAGGAAAACGAAAAGTAAAGCATTTGATAAATTCTCATTGCAGCAGTGAGTTGGTTTTAATCTGATAGATTTTCCTTTAAATACGATCTCCGTAAACCAAGACTTAAAAAAAATCGTTTTTATAACCGTAATCTGTGGTAAAAAAAGCGAAATTTGCCATCAATTCATTAAACAACTTCCAAATGGAATTCGGTAAAATAATCATTTCAGAAACTGCCGCTGCAAGCGAAAATCCACAAGACATTATCAACTCTAATATTTCGGTTATTAATTTAATGCGAGAAGAGAAAATTGATGACGATTTAATTCATGAAGATGCATTAATGAGTTATTACTTGGATTATTATACTTCACAATGTACCGAAGGTAATTTTGCTCAGTTTGTGTACAATTCAAAATGGAATTTAGAATTGAACGAATTAATTGAGGAAGGTTTACAATTACTAGGAGCCGAAAAACATTTGGAGTTATTTCAACAACAGTGCAAGAAGGTGAAATTAATGAGCTCAGTAAAAAGGGCTAAATTTTTTAAAGGAAAACTAGAAGGAGTCAACCCAATAAGAGACTTGCTAAATAATGATACTTTCTACGAGATTGAAGAGAATTTAGTACAATTGAATGCTGCTTTTTTATTAGCACATCCTGATACCGAAATACTTTCTGTAGACGATATGTTTGCAGCTCTTGAGGAATTTGTAGGACACGAAATTACAAGAGCATAAGGCTCTATAATGCGAAATAAAAAAGCCAGCAAACTAAAAAGTTTTTAAATGACTTTTTAGTTTGCTGGCTTAAATTTTTAGTGAACATTCCTGTAGTAGTGGATTTTTGTACGTTGTTATAAACTTACAGTTCACTAAAATAATGCGCTACAAAAAGGATAATCGGATATATAACAGTTTTTTAACAACATCAATTAATACATTAATTTCATTTCAAGATTTTGTACAATCTCAATCTTTCCTGAATTTGTAATTTTATTATTAACCGGTTCTTGACCTTTTTCTCCCCATAAGACTGCGATTGTTTTTACCACATTATCTTTGAATATGTTGTTAGCAATAGTCACAAATACGATTCCTCTATTCTTGATTAAGATATGTTCTGCTTGATCTTTACCACAGTTTGTGAAAATGTTTCCTTCTAACTTTAGGTTTCCACCAATGGTAGACTCATCATAACCACCGCGGTAATAATCTAGAACGACACCTTGAATACCGTCAAATTTTGAGTTGGTAAATGTTACAAATTCAGCGTTGTAATCTCCACCATCATTTGTTTCTTTATTTAATAAAAATCCATTTTCACAATTTGTAATTAAGGAGTTGGTCACAATCACGTTGTCTGAGAAAGACCCTTTCGAAACTTCTAATACATTTTTAAAATTTGTTATTTCAGTGTTTTCAATATGTAAATTGTACGCTTTACTCATGTTTTTATCTAAGGTAGTAAAGGTATTTTGAGATTTATTTCCTGATAAAACAACATCTTTCAAGATTAGATTTCCTTTTGGATGCATTTCAAAAGCTGTTTTTGAAGCAGTGAATTCAATCTTAGATTTTTTCTTAGAATTGCTAGAAGTAATTGTGATTTCTTTATTAATAACAATTGATTCACTCACTTTAAAAGTACCTGATTTTAATACAATAATATCTCCTGAAACTGCTTTCTTGATTTGATTTACTAATTCATCTGAAGTTGCTACCATAATTTTATTAGCAGTTGCTTGCGGTTGTTCAGTAGCAAACCAGTTTGTTCCGTACCTTGTTTTATCAATAAGAATAGGATTAGATTTTACTGGATTTACAATTGCACCAACACTATTATTTGAAGCTGTTCTTTCATTCCCGAAAAAATCGTTTGTTATATTTTCGAAATCAAATCCTGCAAAAACATCATTATTATTTTGCTTTAATGAATAGATGTCTGTTGCAATTTTATCAACAGCAAAATCTTTTGTAATCAATCCAGCAGGTTTAACTTCACTGTTATTTGCGTTGTTAGTAAAGTTGTTCTTGAAGTTTACACCATCTACCTTGTCGTAATTTACAATTGGATTTTCGCTTTTAGTTGCGCTGTAAATTAAATTGTTTGCAAAGGTAACACGTTCTGGACGTGCAGATCTAATTTCTGATTTAGGCAAAACTTCTTTCTGACTTACATTTGAACCAACACTAAATTGCCAAGGTGATACGCAGTCGATAAATGAATTGTATGCTACCACAACATCTGTCACTTGATTGTAACGGTTTAGTGATGATTTAGGAATTCCATTCATGATTGCAATTGCACTTCTAAAAGCATTCCCTTTAATTTTGTAAAAATAATTGTTTGTAATCCAGTGTCCTGTATTGATAATTCTAATTCCACCCATTTGATCAGAAGTATCGTTTCCTATAAAAACGTTTCCATCAATTTTAGCGTAATTTCCGTGTCTTAAAACTAGAGAACCTTCACTTTCAAAAAACACATTTTTCTTGAATTCGTTAAAGTTTGATTTACTCGAAATGATTTCTACTTCACCATTGCAACGGTCAAATAAGTTGTTTTCCACATTGGTGTAAGAAGGTGTCATTGAAGTTTCACTATCCCCAATTTGAATTGTTTCTCCGTGTGGTCCACCTTTACGCGGTCTAGGTCCAAAATGGTTGTTGATGATTTGATGGTAGTTATTTACATGTTCGTTACCATCAAGAAAAACACGCACTGTAGGCCCAAAATTAGATTTCCCTGTGATGTAATTGTTGCTTAATTCATTGTGTCTTCCCCAGAATTCTACCCAGTGATCGCTAACATCTCTGTCAGGTTGTGTAAATTCTTCAATTACACATTGGGTAACCTTGCAATTATTAGCGATAGAATCGTTGTTGATTTTAAATTGTATCACCGAATTAGAAGGAGTATATCCATTCTTAAAATACAGATCTCTCACTTCAAGGTAGCTTCCTGCTAATTTTAAATTAGAAACCCCTTCGATAAAAACTTTACCTGGAGTTTCGGCTTTTAAAACAATAGGATTGTCCTTAGTTCCTTTTCCGTAAAATTTTATTTCAGCATCTTTCCATGTTCCATTTGCTAAAATGATATTGTCGCCGGCAGAACTACTTTTAATAGCGCTTCTTAACTCAGCAAGATTTTTTACTATAATGTCTTTTTTTGGTTTCATAATACTTGCTTCAGCGTTTGGGCTGCTGGTAATAAACAAAGTAAGTATGCTTAATGTGGATAGGAATCTTTTCATTAAAAGTATTTTCAAATTATTTTATAGGTAGTTTCTGTTTGTTTTGACTCTTGCACTAGACCTTTTTTGCTTGCAATTAATTAAGAGGTTGCACTAAAGTGACATTATTTTATAACGCTATATTCTTGAAAGAGTAGAGTGTTGTAACCAAATCAAATACGAATATAAATTGGGTAACCAATTTGGTTTTCCAAATATATGTATATAAATTAATTATCCAAGTTAAAAAAATGGAAATTAATAAAAAGAGTGCTTTTAAAAAGAGAATGTATAATTATTGCGTGAATTAAAACAAATATTCTTAATGGCTATCTTTCAAACATGCATATTTATCAATTTGGTTCTGGCGTAATTTGAATCCTCTTTTTTTTCGAACAATATAATTTATATGTTCGAGGTCTAGAAGTACAATTTTAGATTTTGAATTATCGATACAATTACGGTATTCCTTTAAAGTTTACGCTTTAAGTATGAAACATTTGTTTAAATTTGCTTTCATTATTATAAAGTACAGCATTAAAAATTAAGCTATGTTACAAATTGCATTTATTAGAGAGAATCAGGAGAAAGTAATCCAAGCGTTGGCAAAACGAAATCTTGATGTCAAAGCGGTTGTCGAAGAAGTCGTACAACTAGATGAAAAACGTCGTGCTACACAAGTAGCTCTTGACAACATTTTAGCTGAATCTAATAAGTTGTCCAAAGACATAGGTGAATTAATGAAAGCTGGCGAAAAAGCTAAAGCAACTATTCTTAAAGAGAAAACGGTTTCTTTAAAGGAAAAAAGTAAAGAGTTAGCCGAAGCTGCTGAAGTACTAACTAGCGAATTAACAGAAAAACTATATACTTTACCTAATCTTCCTGCTGATATTGTTCCTGCAGGTAAAACACCTGAGGAAAATTTAAATGTTTTCGAAAGCGGCGAAGTACCGGTTTTACATGAAGGCGCACAGCCTCACTGGGAGCTAGTTAAAAAATATGATATTATTGATTTTGAATTAGGTGTTAAAATAACTGGTGCCGGGTTTCCTGTATACAAAGGAAAAGGAGCTAGATTACAACGCGCGTTAATCAACTATTTTCTAGATAAAAATACTGCTGCAGGTTATAATGAAGTACAAGTGCCTCATTTTGTAAACGAAGCATCAGCTTATGGAACGGGTCAATTGCCAGATAAAGAAGGGCAGATGTATCATGATGCTGCAGATGATTTGTATTTAATTCCTACAGCTGAGGTTCCGGTGACTAACATGTTTAGGGATGTGATCTTAAACGAAAATGATTTTCCTATTTTAACAACTGCATACACACCCTGTTTTCGTCGTGAAGCGGGATCTTATGGAGCGCATGTACGTGGATTGAATCGTTTACACCAATTTGATAAGGTTGAAATTGTACGCGTGGAACATCCTGATAAGTCATATGAGGCGTTAGACGGTATGGTTGAACATATTAAAGAAATACTAGACGAACTAAAATTACCTTATAGAATATTGCGTCTTTGTGGTGGTGATATGGGATTCACATCGGCATTGACTTATGATTTTGAAGTGTTTTCTACAGCACAAGATCGCTGGTTAGAAATTTCTTCTGTGTCAAATTTTGAGACTTTTCAAGCCAACCGTTTAAAACTACGTTTCAAAGATAAAGATGGTAAAAGCCAATTAGCACATACCCTAAACGGAAGCTCACTAGCATTGCCTAGAGTTCTTGCAGGAATAATTGAAAATTACCAAACAGCTGAAGGAATTGTAATACCTGAAGTATTGCGCCCTTACTGTGGATTTGATATCATCAACTAAATCTTTTGAGTAAGATATACGATTATAATAAGAAACTAAGTTGCGTTAATTAAGCGCTCTTAGTTTCTTACTATTTTATAGAAGAAAGGAATTCTTTTAAATTAAATTTCGAAACCTAAAACGGTTATGAAAAAGCTTTTTCTACTTTTTGCATTTTTAGTAACAGCTGTTGGTTTTTCACAAAACGAACAATTAGCTGGTTACTATTATGAGAGAAGTGACTTTGAAAAAGCAAAATTAAGTTACGAGGAGCTATTGCAAACAGTGCCTCAAAACATGCAATACTTTCTTAGAGTAATCGATTGTTACCAGCAGTTAAAACAATATGATGAGGCAAAGACACTTTTAAATGAACGCTTCGCAAAATACAATCAGGCTGCTATTTTAGTCGAGCTAGGATTTAATGCGCATTTGCAAAAAGAGGAAAGTAAAGCAAATTCATTTTATAATAAAGCAATCGAACGCATACAAAAAAATGCTAGAGAAGTCTACAGTGTTGCAAATTTATTTGAACAAAAGTCACTTCTTGAATATGCTATAAAAGCCTATGATACGGCCACTTTTGTAGAGCCAAATTATAATTTTGATTATCAAAAAGCACTGCTTTATGGTCAAATGGGTAACACAGAGCTAATGATAAATACCTTGCTAGATGCTAATTTTGAAAACCCTGAGAATTCAAATTTGATCAAAAGCCAGCTTGCGCGCTATCTATTCGATGAAAGTGATAGCAGTTTTAGTGATAGTCTAAGGAAAGCACTAATTATAAGAGTACAGAAAACGCAAGATGTATTTTGGAATCAATATTTAAGTTGGTTTTATGTTCAACAAAGAGAATACGGTAAGGCATTTATTCAAGAGAAGGCGATTTACAAACGCAATCCACAGTCGTTAGGAAATATTGTAGGCCTAGCGCAGCAAAGTATTTTAGAGGAAGATTTAGAGACTGCTGTAGCAATCCTTAGCTATATTACTGAGAACACCACAGATTTATCATTACTCATTCAAGCAGATACTTACTTGATCAAAATGAAAATTGATGCTGCAAAGCAAAATGATTTTCCCGCAATCAATTCAGCTTTAGATGCTTTGCTGTCTAAATACGAAATAAGTCCATTTACCTTATCTTTGCAATTAATTCAAGCGCATTTTGTAGCATTTAATCTAGAAAATCCGGTAGAAGCGCGCGCCATTGTCGATCGTGCTTTAAAGTTACAATTGAATAATTATCAAATCGCTCAAGCAAAAATGGAGCTTGCAGATATTATGCTTTATGAGGAGAAATTCAATCAAGCATTATTATATTATTCTCAAGTAGAACTAGATTTAAAAAATGACGTTGTTGCCCATGAAGCTAGTTTAAAAGCGGCTAAGACAAGTTATTTTAAAGGTGATTTTAAATGGGCGTTAAAACAGTTTAAAGAGTTAAAGGCGGCAAACACACAATTGATAGCAAATGACGCACTAGAATATTACTTATTAATAAATGACAATACAGTTGCCGATTCTACACAAATAGCACTTAAGGAATTTGCAAAAGGTGATTATCTAATGTATCAAAATAGGAATGAGGCCGCAATTATACAGTTTCAATCTATTTTAAAACAGTTTAAAGGTCAGGAAGTAGAAGCGATTACATTATTGCGTTTGGGAACAATTTACGAGAAAAATGCACAGAATGATTTGGCTTTAAGCCAATATCAAACTATCATAAGCAATCATGCCGATGGGATTTATAGTGATGAAGCGCTGTACTTCTCAGCAGAGATTTACAATAAAAAATTAAACGAGCCTGAAAAAGCAAAACCACTTTATGAGCAAATTATTTTTAATCATGAAGACAGCATTTATTTTGTGGAAGCCAGAAAAAGTTTTAGAAAGTTAAGAGGAGATACTAATTTATAATAACAAGGTTGAGTATTGCATTAGAGGGGTTTGAAAAAACAGATGAATATTCGATTATTAAAAAAGAGAAAAAAATGATAATATATAACGTAACAAGCAACGTACACGAGAGTATTCACGATCAATGGATGATCTTTATGCAACACAAGCATATTCCAGAAATTTTAGCTACAGGCAAATTTGTATCGGCTAGATTAGTACGTGTTTTAATTGAAGAAGAAATGGGTGGAGTGACGTATTCGGCTCAATACACAACAGATAGCAAAGAAACTTTAGAAAAGTATTACCAAGAAGACGCTCCGAAGTTTCGTGATGAGATTGAAAAATTATTTGGGGAGAAAGTATTGGCTTTTAGAACGGAGTTGCAAGTAGTGTCAGAGCACTAATAATTTCTTTTTGATAATCAGCTTTAGGGTTGTTCCATTAAAAAGCACGAATGCCTATTAGACGAAGCAAACGGTTTCTCTAATTCAAAATAGTTTAAAGAGTATGTGTTAAGTTGACAAACTTGGACTAGATAACTTTAAGCTTTAAACAAAAATCATGGAAAAAGTAAAAGCAAAAAAACACCTCGGACAGCACTTCTTGAAAGATGAGAGCATTGCAAAAGCAATCGCAGATACCATCAATCTTGAAGGATATGATGATGTGTTAGAAATAGGGCCAGGAATGGGAGTGCTTACAAAGTACTTGCTTGACAAGCCTACAAATACTTATGTTATTGAGATCGACACCGAATCTGTAGCGTACTTAGACGAGAATTACCCCAAATTAAAAGATAAAATTATTTCTAAAGATTTTTTGAGATACGATATCAACGAAGTTTTTCAAGGAAAGCAATTTGCTATTATTGGGAATTTCCCATACAACATATCTACTCAAATTGTTTTTAAAACGCTAGAATTGAAACAACAAATTCCAGAATTTGCTGGAATGTTTCAAAAAGAAGTTGCTGAACGTATTTGCGAGAAAAAGGGAAGTAAAGCTTACGGAATTTTATCTGTTTTGGCGCAAGCCTTTTATGATGTAGAATATTTATTTACCGTAGACGAAAACGTGTTTATTCCACCACCAAAGGTGAAGTCAGGAGTAATGCGCATGCGTAGAAAAGCAGATTATAGTTTGCCATGCGGCGAAAAGTTGTTTTTCACAGTGGTGAAAACCGCTTTTCAACAACGACGTAAAACCCTTCGTAACAGTTTAAAAACATTGAATTTATCTGACGAATTAAGAGAGGATACTGTTTTTAACTTACGACCAGAACAACTTAGCGTAGAAGAATTTATTGCACTTACACAAAAGATAGAAGCCGATGGAATTTAAAATCAGTAAAGACTTAATACTCGAATTAGAGCAGCATATTGTTAATAAGAACGATCAAGAATTAGAGCGTTTACTTCATGACATGCACCATGCTGATATAGCAGAGATTTTGGACGAACTTGATTTTAATGAGGCCACTTATATCTTTAAAGTATTAGACAGTGATAAAACAGCAGAGATTCTTCTTGAGTTAGAAGATGACTTGCGTGAAAATATTCTAAGCCGCCTTTCGGCAAAAGAGATTGCTGAGGAGTTAGATGAATTAGATACTAACGACGCTGCAGATATTATAGCAGAGTTATCTAATAATTTAAAAGCAGAAGTAATATCTGAGTTGGATGACTTAGAGCATGCTAAGGATATTATCGATTTACTTCGTTATGACGAAGACACTGCCGGTGGATTAATGGGGAAGGAGTTAGTGAAAGTTAACGAAAACTGGAGCGTGCTTACTTGTGTGAAAGAAATGCGTGCTCAGGCAGAAAATGTTTCACGCGTGCATTCTATTTATGTGGTCGATGACGAAAACAGATTAAAAGGACGTTTGTCATTAAAAGATTTATTGACTACCTCTACAAAGACACAAATTGCAGATATCTATATTAAAAAAGTAACTTTTGTAAATGTAGATGCCGAAGATGTTGAGGTTGCTCGTATTATGCAAAAATATGATCTAGAGGCGATTCCGGTTGTAGATGCAATGGGGCGTTTAGTCGGTCGTATTACAATTGATGACATTATAGACGTGATAAGAGAAGAAGCCGATAAAGATTACCAATTAGCGGCCGGTATCTCGCAAGATGTGGAAGCCGATGATAGTATTCTTGAATTATCTAAGGCACGTTTACCATGGTTGGTTTTAGCACTTCTAGGAGGATTCATCACTGTAAGGGTTTTAGGGTTGTTTGAAGGTGCCATGGCTGAACATGGAAACTTATTTTTCTTCACGCCACTTATTGCCGCAATGGCAGGAAATGTGGGGGTACAATCCTCCGCAATTATTGTGCAGGGTTTGGCTAATAATACCTTGAGCGGATCTCTATTTAGACGATTAATAAAAGAGATTTCTTTGAGTTTGCTCAACGGTTCTATTTTATCTGTAATTTTATTTACAGGAAGTTATTACCTGCTTGATGAGCCCGTAATTATTGGTTTTGTTATTTGTTCTGCTCTAATCTCTGTGATTATTATTGCCTCATTAATTGGAACTTTTGTTCCATTATTATTGGATAAATTTGGCGTAGACCCCGCTCTAGCAACAGGACCATTTATTACAACCAGTAATGATATTTGCGGTATCTTAATCTATTTCTCAATTGCGAGAATGATCTTGGGCTTTTAAAATAGGCATAAAACTATTGAACTATAACAACCAACTAATAACTACAAAAAATGAATATTCACATTATAGGAGGCGGAAATTTAGGGGCCTCTGTTGCCATAGGAATTGCTAAGTTTTCCAGCAACCATAAAATCACGGTAACCCGCAGAAATATTAGTAAAATCCAGCATTTAGAACCGTTAGGAATTACGCTTTCTACAGATAATACACATGCAATTCAAGAAGCTGATATTGTGATTTTAACCGTAAAACCGTATCAAGTAGATTTGGTTTTATCAGAGATTCTACCAGTCATTAAGGATAAAATCATTGCTTCGGCGGTAACGGGACTTTCTACAGAAGCTTTGCAAAATAAAATAGGACAAGAGCATCAAGCTATCCGAATCATGCCAAACATTGCGGCACAATTTGGAGAGTCGGCTACTTGTATTTCTTTTCATGAAAATAATGCGGCCCAAGGTCAGAAATTGGTAAGCCTTTTTGCTGATTTAGGAACAGCTCCAGTAATTGACGAAAAGTTAATGGATGCTGCAACCGTGCTAGCTGCTTCAGGAACTGCCTTTGCATTGCGTTACATTCGAGCGTCTATGCAAGCAGGAATCGAAATAGGTTTTGACTGGCAAACTGCTTTAGAAATTTCGGCACAAACTGTAAAAGGAGCTGCGAAAATGTTGATGGAAGAACAAGTGCATCCAGAGCAATTAATCGATCGCGTAACTACACCACAAGGCTGTACCATAGCAGGATTAAGCGAAATGGAATCGCATGGCTTTAGTTCATCAATAATACGCGGAATCAAAGCAGCATTAAAAAAAATAAAGGGGTAAATGATATTATTTTGGGCGTGCCCCCATAAAAAACAAGGGTCTCATCAGCAATGTCTTGATGAGACCCTTTTTTTTATGGCGTCGGGCTATACGCGCTACTTCGGTAGCTAGCTGCTATCCCTCACGCATGATCATTATTCATTGATGCGTCAGTTGTAATTGTAAGATCGTTCACTTTAAAATAATTAGTTATTAATTTTTATGTAGCCATTTTTGTATATTGGCCCTTTTGGTAAAAAACAATTCTCATGAAAAAATTTGTATTATTTGCTGCATTATTGGTTTGTATTGTTAGCTGTTCGTCAACTAGTGATTCGGTTATGAATGGGGAATCGATTCTAGGCAAATGGCAATTAGTTAAGATGAGCGGTGGAATTACCGGTAAAACTGTGGTGCCAAAATTAATTAGCGAGATTGCCATTTCGAAAACAGAAATTAAAGTATACGAAGACGGTACTTTAATAGCTACCGAAAAGTATACTATCAAGACTAAAAAATCAATTTTTGGTGGAGAAAAACAAATGCTTGTTTATACTTCTGGTATTCCAAGTCAAGGGTATATTTTAGAAGGAGGTAAATTGCTTTTAAATGATGAATGCTACGATTGTTACCAAAAAGAATATACAAAAAAATAAAAGCATGAAACCATTTTATAAAGTAATGTTGAAGGCTTTTATGGCAGGAGGAACTATATTTGCTGCAGGTCAGGCTACATGGGGTTTTATAGATGTTGACAAGTTCAACCGTTGGAATTTATGACCAATTTTATCATCTTCGGTTTATTTATGATCATCATGGTGAAGTACAATTATAAAAGCAAAATAGAAAATAATACTGATTCTAATTTGTAACTTTGAGCAACAGAAAAATAAATACAATGTTGCATCCTGAAAATATCAAAATACTACATATAGATAGCAATAATTCCGTTATGATGGAGCAATTGCAAGAGTTAGGATTTACAAATCACACCGATTTTACTTCGACAAAAGAAGAAGTAGAAACTAAAATTCACGACTATCAAGGAATTGTCATTCGCAGTAGGTTTAAGATTGATAAACAATTTCTAGATAAGGCTAAGAATTTGCAATTCATAGCTCGTGTAGGAGCTGGACTAGAAAGCATAGACTGCGAATATGCTACAAGCAAAAATATCACGTTAATCGCAGCTCCTGAAGGAAATCGCAATGCTGTTGCTGAGCATACTTTAGGGATGATTCTTTCTCTTTTTAATAAATTAAACACAGCCGATAAAGAAATTCGTTCCGGACATTGGAACCGAGAAAGCAATCGTGGGCATGAACTCGATGGAAAGACCGTAGGAATTATCGGTTACGGAAATATGGGAAAATCATTTGCCAAGAAGCTACGTGGTTTTGATGTTGAAGTCTTGTGCTACGATATTCTAGATAATGTAGGTGATGGAAATGCGAAGCAAGTTTCCTTTGAAGAATTCCAACAAAAAGTAGAAGTCCTTAGTCTGCACCTTCCGTGGACGCCCGAGACGGATAAAATGGTGAATGCCGCGTTTATAAATGGCTTTGCTAAACCGTTTTGGATTGTCAATACCTCAAGAGGAAAAAACATCGTAACCACTGATCTTGTTGCTGCTATGAAAGCAGGTAAAATGCTAGGAGCAGGACTTGATGTTTTAGAGTATGAAAAATTGTCTTTTGAAACACTATTTCAAGAAAACGATACCCCTGAGGCTTTTCAATATCTATTAGACGCTCCAAATGTGATTTTGACTCCCCATGTTGCAGGTTGGACATTTGAAAGTCATGAACGCCTGGCGCAAGTAATTGTCGATAAAATAAAAGCAAAGTATTTTGGGGAGCCGGAACTGGGTAAAGTTGAAAAACGCGTAACGGGAATTGGAGGCTTTTTCTTCAAGGCCGAAAATTCTAAGGAACTAGTAACTTGGTACGGGAAACATTTGGGTTTAAAAACAGATGATTACGGGTCGACCTTTTGGTGGAAAAACAACGAAGGCGAAGCCTGTTCTACGCAATGGTCGCCTTTTGCAGCCGATACTGCTTATTTTGCGCCAAGCGAAAAGCAATTCATGCAAAATTTTAGAGTTGAAAATCTTGAAAATTTGTTAAAAAAATTAGCTGATGAGGGTGTAACAATTGTAGGGGAAATGGAGACATATGATTATGGGAAATTCGGTTGGATTTTAGATCCAGAAGGAAACAAAATAGAACTATGGGAACCGATAGATAAAGTTTTTCAATAAATTCAAATAATTAACTAATCATAAAAAAAATGGAAACCACAAAAACAGAACAATGGAATCAATCAAACAATCAAATTCCAGTATTTAAAGTAGACCCGATAATGGTATTAATCTTAGGTTTTATTACTTGTGGATTGTATCATATATATTGGAATATGAAGGTAGCCGAAGTTTTGAACGCTGTTGCAGGCCGTGAAGTAATCTCGGCACCGATAGCTATTTTTTCAGGATGTTGTTTTCCAATAAATATATATTTCTTTTATTTAGCAGGTAAAGAAGGTTTGCCTCAAGTATATAAACGTATTGGATATCCACAAAAAGATGATTCGACATTATTAATCGTTTTAGGCCTCTTATTCCCTATGGCCGCTGCAATGATTGTTCAAAATGACATTAATAAACTCTATAGTTAGTATAAAATCAAAACGTAAACTCTACGGAATTATAGCAGCTGTAATCACGCTGCTGGTGCCGTTGTTTTTAATGTTTTTTAATCATGATAATCATCTTGAAACGGATCAATCACTTTGTCCGTTCAAGATGCTTACTGGTTTTCCTTGTCCTGGATGTGGCATCACAAAATCATTGGTCTATTGCTATGAAGGGGATTTGCTTAAGAGTTTGTATTATCATATTTTGGGCCCTTTTGTAATTGTGTTTTGTTTTGTAATAATAATTGTTCTCACAACAGAGCTCTTGACTAAAAGGGAATATTTTAACGCATTGCTTTATAATAAAAAATTAGCTTATGGTTTGGCTATTTTTCTTGGTGCTTATCACTTAATACGAATTGTTTACTTCGTAAAAAATAATTCGTTTGATGAGGTTTTAAGGCAATCTATTTGGAGATAATTTACTCTTCTTTTTCAGCCAATTTTCTTTCGAGTTCAGCTTGAAATTCCTCCATAACTGGTTTCATAGTGCTTTCTGGAATATCGGCGATTCTTATATACATTAAACCATCGACTGCATTGTTGAATAAAGGATCGACATTAAAAGCAACCACTTTTGCGTTTTGCTTGATGTATTTTTTTATTAACACGGGTAAACGTAAAACACCAGGTTCTAATTCATCGATAATTTTATCAAACTTATTTAGATCGGCTTCAGTTTCATTAAATATAAAATCTTTGTCGGCGTCTTTTAATTTTACTTTGTATGCTTTCTTAGGATGAATATATTGGGCAATATAAGGGTCGTAGTAATTTGATTTCATGAATTCAATCATTAATGATTTAGAGAAATCAGAAAATTGATTGCTAATGCTTACACCACCAAGCAAGTATTTGTGCTCGGGAAAGCGCAGTGTAGTATGAATAATCCCTTTCCATAAAAGGAATAAAGGCATTGGTTTTTGTTGGTATTCTTTGATGATAAATGCACGTCCCATTTCGATGGACTTGTGCATCATATCATGCAATTCATTTTCGAATCTAAAAAGTTCATTTAGATAGAAACCTTCAATACCATATTTAGGAAAAATTTCAGATCCTAACCCCATTCTATAGGCACCGGCAATTTTTTTGGCTTCATCATCCCACAAGAACAAGTGGTGATAATAGCTGTCAAACTTATCTAAATCTATAGACTCATTGGTTCCTTCGCCTACCTCTCTAAAAGTGATTTCGCGTAAACGTCCTATTTCGTGTAAAACACTCGGGATGTTTTTGGCCTCAGCAAAAAAGACCTCGTAATTTTTACTTTGCAGTAACCTACAGTCAGTGTCGCGTAACGCTTTTACTTCGGCAATAATTTTGTCACCATTTGCAGGTGTAGCAATTTCTTTTGGACTTCTGGGTAGTTTTAAATGCGGTGTATTTATCAGTTTGCTTTCCTTTTCGAATGGATTAGCAAGCATGTATGTTTTCTTTCTTAAAAACTCTGAATAGCTTTCTAATGATTTGTGCTCATTTTGTTCTGCTACAGAAATAGCCTTACCAACACGAACTTTAATCACACGGTTTTTTTGACTAAAAACTTCTGACGGTAATTTTGCAGTTCTAAAAGTGCCACTAATTTTCGAAAGCAAATAAAACAAACGACTATTCTTTGCATGAAAATAAATAGGAACAACGGGAACTTGAGCTTTTCTAATGACTTTGATTGCACCTTCTTCCCACGGTTTGTCAACCATGTGTTGCCCATCTTTATAACTAGAAACTTCCCCTGCAGGAAACATCCCTAGCGGTTTTCCATCACTTAAATGACGTAAAGTTTCTTTGATTCCTACCACGCTCGATTTTACATCCTTATGATTTTCAAAAGGATTAACAGGCATGATGTATTTTTTTAAAGGCTCAATGCGGTGTAGAAGAAAATTAGCAATGATTTTAAAATTAGGCTCTCTCTCAAGCATTAATTTTAATAGTAGCACACCATCGATCCCACCTAGAGGGTGATTAGATATGGTTATATAAGCTCCTTCTTTAGGGAGTCTTTTTAAATCTTCTTCGGGAATTTCAAATTTTATCTGTAAGTCGTCTACGATACCGTTTAAAAAAGCAACATCTTTTAGGTGCTTATTTCTGTCGTAAACTTTGTTGAGTGTAGATATCTTAAGTACTTTCATTAATAACCAACCGGAAAAGGTTCCGAAAACCCCATATTTCTCAGCATTTATTGCTTTTGCAACTTCTTTGGCGGTAACTAAACCCATTTATTCTTCATTTTTTGAGCGAAAAACAAAGATAGAAAAAAACATTATCAACTAGCTATTTCACGCTGTATTTTCGGGATTTACTACCATATATTTTTTTATTTTTAGTACTTTTGAAAAACAAAATTGAAAAAAAATGCGAATAATCTCCTATAATGTAAACGGAATTCGAGCGGCGATTTCCAAAGGTTTTATCACTTGGTTGCAACAAGCAGACCCCGATGTAATTTGTCTTCAGGAAATTAAAGCCACTCCAGAACAAATCCCATTAGCAGATTTTGAGCTAGCAGGATATCCTTATCACTATTGGTTTCCAGCAACAAAAAAAGGGTACAGCGGTGTGGCAATTTTATCGAAAGTTAAACCAAACAATGTAGTCTACGGAACGGGAATCGAGCACATGGATTTTGAAGGTAGGAATATTCGTGTTGATTTTGATGATGTATCTGTAATGAGTTTGTATTTACCGTCAGGAACCAATAAAGAGCGATTGGATCACAAGTTCATGTACATGGATGACTTTCAGAATTACATCACAAATTTAAAACTAGAAATTCCTAATCTTGTTATTTGTGGAGATTATAATATTTGCCATGAAGCAATTGATATCCACGATCCAGTGCGCAATAAAAATGTATCTGGATTCTTGCCTGCAGAGCGTTCTTGGCTTACTGACTTTTTAAACAATGGATTTGTAGATAGCTTTCGTTTTTTAAACAAAGAGCCTGATAATTATACGTGGTGGACTATGCGTGTTCCTACAGCGAGGGCAAACAACAAAGGATGGCGTATTGATTACTGCTTAGTTAGCGAACCTCTTAAAGAAATGATAAAAAGAGCGGTTATTCTGCCCGAAGCAAAACATTCCGATCATTGTCCCGTTTTAGTAGAAATAGCATAAATGAATTGCACTTTAAAAAAGTTTAAAATGATAAAAAAAATTTCGATAGGTATATTGGCAATCACAATGGCTAGCTCATGTGTGTCAAAAAAAATATACGCTGATTTAGAAAATAAATACACTGATTTAAAAAAGGAAAATAGAACGTTAGCTGATGCAAATGCAGATCTTTCCTTAGATAAAAATCACTTAGAGACAACAAAGGACTCTCTAACTAGTGAGATGGGGAAATTAAAATCAGAGCGCGAAAAATTACTTGCTGATCAAGCAGCATTAAATTCTAAAATGAATTTGTTGCAAGAGTCTTACAAAGCATTAGAGAAAAATAGTAGCGATGCTCTACAAGCTAACATGAATAAAAATCGTGATTTGCTAGCAGAATTAGACGCTAAAGCGAAAGCACTTTCTATTGAGCAAGAGCGTTTGAGTAAAAGTACACAACGATTAGACGAGCTAGAATCACTAGTAGCTGCAAAAGAAGCAGCAATGAAAAAACTGAAAGAAACTTTGTCTAGTGCGTTAAATAGTTTTGAAGGAAAAGGGTTAACGGTGGAGCAAAAGAATGGGAAAGTATATGTTTCTATGGAAAATAAATTGCTTTTTAATTCCGGTAGTTGGTCTGTGGGTCCAGAAGGAAAAAAGGCAGTCGTTGAAGTAGGTAAGGTATTGGGAGACAATCCTGATATTTCAGTTTTAATTGAAGGGCACACTGATAACGATGGGTTCTCTAGTTCAGGACCTATTGCTAATAACTGGGATTTGTCTACAAAAAGAGCTACCTCTATAGTTGCTATTTTGAGTGAAAATGCCGATGTAAACAAACAAAACTTGACTGCAGCTGGAAGAAGCGAATTTGCTCCCTTAGCTTCGAATGCTACTGCAGATGGAAAAGCAAAAAACCGTAGAATCGAAATTATTCTTACGCCAAGATTAGACGAAATTGCAGATATGCTGAAAGACATTAACTAGACAGCTATTAATAAAAAGTTAAATTAGGTTCAAAGATATTCTTTGAACCTTTTCTATTATAAAACCTTTGTAACTTTGATTTCTTGTAAATCAGAATCTTATTAAAAATGAAATATACTACTTTACCAAGTACAGATATAAAAGTCAGCAAAATTTGTCTAGGGACAATGACATATGGGCAGCAAAACACTGAAGCAGAAGGGCATGTTCAAATGGATTATGCGCTTGATCGTGGCGTAAACTTTTTTGATACTGCTGAGATGTATTCTATTCCAGCAAGTGAAAAAACCTACGGTAGTACAGAGAAAGTGATTGGTACTTGGTTGAAAAAATCAGGAAAGAGGGACCAAGTTGTTTTAGCGTCTAAAATTGCGGGTCCAAATCCTAATTTTGCTTACATGCGTGATAAAGTTGATTTTTCACCAGAGAGTATTACATATGCTTTGAATAATAGTTTGAAACGCTTACAGACTGATTATTTAGATTTGTATCAATTGCATTGGCCAGAACGCAAAACAAATACCTTTGGACAGCGTGGTTTTACGTTGCAAGATGATGAGTGGAAAGATAATATTCACGAAGTATTGACCACTCTTGAAGGTTTTGTTAAAGAGGGAAAAATTAGAAACATTGGGGTTTCTAATGAAAATGCGTGGGGAATTATGCGTTTTCTAGAAGAACATAAATACCATAATTTACCAAAAATTAAAACAATTCAAAATCCGTATTCATTGTTGAATCGTCTTTTTGAAAGTGATTCTTCTGAAATTTGTTTTCGTGAGAACGTAGGTTTGTTGGCTTATTCGCCAATGGGTTTTGGTGTGCTTTCTGGTAAATTTTTAACTGGTGAGCATCACCCAAAAGCACGTGTTAACTTATTTCCGCAATATACAAGGTATAGTAGTGCACAATCAACTGAGGCTACAAAATTGTATCATGAAATTGCAGTTAAAAATGGCTTGACATTAACGGAGCTAGCTTTAGCTTTTATTGAGCAGCAACCTTTTTTAACTAGTACAATTATTGGTGCAACGACAATGGAACAATTAAAGGAAAATATCGACACAATCAATGTTACGTTGACTGATGATATTCTTAAAGAGATAAATAAAGTCCAAGAGTTGATTCCTAATCCAGCGCCATAATAATAATAATAATTTTCGAAATTTAAAAAGGCTCTACAGACGTGATTTGTAGAGCCTTTTATATTTTAAAAATGCTAGTTTTTTCAATACTTATCTTTAATTGCTTTTTCAGTTTTTATATAAATTATGATTCCGAATATTGTTGTAATCGTTACGGCAACAAAAAATCCCATGATATCAAATAGAAAGAAGATTGAGCCAAAGGAGGAAAGACATATTCGATCAAACCAATAATAAATTGAACGATGCCTATGATAAGTAGGGTTACTGAAAATGTATTGTCCATTTATTTTAGCTAAAATTGTAGCATTTTAAAAATTGAATTCATTGACAATGTTAAGAGAATCTTTTGGGATACTATCTTGAACTTTTATTCTAAGATAAGATTGTGCTGGCCCTGATATATATAAAGGCAAAGATTTATATATGGTATCGTCTGAAGCTAACAGCCCTCTTTTAAGCATGATGTTTGTTAAAAAACGCTCTTGTTGTGCGGCAGATTCTTTCAATCTTCCTTCAGCATTAAATTGATACATGAATTTTTTCGGACTTGGAATTATTCTCGCTAAGTACAAACATTCATTAAAGGTTAACTGGGATGGCTGTTTTTGAAAATAGAACTGGCTTGCTTCTCCAATTCCATAGACATTAGGTCCCCATTCGATAATATTAAAATAGACTTCTAGCATGCGTTCTTTACTCACAATGCGATTATTTTCTAAAATATAGACGAGTAAAATCTCTTCGAGCTTGCGTGACAGTGTTTTTTCTCTCGTTAGGAACACATTTTTAATCAGCTGCATGCTTATAGTACTTGCTCCTCTTGAGAATTTTTTAGTTTTAATGTTTTTTACAATCGACTGCTTAAATGCTTCATTGATAAACCCGTGATGTGAAAAAAAGGAAGGATCTTCAGTTGTAAGTACACATTTTTTTAAGTAGGGTGATATCGCCGACATGGGAGTGTAATTTGGATTTGCATTCCCTACTAAAACAGGTCTTTGCAATACATTGTCGATAATGGCTCGATAGATAAACTCACCATTTAGTTTGGTTAGGTTTGCCTCACCATATTTAATTATTTTGAGATTTTCTTTATTAATATTGCTGTCAAAAACCAGCTCATCAGGTTTATTTTTATTAAACTGAAAATTGAGTTTATAATCAAAATTTCCTAGTGCTTGCATCCCTTGAAAATTTGTAAATAATCCATCAGGTAGTGAATTAATGAAGTGCTGCGCTTTCATTCTTGGGATTACTACCTTGAGTTTGTATATAGTATCTTCTTCGGTGTCGACTGATAAGTAAGGGCGAAATTTAATTTGATTGAATTGTGCTGTGGAGCTACTATCAATAGCAATGGAATTAGCTCCTAATAAAAAGCGATAATCAAATCTAGCTTTCTTGATAAGGACATCTTTACTTGCTATCTTAGGATGGTTTACTTTTAAGTTTGCAATCGATGTGAAACCATCAATGTGCAATTGACCACCACTTTTATCTATGTTTTTAATATTTAATCGAATAGAGTCAAAACTCGAAATAAGATTATAGCGTTCGTCAAAATAAGGAACTTTAATGGCTCCAGTATCTCTATTAAAAAATTGTAAATCAGCTTTTTTATTTCTAGGATCTGCATAACCTTTGATTTTCCATCTTTGGGTAAATGTATTTGTTTTAACGTTTATTGCAGTTTCCATTTGTGAATTGGCCAAAATCAATTTTTTGATGTCAATAGTGGCTTTTTTACCATTGTCATCTAATTTGAATTTTAGATTCTCAATTTTCATATCGGTGGGAACCAAGTTTAAAGCTGTGGTGATGATTCGATACGCAAAATCAGCATAATTTTTCTTATCATCACTTTGCACCGCTGTACTGTCCTTTTTTAAAAAGGCGGCAAAGTTTTTAATATTGCCCTTTTTAATTAGTTGGACATAACCATTATTTATTTTTAAGGTCCCTAGTTGAATATCACCCGTAAATAACCGCCAGAAATTAATGCTAGTTTCCATATTATCAATGTCAAACAATGTATCAGCGGCTCTAGGTTTCAAACTAATATTAGTCAACCTAATTCCGTTGAAATTGGTAAACTCCACCTTACCAATAAGGAGTATACTATCATATTTTTGATCTAGATGACTGGTTGTTTTCGCGATAGCTTGCGTAAGCAATTGATCTCTAAATATAAAAAATCCGCTTATAGTAATTAAGAGCAATCCTAAAATACTTGATACTATAATAACTATTATTTTCTTCTTATTTTTCATTTACTTGTGTGTAAATAGATAAAGTTGGTGGCAATGTGATGAAATCATTTTGGTTTAAAAAGAAGCATTTGACTAAAATAGCGTGCTTCTTTTTTAATATCTAATTCTTAATAATTGATTTATAGATTTTAACCAAATAACATACTAGCAACATCTTCAATTTTTGTTACTAATTGGATTTTAATTCCTGGATTCTTCAATGCAATTTTGTTGTATTTTGATACGAATATGGTCGAAAAACCTAATTTCTCAGCTTCCTGAATTCTTTGATCCACACGATTTACAGGTCTAATTTCACCAGAAAGTCCTACTTCTCCAGCAAAACAAAAATCTTTGTTCACGGGAATATCTTCATTACTTGATAAAATTGCTGCAACTACTGCTAAATCTATAGCAGGATCATCTACCGATATTCCTCCTGTGACGTTCAAGAACACGTCTTTGGCACCAAGCCTAAAACCAGCTCTTTTTTCTAAAACAGCTAATATCATATTTAATCTTTTAGCGTTATAACCCGTTGTGCTACGTTGAGGTGTACCATAAACGGCCGTACTTACAAGCGATTGAATTTCGATCATCAACGGTCTCATTCCTTCTAAAGTTGTGGCGATAGCGGTTCCTGAAAGTTCTTCATCTTTGTGAGAAATTAAAATTTCTGATGGGTTTGAAACTTCTCGTAAACCACTACCTAGCATCTCATAAATTCCGATTTCCGCTGTTGAACCAAAACGATTCTTCAGGGATCTTAAAATGCGATACACATGATTTCGATCACCTTCAAATTGCAGTACAGTATCAACCATATGCTCTAAGATTTTGGGTCCGGCAATGTTTCCGTCTTTTGTGATGTGACCTATTAAAATTACAGGGATATTGGTCTCCTTAGCAAATTTTATAAGTTCAGCAGTAGTTTCTCTAATTTGAGAAATACTTCCCGCAGTCGACTCGATATAATCAGTATGCAGCGTTTGAATAGAATCTATAATGACAATCTCAGGTTGAATAGCTTCAATTTGTTTGAAAATATTTTGCGTTTTTGTCTCTGTTAAAATATAGCAATTATCACTCGTAGGAGTAATTCTTTCCGCGCGCATTTTTATTTGCTTTTGACTCTCCTCGCCAGATACGTACAGCGTTTTATACGGTAATTTTAAAGAAACTTGAAGTAAAAGGGTGCTTTTTCCTATCCCAGGTTCCCCACCTAATAGCGTTAGTGATCCAGGGACAATTCCACCACCTAAAACTCTGTTTAATTCCGAGTCAGTTGTATTCATTCGAATCTCCTGAGTAGAGTCGATTTCGTTAATTCTAAGCGGTTTTGGTGCTTTACTTTGTACCGTAGGCTCTGTTTTCCAAGCTACTTTTTCTTGTTTTTGAATTATTTCTTCGGCTATAGTATTCCATTCCTTGCAAGAATTGCATTGACCTTGCCATTTAGAATATTGTGCGCCACAACTTTGACAGAAAAAACTTGTTTTAACTTTTGCCATGAGATATTAATTATTGAAAATTTTATGCTGTTGCTAAAATAGTGTAAGTCAGCGTGATTTTTGCTTTAAGCGAATAAAAAAATCCCCATCAAAAATATTTTTCAATGGGGATTATTATAATTTTTAAACTTCTAAGTTAACGAATTGTCGTTTTCATTAGGAAAAATAATCCATGGTTTAAATGTTTTAGCCTCCTCAAATTCTAAAGTCGCGTATGATATAATAATAATTATATCGTCTTTTTGAACTTTTCTGGCAGCAGGACCATTTAACGTTATTTCACCAGAATCTTTTTTTCCTTTTATCGCATAAGTTTCAAAACGTTCTCCATTGTTGATGTTAACAATGGCAACTTTTTCCCCTTCGATAATATTTGAAGCCTCTAGAAGTGTTTCGTCTATAGTAATACTACCGATATAATTTAAATCGGCTCCTGTTACTTTGACTCTGTGGATCTTTGATTTTAATACTTGAATTTGCATGCTACAAAAATATATTAATTTAATGAAATGGTATCTATCAATCGAATATTATTCACAAAAACGGCTATAAAAGCGCGATAGGTTTTTGTGTCAATTTTTTTGTCCAAAGGTAATAAAGTTTCCTCATCTGCAATTTGGAAATATTCTAATTCGAATGAAGGAATTTTAGTAAAGATTTCTTCAACCCATTCATTAATTTGCGCTGCTGTATGAGTGGAAAATTTTTCTCTAACTTCTAGTAAAGTTTTGTAGATAAATGACGCTTCTTCCCGATGTTCGGCAGTTAATCTTTCATTACGCGAACTCATTGCAAGGCCGTTTGCCTCTCTAAAAATGTCGCAGCCAATAACCTTAATAGATAAATTGTTTTTTTCAACCATCTTTCTGACGATTTGCAATTGCTGAAAATCTTTCTCGCCAAAATAGGCTGTGGTGGGAGTAACTATTTCGAATAATTTTTTTACAATTGTTCCTACGCCGTCATAGTGTCCAGGTCGAAATTTACCTTCCATTTGATTTTCTAATCCATCAAAATCGAAAGAGTCAGAAGATACATTCTCTTCATAAATATCGTTTACAGAAGGAGCAAAGACAATAATACTAGAATTAAATGCGTTTATTTTGGCCACATCTTGGTCAAGCGTTCGTGGATATTTTAAAAGATCGTCAGGATTGTTAAACTGGGTTGGATTTACAAATATACTAACTACTGTGAAAGTATTTTCTGATGTAGATTGTTGCATTAACGACAGGTGTCCTTGATGTAGAGCGCCCATTGTGGGAACAAAGCCAATAGTGGAATTACTAGTCTTAATAGCTGATAAATGAGCTATTAAATTGGCTTTTCCATTGAAAATATGCATCGTTATTTTATTTAAATTATATGCAAACATAATATATTAGTTAATAACTGCATAAAATTTTGTAATTTTGCGTGGTTTTTATTACCAATAAACTAAGCAAATTACAATATGAAAGATAAGAGGATATTATACGTATCATCTGAAGTGGTGCCTTATTTAGCTGAGAATGAAGTTTCTTTAATGTCTTATGACGTGCCAAAGATGGTTAACGATCAAGGTGGACAAATAAGAATTTTCATGCCGAGATACGGGAATATAAATGAGAGAAGGCATCAATTACATGAAGTGATTAGGCTTTCAGGTATGAACTTGGTGGTGAATGATCTAGATATGCCTTTAATTATTAAGGTTGCGTCTATACCAAAAGAGCGTATTCAAGTTTACTTTATTGATAACGAAGAGTACTTTAAGAGAAAGGCTACATTTGCTGATGAAGATGGTGTGATGTATGCCGATAATGATGAGCGTGCTATTTTCTTTGCAAAAGGAGTTGTAGAGACGGTTAAGAAATTAAATTGGGTTCCAGATATTATTCATGTTCATGGTTGGATGGCAGCAATGTTACCAATTTATATGAAGCATTATTATAAAAATGAAGCTTTGTTTTCTGATACTAAAATAATCACTTCTGTCTACAGTCAGTCTTTTGAAGGAACTTTAGATGCAGAGATGGTTAATAAAATTCAATTAGATGGTGTGCCATTAGATGCTATTGAGAATTTAAAAAACCCAGATTATGAGAGTATTATTAAAGCGACAATTGATCATTCTGACGGAGTAATTATTGCTTCAGAAGGAGTGTCATCAAGTTTAACAAAATATATAGAAGCTTCAGGGAAACCTTTTTTACCTTACGTCGCTAAAGATGCTTTTGCTGAAGCATATATCAACTTTTACAACAACGAGGTATAATAAATTTAATTTTTTTTAGTGTATGTTTAATAGTTCTTTTTTTAAGAAAATCCTTTTAGCCTCGGTTGCTATTTCTTTATTCTCATGTGATAAAGATGTGAATACAATAGGTGACGGAATAGTAGGAGACGACCATTTTGGTTTTGAAAAGTTGACTTCAGAGGTGATTGCGTACAATCAAAAGATTAGTGCGGTGCAATCAAATAACCTTCCGGTTAACGCGTTAGGTATTTATGACACAGAGGCATTTGGTACTACAACGGCTAATTTTAATACACAAGTTGCTTTGCAAACTGTAGCGCCTACATTTGGTAACAACCCCGTGATTGAAAGTGTTGTTTTGACAATACCATATTTTAGTGTACAAAAAACAATTGATGTTAATGGTGATAGTACTTACGAGTTAGATTCTATCTATGGTCCATCTGATGCAAAAATAAAATTAAGCGTTTATGAGTCGGGATATTTCATGCGTAATTTAGATCCAACTACTGGTTTTAAAGAAGCACAAAAATATTATACAGATCAAAATTCTGATTTCGATAATTCAAAGGTGGGTGCTCGTTTAAACGACGCTACTGATGTAACTGAAAATGACGCTTTCGTATTTAGTGCTGCAGAATATAAATCATCAGTAACTACTGATGGAGTAACTACAGTTACTAGAACAAAGCCAGGCATGCGATTGAATTTAAACAAGGCTTACTTTAAAACTAAAATAATTGATGCTGCTAATTCAGGTAAATTAACAACGGCAGATACTTTTAGAGATTACTTTAGAGGGCTATACTTTAAAGTTGAAAAATCTGGAACTAGCCCGTCAGCTTTAGCAATGTTAAATTTTAGTGAGGGTAAAATCACAATTAATTATAAGGAAGACACATCTTTAACTGATGCTACTCGTGTAGACAAGTCAGTTGTTATTAATTTAACTGGAAACACGGTTAGCTTACTGCAAGAGAGCAATAAAAAAGCTGCGTATACTGATGCCACAACAAATGCAAACAAGATTACTGGCGATGAGAAGTTATATTTAAAGGGCGGTCAAGGATCAATGGCAATTGTAGAATTATTTGGTAAAGATTTATATGGGTCAGATGGTAAAACAGGTACACCTAATGGGGTTGCAGATGAATTAGACATTCTTAGATCAAATAATTGGTTAATAAACGAAGCGAATCTTGTTTTTCATGTTGATGCCACAACTTCAGGGAGTGATGCTAAGGTGAATAGAATATATCTATATGATGTTGATAATAGCACTAGAGTTGTAGATCATGCTACAGATCTTACAGCTGGTACATCGCTTAAAGCAAGTAAGCTTATATTTAATGGTTTGCTAAATAAAACTACAGAAAGTGATAATACTTATAAGATCAGGATCACAGACCAAATTAGAAATTTAATTAAAAACCAAGATTCTACTAATGTAAAATTAGGTGTGGTTGTTACAGAGGATATTAATACAATATCTACAAGTAAGTTAAAAGTGGCAAATAGCACCATTGAAGATGTTGCTACGGCATCTGTTATGAGTCCGCAAGGAGTTGTTTTATATGGTTCAAAAGCAGTTAGTGCTGATAAAAGATTAAAATTGGAAATTTATTATACAAAATCTAATAAGTAATATATGTGTGGAATTGTTGGATATATAGGTCATAGAGAAGCTTATCCTATAGTAATTAAAGGGTTGCAGCGTTTAGAATACAGAGGGTACGATAGTGCAGGAGTAATGATTTATGACGGAAATGATATCGTAGTTAGTAAGACTAAAGGTAAGGTGGTTGATCTTGAACAAAAATCAGCTGCTATTAATATGAGCGGTACAATTGGTATTGGGCATACAAGATGGGCTACTCATGGAGTTCCTAACGATGTGAATTCACACCCACATGTTTCTAATTCAGGTGATTTAGTTATTATTCATAACGGAATTATAGAAAATTATGCACCTTTAAAAGAAGAGTTAATTAAAAGAGGATATGTGTTTCATTCTGATACAGACACTGAAGTTTTAATTAATCTAATTGAAGAGGTTCAAAAGAAAGAGAAATTAAAATTAGGAAAAGCGGTTCAAGTAGCTTTAAATCAAGTTGTAGGTGCATATGCAATTGCAGTTTTTGATAAAAAAAATCCGAATGAAATCGTTGCTGCCCGTTTAGGTAGTCCTTTGGCAATTGGAATTGGAGAAGGAGAGTATTTTATCGCTTCTGATGCTTCTCCTTTTATCGAATATACCTCTAATGCAGTTTATCTTGAGGATGGAGAGATGGCAAATATCCGACTTCATAAGCAGATGAAAGTTAGAAAAATTAAAGATGATAGTTTAGTTGATCCTTATATTCAAGAGCTTAAAATGAATTTAGAGCAAATTGAAAAAGGAGGGTACGATCATTTTATGCTTAAGGAAATTTATGAGCAGCCTAGTGTGATTAAGGATACTTATAGAGGGAGACTACTTGCTAACGAAGGAATTATTCGTATGGCTGGGATCGAGGATAACTTAGAGAAATTCTTAAACGCTGATCGTATTATTATAGTGGCATGTGGAACATCATGGCATGCAGGATTAGTAGCAGAATATATTTTTGAAGAATTTACAAGAGTTCCTGTTGAGGTAGAATATGCTTCTGAATTTAGATATAGAAATCCTATCATAGGTCCTAAAGATGTAGTGATTGCTATTTCACAATCAGGTGAAACGGCTGATACTATGGCGGCTATTAAATTAGCTAAAGAAAAAGGTGCATTTGTTTTTGGTGTATGTAATGTCGTGGGTTCTTCTATTTCTAGAGAAACACATGCAGGTGCTTATACACACGCTGGTCCAGAAATTGGAGTAGCTTCAACAAAAGCATTTACAACTCAAATTACTGTACTAACGATGATTGCTTTGCGTTTAGCAAAAGCAAAAGGAACTTTGTCAAATACAGATTACCACATGTATCTTCAAGAATTAGAATTAATTCCTGAAAAAGTAAAAGAAGCATTGGGTACTAATGATATTGCTAAAGAAATTGCAGCGACATTTATTGATGCTCCTAACTGTCTTTACTTAGGTAGAGGATATAACTTTCCTGTTGCATTAGAGGGTGCGTTGAAATTAAAAGAAATTTCATACATCCATGCAGAAGGATATCCAGCGGCTGAAATGAAACATGGTCCTATTGCTTTAATTGATGAACAAATGCCGGTTGTAGTAATCGCACCAAAAAAAGGGCATTACGATAAAATTGTAAGTAATATTCAAGAGATAAAATCTAGAAGCGGTAGAATTATTGCTGTTGTAACTAAGGGGGATACTGAGGTTCGTAAACTTGCTGATTTCGTAATTGAAATCCCAGAAACTTCGGATGCTTTGTCTCCATTATTGACAACAATTCCTTTGCAGTTATTATCATACCACATTGCTGTTATGAGAGAATGTAATGTGGATCAGCCTAGAAATTTAGCTAAATCGGTTACTGTAGAGTAGTACTCTTCCAAAATAAAGTTTAAAAAACGAGATGTGTTAACATCTCGTTTTTTTGTTTTTAGCTGTTTTAGTAGAATTTTTGAATGTCATTTGACTTGAGATCTTAAACTAAAATTTAACATATGTATAATATTTGTCTTAAATAATTGTTAATTTAAAAATTTTAATGTAGTTTAGTTGGACTAATCTTAAAACGGGGCATTAAATGAGAAATTATCTAATTATTTTAATCGCATTCTTTGCAAATATCAGCTTTGCGCAAAATTCTGTGTCAGGGATGGTGCAAGAAAGTTCCAAGCAGTCAATTATAGGGGCTAATGTAACAGTAGTGGGTAGTTCAGATGGTACGGTTACTGATGCACAAGGAAATTTTATTTTAAAAACTTCTAGTAAATTACCATTTTCAATTGAAATTTCTAGCGTTGGTTTTGAATCGAAAAAATTAACAATTACGAGTAAAAATCAGAAAGTTGTTGTGGTTTTGAGCGAAGAAGATAACCTGTTAAATGAGATTGTAGTGTCGGCCTCTCGTACTCCGGAGCGTGTATTAGAGTCTCCCGTTACCATTGAAAGAATGGGAGTTGCTGATATTAAAAAATCGGCATCTGCTTCTTTTTATGATGGTCTAGAAAATATGAAAGAGGTGCAAATGAATACTAGTAGTTTGTCTTTCAAATCGATTAACACTCGTGGATTTGCTACTGTAGCCAATACTCGTTTTATGCAATTGGTTGACGGTATGGATAACGCTTCACCCTTATTAAATTTCGTTTTAGGAAATATGATTGGTATTTCAGAAATTGATGTTCAAAGTGTAGAGCTTTTGCCAGGTGCTTCTTCTGCATTGTATGGTGCAAATGCTTTTAATGGTATTTTATTTATGACGAGTAAAAATCCATTCACAAGTCCTGGAATAACGGCTTATGCAAAATTTGGACAGACTTCTCAAAAAGCTGCCGGAAACAATGATTACATTGATTACGGAATTCGTTTAGCACATGCTTTCAGTCCGAAAATTGCAGCCAAAGCTAACTTTACCTACATGCGCGGTACAGACTGGTTTGCTACAAATACAGATGATAGAACTGTTGCAGGAAGAGATAGAAGCCATTACGGCTATGACGGTATTAATGTGTATGGTGACGAGGTGTCTACTGTAATAGCTGCGCCAACATTGCCTTCTGAAAAAATTTCAAGGACTGGTTATAATGAAACAGATCTTACTGATAATAAAGCAAGTAATACTAAAATCGATTTCTCTTTACATTATAGACCTTTAGGGGACGAAAATCTAGAGGTGATTTGGCAGAGTAAGTTTGGTTATGGTAACGCTGTTTATCAAGGGGCCAACAGATATTATTTGAATAACTTTTTCATGCAGCAGCACAAGCTAGAAGTTAAAGGTAAGAACTTTTTTGTGAGAGGATATACCACTACTGAGGACGGTGGTGAATCGTACGATATGTTGTTTACGGGGATAAATATCAATCGACAATGGAAGTCGGATACGAACTGGTTTACAGATTATGGAAATGCATTTGCTAATGCTACTTTAGCTGGTCAAAAACCTGAAGTTGCTCATAGTGCAGCTAGAAATTTTGCTGATTACAACATTAGCCCTTCCGGCTTAATTGGAGGATTGGTATTAACTCCAAATATTAATGGAAACGACCCAAGAGGAACAAGATTGCTTCCAGGTACTCAGGGTTTTAAAAATGCATTTAATAAAGTTATATCTGGGGAAGATGTGCTTACAGGTTCTAAATTAGTAGACAATTCAAGAATCTACCATTCTGATGCCAATTACAACTTTAAGGATCTAATAGAATTTGCTGAAATACAAGTTGGAGGTTCTTACAGGCAGTACGAGCTGAATTCTCATGGTAGAATTTATACAGATGCTGATGGTCCTATTTTATATAATGAGTACGGTGCTTATACGCAAGTATCTAAAAAAATGATAGATGATCGGTTAAAGTTTACAGGATCTGTGCGTTATGATAAATCTAAGAACTTTGATGGAAATGTTTCGCCTAGGGTTTCATTTGTTTACTCGGGTGGCGAAAGTAGAAAACATAATTTTAGAGCTTCGTTTCAAACGGGTTTTAGAAATCCATCTACGCAAGATCAATATATTGGGTTTAATGTTGGAAGTGCAGTATTATTAGGTTCTGCTCCAGACAACTTAACACGTTTTGTAGAGACAATAGATATTAAAGGTGATGTAGGTAAGGTACTTAACAACGGAAATGGTTCTCAAACTATCGATGGTACAAGAGCGTATAATAACTCTTACCTTGCTTCATCCGTTTTAGCATTTGCGGCAGCGGGAAATCCTGCCTTACTGCAAAAAACTAATGCTAATTTAGTAAAGCCAGAAGAGGTTAAGGCGATTGAATTAGGTTATAGATCATTTATCAATAAAACGTCTATTGATATTAACGGTTACTATAATGTCTATAACAATTTTATAGGTAATTTAAATGTTATTACTCCTTTATATGGGCAAGCTTTAGATGGTGGTGGGTTAACAAATCCAGAAGGGCCAAAAGCTTTACAAGCATTGCAAAGTGGCAATACACGTACTTTTCAATTGTATACTAATACACCTTTAGAAATTAAATCCCTAGGTTTCGGAATAGGTCTGGGTAGAAAAGTTTACAGAGATTTTGAGGTAAGTGTAAATTACAACTACGCAGATTTTAGTTTTGATCAATCAAAGGACCCTAGTTTTGAAGCAGGATTCAATACACCTAAACACAGAGTTAAAGCATCGTTTGGAAACGAAAAATTATTTGAGAACTTTGGTTTCAATATCAGTGCTAGATACAGCAGCTCTTATTTGTGGCAATCTTCTATGGTTGACGGTATGATTGATGCTGCTACCGTTGTTGATGCTCAGGTGAATTATAGTTTTCCTAAACTAAAGTCAATATTAAAAATTGGTGCTGCTAATATTGGAGGAAAAGAATATGCTCAAGTATTGGGTGCAGGTCTAATTGGTCAGCAATATTTTGCTTCATGGACCATTACTCCGTAAACTGACAGTATTTCTTAATAAAATAAAAACATCTAAAAATGATAAAAAATATAAAAGCGCTACTATTAGTCTCTTTATCTATGGTAGCTTGTAGTAGTGATGATTCAAATGATTCAATGACCGAAGCAGCTGCAACTCCAGGTTCGGCAGTATTTAGTAAATATGTTGCATTAGGAGATTCTTTTGCAGCTGGATACAGTGATGGTGCTCTGTTTATAAAAGGGCAACAAGGCGCGTACCCTAATCTATTAGCGCAGCAATTTGTTGAGGCAGGTGGAGGTGAATTCAAGACTCCATTAGTGTCTGATAATATTGGGGGGTTATTATTTGCTGGTAATCCAGTAGCTGCGGTAAGATTGTATTTTAATGGTGCAGGTCCCGCTCCCGTTGATGGTGCTCCCACTACTGAAGTTACAGCTCGTATTAGCGGGCCCTTCAATAATTTAGGAGTTCCAGGCGCTAAGAGTTATCATTTAGTAGCTCCGGGATATGGAAGTTTTGCAGGGGTGCCAGCCGGAGCTGCAAATCCTTACTATGCTCGATTTGCAACTTCAAATACTGCAACTGTGATAGCAGACGCCTTGGTACAAGCGCCAACATTTTTTTCTCTATGGATTGGTGGTAACGATGTTCTTGGTTATGCTACATCTGGTGGAGTTGGTGTAAATCAAACGGGTAATGCAAACCCTGCTACTTACGGTTCAAGTGATATCACTGATCCTGCGGTTTTTGCAAATATATATTCGAGTTTGGTGACTAATTTAACTGCTAATGGAGCTAAAGGCGTTGTGGCTAATCTGCCTTATGTTAATACGCTTCCTTATTTTAAAACAGTTCCATACAATCCTATATCTGTTACTGTGCTTGGAGGAGGAAATGTTGCAGTAGGAGAGGCAACAGTGGCACAGCTCAACACTTTATTGTATGGACCTCTAAATGCTGCTTTAACAGCTTTTGGGGCTAGTGATCGTATTAAATTACTATCTGCCACGACTTCAAATCCATTATTAATTAAAGACGAATCATTACCTAATTTATCTGCTCAATTAACTGCTGCTTTTACTCCTTCGTTAGGAGCGCAAACAGCAGCTTTTTACGGTGCTGTTTTTGGTCAGGCACGTCAAGCTACTGCTACTGATTTAATTCTATTACCTACTCAGTCAGTTATTGGGGCGGCTCCTACTACTAGTAATTCTGGTCTTGGGATGGCTCCGCCTTCCCCTTTAAATAAGTTTGGAATTACTTTTCCATTGCAAGATACTCATGTTTTGATTCCATCAGAGATTTCTGAAATTAAATTGGCTACAGATGCCTACAATGTAAGTATTAAGGCGGCAGCAGACTCAAAAGGATTGGCATTTGTTGATACTAAGGCTATTATGACACAGCTGTCAACGGGAGGTATCGTAGCGAATGGTTTTACAACTACATCTGCTTATGTTACAGGAGGTGGTTTTTCATTGGACGGAATACATCCAAGTCCTAGAGGTTATGCTTTAATAGCAAACGCATTTAGCACGGCAATAAATGAAAAGTATGGGGCAACATTGAAAAAGATAGATTTAAGTCTTTACCAAATATTGTTTCCAAAAGTAATTCAATAACGGGAAAGTTAGTGTAGAGGTGAAACCGAACTGTTTTTAAATATTATGGCTTTCATTTCCAATAAAATAGAGTGCGTAAGAGTGTTTTAGATTGCTTATTTTTATCTTAAAGTTTTTTATGTAAAAAATTATTGATTTTTTATTTTAAAAAATTATCTTTGCACTCTGAAAAAAGGATGTAATCGATAAGTTTCGATTAGTTTTATTTCATAAACCTAAATAGCTATTTAATAAATACATAAGTAATGTCAAAAGTAATAGGAAAAGTTGCGCAAATCATTGGTCCAGTAGTTGATGTAGTTTTCAACGGTAAAGATGTTGAACTTCCAAAAATTTATGATTCATTAGAAATCACAAAAAAAGATGGTACTTTATTAGTACTTGAAGTACAATCTCACATCGGAGAGAACACTGTTCGTACCATTTCAATGGACTCAACAGATGGTTTGAGTAGAGGTTATGAAGTAGTAGGTACTGGAAACCCAATTCAAATGCCAATTGGAGCAGATGTTTACGGACGTTTGTTCAACGTAATTGGTGATGCAATCGATGGTTTACCTGAATTGCCTAAGACTGGTGTAAACGGAATGTCAATTCACCGTCAAGCTCCTAAATTTGAAGATTTATCAACTTCATCAGAAGTTTTATTCACAGGTATTAAAGTAATCGATTTAATTGAGCCTTACTCAAAAGGGGGTAAAATTGGATTGTTTGGTGGAGCCGGTGTTGGTAAAACAGTATTGATTCAAGAGTTGATTAACAATATCGCAAAAGGTCACGGTGGACTTTCAGTATTCGCAGGAGTAGGAGAAAGAACACGTGAAGGAAATGACTTACTTCGTGAGATGTTAGAGTCAGGTATTATAAAATACGGTGATGAATTCATGCACTCTATGGAAAATGGAGGATGGGATTTATCTAAAGTAGATTTACCAGGAATGAGAGAGTCAAAAGCTACTTTCGTTTTCGGACAAATGAATGAGCCACCAGGAGCTCGTGCTCGTGTAGCACTTTCTGGATTATCTATCGCTGAATATTTCCGTGATGGTGCAGGAACTGATCAAGGTAAAGATGTATTATTCTTTGTTGATAATATCTTCCGTTTTACTCAAGCAGGTTCTGAGGTTTCGGCACTTTTAGGTCGTATGCCATCTGCAGTAGGATACCAACCAACATTAGCTACAGAAATGGGAGCGATGCAAGAGCGTATCACATCTACAAACAAAGGATCTATTACATCTGTACAAGCGGTTTACGTACCTGCAGATGATTTAACTGACCCGGCACCAGCAACAACGTTTGCTCACCTTGATGCAACAACAGTATTGTCTCGTAAGATTGCTGAGCTAGGTATTTATCCAGCGGTTGACCCGTTAGATTCTACTTCTCGTATCTTAACACCACAAATTCTTGGTGATGAGCATTATGACTGTGCACAAAGAGTGAAAGAAATTCTTCAAAAATACAAGCAATTGCAAGATATTATCGCGATTCTTGGTATGGAAGAATTATCTGAAGAAGATAAATTAGCGGTTTCTAGAGCACGTCGTGTACAACGTTTCTTATCTCAACCTTTCCACGTAGCAGAGCAGTTTACAGGATTGAAAGGAGTTTTAGTAGATATCAAAGATACTATCAAAGGATTCAATATGATTATTGACGGTGAATTAGATCACTTGCCAGAATCAGCATTCAACCTTAAAGGTACTATCGAAGAGGCTATCGAAGCTGGAGAAAAAATGTTAGCAGAAGCTTAAAAAATAGTTTAAGGTTTAAAGTTTAAGGTTCACAAGCAACTTTAAACTTTAAGCTTTTAAACCTTTAACTACAAAAATATGTTATTAGAAATAGTATCACCAGAGGCATCTTTATTTAAAGCAGAAGTTACTTCAGTAGCTGTACCAGGTGTTGATGGTAGCTTCCAAATATTAAGTAATCACGCGCCAATCGTTTCAATACTTGAAAAGGGAATCGTGAGTATTTCAGCTCCATCTTTCCAATTAAGTAAAGAAGCATCAGCGATCTTCACGAAGATTAATGATCAAAATTATACACTAGCGATTTCTTCTGGAACGTTAGAAATGAAAGACAATAAAGTGATTATTTTAGCTGACTAAAACGTTTCACAATATTATATATTTAAAGCCAAGCATTTATGTTTGGCTTTTTTATTTGGAGCTATTCCAGCTATTCATTGCAATCTTTATATCAGGAACCTGTTTCATGTTCCTGAAACATGTTCCTGATAAAAAGGATTTTCATTGCTATCTGGGCTAAAAGATACCTGCAATTATTCATATTAATTAATAACTTTGGAGATATGAAATTACCGGATAATCTTCTCAAAAAACTTGATGTTCGCCACAGCGAAAATGCACTCAGAAAATTGCCTAATGCAAATAATCTAACTGATTTTTCTTCTAATGATTATTTAGGGTTTTCTCAATCAGAAGCGATTTTTAATCAAACGCATCAATTTTTGCTTGAACATAAGTATTCTCAAAATGGTGCGACTGGTTCACGATTAATTTCAGGAAATCATCCGTTATATCAAACCACTGAAGATTATATTAGCGAGTTTCATAACGCAGAGGCTGCTTTGATTTTTAATTCAGGTTATGACGCTAACGTTGGTTTTTTTAGTAGTGTGCCTCAAAAAGGAGATTTAATCCTTTATGACGAACTTTGTCATGCTTCAATTAGAGACGGAATCAAATTATCTAATGCAAAAGCATATAAGTTTACTCATAATGATTTTGAAGAGCTTGAAGCGCATATAATACGTCATAGCGTTGATAATATCTATATCGTCACTGAAAGCGTTTTCTCTATGGATGGCGACGCCCCTAATCTTGAAGAATTAATAGCAGTTTCTAAAAAGCATAGTTGTTATTTAATCGTTGATGAAGCCCATGCTCTTGGTGTATATGGAAATAAAGGTGAAGGCTTAGTCCAAATGCTGAATTTACAAGATGAAATTTTTGCAAGAATTATGACCTTCGGTAAAGGTCTAGGATGTCATGGTGCGGCTATTTTAGGTTCAAATGACTTAAAAGATTATTTAGTAAATTTTGCTCGTAGCTTTATTTATACGACTGGACTTTCACCACATGCTATAGCTACTATTTTGATAGCATATCAATATTTAGCCAGTCTAGATGATGGCTTAATTACGTTGAGATCAAACATCGTGCATTTTAACCAACAAAAAATGTTACTCGGTTTAAAACCAATGTTTGTACAGTCTAAATCAGCGATACAATCAGCGATACTTCCCGGAAATGATAAAGTGAAAGCAATAGCACAAAAATTTGTAGATAGTGGTTTTAATGTCAAGGCAATATTATCTCCCACAATTCCCGAAGGACAAGAACGCCTCCGTTTTTGTTTGCATAGTTACAATTCGAAGGAAGAAATTTCAGAAGTTTTGTCAATGTTGAGTACTTTTGTATTTTAATAATCTCACAGAGCTTTACAGAGGGAATAAGCAGAGCTCCACCGAGAGTTTGTAAACGTTTCGAATCTCTGATTTAATTTTTATAACTCTGTGAAATAAATTGTAATATGAAAATATTTGTAACAGGAATAGGTACCGATGTGGGTAAAACAATCGCTTCATCAATCATGACAGAGTCTTTACAAGCAGACTATTGGAAACCAATACAAGCGGGAGATTTAGATAATTCAGATAGCCATAAAATAGAGCGTTACATTAGTAATGATCAAACGGTTATTCACCCTAATAGCTATAAGTTAAACACCCCAGCTAGTCCACATTTAGCAGCTGAAATAGACGGAATTACTATTGATATTGATGAAATATCTGCACCCAAAACTGATAATCATTTAGTTATCGAAGGTGCAGGAGGTTTATTTGTTCCGTTAAATAACCAAGATACAATTGTCGATTTAATCCAATCAGATTATAAAGTTGTGGTTGTTTCTAGACATTACTTGGGGAGCATTAATCATACACTGCTAACTATCGAAGCACTTCATAACCGCAAGATTGCTATTGCAGGTATTATTTTCAGTGGGGAGAAAAATGACGCAACCGAATCGATTATTTTATCAAAAACAGGAATTAAATTTATCGGACGTATTGAACAAGAACCTTATTTTGATCAAAATGTAATCAAGGATTATGCTGACCAATTTAGAGAAAATTTGTTAAGTCTATAAACAAAATGCATTTTGCTCTTGGCATGTGGCAGGCTGTTTATCTCTGCGTATCTTTGCAGCATAATTTATAGTATTATGACATTATCAGAAAGAGACCAACAATATCTTTGGCATCCTTATACTCAACATAAAACGGCTGCGCTTCCTATCGCTATTAAAAGAGGGGGAGGGGCCTTGCTGTGGGACGAAAACGATAAAGAATACATCGATGCAATTGCTTCATGGTGGGTTAATCCTTATGGACATAGCAATAAGTTTATAGCAGATGCTATTTACAAGCAATTAACGACTTTAGAGCACGTTCTTTTTGGTGGTTTTACACATGAACCGGCAATTGTTTTAAGTGAGAAATTAATCGAAATTTTACCAAGCAATCAGCAAAAAATATTTTTTTCTGACAATGGCTCTACTGCGGTTGAAGTGGCCATTAAAGTTGCTTTGCAATTTTTCTTTAATAAAGGCGAAAAGCGCACGACGATAATTGCATTCGAAAATGCCTTTCATGGAGACACTTTTGCAGCAATGGCAGCAAGCGGAATATCATTTTATACCCAAGCTTTTGAAGGAATGTTTATTGATGTAGTGCGTATACCTGCACCCATTAAAGGGCAGGAGCAGGAAAGCTTTGATGCATTAAAAAATCAAATTAAGAACAATAATTGCGCCGGCTTTATTTTTGAACCTTTGGTACAAGGTGCTGCCGGAATGGTAATGCATGAACCAGAAGCCTTGGCAAAGTTGATTACGATATGCAAGGAAAATAATGTTTTGACAATTGCTGACGAAGTAATGACTGGTTTTGGTAAGACAGGTAAAACTTTTGCAATGGATTATGTCGGTGTTTTGCCAGATATGATGTGTTTGTCAAAAGCGCTTACTGGAGGGACAATACCCATGGCAATTACCACATTTACAAACGAAATTTTTGATGCTTTTTACGACGAAGATATCAATAAAGCCTTGTTTCACGGACACACCTTTACTGCAAATCCCACAGGTTGTGCCGCAGCTCTGGCGAGTTTAGAACTACTAAATACTCCAGAAATGCAAGGAAATTTAGTTCGGGTGAATAAAAATCATTTGACTTTTCAAGCCAAAATAAAACAGCATGATAAGGTTAAAACTACTCGAGTGCTTGGAACTATTTTTGCCTTGGAGATAAAAACAGATGGCGCTGCGAGTTACTACGGAAGTTTGAGAAATAAACTATATGATTTTTTTATAGAGAATGGTGTTATCTTAAGACCCGTGGGAAATATCGTTTATATTTTACCACCATACATAATCACAGATAGTCAATTAGAAAAAATATATCAAGTAGTTGAGCAAGCCCTTGAAATAATTTAATTTGTAGCTAATCCTGCTATACGTTGCAATCTTTATTGCCTCCTTAAGAAAGGAGGTAATAAAGGATTTTCACTGCTATCAGGGCTAAAAAGCTTTAGATTATCAATAAAAAGGGTACGACTACCCAAAATACAACTTAGAATTTTGTCACAAATTATATCTATTACTGCACTCGCTTCTATTTCTCCATTAGGGAATGATCCACAACTTATTTGGAATAATTATCTTAATGATAAACATTTTTTTGTTCAAAAGAATATAGATAAAGCGCCCACATTTGTCGCTCCACTCGATGCGGATTCAATTGCTAAAATTGAAGAATTGAAACATTCAGATCCCAAGTATAAATTTCTAGACAATTCAGTTTTATATGCTATGGAGGCTTCGCGTGCGGCAATCAAGCAAGCAGCATGGGGAGCAGCAGATGTCTTCGGAATCAACATTGGTTCTTCTCGCGGAGCTACTGATTTATTCGAAAAGCACCACCAAGAATATCTAGAAACTGGTAAAGCACAAACATTGGCATCACCCACAACTACCTTAGGGAATATCTCTTCATGGATTGCGCATGATTTACAAAGTTCGGGTCCTGAGATATCACATTCTATCACTTGTTCTACGGCACTACACGCTGTTTTAAATGGAGTTGTGTGGTTAAAATCGGGAATGGTAGATAAATTCATGGTTGGCGGTAGTGAAGCACCTTTAACCGACTTTACAATTGCACAAATGCGTGCCTTAAAAATTTACTCACGATCTGACGAAGCCTATCCAAACAGGGCATTAGATTTAGAGAAAATGCAAAATACCATGATACTTGGTGAAGGTGCAGCAGTTTGTTGTTTAGAAATAGGCAAAAAAGAAAATGCATTGGCATTTATCGAAGGCATAGGTTACGCAACAGAGATTTTAGAACACAACATATCAATTTCAGCAGAGGCCGTTTGTTTTCAAAAATCAATGAAAATGGCGCTGCAAAATACCAAGCTATCAGAGGTTGATGTCATTGTTATGCACGCACCTGGAACTATAAAAGGAGATTTAACCGAGTATAAAGCCATTCAGAAAGTCTTTGGCGAAAGCCTGCCTTTATTGACTACAAATAAGTGGAAAATCGGACATACTTTTGGAGCCTCAGGATTATTGAGTTTAGAGTTGGCTATCCTAATGATGCAACACAATACTTTTATTGGAGTTCCTTTTGCAAAAGCACAAATACAAGAAAAAGCTATTAAAAAAGTATTAGTAAATGCAGTAGGGTTCGGTGGAAACGCAGTAAGTGTATTGCTGAGTTTGTGATTAGTTTCTAGTTTTTATACATCCGCTTTTGTCGCAGATTATAACGAAATGTGTTCATTTATAAAAAGAAGCATCCACCTTTTATTTCGTAATAGAAAAATTAGCAAAATATTTCATTGCTTAAGCAGTTTCTAATTCTTTGACTTTTTCGTAAATCAACGAAGACTCAAAACCTTTACGTAGCAAACTATCACAAACTTTCTTTCTTTTCTTCATAGTGTTTGTTTCTCTTGTGTTTTCCCAAGTTCGTAAAGCTAATTTTTCGAAAGTCTCAAAATATTCTTCAGGAGTAATCTCTTTTAATGCAGTTGTGATTAAGCGTTGATTTATCTTTCGAAATTTTAGTTCGTTCGTAATTCTAATGTTTCCCCAATGTTTAATACGGTGTTTCCCTCTAGCAAAACTGCGAGCAAAACGCTCCTCGTTTAAAAAATTATCTTTAATTAGTTGCGCTATAATTTGATCTATTTCATTAGAATCCATTTTCATAGAACGTAATTTCGACTCTACCTCTTCGTGACAACGCTCTTGATAAGCGCAATAATGTTCGATTTTTTTAAGAGCGTCTTTTATGGTGTATGTGGGATTCATTCTAATAAAGTTAAACTTTTTAAGTTTTGGTGAGAAACAAAGTTATGGCTTAATTACCTCTATATGGCTTATTGTGGCATTTTTTTATACTTCTGGCTGAATTTAAAATGGCGCTTAATTGTTTTTAAATCTATAGCGAAGTACGTTTTGTATTATTAAAAATTTTAACATATATTTGTAACTAATTGTTATTTAGGATATTATTTATATTCTTTCCCTCCCCCTTATCAGGCATATTAATTACTGTTGGATTAAAAACTAATCCATTATACTAATTTAATACCCTATAAATTTTGATTCGAAAAATTACTCTTCTGCTTTTTATAGCATCTTTAAATTTCCATTATTGTGCGGCCCAAGAAGGTTTGGTCGATAGAACTTTTAATACTTATGACGACGGACTCAAAGGAGACGGCTTTGATAAGACTGTTAGGACTTTAGCCGTCCAAGCAGATGGGAAACTAATTGTAGGTGGTGACTTCTTAAATTTTAATGGGAGTAACTTGCCTTTTTTATGTAGGTTAAATATAGATGGGTCTGTAGATGAAACTTTTGATTTAGGCGACGGATTTGATAAAAAAGTGGAGAAAGCAGTAATTCAAGAAGATGGCAGAATCATCGTCGCAGGTTCTTTTACAAATTATGACGGTTTTTCTGTGGGACGCTTATTACGGTTGAACCCTGATGGATCGCGTGACATAAGTTTTGATACAAGTATAGCTGCTCAAAATAATATCATGTATGATATAGAATTACAAGCTGACGGTAAACTGATAGTTGTGGGGAGTTTGACTAAATATAATGGGATTAAGATTGGTCGAATAGTCAGACTTTTACCTGATGGTATTATCGATCCTAGTTTTCAGCCTGTGTCTGGAGCCAGTGGTTTAATTAGAGAAGTCAGTATCTTAAAAAATGGCAAAATTGTTATAGGAGGTACATTTGAAAGTTATGATGGTATTAGTTGTAACAAAATTATGCAGTTAAACCCAGACGGAAGTCCTGATACTTCATTTAATACTGGATCGGGGTTTGATGAAGGTGTTACTGCCTTAGATGTTCAAGCAGATGGGAAAATAATTGTAGGAGGTACGTTTACGCTATACAATGGGATGGCTGCTAATAAAATTATACGTTTAAATCCTGATGGATCTGCTGATGGCACTTTTCATTCAGGTACAGGAATTAGTAATAGTAGTGTTGCTGTAATTGAAGTAATGCCATCTGGCTACATTATGGTAGGAGGTGGATTTACTCGTGATTACAATGGTGTCGATGCTAGAAAAATTATTCAACTAAATCCTAACGGAACAATTAATTCTTCGTTTGACATTGGTGGAGGACCGGCAACAGCGACGGTTTATGCATTTGCAAAAGGTATAGATGGAAGCTGGTTTGTAGGTGGTTCATTTTCAGTTTTCGATAAAAAAAATAGAGGTAGACTCGCTAAACTTGATTCTAGCGGAGCTTTAGATGAAGATTATCTAAGTGCTAAGGTTGGTTTTAATAATTCGGTTTACAAGGCTGTCGCTTTAAAAAATAGCCAGACTATGATCTTTGGTAACTTTAGTACTTTCAATGGTAAAGATGCGTCTAGAGTAGCACGGTTAAATGAAGATGGGAGTTTGGATGATAACTTTAATAGCAGCGGTTCTGGTGCAAATAATACGGTCAGGACAGCTGTACTGCAAACAGATGGAAAAGTTATTATGGCTGGTGCTTTTACTAAATATAATGACGAAGTAATAAGCAAAATCGTTAGACTCAACGATGACGGAACTACAGATGTAACTTTTGAAAATGGAAGTTCGATAAATAATCAAATTTATGTTTTAGCATTGCAAGATGATGGCAAAATATTAGTGGGTGGCAGCTTCAAAAAGTACAATGGTACAGAAGTGAATCGGCTGGTTAGATTGCTATCTAATGGTGCGGTAGACGCGAGTTTTAATACGGGCTCTGGACCAGATGGAACGGTAGAATCCATTGTAGTTCAAGACGACGGAAAAGTAATAGTTGCGGGAAAATTTCTTTCTTTCAATGGTAAAAGTTTTAATAGATTAGTCCGGTTAAACTCAGATGGTAGTGTTGATACCGCTTTTAATACTGGGATTGGTTTTGATAAAAATTTGTACGCCATCGCTTTACAATCGGATCAAAAAATTATTGTAGGTGGTATTTTTCAGAATTATGATTTAGTATTAAAGAAACGATTAGTGAGATTAAATATTGATGGGAGCATAGACGAAACTTTTCTAACGGGAAAAGGGATGAGTAATGGTACTGTTCGGTCCATTTTAGTTCAGCCTGATGATCGTTTAATTATTGGCGGTACGTTTACGGGAAATTACGATGGAAGCGCTGTTAAAAGAATTGCGAGACTAAATTCAGATGGAAGTTTTGATAATTCTTTTCAGGTAGATTTAAATAGTACACTATATGCGACAGCATTTACCGCCAAGAACAAATTGATCATTGGTGGTAATTTTAATTCGGTTTCTGGCTTAGCAAATCATCGTGTAGCTCGAATTAATTTGTGCTTGAACTCCACTAGATGGGATGGTTCCAGTTGGTCAAATGGGATGCCTACATCAGAGAAAAGTATTATTTTTTCTGATGACTTTACTAGTACTGTTTCTTTAGAAGGATGTAGTTGCATAATTGCCGAAGGGAAAAAAGTCACAATGAGAGAGCAACATAGTTTGTCTCTAACAAATAATTATTCGGGATTGGGAAAGCTAATTTTAAAACATGGTGCTTCGCTTTATCAGAATGACGATGACATGATAAATATGGGTGTGGGAATAGTTGAGAAGAAGAGTGATTTAATGGTTAATTCGGATTACTCATTATGGTCATCAGCGGTGGCCGGACAAATAGTAAATGCAGCAACACCTCAAAAAGATTTGAATAAATTTTTCACTTATAATTCAATTGATAAAGGTTGGGTTGTAATGGATTCTTCTACTGAAATGAAAGCCGGATTAGGATACCGAATTGATACACCAAACAATTTTGACGCTGCTACAAGAAATTCGTTTACAGCTAGTTTTCAAGGAATACCAAATAATGGAGAATACCAAATTAAACTTGGTACAACAAATTCTATACAATTAGTTGGAAATCCTTATCCTTCAGATGTAGACGCAAATCAATTTTTAATAGAAAATCAAAACAGAATTAATGGTACTATTTATTTCTGGGAGCATGACAATTATAATGTTGATAATGCAAAGGCTAAATCTGGTTATGCAGTTTACAATTTATTTGGAGGAGTAGGGGTAGCATCGCCAAAATTAGAAGGAGATAAAAAAAGCAGACCAAATGGAAGAATTTCTTCGGGAAAAGCTTTTTTTGTGTCTGCAGATGCAAGTAACGAAACGATAATTTTTAATAATGCCATGCGTTTAAAAAATGTTGGTAGTGCACCATTAGCACCAGAAATACCTAGTATAGACAAGCACCGTTTGTGGCTATCTATGTATAATGATAGTAAGGAATATAAAGAGTTGTTAGTAGGATACTCTAAAGTGGCTACAGATCTTTATGATAAGCAATATGATGGAGAAGTGTTTGTGAGAGAAGGTACTCTAAATTTTTACACTTCTGTAGGGAAAAAACAGTTGGCAATTCAGGCTTTTAATACGTTCGACGACTCTGATGAAATCCCTTTAAGCTACAGCGTAGTTTCAGCTGGGGAATACGAGGTTGCATTAGTAGACTATGATGGATTATTTACTGATAAAGACATATACTTATATGATCGCACTACAGATAGTATTCATGAAACCAAAGGTTCAAGTTATAAATTTGTCACTAATGCCGGCGTATATGATAATCGTTTTAAAATTGTTTTTAAAGATGAACCAAAAGATGAAGTTACGGATGATCCGGTAGTAATTGAGGATGAAAATCCTGAATTTTTAAATCAATCTCTAATGTCTATTGTTATGCACAATAAAAAGCTTGAAATAGCTGCAGAGGATCAGATCAACCATATTTTAATTTATGATGTTTCAGGTAGGGAAGTGTATAGGAAAATGGATATAAATAGCAATTATGTTGCGCTTGAAAATATTTTGAACGTCAGAGCTGTTTATATTGTAAAGGTGGTAACCTTAAGTAATGAGCTATTTACAAAGAAGGTGATCTATTAAAGTCCTAAAAAGAAGAAATCCCGCTAACCTTAAGATTAGCGGGATTTATATTTTATAAATATGTTCTTTTTATTTTCCTTTTGTAGATGCTTCTAAGTTACGATCAATTGTGTGACCAGGTCTAGACCATTTTGGTTTTTCCCCTAAAGTTGTAAACTGAGAATCTTGTGCTTCAACAGTTGCCGGTTGCGATACTTTAGTAAATGGTTTTTGTGGATTTAAACCTAACATTTCAAACATTTTCATGTCTTCGTTAACATCAGGATTAGGCGTTGTAAGTAATTTGTCTCCAGCAAATATTGAGTTCGCTCCAGCAAAGAAGCACATTGCTTGACCTTCTCTACTCATATTCATTCTACCAGCAGATAAACGCACTTGTGTTTCGGGCATGATGATACGTGTGGTAGCGACCATACGAATCATTTCCCAGATCTCAACAGGTTTCTCCTCTTCCATCGGTGTTCCTTCTACAGCTACAAGAGCATTGATTGGCACTGACTCTGGTTGTGGATTTAGTGTAGACAGAGCAACAAGCATTCCTGCTCTGTCTTCGATACTTTCTCCCATTCCTATAATTCCTCCACTACAAACAGTAACGTTAGTTTTACGTACATTTTCAATTGTTTGTAAACGATCTTCAAAACCACGTGTAGATATTACTTCTTTGTAATACTCTTCAGAAGTGTCTAAATTGTGATTGTAAGCATATAAACCTGCTTCCGCTAAACGCTGTGCTTGATTTTCGGTAATCATACCTAATGTACAACAAACCTCCATGTCAAGTTTATTGATAGTTCGCACCATTTCAAGAACTTGGTCAAATTCTAGTCCGTCTTTTACATTTCTCCAAGCTGCACCCATACAAACTCTAGAACTTCCGCCAGATTTTGCACGTAAAGCTTGCGCTTTAACTTGGCTTACCGTCATTAAGTCATTACCTTCTACAGAGGTGTGGTATCTCGCAGCTTGCGGGCAATAACCACAATCTTCAGGACAACCACCTGTTTTTATTGATAATAATGTAGATACTTGTACCACGTTTGGATCGTGGTGTTCCCTGTGAACCGAAGCTGCTTCAAAAAGCAAATCCATCATAGGTTTGTTATATATTGCAATAATCTCTTCTTTTGTCCAATTATGTTTTGTAATGCTCATTGATACGTTTATTTAATGCACCAAAAGTAAACAAATTGTTCTAAAGAATCAATGCATTACTTTAAAAGCTACTCTGCTTATAAAGATGTAAAGCAATACCATCTGTGATTTAAAATTTATTACGAATCTGAAGGGTAACGTCTTTTCCAAAACAATAGCAATGTGAACGAAACAATTACTGCCGAAACTATCCCTTCGAACAGAAGTGACGTAGAATAACTGGCTATTGTAGGTTCTCCTCCAAATAGAAATGAATCTGATAATGATTCAATATATTTATTACCACCTTTGATATCACTATATATAGCTAAACTTATAATACTTAAAATAACACCTGTTAGTGAAGTTACTAGTGCCGATTTAGCATTGATAGGAAAACTGTTTTTACCCTCTTTATAATTACTTTTCAAAGTTAAATTTGTAAAGTAAAATATAAATACAATGTTGAGCATTCTCATATAGTACAAGTCGCTTAAATTTAGCGCTTGCATTATTAAAAAGTAGATTCCTATTCCTATGAAGATTAGCAATCCGTTTGTTAACTCTCGTGATAATTTCATACGTAAGATTTTAAATTACAAAAACAACTTATTAATTTTTAATAAGTTATAACTCAAATTTACATTATAATTAATGAAAGTTAATTATGGAATTTTTTGATTTTATTACTAGATTTGAATATTTGCTACATATTCTATAGTAATCTTTTTATCTAGATTTAATTGTGTAGTAAGTGCTTCTAATGACTCAAACTTTTGTTCTGGTCTCAAATATTGTAAGAGTGTGATTTTAATTCTTTTATCATAAATGTCTTCGTTAAAATCAATTAGGTGGACTTCGATAGAAAGTGATTTGTTTTCAACAGTGGGGTTAAACCCAATATTCATCATTCCGTAAACTATTTGTTGGTCAATGTTAGTCTCAACAATATATGCACCATTTTGAGGGATTAATTTATAGCCTTCTTCGATATGAATGTTTGCAGTAGGAAACCCTATGGTACGTCCTAATTGTTTTCCTTTAACGATCGTTCCTGTTAAAAAGTAATTGTAACCTAAATATTTATTGGCGAGTGCCATGTCAGCTTCTGATAATGCTTGTCTAATTTTTGTTGAACTTACAGAAATGGCATTTATTTCCTGAACTGATATTTGCTCTACTTCAAATCCGTATTTATGACCAAACTCGATTAAATCATCAATATTAGCTGTTCGATTGCGACCGAATCTGTGATCATGGCCGATAATGATTTTTTGAATATTTAATTTTCCTACTAAAATAGTTTCGACGAAATCTTCAGCTGTTAAACGAGAAAATGTTTCGTCAAATGGATGTACAATTAAATTTTCGACTCCAATTTGCTCTAATAAATCAATTTTTTCTGGAATCGTATTTAGCAACTTTATTTCTGACTGTTCTTGAAGAACCATTCGTGGGTGCGGAAAAAAAGTAAGTACGACACTTTCGTATTTTGAGTTTTCGGTACCTTGAGTGACCTTTTCCAGAATTTTTTTATGACCTATGTGCACGCCATCAAAAGTTCCTAATGTTAGAATTGTCTTTTTATTCGAACTAAAATCGTTAATAGAATTAAAAATCTTCAATGGGATTGTTTTATGATTATGCAAATTTATACTATCTATTTTAAATGAAAGAATATAGAGAATTGATTTTAAGTATTTTTTATAATCCGTTCAATAAAAGAGGGCGTATAGGACAAGCATTAAGATTTACTTAATTGATTTTTATTTTTAAGAATGTTATCGCTCCAAATGTTTTATTTTTGAAGCGATATATATAATAATATGAAAAAAATTACCCTACTTTTTCTTTTTATCGGTTGCTGTTTCAGCATGAGTGGACAAAAACAATCACCTTGGACAGTTGTTAGTAGCTCGATAAACACTGCTGCCGCTAAAAGTGACTCACAAAGCGCAACAAGCAACCAAATGTTATTGCAATTAAATACCACAGTATTAAAAGAAACACTAGAAAGTATTACTGATAGTAAAGGCGCTTCAATAATTATTGTTATTCCAAATAAGGATGGTAAAATGGAACAATTTGAAGTGTGGGAAGCTTCTAATTTTGCTCCCGAACTTCAGGTTAAATACGCCTCTATTCGTGCATATGCAGGTAAAGGAATTACAGATCCAACTGCCTCATTGCGTTTTAGCTTTAGTCCAAGCGGTGTTCAAAGCATGATATTAAGAGGGGATCAGGCAAGTGAGTTTATTGAACCATTTACTGATGATAAAAAATATTACACAGTTATAACAGCTAATAATCGTGCCTCTGGAATGCTGCCTCTGGTTTGCAATACTGTTGATGTTGCTATCAATAAAAATATATTAAATAGCACTGCAAGAGTTTCTAATAGGCCTAAAGTGTTTAAAACGTTGCGATTAGCCTTGTCGTGTACCGCTGAGTATGCTGCATACTTTGGTGGAACAGTAATTAATTCACTAGCAGCAATGAATGCTACTATGAGTAGAGTAAATGGTGTCTTTAATCGAGACTTGTCATTACAGCTCAATTTAATAGAAGACACTGAAAAGCTGATTTATCTAGATGCTAAAACCGATCCATATTCTGAGGCCGCCACTGGTGCCAATGGTGCATGGGGACTTGAGTTGCAAAATAACTTAACTAAGGTGGTTACTAACGCAGGTTACGATATAGGGCATTTATTAGGAGCTTCAGGAGGTGGAGGAAATGCAGGCTGTATTGGTTGTGTTTGTGATGCTCCAACTAGTATAGATCCTTACGGTAAAGGAAGTGCATATACATCGCCGTCAAATAGAAGGCCTGAAGGTGATAGCTTTGATATTGATTTTGTAGCTCATGAAATGGGGCATCAATTGGGTGCAAATCATACTTTTTCCTATACGATTGAAAATAACGGAGTGAGTGTTGAACCTGGAAGCGGTTCTACAATTATGGGCTATGCAGGAATTACTGCGGGTTATGATGTGCAGTCGTCGTCTGATGATTATTTTACACATGCAAGTATCTTACAAATTCAAAAAAATTTAGACACTAAAAATTGTCCAATAGATGTACTTATTGCTACTGATGCGCCAAATGTTGAAGCAGGTAATGATTATACAATTCCTAAGGGGACTGCATTTGTTTTGAAAGGAAGTGCCACATCAACAACAAATACTGGTTTGACTTATACTTGGGAGCAAAACGATAATGCAGTGACGACAGATGGTGATTCTAGTTTTGCAGTGCCTGATAAAGTTGACGGTCCTCTTTTTAGATCATTGCCTCCTAGTGCAAATGCGACTAGGTACATGCCTTTGTATAATGATGTGCTTAATAATAGACTCACGACAACTTGGGAATCTGTGGCAACAGTGGCGCGTAAACTGCACTTTGTGTTAACAGCAAGAGACAATGCATCGTTTGGAAATGCACAAACAAATTATGATGAAGTAACTATAAATGTAAGTGCTTCGACGGGGCCATTTGAAGTGCTTTCTCAAAGTTCAAATGAAGAACATTGGTTGCGTGGACAGTCAAAACTTATCAAATGGGCTGTGAATAATACAAGTACTATTGAAGGAGCATCTAATGTAAATATTAAGTTGTCTATTGATGGCGGGCTTACGTTCCCAATTGTTTTAGCTAATAATACTGCTAATGATGGGAGCGAATCCATTATCGTTCCAGCTGTCATAGCAAAGGAATGCCGGATATTAATAGAGCCTACCGCTAATGTTTTTTATGCTTTGAATAAAACAGCATTTGCAATAGGTTATCAGGTTGCAAATGAGTGTGCAAACTATCCTTATACTACCGCTACAGCTGCAATTATTCCCGAAGCCGCTGCTTACAAAACATTTGAAATTATTGTGCCGGCTAGTACCGCAGTTGTTTCAGATGTGAATTTTAATGTTGCATTTACACATGAATATTTATCAGATGTAGATATGCAGCTTATGAGTCCTAGTGGGACTACCGTGGCTTTGTTTAATAGAAGTTGTGGTGAAAATAGTGGCAGTCTTTCGATTGCATATGACGATGATGGAGGCGTGTTAGCCTGTGGTAATAGTGCATTGCAAACTGTCGCGCCTACTGATGCTCTGGCTGTATTTAATGGTGAGCCCGCGGCAGGAAAATGGGTGTTTAAAATTAGAGATACTTTTTTAGGAGACACTGGTACAATAAACTCGGCATCAATTGCTATCTGTACTAAAGATTTTGCTTTAGACACTACAGATTTGACTAGTGATGTGCTATATGCGTATCCAAATCCAAATAGGGGTGAGTTTACCTTAAAATTTATTTCTAAAGGATTAAATCCTATAGTTGTTAGAATGTTTAATGTGTCTGGTCAAAGTGTTTTCGAAAAAGAATTCAACAAACAAACGACTTTTATAGAGCAAATTCAGCCAAATAATGTTGCTGCTGGTATGTATTTTGTAAAAGTGACAGATGGTGATAAAGAAGAAGTTAGAAAAATTATCATTTATTAATTGGAATATAAAATGCAGTTTGCATAATAGAGATAATACAGACAATACAGACTGTAAATAAAAAAGCGGAGAATCTTTAGATTAAGATTCTCCGCTTTTTTTTACTTTCCGTTGTAGGTGGTCATGGTGTTTTCCAATCCTGCTGTTCCAAAGTTTTTAATAATCTCGGCTGCAGTTTCTAATCTCTCAGGAAGTTTTTCCTTTTCTATATCGTCCCATTCTCCTAACACATAGTCTACTTGTTGGCCTTTTTTAAACTCATCACTGATTCCGAAACGGAAACGTGTGTATTGATTGGTGTTTAAAACAAAATTGATGTTCTTGAGACCATTGTGTCCGCCATCGCTACCTTTTGGTTTGATGCGTATGGTTCCAAAGGAAAGGTTTAAATCATCAGTGATTACAAAGATATTTTCTAATGGAATGTTCTCCTTATCCATCCAGTATTTCACTGCTTTCCCACTTAAGTTCATATACGTGTTTGGTTTCAATAATAGGAGTGTTCTGCCTTTAAATTTATACTCAGCAAGAGCGCCTAGCTTTACTGTTTCGAAAGGAATAGATTCTTTTTTAGCCAAATGATCTAGTACTTTGAAGCCTATGTTGTGTCTCGTATTTACGTATTCGGCACCAATGTTACCTAGTCCTACTATTAGAAATTTTTTACTCACGCTTTCTATATTATTTTTCTGCTGTTCTTGAAGTTCTGGTTTTGTGTAATCTGTATTTTGTACTGTTTCTGTTTTTGAAAACAGTGTTTTGATCCATTGTATCATATTGCAAAAGTAAACTTAATTAGATAAAATGACAATGAGATGATTGGCAAAGTTTCAATGCTTGGTTTATATTGTGCAGTTGAAAACTACTCTCTATATGTTTTTAATTTTTTTTAAAGAGTCTTAGGAGTTATAAACGCTCTTTTATAGCCCCGATAGCAATGGAAATCCTTTTTATCAGCTTTGTCGCGATAAAAAGATTGTAATGAATAGCGGGAGGGAGATTGAAAGAAGTTGCAGTTGTTGTGCTTCTAATAAAGAGATTATGATTTTTATAAAACAAAGAATTCAGAAACTAAGGGGCAAAAAAAAAGCACCAGTAATAAAACTGATGCTTTTGATATGTTGTAGAGAAAAATATTATTTTTTCTTTCCTTTTGCTGGTCCTGCTTTTGCAGCTTTTGCAGCCTCTTGAGCCGCTTTCATAGCAGCACGAGAAATCTTCACTTGACAGATAACAGTGTTGTCTGGGTGCATGATTTTAAAGTCTGGAGTAGGAACTTGAGTAACATATAATTTGTTACCCATGTTAAGTGGAGTAATGTCAGCCTCAACAAAATCAGGAAGATTTTTAGGTAAAGCTTTTACTTTTAATTTACGGTTGTTTAAACGTAAATCTCCACCTGCCATAACTCCTTTAGAGTTACCAACGATTTTAACAGGTACCTCAATAGTGATTTCTTTTTCGTCAAAGATTTGGAAGAAGTCAAGGTGAAGGATTTTGTCAGATACTGGGTGAACTTGGATGTCTTGCATGATAGCGTTAAAAGACTTTCCGTTTGCCAATTCAATCACAACTGTGTGAGCGTTTGGAGTGTAAACCAAGCTTTTGAATGCTTTTTCTTCTGCTGAAAAATGTACTGGTTGATCTCCTCCGTATAACACGCAAGGAACCGCTCCAGCATTACGTAAGGCTTTAGTCGCAACTTTTCCCACGCTTTCTCTTTCTGATCCTTTAATTGTAATCGATTTCATTGTAATATATATAATTGTTAATAATACGTGTTTTGCAGTTTTGTAAATACTTTAATATGTACAAGAACTGTTTGTTACATAATAAACTTCCCGCTAATCGAGTTGTTATGATGTACCATGTGCATTACTTCGGCAAAAAGTGGTGCGCAACTTAGCACTCTTATTTTTTTAGACTCTTTCTTTAATGGGATTGAATCTGTAACTATTAATTCTAATAATTTAGAATTTTCTATCTTCTCGTAAGCTCCTCCTGATAAGATGGCGTGAGTACAAATTGCTCTTACACTTAATGCACCTTTTTCCATCATTAGATCAGCGGCTTTCGCCAAAGTTCCTCCGGTATCAATCATGTCATCAACTAAGATTACATTCTTGCCTTTTACCTCACCAATTAATTCCATGGTATCGATAATATTTGCTTCTTTTCTTTGCTTGTAGCAAATAACGACATCTGATTCTAAGAATTTAGAATAAGCATATGCTCTTTTTGAACCTCCCATATCAGGAGAAGCAATAGTTAAGTTGTCTAATCCTAAACTTTTCACATAAGGTAAAAAGATAGTAGAAGCAAAAAGGTGGTCTACTGGTTTTTCAAAAAATCCTTGAATTTGATCAGCATGCAAATCCATGGTCATTACTCTTGTTGCTCCAGCAGTTTCTAACAATTTTGCTGTTAGTTTAGCTCCTATTGGCACTCTTGGTTTGTCTTTTCTATCTTGTCTAGCCCAACCAAAGTAAGGTATTACAGCTGTAATATGCCTTGCTGAAGCGCGTTTTGCGGCATCAATCATAAGTAGTAATTCCATCAAATTATCAGAATTTGGGAATGTAGAACATACAATAAACACACGTAATCCTCTGATTGACTCTTCGTAAGAAGGTTGAAACTCGCCATCACTATATTTTGACATAGTAACTTTACCTAGTGGAATTCCGTACTCAGCGGAAATTTTTTCAGCTAGATAGACACTTTGTGAACAAGCAAAAATTTTAGCTTCTGGTTCTAGGTGTGACATTTAATTTGTTGTTTTGTAGTTAGTTGTGTGTTGCATTTTTAATGCCGTGCAAATTTATGAAATTTATTCAACTCTGAAAGAAAAAAATTAAGTATTTTTAATTGAATTTTTAATAAAATTATTTACATTTGCACCGTGTTAAAGAAACAGCTATTAGGCTACCACCTTATAGTTCTTTATTGCGTTGAGATGACTGTTGTCATTTCTGTCTGCTAAAGCCCGGATGGCGGAATTGGTAGACGCGCTGGTCTCAAACACCTGTGGGAAACCGTGCCGGTTCGACTCCGGCTCCGGGTACTTAAAAGCCTCTTAATCGACTGATTAAGAGGTTTTTTGCTTTTCAAGGGTGGCCAAAAAGGTGGCGACCAGGTCAAACTTTGTTTTTTGATATTAAATTATAAACAGTAGTTTAGATTATTGGCTACATACTCTCCTTGTATTATTTTAAACATCCTTACAGGCTATTCTAAGTAAGATCGTAATTCCTGTCTATATTGAGAAGCACTTTTCCCTGTAAAATCCTTAAACGACTTATTGAAGTGTCCTAGGTTGTTAAAACCACTTTCGTGTGAAATGGCTGCTATGTTAATTTGTTTTTGAGCAAGCAATTTTGAAGCGTGAACTAGGCGGTAGTCATTAACAAACTTTGTAAACGTCTTATTACTTGTTTTTTTAAAGTACCTACAAAATGAGGGAACGGTCATCGATACCAAGTCAGCTACTTCTTCAAGTGCAATATTTTCATGAAAATGATCTTTGACATAGTTGTATACCACACTCATTCGATCATTATCTTTCATTTGTGTTTCAATTGTAAATTCTTCTGCATTTAGAATGGTGCTATCGTTAGATAATTCAAGTTCGTTAAGAATATTTAGTAAGCCAAGTAATCGTGCTAAAGGATTTAGATCTGCTAGCGCTTCAATTTGAGGGCCAAGAATCTTTTTAGATCGATCGCCAAAAAGAATTCCTTGCTTTGCTTTATTGAATAAATTTTTAATAGTAACCATTTCTGCGGCCTCAGTGAAATTGGAACCTAAGAAGTTGGGATGTATTTGAATTACGGTTTCTCGTTTGCTATCAGTTTCTTCAGTATTAAAACCACAGTGCGGAAGATTGCTACCTATTAATATAAGATCACCATCATGAAAGTGTGATACGTGATTGCCTACTTGTCGCTTACCAGAACCACTACTTATGTAGACTAATTCAATTTCTGGATGGTAGTGCCATTGATTGTTATGGTCATTATTGCTTTTTTCGTGCTTTGATATCGTAAATGAACTCCCAAAGGAAGGAACTATAATTTTTAAGTTGGGTATTATAGGTCTCATTTGTTTTGATTTATTTTAATGCAAAGATATAAAATGTTGTGAATTTGTCAGTTTATTTAACCTTAATCGATTTCGTCAGGTATTAAATAGGCGTATTGTGTGAAAATTCTATTAAATATGTAAAATGGTATTCGCTAAGTTGTAGTTACAATTGTTATGAAATTATTCTTTTCGAAAATTAAGCTAATAGACTTTTAAAATATATTTTTTTCAATATAGTTTGTAGTGGGATACCATATTGTTGATAACTGCTGTTTAAATATATTCGAAAAAAAGAGAAATTAATTTTAATTATCATTTCCTGACGTTTTTGTTTTAGCGTTAGGGTATTGGTAGGTAATTTGGTTGCAAGTGGCAGAATTTTCTAGATTCAAAATACTTTTGCTCAATATTTATTGAATGCGTTAAAATAATAGCTTAAAAATGTGAATCTTCATTTTTTATTAACTTTGACAATTGTTATAACTTTGCGAATTATTCAATAAAACACCGCTTTATCGTTTTCGTAAAAGGTAAAATACTGTGTATTCATGAAAAATGTGCAGTATATTCAATGAAACTGTTGCTATAACTTTGTCATAGTTAAAAGGATTATAAATCTAAAAACTTAAATTATGAAAAAGATTTTAAAATTAACGGTAGTTTTAGTAGCACTATTATCTGCAGTAAATGTAAGTGCAATTGGGAATGATTTTTCTATTGACGTTAGAAAAGCAGAAGGGAAGACATTAAGCTTTGCGCTTCATGAATCAAATAAGGTAATATTGTCAATTTTTGACGCAGATCATAAAGTTATTCATAAAGAAATGGTGAATTCTAAAGGTAGCTTTTATAGAAAGTACGATTTGAACTCATTACCTTCTGGGAAGTATTATTTAGTAGCAGAATCTGATTTGAGATCTGCAACTTACGAAATTGCAGTATCGTCTAATAAGGCAGTGCTTAGCACAATGCCTGTAAGTGAAGTAGTAAAACCGGTTTTATATAAGGAAAATGGTGTTGTGAAATTGAATGTAGACAACAAGGCAAAAACTCCAGTAGCTGTTAGAATTTATGATGAAACTAACGAGTTGGTTTATTCAGAATCTTTCCTGAACATGGATAAAGTGGAGAAAGCGTTTGATATAAATGAGAGATCTTATGAGAACTATACTTTTATCGTATCTTACGATAACGATAAATTTATTGAAAAAATATTGTCAGCTAAGTAATAATGTATTTGTTTGTAATTAAAAACAGCTCTATGATTAGAGCTGTTTTTTTTTGTTTTAAATTTGAATATATGTTGACAATGTGTTAGTTGCAACCGTCAATACCACAGCTGTCTCCAGCTTCATTGTTAAGTATTGTTAATTTAGGATTAAAATCACCTTCTTCCCAAACTTTGTCTAGCGTTTGTACAAAAGTTTCTACATGTTGTGCTCCTGAAACTGCATATTTATTATCGAATACAAAAAAGGGTACACCTTGCACGCCTATATTCTGAGCCATTGTGATATCTGCTTTTACTTCATTAGCAAATTGATCAGATGATAATAAGGCTTCTAGTTCATCAGCTTTTAAACCAACGTGTAGTCCAAGTCTTTTTAAAGTTTCAGAATCATTAACATTTTCTCCATCAGTTAGATATGCTTTGAATAAAGTTTCTTCCATTGCGTCAGAAAGATTATTCTTTTTAGCTAAATGCAATAAACGATGTGCATTAAATGAATTAGCCATTATCGCTTTATCAAACCTGAAATCTAATCCGGCGCTTTTGGCGTTTTGAGTCATGCTATCCATCATCTCTTTTGCCCAAGATACATCCTTACGGTACTTTTCAGCTAAATGCTCAGCCATATCATCATTCTCAGATGCAACAAAGCTAGAATCAAGCTGAAAACTCTTCCATTCAATCTCTACGTTGTCTTTGTGTTTAAACTGTGCTAGTGCACCTTCAATTCTTCTTTTTCCTATGTAGCAATATGGGCACATAATATCTGACCATATTTGTATTTTAAGTTTATTTTCCATCATCTTTTAATTTTAGATTCGTATTCTAAAAGTTTGTATATACAAATTTACAAAAAAGGAATGAAAAGCTAAACTGTTTAAGTTTTTATTAGGAAGTAGTAGGTGTGGCGTTCACTATAAAATGAAAAATTATAGTCTTATTATTTATTTGATTTCGATTGAAGCAAATAATAATTCGAGTAAAAAAAATCGTTTCTTTTAATTAAGTTAGAAGGGCATATTTTAGGTTTAAGCCCTCGTTTATTGACTATTTATCTTTTCGATAATAAAAAACCCGTCAAAATTGCTTTCGGCGGGTTTGAATATAAGGGGAATGTTATTCGCTATGCTAATAAATCCAGTACCATTGAAGGGAACAAACCTAGTGCTATATTTAATACAATAGATACAACTGCAACAATATAAATTACTGCTGGAGTTGCTGTTCTAACTTCATTAGACTCCTTAGTGTACATAGCCAATATCAATTTGAAATAGTATCCTACACTTATGATTGAATTAACTACTGCTACGATAACTAGAGCAATGAATCCTGCTTGAATAGTTTGATTGAATAAAAATAATTTTGCAAAGAATCCAGAGAAAATAGGTATACCAGCCATCGATAATAATGCTGCTGTTAAAATTGCAGCTAATAGTGGATTTGTTTTTCCTAGACCGTGGAAATTAGTAATATCTTCGTTTTCATTGTTTTTACAAACATAGAGAATAACGCTAAAAGCGGCAATACCTGCAAGTGCGTAAGCTGATGTGTAGTATAATAAAGTTCCTGCTGCATTTGCTGTACTCACTAAAGTCATTAACATAAAACCTGCATGTGAAATTCCAGAGAAAGCCAACATACGTTTAACGTTTACCTGGCGAAGTGCCATGATGTTACCTACGGTCATTGAGGCCATTGATACAATAACGATCATCATTTGGAAATTACCTGATAGATCAGCATTCATTATAGTCACAAGCTTGTATAGCGTTGCGATAGCAACCACCTTAGCTAGTGTGCTCATCAATGCAGTTGTCAACGCAGGAGAACCTTCGTAAACGTCTGGAGCCCAAAAATGAAAAGGAACTGCAGCAATTTTAAATAACATACCAATAAACACCAATACAATTCCAATAGGGAACCAAACCGGTAATTCTGCTGAGCGTGATAATTCGCTAATTTCAGTAACATCAAAACTTCCCATCGCTCCGTAAATTAAACAAATTCCGAAAAGAATAATCCCTGATGCAAATGATCCCATCAAAAAGTATTTTAATCCTGCTTCGTTACTTTTAATACTCAAACGGTTGCTTGACGCCAAGATATAAAGTGCAATAGATAAAACTTCTATACCTAGAAAGTACATCGCTAAGTTCCCAAAAGATACCATAGCAACTGCTCCAGCTAGTAGAAAAATCTTTATCGCAATAAAATCTGAGATTTTAGATTGATTGTTTTGATAGAATTTGTGAGCTAATGTCACTAAGAAGATGGTAAGAATGATAAACAAGCCAGAGAAGGCTGCCGAAAATTTACTTACAATAATCATATTATTATAGTACGATTGTGGGTTAGCATAGTCAGTAATATCAAGACCAAGTATTGCTAGAAGTCCAATTATAGTAACTGGAATAATTGCTTTTCTTGCTTCGAAAATTTCAAATAAAAGGCATAAAACACCTAATCCTATTATAGCTATTAATGTATTCATTTTTTTTATTTGACTAGTTAATTCTATTAATTTGAGTAATGATATTTTCTAAACTTGGTGTGATTAGATCTGTAATTGGTTTTGGATACATCCCAAAAAAGAATAATACAGCTACGATAATTACTAATGTAGTAGCTTCGTTAAAAGTCACATCAGCAAATGGTTTTGCATTTGTCTCACCCAGCATTACGTGTTGGTACATTTTCAACATGTAATAAGCTCCTAAAATAATTGTTGTTCCACCTAATACAGCAAACCAAACATTAATTTGAGACAAGCTGTACAATACTGTAAATTCTCCAACGAAGTTAAATGTAGTAGGTAAAGCAACTGATGCTAAAACTAATATCATAAACAAAGAGGCAAATTTTACTGCTTGTGAACGTATTCCGCCCATCTCAGCAATTACTCTTGTTTCATATCTTCTGTAAATAATTTCAGAGGCAAAGAATAAACCTACTACTACAAATCCGTGAGCAATCATTTGAAGCACTGCTCCGCGTAATCCATCAATTGTAAGTGTGTAAGATCCTGCTGCAATTAACCCAACGTGAGCTAGAGAGGAGTAAGCTAGTAACTTTTTCAAGTCTCTTTGTCTTAATGCGACTATCGAACCGTAAATTACACCAGCAATTCCTAAACCTATAAAAATATACATGTACTCTTTTGCTGCCAAAGGCGCGATAGGCAATTGCCAACGGATCACACTGTATAATCCCATTTTTAACATGATACCTGATAAAAGCATTGTTCCCACTGTAGGTGCTTTTTGGTAAACATTTGCTTGCCATGTATGGAAAGGTATAATTGGGATTTTGATGGCATACGCCAAAAAGAATGCTAAGAATATCCACAATTGTTCTGATGCTGTTAAATTCAAGTTGTATAAGTCCTGAATTAAGAAGCTTCCTGCTTTTTGATACAAGTAAATAAAAGCAACTAACATGAACAATGAACCAGCAAGTGTGTAAATAAAGAATTTTACAACTGCTTTTTTACGTTCTTCAACATCACCATTACCCCAAATTAATGCAATAAAATAGATTGGGATTAATGCTAATTCCCAGAAGATATAATATAATAAACCATCTGCTGCAAGGAAGGTTCCGCACATTGCAAATGCCATGAATAAAATTAATGCGTAAAATGATTTTGCATTTTTATATTCATTCCCAAAAGAAGAATAAATAATAATTGGTGTTAATGCTGTTGTCAATAAAAGCATAGCAATTGCCAATCCATCAGCATTCAAAGCAAAGGAAACATTTGGCTGGTTAATCCATTGATTGATAAAATTAATGTTTTCACCAAGATTGTATTGATTCAACAATACAATAGAAAATCCTAAAGAGGCAATACTGAATAACAATGCGACCTTTGAAGCTAGTTTATCACCAGCTAAATAAGTTGCAAATGCGCCAACTAAAAGTATAATTAATATTAGAGATACATTCATAGTATAAAATTATTGAGCTAAAAATAAATAGGTTATTATGGTACAAAGACCTATTACAAAAACAAATAGGTAGAATCCAATACTTCCGCTTTGTAATTTCTTTCCTTGAAAAGCTAATTCGTTAGCGATTTTTTCTAAACCAAAAACTGCAGATGATAATGTAGTTTCTACATAATCTCTAAAGAATTTAGATAAGCCATTGATCGAATTTACAAACAGTACATTATAAAATTCGTCTACATAGTATTTGTTGTACAGCACTTTTGAAAAACCTGTTATTTCAGCATCTTCTACTGGTACTTGATTTTGCTTAATATATTTCGAGTAGGCTACTCCTATACCTACAAGCCCTGCAATTACTGCGATGGCCATTAAAGCGTATTCTGTAGTTCCAAAATGATGTGCCTCATGTACTTCTTTCGAAAACAACGGAGATAAATAGCCATTTAGCCAGCTATTTGTTGGTAAGCTAATTAGTCCTCCCACAGTAGCTAGTATTGCTAAAACAATTAAAGGAAACGTAATTAGTGACGGACTCTCATGTAAGTGGCTTTTTTGTTCTGCTGTTCCTCTAAATTCTTTAAAGAATGTAAGGTATAATAAACGGAACATATAAAAAGCAGTCAGTAAAGACGCTAGAGATGCAATAAACCACAATACTTTATTGTGCTCAAAGGCCACCATTAAGATTTCGTCTTTCGAGAAAAATCCTGAAAAAGGAGGGATTCCTGAGATTGCTAATGATGATAATAGGAATGTGATAAATGTGATTCCCATAACTTTTTTCAATCCACCCATTTTGCGCATGTCTTGTTCGCCATGCAATGCGTGTATCACTGATCCAGAACCTAAGAACAAACAAGCTTTGAAGAATGCGTGTGTGATTACGTGAAAAACTGCTACTTCATAAGCACCCAGTCCTAATGCTAAAAACATTAATCCTAATTGTGATACGGTAGAGTAGGCAAGTACTTTCTTAATATCTGTTTGAACCAAGGCGATTGTTGCAGCTACAAGTGAAGTTACTGCCCCCACAATGGCAATGATGTTCTGAACATCTGGAGCTAAATCAAATACATAATTTAATCTTGTGATCATGAAAATACCTGCAGTTACCATGGTTGCTGCGTGTATCAATGCAGATACTGGTGTAGGTCCTGCCATCGCATCTGGTAACCAAGTGTACAAAGGTATTTGTGCTGATTTACCACAAGCTCCTATGAATAAAGCAAAAGCCGCAATCGAGATCCAATATAAATCTAAATTAGTTGCTCCCGTAATTGCTGTTTTTAAAGTAGCATAGTCAAGAGTTGAAAATAAAGATCCTATGATGAAAATACCAATTAACAAACCTAAATCCCCAATACGGTTCATGATGAATGCTTTCTTAGCAGCATCGTTAAAATCTTGGTTTTTATGCCAGAATCCAATAAGCAAGTAAGAGCAAAGTCCTACACCTTCCCAACCAATGAATAAAACTAGTAAGTTGCTACCTATTACAAGAGTAATCATGAAAAAGACAAACAAGTTCAAGTAAGCAAAAAACTTATGCATGTTCTCGTCATCATGCATATAGCTGATAGAGTATACATGTATTAAAGAACCTATTCCAGTTACAAAAAGTAACCAAAGAACTGATAATTGATCTAATAGAAAACCAAAGTCGACCTTGAAATTACTAATTTGGATCCAATCGAATAACTGAATTTGAATAGGTGTTTTCGAAACAGATATTTGTCCAAAAAAGTATAAAGTAACAGCAAAAGATAAGGCAACAGTTAAAGTTCCAATAACTCCTGAAGCTGTTTTTCCGATACTTTTTCCGAAGAAGATATTAAATAGAAACCCTAAAAAAGGAGCTAATAATAAGAGTAAAGCTAAATTTGTATTCATTATCTATTATCCTTTTAAGTTTTTTAAATTATTGATATCAATCGAACCTAAATTTCTAAATATCGATACCAGTATCGCTAGGCCTACAGCAACCTCTGCGGCTGCAACCGCCATCGAGAAAAAGACAAATACTTGTCCTTGTGCATCTTGATGGTAAGTAGAGAATGCCACAAATAAAAGATTGACAGCATTCAACATGATTTCGATTGACATAAATACAATAATTGCATTACGTCTGTATAAAACTCCAAATACCCCAATACTAAAAAGTATCACAGAAAGGAAGATGTAGTTCTCGATTCCTATTTCGTTTAAAATATTGTTCATTATTTTTCTGTTTTTTCTTTTTTAGACAATAGAACGGTACCTATCATTGCTACTAATAATAATATAGATGCAAATTCAAACGGAACCATGTATTCATTCAAAAGTACTTTTCCTAATACTTTAATCGATTGGTAATCTTCTCCAGTTGTGATATATTCTCCAACGATTGGTTTAGAATTAATGAAAACCAAGATTAAAACCACGCAAATTAATCCAAAAGAAACAATTGCTCCTAAACGAGTAATTCTAGGTTTGTGAACTTCGTTCTCCTTATTCAAGTTCATTAACATGATGGTGAATAAAAACAAAATCATGATAGCTCCTGAGTATACAATTACGTGAACAATGGCAAGAAACTGAGAGTTTAGTAATAGGTAATGACCTGCAATCGAAAAGAAACAAATTACAAGATACAGTGCACTGTGAATTGGGTTTCTACTAAAAATTGCCAAGAAGGCTGTTGCCAAAGTAATAGCAGCTAGAACACAAAATATAATTAGTATTGTTGACATTAATTAGCGTTTTTAAGTTGTGCATTTTGCATTGCGATATCTAAAGGCATAACCAATCTATCTTTTCCAAAAATAAAATCTTCTCTTTCATAACTAGAAGGAACTAATACTTTAGAAGTGGTCAAGTAAATTGCATCTTTGGGACAAGCCTCTTCACACAATCCACAAAAGATGCAACGCAACATGTTGATCTCATATATTGAAGCATATTTTTCTTCTCTATATAAATGTTTTTCATCAGGTTTACGTTCTTCCGCCTTCATGGTGATGGCCTCAGCAGGACATGATAAAGCACACAATCCACAAGCAGTACAATTCTCTCTTCCCTGCTCATCACGCTTTAATTGATGTTGACCACGGTAAACGGGACTCATCTCACGAACTTGTTCAGGATATTGAATCGTTACTTTTCTAGTAAATAAATGCTTTATTGTAATCATCAAACCCTTGACAATTGCAATAAGATACATGCGCTCAAAAAAGGTCATCTCTTTATTAGAGACTACTTTTTTTCTTCCTGATAAGGATATGGTTTCTATTGACATTTTATTATTTTTATTTGAAGCTGAATCCTGCTATTCGTTGCAATCTTTTATTTTTTTGTAAAAAATAAAAGGATTTCCACTGCTATCAGGGCTAGGCTCTTCTTTAATAAATTATATTTTCGTTCCTAATTTCCCTCTCGGGTGTAAGGAGTCTTAAAATCCTAAATAAACTGCTATTTCAGCTCTCAAAATTACAATTCCTGTAATGATAATATTGATAATCGACAACGGAATCAATATTCTCCATCCCAAATGCATCAATTGATCGTATCTAAATCTTGGGATTGTCCATCTTACCCACATATAAAAGAAGATAAAGAAACATATTTTTGCAAATAGCACTGCAATTCCAATTACGTTAGCGATGTTCACTCCCCAGTTTTCCACAGCCCAAGCCATTCCTGGATAGTTGTAAGCTCCAAAGAACAGTACAGCAAGAATAGTAGCAGAGATAAACATGTTTGCGTATTCAGCAAATAAATAGAATCCCATTTTCATAGAAGAGTACTCTGTGTGGTATCCTCCAATAAGTTCTGTTTCACATTCTGCCAAGTCAAATGGTGTTCTGTTTGTTTCTGCAAAAGCACAAATCAAGAAAATCAGAAAAGAAAGTGGTTGGTAAAAAACGTTCCAATGCATTCCTGGTTGTTGCGCTGAAATCTCTCTTAAACTTAAAGTTCCTGTCATCATCAATAAGGCAATTATTGATAATCCCATAGCTACTTCATATGACACCATTTGTGACGCAGCACGTATCGCACCAATCAATGAGAATTTATTATTAGATGCCCATCCACCAATCATGATTCCGTAAACACCTACTGATATTACTCCAAAAACGTATAATAAAGCGACATCTATGTCTGTAGCTTGAAGTATAATGTCTCTTCCAAACAGGTGAAAACGATCTCCCCAAGGAATTACTGCACTTGTCATTAAAGCAGTACTCATAGCAACTGCAGGCCCTACAAAGAACAAGAATCGGTTAGGAGTATCTGGTTCAAATTCTTCTTTAGAGAATAATTTTAAACCATCGGCAAGTGGTTGTAGTAAACCTCCTTTACCAGCTCTATTGGGTCCAATTCGATCTTGTAACCAAGCAGCAACTTTACGCTCAGCAAGCGTAGAGTACATTGCCATAAGCATCGTAATTGCAAAAACAACTAAGATGATGATACTTTTTTCTATTATAATTGTACTATCCATTTTCTAAAGATTACCTTTTTTAAAAATTTCTTCCTGCTCTTTATCCAATGGGATAGCTGGCATACTTATTTTTTTACGGTCTTGCTCTCTACCTTTTAGAATTCCTTCTTCGGTTGCGATGTGAACAGTATCTAATTTTTGTGTGTAGTTGTTTTGATTGATAACCGAATCTTTATCAAATTCTCTTGGTCCTTCAATAACCCAGTCAGATGGATCCTTATGCTCAAAACGACAAGAATTACAGATGAACTCTTCTACTTCATGGTACACGTCTTTACGACCTGTAACCCTTTGAATTTCGTCTCCAAACATCCATACAGTTGTTTTACCACAACACCCTGGAGTAGTACATTCTCTGTGTGCATTGTACGGTTTGTTGAACCAAACTCTTGATTTAAATCTAAAAGTTTTATCAGTTAAAGCACCTACAGGGCATACGTCAATCATATTTCCAGAAAACTCATTATCTATTGCTTTAGAGATACATGTAGAAATGTTAGCGTGATCTCCTCTATCCATCACTCCATGTACACGGTTGTCTGTCAGTTGATCTGCAACTTGTACACATCTTTGACATAAAATACAACGGTTCATGTGCAATTGAATATTCGGACCAATATCTTCTGGTTCAAATGTTCTTTTTTCCTCAATAAAACGTGTTTTTGATTTTCCGTGTTCAAAACTTAAATCCTGCAAATCGCATTCTCCAGCTTGATCACATACAGGACAGTCTAATGGGTGGTTAATCAATAAAAACTCAGTAACCGATTGACGTGCTTCACGCACACGGTCTGATTGTTTACTGTTCACTTCCATTCCGTCCATACAACCCGTTACGCACGAAGCCATTAATTTTGGCATCGGTCTTGGGTCGGCATCACTACCTTTTGCTACTTCAACTAAACAACAACGGCATTTTCCACCGCTTCCTTTTAGTTTTGAGTAATAACACATTGCTGGAGGAACTGATTCTCCACCAATCATACGTGCTGCTTGCAAGATGGTTGTTCCTGCTTCAACTTCAATTTCTTGACCGTCTATTGTTACTTTCATTTCTTACTATTGTTTTTTTAGTTTAAAGTTTAAAGTTGCAGTCCCGATAATTACCGGTATTGAAACTAAAAAAACTTGAAACTTGAAACTATTTTAAACTGTTTGTTTTGTTACTAAATGCTTAACTTGAGCAAATGGTTCTTCAACAAAGTGATTTCTATTTTTGATTTTTTCAGGGAAGCGAACATGGTATTCAAATTCATCTCTAAAATGACGAATAGCTGCTGCTACGGGCCATGAAGCTGCGTCTCCAAGAGGGCAAATCGTGTTTCCTTCAATTTTACTTTGAATACTCCATAGTAAATCGATATCTTCTTCACGTCCTTGACCGTTTTCGATTCTCCATAAAACTTTCTCTAACCATCCAGTACCTTCACGGCAAGGAGTACATTGACCACAACTTTCATGGTGGTAAAAGCGAGAAAAATTCCATGTGTTTCTAACGATGCAAGAAGTGTCATTGTAAACAATAAATCCACCTGAACCTAACATTGATCCTGTTGCAAAACCACCATCGCTTAAAGACTCATATGTCATTAAACGATCTTCACCGTTTGCCGTTTTATAAATCAAATCGGCTGGTAAAATTGGCACTGATGATCCTCCAGGTACTAATGCTTTCAAAGGTCTGTCAGAACTCATTCCGCCAAGATACTCGTCAGAATTCATGAATTCGTAAACAGATAATCCCAATTCGATTTCATAAACACCAGGGTTTTTCACATGTCCTGAAGCAGAAATTAATTTGGTTCCCGTAGATCTTCCTATTCCTATTGCGGCATACTCATCACCAGAATTATTAACAATCCATGGCACCGAAGCGATAGTTTCAACATTGTTTACCACAGTTGGATTAGCCCACAATCCAGAAACTGCTGGAAATGGTGGCTTGATACGAGGATTCCCTCTTTTTCCTTCTAGTGATTCAATCAATGCAGTCTCTTCACCACAAATGTAAGCACCAGCACCGCAGTGAACATAAAGTTCTAAGTCGTAACCTGTACCTAATATATTTTTTCCTAACCAACCTGCAGCTTTAGCCTCCGCAATGGCTTTTTCTAATATTTTATAAACCCACATATATTCTCCACGAATGTAGATATAAGATAGGTTTGCACCCAAAGCAAAACTAGAAGTAATCATCCCTTCGATCAATAAATGAGGAATAAATTCCATCAAATAACGGTCTTTGAAAGTTCCTGGTTCTGATTCATCTGCGTTGCAAACTAAATGTCTAGGTTTTCCTGATTTTTTATCAATAAAACTCCATTTCATTCCTGCAGGGAAACCAGCACCACCACGACCACGAAGGCCTGATTTTTTTACTTCTTCAACAACTTCGTCAGGAGTCATTGCTTTCATAGCTTTCTCTACAGAGGCATATCCGCCTTCTTTACGGTATACTTCGTAGGTTTTGATTCCTGGTACGTTTATTTTATCTAATAATATTTTTCTTGACATCTTATTTATCGTGTAATATTATTTTATTATCTCTACAATCAGTGATTAATTGATCAATCTTATCTTCAGTAAGGTGTTCTTTGTAAAAATCACCCAATTGCATCATCGGAGCATATCCGCAAGCACCTAGACATTCTACACCACGTACTTCAAATAGTCCGTCTGCAGTTGTTTCACCTACTTTTACACCTAATTTTTCACAAGTGTAATCCATTAGATCTTCGGTTCCTTTTAAACAACAAGGAGATGTTTGACAGAATTCAAACATATATTTCCCAACAGGTTTTGTATTATACATGGTATAAAAAGTAACCACTTCGTATACTTCAACAGGTAAAATATGAAGAATTTCAGCCACCTTATCCATTAGCTCATAACTCAACCAGTTTTCATGGGCGTCTTGAACCTCGTGCAATACAGGTAATAATGCTGATTTTCTTTTATCTTCGGGATAATGACTAATTAACTCATTGATGCGTGACATCAAAGTTTCAGTCATATTTATTTCTTGTTTGTAATGTGTTCTTTCCATTTTTTTTTTCTGAATCTGAAATCTTTATGCGTCTAATTCTCCTGCAATAACATTTAAACTTGATAAGATAACTATCGCATCAGATAATAATGCACCTTTTATCATTTCAGGGTATGCTTGATAATAAATAAAACACGGTCTTCTAAAGTGCAATCTATATGGTGTACGGCTTCCATCGGTCACTAAATAGAATCCTAATTCTCCGTTACCACCTTCAACAGGATGGTAGATCTCTGCAACTGGAACAGGAACTTCTCCCATAACAATTTTAAAGTGATAGATTAAAGACTCCATGTTTGTATAAACATCTTCTTTTGGAGGAAGGTAGTAGTCAGGAACTTCTGCATGGTAGTCATTACCGGCTGGCATTTTCTCTAATGCTTGGCGAATAATGCTTAAACTTTCCCAAACTTCGGCATTACGAACGCAAAAACGATCGTAAGTATCTCCCGATTTTCCTACAGGAACTATAAAATCAAAATCTTCGTACGAACTGTAAGGTTGTGCAACACGTACATCATAATCTACACCTGCAGCACGTAAGTTAGGGCCTGTAAATCCATAAGACATGGCTTGCTCAGCCGTAATTGCTCCTACATTAACGGTTCTATCGATGAAAATTCTATTTCTTTCGAATAAGTTTTCAAATTCTTTCCAAGCTGCTGGAAATTCTTCTAAGAAAACGTCTAGCTTTCTAAAAGCTTCTGGAGACCAGTCTCTTTCAAAGCCACCTATACGTCCCATATTTGTTGTTAAACGAGCACCACAAATTTCTTCATAGATTTCGTAAACTTTCTCTCTAAACTGAAATACATAAAGAAAACCAGTATACGCTCCCGTATCTACTCCTAAGATGGAGTTACAAATAATATGATCGGTAATTCTTGCCAATTCCATTACAATTACTCTTAAATACTGCGCACGTTTAGGTACTTCAATATTTAATAATTTTTCTAATGTCATCCACCATCCCATATTGTTGATAGGAGAGGAGCAATAATTCATACGGTCAGTAAGAGGCGTAATTTGGTAAAACGGACGGTTTTCGGCAATTTTTTCAAAAGCACGGTGTATGTAACCAATAGTTGGTTCAGCTTCTAAAATTCGCTCCCCATCCATTAATAAGATATTTTGAAAAATACCGTGTGTAGCAGGGTGAGTAGGACCTAAATTTAAGATTGAAAGTTCGCTTCCATCTTCATTTAGCTTCTCTTTGATTATTCTAGCATAACGATGCTCTGGTGGTAATAATAGTTCTGACATTTATAGAATGTGAAAAATTATATATTGAGTTTTTAGCAATTGTCTACTGTTCTTCCAAAGAAACGATCGTCTTTATCTGTACGTCCGCCATCCTCTAGAGGAAATTCTTTTCGCATTGGAAAAGAAATCATTTCGTCCATATTCAAAATTCGCTTTAATTGAGGGTGACCAATGAAATTTACACCGTAAAAATCATAAGTTTCTCTCTCCATCCAGTTTGAACTCAAGAATATTTTTGATATTGATTTTATCTCTGGTTTATCCCCATTGATAAATGCTTTTATTTTAATTCGTTTGTTGTCATACCAATTGTGAATGTGGTAAACAATTGCAAACTGTCTGTCGACTGTGTTTTTTGGATAGTGTACGCCACATAAATCGGTTAAGAAATGAAAACGCAAAGCAGGATCATTTTTTAAGAACAAGATGACAGCAGTATTTACATCTGCAGTAATCTCTAGAGTAAAGATGTCTCTATCTTGATGAAAATTAGATACAGCTTCTCCAAATGTTGCTGTTAATTTTTCTTGAATATCGTTATTTTCTACAGCCATCTCAATTATTTGATATTGTATGAAGCAAGTAACTCTTGGTATTCAGGAGAACTTCTTCTTCTTACAGATTCTGTTTTTACTAATTCTTGTAATTTCATTACACCATCAACAATTTGCTCTGGTCTTGGTGGGCATCCTGGTACGTAAACATCAACCGGGATTACTTTGTCAATTCCTTGCAATACAGAGTACGTATCAAAGATACCTCCTGAGGAAGCACAAGCTCCAACAGCGATTACCCAACGTGGCTCTGACATTTGTTCGTACACTTGGCGTAAAATAGGGGCCATCTTTTTAGAGATAGTTCCCATCACCATTAACATATCTGCTTGACGAGGAGAAAAACTCACACGCTCAGAACCAAATCGTGCTAAATCGTAATGAGATGCCATTGTTGCCATAAATTCAATCCCGCAACAAGAAGTTGCAAACGGTAGTGGCCACAATGAATTTGCTCTAGCTAAACCTACAACATCATTAAGCTTTGTTGCGAAGAATCCTTCTCCAACAACGCCATCTGGTGCGGCAACCATATTTGTATTTGAATTACTCATTTTCTTTAATTTTGAATTGTAAGCTTTAAATTTTGGCTTTTAGCCAAATCTAAAATTGATACTATGCGGTAGTTGTTATTCCCACTCCAATGCTTTTTTCTTGATGATGTAGAAAAACCCCACCAAAAGGAGCATCATGAAAATTACCATTTTAACCATTCCTTCCATTCCTAACTCTTTAAAGTTGATCGCCCAAGGATATAAAAAAATCACCTCTACATCAAATAGAACAAATAAGATGGCAACAAGAAAGTATTTTACAGAGAAAGGGATACGCGCGTTACCAACAGATTCGATACCGCACTCAAAGTTTCTATCTTTGGTTTCTGACTTTCTTTTTGGACCTAATTTTCCAGAAACAATAATTGTTCCCACAACAAATCCTACAGCTAACAAACACTGCATTAAAATTGGGATGTAACTTAATTGATCAGATTGCATAATTAATGATTTTTGTGCTAAAATAAGCAACAAAGATAGGTTTCAAGGAATTAAAACACAAGCCAAAACTTTAATTAAGTGGGTGTCGAAATCCTATAATGTTGTAATTTTTAACGATTATAAATAACTGTTTTAATTTTCATTTTAAAGCGTCTAAATTTTCAGTTTGAACCAAAAAAAAACGTTTCGAATTAAATCGAAACGCTTTGACATTCGTTGGCAAAAAATATTTTGCTTAGATAACTGCTACTTTCGCAGCAACTTTCCCTTTTCTTCCTTCTTCTTCTTCATAGCTAACTCTGTCACCTTCGCGTAATTCTTCCGCGTTGATTCCTGAAGCGTGAACAAAAATGTCTTTTCCTGTTTCTTCGTCTGTAATGAATCCGTAACCTTTAGACTCATTGAAAAATTTAACTGTACCTGTACGCATTGTAATAGTAATAATAATTTATAATAAGGCAAATGTAAGATTTAATATCATACGAATGCTATTATTGTGAATTTTTTTATAAAAATAATTGATTTTCAGCGTTTTCGCTTATTTATTTATGTTTAAATCAATGTGTAGTTCTTTTAATTGTACTGCATCAATAGCAGAGGGAGCATCAATCATTACATCTCTTCCTGAATTATTTTTCGGAAAAGCAATAAAATCTCTAATAGTTTCTTGCCCACCTAATATCGCTACTAATCTATCTAATCCAAAAGCTAAACCTCCATGTGGTGGTGCCCCAAACTGGAATGCATCCATTAAGAATCCAAATTGTGCTTTGGCTTCATCTTCTGTAAACCCTAAATATTTAAACATTAACTGTTGTGTTGCTTTATCGTGAATACGAATCGATCCTCCTCCAATTTCGTTTCCATTTAAGACCATATCATAAGCATTTGCTCTTACTTTTCCAGGTTCGCTATCAAGTAAGTGCATGTCTTCTGGTTTAGGAGATGTAAATGGATGGTGCATTGCGTGGTAACGACCAGACTCCTCATCAAATTCTAGTAGAGGGAAGTCTACTACCCATAGTGGTGCAAATTCAGCTGGATTTCTCAATCCTAGACGTGTTGCTAATTCCATTCTTAATGCACTTAATTGTGCTCTCGTTTTATCAGCTGGTCCAGAAAGTACAAAGATCATATCTCCTGGTTTCGCTCCAGTTACTTTTGCCCAATTGGCTAAGTCATCTTGATCGTAAAATTTATCAACGGATGATTTGAATGTTCCGTCCTCGTTGCATTTAGCATACACCATTCCTGATGCGCCTACTTGCGGACGTTTTACCCATTCGATCAAAGCATCGATTTCTTTACGTGTGTAGTTTCCTGCTCCTGGAACTGCAATTCCCACAACTAATTCAGCTGCATTAAATACTGGGAATTCTTTGTGTTGTGCAAATTCATTTAATTCTCCAAACTCCATCCCAAAACGGATGTCTGGTTTGTCGTTTCCGTAGGTTTTCATAGCATGCTCATAGGTCATACGTGGAAATTTATCTACCTCAACTCCTTTTATTTCTTTTAGTAGATGACGTGTCAGTCCTTCAAAAATATTCAAAATATCTTCTTGTTCTACAAATGCCATTTCGCAATCGATTTGTGTGAATTCTGGTTGTCTGTCTGCACGTAAATCTTCATCACGGAAACACTTCACGATTTGGAAATATTTGTCCATTCCACCTACCATCAATAATTGTTTGAAAGTTTGTGGTGATTGTGGTAGTGCATAAAATTGTCCTTCATTCATTCGAGAAGGAACCACAAAATCTCTAGCTCCCTCAGGCGTAGATTTGATTAAGTACGGTGTTTCTACTTCACAGAAATCCAAATCAGATAAGTATTTACGAACCTCCATCGCTACTTTATGACGAAAGAGTAAGCTGTTTTTTACAGGATTACGTCTAATGTCTAGGTAACGGTATTTCATTCGAATATCTTCTCCACCATCAGTTTCATCTTCGATAGTAAATGGAGGAGTCAATGCTGCGTTCAAGATAGTTAGTTCAGTAACTAAAATTTCGATTTCACCTGTTGCAATATTTTTATTTTTTGCTTCACGTTCTATAACGGTTCCCTTTACTTGAATTACAAATTCGCGGCCTAATGTTTTTGCTTGTTCGAATACCGTTTTATCTGTACGACCTTCATCAAATATTAATTGTGTGATACCATAACGGTCTCTTAAATCGACCCAATTCATAAATCCTTTATCACGTGATTTTTGAACCCATCCAGCTAAAGTTACTTCGGTGTTGATGTGTGAGGCATTAAGTTCGCCACAATTATGACTTCTATACATTATTTACTATTTTAGATTGTTCCATCCTTTCGCAGATGATCTTGGCTGCAAATTTAGGACTATTTATGAACAATGAATTGTCTGTGATGTTTTTTTTAATACTTAATTGTTTTTCAAATTCTTTTTCCAATGTTAAGTTTTCATTCAATGTTATTAAATTGTTACCAAATTGTTTTTTAATTGTAAATACCTTCTTATATTTGTGTAGATAACAATTAAAACCTTAAAAGATGAAGAAGTATATAATGATTGCAGCAGTTTTAATTTCAAGTGTAGTAATGGCACAAAACAAACAACCGAAATTAGAAGCAATAGGAAACTTAGTAAAAGCGACATATTTATATGATAATGGGCAAGTACAACAAGAGGGTTTCTATGAAAATGGAAAATTACAAGGAACTTGGGTCTCTTTTGATATGAACGGAAATAAAACAGCTACAGCTGAGTATGACAAAGGCGAAAAAGTTGGAAAATGGATGTTTTACAACAACCTAGCTGTAAACGAAGTAGTTTATGCAGATAATAGAGTTGCATCAGTTAAAAACTCTAAAAAAGACAACTTGGTTAATATTGATTAATTAAAACCAAAGAATTCATAATAGAGCTCTCATTTATATGAGGGCTTTTTTTATACCTCATATTCTTTTTAAATATTTTTTATAACACTATAAATCTAACTCCAAGATCAATCTAAACATTTAGATATTCATTCATAATTGATGACAAAATTTAAGAGCAAAGTCAATCAAAAATGACACAGCAAAATCACATTCTTAATTATACTTTCTAAAACTAGTAATATTTAGGATTGAAATCAGAATAGTTTAGTACCAATTTATTTAATGAAAAAAGTGGAAACATTTTTACAGATTGTATTTAGGTAAAAAAAATTGGCATACGGAAAATTGATGTAGAGGCACAGCTTGTAAATGTGTTTGTCAGCAATACTTGTAGGATGGTCAGTGTAGATGATTATGGTATTGTTACTACTGATTTTAATTTGAGACCAAAATAGCTGTTGCTTAAAGTTCGTTCTTCACTTTAATACTTTCGCGACTAGATATAAAGAAACCCGTTCGATTAAGAACGGGTTTCTTTGTTTGATATATCTAATACTGTAATTGAATTAATGTTCGTTCAATTCCTTATGTTCGTAGTCAGCGACCATTTCGGCTTCATAATCTACTTTTTCGCCTTTACTAAATTTAGCGATTATTTTCTCCATGATTTCATAGATCACCGGAACAACAATTAAGGTTAAGAATAATGAACTTATCAATCCTCCAATAATAACCCAAGCAAGTCCATTTTTCCATTCAGCTCCAGCTCCAGATGCTAATGCAATTGGGAACATACCAAAAACCATGGCAATGGTAGTCATCAAAATAGGTCTTAAACGAGCATGATTTGCTTGAATAAGTGCATCTCTAATGCTTTCACCTGCCGCTCGTCGTTGGTTAGTGTAATCGACTAACATAATCGCATTTTTACAAACTAAACCAATCAACATGATAATACCTAATATGGTAAAGATGTTCAAGGTATTGTTAGTCAATGCTAATGCTAATAATGCTCCAATAAATGATAGTGGTATTGCAAATAGAACGACAAACGGGTGTGCAAAACTATCATATAAACCTACCATAATAAGGTACACTAAAATAATTGCCGCTAGTAAAGCGATTCCTAAAGTTCCAAAACCTTCACTTTGATTCTCTTGATCCCCACCCCAAATGTAATTTACACCTGTAGGTTTTTCAAGTTTATCTAATTTTTCTTGCCATTGCGTTACAATAGTTCCAGAAGCAACACCCACGTTTTGACCTTGTACTGTTACAGATGCTGTTTTGTCTCTACGCTCTAATTGGCTAGGTCCAGATCCTTCAGTAATTGTAGCAAATTGAGATAGCTTAATTTGCTGTCCCATATTATTAATGAAGATTAAATTACTTACATCATTTATATTCTTTCTATTGAAGGCATTGTACTTGATATTAATGTCGTACTCATATTCACCTGCTCTAAATTTTCCATCTGTATTTCCACTATAAGCAGTTTGCATTGTCAAACCAACTGTTTGAAGTGTCAATCCTAGCGCGGCCATTTTATCACGATCAACTTGAACGTTAATTTCTGGATTTCCATCCTCTACTGTTAATTTAATTTCAGTAGTTCCGGGGATAGTGCGTAATTCAGCTTCAGCCATTTTTGCAAATTTCATTGCACTTTCTACAGATGGACCAGTTACAATTAGTCCCAATGTAGCATTTTCTGCCGTTCCTAAAATACCTACGGGTACTGTCTTAACTTTAGCCCCAATAAGTACCTTTTCTAATTGACGTTTGATTTTTGCAGCATAAACAGATGCAGCGTCAGAACGCTCACTTTGATCAATCATTTTAACATTGATTTCGGCTTTGTATGCTGTTGCTTGTGATGCACCTAAACCTTCAGATGTTTGCCCTACTATAGTAATCTGGCTAAAAACGTATTCTTCTTTACTTAAAAACTTTTCTGCTTTTTGAGTCATGAAGTTCGTTTGTTCTAAGGAAGCGTCTTTTGGCATTTCGATTTGAACTAAAAACTCACCACTATCAGATGCTGCAAAAAACTCACCTCCTATAAATCCGGCAGGTATAAGTGCTATTGAGCTAAAGAAAACTAGCAATACTATAGCTAATGTTGTTTTATAATGATCCAGTGACCACGTCAATAATCTTGATATCCAGTTAATGAATCGAGTAAGGTAACTTTCGAAGCCTAAGATAACTTTACCAAAAAGGTTGTCCCCTTTGATGTGCTCTAATTTTCCAAAACGAGAAGACAACCAAGGGATAATTGTAAATGAAGCCAACAAAGAAAGCAATGTTGATATAATAACTGTAACACAAAACTGCGTAATAATATTTGATACTAATCCTGAACTCATAGCAATAGGTAAAAACACTACTACAATTACTAAGGTAATTGAAGTTACTGTACCACCAATTTCTGCAGTTCCTTCATAGGCTGCACGGACACGGTTTTTTCCCATTTCCATGTGCCTGTAAATATTTTCTAATACTACAATGGCATCATCGACCAGAATACCCACCACGAGTGAAAGTCCTAATAAACTCATTAAGTTTAGCGTGTATCCCAATAAATAAATACCGATGAAAGTGGCAATTAATGATGCAGGTATTGAAACCATTACAATTAATGAGTTACGAATACTGTGCAAGAAAAATAACATTACAAGTGCCACTAAAACAACTGCAATAAGTAAATCGTGTAGTACAGAATCTGCTGCTTCAAGCGTATAAACAGTACTGTCCTTTGCGATGTCTAATTGTAAAGAATTTGTCTTATAATCTGTTTCTAGTAGTTGAATACTTTTTACAAGTTCTTCACTTACTGCTACAGCATTCGCGTCAGATTGTTTAATTATTTGCAAAATGATGGCGCTCTGCTGATCGACTCTCGAAATTTTCTCTGCAACTTTTTGGTCATCTTGAACATCTGCGATGTCTTTTAATCTTATTTCGATTCCACCTTTTGAAGAAATAACTAAATCTCTTAATTCTTGAACGCTTTTGTACTTACCGGCAAGACGAATCAATATTTTTTGATCACGTGTTTGAATGTTTCCGGTAGGGAAATCCAAGTTAGATGTTAGAATCATTTGCTGTACTTCAGGAATTGAAAGGTTGTAACCTTGCATGCGATTGGCATCAAGATTTACCTGAATCTCACGTTCCTGACCACCAATTATATCTACCTGAGCAACACCTTCTACACGAGATAAAACAGGAGCAATCTTTTTATCGATCAAGTCATAAAAGGCGGCTTCATCCATTTTTCCTTTTGCACCAATGGTCATAATTGGTAAATCGCTTAAAGAGAATTTAGTTAACGAAGGAGTTTCGGCATCATCCGGTAAATCACTCAGTAACTGGTTGATTTTTCTTTGTGCATCATTCATCGAAACGTCAATTTTTGCATTTGATGTCAAGGTTATGGATACAATAGATAAGCTCTCGTATGACTTTGAATCAATTTTTTTGATATTTTCAAGAGAGGCAATTCCGTCTTCTATTTTTTTAGTAACCGTGTTTTCGATCTCACTCGGAGAAGCTCCTGGATAAATGGTCGAAATTGTAATTACATTTTGCTCAAATTTCGGAATCAATTCATAGCCTAATTGACTATAACTGAACAGTCCTCCAAGAGTCAAAATTGTAAAAAGTACAATAATTAAGGACGGTCGTTTAATGGATATTTCTGCTAATTTCATATGTTTTTCTTTTGTTTAATCGCTTTAATTTTAAAAAATGCAATAGCTTGCTCGCGATTGAAATTATTTGATAATTTCTACTAAACTTCCATCTTGTAAATTGATTTGACCTGTTGTGATTACAAGTTCCCCATCAGATAAACCATCTACAATTTCTACTTTTTCACCTAAAATTCGTCCTGCAGTGACTTTTTTAAGTTTTGCTTTTCCGTTTTCGACTACAAATACTTGATTGCTACTTACACTACCTACGAAGGCGTTTCTTGGAACAACTTTTAATTCTTGTTTTTGATTTGATTCAAAATTTGCTGAACCGTACATACCGGCTTTAATATTGTTTTCTTTACTGTTTGCAATTTCGATTTCGACCTGAAAGTTCAAGCTCTCATCTGCTTTTGCTGCAATAAAGGTAATTTTACCCGTGAATTTTCTATCTGGGAAAACACTTGCAGTTACATCCACTGAATTCCCCACTTTTAAACTAGCGACTTGAGTTTCGTTTGCAGCTACCCTTAATTTCAAACTAGACACATCCACAATGTCAAACATCGCACTTGCAGGCATTCCTGTTAAGATTGATCCTGGTTCAATATACCTTTTGTTGATAAAACCTCTTATTGGCGCTTTAACGCGGGTATCACCTACATTGATATTGGCTTGTTTTAAATTTGCTCCAGCATTAGTTAACGCTAGTTTAGCTTGATCTAATTGTTGTTTTGTTACCCCACCAGTTTTGAATGCATTTTCATAACGAGCGTAGTCTGCTTGTGCATTATTGTATGTTGCTTTTGCAGTTTGCGCATTCACATCAACTACATCACTACGAACGATTACTAATGTTTGGCCTACAGTTACATAGTCACCTTCATCAACTAAAATACGTACAACTTTTCCAGATTTTTCTGCAGAAAAGGTTAGCTCTTGAGTAGGTTCGAAATTTCCATTGGCAACAAAATCTAACGAAATGTTCTCTGTTTTTACAGCTGTTGTCTTCACTGATACCGAAGCATTTTTTTGTGCTACAATATCCGTTTTAGCTTTGTTTGCTTCTTTGTTGCTAACTAAGATATACCCTATTACCGCAAGAACTGCGACAATTATTAGTGCTATGGTAATTTTCTTTTTCATACTAGTTATTTATAAGTGTTTTAAGTTCTCCTTTTGATTTTATTAATTGTATTTCGGCTAATTTGTAGTCAAGCACTGCAGCAGTATAGTTTTTTTTTGCTTCGGTATTTGCATTTTCTGCATCAAGCACTTCAGTTAAACTAGTTAATCCTTGCACATAATTGTTCTTAGTATTATCAAGAACTTCTTGTGCTAGTTTTACATTACTTTGTTGGTTATTAATAGTAACAATGCTATTTTCTATTTGTGTTTTTGCGTTAGCATAATCTAAATCTAATGAGAGCTTAGTATCTATTAAGTCTTCTTCAAGAGATCTTAAATCAACGTCAGCTTGTCTCACTTTTGAACGGGTGCTAAATCCAGTAAAAATAGGCACATATAGATTAAGTCCTATTGCAGAATAATCAGACCAGTATACTCCTTGAGAAGGTCTAGCGCCTAATGGCATCTCAGGTCCTTGCCCAATATAATTATAGCCTGCAGATAAAGATAGGGTAGGATAGTATGCAGCTAATACCGCTTTCTTTTGAAACTCTAACAACTGCTGCTGTTTTTTCAGTAACAAATATTCGGTTCTATTTGCTGTATTAGGATTTTCTGTGAACGCTTGTGGTGTAACTTCAAATTGTGCTACTGGAATCTCAATTGCTGTTTCTATTGGCATTCCCATATAAAATTTTAATGCGTTCTCTTGCAGTTGTACTGCGTTAAGCACCTGCTGACGTTGGGTTTTTATATTTGAAATTTTAACTAAAGTACGATCAAGATCAATTTTTTTGGCTAAACCATTGTCGTACTGCCCTTGGATGATGTTTTTGACTTTCACTGTATTGTTGTACGTACTATCTAAAACGGTTAAGTTTTGTCTCTTAACGTATACCGAATAGTAGTTGTTTGCAACACGCTCAATAACTTGTTCCTCTGTTAATTGTGCATTGATAATATAAAATTCTCGTGTGGTTTTTGCCGCTTTTAAACCAGTGAAAACTGCTTGGTCAAATAAGTTTTGCGTAAGCGAAACTCCTGCTGTTGAAATCCATTTTTGTCCAAAAGTTGCTTGAATGATTGTCCCCGGTTGTCCAAAACCAGCACCATCAATAACGCTTGTTTGCAAAATTGGGTTGTAGTTCAAGCTTCCCGTAGCAGCAATTTGCGGTAAAGCTCTAGAACGTACCTCTTCAATTTGGTAACCACTATTTTCAATTTTCAGTTGCGCTTTTTTAGCATCTGATTTATTCACTAAGGCGTACTCAATGGCTTGTTTTAGCGTTAGGGTTTTTACTTCTTGTGCTCGGCTGGTAACTGCCATCGTCAAGAATGTAATAAAAAGTAGTTTTCTCATTATATTTCTGGGTTTAGTAAGTGTTTTTCTAGTTCTATTATTCCTTTAGTTGTTGCCATAGCTCTCGTATGATATTCTAATGCTTCAAGCTCTAGTCCTTTTGTTTCTTTATCAGAACTTGTATCACCATTGATGCTAAAAATAAGCATATAGTAAAACTTTACATAACTTGCTACATTGAGATCCTCGCGGTAATGGCCATCTCGTATTCCTTTTAAAATGTTCTTCTCAAAACACATCGAACACTCCTGTATCTCTGTAAGCATTACTTTTTCGTAAATCTCGGGGTAATGTCTTTTTAATTGAAATAGGGGAGATGAGTCAACTATTGAGTGAAACATTTCACTAAATTTATTTCTTATTTTAAAACTCTCCTCAATTGCATTATAATTTTGTTGCACAATAGATTCGATATTTTCATGGACTTCCTTGTGTAGTAGCTTTGTGCTCTCTTCGATTAACAGTTCTTTATTGCAAAAATATTTATATATCGTTTTTTTAGAAATGCACATCTCTCCGGCAATATCGTCCATAGTAATGCTTTTAAAGCCTAGCTTTATAAACATCTCACTTGCTTTTGCTATAATTTTCTCTTTCATTTATTTTTATTCTACAAAGAAACAGCTAATAAGGAGGTCTCGTTGTTAATTTATTACTCAAAAGTTATAAAATTTGCATGTATTGTGCTAATGCGTAGTATTTTACTTTATTTTATTAGGCGATTTTTATAATGCTAGACTTATTTAGCTAGTTAAGTTCATTTGTTTAGATAACAAACTCAAGGTTAGCAGTTAAAGTAATATCTTGTCCAAGCGAAATGCCATTCGTATGATTGTAAGCATTTGCGACTAAATCAAAATCTTTACGTTTAATTAAACCAGATATTTCAAAAATTGCTGTTTTAGTACCGTTTTGAACTGTTATGTTTATTAATTGCGCATCTAGCTCTACAGTTTTAGTAATATTGTTCACGGTAAGGTTTCCTTTTAAAAAGTTAATGTTTGAGCTGATTTTTTGAAAAGAGGTCGATTTAAAAGTAATATTTGGAAACGTATTGCTATCTAAATAATCATTTATATATAGAGGACTGTCAATATTTTTTAAAGTTGACTCCTGATTTTTTACATCTAAATTAAATTCTATACAAGCATCCTCAACCTCATTGTTTTGCATGTCTATCGAACCCTTAAATTTGTTTAGTGATCCTGATATGTAAGCTATTATAGAGTGTCTTGCTTTAATAAGTACATCTGATTGATTGGAATTTAATGACCACTTTGTAGTATTTAATTGTAAAGTTGCTGCCATAATGTAAAGTTTCGATATGTTAATTTTTTGTGCAAATGTAGACAGGAAACTTTAGGAACCAAAATAGTTTCCATTGTTTTTTGTTTATTTTAACATTTAGTTAAGACTGCAAGTTTGTAATGAGATTTGAATGCTGTAAATTAGCCGAAAATTATTTTTATGCATGCTATCAATCAATATCAAGATTTCTTCATTAGCTATTTGAAAGCGCAGTCAATATCTCGCGAACCTAAAAACTTATATGATCCTATAATTTATATTTTAGACTTAGGAGGAAAGAGAATTCGACCTGTTCTGACATTAATGGCTGCAGAAGTTTTTGATGTTAATTATGAAAAGGCTTTGCCAGCTGCAATGGCGGTAGAAGTTTTTCATAATTTCTCATTAGTGCATGATGATATTATGGATGAAGCACCTTTGCGTAGAGGTGAAGTGACAGTCCATGAAAAATGGGATTTAAACACGGGGATTTTGTCTGGTGATGCGATGTTGATCCTAGCATATCAATATTTTGAACAATACGAAGCTCCAGTTTTTATGGAGTTAGCAAAGTTATTTAGCAAAACGGCTCTAGAAGTATGTGAAGGGCAACAGTGGGATGTCGATTTTGAAACTCGCGATGATGTTACCATTGCTGAGTATTTAAAAATGATAGAGTATAAAACAGCAGTCCTTGTTGCAGCAGCCATGAAAATGGGGGCGCTTGTTGCGGGAACTACGACAGAGAATGCTTGTTTAATTTATGAGTTTGGTCTCTATTTAGGTTTGGCTTTTCAATTGCAAGATGATTATCTTGATGCTTTTGGGAATCCTGAAACCTTCGGGAAACAAGTTGGCGGTGATATCATCGAAAACAAAAAAACCTATTTGTACCTTAAAGCAATGGAGTTTTCATCGGATGATGTATCAGATAAGTTGAAAACGTTATTCGCAACCCAACCTACAGATAGTACTGCTAAAATCGAAATAGTAAAAGAGATCTTTAATACCTCTGGAGCTAGTAAAGCGACACAGCAAGCGATGCAAGATTTTACGTTTAAAGCTTTTGAAACTTTAGATCGAATGGATATTAGTAAGGAGAAAAAAGAAATACTGAAAGCTTTTGGTGAAAACCTAATGGGCCGAAAAGTGTAATTTTCTTTTCGAAAATAAATTGCATTACAAGAAATAAAACTGCTGTTTTAAAGATCCAAAATATATGTTTGTAGCCCCTATTAATACAGATTTGTTGCTTGTTGAAGCACAAGAACAATCGCTATATTTAAAATTAATTATCCAAATAAATAAAGATTTCAATCTAGCAAATGAAGGTATTGATTTTCCCATGAGCATTTCTCCTGAGGAACTCAAAATTCAATTGCATGAAAAAATCTACCGCATGATCATGTACAAATTTGCAGAATACCTAAACCTGCTGTACATTATCGACGTTGCAGAGGAAGAGGTTAAAAAACTTGACGGATCTGATCTTGTTGTCCTAGCAGAACAAGTAACTTATTTACTTTTAAAAAGAGAATGGCAAAAAGTGTGGTTTAAAAACAACTATTGATTAAAAATATACTCTTACAAAAGGCATAAATGCACTACTGTAAGCAGCATCATTTTCATTGTACAAAACATTGTAACGACCTCCTATAGTAACATTATTAGTACGGTAACCGGCACCTACAAATAAACCAGTGTTCCAGAAGTTGCGTGTGTTACTGCTGTTGTTAAAATCGTCATCAACGCTCACATTAACACGAAGTTGCTCTAATTCAACTGAAAGTTGGATTTGTTCAATTGGGTTCACTAATGCAATTAGGCTTCCACCATATAGATTAGAAGTGTAAAAATCTTTTTGACTTACATAGCTGTACTGTGCGCCAATACCTAGAGCAACATAGGGATTGAAATTATAAATGGCGCTAGGAGCAATTGAAATATCAGTGTAGCCAGAACCAAAACCTAATCCTAAACCGCCTCCAAATTGCACTTTATCCCAAAAATCACTTTGCGATTGTTTTTTAAACGGTTGTTGTTGTGCAGATAAAGCACTGCATAATACAAGGCTTGCACTAAGTATAATGTATTTAAATTGGCTGAAGAAAGGGTAATTTGTCATAACTATCTAAATTTTTAACATTTTAACACATAAAAGTAACTTAAAATAAATGTAAACTTAGTTGATTATTGTACTTTTGTCAAACTATTTTAACAAAAAGTATATTCAATAAATATTATGGACAGGTTTTCATTTTTAAACGCAGCACATACAGAATTTTTTGCACAATTATACGATCAGTACTTAGAGAACCCAGACAGCGTTGAGCCGAGCTGGAGAGCTTTTTTTCAAGGTTTCGACTTTGGAATGGAAACGTACAATGGTGAAAACCCTGTACAACATATAGTTAACGAAGTAGCCTCAGGCTCAGTTGACTACTCTAAAATTTCTGAAAAACTTCAAAAGGAGTTTGATGTATTAAAATTAGTCGAAGGCTACCGCTCTCGAGGACATTTATTTACTAAAACAAACCCAGTAAGAGATAGAAGGACATTCGAACCTAATCTTGATATTACAAATTTTGGACTTACATCAGCAGATTTAAATACTGTTTTTGATGCAGCCAAAATCATCGGTATAGCACCCACAACATTAAGCGATATCATTAAACACTTAGATACAACATACTGTCAACACATTGGTGTAGAGTATATGTACATCAGGAAACCTGAGATTGTTAAATGGATTCAAAACAAAGTAGGAGTAAACGATAATCAACCTAACTTTTCACCTGAAGAGAAAAAAACGATTCTTGATAAGTTAAACCAGGCAGTTTCTTTTGAGAATTTCTTGCATACTAAGTATGTAGGACAAAAACGTTTTTCATTAGAAGGAGGAGAGTCTATCATTCCAGCACTTGATTCATTAATTGAAAAAGCAGCTGAGCGTGGTGTAGAACAATTTGTAATGGGAATGGCTCACCGTGGTCGTTTGAATGTTTTGGCTAATATTTTTGGTAAATCAACTCAAGATATCTTTGGGGAGTTTGACGGAAAAGATTACGATCAAGAATATTTTGACGGTGATGTAAAGTACCATTTAGGTCTCACTGCTGATAAAATTACAAGTACAGGTAAAAAAATCAATATCAATCTTGCGCCTAACCCTTCTCACCTTGAAACAGTAGGTGCAGTAATTGAGGGAATTACTAGAGCAAAACAAGATAAATATTTCCCAAATGATTTTTCTAAGGTATTGCCAATCGCTGTTCACGGTGATGCTGCAATTGCAGGGCAAGGATTGCTTTATGAAATTATCCAGATGGCACAACTCGACGGATACAAAACGGGAGGAACAATTCATATTGTAATTAATAACCAAGTTGGTTTTACAACAAACTACCTTGATGCTCGTTCGTCAACGTATTGTACAGATGTTGCCAAAGTTACTTTGTCTCCAGTATTACACGTTAATGCTGATGATCCTGAAGCAGTTGTTCACGCAATCGATTTTGCTTTAGATTTCAGAATGCAGTTTGGTCGTGATGTATTTATTGACTTATTAGGATATAGAAAATACGGTCACAATGAAGGTGATGAGCCTCGTTTTACACAACCAGTTTTATATAAAATAATTGCAAAGCACAAGAATCCAAGAGATCTTTATGCTGAAAAATTATTATCAGAGGGTGTTATAGATGCTACTTTTGTAAACGGACTTGAAAAAGAGTACAAAGCAAAAATGGAAGTAAATCTTGAAGCTTCTCGTAAAAAAGATTTAACAGTGATCACGCCGTTCATGAAAAATGAGTGGTTAGGATTTGAGCAGGTTTCTAATAAAATTATGCTTGAAGATGTAGATACATCATATTCAAGAGAAGGACTTACTGAAGTTGCTAATGCTGTTTGCAATTTACCTTCAGATAAAAAATTCATCAATAAAATTCAAAAGCTAATCAACGATAGAAAAACAATGTTTTTCGAAACGAATAAATTAGACTGGGGAATGGCTGAGCACTTAGCTTACGGTTCTTTATTGCAAGAAGGCTTTGATGTACGTATTTCAGGGCAAGACGTTGAGCGTGGTACATTCTCACACCGTCATGCAGTTGTAAAAGTAGAAGACTCTGAAGAGGAAGTTGTACTTATTAACAATCTTGAAGGTAAAAAAGGAAATTTCAATATATACAATTCACTTTTATCTGAGTATGGAGTGCTAGGTTTTGATTATGGATATGCATTAGCAAACCCAAATACATTAACGATCTGGGAAGCACAATTTGGAGATTTCTCTAACGGTGCACAAATCATGATTGACCAGTACATCTCTTGTGGAGAAGACAAATGGAACAGTCAAAATGGTATTGTTTTACTATTGCCACACGGATATGAAGGACAAGGAGCAGAGCATTCATCGGCTAGAATGGAACGTTACTTACAACTTTGTGCAAGACACAATATGTTTGTTGCTGACTGTACAACACCAGCTAACTTCTTCCACTTGTTGAGAAGACAAATGAAAACAAAATTCCGTAAACCGTTAATCGTGTTTACACCTAAGAGTTTGTTGCGTGATCCTAGATGTGTATCAACAATTGAAGAGTTTGAAAACGGAAGTTTCCAAGAAACAATAGACGATACTACTGTAAACAAAGCTGATGTAAAAACATTAGTTTTCTGTACAGGAAAATTCTACTATGATATCATTGCTGAGAGAGAGAACAACGGCCGTAATGATGTTGCAGTTGTAAGAATCGAACAGTTATTCCCACTTCCAGTTGAGGAGATGAAAGCAATTATTGAACTTTATCCAAATGCTGATGATTATGTTTGGGCTCAAGAAGAACCAAAAAACATGGGAGCGTATAGCTTTATGTTAATGAACTTCAACTTGGTAAAATGGAGATTAGCTTCATTAAAAGCCTACTCAGCGCCAGCATCAGGAAGTTATACAAGAGCAAAACGCCGACATGCAGATGCTATTAAAATGGTATTCGATAAAGATTTATTTAGATAAAAATTAGTTTAAAGTTTAAGGTTTAAAGTGACATTAAATGCGCTTTGAACTTTAAACAATTCAAACCTTAAACAAAAAAAAGATGATTTTAGAAATGAAAGTCCCATCACCAGGGGAATCTATAAAAGAAGTTGAAATTGCAACATGGTTAGTACAAGACGGAGATTATGTTGAAAAAGACCAAGCAATTGCTGAAGTAGATTCAGATAAAGCGACCCTTGAATTACCAGCAGAAGCAAGCGGAATTATCACTTTAAAAGCAGAAGAAGGTGACGCAGTAGCAGTAGGGGCAGTAGTTTGTCATATTGATACAGCAGCAGCAAAACCAGAAGGTTCAGCAGCTGCGGCACCTGCAGCAGCAGCTCCAGCTGCCGAAGCACCAAAAGCAGCTCCTGCTCCAGTAGCAGCGGCTCCAGCTCCAACAGCAACTTATGCTACAGGAACACCATCTCCAGCAGCAAGAAAAATATTAGACGAAAAAAATATCGCTCCAGCAGCTGTAACAGGAACTGGTAAAGACGGTAGAATTACTAAAGATGATGCTGTAAATGCAGTACCATCAATGGGAACTCCTACAGGTGGAAGCCGTGGTCAAGAGCGTACAAAATTATCAATGTTGCGTCGTAAAGTAGCTGAACGCTTAGTTGCAGCCAAAAACGAAACGGCTATGTTAACTACTTTCAACGAAGTAAACATGACGCCTATCAACACAATTCGTAATCAGTATAAAGATGAATTCAAAGCAAAACATGGTGGTGTAGGTCTTGGATACATGTCTTTCTTTACTAAAGCGGTTACTAGAGCATTAAAATTATATCCAGATGTTAACTCTATGATGGATGGTGATTATAAAATTGCTTACGATTTTTGTGATATCTCTATCGCAGTATCAGGTCCAAAAGGCTTAATGGTTCCTGTTGTTCGTAATGCAGAAAATTTAACTTTCCGTGGTGTTGAGGCTGATATCAAAAGGTTAGCAATTAGAGCACGTGATGGTCAAATTACTGTTGATGATATGACTGGTGGAACTTTTACAATCACTAATGGTGGTGTATTTGGTTCTATGCTATCTACTCCTATTATCAATCCACCACAATCAGGAATCTTAGGTATGCACAATATTATTGAGCGTCCTATTGCTGTAAACGGTAAAGTAGAAATTCACCCTATGATGTACGTAGCACTTTCTTATGACCATAGAATCATTGATGGTAAAGAATCTGTAGGTTTCTTAGTTGCTGTTAAAGAAGCGCTAGAAAATCCAATGGAGTTGCTTTTAGACAACAATCCTAAGAAAGCTTTTGAACTATAGTAGTTTATCCTTATATTGCAAAAACTAAAAAAACCTTAAACATTCATTTGTTTAAGGTTTTTTTAGTTTTATTATTCATCAAAACCTAATTAAATGATAGACTTAAAAAATTGTATTAAAGTTTTAACCCTTGCCATTTTGTTGACTAACGCAAACTTTGCATTCGCTCAAAAGAAGAAAAAGGATAAAAAAGAAGCAACAATTAAAGAAACAATACGTGTAGATGATGACGAAGTTTATGAAGTAATGGAGGCTGAGGAGGTTGTTAATGTTTCTGATTCATACAATAGGCTTTCAAGTGATAAAATAAATGAGGATACTAAATGGGTTTATAGTAAGTACAGATCAAGTGATAGAAAATACGGAATTTCGAAGCGCGGTAAGATGATTTTACCCATGCTTTTTTCTAGACAAATCTATAACAAAGTGAGTGGAGATAATGCTTTTTGTATGGGAATTGGAGCTAACTATGGGCTCTACAATATTGATAAGGAAATTTGGGAGATTCCAATGATGTATGCTACTTTAAAACATCTTGGCAACGATATTTTTTTGGCAAGAGCCAAATCAGGGTATTACGGACTTTTAAATAGAAGCAATGAGGTATTGATTCCGTTTGAGTGGGGTGAAATCTCCCGTTTTGAAGGTATAGATAATTACTATCTAATACGTGATAAAAAGAATTCGCTTAAAGGAGTTTATAGCTTATTACGCGATCAATTTGTGATTTCTTGTGAATATAAAAGTTTCAGTAAGATTAGAAATGACAACTTGTATAAAGTAAACAATCACAAGGGGTATAACTTGATTACAATTGACAATAAAGCGGTTCTTAAAGATTGGTATCAAGAACTGCATACAATTAGAGATAGTAAAAACTTCATCGTCAAGCTAAATGATAAAATGGGTATCATAGATGAGAACGAAAATATAATCGTTCCTATCGAATATCAAAACATTAGAGTTTCTAGGTATAATGACGGTTCTTATTTAGCAATTAATAAAGACGGAAAGTACGGTTGTATTACAGCAAATGGGGAGATTTCGTTACCCTTTGAATATGATTTTATAAACACTTCGTACTCTAATAGCTTAACAACTAGGAAAGGCGATAAATGTGGAATGATACAAGTAAATAATGGAAGCCCACACGAAATTGTAACTTGTGAATACGATGCAATTATCGTTGATAAAGAATCGCTGATCGTCAAGAAGAAGGATAAGTTTGGAATATTGGATTCATATGGAAAATTAATTGCGCCATGTGAATATGAGTCTATTGAAAAAGTACTGTTTAAAAACTATTCTAGCAATTATATATACCTAGCTAAAAAAGATAATAAATACACAATACTAGATAAAGGTTCTCGCGAGATAACAGCAAAAGGCTATGATTTAATTACACCTATCGTTTCGTTAGATGTTAGAAATTCGTACTACAACACAGTTAGAAAATGTAATTTCTTGCTGTTTAAAGACAAAGCAAAATTAGGGGTGCTAGATATGTTAGGAAAAGAAGTTTTAGAAACAAAATACGATGACATTACGGGTGAATTCAATAACATGATCATCGTAAAAAATAAAAATAAAGTAGGTATTTATAATTTACTTACTAAAAGAGAAACAACAGCCTGCATCTATGATCAAATTATCATTGATAAAACCGGTAATTACGGTACAATAGGCACTGCAATCTACAAACTCAATTTGGCTGACAATACTAAATCTATTAAAATGTAATTTTGTTGCAATTGCAATATAAGAAGGCAATTATTGTTTACTGCAAATACAAATAGTTGTTGCAATAATCAATAATTGCTTTTCCTTTTAGTAAAACATCTGCTCCTATAATTCCTTGAACCGCCTTAGCTTTATGTGCTAGCAAAGCTTCGTTTACATGAGATAAATCAAATATTACCAATTCAATATTTTGGTTTTTCCAATAACCCAATTGCAAATTAAAGTCAGATGCAGATTGCGTGGTCATACCTGTGGCCCCTGCTCCAGATGCTTTTGTTTTTGAGTCCTTGGCGTTAAGCTGAAATAGCGCTACACTTTCAAAACCAATACAGCTGTTCGATGCTCCAGTGTCTAAAATGAATTTTCCTTTAACACCATTAATCTTAGCTGTAATAAGTAAATGCTGCGTTTTAGTGATTGTAAATCGTACTTTTTTATAGTTTTCTTTTTTCAAAACTTCGTGTAAATCTTTCATAAGGAAATAGTGATTCTCAAATATAACCTAAATTAGCAACAATTAAAACAAAGAGTAATTCAAAATACTAACTTTGCATTTTCAAATAAATACTATGATAATTACAGATACGCACACCCATTTATATTCAGATGAATTTGATCAAGATCGTGACGAAATGATACAACGTGCGATAAAAGCAGGTGTTTCTCGATTTTTTATTCCAGCAATTGACTCTCAAACTACAGAAGCCATGTATGCGCTAGAAGCAAGTTATCCTGATGCTGTTTACTTGATGGCGGGCTTGCATCCTACATATGTTAAAGAAGATTATCAAGTGCAGCTAGCTCATGTTGAAAAACAATTGAGCGAGCGAAAATTTTATGCTGTAGGTGAAATAGGAATCGATTTGTACTGGGATAAAACACATTTGCCACAGCAGCAGGATGCCTTTAGAAAACAGATTCAATTAGCAAAACAACACAAATTGCCTATTGTTATTCATTGTAGAGAGGCATTTGACGAGGTATTTGAAATTCTTGAAGAACAAAAAGGACCTGATTTATTTGGTGTTTTTCACTGTTTCACGGGAACTCATGAGCAAGCTTTACAAGCGATCTCTTATAATATGAAGTTGGGGATAGGCGGCGTTGTAACCTTTAAAAACGGAAAAATAGATCAGTTTTTAGACCAAATCGCAATAGAACATATTGTGTTAGAGACTGATGCGCCTTATCTTGCTCCCGTGCCTTTTAGAGGGAAACGAAACGAAAGTAGTTATCTTAGCAATATTATTGAAAAACTTGCAGTTATTTATAAAATATCAGAAGAGGAGATAGCGGAAATCACTACGCAAAATTCCAAAGTAATTTTTGGTATTTAAATATAGAATTCATTATAAATTGATATTTTTTTTGTTCATTTGCCACCTAAAATAACCAAAATGCAAAAATTTGACGCTATTAGGCCATTTTATGATTCTGAGATCAATCAGGCCATTACAAGTGTAATAAATCATCCCATGATGAAGGCGATGATGGGCTTTACATTTCCTGATACCGATGATGAGGTTTGGAAGGAGCAGTTAAGAAAAACACACTCTATACGTGATTTTCAATGTAATTTTATTTACTATACTATTCAAAAAGTTTTAGAGAAAAGCTCTGAAGGTTTAACCACTTCAGGTTTCGAAAAATTAGAAAAAAGTGAGGCCTATTTATTTGTTTCTAACCATAGAGATATCGTTTTAGACACTACATTATTAAATGTGTGCTTGTTCGAAAAAGGGTTAGTTATGACAGCTTCTGCAATTGGAGACAATCTTGTTAAAAAGGATTTCTTGAATACATTGGCTAAGATGAATAGAAATTTCTTAGTTCAAAGAGGATTGACACCACGTGAAATGTTGTCTAGCTCTAAGTTACTATCAGAATATATAGGGCATTTAATTCAGCATGAAACGAGATCAGTTTGGATTGCACAACGTGAGGGCCGCACAAAAGATGGTGACGATGCAACCAATCCTGGTGTTTTAAAAATGCTTGCGATGGGATCTGATGAAGCAAACTTAATGGATTACTTCAAGAAAATTAAAGTAGTTCCTGTTTCTATTTCGTATGAATACGATCCTACAGATGTTTTGAAAATTCCGCAGTTAATGGCAGAATCTAAGAACGAAATATACATCAAGGAGAAAAATGAAGATTTCATGACGCTACTAAGTGGAATCTTAGGTCAGAAAAAGAAGATTCACATTCATGTAGGTGATGTTTTAGATACTGAACTAGATGCTATAAAAAGCGAATTTGACAATACAAACAAGCAGATACAAGCATTAGCACAAGAGATCGACCATTCGATTCTAAAGAACTATAAGCTATGGCCAACAAATTATATCGCTTATGATATTGTAACCAAGACAAATGAATTTGCACATTTGTATACAGAAAATGAGAAATCACTTTTTGAACGAAGACTTGAAATGCGTATTGATGGGGAGAATCCTGTAGCTTTACAAGGAATATTAGACATGTATGCTAATCCAGTTTTCAACAAATTGAAATATAAAGATGAGTCAGAAAGCTAAAATTTTATTGATTTATACCGGAGGAACGATTGGAATGAGTAAAGATTTTGAAACAGGTGCGTTAAAAGCATTCAATTTCAATAAGCTGTTGCAAAAGATCCCCGAACTAAAACAATTAGATTGCGCGATTGAAACCTATTCTTTTGATGAGCCTATCGATTCTTCTAATATGAATCCGGCGCAGTGGTGCAATATTGCCACTGTTATAGAGGATAATTATGAACAATTTGATGGTTTTGTTGTGCTTCATGGTTCTGATACCATGTCGTACTCTGCGTCTGCATTAAGCTTCATGCTTGAAAATTTAGCTAAGCCTGTGATTTTTACAGGATCGCAATTGCCTATTGGGGATTTGCGTACCGATGCTAAAGAGAATTTAATTACTGCGATTCAAATTGCTTCTTTAATTACTGATGGAAAACCAGTCATTACTGAAGTATGCTTATATTTTGAATATAAATTGTACCGTGGTAACCGTACTACAAAAATAAACGCTGAACACTTTAGAGCCTTTACTTCGCCTAACTATCCTGAGCTAGTAGAATCAGGCGTGCATTTAAAACTGAATTCCGAATTATTTTTGGCTCCTAATACTACTGGAAGTTTAAAAGTGCATACCACAATGGATACTAATGTGGCTATTATAAAAATGTTTCCTGGAATGAGCGAAGCCGTTTTATCAGCGATTTTAGCCATTAAAGATTTAAAAGGGATCGTTCTCGAAACTTACGGCTCGGGTAATGCACCCACAGAGGATTGGTTTCTAGATCTCATTAAGAAAGCTATTTTAGACGGACTACACATTATCAATGTAACCCAATGTTCAGGTGGAAGCGTCAATATGGGACAGTATGAAACTAGTACAGTCTTGAAGGAAATAGGAGTGATTTCAGGCAGGGATATTACTACTGAGGCCGCTATAACTAAGTTAATGTATCTTCTGGGTCATAATATTAATCCTAAGGAGTTTCAAAGTATTTTTGAGCGATCACTGCGTGGTGAAATAGCACTTTAATTTATTAGGTTACTTAACTTTATACACTAAAGGGCAAGACAACGCCAGTTGAGATTTTCTGTGTTTTTCATAGTAAACATAAACGGCTACCGAGATTAAACATATCAAACCTTGAAATGCCACAGTACTTCTTGTACCAATGATGTGTGACAAATATCCTATAATTAAACTCCCTACGGGAATCATTCCTTGATAAGCCATCATGTAATAGCTAATACTTTTTGATCTCATTTGAGAGCTGCTTTGCGTTTGAATATAAATGTTTATCGAAGACGTTTGTCCCATCATTCCAATTCCGCTTGCAGTCATACAAATTAGCGTTAGAAATAAATTGGTTGATAGTGCTAAAATGAAAATACTTGTTCCCAATAAAATACTGGCAGCTACCATAATTTTATTAATGTTTGCAGTAGATTTCAGGTTGGCCAAATAGATAGCCGACACAATCGAACCTATTCCTGCTGCGCTTTCAAACCAACTAAACGTTTGCGCATTTCCATTAAAAATATCCTTGGCAAAAACAGGCATTAGGGTATTGAATGATATTACAAATAAACTGCTGCAAGTAAGCATCAATAACATTCGAGCCATATCACCTTCTTTTTTAACATAATTCAACCCAGCAACCAAATCATCAATCATTTTAATTTTATGAAGTGATTTAGGTGCTTTTTCGATGCGCATTAATGATAGCGAAATCAAAACTGGAATATAACTCAGGAAATTACCAATAAAGCAAATGTCTTCTCCATATTGATGTAAAATTATCCCAGCTAAAGCGGGTCCAGAAATTCTGGCAAAATTAGTTAAGGTTGAATTTAGCGCCACAGCATTAGGTAAATCTTTTGGATCGTCGACGATATCCACCATCATAGTTTGACGACAAGTCATGTCAAAAGCATTTATTAAACCTTGAATCAGGCTTAAAGCCAAAATAAATGTGATATTGTATATTTTTAAATAGATTAAGACGGCCATAGCACCAGCTTGTAGCATCGCTAAGGATTGCAGTACAATCATTGATCGGTGTCTATCGTAGCGCCCGATGATACTTCCTGCGATGGGTGCAAGAAATAAAGACGGAATCATGCTTAGAAAAGTAGCCAGTCCTAATAAAAATACCGAGCCGGTAATGCTATACACCATCCAACTAACTGCAGTTTTTTGCAACCAGGTACCAATCACAGAGACTGATTGCCCGTAGAAAAACAATTTAAAATTTCGAGATTGAAGTGCTTTAAACATAACTGATTTTATTTACTACAAATTTCGTCATTTTGAAATCATTAGAAAAATTAATAATTTTACTGATAATGATTAGTAATACTTATTAAAATGGAAATTCAGCAATTGCATTATTTTATTACAGCCTCGAGAGTGCTGCATTTTACAAAAGCGGCTGAGCTTTGTTTTGTCACTCAGTCAGCATTATCGCAACAAATTAAAAAATTAGAAGAAGAGTTGGGGATGCCCTTGTTTTTAAGAAATGCTAAGAAAATCCAATTAACAGAGGCAGGTACGGTATTTTTAAAACATGCCAAGCAAATACTCAATGATGTACAATCAGGTCAGCAGGCAATTGATGATTTAAATGCTATGATAGGGGGAGAATTACGAATAGGCGTGACTTATATCTTTGGGGTTTTGGTGCTGCCAGTGGTGCAAACCTTTGCTAAAAAATACCCACAGCTACGTATTATTGTTGAATATGGCGCTACTGAACCGCTGGAGCAAAAATTATTGAATAACGAACTCGACTTGGTTTTAGTTATTTCTGCAAATCAAATTAACCCTGCTATTAAATCGATAGCTTTATTTGACTCAGAGTTGGTTATGGCTGTAGCCAAATCAAATCCTTTGGCCAAGTTAGCCAAGATTCCTTTTCGTGATTTAGAAAACATTCCATTGATTCTACCTTCACAGGGTTTTAATTCACGAGAGTTTCTAGACAAACTATTCGAAAAAAACAATATGCATCCTACAATTCCTATTGAGTTAAATGCTATACACCCGTTATTACAAATAATAGAAAATAGTGATTGGGCTACCGTTGTTACAGCAATGGCTTTAAAAGGGTGGGATAATTTAAAAGCAGTAAAGTTAGATGGCGTTGAGACAGCTAGAAGTTCGTTCATACTAACCTTAAATAATGATTACCAAAAAAAAGCAGTGAGTTTGTTTATTACAGCTTTCAAAAAAATCCTTTTACACAATGGAAATATAGAAAAGTGAAGCTGTCAAAATTTACTTAATATTTATTGCTAAAGCTCATTTTTTTAGTGTTATTTGCAAACCAAATTAGAGAGGTGGCCGAGTGGCTGAAGGCGCACGCTTGGAAAGCGTGTATATGGCAACATATCGAGGGTTCGAATCCCTTTCTCTCTGCAAAGAAATAATGCTTCCTGAAAGGGGAGCATTTTTTGTTTTAAAGCGTGTCAAACTTTTTAGTTTGGTTAAGCTATAAAACAAAAAAGGCTAAGGCATGCAATGCCAAGCATTGTTTCTTTGTGAGACGCCCCCTCTGGGATCAACGGAGTTAATCCTTTTAGAAAAAGTCAAACTTTTTAGTTTGGCTAAGCTATAAAACAAAAAAGGCTAAGGCATGCAATGCCACGAGTAAACTAAGTCATGCTTCCCTTCGCTATTGGTGAATTCTTAAAAATTTCTCATTACAAACAATGTCGCCGTATCATTTAGCGTTATTAAACGTATCAAAAAACATATATTTGTATAGCGATAATGTTTACTTCACAACCAGATACACTCATGCGATTGATTATAACTAGAAATACTCTCCAAAAGTTAATTGTACTTAGCTTTTTTGCTTTAACAAATTGGCATTCTTACGCTCAGGATATCGAAGAAGAGGAAAAAATCGAACTGATTCGTATCGATTCATTATACCGCGAAGATCAGTTTTTTTTTGCATTCACTTACAACACCTTGCAACAAAAACCAACAGATTTATCTCAAAATAAGTTCTCTACGGGTTTTTCGGGTGGGTTTTTACGCGATATGCCTATCAATAAAGATCGCACTATCGCTATCGCAACGGGGTTGGGAATCACCTATAATAACTACATTCAAAATTTAGCCATTACAGGCGATAGTAATAATCCAGTATATACAGTAAATACGGGAGATTACAGCACTAACAAATTCTCGCAATTATTAATAGATGTTCCAGTCGAATTTAGATGGCGAACATCAACCTATGAAAGCCATAAGTTTTGGCGAATCTACGGAGGGGTAAAGTTCAGCTATTTATTGCACGATAGGTCTGTTTTTACAGATGATACTACAAATGCAATCATAAAAGGAAATAAAGATTTTAATAAATTTTTATATGGTATCTACGCTTCCGCAGGGTACAATACAGTCAACGTTTATGTGTATTACGGTTTAAATTCCATGTTTAAAACGGCATCCATTGCAGATAAAAGTATTGATATGAAAGCCCTTAATGTAGGTTTGATTTTTTATATCCTATAACCACAAGTACAGCAGTAACATCTGGGGTAGGGCACCTATCAAGCTCCCTAAAATTAACTGACGTTCGCTATGGTCTCCTAGTGCCAATCTTGAAGAAGCAATAATTCCATTCATAAGCACTAACAATGCTATGGCTATCGTATATGAAATTTGATCATGTAGATTTAAACCAATCACAAATATGGTCAGACCGCTAATGCCTATCATGTGCAAACTAACTCTTCGTTTAAAAAAGGCGAGTATTAAAGCTATAAGTGTACTAGTTAGCGCACCTAGCATAAAAAAATGTAACTCAGCATAGCGTTCGATAGTAATGGTTTTTTTTAATATCAAGATGAGTAAAAAGCAATGAATTACTAAGGGAATTTTCCGCTCTGATGCAGTAGGCACTTTATAAGAGCTAATCATTTTGGTCGACTTTAACACAAAGAAAAATAACATAGGGACCAAAACTGTTATGATGGCAACTTGAGATACAATGAAAATTTTTTCGTTATTGATAAAGCTGGAATTATTCGAAAAAAGGTAGAACAGTGTCGCGTATAGCGATATGAAAATGGGATGAAAAATGTAGGATACAGCAGGTAGTATTTTTTTAAGCATCGTGAATAGTGTCTTGTTGTAACAAATATACTAAAATTAAGAACTAATCTTTTTCATCTAGTTAACACATTTTCTCAAGCCACAGCACTTTTGCAATAGCGAGAACGATAACGACATTAGCGTCCATTTTCTAATATATCGTATCTTTGAAACAATATTTATCAAGAGAGAGTTAGTAATCTTCGTGATTAAGATAAGTATGTTGCAAGGTCACGATAAGCTGTATTTTGATAATTAATCGAATTTAAAATGAGTATAAGTTTAAAAAAAATAGTTGCTGTTTTAAACGCCAAATGGTTGGGATTAAAAGCAGAAAACGAAATTGAAAATATATCTATAGACAGTAGATCACTGCAAAATAGCCCTTCGACATTGTTTTTTGCGATCGTAGGAGTCAATAATGACGCACACAATTACATTGAGGACTTAATGAGTATAGGTGTTCAAAATTTTGTTGTACAATATGTTCCAGCGGGACTTGAGGATAAAGCTAATTTTTTGGTGGTTGATAATAGCATTAAAGCGCTTCAGGATTTTGCAGTTTTTTATCGAAATAAATTCCAATTTCCTGTAATAGGATTAACGGGAAGCAATGGTAAAACAATCGTAAAAGAATGGTTGAACTTTTTACTAAGTCCTGATTTTAATGTCATTAGAAGCCCAAAAAGTTACAACTCTCAAGTAGGAGTGCCTTTGTCTATTGTTGCTATAAATGAAAAACACAATTTAGGGATTTTTGAAGCAGGTATTTCAACAGTTTCTGAAATGCAAAATCTCGAAAAAGTAATCCAACCCACAATAGGAGTGCTTACAAATATTGGTTCGTCCCACGATGAAGGGTTCGAAAATATTGAATATAAAATCAAGGAGAAACTCATACTATTTAATCATGCTGAGGTTTTAATCTATCAAAAAGATGCAGCAGTAGATCGTTTTATTAACCCAAGGAATAAAACATTTTCTTGGAGTTTTAATGATGAAACTGCGACTGTATTGGTTTTCAAGAAAGAAATAGTAAACCAGCATACTGTAATTCACTATGCTCATGACGGTAAAGAAGCGCAATTTGAAATTCCTTTTTTAGATAAGGCCTCTATCGAAAATGCCATTTCTTGCCTGATGGTTTTATTGTATTTGAACTATGAAAGTGCAGTTATTCAAGCGAGAATGCTATTGCTTTTTCCAGTCGAAATGCGATTGAAAGTAAAAAACGGGATCAACAATTGCACCTTGGTGGATGATAGTTACAGTTCTGATTTTCAGTCTTTAAAAATAGCTTTGGATTTTCTCGAAAGTCAGAAGCAGTTCCAAAGTAAAACAGTTATTCTCTCAGATATTTTTCAAAGCGGATTAGTTAATGAAGAATTGTATGATAGGGTCGCCAAATTAATTATATCGAATAACATTAATCGTGTAATTGGAATTGGAGATACTATAAGTGCTTTTAAAGAAAAATTCAATAATTGCATTACTTACAACAATACCGCAGAATTCATTGCTGATTTTGAGCATATCGATTTCTCAAATGAAACTATCCTAGTAAAAGGAGCGCGCTCTTTTCAGTTTGAAGAAATAGTTGCCTTACTAGAGGAGAAAACGCATGAAACGGTTTTAGAAATTAACTTGAACGCCATAAGTTACAATCTTAATTTTTTTAAATCGAAATTAAAACCAGAGGTCAAAATCATGGTGATGGTAAAGGCGTTTGGTTATGGAAATGGCGGACTCGAAATTGCCAATTTACTAGAACATCACAATGTTGACTACCTAGGTGTGGCTTTTGCCGATGAAGGAATTTCGTTAAAAAATGGCGGAATTAAAACACCAATCATGGTACTTAATCCTGAAAACACGAGTTTTGGGGCCATTATTCAGCATCAGTTAGAACCTGAAATTTATTGTTTAAAAGGATTACACGCATTTTTGAAAATAGCAAAACAGAAAAAACTACAAGCATTTCCTATCCATATAAAAATAGATACAGGAATGCACCGCTTGGGTTTTGAAACAAATACATTAGCTGAACTTATTTCAACATTAAAAGACAATGATACAGTAAAAGTAAAGAGTATTTTATCACATTTGGCTACTAGTGACGATCCTTTACAGCGTGATTTTACCCTGAAACAAATTAATTTATTTGAAGAATTGTCTTCTAAGATTATTCGAGAATTAGGGATAAATCCTATCCGTCATATATTGAACACTTCTGGAATAAGTAATTTTCCAGATAGTCAATATAATATGGTGCGTTTGGGAATAGGTTTGTACGGTGTTTCTAATGATCCTAAAGAACAAAAGTATTTAGAAACCGTGGGTACTTTAAAGTCGGTTATTTCGCAAGTTAGAGTGATTGATGCAGGCGAAAGTGTAGGTTACGGGCGAAAGTTTGTTGCAAAGAGAATCACAAAGGTTGCAACAATCCCTGTAGGATACGCTGACGGAATCTCGAGAGGCTTGGGAAACGGAGTAGGCTACATCAATGTAAATGATCAAAAAGCAAAAATATTGGGGAACGTTTGTATGGATATGATCATGGTAGATGTCACTGATATTGAATGCACCGAAGGAGAATCAGTTATCATTTTTGGTGAAAAACCTTCTGTTTCATCCATCGCAAAAAAATTAAATACCATACCATATGAGATCTTAACCAGCATTTCGCAAAGGGTAAAACGTGTTTTTTATCGATAAAATTGGATAAAGGTCGATTTTATAAATTAAAGTGTTAAAAAAAACTTAATTTAGTTCTCAATAAGAAAATTTACAAATTTAATAAAAGGAAACTTATGGGATTTTTTAGCGATTTTAAAGCCTCTTTAATGAAAGGCGATGTTTTGAGTTTAGCAACTGCAGTTGTAATTGGTGGTGCATTTAGTAAAGTTATCGGTTCTGCCGTTGATGATATTATTATGCCGGTAGTTGGATTGCTTACAGGAGGTGTTGATTTTACAACAAAATTCATCTCTTTAAATGGGCAAGACTATGCAAGCTTAGAGGCAGCAAAAGAAGCTGGTGCAGCGGTAATGACTTATGGTAACTTAGTGCAAGCACTTATCAATTTTGTAATTATTGCATTCTTTATTTTCGTAATACTTAGAGCTGCTGAAAAATCTAAAAAGAAAGAAGAAGCGGTGGTTGCAGCTCCAGCAGGACCATCTCAAGAAGAGTTGTTGATGCAAATTAGAGATTTATTAAAGAAATAATAAATCCTAGATAATAATGAAAACCACGTCAATGACGTGTTTTTTTTGTAAAGTGTTTTATTTGTAACATTTTGTTATTTTTTGTGAATGCAATTGTTTTGGTTTTAATATTACTTACTTTTGTACTTGAAGTTAAGTATTCAATTATAAAATTATAAAAATGAAAATAGCAGTTGTAGGTGCAACCGGTATGGTTGGAGAAGTGATGTTACAAGTATTAGCAGAAAGAAATTTTATTACAACTGCTGATGAATTAATTCTTGTTGCTTCAGAGAGATCAGTTGGTAAAGAAATAGCCTTTAATGGTAAAAATTATAGTGTTGTAGGATTAGAGACTGCGGTAGCGATGCAACCACATATTGCTTTATTTTCTGCTGGAGGAGAAACTTCGTTAGAATGGGCACCTAAATTTGCAGCTGTAGGTACAACGGTAATTGACAACTCATCTGCTTGGAGAATGGATCCAACTAAAAAATTGATCGTTCCAGAAATCAATGCTAGTTCGTTGACAAAAGAGGATAAAATCATTGCCAACCCAAACTGCTCTACAATACAAATGGTTCTTGTTCTAGCACCATTGCACAAAAAATACAACATCAAGCGTATTGTAGTTTCAACCTACCAATCAATCACCGGGACGGGAGTAAAAGCAGTACAACAGTTAGAAAATGAATATGCTGGAGAAAAAGGAGAAATGGCGTATAAATACCCAATTCACCGCAATGCTATTCCACAATGTGATTCATTTGAAGAAAATGGATACACAAAAGAAGAAATGAAGTTAGTGCGTGAAACGCAAAAAATATTAGACGACAAAGCAATCGCTGTAACGGCTACTGCTGTACGTGTGCCTATTGTAGGTGGCCACAGTGAAGCGGTAAACGTTGCATTTACCAATGACTTTACTGTTGCTGATATTCAAACTATATTACACAACACAGATGGTGTAGTTGTTCAAGATAACAACGATACATATACGTATCCAATGCCTATCTATGCGCAAGGTAAGGATGATGTATTCGTAGGAAGAATTCGTCGTGATGAAAGTCAAGAAAACACTGTAAACATGTGGATTGTCGCTGATAATTTACGTAAAGGTGCAGCTACTAATACCATTCAAATTGCAGAATATTTAGTAGCAGCAAAATTAGTGTAAGCCATTTACACTTTGTTAGAAGGAACCATCTACTTTAATAATTCGTCATGTTTTATTAATTTAGATGGTTTTCTTTTTACGGTTTAGCTACATTTGCAACGTATGAAAAAGAGAACGCTTTTAATTAGCACTTTCTTAGCGATGACCGTATTGTTTTCAATGCTGTTTCAATCGCTACATATGTATGAGCATGTCTTAAAGCAATTTACGCAAAAAGAATGCCAGCATAAATACAATGTTACGCATACTGAAATTACACACCAACATCATAATTATGACACTTGTAAAGTATGTCATTTCACCGTTGGGAATTACATTACTCCAGCAACTTTTACTTATAAGCTACAAGTCGATTATAAGCTTATTCCTTATCATCACGAGGCAATACCAGCCTTAATTACCTTCTCGGGTAGTTTGTATTCGCATCGCGGTCCCCCATTATTATTAGTTTAGTTATTTTAATTTATTTTTCGCTTTAAGCGAATGAACAAACGAGATACTCTTATTTGTAACAGATTATGCTGTTACAAATGATAGTTGCGATTTTTGTATCATTCTTATTAAAGCGAATAGTTGATTTTAATGGCTTTTCGAAAAATAAAAATGATACTCACAATTCATAAATAAGATTTGCAAAACCTTGCAAGTCCACTATCTACATTCGATGAAAAAAATTATAATTACCCTATTACTGGGTTTTTCGGCTGTGCTACAAGCGCAAATATCAGTTTCAGGAACAGTTACAAATGGTGCTAGCCAACCTATAAAAGGTGTTTCTGTTTACATTGGAGCAATTCAAAAAGGAACCAAAACAGATGAAAACGGAAAATATACTTTAAATAATTTACCTAAAAACGGACTCACGATAAACTTCACTTATGTAGGATTCATGAGTCAAAATATCGCCATTAAAAACAGTGAAGCTATTGAAACACTTGATGTCACTCTTGAAGAAAGTATATTTGAAATGGATGAGGTGATTGTCTCTACAGCTTTCAATAAAATTCAGTCGCAAAACGTGATGAAAGTGGAGCATGAAACAATCAAAGACCTACAGCAAAAAGGGACTTCGACACTTATTGAAGGACTTGCCACAATACCAGGAGTTTCTCAAGTTTCTACAGGGACATCAATAGGGAAGCCGGTAATACGTGGACTAAGCGGAAACCGCGTTCTAGTATATTCGCAAGGAGTACGTATGGAAAATCAACAATTTGGGGACGAACACGGTTTGGGTCTTAATGATGCAGGGATAGAGAGCGTCGAAGTAATTAAAGGACCAGCATCTCTATTATATGGATCAGATGCATTAGGTGGGGTGCTTTATTTTAACCCAGAAAAATTTGCTGACGCCAACACTTTCAAAGCGAATCTAAATCAGAAATTATTTTCGAATACCTTAGGGAGCAATACGTCTTTAGGACTAAGAACGTCTACTGAAAACTGGAAATTCTTAGCGAGAGGAAGTTACAATACCCATTCTGATTACCGCGTTTCTGGAGGAGACCGTGTGACAAATACCCGTTACAATGAAACTGATTTTAAAACAGCTGCTGGATATAGCAATGCTAGATTTTCTACGGTGCTTCGCTACAACTATAACAACTTAGATTTAGGTTTGCCAGAAGACGGTATAGGAGCGCAATCCTCTAGCAAGAATACAGCCCTGCCGCGACAAGCGGTGTCAAATCACTTATTGAGTTTAAATTCTATTATTTATTTTACGAATACAAAATTAGATGTAGACTTGGGTTATGTAACAAATGATCGTTCTGAATTTGAGGATTCTGATGAGGCTAGTTTACAAATGAAACTCAAAACGTTCAATTACAATGCAAAATATCATTTACCTAAAATGGGTAATCTTGAGACTATTTTGGGAGTACAAGGAATGCACCAAACAAATACCAATTTTGGAGAGGAACTATTAATTCCAGATGCAACGACTAATGACTTTGGGATTTTTGGAACCGCAAATTATGAGTGGGGAAGCAGCAGTGCTTTACAAGCAGGTTTGCGCTTTGACAATAGAAAAATAAGTAGCGAAGTAAATGGCGAAGTAGGGGAAGAAGGGTATTTTCAAGCAGTAGATAAATCTTTTGATAGCTTCAATGCAGCGCTAGGATATAAAACAGATTTGGCTACTAATTTTACAATGCGCTTGAATTTGGCTTCGGGTTTTAGAGCGCCTAACTTGGCTGAATTGACTTCAAATGGAGTGCATGAAGGAACAAATCGATACGAAATAGGAAATAGTGAATTGAAAACAGAACAAAACTTTCAAACAGATTTAAATTTAGAGTACAAAACAGATCACTTTGAGTTTTTTGTAAACGGTTTTTACAACCACATCGATAATTACATTTATACTGCGCCTGCGGGAACAATTATAGATGATAATGCCGTTTTTAATTACATTCAAAGCAATGCAAAACTGTATGGTGGAGAAGTAGGTTTGCATTTTCACCCGCATCCGCTTGATTGGTTGCATTATGAAACAGCCTTTGAATCGGTTACTGCTAAAAAACAAGATGGTGATTACCTTCCTTTAATTCCTGCAAACAACTGGAACAACACTTTTAGAGGAGAATTCGACATCAAAGATTGGTTAACATCAGGTTTTGCAACTATCAATGTAAGTACAACTTTGAGCCAAGATAATGTTAGTGGTTTTGAAACGCGTTCTGCGGGTTACACGCTAGTCAATTTAGGATTAGGTGGAACAGTCAAATTTGGGAAGACAATTTTTGATGTCAACTTAAATGCCAACAATCTTTTTGATAAAGAATACATTGCGCATCTCTCGAGATTAAAAACAGATGGGATTGCAAACATTGGTCGTAACGTAGTTTTAGGAATCAATTTTAGTATCTAATTCTTTTTTAATTTTTTATAGATAAAATCATGAAGAGCTAGTTTAAATTATTTTTAGGCTGGCTCTTGATGGTTTTTTTGTTTTCGAAATAAAAGCGATCAGTATTTATTTCCAATTATTTTAATGTTATAATGTCCCCAAAGTCTAAAGTGAAAGAGGTAATTATAAATTCGATTTGCATAACCTTAAAGGAACGTTAATAAAGGATAGTTTTAACCAATAATAAACTGAATTTAAATTACAATTCCTTATATTTGTTTAAGATATAAATAAAAAGGTTAAACAAATATTTTTAGCTTTTTAAAACGTCAAAAATGAAACGTTATGGTAAATAAGCTTGCTGTAAATATTGTTTGGTTCAAGCGCGATTTGCGTTTTGTAGACAACGAAGCACTGCGCGCTGCCCAAAATTCGGGACTTCCTTTACTTTTTATTTATTGTTTTGAACCTTCTGTAATGGCATATCCTGATGCCGATGTTCGTCACTGGCGTTTTATATTCGAGTCAATTCAGGATCTTCAGCTAAAATTGAATGCGATAAATGGGAAGTTCTATTTTTTTCATAATGAAGTAGAAACTGTTTTCGCTGCACTAAACGACAAGTACCACATACATACTGTTTTTTCTCATCAAGAAGTAGGTAACAAAGTTACTTTTGATCGTGATCTTGCTATGCAATCTTTTTTTAAAAAGAATGACATTACATGGAAAGAGTCGCAATTGCACGGCGTTATTAGAAAATTAAAGTCACGTAAAAATTGGAGTAACGATTGGGAAAAAGTAATGAGAGGCATTCCAAAAATGAGTGCAGTTCAAGATTTCAAACTCCTGACACTTGATAATTCGTTTTATCATTCGATTAAAGGAGAATCACTTCCCATAGAAATTACAACACCTAATAAAAACTTCCAAAAAGGAGGCGAAAGTCTCGCGTGGCGCTACCTAGATAGTTTTGTAAAAGAACGCTATGTAAATTACAGCAAGCATATTTCGAAGCCTTTACTTAGTAGAAAGGGATGCAGTCGATTGTCACCCTATTTATCGTATGGAAATATAAGCATGCGCATGATTTATCAATATACAAATCAGCATTATGAAAACGCACATAATAAACGCGCCATTTTAAATTTTGTTTCAAGATTGCACTGGCATTGTCACTTCATTCAGAAGTTTGAAGATGAATGCAGCATGGAATTTCAGAATGTGAATAGTGCTTATGACGCCTTAGTTAAACCTAAAAATGAATCATACATAAAGGCTTGGCAAGAAGGTAAAACGGGAGTTCCTATTGTTGATGCATGCATTCGTTGCTTGATTACAACTGGATACATAAATTTTAGAATGCGCGCTATGTTAGTTTCATTTTTCACTTTTAACTTATGGCAGGACTGGCGCGAACTCCATTTTCTAGCGAGACAGTTTTTAGATTATGAACCGGGAATTCATTATCCTCAATTGCAAATGCAGGCAGGAACTACTGGAACAAACACAATAAGAATTTATAGTCCTATAAAAAATTCGCAGGACCACGATCCTGGTGGAGTTTTCATAAAACAATGGTTACCTGAATTATCGAATATTCCTGCTGCTTTGATTCACGAGCCTTGGAAACTTAATGCTATCGAGCAAGAGTTTTATGATTGCAAAATAGGAGAGGATTATCCTGAACCTATTGTTGATATCGAAGAAACAAGAAAAAGTGCAAGCGATATTGTATGGAGTTTTAGAGAAAAGAAAGAAGTCAAAATTGAGGGGAAACGAATTATTAAAAAGCACAGCAGTAGAAGGCCAATATTTGTAGACAAGCAAGAAATGCTTTCTTTTTCAAATACAAATGACGAATCAAGTAAAGCACTAACAAACTAAACTATGGCAATTTTTTTAAAAGCAAAGTGGGAGCAATTAATTATGGCAAATTATGCTGTTGATCCAGCAGTTCTAGCGCCTTATTTGCCAGCAGGAGTAAACATAGATTTGTTTGAAGGAAAGGCTTATGTCAGTTTAGTGGGCTTTTTATTTAAAGATACGAAGTTATTCAATATTCCAATTCCTTGGTTTGGCACTTTTGAAGAAATCAATTTGCGTTTTTATGTCTCTAGGGTCGAAAACGGAAAGCTAAAAAGAGGCGTGGTTTTTATTAATGAAACCATTCCTTATCCTATAGTGGCTTGGGTTGCAAATAAGTTGTATAAGGAGCATTACACGGTAGTTGAAACGAAACATATAATGGAAAGAGGTAATAATGAGCAGACAATCAAGTACGAATGGCTTTTAAATAAGAAGTGGAATCGAATAGCGGTAAAGGCAAATACTGAGGTAAAGCAGATGGAAAAGGGTTCTTTACAACAATTTATATTCGAACATTATTACGGCTATACAAAAGCCAGCGATACACACACTGAGGAGTATCGATTGCAACATCCTAGTTGGCTAGTGAACAACGTAATCGATTACGATATTGATTGCGATTTTTCTCGAATGTATGGAGATGCTTTTGCTAATCTAACCCACTCGGCACCTGATACTGTCTTTCTTGCAGAAGGTTCAGCAGTGGCAATCGAGTGGAAAAGACACAAACTTGCATTGTGATATGAAAAAAATTAAAAAACAGGATTTACCTTCAAAAATATGTGTGGTTTGTGAGCGACCTTTTACATGGAGGAAGAAATGGGAAAAAGTGTGGGAAGACGTTAAATATTGCAGCGATAAATGTAGAATGAATAAAGCAAAATGAAAAAGACAATTCGGTTAATATTAGGAGATCAATTAAATAGTGCCCATTCTTGGTTTAATGAAACCAGTGAAGAAGTTACTTATGTCATGATGGAAATACGTACCGAAACGGATTATGCTACGCACCATACTCAAAAAGTACTTGGTTTTTTTGCTGCGATGCGCAACTTTGCAAAGCAATTAGAAGATGCGGGTCATGCCGTAATTTACCTATCGATCAATGATAACGATAACCAGCAAGATTTTGCTAAGAATCTTAAGCAGCTGATAGATAAACATTCATTTGCACATTTTGAATACCAACTTCCAGATGAATTTCGAGTAGATGAAATTTTGAAGCAATTTTGTCAATCACTTTCTATTAAACACGATGTGATTGATACCGAACATTTTTATACTAATCGCAGTGAGCTAGGAGAATTTTATAAAGGCAAATTGACCTTTATAATGGAGAATTTTTATCATGCTATGCGTAAAAAGCACGATGTTTTAATGGAGGGACAAACTCCTGTCAACGGACAATGGAATTATGATAGTGATAATCGAAAGAAAATCCCAAAAGAGCATAAACCATTACAACCATTAGTTTTTGAAAATGATCTTTCTGCTATTTTGAAAGAAGTTGATCGGGCAAAAATCAAGACAATTGGAACCGTCGATGCTAAAAATTTTCTTTGGCCTACGAGCCGAAAACAATCGTTGCAATTGATGGAGCACTTTATGGTTAACTGTCTTCCGCTTTTTGGAAGTTATCAAGATGCTATGGTTCCTACAGAATGGTCTCTGTACCACTCCAGGCTTTCTTTTTCGATGAATTTAAAAATGATTTCGCCACAAGAAGTAATTAATCGTGCAATAAAAGAATGGAATGCGAGACCCGATGAAATCGAATACAACCAGTTAGAGGGATTTGTTAGGCAAATTATAGGTTGGCGCGAATACATGAGAGGAATTTACTGGTTGAAAATGCCTGAATTTGCATCTCTAAATTATTTAAACAATAAAGCAAAATTACCAGATTGGTATTGGACCGGAAATACAAAAATGCACTGCTTGAGAGATTCGATTCAGCAAACGCTGACGTATAGTTATGCGCACCACATCCAGCGCCTAATGATCACTGGAAATTTCGCATTGCTTGCCGGTACAGATCCTGATGAGGTGAGTGCATGGTATCTAGGCGTGTATATTGATGCGATTGAATGGGTAGAAATTACAAATACAGTGGGAATGAGTCAATTTGCAGATGGCGGAATTGTAGGTACAAAACCCTATGTGAGTTCGGCATCATATATTGATAAAATGAGTCATTATTGTGGATCTTGTTATTATAAAAAATCAGTAAAAACAGGAGACAAAGCATGTCCTTTTAATAGTTTGTATTGGAATTTCTTTGATAAAAATGCAGACAAATTGCAGGCAAATCCGCGGTTGCGTATGGTATATGCACTCTGGAAAAAAATGAAGCCTGATACAAAGGTTGCTTTACTAGAACAAGCAGATTACTATTTAAAAAACATAAATAAAATATAATGAAAACGGCTATAGTTTGGTTTAAAACGGATTTACGATTATTTGATAATGAAACACTTATCAAGGCAATTGCTCAAAGCGAACAAATTGTACCAGTTTATTGCTTTGATGAAGACCACTTTAAAAAAACGCAATACGGGTTTGATAAAACGGGAAGTTATCGAGCGCAATTTTTATTAGAATCAATTCAAAATTTAGATGACAATTTAAGGAAACTTGGGTCTGGTTTGGTTATTTTAAAAGGGAAACCTGAGATTGAAATCCCTAAAATCGTATCGCACTATAGGGCCAAAAAAGTATTTGCAAAACGCGAAGTAGCTTTTGAGGAAAAAAATGTAGAACATGAGATTCAAGAATTGCTTTTTAAAATGCGTTGCGAACTTGAAACTTTCAGTACAAGTACTTTGTACCACGCCGAGGATCTCCCTTTTTCGATAAAAAAAATACCAGATGTGTTCACTGTTTTTAGAAAGAAAACAGAACTTGATGCGACAATAAGAGAGGTATTCGAAGTGCCAGAATCGATACAGTCACCAGAAATTCCGCCAATAGAATTACCTGCTTTGGCCGACTTGAACTTAGAATTCGAAAAAATAGACAAGCGAGCGGCTATCCAATTTAAAGGAGGAGAATCTGAAGCGATGAAACGACTGAATTATTACTTTTATGAGTCTAAAAAATTAGCCGTTTATAAAGAAACCCGCAACGAGATGGTGGGTAGCGATTACTCTTCAAAATTTAGTGCTTGGCTAGCTATGGGGTGTATTTCGCCACGAACTATTTACAGTGAGGTTAAAAAATTTGAGGAACTACATGGAGCAAATGATTCCACGTATTGGCTAATTTTTGAATTACTATGGCGTGACTTCTTTCGATTTATGTTCAAAAAATACCAAACAAAATTCTTTTTGTATTCAGGAATAGTAGCTGATAAACCCAATTCTAAGGAGAAAAACGAAGCGGCACTCAAATGTTGGATAGAAGGTACCACCGAATCAGAATTTGTAAATGCAAATATGATTGAGTTGAAAGAAACGGGGTTCATGAGCAATAGAGGAAGACAGAACGTGGCAAGTTACTTTTGTAACGAACTCCAAATGGATTGGCGAATAGGAGCAGCTTACTTTGAGTCTCAACTAATAGATTATGATGTGTGTAGCAACTGGGGGAATTGGGCTTATCTAGCCGGAGTAGGAAATGATCCTAGAAAACACCGCTATTTTAACATAGAGAAGCAAGCAAAAGATTACGATAAAGAAGGGGAATTTCGCAAATTGTGGTTGCCAGTAAAGTGATTGTAAAATGTATAGAAAGTAACGAGAAAACGTGTAAAGTGTAACATAAAGAAATGCAATTAGTAACGTAGAGACACTTAAAAGGTTTAATCATACTTTTTTAATAGTGATGAAAACGCTGCGATTCTTTGTGAGTTCTCCGTGGATCTCTGCGTAAAAACGATCGGTCGCAATCAATGTGCCTCTCTTTGTAGCAACTTTAAGTCATAGTTAAGTAACAAAACAAAGCGCTTACCGACATATAAATAAGCAGCCTTCATTTATAAGGCTATCGATTGCTTATTAAAACCGAAAAAATAAAGACTAATGAAAAAATTAATTCTGATAATGGCAGTACTACCTACAATGGTTGCAGTGGCACAAAAACAACAGGCACTTAAGTACCCGGCAACACCTAAGGGGGATGTCGTGGACACTTATTTTGATGCAAAAGTAAATGATCCTTACAGATGGCTAGAGGACGATCGCTCTTCAGAAACAGCAAGTTGGGTTAAGGCAGAAAATGAAGTAACCTCCGGTTATTTAAACCAAATCCCGTTTAGAGATGCGTTAAAAGCACGAATGGAGAAATTATGGAATTATGAAAAAATAGGAGCACCATCAAAGGAAGGCAGCTATACCTATTATTCGAAAAATAACGGATTACAAAATCAGTCTGTAGTTTATAGAAAAGACAGTAAAGGAAAGGAAGAGGTTTTTTTAGATCCAAATACTTTTTCGAAAGATGGTACAACATCACTAGGAGGTTTAGATTTCTCTAAAGATGGATCAAAAGTTGCTTATGCTATTTCTGAAGGAGGTAGTGATTGGAGAAAGGTAATTATGATGGATGCAGCTTCTAAAAAAATTGTAGAAGACACAATTGTTGACGTGAAATTTAGTGGCTTATCGTGGAGAGGAAATGAAGGTTTCTATTATTCTAGTTATGAAAAACCTAAAGGGAGTGAGTTATCTGCAAAGACGGACGAGCACAAATTATACTTTCACAAATTAGGAACTGCTCAAAAGGAGGATAAAGTAATTTTTGGTGCAGATCAAAAGCGCCGTTACATAGGAGGTTATGTTACAGAGGATGGTGATTATTTAGTTATCTCTGCAGCAAATTCTACGTATGGAAATGAATTATACATTAAAAGTCTAAAAACACCAAATAGCCCAATCGTTACAATCGTAGATAATTTCAATAGTGATAATAGTGTGATTGAAACAAAAGGAAATAAATTGTTTATCGCTACAGATTATAATGCGCCTAACAAGCGTGTTGTTACGGTAGATGTTGCAAATCCTGAGCCTACAAATTGGGTTGATTTTATTCCTGAAACAGAGAATGTTTTGTCACCATCTACAGGGTCGGGATATTTCTTTGCTACTTATATTAAAGACGCAGTTTCTGTGGTTAAGCAATATGATTATAGTGGGAAAATGGTTCGCGAAATTAAATTACCTGCGGTAGGAACAGCTGGTGGTTTTGGAGGTAAGGCAGGTGATAAAGTATTGTACTATTCATTTACAAACTACACGACTCCTGGAAGTGTTTATACTTTTAATCCTGCAACTGGAAAATCTGATGTATATGAGAAACCAAACGTTGATTTTAAAAGCGACGATTTCGAGTCTAAACAAGTTTTTTATACTTCTAAAGATGGGACAAAAATCCCAATGATTATTACGCATAAGAAAGGATTGAAACTAGATGGTAAAAACCCAACAATGCTTTATGGTTATGGTGGTTTTAATATTAGCTTGACGCCAAGTTTTAGTATTGCAAATGCAGTATGGTTAGAAAATGGTGGTGTGTATGCTGTTGCTAATTTACGTGGTGGTGGCGAGTATGGTAAGAAATGGCATGACGCAGGAACAAAGATGGAAAAGCAAAATGTTTTTGACGACTTCATTGCTGCAGCCGAATACTTGATTGCTCAAAAGTATACGACTTCAGATTATTTAGCTATTCGCGGTGGATCTAATGGAGGATTGTTAGTAGGAGCAACAATGACTCAGCGTCCTGATTTAATGAAAGTAGCATTACCAGCTGTGGGAGTTTTAGATATGTTGCGTTACCACACGTTTACAGCAGGTGCTGGTTGGGCTTATGATTATGGGACAGCACAAGATAGTAAAGAAATGTTTGAGTATATTAAAGCCTATTCTCCTGTGCACAATGTAAAAGCAGGAACACAATATCCAGCTACAATGGTTACCACTGGAGATCATGACGATCGCGTGGTACCAGCACACAGTTTTAAGTTTGCTGCTGAATTACAAGACAAACAAACAGGACCAAATCCTACCTTAATTAGAATTGATGTAAAAGCAGGTCATGGAGCAGGTAAATCAGTAGCGGCGAGCATTCAAGAAAATGTCGATGTTCAAGCATTTACATTGTACAATATGGGGTTCACAAGTTTGCCTAAAAGCAAATAAATAAATTTAGCTTAATTATTTTTTAGGACAAGAGATTTAGATTTTTGTTTAAAAGGTAGAAAAAGCAATAAGTATAAAGCGCTATTCATAAAGAATAGCGCTTTTGTTTTTGATATATGTTTGCGTAATTATGAGGTAAGTTGCTGAAAGCCTTGATAACACCGATATAACAGCATTTATTTTCATAATTATTTACTAATTTCTTCGTTTTTTGGATTGTCGTTCGTTAACTTTGAGAGACAAACATAAATACTTTACACTATGAAAATACAATTTAACACAGATAAGAATGTAGAAGGACATGAAAGAGCAGAAGCTTATTTCTCAGCTGAATTAGAAACTGCTTTAGCAAGATTCGAAGATAAAATTACAAGAATCGAAGTTCACGTAGGTGATGAAAATAGTGCAAAGCCAGGAATCAATGATAAACGTTGTTTAATTGAAGTTCGCCCAGCAAAGCTGCAACCTATTGTAGTAACAGACCATGCTGATACTGTAGAGAAAGCATTTAAAGGCGCTCTTGACAAGATCAAAAAATCATTGGTGACTACATTTGAAAAACAAAAAGAACACTAGGATTTAATTCTATCGCATATATAAAAAAAGACTATCAATTTTGATAGTCTTTTTTGTTTCATGTATCTGCGTGTTTTATTATTTTTCAAATAAGAGAGCTGCTAGTGCTGGATCTCTATTGTAAACATCGTCATAAAAATGTATCGTTCCAGTCGCATCCACCCATGATGTAAAATAACCGATGTAAACGGGTATCTTGTTTTTTAAAGTGTACCACTTCTCTTTTCCTAAATGCATAGCTTCGTCTATTTTCTCAGCATCCCAGGCAGTGTCATTTTTCATAATAGTTGCGGCCAGTACTTCAGGATGTTCCACTCTAATGCAACCGTGACTAAAAGCTCTCTTGTCTCGACTAAATAAATGTTTAGAGGGAGTGTCGTGTAGATAAATTGCATTCGAATTAGGGAATAAGAACTTTACTCTTCCTAATGAATTTCCTGCACCAGGCTTTTGTCTTACTCTACCATTATTCCATTCCATATTATGTTGGGCTAAGTAATTTGGATTTCTGTTGATAGCTGGTACAATTTCATTTTTAATAATACTTTGTGGTAGATTCCAGTAGGGACTAAAAACAATGTATTTCATTGGTGCACTAAAAATAACAGTTTTGTTAAGCGTTTTCCCTACAACCACATTAAGGTTTAAAACGTTTTTCCCGTTTTCAAAGTAGGTAAGTTGGTAAGCAGGTATGTTTACCGCGATCACCTCTTTTGCATTAGCAATATCTTTAGATATCCAGCGGCATCGCTCCATATTAACAACAATAGTTTTGATTAAGTTAGGTAACGGAGTGCTTAGGTAATTTAAGGTAGACGCGTAGAGTAATTTGTCTCCTTTGATTCCGCGAGTGGCTTTAAATTTAACAACGGCATCGGCTAAGTCTGCATCGTACATGCCGCTTTTACTATCGGTATCAAGAAGTCCTTCAAGATGTAAACGCTTGCGAACTTGAGCGATAGCAGTCAAACTGTCTCCTATTTTTAACGTCTTGTAGCCGGACGGCATTGCAATACTATCCCAAGAAGCTTTTTTTTCGATAGCGCGATACTTTTTTAGGGCATCTCGCAATAAGTAATATTGGCTAAAAAGTGTTTTCTTTTCTTTTTTGACATGTGATCCATCTGTTAGTAGAGAATCGGTATACGCAGCATAAGTTTGTTTCTCCCTAGGTAAAAACCATTCCATCTCATTTGACTTTGCAGCATCGATTCCGTGATAAACTTTGTCGAGGTAGAAGAAGTATAATGCAGTAGTTAAAAGCTCTGCATTAATTTGTGGATCTTTTGATGCCTGTGGTGCCTCATAGAAAGAATTGAATTCTAACTTATAAGGAATGCTAGCTTCGACACCTTCTTCGCTTAAATTATTGATTTTATTATAAAGTATATTAGCAAACTCATTAATCCCATTGCGATCATACCACATAAAACGAAAATCTTGTTTTTCATATAACTTTGTAACGTCTTTGTGGTATTTCTCTAACTGTGGATGTTTGATAAAAAAGGGCGCTACAAGTGTACTGTCAAAAGGAATTTCGCTTAAATCCTTAATTTCTTGTTCTGACAGCTCTGTGGGGCTTTCACTGTCGTTTTTCTTGCAAGCTGTGATTAACAAAGTGGATAATAGGGTAAATAGTAGGGTTTTAAGTACTGTTCGTTTCATATTGAAGTGTTGCTAATAGTGGTGTAAAAGTACATTAATTCAAATACTTTGAAAGCGATTTCGAAGTTTAATAATAAAATTTTGTTAAAATGCTATATTTGTAATGTGACTAGAAAAAGCAATTTGATTCGGGTTTGCAGTGTAATTTAAATTAGGAGGTATGAAAAATGTATTGGTTGTGGTTATTGTGGTTCTGTTTAGCTCCTTTAGTATTTTCGAAAAAGTAAAAGAAAGCAATGATGAGCAAATAAACGTTTTGGTAGACGGCTGGCATGAAGCAGCTGCTGATGCTAATTTCGAAAATTATTTTGACTGCATGACTTCAGATGCTATTTTCATTGGTACAGATGCGGGTGAGAATTGGAACAAAAGCGAATTCATGACTTATGCAAAGCCATTTTTTGATAAAGGAAAGGCGTGGAATTTCACAGCAGTAGAGCGTCATGTTTTTATAGATAAATCAGGAAAAATCGCTTGGTTTGATGAGTTGCTGAGCACGCAAATGAAAATATGTCGTGGTTCTGGTATATTAGTGAAAGATGGCAAAAAATGGAAAATCAAGCACTATGTACTTTCCATGACAATTCCTAACGAAAATTCGGCTGAGGTTATCAAAATAAAAACGCCTATTGAGGACAATTTTTTAAAGTCGTTATTAGAACAGCGATAGATAAATAAAATGCTGTTATTTTTCTTTTTTTCGAAAACAAAACTAATATGGATTTTACTGTTACTGTATTAAAAAGTATTTTTTTTGGTGGCAAACCATTCTTTGTGATATAATTCATTAATTTTGCCGAAATATTTGAAAAAAAGTGGGAAGCAAAAATAAATTAAAGAGATTCAGGGAAAATGAAACATTTGTAAATGTTTTTCAACCAACGAGAGAAGAAGTTGTAGGTGATTTATTTCCTTTAAAAGGGAAATGGAATACCGAATTTTTTAAAAATGACAATCCGTTAGTACTAGAATTAGGTTGTGGTAAAGGAGAATACTCTGTAGGATTAGCTGAAAGATACCCTAATAAAAATTTCATTGGAATCGATATTAAAGGAGCTCGTTTTTGGAGAGGTGCAAAAACCGCTGTAGAAACTGGTTTAAATAATGTTGCCTTTATTAGAACTCAAATCGAACTAATAAACCACATTTTTGCTGAGAATGAAGTGGATGAAATTTGGATTACTTTTCCAGATCCACAAATTAAGTATAAGAGAACAAAACATAGAATGACCAATTCTGAGTTTTTACAATTGTACAAAAAGATATTGAAAAAAGATGGTGTGGTTAACTTAAAAACCGATAGTGAATTCATGCATGGTTATACTTTAGGACTGTTGCATGGAGAAGGTCATGAAGTACTGTATGCAAATCACAATGTATACGTAAATGAAGGTAGTCCAGAGGAAGTGACGGCATTCCAAACTTTCTACGAAAAACAATATTTGCAAGTTAACAAAGCAATTACGTATATTCGATTTAAAATTAAAGATTAAATCGCTGTAATTTAAGGTATTAATTAAGCCGTTTTCACTATTAGAACCGTAATCAATGAATTTTATTTTACCACTGTTTTTTGGTTTTGTCACAGCTGTAATAGGAATTATTCCTCCAGGGCTAATCAATATGACAGCGGCAAAAGTTAATTTAAAAGAAGGTACAAAAAATGCTTTTTGGTTCATTTTTGGGGCGATAATTATAATTTTCTTTCAAGCTTATCTGGCAATCATTTTTGCTAATATCATCAATGTACGACCAGATATTGTGATCCTATTGCGAGAGCTAGGTTTTGGGGTGTTTGGCGCTTTAGCTATCTATTTTTTGCTAATCGCAAAGAAGCCAAAATTGAAAAAAGCAAAAATAGAAAAGAAAAGTAAAAAGAAGCGATTTTTTCTAGGCATGCTTTTGTCTGTCTTAAATTTCTTTCCTATTCCTTATTATGTCTTTATTACCATTACATTGTCTTCGTACGATTTGTTTTCCTTCCATCCGTTTGCTATATTTACCTTTGTTAGTGGGGTAGTGCTAGGATCAACGCTAGTGTTTTATTTTTATATTCGCTTTTTCCAGCACATTGAGTCTAAAGCAGATTATCTTCTTAGAAATATGAATACTATAATTGGGAGCATAACGGGAGTAATTGCGATCGTCACTCTTTTTAATATTATTAGGTATTACATGCAGCTTTAATAATTAAAAAGCTTTCTTACATTAACAATACTATGGCAGACGAAAATTTTTTTGAAAGAGTTTATGTCATCGCTAAGCAAATACCGTACGGTAAAATCACTTCTTATGGTGCCATTGCAAAAGCGCTAGGTGCTGCTCGATCTGCTCGAATGGTAGGTTGGGCAATGAATGCTTCACACAGTCGCGCCGACATTCCTGCACATCGCGTAGTGAATAGAAAAGGGCTGCTTACAGGTAAATTTCATTTTGATGGCACTAATCTTATGCAGCAGCTATTAGAAAGTGAAGGAATTACCGTAGAAGACAATCAAATAATTGATTTTGATACACATTTCTGGGAACCACCCATGAGTGAATGATGTTCGTTTTTGCAGATGAAAACTTCTAAAAGCGCCAACTTTAAAATATTTTATCTTATGAAACTTGACAAAATGAAAATGATTAGACTCTATCCAAATGAGGAGTTTAAAGAGATCGTGCTTGAGGATAAACTGAAGCTACGTTATGCAGTATCTAACAAAGGAAGATTAATAAGCTTTGTAGATAATATGAAATTTGCAAGAGAATTAAAAGGTGCCATGACTGATGGGTATCGATTGTTCAAATATAAATTATACAACGATGGAGAGATTATAAACAAACATCTTTTTATTTATAAACTTGTTGCCCAATATTTTATTCCAAAGACTTCTGAAGATCAAATTCATATTTTACACTTAGATCGAAAACGCGATAATGATGACTATCAAAATCTAAAATGGGCAACCAAAGAAGAGGTGGCCGAACATCGAAGAAATAGTCCATATGTTAAGCAAGCTAGATTAAATTTGGTGAAACACAACCTAGCATCAAACGGAAGGAAACTCACTGTTACTAAGGTGATTTTAATAAAAAAAATACTAGCTAGGCCAGATCAAACTACAAGGTTGAAAATGATTGCTAAACAATTTGGTGTTAGCGAAATGCAAATTAGAAGAATCAAATCAGGTGAAAACTGGAGCCAAGTTAAAATATAAGAGGTAGATTGGGTCTAAGTAGTTAGCTAAGCGATGTTTTAAGTAAGTGCCTCTATGAATTCTTCCATTACATTGTGATAAGGATCTAAGATAATTCCTTAGTTTTATTTCTTACAATTAGGTTTGCAAGTAGATTATTTATTAAAACGTGCTCTTTTCGTTCACAGGCTGTTTTTAGTAGTTTTTTGCTATCATAAACGCAGCAAATTTGGACATCAATAAATCTAATTTAAATTCTTTACAATAAGAACTTAATCCTTTATCTTTGTAATCTGAAATCAGTTTAAATAAATATTGTTTTTACTGAAATACCAATTGATAATAGTCCATTATAATGAAATTAGATAGAAAAGAAATTCTTAAAGCTTTAGAGACCATAACTATTGCAGGAGAAGGAAAAAATATGGTAGAAAGCGGTGCCATTGCAAACGTACTTACTTTTGGAGATGAAGTAGTCGTTGATTTAGTATTAAGTACACCAGCAATGCATATAAAGAAACGTGCTGAAGACGACATAAAAAAAACAATCTTAGAGTTAGTTTCTGCCGATGCAAAAATAAAAATAAACAGCAAGGTTCAAGTTGCTGAAAAAGCTGAAATTAAAGGAAAATCTATTCCTGGAATCAAAAATATTGTTGCTGTAGCTTCTGGTAAAGGAGGAGTAGGGAAATCTACAGTTACTGCAAACTTGGCAGTTTCGTTAGCAAAAATGGGATTTAAAGTGGGTGTTTTAGATGCTGATATCTATGGTCCGTCTATGCCAATTATGTTTGATGTTGAGAATGAAAAACCAATCTCTGTTACAGTAGATGGGAAATCAAAAATGAAACCTGTTGAGAGCTATGAGGTTAAAATGCTTTCTATTGGGTTTTTTACTGCTCCAAGTCAAGCAGTAATTTGGAGAGGTCCTATGGCTTCAAAAGCATTGAACCAAATGATCTTTGATGCAGATTGGGGCGAATTAGATTTTATGTTAATCGATTTACCTCCAGGAACAGGAGACATTCACCTTTCTATCATGCAATCGTTACCAGTTACTGGAGCAGTTGTTGTAAGTACACCGCAAGCAGTTGCTTTAGCAGATGCTAAAAAGGGAGTTTCGATGTTTTTATCTGAGGCAATCAATGTTCCTGTTTTAGGAATTATCGAAAACATGGCTTACTTCACACCAGAAGAATTGCCTGAGAATAAGTATTATATCTTTGGTCAAGAAGGAGCAAAAAATCTTGCAGAAGATTTAGATGTGCCTTTCTTAGGAGAAGTTCCTATTGTACAATCTATACGTGAAGCAGGAGATTTTGGTCGTCCAGCAGCAATGCAAGAAGGTTCAATTGTAGCTTCAGTGTTTGAAACTATTACTCGTAACGTTGTCGAAGAGACAGTGAGAAGAAACGATAGTTTACCTGCTACCGAAGCCATTAAAATTACAACTATGGCAGGATGTTCTGCGGTAAAAAAATAATAAGATTTATTGCTATAAATCTTTAAAATATACAAAATGACAACAGAAGAATTAACGATTGAAGTTCAAAAAGCGTTAGAAGAGATTCGACCTTTCTTAAAATCTGATGGTGGTGATATTACTCTCATTTCTATCGAAGAAGACAAGCATGTCAAAGTGCGTCTTGAAGGTGCTTGTACTAGTTGCAGTGTGAACCAAATGACGCTTAAAGCAGGTGTGGAAACGACTATTAAAAAGTTTGCTCCACAAATAGAAACTGTTGTAAATATTCTATAAAATTGAAATAAAGCAATTTTAAGGAAAGGATGTAATGCTGTTAAGGGCATGAATCTTATTTCTTAAAATTGTTTTGTTTTATAAGTAGGCATGACTGCAAAGTCGCGCCGTTTTAAGCTTACCACTCACAATAACTAACTCATAATTATTTTATGGACGTATTAATTAAAATTAAAGATCGTGAAGGAACTGTGCATGAGTTACAGGCTCCTACAGATATGGCAATGAATATAATGGAATTATGCAAGGCATACGAGCTTCCTGTTGAAGGAACTTGTGGTGGTATGGCAATGTGTGCTTCTTGTCAATGTTATGTTCTTAACGACGTGCAATTACCAGAAATGGGTGATGATGAAGAGGCGATGCTATCAGAAGCGTTTTACGTGAAGTCAAATAGCCGTTTAGGTTGTCAAATCCCAATTACCGAAGATTTGGAAGGCTTAGAATTAGAGCTTGCTCCTGAAAACTAAGCGTACTGCATTTATAAAAAAAAGTCCCCAATAGTAATACACCGTTGGGGACTTTTTTACTATTTGATAACTTGTAAGGCAATTGGTGCTATTCGATCTACAAATTTAGAATAGGTAATTTCTGATGGGTGCAAGCCATCTGTAGCAGTTAATTTGGGATTCTTTAATCCCTCTTTTGTAATATCAGTAATATTGATATAGCGTATTTCTCGTTGCTGACAATATTTTTTTGCAAAAGCGTTATATTTTGCTAACTCTGTGGTTATAGTTTTAAATTTTCCAGATTTATCCCCGTACGGAGTATAAGCGTAGTCAGGAATAGATAGTACAATCACATTTTTACGATCTCCCTTTGCAAAAATAGTAGCCTTAGTTACTAGTTCAGCAAACTCTTTCTCATAGAGCTTAAAATCCTTATTTTGATATTGATTATTAACTCCTATAAGTAGCGTAACCAAATCATAATTTGATGGTGGTTTTTTAGCTTCTATAGCTTTTAACAAATCAGTAGTTGTCCAGCCCGTTTTTGCGATAATTTCTAGTGAAACATTTTTATTCAGATTCGAACTATCTAATTTTTGTTTAAGTTGTACGGGAAAGCGGCACGTCTCACATACGCTTTCGCCAATTGTATAACTATCTCCTAAAGCCAAATATTTAATTGTTTCTTTAACTTCCTGTAAATTATCCTTGTTTTTAATGCTAGTATTTGCGGTTGAGCATGACAAAAACAAGGTTATTGTCAATAATAGGCAAAAATAGTTTGTGAACTTTCTCATGATGGTAACCTGTATTGCTTATATTACTATTTACGTCTGGGTGTAAATAATGTTTTTTATGCAACCACTTCTTTTATGCTAATTGTTTCTTCAATTGCATTCCATAGTCCAATTCTTCTCTCTAGTGCATGAATCGAAACTTGTTCTACTTCATACCATTTTTGAGCGTCGTCTCCACATAGTTCGTTGATCATTTGCATTGCCATAGGTCCATGCTCGTCTGCATCTAATTCTATATGTCTTTCAAAATAATAGATTAGTTTAGATAAGTCAGTATCAGGGAAATTAGCTTGAAAATTCTTCAAAATTGCAGTAAACATGCTTGGGATCAAATCTTCTCTACCAAAGGTGAAAGCAGCAGCTATTTCGTGTGGTTTTCCTTCTTCGATTACTCGAAAGGTAAAATCTAAAAATGCTTTAATATTTGGATGTAAACTACTTGTTTTGATAGCTACAAATATGTTTTGCAATGAGTTAATTTCAGCTAAGAAATGTTTGATGTCATCTGTATTTGCTCCGCAATCTTGCATTGCTTCAATGTACATTTCGTAATGGCTTTGGCGACGACCATCGATACTTAGATCAGATTCTTCAGCTAGAACAATTTCGTTAATCAAGTAACGTGTCTCAGGATTTGCAGTGGCAAACCAAGGAGTTGTTGTGCACGTTAATTTTGCTTGAAGCGCTTTTAATAATGACATGAAATCCCATACTGCATAAACGTGATTTTCTAAAAAGCATTGTAAATCTTGAATGCTTTTAACTTTATTATACAGTGAGTGTTGCAACAACAGTTCTTTTTGGGGCTGAATTTTGTCGTTGATGTGCTGAATAGTCATAGTTTCTAATTTTGTGTAAATATAAAAAAGCTTCTTGTTACCAAGAAGCTTTTTCTATCAATTTAACAAATAGCTTAATAGCAGTTTTATATTATTTAAAGGCCGGAATTCCAGTAATATCCATTCCGGTAATTAAGAGATGAATATCGTGTGTTCCTTCATAGGTAATTACCGATTCTAAGTTCATCATGTGACGCATAATAGAGTACTCTCCAGTGATTCCCATTCCGCCCAACATTTGTCTTGCTTCTCGCGCGATATGTATTGCCATGTCGACATTGTTTCTTTTTGCCATAGAAATTTGTGCGGTTGTAGCGCGACTTTCATTTCTTAAAACACCTAGTCTCCAAGTTAATAATTGTGCTTTGGTGATTTCAGTAATCATTTCAGCTAATTTCTTTTGCTGTAATTGTGTTCCGGCGATGGGTTTGTCAAATTGAATGCGCTCTTTCGCATAACGCAAAGCCGTGTCGTAACAATCCATTGCGGCACCAATAGCTCCCCAAGCAATGCCATAACGAGCAGAATCTAAACAACCAAGTGGTGCTCCTAATCCTGATTTGTTAGGTAAAAGATTTTCTTTAGGAATTTTTACATTATCAAAAATCAATTCACCTGTAGATGATGCGCGTAATGACCATTTATTATGAGTTTCGGGAGTTGTAAAGCCTTCCATTCCACGCTCTACGATTAGACCGTGTATTCTTCCTTCTTCGTTTTTTGCCCATACCACTGCGATATCGGCAAATGGTGCGTTAGAAATCCACATTTTGGCACCATTCAATAAGTAATGGTCACCCATATCCTTAAAGTTGGTAATCATGCTTCCTGGATCAGATCCATAATTAGGTTCCGTCAGTCCAAAACAACCCATGAATTCGCCAGTAGCTAACTTGGGTAAATATTTCATTCGCTGTTCTTCGTTACCGTATTTCCAAATAGGATACATCACTAACGATGATTGCACAGATGAAGTAGAGCGAACACCAGAGTCGCCACGCTCAATTTCTTGCATGATCAAACCATAAGAAATTTGGTCTAAACCAGCACCGCCATATTCTTCAGGAATATAAGGTCCAAAACCACCAATTTCGCCAAGACCTTTGATAATTTGTTTTGGGAATTCAGCTCTTTGAGCGAAGTCTTCAATTATAGGGGATACTTCTTTTTTAACCCATGCACGAGCAGAATCGCGCACTAGTTTGTGCTCATCAGTTAATAAGTCATCTAAGTTATAATAATCTGGAGCTTGAAATAAGTCTGGTTTCATGGTTTTATCTTTGAATTTAGAAATAGCGTTGGGTAAAGAGTACTGTTAATTTCAAATAGAACGGTTTAATCCGCCAGATAACAGTAAAGTTCTTAACAAATTTACACAAAGAAATATAACAAAACCATTATATATTGTTATATTTTTAAAACAAAAGTATTTTTATTGAAGATTTGCAGTAGCGATAGTTTATGAATGATAGGTAGGGCAAAATTCATGTAATGAATTCTTTATGATTAAATATTATATTCTTAACCAGAAGAAGTATCAAGTGTGTTGCGAAGTAGAAATTACATTTTCAAATAAAAATCCTTTGTCAAAGCAGTGTATTCTGGAGTGTAATTGTGTCGGCTTATTTCTATAGTTAATTCATCAACTGGAAAATTACCAATTTCATTTCGGCTAAAAGCCAATAAACTACGTTTGATTTCGCTTGTAGGAGTGCCTTTTACACGAGTAATTTTCACGGGGTATAATTCTGCTTCAACAGCTAGAGCTATAAATTGCTCTTCTTCTTTAAAGGGAATAATGGTCGAAAAAATTCCGTCGTCAGACAAGAACATTGCGGCAGCTTCGATTAAATCTTCAAAGGGCATGGCATCTTGAAAACGTGCTAAATCGCGTTGTTCATTATCCGTTTTATAATCTTCGCTATAAAAAGGGGGGTTGGAGACAATTAAATCATACTCATCTTCGGGTTCTTCGATAAATTCATCTAAGCCTGCATGAAAACAAAATAAACGATCACTCCAAGGAGAGTTTTCAAAATTCTCCACTGCTTGTTCATAGGCTTCTTCATCAATTTCTAAGGCATCAATTTGCTCAGCACTAGTCCTTTGTGCTAACATTAAAGCAATAATACCTGTTCCAGTACCAATGTCTAAGACACTAATTGGATTAGTATTAATGGGAGTCCAGGCGCCAAGTAAAACACCATCAGTACCTATTTTCATAGCACAACGATCTTGTTCTACAGCGAATTTTTTAAATTTGAATTGAGACATGAAGAATGGCGTTTTTTCGATGAAACGATTAAACAAGTTGCCGATTAAAGCTTTCTAAAGATACATTTCGACTAAACCTTCTGGCAAGTCCATGATGATCTTTTTATTTTCTCTATCTATTTTTATTAGGAAGTGGTCAATCATAGGAATAAACATTTCGACACCATCTTTAATCACTTCAAATAAAGGTTGTGCTGTAGTATCGTTCACTGATTGAATTTCTCCCACAAAGCCTAATCGCTGGTCTTCGATTTCAAAACCAATGACTTCATGAAAATAGAATTTGTTACCAGAAAGTTTAGGTAACATTTTTAAGGGTAGGTAAAGGTCGTTGCCTAAAATTGCTTCTGCCTCTTCCTCATTTGTAACGTCTTCAAAACGAACTCGTAAAAAGTCGTTTTTGTGTAGGGAGCTACTTTCAATAAAAAAAGGAATCAAGTGTTTGTTGCATTCAACAAACACTGATTCCAAGTTTTCGTACAACTCAGGTTCGTCTGTGTCTAAATAAGCCAAGACTTCACCTTTGAAGCTGAATTTTTTGGCGATTTTACCTAAATAGAAACAATCTTCTTTACGCATCTTCGCTTTTTAAATTTATGCTTGAGTTTCTTCGTTGTTTTCTTCAGCAGCAGGAGCTTCTTCAGATACTTCAACTTCTTCAGCTGGAGTAGCAGCAGCAATTGCATCAGCTTCAGCTTGTGCAGCAGCAGCTAATCTTTTTGCATTAACGTCTTGCTCTGCTTTAAAAGCTTTAGCTTTAACATCAGCTTGCGCTTTTGATAAACCATCTTTCTTAGCGTCAACAGTTCCGTTTTTAGCTTCTAACCAAGCAGCTAATTTTGCATCAGCTTGCTCTTGAGTTAAGGCACCTTTACGGATACCACCATCAAGGTGATGTTTCAATAAAGCTCCTTTGTAAGAAAGAATTGCTTTAGCAGTATCAGTTGGTTGTGCACCATTGTGTAACCATCTAACTGCACTATCAAGGTTTAAGTCGATAGTTGCTGGGTTTGTGTTTGGATTGTAAGTACCGATTTTCTCTAAGTATTTACCATCTCTTTTTGAGCGTGCATCTGCAGCTACAACCCAGTAAAAAGGTTTTCCTTTTTTACCGTGTCTTTGTAATCTAATTTTTACTGACATAATCTTGTATGATTAAATTTTGAGGTACTCGACCTCGATTAATTAAGGGTGCAAAGATAATCTTTTTATTTAAAAATTAACTAGCTCCTAATTAATATTTTATCGAATGTGCTTTAAGTGCAATTTGCGCATCAATAAATTGTGGTAAAACGCTGCTTTTTAATAATTTGCTGTCCTTTCTATCGAATAATTATACAATAAAAGAACGTGTAATTATGGTTGTGAATTGATGTTTTAAATTTAAAGTTGATGATGAATTTAAGAATTGATGTAAATTTCAAAATTCATTGTTTCTTATCTATGAGAAAAAGTTTAGATTTCGTGTCTTATTTCTGGTAAATAATTGCATTATCATTAGCTATTAGATTAAGTTATCAGCTACAGTATCAAGGATTTAACAGTGCTTCAAGTTTATTCTAGTACTTGCATAGTCAGTATGTTGTGTTAAAAAGCGTTTCAAATCAAAATAAAAACATAAATAAGCTAATTTATAGTTGATTAGAAAAAAATAAGATTACATTTGTTGCAATTATTATAAATAAGTACATATGAATATTTTTGTTGGAAGCCTTCCATTCAGTATTGAGGAAGCAGATTTAAGAGAGTCTTTCGAGGCTTACGGAGCAGTTGATTCAGTTAAAATTATCACGGATAAATTTACAGGAAGAAGTAAAGGATTTGGTTTTGTTGAGATGCCAAATGACGACGACGCTCAAAAAGCTATTGACGAATTGAACGGAGCGACTGTTCAAGGACGTGCAATTGTGGTTAACAAATCTGAGCCAAAACCAGAAGGAGAAAGAAGAAGTTTTAATAACAACCGTGGAGGAGACTCTCGTGGTGGTTATGGTGGAAACAGCCGTGGTGGAGATAACCGTGGTGGTGGAAACAGAGGAGGATATTAATATTCTTTTTTACAACTATAAAAAAAGGGGACAATGTAAATTGTCCCCTTTTTCTATTTAATTAAGTCTTGTGCTGCTTTTAATAATAGTATTTATTCTTGCTCGAGTACCTTGATATCTTCTTTTAATGATAGCATGCTCGTTGGGTCTAAGCTATTATAGATTCCTCTAATAATCTTGTTTTTATCTATTAAGACAAAATTTTCGGTATGCAAGAAGATGGAAGCATCTTTGTTTTCTCCTAAGTCTTCTTCGACAAAATAAAATTTTCTTCCCAAATTGTAAATTTCTTCCTTTTCACCGGTGAGCAGTTTCCATTTATTATAACTTACATTATTTTTTTTAGCATATTGTACTAGTGTAGCTACACTATCTTGTTCTGGAGTCACAGAATGAGAAATTAATAATACGGCATCATCATTAAGAAAGTCGTTTTGCAAAGTAGTCATGTTTTTAGCCATTTTTGGGCAAATTCCAGGACAAGAGGTAAAGAAAAAATCAACTACACATATTTTGCCTTTTAGACTATCAGCGGTAAAGGCTTTCCCTTGTTGATCAATTAATTTAAAATCTCTAATCGAATGAAAAGAGCCATCCTCAGGCAATTCCCAAACTGGAGTAAAAGTTGAAGTGTTGTAGTAAGGCAATTTTCTCAGCTGCTCTTTATTCTGGCAAGAGAATAATACAGCGGCGAATATTAGTAGAATCAGTTTATTTACTTTCATTTGTAGGTAATTTTAATTTTCCGTCTAGTAGGGTGTAGCACAAATTAGATTTTTGTAAACCGTAACGGTGACCCTCTTTTGCTTGATAATTAATGTATGGTTTTCCATTTTGGCGCCAAGCTTTTTGCATGCCATCTTCTGCATCGTTTTTAAAATTCAAATAAGCATACCTACTGCCAGATTCATACCATTGTTTTTGCAGTCCTTCACGTTTATCGTTGAAATAAATGAAGTCGTATTTTTGATTTCCGTTTTCCCAAAATCCGTAATGCCTTCCATATGCTTTACCGTTCTTGTAATTTCGACTATCCATTAACTGCCCACTGTTGTAATAGCTTTTTGAGATGCCATCTTGCTTGCCTTTTCGAAAAAGAAAAACATTTTTTATTTGAGTAGCATTGTGCATCTCCTTAATATAACCTGTATAGGCAACATTATGTAGATAATAAACTCCGTTGTCAAGGCGCAATTTTTTGTTTTCTAATGTAATAGTATCTAATGTGCTTTTAGTTTTAACAACAACAAAAGAGGACGGTTTTATGACCTCCTCTTTTACTGATCTATTAAAACACGCTGAACAAAGTGTAATAAGTACTATGCCAATAATTTTAAAAAGTAAATGTTCCTTTCGTACCATAATAACTTCCTGCTTTTAATACGTAAAAACCTGAATTCATATAATTAACATTTGAGCAATGATAATGATAAATTCCATCAGGATATTCTGCTGTGGCACCTATATGGCCACCATTAGTGTCGAGGTCTGAAGGATAGGTTCCGTTTGTGTCTTGACGACCATAGATAGGAAAACCGTCTCGTAACCACCCGATCAACTTGGCATCATCATCTGATGTAAAATCACCATTAAAATGATAATGATATAATCCGCCAGGACCACTATGTGCTCCAGCTCTATCAAATGAGGTCAATGTTCCTGCGTCTACAGGTACATTTCCACCTTCTCTATCATTGTAAATAGCAACACCATTTAATGCCATACCTATAGGTCCTAAGGAAGTTTCCTCCTTTGTAGTTGCAGCTATGGGATTCAAAGGTATCGTCATTACAAAAACTTGGGCTTGTAACGTTCCTGGATTTACCGTTTGACCTGTGGTTTGTGCTTCATACAAAGTATTCCCTTCTCCCCAGTATGGAGTAACGTGATCCGGAGTTCCGTTTGATTTCATAGTTACCGATGTTCCGTCAGAAGATAAAGTAACTGCAGATTTGTAGCTAGAACTGAACACTGTAGGAACTGTAGCACTACCTGATTCCTCTGTAGTGTCATCCTGAGATGATGAACTGCTGCAAGAAGTTAAACTTGCAAAGGACAAAAGCAGGATAGCCCAATGTTGATTGTTTGTATTTTTCATTTTTTACTTTCTCTCTTTTCTTCTTTCTGGCTTAGGTGCTTTTTTCAATTCTTCAGCAGTTATGTAGCCATCTTTGTCTAAATCTATTTTGGTAAAATCATCTTTCAAAGGGCCTTTAACTTCTTTCTTAGAAAGTTTACCATCTTTATCAGCATCCATTTGTTTCATTAGCTCTTCTGTAGTAGGTGGTTTTTTTCCTTCTTCACCTTGTGGTGGTTGAGCATATCCAATAGTTACTGTTGCTATAAGTGCAATGGCGCTGTACATTATTTTGTTTTTCATGATATTTTGAATTAGTGATTGTTATTGAGTACAAATTTGCACTAATAATTGAAAGGATTTTTGGGTATTCAGCGAATGAGGAATACTATTCAGTGAATAGTATATTCTATCAAATAATGCGTTGTTACAAATAACTGTTTTAGTGTTTTAAGGATTTATAAATTGCTTGATTGTTGTTTTATAATAATGATGTTTTTGTTTTAGTTGACACTAAAATGAGCACTGTTCAATTAAAATCTCATTTAAAAATTAAGGTAGTTATAAAATAAAAAAGGCGAAGTTGGATATCCTTCGCCTTTAGTTTTATTAATACAATTGCAACGTGAATTACAACAACTAACAAAAAAAGTATTTTTAAAACGCAAACAATCCTTTATCCGTAAGTGGTACAGAAATTAGTTCACACGTTCTTTTTTTATTTTAAATAACTGTTCACAGCATTAGTACGAGCAGTAACATGAGTGCTTAACGCATCTATTGCTGTTTGAAATTCAGCAGTGCTATTTAAAAAAGTATACCCTTTAACCTCTTTTATTGCATACGGTTTTACAAGTGCTCCATAACTTGCATAAGTAGCTTTCATAGTATTTTCATTAAAAGCGTTATCAATGACACTTTTTACATATACATCATACTTCGCTTTATAGGTTGCATCATTATACAAATATCCTATCAATGGCCATGACGTAGTGCTTAGGCCTGAGAAATTTAGAGCATAGGAGCCGCCTTGATTCCCTGTTTGCAATGCTTCATTATTATCCCATGGTATCCACGATAATTTTTTGGTGTCTGGATTATTATATAAAAAATAATTGTGTGTCATTCTTCCGTACGTATCCCAGTTTTGAATTACCGTATTGACAGCTAAATATTTTAAAAATGTATCTGTGTCAAATACTGATTCTAGATTCGCTCTCCAAGCCGCGGCATCAGTTGTTCTATTACTAGCATGTAAAGCCGTAAACAAATTTTGAATATCGCTATAATCTGCAGCGTCTTCATTTGTTTTCTTAACAAATACATCCTTTGTAAAACTTCCGTCAGCAAAACTAGCTCCAGCACCGTCTGGTTTGTATAAATTACCGTCATTATTTGAAAATTCATCTATCAACGTATCATCTACCTCTTCAACTAAGGTATACACTCCAAAATAAGTTGGTCCGTCGCCATGATCTACATAAACCTCATAAATAGCAGCATGTGAACTTACTAAACCTGAAGCTCTAAAAATATCGGTTGCTACTTTTTCACGTAACATCGATTTATCATTATAGTTGTTTTTTAAGCTTAATTTTTTAAAACCGTAAAAACGCTGATTATCTATTTGAGGATAGGTATCTTCGTATTCGTCAAAATCTAATTTAAAAGATAATTTCAAGTTTCCGCTAGACCAGGTAGACTGCAAGCTGGAATTCCCTTTGAAACGAACACCCACACGGTACCATTCTTTTCCCTTATAGAATACCTCGGCAGGAACCATTAAAGGATCTTCGTCTGATGATGTTAGACCAGGACCTCCTGAACTTGTACCAAAAGTACCATATGTAGCAGTCATATCGGCAATCATTTTTTTCCAGCGTGTACTAGTTATTACAATATCTAATCTTTTTACAGTATTGTCTGCAAATACTTCTTCAAAGTTTGGGTCTGCTTTTTTACTGTGGGTTTCTGTGGTCCAATCAGGAATTTCAAAAACGGAATCATCAACTTCTACTTCTTCGACCTCATCAATGCTAGACTCCTCTTTTGAGCAAGAAGTGATTAAAAACAGTTGAAGCGTTGCTAAAATCAGAATATTTAACTTTTTCATAATTGTATTTTAATTTTACTGTTGCTTGCAAATTTGAACAAATTATAAAAGTGTATTATTTTTTTTCAGTGAATGCATGAAAGTAATCTGTGAGTCATACTTGCCATTCTGTAAACAATCCTTTTAAAGAGGTAAAAAGTGGCGTTTTCAAGATTTGATTAATTTTAATTTTATTTATTTGTACTATGAATAAAATTACTCGCGTTATCTTTCAGCTTATATTATGGTTGTTAGTTTTGATTATTATTGGTTTAAACCAAAAAGACATCACCCAATTTTTAATAGAGAATGTACTGGCTTATAGCTGTCAAGCAATTCTTATTGTGGTTTTAATATATGTTTTGGCACCCAAACTTCTTTTCAATAAAAAGCATCTTCAATTTGTACTGTATTCAGTAGTTTTAGTATTTATTGCTGCTTTCATTTCTTCGATTATGATAAGGCCTCACGGGGGAATGGGCATGCCACCACCACCTGGAAGAGGGGATAAAATGCTTCCTAGCCCTATATTTATTAATTTGCTTTTAATTACTGTTTCTTATGTATTTGCTACTTTTTTAGAAACATTTGCCTTCGCTCAAAAAAAGGAGGAGGCTTTAATAATTAGTAAATCTGAAATGATAGAAAGCGAACTTAAATTTTTAAAATCACAGATCAATCCGCATTTTTTATTTAACTCTTTAAATAATATCTATTCGCTTTCGATGATTGATTCAGCTAAGGCACAGCAGAGTATTTTGTATCTATCGGATATGCTGCGCTATGTTTTGTACGATTGCGAAAAACCAGTGATTGCAATAGAAAAAGAGGTAACATATATAGAAGATTTTATTCAACTATTCATATTGAAGAGTAGTAAAGAATACCCCATAACGACCTCTTTTACTATAGAAGATCCAAAATTGCAAATCGCTCCCATGCTGCTTATCCCTTTTGTAGAGAATGCATTCAAACATAGTAATATTCAAAACATTGAAGAATCATCTATTGCAATAAGGATTCATTCGACTTCGACATCTGTTTTATTTTCGATCGAAAATACCTTTAAAAAAGGACCTATAGTAAAGGATGGCGTAGGAGGAATTGGAATTCCAAATGTAAAAAAGAGACTTTTATTATTATATCCAGAGGCACATTCGCTAGGGATTACTGAAAATAGTAATACCTTTAATGTGGAATTAAAAATGGAGCTGAATGTATAAATGTGTTATAATTGATGATGAAGAACTCGCTAGGGAACTTTTAAAAAATTATGTTAGCAAGGTATTTTTTTTGGAATTGGTAGGTTCGTTTGAGAATCCGCTAGATGCTATGACTATTCTTAAAAAAGGAGCAATCCAAATTGTTTTTTTAGATATTCAAATGCCTGAAATTAAAGGAACAGACTTTGCTAAGCTAATTCCAGCTTCGACTAAGATTATTTTTACTACTGCTTACTCTGAATATGCATTAGAGGGATTTGAACTCAATGCCATTGATTATTTATTAAAACCAATTGCTTTTCAGCGCTTTTTACAAGCTGTTCAAAAAATTAAAAGTGAACAACCACAATTAATAGCCAGTGATACACTAACTATTAAATCGGGATATGATTTCTTTAAATTAAAGTTGGCTGATATTACTCATATTGAAAGCGACAGTGAATATGTCAACTTCTACAGCAATGGAAGAAAGATAATGAGTTATCAAACGCTCAAATCATTAGAGAAAACGCTAGACCCAAATCAATTTATACGTGTGCATCGTTCTTACATAGTAAATAAAAATAAAGTAACTGGTTTAAAGGGAAGAGACTTACTACTGTCAGACCTAATTATTCCTGTGAGTGACAGTTACTATGATAAAGTGAAGCAAGATTTGTTTTCGTAAATTATAAAATAAAAAAAGCGATCTCTCGACCGCTTTTGCATTGCCCCCAAAAAGTTAGACACTATTTGGGGGCATTTTTATGGAAAGAAAAGTCAAGTATGATTACACATTTAAACTTGAATGTGTGGAATTAGTTATCAAACAGCACAATTGCTGTGTGTCTGTAGCTAATAAAAAGAAAGTTCATCCTTCGAGTGTTAAAAAGTGGGTTAGGCTATATAATCATTATGGTAAAGATGGATTAACACCTAGGAATAACCGTAGTTATAGTGTCGATTTTAAATTTAAAGTTTTGCAATCAATTCAAAAAGAATCCTTGTCATTTGTGGATTGTTGTTTGAAATTTGACATTCCTGATGCGGGAATTATTCTAAAAT
>NZ_AUDO01000008.1 GCF_000425505.1 Flavobacterium frigidarium DSM 17623 | reverse complement strand
CAACAACGAATAATATGGAGAGCTCATATCCGCCGCGGCGGACACAGGTTCGAGTCCTGTTCCCGCTACTAGAAAAGCTTCATAGAAATATGAAGTTTTTTTTATTTATATTTATGAGCAAAAAGCTTTTATGAATGAGTTTGTTGTTTACATTTTATATTCTGAGAAATTCCATAAAACCTATACTGGATTCACGTCTAGTATAATTGAGCGTTTCAATTCCCACAACAAACTTGGAACAAAAGGCCACACCTTGAAATTTAGACCCTGGACAGTAATTCATGTCGAATTTTTCAACTCTAAATTGGAAGCGATGAAAAGAGAAAAATATTTTAAATCTGGAGTTGGTAGAGAACGTATTCAAAAAATAATCAACAACAAATAATATGGAGAGCTCATATCCGCCGCGGCGGACACAAGTTCGAGTCTCAGCTGCGGCGGACTGCTAAAAAAGCTTCAGAGAAATCTGAAGCTTTTTTTATTTATACACTGGAGTTGGTAGAGAACGTAGTCAAAAAATAATCAATAACGAATAATATGGAGAGCTCATATCCGCCGCCGCGGACTACTAGAAAAGCATCATAGAAATCTGAAGCTTTTTTTATGCTATAAATTGACATCAAAAACCTTATAAAAAGTTGCAATTTTCAAGAAATAAAAACTGCGCAACATATATAAATACTGTTGCGCAGTTTCAAGCTTAGGTAATTAATAGATTTAAACTACCATATAGTAATCCTGTCTTCTTTCGGTAAAAACATTTTATCGCCTTCCTGCAAATTAAAAGCATTATAGAATGGAGTTGTATTCATAAGCGGTCCATTCACACGCCAGTTCGGTGGAGAATGCGGGTTATTATTAATCCACAAACGCAGGTATTCGTCTTTCATTTTCACTTTCCATATTTTTGCTATAGAGATAAAAAAGCGCTGATCAGGAGTAAATCCGTCAATTTTCTTGTTTCCCTTACCTTCATCAGTGATTTTAAATGCATCATAAGCAACTGCGATTCCAGCAATGTCAGCAGTATTTTCACCAACAGTCAAAGCGCCATTAATATGCAAATCTCCTAAAACAGTAAATGTGCTATACAAATCAGTAACCTGTTGTATTCTCGCTTTAAACTGTGCGTAATCTTCCTTTGTCCACCAATTTTTCAAGTTACCATTCTTGTCATATTGAGCACCTTGATCGTCAAAAGTATGGGTTATCTCATGACCTATAACCATTCCTATTCCACCGTAATTTAAGGCATCATCTGCATTGTTGTCAAAATAGGGCGCTTGCAAAATACCGGCGGGAAATACAATTTCATTAGCGGTTGGATTGTTGTAGGCTGTAACCGTAGGAGTTGTAGTATACCATTCTGACTTATCGACTCTTTTACCTAATTTTTGCAGTTGAAATTGATAAGCAGCCGTGGCGGCAGACACCATATTTTCAAAATAAGTATCTCTAGCAACAGTCACATTACTGTAGTCTCTCCATTTATCAGGATAACCAATTTTTTTAGTGATAGCAAATAGCTTTTCTTTTGCTTTTTGTTTTGTTACCGGACTCATCCATTCTAAATTGTCGATTCTCTTAGCGTAGGCTTTTTGTACATTATTAACCAAAGTCAACATTCGCTTTTTAGCCTCTCTAGAAAAATATTTCTTTACATATAATTCCCCCAATGCCTCACCTAAATAACCATCAACTACATTAGCCATTATTTCGCCTCGCGTTTTTTGAACCGCTTGACCTGAAAGCACTTTAGTATACTCAAACGAAGCATCTACAAATGGTTTACTTAAATCATTTGCATATCTTTCGAGAGAATTTGCTTTTAAATAAATTTTCCAATCTGCTACTGGTATTTTTTTCAATAGCTTATCTAAGGCATCATAATACTGAGGCTGCCCTACATTAATAGAATCCGTTTTTGCACCTAAATTATTTAAGAAAGCCTCCCAGTCAATATTACCGTGTCTTTTTATAAGATCAGAAACAGCTATTTTATTGTAATTAGCCTGAACATCTCTAAGTTCAACTTTTGTTTTATGCGCAGCCGCTAGTTGTTTGTCTATATCAAAAACTACATTTGCATTTTTCTTTGCTTTTTGAACATTGCTTCCCGTTTGCTCAAATAAAGTACTTAGGTATTTTTTATAAGCTTGTTGTATTGCCTTAGTCGAAGCATCTGATTTAAAATAATAATCTCTATCTGGTAATCCTAAGCCCGTTTGATACAATTGCGCAATATTCATACTGCTATTTTTTTCATCTGAGGAAACACCAAAACCTATGACTGAAGAATTATCTAATTTTACTTGATTCCCTACAAAATTCATTAGAGAAGGTACGTCAATAATTGCATCTATTTTTGAAAGCAAGGGCTTGATAGGTGTAAAACCACGTTTCTCTATTGTTATAGTATCCATTCCTGAAGCATAAAAGTCTCCTACCTTTTCAGCAACACTTCCTGAAGGATTTTTGCGCTTTGAAATACTATCTAAAATCCCTTGCAGACGCATTCTTTGTGGGAAATTCATAAACATGTAAGCGCCTACTCCAGATTGCGAAGCCGGTATTGCCACTGAATCATACCATTTGCCATTTACATATTTAAAAAAGTCATTACCAGGTCGCAACGTAGAATCAATTCCCGTTATAGTTACAATTTTTCGTTCTTGATTTTTTTTTGAGCAAGCTGTGATAGCTAGAATTGCAATGACAAGTGCTAAAGTTTTTTTCATAGTGAAATTTTTACTAATAAAACATATAGAAAAGCAAATTAGTTAGGTAATTAAAAACCTATCTAATTGGCATACTACATTATAATAGAACAAGATACAAATTTGATTCAATATCCTTAGAATTAATACTAAAATAGTTTTTTTAAGATTAGCCATAAATCTTGATGAGTTTCTACTGATATAAGTGCTCATTTTTCACATTTATTAAAAGTATTAAAAGCAGCCAGTATACTTAAAAATGCAAAACGGCATTCCTTGCTTATATTACCCAATTTTTTTTATTCGAAAAAAAGATATTTAAACTATTGACAACTAATAAAAATGCGCAGAGAAAGAAGAATCATAGCGTTACCATTTGTGTGATTATCGAATAATGTTACGAATTCACTTTTTAAATTTTGAGTATAAAAAAACCCATGAAACGAATACATGGGTTTGATTAAAATAATTTAAAACAACTACTTAAATAATTAAAAAACCAAAAAAGTTAACCAAAACTAATCTTCAGAAACCAAAGGTCTCTCTAACTCCATTGCAACGTTTAAGGTCATTGCAACTCCTTTATCATTGATCATTGTCATGTTTAACGAATCTAACATTGCTAACCTACTTGACGTTAATCCACTAAATTGATTGAAAGAAATATTCATTTCTTTTAAATTATTTAATTTCTCAATATCAAATGGTACCTGACCTTGTAATTTATTTTCGAAAAGACTTAAATTTTCTAATTTAGTTAGATTAGCAATTTCCATGCTTAATCTACCTGATAACTTGTTACTGCTTAACATTAATTTTTTTAAAGAAGCTAGTTCGTACAATGAATTAGGTAATTGCCCTTCTAATTGATTGTTAAACGCTACTAAAACTTCTAATCTAGTTAATTTCCCAATTTGTGAAGGTAATTCACCGGTCAAACCATTCATGTATAATTGTAAATTTCTTAAATTTTCCAACTCGCAAATAGCTGCTGGAATGGTACCCGCCAGCTTATTAAAAGAAAGGTCTAAAGTTCTTAAGTTTTTTAAATTCCCAACAGTTGCAGGAATAACGCCATGAAGACCATTTTTATGTAAATTTAAAATTTGAAGATCTGTTAAAGAAGCTAAATCCTCTGGAAGCTCTCCTACAAGATTATTAGAAGATAAGTTTAAGGCAACCACCTTCTCGCCAATTAACTTAACACCATACCAGGTAGAAACTGGAGCATTAAGATCCCATTTGTTTGTCCAATTTTCTCCATTTGTAGCCAAATATAAGTTCATCAAAACGGTTTTATCTGATGGAGACACCTCTGCTGTCATCGAAATTGTAGCAAAAACTGTTAATAAAAGAGTGATTATATTTTTCATAGGATATGTATTAGATCTTAATATTAACATAAAAGTAGCCATGTTTTAGTTTATCGACAAAAATAATCGACGAAATACACTATTTAAGAGTTTAAGCAAGTATAAATCCTACAGGACAGTAACAAACAATTAACAAATCGTTTTACTCAATGTATATTATTTTGGGAAATCAGCTATCTCAAATATGAGTTACTGAATACTATGGCAATCTTAGCTGCAAGAAATAAAGGAAACAAATATTTAAGATTGCAACGTATTATTTTACAACGCATTATTAACCTGATTATTAATTGCACTATATGCCATTTATAATTTACAAATAGCACAGCATATATTTAAAAAGCTAAATTGTTATTCTAAGTTTATGTAGTATTTTTGCACAATCAAAAACTAATTTAAATCCCCCTCGGTTATTTACACTTTTAAAATATACTCTTCTGTATCACAGCTACCTGATAAATGGGATTGCGTTGCAGCTGAAAACATTTTTTTAACTCAATCTTATCTTACTGTACTTGAAACATCGGGCCCTGTGAATATGATATTCCATTTTATAGGAGTATTTAAACAAGATCAGTTAGTGGGAGTAGCCGTTTCTCAATTTTTAGATTTAAGTTCGATTACCTCGTTTGGCGAAAGAGACCATCGTTTTAAGACATTGATTCGCAGCTATGCATTTAAAAATATCAGTTCAAAAGTATTAGTAATTGGGAACAACATGCTAACTGGCCAAAATGGCTACAGTTTTACAGACAAACTAGACGAAAGTCAAGGATTTACAATTTTAAAGGATGCGGTAAATAGTATTCGATCAATATTGTCTAAAAAGGGCTTGAAACCTCAATTAATCATTTTTAAAGATTATTCTAAAGTAGCCGCTTCTTTATTTGATAAAACGGTCTTTAAATCCTATTTTACCTTTACTACGCAACCTAATATGGTGTTTACTATTTCGGAAAACTGGAATAGCTTTGACGATTATCTTTCTTGCTTGAGTAAAAAATACCGAGACCAATACAAGCGAAGCAGGAAAAAGGCAGAAGACGTTTCGAAAAGAAAATTATCATTGAGCGAAATAGAAGATTATAGCGCACGCATTCATGAACTTTATATGAATGTAGCCAAAAACGCCCCATTTAATACCTTTTACTTGAGTGAAAATCATTTTGAAACTTTTAAAAGAACCTTAAAAGACAACTTTTTGTTCTATGGTTACTTCCTCGAAGACAAGTTAATTGGATTTAATACTTTGATAAAAAATGGATCTGATATAGACACTTATTTTTTAGGATATGATCAGGAGTTTCAAAAAGAAAAGATGTTATACTTGAACATGTTGTACGATATGATCGCGTATTCGATAAATAAAAAATACAGAAGAATTATTTTTGCCCGTACAGCCTTAGAAATTAAAAGCTCAGTAGGTGCGGTAGCTGTAGAAACATACGGAATGATGAAACACAGCAACCCACTACTTAATTTATTCATCGGCCGCTTCTTTCGTTATTTTGAGCCAAAATCAAATTGGCAAGTTCGCAAACCATTTAAGGAATAGTAACTTTCATTTTTGCCGCAGCCATGGAGATGTTTAAATTTGATTGCGTACCACAATATTCTCCATCGATTTGAAAACTAACCGGACGATTAACAGTAATTTTAGCCTCATCTGTAGTTATAATTTCGACATCTTCTGCTTCTATAGGCATGTTACCGGTAATAATTTTACCAAATACCATTAGATCTAAATTCTTCAAAATGATTAGTTCAAATTTCCCATCATCCATCAAACCAGATGGATTAATAACCACACCGGTACCATATTTCTTTGAATTTGCAATGACAATCATTTGAGCTTCACATTCAATTGTTGTACCGTTCACCTCGATAGTAGCGGTGAAAGGATCTTCCTTTTCTAATAAGGTTGTCACAGCTTGTAGCGCATAACCAAGTTTACCTCTTACAGCGCTATTCTCGTAATTTTTTATCAATTCTGCATTTAATCCCAGATCGCTTAAATGCAAACTTTTTGTACCGTTGATAATAATCATATCAATAGCAATATACTTGTCATTGAAAACAATTTCAAGACATTCTTCAATATCTTTTGGCAATCCTAAGTCAGTTGCTAATCCATTTGCTGAGCCAGCTGGCAGGATACCAAAAATAACATCTTCATTTTCTAGCGCCTCTGCAACTACTTTAATAGTACCATCACCACCTGCAATTATAACTCGTTCAGGATTGAACTTATCATATAAATCTTGAATATGCAAGATATCTTTCTTTCCTGAAGTTTCATACAAAACTAAATTCATTCCTAAAGCATTTACAAAATCTGTAGTTGTCTCAACAATCTCAGATTTCTCTACCCCTCCCGAAATAGGGTTTACAATTAGCAAGACATTCTTTTTCACCATTTGCTTCGTTAAGTGGTTTTTAATAATTAAATTTCGCTCTCGTCAAAAGTATTAAATAAAATGAAACCTATTTTAAAATTATATCGCGGTTATGCAAATGAGCAGGAGTTAATTGTGATGGGGCATGTTTTCAAGCCTACAAACATGAAAGATTATGATTTTCTTTCTACAAATTTTAAAAATGCTGGATCAGTAATCAACATGTACCGTATTAAAACGGATGCTAATGCTAGCGTGTATTTGAATTATAAAGGAACTGAAATTCATACTAAAACCTTGCACGACGGCTATTTTAAATTCTGCATTCCCATCGAGGCAGCTTCAAATTACGGCTGGATGGACTATGAAGTCAGTATCATTTATAAAAACGAGAGAATAGTTAGCACGGCGAGTTATATAAAGCCATATAAAGGCGATTTAGGAATCATATCTGACATTGACGACACCTTTTTAGTATCATATACCTTAAATCCGTTAAAAAAGCTCTATCACCTTTTATTTCGAAATGTTAATTCGAGAAAGATTTTTGCGGATGTCACTTCGCATTATCAAGCTTTAAGTGAAGCTGGCCGTACCAATAGCTCTGAGAAAAATGCTTTTTTTTATGTGTCAAGTAGCGAATGGAATCTGTATCGCTTTCTAGTAAAATTTACCGAAATTCATAATCTTCCTAAAGCTGTCCTGCTCTTAAAGGATATCAAGACTAGTCTTAGTAATTTTTTATGGTCTGGAAGAGGAGAACACAATCATAAATTTGAAAAGATTAAGCATATTCTTGAGTTTTACCCAGATTTAGAATATGTGCTTTTAGGAGATGACTCACAGCACGATCCTTATTTATATGAGTCAATTAGTAAAATTTTCCCATTGACTGTCAAGGCAATTTACATTAGACAAACTGGTAAATCAAAGAAAAAAAAGGTAATCGACACATTAGAAAACATAGCGTCCTTAAATGTATCTGTTTGCTATTTTGAGTCGAGCGCTACTGCAATTGCTCACTCTAAAGAAATTGGTCTCATAAAATAGTGACTAGCCCAGATAGCAATGAAAATCCTTTATATAAAAAAATCTCTTTTTACCACTTTTAAAGAGCGACTGTAAGAAGCTCCTTAAAGAGTGAAGTAAAAAAAGATTTTTGTTGTAAAGATTGTAATGAATAGCTGGATTAGCTAGCATTATCAATTTCTTCCTGTACGATTTCCCAATCAAGTAGCAGCTGCTCTAGATCGGCCTTTTTCTTATTGTAAGCTGTAAAAAACTTAGCATCCTCAACATGTTTGTCGTAGTTAGTCGCTAGCATTTTATCATCATGCTGAATGTCTCTTTCCAGCTGCTTGATTTGGCTTTCTATTTTACTCAGTTTATTATTTAATGACTTGTTTTTCTTTTGGTCTTCATAGGATGCTTTATTACTCTCCTTTGGAGCGATTGCCTTTTCTGCATCTTTTTTCTCAACTTCACGCATGTTTTCAAGGTTGCGTTGTTCTAAGAAATAATTAATATCCCCAAAATATTCTTTGATCTTTTGATCTTTAAACTCGTAAACTAAGTTTGACATACCTTGTAAAAAATCTCTATCGTGAGATACCAATAATAAAGTACCACCAAATTTTTGTAAAGCAGCTTTTAAAACATTCTTAGATTTGATATCCAAGTGATTTGTAGGCTCATCCATTAATAGCACATTGATAGGTTGCAAAAGCAATTTACAAAGTGCAAGGCGGTTACGTTCTCCCCCTGAAAGCACCTTAACCTTTTTCTCTACATCGTCTCCACGAAATAAGAATGAACCAAGCATGTCACGAACTTTCATCCTGTTAGTATCTGCAGCAGCGTCTTCCATTGTTTGTAGCAATGTGATTTCGCCATCAAGATATTCAGCCTGATTTTGTGCAAAGTAACCCAGTTGAACATTGTGTCCTAACTTGATTGTACCTTGATACTCAAACTCGTCAACAATAGCTTTTATAAAAGTAGACTTCCCTTGACCATTTTGACCTACAAAAGCGATTTTGCTTCCACGTTCAACTAGTAAGTTAATATCCTTTAAAATTGTTTTATCACCATAACTTTTGGTTACATTTTCAGCTTCGACTACTACTCTACCCGGCTCTTTTGAAACAGGAAAAGAAATATTCATCACTGAATTATCATCTTCGTCAACTTCGATGCGCTCTACTTTATCTAACTTTTTAATTAAAGATTGTGCCATAGATGCTTTTGAAGCTTTGGCACGGAATTTTTCAATTAACTTTTCCGTTTCTTCAATTTTCTTAGCTTGATTTTTTTGAGTCGCTAATTGTTTCTCTCTAATTTCATGACGCAATTCTAAATATTGAGAATACGGCTTATTGAAATCGTATGCTTTTCCTAACGAGATTTCGATAGTTCTATTCGTCACATTATCAAGAAACATTTTATCGTGAGAAACGATAACCACAACCCCTGGATAATTACGTAAAAAACTCTCTAACCAAATGATACTCTCAATATCTAAGTGGTTGGTAGGTTCATCCAGCAACAAAACGTCATTAGCCTGCAGCAATAATTTAGCAAGTTCGATACGCATTCTCCATCCTCCAGAAAAAGTCTCTGTTTGATTATTAAAAACATCTCTTTTAAAACCAAGTCCTAATAGAATTTTCTCTGTATCACCCACATAATTATATCCTCCTAAAAGATCGAAACGATGTGTGTAATCAGATAAATCTTCAATAATTTTAGAATACTCATCACTTTCATAATCGGTACGCGTGACTAATTGATGATTGATTTCTTCTAGTTTTTTCTCTACAATTTTTATTTCAGTAAACGCCTCGTATGCTTCTTCTAAAACAGTTCTCCCCTGCTCAAAATCGATGTCTTGACGTAGAAATCCCATTCGAACATCTTTCTCCTGAGAGATCACTCCAGAGTCTGGTTTGAAATCACCTGCCAACATTTTTAACATCGTTGATTTTCCTGCACCATTCTTTCCAACTAGACCAACTCGATCTCCAGCTCCCAAACGAAATGTTACTTCTTCAAATAAATAAGTACCTCCGAACGAAACGGATAAATTGTGTATATTAAGCATATTTTGTGACTAAAGTTACTTAGGCAACAATCGTAAAATTGTACCTTTGTTAAAAATTTATACAAATGTTAAAAAAAGGATCCAAACTAAATAGTATTTTAACAGGAACTTGTCCGAAATGCCAAAAAGAAAGCATGTATGAAGACAAAAATCCTTTACACCTAGCAAAAGTTTTAAAAATGAATGAAAATTGTAGCCATTGTGGTCTACATTATCAAATCGAACCTTCATTTTTCTACGGGGCTATGTATGTAAGTTATGGCTTGAATGTCGCTGTAGGAGTTGCTGCTTTTATCATATCCTTTGTATTTATAGGCTCTTCATTAAAAACAGCTTTTATTAGTATCATTGTTGCATTGATAATTTCCTTTCCATTTGTACTACGACTAGCTAGAAATATCTATATCAATATGTTCGTGTCTTATGATCCAGAGGCTACTTTAAAAAAGTAACGACTATCTATAATTTTTAGGCTTCACCCTTTGAATATTGATATCTCTTTCTATAATTTTTCCGTTTTCTATTTTACCGAATAATTCTCTCGCCATAGACGGTCCTAACATTACACCACGAGTCCCTAGACCATTTAAGACATGTACATTATTATAATCAGCATGCGTACCTATTAATGGACGACGGTCGTAAACAGTAGGTCTTACACCTGCAAAGTGTTCTATTATTTTAAAGTCGCAATCAATTATTTCTCGTATGCGTTCTAGTAGTTCTAATTTTCCTTCTTCCGTAGGTAAATCTGTTTTATCTTTCCAATTATATGTTGCTCCGACCTTGTACCGATTAGCTCCTAATGGCAAGATAAACACACTTGTATTTAATATGACATCTAATTTTAAGTCATCTGATTCAATGATAAACAACTCCCCTTTTGTACCATCAACAGGTAAAAAGCTAAAAAATGGATTCTGATGAATACCAAAACCTTCAGCAAACACAATGTGCTTAGCAGTAACGCCTTTATAGGTCACCTGATCTGCATCAATTTTTAAAGAAGAGTAATCGAATACTTCATATCTAATACTATTACTGTTTTCTAGGTACTTTTTATACTCTTTTAGCAGCGAAGCAGTATCTACATAACCAGTATGCAAAACCTCACCATAATTGTACGGTGAATCTATGCCTGAATATTTTTTGGTTATCAGCGTAGGAGATAAAAAGGGTGCTAAACCTCTTTTATCAGAGGCAGCGAACCAGTTGTTCTGTTCTTCAATCGAAAAAAACTTACGCAATATCGGTTTAGGAAAATCGAATTGAATTGCCATTTTGTCTTCTACTTTTTTGTAGAATCTTTTCATTTCTATCAGCTGTTCTTCTGCCTTCCACACTTCACTAAATCTTTTTAAAATAACTGGATTGTATAGTCCTCCTGCAATACGAGAAGATTTTTGAGAATCATTATCGAATACGACAATCGTATTGTTATTATTCAATGCTTGTTCAGCAAAAGAAATACCTGCAAGTCCACAGCCAACTATTATGTAATCAACCATAATGTAAAAAAATAAATTTAGTATTGTATGTTAATAAAAAAGACTCTTAACATTGCGATAAGAGTCTTTTTTAAAAATATTAAATGTGATTAGTAATTCCACATATCTGATTCAAAATCACGAATCTTTTCTTTGATACGCAAAGATTCTAAAAGCTGATTTTGTGAATTGTCTTTCATGTATTCATCGATTGCTCGGTCTCCATATACATTCTCTTCCTTATAAATCACGCTATTGAAACGTCTTGAATTAAGAATTTGATCGAATGAAATGGGCATTGCTGAGTTGCTATCATTAAAAGCTTTTGCTTTATGCAATACTTCTCTAGCTGATGGAAAGAATATCCAGAATAACTCGATATAATCTTTTTGCTCGCTGTTCATAGAATACACATCAGGAGTGATAGGACAAATTCCAAGTAAACGATATTTCATTTCACTTTGTCTTTTATCAAAATACCAGTATCCTTTAATGTAGTATTTAGCAACATCTTGTGCAGTTAAATCAGATCTTAAGATGTACTCTTCAGAAACGCTTTGTCCAGCATTTACTTGCTCTCTACCTACATCAGTAGTATCAATTCTACTTAGAGACGATTCAATGTCATTATACGATTTTTTGGTATTAAAATAACTGTCAGAATACACCTCAGTGATCTCTCCATTTCTAATTGCTGTTGTTAACACATCATATAAAGATCTTCTGTCAGGTCCTATGTTAGCTGCATCTATTGGGAAATATAATGGGAAATTGATTTTTTCATTCAAATCAATAACCTCCCATACCGTTTTACCCATCAAGATATCTCTGTCATGCACATAACCGTAAGACAAAGGCTTATCGTTATCAGCAATAAGTTGCGCTGCACTTTTAAGGCCTATTTCCTCAGGTGTTTTTGCATTAAGCAAATTAGATTGTGCAGAAGAAGCAAAACTTCCACCGACAGAAATAACAACAATTAAAAAATTTCTTAAATTCATCATGGTATAATATAAAATATTGACTGCTATATTAGCACTTGGTATTATTGTATTTCAAAAATTACTGGAGCAGTTCTAGGCAATAAATAACTACCAGCACCTACCAATTTTGTTCTAATCTCTGAAATCGTAACTTGGTCACCTCTTCCTGCTTTTGCAAGGACTGCTTTACATTGTGCATTTAATCTATTACCAGAAACTACAACAGTAGCTTGTCCAGAAATTTTCAAATTAAAACCTACAACATCTAATCCTACTTCAAAATCAAAATCTTCTAATTTAGCTCCAATAGTAGCAATTTCTAAGTTCGATTTAGGTCCTTTTACAATACCTGTTTCTCCTCTAATTGTTCCCGTTGGACCAGGAATTCCTTTAATTCTAAAAACTTTTCTATCCGAAGCTACTTTACCATCGCTCATTTTACCTGATACGTTGATTACTACTTCTGATCCTCCTCCAGGAGTCATTACATATCTTCCGTTACCTACTTTAGACAAACCAGGTGCCGAAGCATTAACTTGATTATCTGCAATACCTGCAAACGAAATTGTCATAGGATTTTGAACACCTCTATAAACAACATTCATTTTATCAGCAGAGATTGTAGCTGAATTTGGTCTTGGAACAACTACATACTTTCCTGTAAATGGTAATGGAATAGTTTTACCATCTTCTAGAAATGTAAACTTACCATTAAAACTTTGCTCTCCTACATTCCCTGCAGTCATACCAATAACGGCTTGCCCATTAACGATTTTACCCGGTCCAGAAAACGACGTAGGTGTAGTATTAGCATCATAACGCCCTAAAACTACTTTACCTGTAACTTGTTCTCCTTGAAAATAAGCATTTTTATTTAATACAACTATAGCCTCGTAGTTACTGTATGATGCAGCAGCAACAGCAGCTTTTCCTAATAATGTATTGTAAACATCAGTTTCTGTTTTCTTAACATCGTTTTGCCAAGCTGATAATTTTGCTAATGAAGCAACAGCAGGGAAACCTTTGAAATGATAATCTAAATAAGGAATATTAATACCGTCTTTATTTTTCACATCAGTTAAATCAAATTTAGCATTTACTTCAGACACGATAGGTGCTAATTTCTTATTATCACCTAAAGCAGCTTTCATATCTGCTTTGTACTTTTCAATAGTAGTAATAACTTCTTGTCCTTTTTGAGAATATCCCTCAGAGCTAAACCAGGCATTATCTAAATTATCTGCCTTGTCCATTTCCTCATAAGGAAGTTTACCCGTTTCAGGATCTACTTCAATTCCTGCAACCACTTCAGATTTTAGACCTCCAATGTATGCGTAAAACGCTTTTGTAATACCTTCTACTTTGTGAGCTGTAACTGAAGCTGCATTAAACTCTCCTCCTGCCTCAGCAGCCTTAGCATCTAAACCCATTAACATTTGGTTATTAGATTGCTCAGCAGATATATTTGAACCTTCAAATTTTTCATTCATTAATCCAAAAGCTGATAAAACTTCTTTGGACATATTAAGTGCTAACATCGCGATAAAAACCAAGTACATTAGGTTTATCATCTTCTGTCTAGGTGTTTGTTTTCCTCCAGCCATATTCTTTAAATTAGTTTATTAATTATAGTTTAAGAAACCAATTATTTAGTACCCATTGCTGATAACATACCACCATAAACATTGTTCAATGAAGACAAGTTAGTTGTAAGTGATTGCATTTGCTCTTTTAATTTCAAGTTGTTTTCAGCAACCTCCTCATTAATTTGTGCATTCTTAGCTGCAGATTGCAATTGTATTTTATATAAGCTATTTAAAGATTCCATTTGAGCTGCTGCCAATGTCAATTCTTCACTATATTTTTTAGTAGACGCAATTGAATCAACTGTAGGTGCGATCCCTTTAGCTGCTGATTCAAAATTTTTAATGCTGTTTCCTAAGCTAGCCATTAACGCTCCGTCAATTTTAGCGTCTTTCAACATTGCATCTAATTTTTGAGAAAGCATCCCTTGAGTTTCAGCAGGAGCTGCCTCTACTTTTACAACTTGTTTTCTTGCTTGACCATTTTTCAATTCAGGGTAAACTAATGCCCAATCATATTCTTCATCTACTGGCTCAAATGCTGATAAAGCAAAGATAAGCGCTTCGACTACTAGACCAATTGTTAACATTCTATTTCCCGTGATAGGTCCTATTTCAATATGTGTAATTTTGAATAACGCTCCAATAATTACAACTGCTGCACCCATTCCGTATGCGAAATTCATTGCTTTTTTGCCTAGTACTGCCATAATTCGAATTTTAAGGTATTTATAAAAATTTAATAGATTTGGATTAATTTTATTTTCTTTTTGATGTAGTTTGAATTCCCATGTAATCTTGAACTGTTCTAAAACCGATAAAGCTTCTAGCAGAATCAGCATATTCAAAATCTCTTGTACTTACTTGTAAGAAGTAAGCAACATCTTTCCAAGAACCACCACGAACAACTTTACGTTTGTTTGAAGCGTCTAACACATTTGGATTCATTGTAGATACGTACTCGTATGCATTAGGATTATAAGAAGAATCCGTCCATTCTGCTACGTTTCCTGCCATATTGTATAAGTTATACCCGTTAGGAGCAAATGATTTTGCCTCAACAGTGTACAAAGCATCGTCTGCAGCATAATCCCCTCTGTTAGGTTTGAAGTTAGCTAAAAAACAACCTTTATCATCTCTTGTATACGGACCACCCCAAGGGTATGAAGCTGACTCAAGACCTCCTCTTGCAGAATATTCCCATTCTGCTTCAGTAGGTAATCTAAATGAGTTGATTTGATCGCGCCCTTTTTTCTTAGATTTGATATATGAATTTTTATATAATGTTCTCCAAGCACAAAAAGCTTTAGCTTGCGTCCACTTCACTCCAACTACTGGATAATCTCCATAGGCTTTGTGCCAGAAATAATCGTTATGCATTGGTTCGTTATAAGAATAAGCAAAGTCCTTAATCCAAACAGTAGTGTCAGGATAAATTTTAACCTCTTCATTTCTAACAAAATCCCTTCTTTCTCCAACTTTAGCTTTGGCTGCGGCTTGAATATCCATCCATGAGTAACGGAATTTCAATTTGTTAACATCAATAGTTCTTAAACCATTGTAAGATGATTCTATTGGTAAATACATTGAATCCATTACTTCAGTGTAATATTCATCAGGATACAACTGAGGATCTTTAATTAATTTGATTTTTTTATTCAATCGTCTTCCAGCGTAAGGATCATCATCTGTTCCTAAACTATAATAGTTATCATTCATGTATTTATCGTATACACTCATTTTATCTGGATCTGAATCATTGAAAGCATAGTCACCTATACTACCACCTTTGCTACCTTTACCACTTGAAGCGGTCAAACCATAACTATCAGCCAAAATAGCCAATTTAACACGTATTGTAGAATCTTTAACCCAGTCAACAAATTGACGGTATTCACTATTCGTAATTTCAGTTTCGTCCATGTAAAATGAACGCACAGTAACCGTTTTTGTTGGCGCATCTTGTACATTAGCAACATCTTGATCAGATCGACCCATAATATAAGATCCCCCAGGAACCAATGTCATTCCATAAGGTTTCTCGGGATTCCATTTCCCTCCGTTAGTTCCTACTAACTCCCCTCTGTCTCCTGCATTACCACAGCTATTTAATAATGTCAAAATTGCAACAAACGCAACGAGATTCTTCATATAATTCAGATTATAAATTCATTATAATTTATAGGATTACGACTACTATTGCAATCTAGTTATCCTATCGCACAAAAATATTTTGAAAAATTTATCTAACAAAATATTAGTTCTTTCGTACAAACGTAAATAATTATTTTAAATAAAAAAACATTTTATCTTACCTACTTTAACTTAATTCGTCATATGCCTGAAATATTAACACTACAGCGTGTTTTTTCTTTGGGCTTTCCACCATCGCTCTGGTAGTTCTTGATTACAGGCGGATAAGTACTCTTCGTAAGAACAAGGTAATAACGTATTTCTTTTTAACTTATTGTTACTATTTGAAACAAAGGGTATCTCAATCCACCATCTATCCGTCTTATCACTTTTAAAGAATATTAACACTTCCTCTTCTACTGGAACAATATACTTGATATAGTTATCTCGAGTCCCAAAGGGATACTCATTAGACCTATAGTGAAAGCCTTCGATAAAATACCAGATAATTTGAGCAACTAAGGCTGATTCTTGAATTGAACCATTGTGATTAAAAATCCCAAACATCGAAACCTTATCACTAATTCCAGCATATCTGGCTAATGCACAAATTTCCTTACCATTAAAACCATTGGGAGCAAAATTAGTGAAATTACCAGAATCTGATGATTTTACCGCTGTCAAATCTAAACTAACTATATCAGCATCTCTAAAAACGGGTTCTGCTAATGCAATATTATGTGATACCTCTCCTAATCGATAAGCATCAAAAAATAATTTTTCGATTAAATCTATTTCTTCTTGAGAATTATAATAGGTCTGGTAACCTATGTTGCAATAATTAAACAAATTATTGGGTTCGTCAATGATCACTTTTGTTAAATATGATCCTGCTAGCGCACCTCCATCTTCCTTTCCAAAATCAAATTTACTATCGACAGCGACTAAATTCACCATCTGCTCCAGTTCATCATAAGCTCTATAAAGCGCATATGTCAAATCTTGAGAACCTCCTATAACAATAGGAACAACTTTATTTTTAATCAAAGTTGCAGCCACTTTTCGAAGGGCAAAGTAGGTATCGGTAGTTGCATCACCTGCTACAATATCACCAAGATCTGCGATTGAAGCATCCCAGTTACCAGGAAACATACTGTAAAGTTCTTTTCTTATTGCAAATAAATCAACTTCTGTGCTTACTGTCTCTGCACCACGGTTTTCCAACACCCCAATTACTGCAATTATAATTTTACTTAAATCAGGGAACTGCTCTTCTGTATGAAAAACCACTTTACTACCAAACTGTTGTGAAGAATACGCTTCTAACGTTTCTAAAACATCACCTTGAATAGGTCTTAAAAAATCAAATTCCATTTTATTTCTTTTTAGCTACTGGTTTTTTTACAGCTGCTTTTTTTGTTGTAGTTGCTTTTTTTGTTGTAGTTGCTTTTTTTGCTGGAGCTTTTTTTGTTGTTGCTTTCTTCGCAGCAATTTTCTTAGCTGGAGTTTTTGCAGCAATCATTTCTTGAACTTGCTCCAATGTAAGCTTAGCTGCTTCAACATCTTTACTTAATTCGATTTTGATTTTCCCTTTAGTAATCGTGGAGCGTCCCCATCGCGCTTTTTCCACAAGAATCCCTTCTTCTTCCCAATTATGAATCACTTTATCAATGTTCTTTTGGATTTTATCTTCGATTAAGGTTTCGATATCTGTTTGAGAAAGATTATCAAAATCATATTTTTTATTTACGTTGATAAACATTCCGTCCCATTTGATAAATGGACCAAAACGACCGGTACCTTTTTGTACTCCTTCACCTTTATAAACTGCTATTGGAGCATCCGCAAGCGCTTTTTCGTCAATAAGCTCTTTTGCTCTATCAAAATCAACATCTAGTGGATTCTCCCCTTTTGGCAGAGATACGAAAGCCGCTCCATGACGTATGTATGGGCCATAGCGACCGTTACTTACCTCAACTTCTTCTTCCTTGTACACCCCTAAATTTTTAGGCAGTAAGAAAAGATTTAGTGCTTCTTCTAGATTAATATTTCCAATATTTTGATCTGACATCAAACTAGCAAATTTTTTATCCTCGTCATCTGCAGCACCAATTTGAGCCATAGGTCCGAATTTCCCTAAACGCACCGAAACTGGTTTCCCTGTATTCGGATCTGTACCTAGAATACGTTCTCCACTTTCTCTTTCAGCATTTGCTTCGACATCTTTTACTGTAGGGTGAAACTGATCATAAAATTCTTTCATCATGATAGCCCAATCTACATTTCCTTCGGCTATTTCATCAAAATCTTGCTCAACCTTTGCAGTAAAGTTATAATCTAATATGTTTCCGAAATTCTTAACCAAGAAATCCGTTACGATTGTACCAATATCTGTAGGAACTAATTTTCCTTTGTCAGAACCTGTATTTTCTTTGAGTAATTTTTCGTCTACTTTATTCGCTTGCAAGATTAACTGCGTATAATTACGCTCTTGACCATCAAGATTTCCTTTTTCAACATAATTTCTATTAATGATAGTAGAGATAGTTGGAGCATAAGTAGAAGGACGACCAATACCTAATTCCTCTAATTTCTTCACTAATGAAGCCTCAGTATATCTAGCCGGTGGCCTTGTATATCTCTCTGTAGCAGTAATAAAGTTGTTAAGTAATTTCTCATTTACCTTCATAGCAGGAAGCATTCCTTCTTGCTCCTCTTCATCATCATCATGACCTTCAAGATACACTTTTAAGAAACCTTCAAAAAGCAATACCTCTCCCGAAGCCGTGAATAACTCGCCGTGATTATTAGCTTCAATTTTTACATTTGTTCTTTCTAATTGCGCATCACTCATTTGAGAAGCTAGCGTTCTTTTCCAAATCAAATCATACAAACGAGCCTGATCTCTATCAATATTCACCGTGTGACGCGACATATCAGTAGGACGTATCGCCTCGTGCGCCTCTTGAGCACCTTTACTTTTATTTGTAAATGTTCTAGGCTTAGAAAATTCCTTACCATACGATTTGATAATTTCAGCTTGAGCAGCATCCATAGCATCTTTTGATAGATTCACACTATCTGTTCTCATATAAGTAATCAGTCCGGCCTCGTATAATCGTTGTGCTAATTGCATTGTAATCCCTACCGGTAAATACAATTTACGTGCAGCTTCCTGTTGTAAAGTCGAAGTCGTAAATGGCCCCGTAGGTGATTTTTTTGTGGGTTTTGTTTCTAAATCAGAAACTTTATAAGTAGACCCTATATTTTTACTCAAGAAGTCTTCAGCTTCTTTTTTAGTTGTAAAGTTTTTAGGAAGTTTTGCTTTAAATGATTTTCCTGCTTCATTAGTAAACTCAGCAACAACTGAATAACTAGCTACAGGATTAAAATTTTGTATATCACGTTCTCTCTCAACAATCAACCTCACTGATACTGATTGTACACGACCTGCAGAAAGTCCGCCCTTAATTTTTCTCCACAAAACTGGAGATAGTTCGTACCCAACAAGTCTATCTAAAACACGACGCGCTTGCTGTGCATTTACTAAATTGTAGTCAATCTCTCTAGGATTATCAATCGCTTTCAGGATTGCAGTTTTTGTAATCTCGTGAAAAACAATACGTTTTGTTTTTTTAACGTCTAACTTTAATTCTTCGAATAAATGCCAAGAAATAGCCTCACCCTCGCGATCCTCATCACTTGCTAACCAAACCATTTCGGCTTTCTTAGCCAGTCCTTTCAATTTTGTGACTAAAGCTTTTTTATCAGATGAAACTTCATACTTAGGTTTGAAATCATTTTCAACGTCAACACCTATTTCTTTAGAAGGTAAGTCGGCGATATGGCCGTAACTTGACTCTACCTGATAATCACTACCAAGAAATTTCTCTATTGTTTTTGCTTTTGCTGGGGACTCAACTATTACTAAATTCTTTGCCATTGCTCTATTTTTCTCGGACAAAAGTAGAAGTTTTTTTTAAATATTGGGCTTTTGAAAAATTTTAAAATATTTTAAAAACAAAAACTCAGTCAACAAAGTATAAAAATATCGTTTTCGCAATTGGTTTAAATGTAAAATAAAACACAGTATATATTAAGGTATAACATTATTCTACCGCAGCAACAATAACATCGATTCCCAGCTCCTCTAGTTTCAATTTTGTTTCACTGTCGATACCACTATCTGTTATTAGAATGTCAATTTTTGTCAATTCGCAAATTTTCCCAAACCCTCTTACATTCATTTTTGTAGAATCTGCCAGCACGATTACCATTTCAGCAACATCAATCATTGTCTTATTTAAATGTGCTTCTAAAGCATTTGAAGTACTTAATCCAAATTCTAAATCAACTCCATCTGCACCTAAGAATAATTTGTTGCAAGAAAATTGCCCCAAAGTAGCTTCAGCTATTGGACCTACCGCCGATGTCGAACTATTACGAATATCTCCACCCAACTGAATCGTATCTACATTAAGTTCTTTACACAATTCTAAAGACACTTTCAAAGAAGGAGTTAATACCGTTAGTTTTTGAAAACCTTTGATAATTCGAGACAAATAATGAATATTAGATCCTGATGCCAAAATAATATAATCATTATTAGATATATACTTTAATGCTTCATTTGCAATTTCTTTCTTTTGTTCTACTTGCAATGTCTCCTTGTCATTTACATCTCTCTCATATGCATAGATTGGCTGTTGACTAGCACCTCCATGGGTGCGATGTAAAAGCTTTTGATTTTCTAAAAAGTTCAAATCCTTTCGAATGGTTACGGTTGAAACATTATGAGTTGCGCATAAATCAACTACATTAACATAGCCCTTTTGATTCAACTCTTTTAATATATCTTCTTGTCGTCTATTGATTATAGCCATGTTCTTGCCTAAATATTAATTTTTCTTCGATTTAAAGGTACAAAAATAAACTTCAAAAAATTATTTCACTTTATTTAATTTGGTTTCGTTTTATTTCATTAAGTTTGTTATTCGAAATAAAACGAAAGAATTAAACGACTTATACCACACACAATGAAACTATCTGAACAATTATCAAAACTAAAACAAACTCCAGAATGGGATGTAATCATTATTGGTGGAGGCGCTAGTGGTCTTGGGACTGCACTAGACGCTGCTAGTAGAGGATACAAAACGATATTGGTTGAAGCAGTAGATTTTGCAAAAGGAACATCAAGCCGAAGCACAAAACTTGTTCACGGAGGAGTGCGTTATTTAGAGCAAGGTGATGTTTCACTTGTTAGAGAAGCATTAAAAGAAAGAGGTTTACTAGCAGAAAATGCTGGTCACTTAGTTAAAAACCAATCTTTTGTTATTCCTAATTACAATTGGTGGGGTGGCTATTTTTACACTGTTGGCTTAACTATTTATGACATGCTTGCTGGAAGGCTAAGTTTAGGTAAATCAAAATATATTTCGAAAAAGAAAACTATCGAATTACTTCCTACTGTTGAGCAAAAAGGATTAGTAAGCGGAGTTGTTTACCAAGATGGACAATTTGACGACTCACGTTTAGCAATCAACATTGCACAAACTGCTGTAGAAAAAGGAGCTTGTTTATTAAATTACACGAAAGTTGTTAATTTACTGAAAGACAATAACAACCAAGTTACCGGTGTTCAAATAAAAGACCAGGAAACGGGAGAATTACATGATTTAAAAGGAAAAGCTATCATTAATGCCACTGGAGTTTTTACCAATGCGATAATGAAACTAAACGATACGGTCTATAAAAAATACATTGTACCAAGTCAAGGTATTCACTTAGTGTTTGACAAATCATTTTTACCTAGTGACCACGCTTTAATGATTCCTAAAACTAGCGACGGACGCGTTCTGTTTGCTGTGCCATGGCATGATAAAATAGTTGTAGGAACAACAGATACTTTGATAAAAAGTCACAGCCTTGAGCCTATCGCATTAGAAAAAGAAATCGAGTTTGTACTTGAAACTGCGCAACGCTTTTTGGCTAAAAAACCTACCCGTGCTGATGTACTTTCTGTTTTTGCTGGTTTACGACCACTTGCTGCTCCAGAAAAAGAAGGCAAAAGCACTAAAGAGGTTTCTAGAAGCCACAAAATATTTGTATCAGACACTGGTTTGATTACTATTACTGGAGGAAAATGGACGACATATAGAAAAATTGCCGAAGACATTATCGACAAAGCGATATCAGAAAAAAAATTACCTAAGAAAGAATGTAAAACAGAACACATCTCTATTCACGGTAACCAGCCTACAACAACTATTGATCGTGAAAACCACCTATATATTTACGGAACTGACATCCCTAAAATCTTGGCGTTGCAAAATGAGAGTCCTGCGATGAGTGAAAAACTACATCCCGATTATGATTACACAATTGCAGAAGTAGTTTGGGCAGTACGTTATGAAATGGCTAGAACAATTGACGATGTACTATCGAGAAGGGTTCGTTTATTATTCTTAGACGCTCGTGCAGCAGTCTCAGTATCTGAAAAGGTAGCAAGAATAATTGCAAAAGAATTAGGACATGATGAAGCCTGGATTCAAGATCAAGTAGCTCAATTTAAAGCTCTAGCAAACGGATTTTTATTAACCGAATTCAAATTAAATTAATTAACCACCACATACAAAAAATCATGAAAGACAAATTAATCTTAGCACTTGATCAAGGCACAACGTCTTCAAGGGCAATTGTGTTTAATCGCAAAGGGGAAATTGTAAAAATTTCTCAAAAACCATTTGAACAAATTTTTCCCAAACCAGGGTGGGTAGAACACGATCCTAACGAAATTTGGTCTTCTCAAATTAGTGTTGCTGCAGAAGTAATTGCTAAAACAGGAATCAATGGTAAAGAAATTGCCGCAATAGGAATTACAAATCAGAGAGAAACAACAATTGTTTGGGATAGAGAAACAAGCGAACCAATATATAATGCAATTGTATGGCAAGATCGTAGAACTGCAAAATACTGTGACGAGTTAAAAGCACAAGGTCATGCTGAGATGATTCAAAAGAAAACAGGTTTGCTTCTTGATGCTTATTTCTCGGGTACGAAAGTGAAATGGATTCTTGACAATGTTCCCGGTGCTCGTGAAAAAGCAGAACAAGGAAAGCTATGTTTTGGAACTGTAGATACTTGGTTGATTTGGAAACTTACACGTGGCGCGATGTTCATGACTGATGTCTCTAACGCAAGTAGAACATTATTATTAAACATTCACACTTTAGAATGGGATGATGAATTGCTAGAGTTATTTGACATCCCTAGAGCAATGTTACCAGAGGTAAAACAAAGTAGCGAAATATACGGCGAAACGTGTACGACTCTTTTTGCTACAAAAATTCCTATTGCAGGTGTAGCTGGAGATCAGCAAGCAGCACTTTTTGGCCAACTTTGTACAGAGCCAGGAATGGTTAAAAACACTTACGGAACAGGATGTTTTATGTTAATGAACACGGGAGACAAACCTGTTTATTCTAAAAACAATTTACTGACAACAGTGGCTTGGAAAATTAATGGAAAAACTACTTATGCCTTAGAAGGAAGTGTATTTGTAGGGGGTGCAGCAGTGCAATGGTTGCGCGATGGCGCTAAAATGATCGAAAAATCAGAAGATGTTGAAGAGCTAGCGTTACAAGTACCTGATAACGGGGGTGTATACTTCGTTCCAGCATTAACAGGTTTAGGTGCACCACACTGGGATCAATATGCCAGAGGAGCTATTGTAGGAATCACTAGAGGAACCACAAACGCACATATTGCACGTGCTACGCTAGAAGGAATTGCTTACCAAGTTTATGACCTCGTGAAAGCAATGGAAGGTGATTTTGGAAAAAAAGGAAAAGAGCTGCGTGTTGACGGAGGAGCTGTCTCAAATAATTTACTCATGCAATTTCAATCAGATTTATTTGATTTTAATGTCGTTAGACCTAAAACTCTTGAGACAACAGCATTAGGAGCAGCTTACTTAGCAGGACTAGCTATAGGTTACTGGGATAGTATTGATGATTTACAACAACAATGGTCAATTGACCGCGAATTCAAACCTGAGATGCCTCGCGATGAAGTGGACAAGCTAGTTCATAACTGGGATAGAGCTGTAGGTCGCGCAACAAACTGGATCGAAGATTAACTAACCTACCAAAAACATAAAAAATATGACACCATTTATTGCAGAGATTATTGGGACGATGTTGATGATATTATTGGGTAACGGAGTCGTTGCCAATGTTGTGCTTACAGGTACAAAAGGACATAATTCAGGATGGATTGTAATTACTACAGCTTGGGCTTTTGCCGTATTTGTAGGTGTAGTAGTTGCAGGACCTATTAGTGGTGCCCATCTAAATCCTATCGTAACTCTTGGTCTAGCCTTAGTAGGAAAATTTGCTTGGAGCCAAGTTGCTTCATACGTTCTTGCGCAAATGATTGGTGCAATGATAGGTGCTTTTTTAGTTTGGCTTTCACACAAAGACCACTTTGCAGCCACTGAAAGCGAAGAAGGAAAACTAGCTTGTTTTAGCACAGGTCCAGCGATTCGTAATTACAGCTCGAATTTAATTAGCGAAATCATCGGAACTTTCGTTTTGATATTTGTGATATTTTACCTTTCTGGTCCAGATTTAAGTATTGCAGCCGCTGCAGATGCTAAAATAGGATTGGGATCTATAGGTGCCTTGCCAGTAGCCATTCTTGTATGGGTAATTGGGTTGAGTCTTGGTGGAACTACAGGTTATGCCATTAATCCTGCCAGAGATTTGGGTCCGCGTATTATGCACACTCTTTTATTCAAGGCAAGTAGTGACTGGAGTTATGCTTGGGTACCTATTGTAGGACCCATCGTAGGATCTTCATTAGCTGCATTGCTTTATATTATGCTCACCTAACAATCCCCTACTAAACAAACCGATACATGAAAAACCAAATTATTGCCGCTGTAATGCTACTTACAGGGTTAGCAAACTACGGTCAAAGCTCAACTGCTATTGATACCGTAGCTGTAGATAAAAAAGAAATAAAACCTTCACGATTAGACTTTAATGTAGGATTAGAAACTAGTCATTTATGGAGAGGCCTCGTAATTAATGATGGGATGACCGCCACGGGAAATATTCATTATGCGTTAAATGAGAGCCAAACCTTTAAAGTCGGTTTCTGGGGTGGTGCAGGTTTTGATGGAAATTATCGCGAAATAAACTATTATGTACAATACCAAAAGAATAATCTATCCATTGCATTATGGGACTTATTTAATACCACTGGAATTGCTACCCCTAAAGTTTTTAATTATGATAAATTGACCACCACTCACATCATTGATTTAAGAACATCGTATCGTTTTCCAGAGTCTTTCCCTCTAAGAATTGAAGCCGACGTTCTTTTATACAGTGGTTTGAACGACCGTGAATTAAATAGTGACAACGACTTTCAAAGTAGACACTCTACTTATGTAGAATTAAGCTACCCTTTGATTAGAGATCAAAAAGTGAATTTAAATGCTTTTATAGGAGCTGCTTTTCCATTAAATGGAAGCAAACACCTATTTACAAACAAAGTGGCTAGCGATTTTGATATTGTAAATACCGGTATTAAAGCTACAAAAGACATTGAAATTTTTAATTACCACTTGCCTGTTTCGGCTACAGCAATGTGGAATCCTTCGAACAAAATTGCCCGAATTCAACTGGACGTAAGTCTGTTTTAAAATTAGAAATTTTAATTTGTTACTTAAAAGCTTCCTTATATCTAAGGGAGCTTTTTTGTTTTCTAGAACAGCACACTCCCCTAGCCTGGATAGAAGTGAAAAGCTCGCAGCAAAAAAAGCTGCTATTTTAAGTACTATAAAAGCGACTGAAAGAAGCTCTTTATACTACTTTAAAAATAGTGCTTATTTCGTGAGACCTTGAAACGGATAGCCAGAAGCAGCTCCTAAAACCAAGTATTGATAATTAAAAAAAACTATGTTAAATCTTCGGCTGACATCTTGTCATAATGTTTCAAATAATTGTACCTTTGCGCACTTATTAAAACACACTTTTGAAAGTGACTTATGGAAAAGATTATTGAGGAAAGCAAACAAGGGGAAGCGCTTGTTTTAGAAAATAAATCGGGAAATACTAAAAAATTATTCATTGAAAGTTATGGCTGCGCTATGAATTTCTCTGATAGTGAGATTGTGGCTTCTATTTTATCAGAGAACGGATACAACACCACTCAGTCATTAGAAGACGCTGATTTAGTTTTGGTAAATACCTGCTCAATCCGTGATAAAGCGGAGCAAACAGTACGTAAAAGATTAGAAAAATATAACGCTGTGAAACGCATCAACCCAAAAATGAAAGTGGGCGTTTTGGGCTGTATGGCAGAGCGATTAAAGAGCCAATTTCTTGAAGAAGAAAAAATTGTCGACCTAGTTGTAGGTCCTGATGCTTACAAAGATTTGCCAAATTTATTAAGTGAAGTTGAGGAAGGCCGTGATGCTATTAATGTGATTTTATCGAAAGATGAAACTTATGGTGATATTTCACCTGTGCGTTTAATGAGCAACGGAATTACTGCCTTAGTATCTATCACTCGTGGTTGTGATAACATGTGTACTTTTTGCGTAGTGCCTTTTACTAGAGGCCGTGAGCGTAGCCGTGAGCCGCAAAGTATCATGAAAGAAATTCAAGATTTATGGGATAAAGGTTTTAAAGAAATCACACTTTTAGGTCAAAATGTAGACAGTTACCTTTGGTATGGAGGTGGATTGAAAAAAGATTTTGCCACAGCTTCAGAAATGCAAAAAGCTACCGCAGTAGATTTTGATCAATTATTAGAAATGGTTGCTGTAGGATTCCCTAAGATGCGCATTCGTTTTTCGACTTCAAATCCGCAAGACATGCACGAGAGCGTTTTACATGTTATTGCAAAACACAATAATATTTGTAAGCACATTCACTTGCCTGTACAATCAGGAAGCAACCGAATTTTGAAAGAAATGAACCGTTTGCACACACGTGAAGAGTACATGACATTGATTGACAAAATAAGATCGATTGTACCTAATAGCTCTATCTCGCAAGATATGATTGCTGGTTTCCCTACAGAGACAGAGCAAGATCATCAAGATACGTTGAGTTTAATGGAGTATGTGAAATATAATTTTGGTTACATGTATTCTTACTCTGAACGTCCAGGTACACTGGCAGGAAGAAAAATGGAAGATGATGTTAATGATGAAACTAAAGCAAGACGTTTACAAGAAATTGTTGACTTGCAACAAAAGCATGCTTGGGCAAGATCAGAAGAGTTTATTGGTCAAACAGTAGAAGTCTTGGTCGAAAAAGTTTCTAAAAAATCTACTGAAGAATTCTCAGGAAGAAACTCTCAAAGTATTACTGTCGTTTTCCCAAAAGAAGATTACAAAATTGGTGATTTTGTAAATGTAAAAATTACAAGTTGTACCAGCGGAACATTAAAAGGTGAGGCTGTAGGATATTCTAATATGAACTAAAATTGTTTAAAGTTTAAGGATTTGAATTATCGTAAGAACATCAAACCTTAAACAAGAAAAAACTTTAAACTAAAAATAATGGAGTCTATTCAAAATATAAAGCAGCGATTTGAGATTATTGGGAATGACCCAAAGCTAAATCGTGCCATCGAAAAAGCAATTCAGGTTGCTCCTACTGATATTTCTGTATTAGTTGTAGGAGAAAGTGGTGTAGGTAAAGAAAGTATTCCTAAAATTATACATTCTTTATCGCATAGAAAACACGGGAAATACATTGCCGTGAACTGTGGTGCGATTCCTGAAGGAACAATTGATAGTGAGCTATTTGGACACGAAAAAGGAGCTTTTACAGGAGCTACTAGTACACGTGAAGGCTATTTTGAAGTAGCTGATGGCGGAACTATATTTCTTGATGAAGTAGGTGAATTGCCATTGACAACTCAGGTTCGTTTACTACGTGTTCTAGAAAATGGTGAATTTATTAAAGTGGGTTCGTCGCAAGTTCAAAAAACAGATGTTCGTATTGTTGCCGCTACAAATGTGAATTTGTTTGATGCCATCGAAAAAGGAAAATTTCGTGAGGATTTATACTATCGCTTAAGCACTGTAGATATTTTGTTACCGCCCTTAAGAGATAGAAAAGAAGATATTCATTTGCTGTTTAGAAAATTTGCTGCCGATTTTGCTCATAAATACAAAATGCCACCTTTAAAACTAGATGATAACGCAGTTCAGGTTTTGCAAAAATTTCGCTGGAGCGGAAACATCCGTCAATTACGAAATGTAGCCGAACAATTATCTGTTTTAGAAACAAGCAGAGATATAACCGCAGCAGCTTTACAATCGTATTTACCAGCTGAAGGAAGCAATTTACCATCAGTTATAAAAAACAAAAAAGAAGAAAGCGACTTTAGCACAGAGCGTGATATTTTGTACAAAGTACTTTTTGACATGAAAAGCGATTTGAATGATCTAAAGAAATTAACACTAGAGTTAATGAAAAATGGATCCAGCAAAGCACAAGATATAAATCCGAATTTGATTCAGAAAATTTACGGTTCGAAAGACGAGGACACGGAATTTGATTTTGAAGATGAGCCACGAACACCTTTATTGTCTTCTGCTCAAAAAGAAGAAAATTACAATGAGAATGAGGAAAACTACCTCTTTGCTGAAACCATTGAAGAGGAAGAAGTGTTGCGCTTAGAGCAAAAAGAAATCGAAATGATTAAAAAATCATTAGAAAAAAATAAAGGAAAACGCAAAGCCGCAGCTGACGAATTGGGAATTTCTGAACGTACCCTTTACAGAAAGATTAAGCAATTTGATCTGTAAAATATGATCACCTCTTAACTATTTATTTTTTAAAAATATTCGAACATTACAACAAGATGAAAAAAATCTATTTATTAGTAACACTCGCATTAACCTTCACTTTTAGTAGCTGCAGTGTTTACAATTTTACTGGAACCGGTAAAATTGATGCTGACACTTTCCAAGTTAGTTTTTTCCAAAACAATGCACCGTTAGTCGAGCCAGGTATTGATCGTACATTCACACTAGCACTTCAAGATCTTATCCAGAATCAAACAAACCTGAATCTAGTAAAAAATGAAGGAGACTTAAGTTATGAAGGAGAAATTGTAGATTACAGGATAAGTCCTATGACAGCAACCGCTGATCAACAAGCATCTCAAAACAGACTAACTATTCGAATTAATGTTCGTTTTGCTAATCGAAAAAAAGAAGCTGATAATTTCGAAAAAACATTCGAATTCTTTTATGACTATCCCGCAGAAACGCAACTTACAGGATCAGTGTTAACAACAGCACTAGATGAGATTTTTGATAGAATCACACAAGATATTTTCAACGAGTCACTAGCTAAGTGGTAACATCTTAAAAAGAAGCAGCTTTATGAACGTTAACGATTATACTAGTTTATTAAACAAACCTGATACCATTACAGAGCAAGAAACCCTTGATTTGTCATTGCTATTGGATCGATTTCCTTATTTGCAAAGTGCACGCGCTTTGCAATTGAAAGGACTTTATAATCACAACAGTTTTAAGTATAATTTTGCGCTTAAAGTTACTGCAGCCCATACAACTGATAGAGCAGCATTATTCGAATTCATAACTGCTACTAGTTTCAACTCTTTTCAAAAAGTAGTGCTAACTAAAAGTGAGTTAGACATTATGAATATCAATGTTGTTGATAGTGAAGTTATCGAAGGAGAAAAACAATTACAGCTTAAAGAACAAAGTATTGAACAATCAATTTTGACCTCAATAGCTGTTGCCACAAGTAGTAATGTTGAGCCTGAAGAAGTTATAGAAAAACTACAAATAGGCGAACCATTAGATTTCACACCTAATGAAAAGCATTCGTTTCAAGAATGGTTGCAATTATCTAAAATCAACCCTATTGATAGAGACGACGAACCGGTTGTAGATAATGTCCCAGAGGAATATTCAGAAGAAGAACTAGAAGAAAAAAAGAAAAAAGCTTCCTTAATTGATCGCTTTATTAAAACGAGTCCAAAAATTTCGCCTGTTAAAAATGGAGCTGCTCCTGTTATTCAAATTGATATAAACAAGGACGAGCATTCATACCTAATGACAGAGACTTTAGCCAAAGTATATTTAGAACAAAAAAAATATCAGAAAGCGATTCAAGCATATGACATATTAATTTTGAAATATCCAGAAAAAAGTAGTTTCTTTGCAGACCGTATCTCGGATATTAAGATTTTACAACAAAATAATAATTAAACAATGAGCACATTTTCAATTTTTTTAGTTTTGATTACAATAGTTTGTTTTCTATTAATAGTAGTCATTATGGTTCAAAATCCTAAAGGTGGTGGATTATCATCTTCATTAGGTGGTTCAACTCAAATGGGAGGTGTACAAAAGACTTCTGATTTCTTAGACAAGAGTACTTGGACACTAGCTACTGTTTTAATAGCATTAATCTTATTATCTAGCTTAAGCTTTACGGGAAGTTTAAGTGATACAGATTCAAAAATTATCGAGAACACATCTACTGCAGCCCCTGCTACTCCAGCAGCAGCTCCAGTTCAAGCTGAGCAAGCTCCGGCTGCTCCTGCAGAATAACAATATATCACATTTATTTAAAAATGCCAGCTTGTCAAAGCTGGCATTTTTTTTAAGTAAATATGGCAGATTAACTAGCATGGCATAGTTTCTGAACCCTATAAACATCGTTACAATAAAACAATTAAAAATATATAATTATGGCTTTAAACATCAAACCACTTTCAGACAGAGTTCTTATTGAACCCGTTGCTGTAGAAACTAAAACTGCTTCAGGGATTTTTATTCCAGATACAGCCAAAGAGAAACCGCAAAAAGGAACTGTAGTTGCTGTAGGAAATGGATCAAAAGATCACACTATGACAGTAAAAATTGGTGATACTGTACTTTACGGTAAATATGCGGGTACTGAATTAAAATTAGAAGGTACTGACTACTTAATTATGCGTGAAGACGATATTCTTGCAATAATTTAAGCTTCGAGATAACTTGAAACTTTAAACATAATAAATTTTAAAAATACTACAGAAATGGCAAAAGATATAAAATTTGATATTGAAGCACGTGACGGATTAAAACGTGGTGTTGATGCATTAGCAAATGCAGTTAAAGTAACTCTAGGACCAAAAGGTCGTAATGTAATCATTGGAAAATCATTTGGTGGTCCAAACGTAACCAAAGATGGAGTTACTGTTGCTAAAGAAATTGAATTAAAAGACCCATTAGAAAACATGGGAGCTCAAATGGTTAAGGAAGTAGCTTCAAAAACTAATGACTTAGCTGGAGATGGAACAACAACTGCAACAGTTTTAGCTCAAGCTATCGTAAAAGAAGGTTTGAAAAACGTCGCCGCAGGTGCTAACCCAATGGACTTGAAACGCGGAATTGACAAAGCGGTAGAAGCAATTGTTGCTGACTTAGCAATCCAATCTAAAGTAGTAGGTTCTGACTCTGATAAAATCAAACAAATCGCATCTATCTCTGCTAATAATGACGAAGTTATTGGTGAGTTGATTGCTACGGCTTTCGCCAAAGTTGGAAAAGAAGGAGTAATCACAGTTGAAGAAGCAAAAGGTACAGATACTTATGTAGACGTAGTTGAAGGAATGCAATTTGACAGAGGATACCTTTCTCCATACTTTGTTACAAATTCAGAAAAAATGGAAGTAGAACTAGAGTCTCCTTACATTTTATTATATGACAAAAAAGTATCTTCTTTAAAAGAATTACTTCCAGTATTAGAGCCAGTTGCTCAATCAGGAAAACCATTATTGATTATTGCTGAAGATGTTGATGGTGAAGCACTATCTACATTAGTAGTAAACAAATTGCGTGGTGCCTTGAAAATCGCTGCTGTTAAAGCACCAGGTTTTGGAGACAGAAGAAAAGCGATGCTTGAAGATATCGCGATTTTAACTGGCGGAACTGTAATCTCTGAAGAAAGAGGATACACTCTTGAGAACACGACTTTAGAAATGTTAGGTACTGCTAAAAAAGTAACCATCGATAAAGACAACTCTACAATTGTAAGTGGTGCTGGTGAGGCTGACATGATTAAAAATCGTGTAAACCAAATTAAAGGTCAAATGGAAGCTACAACTTCTGATTATGACAAAGAAAAATTACAAGAGCGTTTAGCTAAATTAGCTGGTGGTGTTGCTGTACTTTATGTAGGAGCTGCATCTGAGGTTGAGATGAAAGAAAAGAAAGACCGTGTAGACGATGCACTTCACGCAACTCGTGCAGCTGTAGAAGAAGGTATTGTTGCTGGTGGTGGTGTTGCTTTATTAAGAGCAAAAGCTGCATTAGCAAACTTAGTCGCTGAAAATGCTGATGAGGCTACCGGAATCCAAATTATCTCTCGTGCTATAGAAGCTCCATTAAGAACTATTGTTGAAAATGCAGGTCTTGAAGGTTCTGTAGTAGTTTCAAAAGTTGCTGAAGGAACTGGAGATTTTGGTTACAATGCTAAAACTAACGAGTATGTAGACATGTTATCAGCAGGTATTATCGATCCTAAAAAAGTGACTCGTGTTGCATTAGAAAATGCAGCATCAGTATCAGGAATGATCTTAACTACTGAATGTGCTTTGATTGACATTAAAGAAGAAGGAGCTGCAGGCGGAATGCCAATGGGCGGTGGTATGCCAGGAATGATGTAATACCTAATTTCTTAAACATAAAAAAGGCGCTTCTTAATTGAAGCGCCTTTTTCTATATATACTGAGTTTAAATCTTATAATTAATTTGAAGTTTTGTTAGTGAAAATAACCCCAAATTCATCAAGCTATTATTGCTCTATTTTAGGTGATTTTTTAGCAAATTTAAAGATTACAGGAAGTAGTGTAATTGCAACAAGAGCTAAAACAATTAATTCGATATGCTCTTTTAAATTGATATTGTAATTGTCTAGTAAAAATCCGTACAAGTAATGTCCAGCAAAAATCAATGTAAAAGACCATAGAAACGAACTCACAATATTGTAAAACATGAATTTTTTCTTGTCCATAGTAACAATTCCAGCTACAATAGGCGCAAATGTTCTAAATATAGGTAGGAACCTTGCAAAAATAATAGCTCTACCTCCATGCTTCTCAAAGAAGTCTTTAGATTGAACTAGGTATTTCTTTTTGAACCAGAAAGAATCTTCTTTATTATAAAGATAATATCCGCTTTTTGAACCAAACCAGTATCCTACAATATTTCCTAGTATTCCTGATAAAGCAACTAGAGTTGAAAGAAGAACAACATTAACAAAATCGCTTTCGATAAAAAAGATATTTTCTATCAATTCGCGGCTATAAATACCCGCAAGGAAAAGCAAACTATCTCCTGGAAGGAAAAAGCCAGCAAAAAGTCCTGTCTCTGCAAATACTATAAAAAGTACGATATAAATACCCATCTTAACTCCATTCACATCAAAGTGAATATAGAATAAGGGGTCTATTAAATTCTTCCAATCAAAGCTGTTCATTCTTAGGTGTTTTTGTGCTAAAATATTTTGAGCGTGAAAGTAAGTATTATTTATCTCAAGTACAATTTATTGATTCACTTTAAATATAAATTAACGATTAAAAATAAGCTTTTTTCTACCTATTTGATTTATCATTTAGAACCATAGCTATTAGCAACACTAATTATAAATTTCTAAAAGAAGATATTAGATTGAATGCCCATAATATTTATTCGATAAGACAAAAGTAACTGCAGTTTCTCGATTCAATAGTATCATTGAAAAAGCGAACTTAACAAACTATCTATTTAACCCTTGCCAACCAGAGTTACAACCACTTTGTAAAAAATAATAAGACATTATATTTAACAAAAATATGCACCATATAAGTTACATATTAAATACTTTTGTATAAAAATACTATTATGACATTTCAGGAATTACAACCTAAAGTAACAGAGATTACTACGGCAAGTGCTCTTTCGAGAGATGAAAAGCTTTTAGCAATTTGCCAACTATTAAACGAGAATATCGAATACTATAATTGGGTTGGCTTTTATTTTGCCAATCACGAGACTCAAACATTACACCTAGGACCATATATAGGAGCAGAAACAGATCATACGGTAATTCCGTTTGGAAAAGGAATTTGCGGACAAGTTGCAGTATCGAATGATAATTTTGTTGTGCCTGATGTCGCTGCTCAAGACAATTACATCGCATGCAGCTTTACAGTAAAATCAGAAATAGTAGTTCCTTTATTTGTAGATGGAAAAAATATAGGACAAATTGATATTGACAGTCATGTAATCGATCCATTCACAGTAGAAGACGAGCGTTTTTTAGAGTTTGTTAATGCAGAGGTTGCGAAGTTATATTAAGTATAAAATAAATGATGATTAATAATTCAAATTTGAAATTTATTAATTACTTTTGCACCGTCTAACAATAGATGCTAGACATACATAAAAATCATTAAACAAATATTGGAATGTATTTAACTAAAGAGATTAAAGAAGACATCTTCGCACAACACGGAGAAAAAACAAACACTGGAAAAGCTGAAGCACAAATCGCTTTATTCACATTCAGAATTAGCCATTTGACTGAGCACTTGAAAAAAAATCGTCATGATTACAATACAGAGCGTTCACTAGTATTACTAGTAGGTAAAAGAAGATCTTTGTTAGACTACTTGAAAAAGAAAGAAATTAACAGATATCGTGAGATTATCAAAGTATTGAATATCAGAAAATAATCAATATAAAAAAGAGGTGCGCAAGTGCCTCTTTTTGTTTTTATAGTTCATAATCTTTACTAGATAAGTAAGTCCTTTATAAAAAAGGCATTACAGAGAGTAAATTAAGATAGAGTCATTATACGATATAATGACAAATAAAAAAAGTTTGGTTTTTCATTGGGTTTTAGGCATTAACTACGCAAACAACAACTACAACACAACTAGAACCCATGTTTAACTAATAAATTAAATTTATGATTCCACAATTATTTGTAGAAAGTATCGATTTAGGTGATGGAAGAAACATCACAATCGAGACAGGTCGCTTAGCTAAACAAGCTGATGGATCTGTAGTAATAAGAATTGGTAAAACTGTAATCTTAGGAACAGTTGTATCATCAAGAAAAGCAAGTCCTGGTATTGACTTTTTACCATTAACGGTAGATTACCGTGAGAAATTTGCTGCAGCAGGACGTTTCCCTGGAGGTTTCTTCAAGAGAGAAGCTAGACCAAGTGATAGCGAAGTATTAACAATGCGTTTAGTAGACCGTGTTTTACGTCCGCTTTTCCCGGATGATTACCATGCTGAAGTTCAGGTAATGATTCAATTAATGTCTCATGATGATGATGTTATGCCAGATGCACTTGCAGGTCTTGCAGCATCAGCAGCACTAGCTTTGTCTGACATTCCTTTTGAAACATTAATCTCTGAGGCTAGAGTTGGTAGAGTTGATGGAAAATTCATTATTAACCCAAGCCGTGCTCAATTAGAATTATCTGACATCGATATGATGATTGGAGCTTCTATGGATTCTATCGCAATGGTAGAGGGTGAAATGAAAGAAATTTCAGAAGCAGAAATGCTTGAAGCTATTAAATTTGCTCACGAACATATCAAAAACCAAATTTCGGCTCAACTACGTTTGCAAGCTGCTTTTGGTAAAAAAGAAGTTCGTACATATGAAGGAGAAAGAGAAGACGAAGCTATTTACGCTAAAGTAAAGGCAGCATCTTACGATAAAATTTATGCTATTGCTAGCAAAGGTTCTTCTAAACAAGAACGTACAGCTGCATTTGAAGAAGTAAAAGACGAAGTAAAAGCGTTGTTCACTGAAGAAGAATTAGCAGAAAACGGAGATTTAGTTTCTAAATACTTCAAGAAAACAAATAAAGAAGCTGTTCGTAACGTAACCCTAGATTTAGGAACTCGTTTAGACGGAAGAAAAACTACAGAAATTAGAGATATCTGGTGTGAAGTAGATTACTTACCATCTGTGCACGGATCTGCATTGTTTACACGTGGAGAAACTCAAGCTTTGGCAACAGCAACTTTAGGAACATCTAGAGAAGCAAACCAAATCGATTCTCCATCACAACAAGGTGAAGAGAAATTCTACTTACACTACAACTTCCCTCCTTTCTCGACTGGTGAAGCACGTCCTTTAAGAGGAACTTCAAGAAGAGAAGTAGGTCACGGAAACTTAGCTCAAAGAGCTTTGAAAAACATGATTCCTGCAGATTGTCCTTACACAATTCGTGTAGTATCTGAAGTATTAGAATCTAACGGTTCATCTTCTATGGCAACAGTTTGCGCTGGAACATTATCATTAATGGATGCTGGTATTCAAATGATTCGTCCAGTTTCTGGAATTGCAATGGGATTGATTACTGATGGTGATCGTTACGCTGTATTGTCTGATATTCTTGGTGATGAAGATCACTTAGGAGATATGGACTTTAAAGTAACTGGAACTTCTGAAGGAATCACTGCTTGTCAAATGGACATCAAAATTGATGGATTGAAATACGAAATTATGGAAGCTGCACTTGCTCAAGCACGTGACGGTCGTTTGCATATCCTTGGTAAATTAATCGATACTTTAGCAGCTCCAAAAGAGGATGTTAAAGCATACGCTCCAAAAATTATTACAAGAAGAATTCCTAATGCTTTCATTGGTGCATTGATCGGACCTGGTGGAAAAGTAATTCAAGAATTACAAAAAACTACTGGAACTACAATTGTAATCAATGAAGATCCTACTACTGAAGAAGGAGTTATTGAAATTTTAGGAACTGATCCTGCTGGAATTGAAGCAGTATTGGCTAAGATCAAATCAATCACTTTCAAACCTCAAATGAACGAGGCTTATGAAGTAAAAGTAATTAAAATGTTAGATTTTGGTGCCGTTGTAGAATATACATCAGCTCCAGGAAACGAAGTTTTATTACACGTATCTGAGTTAGCATGGGAACGCACAGAAAATGTTTCTGATGTAGTGAACATGGGTGACGTTTTTGAAGTAAAATACTTAGGTATGGATCCAAAAACTAGAAAAGAAAAAGTGTCAAGAAAAGCACTTTTACCAAGACCTCCACGTGAGGAGAAAAAAGAGTAATCAGATCTTAAGTTTACTAAAGGTTTATTTATAAGAAGTCCCGTTTCATTTATTTGAAACGGGATTTTTGTTTTCATCTCGGGCATGCCGCCAGTAAAAATAAGGGCCTCACTTTTATGACCTGCTATAAGTCCCTTATCTTTGCTGCCGTCGGGCTTTACGCGCTACTTCGGTAGCATGCTTCTATCCCTCATGCAAATTAGTGGTTCATAAAACATATACTTCTCCAAATCTCATTTTCCTCAAAGTTTGTCTCGCTGAAAGCTTCTCACACAAACCAAGAACTTACGATTTACTACTACAAAAGAGTATAGCCAATCAACTTCCAATAATTATGATTTCTCTAAAGTCGTATTATTGACAGGTTACAATATCCTCAAAGTTTTCACGCTGAAAGCGTCTCACACAAACCAAGAACTTACTATTTACTACTCTAAGTGAGTGCCATTACTAGATATATTACAAATTGGAATTCCTCCGGGAATAACAATATGGGATTTGATTCCCAAAGCTCATCTAGAGACCTAATACCGCAAAGTTTGTCACTCTTATAGAGTCTAACTATCGCTGAGCAAGTTTAACGAGACGCTTTCAGCATGACAAACTGTTTAGAGTATGTGTCGCCAAAAAGCATGGATAGAAAAAATTACCATACACATCACAAAAAATGCAAAGTATGAAGCAATCGTGTTATCGTTCAAAACTGAAAATTAAATAGCATTATCTAAATCTTTTTTCGGCTCTTTAATCAATTACTAGGATTCATTTTTAAGAGCAGTAGCAATTTTTAACTTCAAAACCGCATTAGGGATAGCAGCGGCATCCTTTGATGTAATGCAATGGAATCAAAGATACAGCGTATAGCCCGCCCGGAGGGAATGCCCTGCTCCAACTCTACTGATAAATAAATTAAAATAAATTATTTTCAAATTTTTTGTAACATTATCTGCACTTCATACGTATAACTATTTGTACACTTAAAAGTAGGAGACAAACACATGAGACAACTAAAAATTACCAAGCAGGTAACGAATCGTGAAACTGCATCATTAGATAAATATTTACAAGAAATAGGTAAAGTTGACCTTATTACGGCCGATGAAGAAGTTGAATTAGCACAAAAGATTAAGGCTGGAGACCAAAGAGCCTTAGAGAAATTGACAAAAGCTAATTTACGTTTTGTGGTTTCGGTAGCAAAACAATATCAAAATCAAGGATTAACTCTTCCCGATTTAATTAACGAAGGTAACCTTGGACTTATAAAAGCAGCACAACGTTTCGATGAAACGCGTGGTTTTAAATTCATTTCGTATGCTGTATGGTGGATTCGTCAATCGATTCTTCAAGCACTTGCTGAACAATCTCGTATCGTACGTTTGCCATTAAACAAAATTGGTTCTATCAATAAAATCAACAAAATGTATGCCTTATTAGAGCAATCTAACGAGCGTCCGCCATCTGCTGAGGAAATTGCAAAAGAGCTAGACATGACGGTGAATGATGTAAAAGAGTCTATGAAAAACTCTGGACGTCACTTATCAATGGATGCCCCTCTAGTTGAAGGAGAAGATTCTAATCTATATGACGTATTGCGTTCAGGTGAGTCTCCAAATCCTGATAGAGAATTGATCCACGAATCATTGCGTACTGAAATCGAGCGTTCTCTTGAAACATTAACTCCCCGTGAGGCTGATGTGGTTCGTTTGTACTTTGGTCTTGGTGATCAACACCCAATGACTCTTGAGGAAATTGGTGAGACTTTTGACCTTACTCGTGAGCGTGTACGTCAAATCAAGGAAAAAGCAATTCGTAGATTGAAACATACTTCTAGAAGTAAAATTCTTAAAACATATTTGGGATAGTTTTTCCTAAAGTTTAAAAGTTTTGAAGTTTGTGAATTGCATATATAATTCAAAGATATTCGACTTTTAAATAAAAATAAACAACAGTTTGATTGACTGTTCGTTTTTTGATTGATGATTGAAACTCCGGCTGATTACCGGAGTTTTATTTTTTATTAATAAAACTCTCGGTCTGTTCGAGCACAGCTCTCGGGTTTCCGGAGTTTTATTTTTTATTAATAAAACTCTCGGTCTGTTTGAGCATAGCTCTCGGGTTTCCAGAGTTTTATTTTTTTAATCTGCACTCATTTCTAACTCTCATCACAGTTCCTCCACAGCAAATTACTGAACAGTATTAATTAGTCATTGATCATTATGTACTAATTACTTTTACCAATTATTACTTACTGTCATTGAGTATTACACACAAATTACAGCCCACCTTTTCCCACTCCCTAAATATTAATTACTATTTTCTTATCTTTAGTTTTTAAAACCAAAATCCTAGTTATGAAGAAATTAATTATTGCACTTTTACTATTTAGTGTAGTTGCTTGTAAAAATAAAGAAGTAGAGAAAGATAGTGAACCCGGTTTGATGGAATCTGTGCAAAAAGTAAACAAGCTTAACAAAGCAGCTGATTCATTGAAAGAATATGAGAAACAGATAGAAAAATTAAAAGCGATGAAGCCTGTTTCTAATGAAGTATTTAAAGAAATACTTATTGAGGAAATAGGAGGATTAAAAAGAAGCAGCTACAATGCAGGCACTGCCTCAATGGTAGGTTTAAGTTCTGCAGAAGCGAAGTATGATGGTCCAAATAGTGAGAATATTAAAATCAGCATTTTGGACGGGGCAGGAGAATCAGGAAGTGCTTTAATAGCACTAACTCACATGACTATAGCTATGGATATTGAGTCAATTGAAGGTACTAAGACTAAAAAAACAGAAATCTTTGACGGGATAAGATACTTAACTGAAAATGATTCTAGTCCTGATAGCCATACTAGTGCTACTATGACTTTTATCTACAATAATCGCTTCCAAATTTCATTAGAAGCTACTAAGATGTCATTAGAAGACTTAAAGGTTTTCGCAAAAAATTTAGATCTTTCAAAGCTGCATTAAAATGCTCTTTCCTTAATCAAAAAGAGTGTTCAAAACAGTAAGTTGTTATAAGTCTTCTTTTTAATTTAAAATATATTTTATCTCTAATTAATTTTATTTTAAAAAGTATCTTTGCAAAAACAACACTTACTTTAACTACTATGAAAAATACTTTAATCGCTCCATCTGTACTAGCAGCTGATTTTGCCAATCTACAACGCGATATCGAAATGATAAACAATAGTGAAGCCGACTGGTTCCATATTGATATTATGGACGGTGTTTTTGTACCTAATATTTCGTTTGGAATGCCAGTTCTTGAGGCTATAACTAGACATGCTACAAAAACAATTGATGTACACTTAATGATTGTTGATCCAGACCGCTACATTAAAACATTTGCTGATTTAGGAGCCAATATTTTATGTGTTCACTATGAAGCATGCACTCACCTACACAGAACATTGCAAGCGATTAAAAATGAAGGTATGAAAGCTGGAGTTGCTTTAAATCCGCATACTAGTGTTGATTTATTAGAAGATGTGATCAACGATATCGACTTGGTTTGCGTCATGAGTGTAAATCCAGGTTTTGGAGGACAGTCGTTTATCGAAAACACCTATGATAAAGTTAAGAAATTGAAAGCTTTGATTGACCGTAAAGGGGCTAGTACTATCATCGAAATCGACGGTGGGGTAACTAACAAAAATGCAAAACAACTTGTCGAAGCTGGTGCCGATGTACTAGTAGCTGGTAGTTACGTATTTAAGTCAGACAACCCAGCAAACACAATAGCTGATTTAAAAAAACTGACTAGTAATTAATTTTGCTTCATTTAAAAGAGAAGGGTTGGGTCATTACATAAAAGTAATTACCCAACCCTTCTTTTTTAACATTTTTCTATAACTTTTAGAATTGCATATTTAATTAAATTGTTAGACTTTTGCATATGTAATATTAAGATTACATCAATTAACTCTTATATAAGAAAATTCTAATTATTTACAATTAATACGCCCTACAATCAGAATGAAGAAAAGTCACATTATTATGTTGTTTTTAGGTTTAAGTTATTTTAATGCAACCGCACAAACTGCAGATGAGTATTACACTAAAGCCAAAAACTTAGAATTATTGCAAGAAGATAAGGCAGCAATAAAAGAGTATAGCAAAGCTATCCAGAAAGAGCCTAAATTCGAAAAAGCTTACATAGCTAGAGCTGCAGTCGAAAACAGACTTAAAAAATACAACGATGCACTTATTGATTTTAATAGCGCGATAGCTATAAACCCAAAATCATTTAAATCCTATTTTCTAAGAGCTAAAACCAAAACCATTGTCAAGGATTACGCCGGCGCAGTAAAAGATTTAGATCAAAGTATAGAACATAACGATAAATACAGTAGCGCTTATAATGAACGTGCTCAAGTTAAATTGTTATTATCTGACAGAGAAGGTGCTTGCGAAGACTTGAATAAAGCAGCTTCACTAGGTTTTCCTTATTCATTTGATTTTATCGAAAATAAGTGTGAATAATACACAACTACTTAGCATAATAATATAAACAAAGAAAGCCTCTAAAATTAATTTTAGAGGCTTTCTTTTTGTGGCCGCGACAGGGTTCGAACCTGCAACCCTCAGAGTCGAAATCTGATATTCTATCCAGTTGAACTACACAGCCAAAATAAGCTACATTAAGGCGTATTAATCATAGCCTTAATGCAAACTCATGTATTTTTAAACTAGTAACTTTTTAACTATAGCAGAAATAGTTTTACCCTCTGCTGCACCACCAAGTTGTGAAGATGCTATTCCCATTACCTTACCCATTGATGCGATACCAGATGCACCAGTTTCTGTGATGATTTTAGCAATCACCGCTTCAATTTCAGCTTCACTCAATTGTGCAGGTAAGAACTTCTCGATAACAGCTACTTGAGCTAATTCTGGCTCTGCTAAGTCAGGGCGGTTTTGTTCTGTATAGATCCTAGCACTTTCTTTACGTGTTTTTACCAAACGTTGTAATAATTTAACCTCTTCATCTTCTGAAATCTCTTCTTTAGATCCTGAAGCAGTTTGTGCTAAAAGTAACTCTGATTTAATCGCTCTTAATGCTTCTAAAGCTACAGTATCTTTTGCTCTCATGGCTGTTTTAATATCTTCCATGATATTTGATGATAAACTCATATGTATTGTTTTATTAAATAAATTAATCTGTTTCTATCCTCTAGTGATGGTTGCCCCGGATAGTAGTGGAAAGCATTTTAAAGATAAATGGATTTATTTCTTGGGCTTGAAAAGCGACCAGAGGAAGCTCTTGAAAGTCATTAGAAAAAACCATTTATTAAAAAAATCTTGCAGCAAATAGCCGGATTAAGGCACAGCAAAATTACAGCTATTTAGTGGTGCGAAGATAAAAAAAATAACCCGAAAATTACATTCAATTTTCGGGCTAATTTAAACTTATATAACAACTGATTAATCTACATTATCATGTAAATAAGAATTGTTTGAACGCAATTGTAAATCATTGTTACTATCTGTTCCCACTGATATTCTTGAGTTGGTATTATTAGGTTGATTGTTTGAGATATCGATACCTAAGCGCTTGTAAGCTGGCTCTTTCTCGTACTCATCAATTTTTGAAACATTGTTATGAAACTTATAGTTAAATTCTTTAAGTTTCTTTCTTCTCTCGTCAGCTCTTAACTTGAGTGTTTCTTCAATAGTCATTTCCATTGGAGAAATTTCTTCAAATTTAGTAGCGTCTTCTGTAGATTTATCTACCTGTTTCATTGTGATATTCAACTCAGCTGGAACTACTTCCTCAACTACTTTAGGAGTTGCTTTTGAACCTAAAAATTCATTTTCAATTTCCATGTATTCCTCTAACGAATACTTGATGATCCCTTTGTCAGATTGATCTGTAACAGGCACAAACTGCGTAGGTTGATTTACTTTTATATCACGCGTCTCTCTAGAAACTTCAAATACCTTCTCCTCTTCTATTTTTGCAATAGGCTCTGGTTTAGACAATGGTAAATCAAAAGAAAATGCCGTTTGCTCTTGTTGCTTTTCAGTAACTGTAGCCTGAGACTCCCTAGCTTGAGCTGCCGCTGAAGGAGTGATCGTAAAATCCATGTTATTGTTAGGCGATACGATTTCGAATGCTACATCTAAACTATTAATAAAAGCAGACATTGCCATTAACTCTTCGTTTCCTGCAACAGGAACGACAGGTTGTGGCGCTGCAACAGGAGCTACAACAGCTTCTGGAGTTTCTTCGTCTTCTAACAAATCAAAAACAATGCGTTGATCTGTAGTTTTTGGAGTTTCGCTTTCTAAATCAAATGCTGGAATTTCGTTTTTAGAAAGATTGTATACACTTTTTTGCCCTTCTTCAAGCGTGTGAATTATTTTTTGTGGCTCTGTATTTACAATGCCATTTTGTTGTTCAATATCAAAACCAGTTGCGATAATAGTTACTGCGATGGCATCACCTAAAGTCTCGTCTTCACCAACCCCCATAATAATATTGGCATTGTGACCCGCTTCATTTTGGATGTGATCATTGATCTCTCCAATTTCATCTAAGGTAATTTCATTTGAGCCAGAAACGATGAGCAACAATACGTTTTTAGCACCAGTAATTTTATTATCATTCAATAACGGAGAATCTAAAGCAGAAACAATCGCTTCTTTTGCTCTATTTTCACCTTCAGCATTAGCTGATCCCATTATCGCCGTTCCGCTGTTAGACAATACAGTCTTAGCGTCACGTAAATCGATATTTTGAGTATAGTGATGTGTAATTACTTCAGCAATACCTCTAGAGGCAGTAGCTAATACTTCATCAGCTTTAGAGAAACCAGCTTTAAAACCAAGATTCCCGTATACTTCTCTTAACTTGTTATTATTGATTACGATAAGTGAATCTACTTGCTTACGTAATTTTTCAATTCCGATTTTTGCTTGTTCTTGACGTACTTTCCCTTCGAATAAAAAAGGAAGTGTCACAATACCTACAGTAAGAATTTCTCTCTCTTTGGCCAATTGTGCAATTACTGGAGCAGCACCTGTACCAGTACCACCACCCATACCTGCAGTAATAAAAACCATTTTAGTATTGCGATCTAACATTTTTTCGATCTCAGAAATACTTTCAATCGCTGATTGCTGTCCTACATCAGGATTTGCACCTGCACCAAGACCTTCTGTTAAGTTTACCCCTAACTGAATTTTATTAGGAACTGAACTGCTTTGCAATGCCTGAGAATCAGTATTACATACAATAAAGTCTACTCCTTTAATTCCTTGTTTAAACATGTGGTTTATGGCGTTACTTCCACCTCCACCTACACCAATTACTTTTATGACATTTGATTGGTTTTTTGGTAAATCAAATGAAATACTTCCAAATTCTGAGTTGCTCATCTTTTATTTGGTTTTTAATATTAATTATTAATTGTTGTTTTATTTTTATGAGGCTTCAAAGCCCTATTCTGCATTGTCAAGAAAATCTTTGATCTTATCGACATAACGATCAAAAAATGAACGCTTGATCTTGTCTCCCGTAGACTCTTCTTTCTTTGCAAAATTATTATTTTCCTCTTCTTGTTCGCGCTCTTGAATTTCGCGTTCTTCAATAACCTCTTCTCTTCTCACTACTGGCGCTCTGTACACTGGTTTTGGTGGAGTAACTTCGTCCATCCTAACCGCACTTTGTGTTTTGTTTTCGATACTATTCATCACTAAACCAACAGCCGTTGCATACAACGGACTAGAAAATTCTTCATCAGAATCTCCAGCTAAATGCTCGTTAGGATAGCCAATTCTAGTATCCATTCCAGTAATATATTCTACCAATTGCTTGATATGCTTCAACTGTGCACCACCACCTGTAAGCACGATTCCTGCAATTAATTTCTTGCGTGGATCTTCATGACCATATGCTTTGATTTCAGTAAATACTTGCTCAACAATCTCTACTACACGAGCGTGGATTATTTTTGAAAGGTTTTTTAACGAAATCTCTTTTGGTTCTCTTCCTCTTAATCCTGGGATAGAAACAATCTCGTTGTCTTTATTTTCACCAGGCCAAGCAGAACCAAATTTCACTTTTAACAATTCAGCTTGCTTTTCTATAATTGAACAACCTTCCTTGATATCATCAGAAATTACATTTCCTCCAAAAGGAATTACCGCTGTATGACGGATAATACCATCTTTGAAAATGGCTAAATCTGTCGTTCCACCACCTATATCAATAAGCGCAACTCCAGCTTCTTTTTCTTCTTGACTTAAAACCGCATCAGACGAAGCCAATGGCTCTAGTGTTAAGCCTGACAATTCAATACCTGAACTTTGAATACAACGTCCTACATTGCGTATAGACGAGGCCTGACCTACAACAACATGAAAGCTAGATTCTAGCCTTCCACCGTACATTCCTATAGGTTCTTTTATTTCAGATTGTCCATCGATTTTAAATTCTTGTGGCAACACGTGAATGATTTCTTCACCTGGTAACATAGCCAGTTTGTTTACCTGATCGATTAACAATTGAATGTCTGCACCACCAATAACTTCTTCTGGATTATTTCTGCTAATGTAATCTGTATGTTGGATACTACGAATGTGCTGACCAGCAATTCCTACTACAACATCTTTTATTTTATAACCTGAATTATTCTCCGCTTCATGTATTGCTTGCTGGATAGACTGAATAGTTTGTGTAATATTATTTACAACACCTCTGGCAACACCTAAACTTTTAGATTTTCCAACACCTAAAATTTCAAGTTTCCCGTACTCATTCTTTTTACCTATCATGGCAACAATTTTTGTTGTCCCAATGTCTAGACCCACTGCAATGTTCTCTTTTTCCATTATCTATTATTTAGTGCAAACTACTTGTTTTGTAAATCTGAGATCTATTTTTTTATATTTATATAACGAACTATCAATAACTGCTTTCTGAAAAAAAGCTTTATAATCCTCAAATTTTCGTTCAACATTTCTTAAACTACCAAAATCAATGAAGTAATCAAAGTTTCTGTTGTACATTTTTAGACTTCCATTGGGCATAACTTCGATAGCAATGATGTTTTTTTTCAAAAAATCATCCTCATAAATAATGCGCAACAGCTGTGTTATCTCCTCGTTATTTTTTTTATTAATCACTCCTGAAACAAGCGGAACTCTTGCCGTAAAATTTGTAGACAATGGCATCACACCCCCTTCATAATCAATGTAAAAGGATTCATTTTCATTTAAAATCCTTGCTATTGGGGTCTTTTGTTTAACGACCGCCTTTAGCACTCCATCGATAGTCACATTTACATTCGACTGCTCAATTAAGTCGTTTGTATTTAAGAGATGCTCTAACTTATTCAAATCTAATTTAACTTTTTGAATAGTTGGGGCATTCTCGCTATTTTCTATCAACAATTTATTAACCGTTTCTTTCTTCATGAAAAGTGCATTATCACCTTCAAATTGAACCACAGTTTTATTAATTTTTCTACTCTCATTACGTGCCGATGTAAATGAAAATAGAAAAACCACTAACACGAACATTAGCACTAATCTAATATTTTGCCAGTTAATTTTTTTCATTCAAAGCTTCTTTTATCGTTCCTACCATCTCACCAATATCTCCTGCACCAATAGTTACAATTACTTCTGCATCGCTACTCAATATAGCTCCTATCAAATTTTCTTTGTTCGAAAGCTCTTTTTTATCATTCGTCATTTTTGATAATAACCATGTAGAATCTACACCCTCTATAGGCAATTCTCGAGCCGGATAGATATCTAGCAAAAGCACTTCATCAAACTTTGACAAACTACTTGCAAAATCCTCTATAAAGTCTCTTGTTCTACTGAACAAGTGTGGTTGAAAAACAGCCAACACCTTCTTACTTGGATACAATTCATTCACTGCCTGATATACAGCATCAATCTCTGTAGGATGGTGCGCATAATCATCTATGTATGTCAACGCTTCGCTTTTAATTTGGTACGAAAACCTTCTTCGTATTCCTTTAAAAGTTGCCAAACCATTTGCAATCGCAGTTGTTTCAAGACCATAAGTCTTTGCCATCGCGATTGCCATCATTGCGTTCATTAAATTATGTCTGCCCGGTAAAGCAAATTTTAAATCTTTAAGAATTTCTGTAGGAGTAATTACGTCAAAAACGTACACTCCATCTTCTATACGAACATTTACCGCCTGATAATCGGCTGCATCATTTACAGCTACAGTTAATCCCTCAAGAGGCAAATCTGTAGTTATAAACAGCTTCGATTTATCTTTAATTTTAGCTGCAAATTCAACAAACGACGCTTCAATTGCATCACTTGTACCATAAATATCTAGATGATCTGCATCCATCGATGTGACGCATGCAATATCGGGGTGCAAATGTAAGAAAGAGCGATCAAATTCATCGGCTTCAACGACAGTAATTTTAGCGCCAATACCAATTAAATTTGAATTATAGTTTTCAACGATACCACCAATGAACGCAGTTACGTCAGCACCAGATTCATACAAGATATGACCTAGTATTCCAGAGGTAGTAGTTTTGCCGTGAGTACCAGCTACAGCGAAGCAAAAAGAGTCTTTTGTGATCAAACCTAGGACTTCTGCACGCTTCTTTATTATGAAATTATTGGTTAAAAAATAATTCCACTCTTCATGTTTAGCGGGAACAGCTGGAGTTATGATTACTAAAGTGTTTTCGATCTTGAAATTTTCAGGTATTAAATCTACATTATCTTCAAAATGAATTTCGATTCCGCTCTTAATTAACTCAGTCGTCAAAGTAGTAGGTGTTTTATCGTAACCTGAAACCTGCTTGCCTATATTTTTAAAATAGCGCGCAAGATTGCTCATCCCAATACCACCTATACCTATTAAGTAAACGTTATCTATTTGATTTAAATTCATTTTTTTGCTATATATTCAAAAGTCATTCGATAGCAACTATCGTACTCCTTTTTTCTTTTCGATTAATTTTACAATTTCATTTACAATATCCTGAGTCGCTTTTGGTCTAGCTAATGCTTTACAGTTTGCGCTCAATTGTTTCTGTTTTTCGGTATCTAATAAAAGCTCTTTAAAAACAGTCTCAAATACGGTATCTAATTCATATTCCTTCAAAAGCAGTGCCCCACCTTGATCAACAATTGCTTTAGCATTTTTTGTTTGATGATCTTCGGCAACATTAGGAGATGGAATATAAATTACTGGCTTACCCACGATACATAATTCAGATACTGAAGACGCTCCTGCTCTAGAAATAATGATATCTGCAGCTGCATAAACTAAATCCATTTTTTCAATGAATGGCACGACTTGAATGTTGTGCGCTTCGTATTTTTTATATTCCTCGAAATATAGCTTACCACATTGCCAGATAATTTGCACTTCCTGAGAAATAATATTTGTTCTTGATTTCTCGATCAACTGATTGATACGTCGTGCACCTAAACTCCCTCCCAGAACTAATAAGGTTTTCTTATTTGGATCTAATTTGAAATATTCAATTGCCTGCTCTCGCTTACTATCAATATCAATTAAATCTTGTCTCACAGGGTTCCCTGTTAAGCACATTTTATTTTTCGAAAAAAAGCGTTCTAAATTTTCATAAGCAACACAAATTGAGTGTGCTTTTTTACCTAACAATTTATTAGTGATTCCGGGAAAAGAATTTTGCTCCTGAATCAGTGTTGGAATATTCATACTATTTGCCATTTGCAATAATGGGCCACTGGCAAAACCACCTGTACCTATTACAACATCAGGTTTAAATGCAGTAATTATTTTTCTAGATTTCCACAAACTATCCACTAATTTAAAGGGAAACATAGCATTCTGTAAATTTATTTTACGCTGTAATCCAGAAATCCAAAGTCCTTTTATAGCATATCCTGCCTGCGGTACTTTTTGCATTTCCATCTTATCTTGAGCGCCAACAAATAATATTTCAGCATCAGGAAAACGTAACATCAATTCATTTGCAATAGCAATTGCAGGATAGATATGTCCACCTGTTCCACCGCCACTTAATATGAATTTATACTTCGTCATTTTTACAATTTTAATTTTATCTACCAAATACTGCTTTCATTGGATTTTCGTTCTTTTCTTCGATCGAATAATCATCTTCTGAATTTTCTGCTTTTTCACCTGCTAGTTCGCGATCAATTATTTTTTGTAACGCTTCCTCCCTTTTAGCAGCATCTTGTTGTTCTTGTATTATTTCGTCTTCTTTTTTAGTCACACTTATAATGATTCCTAGGGCAAAACAAGTCATCCATATGGAACTACCTCCACTACTAATAAGGGGTAATGTTTGTCCCGTAACCGGAAGGAGCTCTACAGCAACAGCCATGTTAATCATCGCTTGAAAAATCATTGGAAAACCCAAACCAACTACTAGTAATTTACCAAATAGTGTTGTTGCTTTATGCGCAGCAATAACAAACCTAAATAGTAACAGCAAATACAATCCTAACACTAAAAACCCACCAACTAAACCATATTCTTCAACAATAATAGCAAAGATAAAATCAGAGGATGACTGTGGTAAAAAATTCTTTTGCACACTTTTACCTGGTCCAAGTCCGTATAATTTACCAGATGCGATTGCAATCTTGGCTTTCTCGATTTGGTAATCATCTTCATCAGGTTTATCTGTGGTATAGTTTTCAATACGACTGGACCATGTACCTACCCTACTAAAAAAGCGAGAATCAGGAAATGCCTTTCCAATTAGTACAAAAAGGGTTAGCGCCACAACTCCAGTTCCAATGATGACTCCAATATACTTCACAGGATACTTACCTATAAATACAAGCATAATTACCATAGCAAAAATCAAGGCCGTAGTCGAAAAATTGGCAGGTAAAATTAAAATCAGGGTCATAAAAACCGGAGCCCACAGTTCTTTCAACGATTCTTTAAAATCAACTGGCTCCTCACGTGTTTTAGAAAGATACCTTGCTACATAAATGAATAACATTAATGATGCCAATGTAGATGTTTGAAACGTGATTCCTACAAAAGGAATCTGGATCCATCTACTCGCATTAGCACCTGCAATTACAGTACCTTTTATCAATGTATACGCTAGTAGAACCCATACGACAGGCAATCCTATTTTTGATATAGCTCTAAAATAATGGTATGGAACACGATGCACTAAATAAATAATCAAAAATCCAATACAAATGTGTGCTAAATGCTTCAACAAATAACCCAATGTATTTCCAGTTCCATGTCCGAGATAAGCCAAATTGCTACTCGCACTAAAAACTGGCATAAAAGAAAACAGCGCTAATAAAGCCACAAATGACCATATTACCTTATCTCCTTTTAAATTTTTTATTAAGTCTTTCATCATTACTTTTATGCGCTACAACTATTATAAATTTTGTACTGCTTGCTTGAATTGGTTTCCTCTGTCTTCATAGTTCTCAAATAAATCAAAACTTGCACAAGCTGGCGATAGCAAAACAGTATCTCCTTTCTCTGTAAATCGTTGCGCCATTTTAACAGCGTCATTCATATTATTTACCTCAATCATATCATCAACTACATCTCCAAAGGCATCGATAATCTTTTTATTATCAACTCCAAGACAAACAATAGCCTTTACTTTTTCACGTACAAGTGACATTAACTCATTGTAATCATTTCCTTTGTCTACTCCACCTACAATCCAAACTGTGGGTGTATTCATACTATCTAAGGCAAAGAATGTAGCATTTACATTTGTAGCCTTTGAATCATTTATATACTGAACGTTTTGAATTTTTAATACACTCTCTAGACGATGTTCTACACCTTGAAAATTTGATAAGCTCTCACGAATAGTTGCTTTTCTAATTTGCATCAATTTTGCTACAGATGTTGCTGCCATTGCATTTTTCATATTATGTTTTCCTTCTAAGGCAATCGCTTCTGTTTCCATTTTAAAATCTTCTTGATTTATTGATACTTTCATTGTATTATCTTTTATAAAGGCCCCTTCTTCAAACATTTTCGTTAGAGAGAAAGGAATTAATTTTGCTCTTGTTTTGTTATTCTGTAACCAGTTTGTGATCGCTTCATCGTCTGCGTCATAAATCAAATAATCTTCTTCTGTTTGATTCATTGTTATTCTAAACTTCGAATCAATATAATTTTCATATTTATAATCGTAACGATCTAAATGATCCGGACTTATATTCGTAATTATGGCAATATGTGGTTTGTAATTTACAATGCCGTCAAGCTGAAAACTACTCAGTTCTAATACGTAGGAATCAAAACTATCTTCGACAACTTGCCATGCAAAACTCTTACCTATATTACCACCAAGTCCTACATTTAAACCAGCCGACTTAAGCAAATGATACGTAAGCATTGTTGTAGTCGTCTTACCATTACTACCCGTTATGCCTATCGTAATGGCTTTTGTGAAAGCTGCTGCAAATTCTATTTCAGATATGACTGGAATTCCTTTTTCAACCAACTTTTTTACAATGGCAACCTTTTCAGGAATACCAGGGCTTTTCATCACAACAGTCGCATTTAAAATTTTACTTTCGGTGTGCTGCTCTTCTTCGAATGCAATTTTGTTATCTGTAAGAACCTGTTTGTACTTGTCTTTTATTTTTCCAAAATCAGAAACAAAAACCTCGTATCCTTTTTCTTTACCTAAAATTGCTGTTCCTACACCACTTTCTCCTCCTCCTAATACAACTAATCTCATCTTATCTTAGTTTTAAAGTGATGATGGAAAGTATGGCTAACATGATAGCTACAATCCAAAAACGTGTTACAATTTTACTTTCGTGATATCCTTTCTTCTGATAATGGTGATGCAAAGGCGACATTAGAAAAATTCTTCGGCCTTCTCCAAAGCGTTTCTTGGTATATTTAAAATAGCTAACTTGAAGTACTACTGATAAATTTTCGACTAAGAAAACTCCACATAATAACGGAATCAACATCTCTTTACGAACAGCAATTGCAAGCACTGCGATGATTCCACCAATCGTTAGACTTCCTGTATCCCCCATAAATACTGATGCGGGATAAGAGTTGTACCATAGAAATCCTATGAGCGACCCAACAAAGGCTGCAATAAATACAGTCATCTCTCCTGAGTTAGGGATGTACATTATATTTAAGTAATTCGAAAATATAATATTACCGGAAACAAACGTAAATATCCCGAGCGCGAGCACTGAAATTGCCGATGTACCCGCAGCTAAGCCGTCGATCCCATCAGTTAGGTTGGCACCATTTGAAACTGCAGTGATAATGAAAATAACAATTGGAATGAAAACTATCCACGCCCATTTTTCATATCCTTCACCTGTCCAAGCTAGCAATTCAGCATAGTCAAACTCATTATTTTTAAAAAATGGAATTGTAGTTGCTGTAGATTTTTCCTCAACTGGCGGAGGAGTAACAACATAACCGGTAGTTTCTTTAAAAACATCTGTTTTACCAGTATCAGTTCTTACAGTTACTCCTTGATGAAAATACAAAACTACACCCACAATTAACCCTAAACCTACTTGCCCAAAAACTTTGAAAATACCTTTTAAGCCTTGCTTGTCTTTTTTAAAAATCTTTATGTAGTCATCAATAAACCCGATTGTCCCCATCCACAGCGTCGTTACAATTAACAAAACCACATAAATATTATGCAATTTTGCAAATAATATTACGGGAACTAATGTTGCAAAAATGATTATCAATCCACCCATAGTAGGCGTACCCGCTTTTTCATTTTGACCTGCTAATCCAAGCTCCCTAACTGTTTCTCCAACTTGCTGGTTGCGTAAAAAATTAATAATTCTTTTACCGTAAACAGTCGATAATAATAGTGACAGCAAAAATGCTAACGCCGATCTAAAAGTGATGTATTGAAAAACACCCGTTCCAGATATATTTAATACTTTGTCTAAATACTCAAATAAGTAATACAGCATATATTTACTATTTATCTAATTGTTCTAAAATTTCTTTCACGATTTTCATATCATCAAAATCGTTTCTTACTCCTTTTATTTCTTGATATGTTTCATGCCCTTTCCCCGCAATTAAAATAATATCATTAGGCAAGGCCAATTGACAGGCTGTTTTTATTGCTTGTTTGCGATCAGTGACAGCAACAATCTTCTTATAATTTTGCCCCGCTACACCCTTTTCCATCTCTTCTATTATTGTAGCCGGATCTTCATTTCTAGGATTATCAGATGTCAAAACTACTTTATCACTAAGTTCAGAAGCAATACTAGCCATGATAGGACGCTTGGTTTTATCTCTATTACCACCGCAACCTACTACTGTAAGTAATTGTTCATTTTTCGTTCGAATATCATTAATCGTTTTCAACACATTTTCAAGAGCATCCGGTGTATGAGCATAATCCACAATTGCTGTTACATTACTCTTTGAAACAATGTATTGAAACCTTCCTGAAACACTTTCTAGATTTGATAACAAACGTAGAACCTCCAGACTATCTAAGCCTAATGCTATTGAAGTACCATAAATTGCTAACACATTGTAGGCATTAAAAGTCCCAATTAGCTTTACCCATACTTCATTGCCATTTACTTTCAGTAATAAGCCTGACATTTGGTTCTCTAATATTTGAGCTCTATAATCAGCAAAAGATTTTAAAGCATACGTATATTTTGTAGCTACAGAGTTTTGTAACATAACAGCTCCATTCTTATCATCAATATTGGATAATGCAAAAGCCGTTCTTGGAAGATTGTCAAAAAACGATTTTTTCACATCTCTATATTCTGCAAACGTTGGGTGATAATCTAAATGGTCATGTGACAAATTAGTAAATACACCACCAGTAAAATGAAGTCCCTCTGTTCTTTTTTGATGAATTCCATGTGAACTTACCTCCATAAAACAATACTCCACCCCAGCAATAATCATTTCGTTCAAAAAATGATTAATTGTAAGCGAATCAGGTGTTGTATGCGTTGCTTTAAATTCAACCTGGTCTACCATTATTTTAACTGTCGACAGTAAACCTACTTTATAACCTGCGTTTATAAATAATTGATACAATAAGGAAGCAATAGTAGTTTTACCATTAGTTCCTGTAATTCCCACTAATTTTAACTTAGCTGAAGGATGTCCATAATAATTTGCTGCCATTAAGGCTAGCGCTTTATTAGTGTCCACAACCTTTATATAAGTAACATTGCTATTTAAAATTTCGGGCAGTTGGTCACATACAATCGCTTTCACACCAGCTTGGATAGCTGTATCTATAAAATCATGTCCATTAGAGACGGTGCCCCTAATAGCAACAAACACATCATTAGACTCTAATTTTCTAGAATCAAATTCGATTTTCTTGATCGCTACGTCATTTGCACCGTGAAGTGCATCAATAACAACATTATCTAGTATGTTTTTAAGTATAATCACAGTAATTGTAGCGTTATGGTTTCATTCTTTAATAATTCTTGACCTTCAAGAGTTGATTGACTTTTTACTTTTCCTATTCCTACCGTTTTCACATGGTAGCCCAAGTTTTCTAAGAGTGCAATGGCATCCATTCCTGGCATACCTTTTACATTAGGCACTCCTTTTTTAGTTTTTTGCAACTTAGCATAATAGCTGTCGTAATTCTTTTCTTGTTTAACAATCTTCTTATTTAGATTTTTGATTTCGTTTGTCGAAGGAACATCGGTAAATATTTTTTGAGCGATTCTTTTAAAAACAGGTCCTGCAACTCCAGCGCCATAAAAATCACCATTAGCCGTACTAGGTTTATGAACCACAACAATACAAGAATACTTAGGATGGTCTGCCGGAAAGTATCCTACAAAAGAAGAGGCATAGTACATTTTTGTACCGTCTCTTTTTCCATAATTTACCTGAGCTGTTCCTGTTTTACCAGCCATAGAAAAATCCTTTGAATACAACTTTGCTGCTGTTCCTTTTTTAACCACATTTTCAAGAACGGCTTTCAATTTTTTGATGGTTTCAGGTGAACAAACTCGAGGATTGATCACTTCTTTTTCGACTTTTAATATTGTTTTATTCCATTCTTTAATTTCCGAAATAAATTGTGGTTTGACCATTATTCCATTGTTAGCAACCGCATTGTAAAATGTCAAAGTTTGCATGGGAGTTACAGAGACTCCGTAACCAAAAGCCATCCATTGTAATGAGATATTACTCCAATGTTTGTCTGTAGGTTGCGGAATATGAGGTCTTCCTTCCCCTTCAAAATCCATATGTAACTTTTTATTAAAGCCCCACGAATTCACATGATTCACAAACTTAGAAGGTCGGTCTTTATAATTATCATATACAGACTGAACCATAACTGTGTTAGATGATAATTCAAATCCTCTTGCAAGAGATATTTTACCATACCCACCATGATGTGAATCTCTAACTGCCTTACCAGAATAGCGAATTTCACCGTTAAATGTGTTATAAACCGTACTAGTATCAGCAACTTTATCCTCTAGAATTGCCATCAAATCCACTAGCTTGAAAGTAGATCCGGGTTCGTGTGATTCAGCTACAGCATAGTTTGTCGTCTCATAATATGTACCGTCACTTGCTCTTCCCAAATTTGAAATCGCTTTTACTTGTCCTGTTTCTGTCTCCATTACAACGACACAGCCGTGATCTGCTTCGTAATCCTGCAACTGCTTCAATAAGGCATGGTGTGCAATATCTTGAATATATACATCAATCGTCGAAATCACATCGTATCCATCCTGTGGATCTATTTCATTAATATCTCGTATCGGCTTCCACTGCCCCTTTGCAATTTTTTGCTTAAGTATCTTACCGTCTTTACCGTTTAGGTATTTACGGTAAGCCCATTCGATACCCTTTCCGTCAGATTCACCATTTGCCGAAGTTCTCTCGTACCCTATTGTACGTTCTGCAATTTTTCCTATTGGATGCTCTCTAACCGTTTTCTGTTCGACGATTATCCCTCCTTTATAAGCACCAAGCTTAAACATTGGAAAATTCTTAATTTTGATATAATCAGTATAGCTCAAATTTCGAGAAATGAGATAGTATCTGTTATTATTTGCACGTGCTTTTCTTAATTCATTCTGATAAAAAGAACCAGATTTTCCTAAAACCGTCGAAAGAGAATCTGCTAGAGCACCTACATTTTGCTCAAAAACAGCAACAGTGGGAGCTTTAGCATCAAAACGAATTTCATAATTCGGAATCGAAGTAGCCAGTAAACTACCATCTGCTGAGTAGATATTCCCTTTGTTTGCAGGAATCACAAAATTTCTAACAGTACGCTCTTTTGCTAATTTGCGGTAATAGTCACCATCAACCCACTGTATATTAGTAAGTTTGACAGCGATTCCCACAGCCATTACAAAAATGAAAATAGCTACGACATAAATGCGATATGATATGTTTTTATCTTCTAATGCCATATTTTTTTCAGAAAAGATTTTTCTGCTTCTTTTTTAACTTTAATTTTTACTGGAGGAACGGTAGAGGGATAAATTTCTTTTGCAATCATTTTTTCCGAAACTGTTGACTCCATTCTTAGCTTCATTAACTGTGAGCGCCTATCTACAAACTCTGATCGCAATTCCTTTACCTCACTAGTAAGCTCAGCAATTTTAAATACTTTTTGCTCAAACCTTTGAGTGTTTGCAATCATTATAATCGCTAGTAGAATTACAAAAACTATAAAACGCCAATTTTTTATCGCATCATCATCGATTAAAAACCTTGCTTTTAATATACCATAGATACCCGTTTTCATAAATCAACTTTATATTTTTTGAGCAATTCTCAACTTAGCGCTACGCGCCCTATTATTCTCTTTAATTTCAACAGCATTTGGTATCACTAATTTTCCAACTGTTTTAAAAGGCACTGAGAAATTCCCAAAGAAATCTCTTTCAGGCTCCCCTTCAAACATTCCGTTTTTCATAAAACGCTTCACTAGTCTATCTTCAAGCGAATGATAAGAAATGACACTCAACCTACCTTCTGGTTTTAAGACTTCTAAAGACTGCTCTAGAAACTCCTTTAAAACATCCATTTCGTGATTTACTTCAATTCTTATTGCTTGATATATTTGAGCTAAGATCTTATTTCGAACCTTTTCGGGTAAAAATTTTGCCAAGATATCTTTTAATTCATCTGTTGTTTTAATAGGATGAACCTCTCTAGCTTCAACAATAGTTCTTGCTAATGCAGGTGCACTTTTTAATTCTCCATAATCTAAAAACACTCTTTTTAAATTAGCATCATCATATTCATTGACAACTTTATAAGCATTTAAATCATTTTTTTGACTCATTCTCATATCTAAATCAGCATCAAAACGAGTAGAGAAACCTCTTTCAGGAACATCAAATTGATGGGATGAAACACCCAAATCTCCTAATATTCCGTCAACACTTTTTACACCATTAAAACGAAGAAATCGCTTCAAGTGTCTGAAATTCTCATTGATTAAAACAAAACGGTCGTCCTGCAAAGCATTTGCTAAAGCATCTTCATCTTGATCAAATGCAAACAACCTTCCCTCTGGACCTAGTCTACTTAATATTTCTCTCGAGTGACCACCGCCACCAAAAGTCACGTCTACATATATACCGTCAGCTTTAATCGCTAAACCATCAACTGATTCCTTTAATAATACTGGATTATGATATTCCATTGTCATCTTCATTTAAATTTCCCATTACATCTTCTGCTAAGTCGGCAAAATCTACATCATCACCGCTTATTGATTTTTCATACAAATCTTTATCCCAAATCTCAACGATATTAACCGCTGAAGAAAAAACAACATCTTTAGCAATTGTTGCAAAAGAGACTAAATCCTTAGGAATCAATAAACGACCTAGCGAATCGATTTCAACCATTTTAACACCCGCGGTGAAGCGACGGATAAAATCATTGTTCTTTTTCACAAAGCGGTTTAGCTTATTGATTTTTTGCATCATTACATTCCACTCTTCCATTGGATACAATTCTAGACAAGGCTGAAAAACCGAGCGCTTCAAGACAAATCCGTCTTGAAGAGAAGCAGCCAATTGCTTTTTAAGGGGCGCAGGCATTAAGACCCTCCCTTTAGCATCGACTTTACACTCGTATGTACCTACAATTGAATTCAAATGAAATTGATAAAATGATTTAAGCAAAAATATAAAATATTTACCACTATTTACCACTATATCCCACTTTGTTAATAAGTTTACCCACTTCCCACTGTAACTAGCTAATTTTTAGTAAATCAAGCTATTAACTCCATAAAAGGATCACTGTAAGAATATTCACTGTGACTCGTTGATCGATAAATTAGCACTAATTTTTTAACAACATTTAAGGGTAAATTGGTAAAATTTTAAGTTGAAATTATTACTGTAAGTGCATTTTGAGCAATCATACTATTAAAATATTGCGGCACCTAAAATATTCTCTTCAAAAAGAGTTATCAAAAATTCATATTAATGTATTAAATCCTATATTTGTCAAAATTGAAAATTCGCATTTTAACACATGGACAAAAACTATAAAAAAGAAGGTAAATACAGCTATTATGAAGCTGGAGAAGGAACGCCTATTGTAATCTTGCATGGCCTAATGGGAGGGCTAAGTAATTTTGACGCTGTTGCTAGTTACTTTTCTGAAAAAGGATATAAAATAGTTATTCCAGACCTACCCATTTACACTCAAAATATCTTAAAAACTAACGTAAAGAGCTTTGCTAAATATGTAAAAGATTTTATCACTTTTAAAGGTTTTGAACGTGTGATTCTTTTAGGAAATTCTCTTGGTGGACATATCGCCTTATACCACACAAAAATGTATCCTGAAAAAGTTGCAGGTTTAGTAATTACTGGAAGTTCTGGTCTTTATGAAAGTGCAATGGGAGACAGTTACCCTAAGCGCGGGGACTATGAATATATAAAGAAAAAGGCTGAAGATGTATTTTATGACCCTAAAGTCGCTACACCAGAATTAATCGACGAAGTTTACGCATCTGTAAATGATCGGATAAAATTAATAAAAACATTGACTATTGCTAAGAGTGCTATTAGACACAATATGGCAAAAGATTTACCAAATATGAATGTAGAAACTTGCATCATCTGGGGAAAAAACGATAAAGTAACTCCACCTGATGTTGCAGAAGAATTCAATTCGCTATTACCTAAATCAAGTTTATATTGGATTGACAAATGCGGTCACGCTGCCATGATGGAGCAACCTGAAGAATTCAATCGCTTACTTGAAGAATGGTTAATCAAAACAAAATTATAAGCACTCTAAGTTAGAACTAGAGTGACTTTAAAAAAAAATAGTATGAAAATTAATACTGCCGAATTTATAATTAGCAATTCTGATGTGTCAAAATGTCCAAAAGACTTTTTACCAGAATACGCATTTATAGGTAGATCAAATGTTGGAAAGTCATCATTAATCAATATGATCACCAACCAAAAGAAATTAGCAAAAACTTCTGGCCGTCCTGGAAAAACCCAACTTATAAATCACTTTTTAATCAATAACAATTGGTTTTTAGTAGATTTACCCGGTTATGGCTATGCAAAAGTTTCGAAAAAAACAAAATCAGTTTTTCAGCAATTCATTACTGATTATTTTGAAACAAGACAACAACTTGTGTGTGCATTTGTATTAATTGACATTCGTCATGAAGCACAGGCCATCGATATCGAATTTATGTCATACATGGGAGAAAGCGAAATTCCATTTTGTATTATTTTCACAAAAGCCGACAAGATTAGTAAGGTCAAAATTGATTCGCACATTGCTGCATACAAGAAAAATATGTTTGCTAACAACTGGGCCGAGATGCCACATTACTTTGTAACATCTGCAACAGAATCTATAGGTAAAGAGGAATTACTAGGCTATATTGACGAAGTTAATCAGGAGGTTTTCAAGAACAATAATCAGTTCTAGCATAACATCAACAAATCAAAATTCATGAAGAAAACTATTATCACTACTATTAAACTATTAGTCATAATAGTTTTTTTTGTTTCATGCAAAAGCAGCAGTTACTTGCTAACTAATAATGACTATTCAACAGGGGTAGATTTCACCACTGGTAAATGGCTTTTAAACAACCTTGACTTTCCCGCAAACAATAATGAAAAACTTACTAATACGACCACTTCATTTTTTATCGAACAATTAAACGACCGTTACCATTATAGAGAGAATACTAGTGGATTATTAATTCCTCATCAAATAGCTTTTAATCCTAACAAACAAAAATTAAAAGAATTAAAAACAGGTACAGGATTCGACTACTTTATCAATATTACCAGTAAAAAAGTTAAAGATGATATAGGCAGTATTGGTTTATACGAGGATGATTATTCCGAAGGAAAAAACCAAAGCGAAGTAGCAATAGAGATATACGATTTAAACTTGTTAGAAATTATCTACAAGCAAAGAGTAATAGGTACTGTGCATGCCAACCAACAAAAATCAGTTTGGGAAGATCAAAAGTCAGATAAATTAATAGACAACATCACATTTCATAAAAGCGCTGATAAATTACTGCTTGGCTCATTAAAAAAAGTTCTCAAGGATTTAAAAAACAAATCTATTAAAAACTAAAAAAGACTGCCTCTTCAGACAGTCTCTTTACTCTTTCTTACTTCTTTGTAAGCTCTAATTTTTCAGCAAAATAATCACAAAAATCTTTCATGGTGTCTGCCATTTTCTCATCGCCTGTAGCTCTATGAAAAGTATCAGACATCGCAACTAACGTTTGATGAAAGAAAATCTTCATTTCATCAACAGGCATTTCTTTTGTCCATAAGTCAATACGCATGCTTTCTTTAGCTTTACTATCCCAAACAGATAACATAATTGCTTTTGCCTCTTCTAATTCTACTCCCCCATCTTTTGCTGACCACAACAACTTTTCTGGTACGCGGTTATCATCTAGTTCTACTAGAAACTTAATTTCTGATCTATTTTTATTTGACATTACTTCTTAGGTTTATATTTTGATTTTTCAAATAATTCTCTTGCATCCATATCTAAAAGCTGCTGCACTGGAATTTCATTATTATTCATATACGAGCGCACGATTTGCCACCCTATCCATGCTCCTACTTGACCAGGAGATTCGTTATCAATCTCGAGATAAAATTTTGAAAATGGTGCTGGATCAATAAATCGCGAACTCAATTTTGGTTCATCATTATATAGTAGCTCTTTTTCTATAAAATAACGCCACATATAACTTTCATTTTCTTGACACCACTTTAATTGCTCTTCTGTATATCCCATTTTATCTGCATCTGTATATTCTGGCAGCAGGATATCTTTTAAGTACAACTTTTTACCTTCGCGAACCATCTTATTTATGAAGTTCTTGCTGTTTTGAGGCTTTATTTTGCTATTTGCAAAACTATTTACCACATCAGGCATAATTTGTTTTGGTTCAAAATTAGCTTTTATATAATTTGGAAATTGATAAAAGCGATGGTCCTTCCCTAAATAGAGTTCAAGAGAAACAATTACTAAACTGTCTGCATAAATAGTTTTATTAGTATAATCCATCTCAGAGATAACCGTAATCAATTTTGGCGTTTTGGTCTCAGGAAAATAATATTTCATTCTTTTAACCAAGGCTGTTAAATCTGCAGTGACGGGGCTTAAGTCATTATATTTCTTTTGAACCTCACTATACAATTCTCTCCATTGAGGATCTGTCATTTTCTCAATCCAAACTTGATCATCATTTCCAGGAGGAAAAAAATAAGGGAACTGTTGCTTTACTTCCGGTAACTTTTCTGGGGCAGTTTCAAAAAATATTTTATCAAATCGCTCTACTTTAATAGTGACAGGAACCGCATTGATCTCTCTCTCAATCTTATCTTTCTTTCCACATGAGGCAAAAAAGACACACAGAACTAAACTATAAATATATATTTTCATTTTTTTTAATTAAATTTGCATCAGAAATACCACTCAAAAACAAAATCCTAATATTTGATCTTGCAAATATACATTGCTCGTAGTTAAAAGTTGAACTATTATGACTAAAAAAAGTACTATTCAAGTTGAAGAAGTAAATGATCATATCGTAAACTGGCTTAAAGATTATGCCAAAAATGCAAACGTAAACGGGTTTGTCATTGGCATATCAGGGGGAATTGATTCCGCAGTTACCTCCACTCTTTGTGCTCAAACGGGACTTAAAGTATTATGTGTAGAAATGCCAATACACCAACATGCTAGTCATGTGAGTAGAGGGAAAGAACATATCAAGCAATTGCAAGACAAATTCACGAATGTTTCAAGCGTAGAAGCAGACTTAACTGCTAGTTTTGAAACGTTTAAAAAAGCATTACCCACAGAACAGATTGAAGAGACCAAGCTTAATCTTACTCTAGCTAATACTAGAGCTAGACTACGCATGACCACTCTCTACTATTTTGCTGGGATACACGGGTTACTAGTTGCAGGTACAGGAAACAAAGTCGAAGATTTTGGCGTTGGTTTCTATACTAAGTACGGTGATGGCGGCGTAGATTTAAGTCCGATAGCAGATTTAATGAAATCAGAAGTTTTTGCTTTAGGCGCTTATTTAAAAGTACCACAATCTATATTAGTTGCACAGCCATCTGATGGTCTATTTGGAGACGACAAGTCTGACGAAGATCAATTAGGTGCAAGTTACGACGAATTAGAATGGGCTATGATAAGCGACGAAAAGGGAGTTAGTGTAGATGGTTTTTCTGAGAGAGAAAAAGTTGTGTTTTCGATCTATAAAAAATTGAATAAGGTAAATCAACATAAGATGAACCCTATTCCGGTATGTTTTATAAATAGAAATTAAAGCCTACAGGCTACATATTTTGGAATTATCCAATATTTTAACTATATTTAATAAAATATCCCACTAACAACTCTTAAAAAAAATTAAATTATGATAAAAGTTTGTTTAGCTGATAACTATCCCGTTGTACACTTTGGAGTTAAATCTTACTTTAAAGACCATTCAGACATCTCTATTACTGCCAATGTAGGTAGTTTTTTAATGATTCGCGACATCCTTCTAACAAAGGAGATAGACGTATTATTACTAGATTTAGAACTAGAAGGACTTGCAAGTATCTTTGAAGTAAAATCAATGTTAAAAAATTTCCCCAACACTAAGATTATAATTTATAGTGGTCTTTCTGAGCAAATTTATGCACCAAACGCTATTAAAGCAGGAGCTTCTGGGTATGTGCATAAAAAAGAAAAATTAGAAACATTAGGTCAATCGATTATCAAAGTCTACCAAGGTAAAATAATCATGAATGAAACCGTTAAGAAAAACTTAGCTCTTATCGCTAAGCAAAGTAAAAGCGAACGCCTATATCGTAAATTATCTAATCGTGAGGTTGAGGTATTGCGTTACTTAAGTGGTGGTAAAAAGAATCATGAAATTGCTGAAATTTTAGGTTTAAATGAAAAAACTATTAGTACGTACAAATTGCGTCTATTGACAAAATTGAATGTAACTAATCTAGTAGATTTAGTAAATAAAGCTAAAACATTAGAAATCGTCTAATTAAAATCGAGACATTACCCTCCCTAACTTTTTAGAAAACGCTAACGTTAGTCCATTATAATCTTGAATCATTGTCATTGACTCAATATTATCTGCACCTGGCGCAATAGTGGCTTTCAATTCTTCTATAATTCTACCTACAAGGTACCATCGCATAGTTAATATTGTTTCAGCAACATTCTGTGCAATGGTATCGTTTTTAGATTTCGGAAAAATATTTTGACCTTCCCAATTATGCATAATTAGTCGCTCGTCTTCCATGAGGATATCTGTGACTTCTTGTGCAAATTCTGGCTGCAAATGCATTAAATATTGTTCTAAACTAAAAGCTTCGTTTTGAAGATAATAGTTAATCAAATCATTAAAGATATCCTTGAACAAAGGATTTGCAAGTTCGACCTCATCTTCTTGTAAACTAAGATAGATCCTTTGAAAAACTTTATATTCTTTCTTTTCTGTAACCATTACGATTTCACCATCTTCATTGGTCCTCATAAAAGTATCTTCAAACTCTTCAGTTTTATCACCGTACAGCAGTAAAATTTCAATAATTTTTCGCTCTAAGCGATAGAGAATATCTACTTTCTGAGCCTCAACTTGCTCGTCATTTTTAACTACGTCAAAAGCTTTTTTTCCCTGATCTTGCTTGTGCTTTTTTTCAATCTCAGCAACATCTTTTTGAGATAATTGGGCTAGTGTGCTCACTAAAACCTGCTCAGAGATATCCATAATGCGTGAACACTCTTGAATATACACCTCACGTTGAATACGATCTGGAATTTTAGAAATACTTGTAACCATATCCCTAATCAAATCTGCTTTTTTGATAGGGTCATTCTTTGCTTCATCCATTAAAGTCGACGCCTTAAACTGTATAAAGTCTTTCGCATTTTCATCTAAATACGCTACTAGATCATCATGAGATCTTTTTTTAGCAAAACTATCTGGATCTTCACCATCAGGAAATGTACATACTTTTACATTCATCCCTTCTTCTAAAATCAAATCAATACCGCGAATGGCAGCACGCAGTCCAGCAGCATCCCCATCAAATAATACGGTGATATTTTTTGTCAATCTATTCACTAATCGAATTTGATCAGGAGTCAATGCAGTTCCTGACGATGACACAACATTTTCAATACCCGCTTGATTGAACTGGATGACATCTGTATATCCTTCGACCAAATAACAATTGTTTAATTTAGCAATCGATTGCTTGGCCTGAAAAATACCGTACAATACTTTACTTTTATGGTAAATATCACTTTCAGGTGAATTAAGGTATTTGGCCGCTTTTTTATCATTGGTTAAGATACGTCCTCCAAATCCTAAAATTCGTCCTGACATACTTTGAATAGGAAACATTACTCGTCCTTTAAAACGGTCAAAAGGCCTATCTTCTCTAGCAATTGTTAATCCTGTACTTTCTAGAAATTCTAATTTATATCCTTTGCCCAATGCTTCTTTTGTAAAAGCATCCCAAGCTTCTGGCGAATAACCCAAACTAAATTTTTCGATAGTTTCAGCAGTGAATCCCCTTTCTTTAAAGTACGAATAACCAATTGCTTTGCCTTCTTCTGACTTTAAAAGGGTTTTATGAAAATAATCTTTGGCAAATTCAGAAACTAAATACATGCTTTCGCGCACGTCAGTAATAGCTTTTTCTTCATCAGTTTGCTCTGTTTCTTCAATTTCGATATTGTATTTATTCGCTAAGTATCGAATGGCTTCTGGATATGTAAAATGGGAATGCTCCATCAAGAACGCAACCGAATTTCCGCCTTTTCCAGAACTAAAATCTTTCCAAATACCTTTTGCAGGTGACACCATAAAGGAAGGCGATCGCTCATCAGAGAACGGACTCAAACCTTTAAAATTACTACCGGCGCGCTTTAAATTAACAAAATCACCAATAACCTCCTCTACTCGAGCAGTTTCGAAAACAGTATCTATAGTTGCTTTTGCAATCAATTTATTTTGGGGTAAAAGTTATAAAAAGTCAAAGTTACAAAGTTTTTAAATAGCAAAACCCTTTCAAGATTTAATATCTGAAAGGGTTTATTAACTAACTCAAAAACGTTCTAATTAAAATCAAAACGAACACCAAGTGACGCGTTATTTTGCTTTATTGTATTATTTGTAAACAAAGGATTTAAATCATATTTAAGATACAAACTTGTGGCTTTATAACCTACGTAAGTACTTAAACCGTAAACAAAGCTGTTCACATTAAAATCTCCTTTTACTTTTTCGCGACTTTTATAGTTGTCATCATCGTAGGTGGTAATTTGTTTCGATTTAATATTGGTTCCAAAATACCCTCCTATACCTAAACGAAAACTATCGTGTGTTTTAAAATACTGCTTTCCATCTATCTCCTTTGCTTTAGAAAAATCGAACTCTAAATGCAAAGGAATAACCAATGAAACGGTTCTAAATCTAGAATCTTCATAATTAACGGGATTCACTTGCAAGTTAGTTTGATTTCCATTAACCACAAAGCTTCTATTATCTGTAGATCGAAGGTTATTGTACATTAAAGACAAACCACATTTAGCATGAAGAAAATTAGTCTCTTTAAAAATTCTTGAATTTAATGTCAATCCCCATTCATAAAAATGTGAACCTAAATACCTAAAATCAGAATTTTGAACGCGTTGATCTGTAACTAAGTTGTTCAATCCCGTTGCAAAAACTACTTGCGAAGTGGTCCTTTTATAATGTCGGTTAATTTTGTCTTCTTGCCCATTATACACTTTAAAGGAAGTTAGGTTAATTTCGGTCTTATTTTCACCAATAGCCTCGTTACTGCCTCCAATAATCAACATTGTGCCTCCTCTTTTTTTCCCTGTCTCTTCTTCTATTCTTCCATCAACTTGCTCTTTAACTAATTGATTTAATTTCCCTTCTTCAATTGCTACTCTCTTATCAATATTTCTAGCATGCTCCGTTGCTTTTTTGAGTTTTAAATCTTTACCCAATTCAGCTGTTAAAGCACCATTTTCAACTTGTGCATCTATAGAATCTACAGCCGTTTTTAGAGCGGTTTTTTCTTTATCGGTAATTTCTTTAATAGCACCTCCTATGGCCTTTGCTCTTTTTTCAAATGAAATTATTTTGTGATCTCTCCCTTTGATACTTCCCGTTTCTTGAACACTATCATCAACAATCTCCACTTTCACGTCTTTAAACCAAATTTGACCGGTACCACTCAATAATCCACCATAAGACATGGATGTAGCTTCTTGAGGTACAAACAAAACAACTTCATATTTGGCCCAATCAGTTGTCCTCTTAACCCCTCTATTTTGCATGTTATCGAATGCTAAAACATCAGCCCCATAATAATCTACGCGCATCCATAGTCCGGCCCATTTTTTTACATTATTACTTTTAATATAACCTGTCATTTTAACTGTTTTACCCTTATAATCGTTGGATTTAATAGTTTTCATTAGTGTCCCAAACTTATAAATCTTGCTTTGAACTGATTTTATACTGAAAACATTTTGATTGATTAATTCAGTATTAGTTTGAACAGTCATTTCATATTTAGCAGGTTCTGATTGCCAATAGGACCACTCTAAAAGGGATTTATAACTTCCTTTTTCCTGCGCGCTTAGTTTAGCAACTGCGACGACTAAAAACAATACGGTGATTAAGATAATTTTTTTCATGATTTTCGTTTTTTGATTGATGATTGATTATTTATTCTTGATAATTTCTATTCACAAAAGCCGTTTTAACAACATTTAACTTTTTATTGAACTTTTCTATTGCTGATTCTTTGTACGATTGATTTAATTCTTTCTCAACGCTTGACAATAAACTGTTTGGATCAACTGAACTACTTACTCTATTCACTGTCAAAGACTTTTCATTTGTATTTGCATTCCCATTTACATCACTTATAGCTGCTAACAGTTCTTCTGCACTCGTGTATTTGTTCTTACTAATTACTTCAGTAACTTTTGTTTCAGAAGAAACTGAAACTGCATTCACAATTTTGTCTTTAGTCGTAAAAACAACAACTTCTTTTTCTTTCAAATGATCAGGCTCTTTTTTACTTATTTCCTTTTCATTAAGAGGCTCACTGACTACAATAGCACTGTTTCCCTTTTGTGAAAGCGTTTGCTCTTCCTTATTTACTTTACTTTTCTCTAAATTAATATTTGTTTGAACCTGTTTTACCACAACTGGACTGTTTGTATCAATTTTGCTTGACGTAGTTTGATTAAAAAACAGAGAACTCATTAATAGTAAACCCACAAAACTAGCAGCGATATACAACCAAACATATTTGCGCTTTGGTCTATCGGCCATAGGCATCATAGCTTCTAATTTTCCCCAAGCATCAGCCGAAGGTTCAATAGTTCTTGCCTCCATTTTATCTTTTATACTTTTATCGAATTTATTTGGCTCCATAATCATACTTTTTTGTTGCATTAATTTGCTGTTGCAAAATCCTTCTGGCATGTGACAATTGCGATTTTGAAGTTCCTTCATTGATTCCTAGCATCACTGCTATTTCTTTGTGTTTGAATCCCTCAATTGCATAGAGATTGAAAACCATTTTATAGCCTTCTGACAAATTATCAATCATTAACTGAATCTCATCTGTTGCCAAATCACATTCGACGACATCAGTACTTTCTTCAATATAAAAGGTATCTTCAATAAAATTTACTTTTTTATGGACGCGCAAAAAAGAAATGCATTCATTAACTATAATCCGCCTAATCCATCCTTCGAAGCTTCCGTTGTGTTGAAAATTTTTCAAACTTATAAACGCTTTCATAAAAGAGGTAATCATAACATCCTCGGCTTGCTGAACATCTTTTACATACAAGCGGCAGATACTTAACATTTTTGGAGAAAATCGAGAATAGATTTGTTGCTGTGCTTGACGATTGTTATCGACAGCTAGCTGAATCATTTCTTTTTCCTGTTGATATAAATTGATTACTTTCAAAGTTGTTGTAAAGGGTTTCTATAACTATAGACGAATGTCAAGGCAAAAAGGTTGCATGAAATGTAATTAAATATAAAATTTATAAAGTCAAGACTTAGAAATCTCTCTATAATTGAATACTTTTAATTTTCTTTATATCGTTGCCATTTAGATAAAGAATCGTGCCAATACCTATACAGATTACAAGGGAGCATACACTTCCCCCTTCTGGACCAAATGCGCCACCCGTAATCCATTCCGGACCAATTTCTTTTAAATTCATGATCGTTGGACCAACATCCTGACCGCTTCCTTGAAAACCAAAAAAATTCCCTTGTAACCAATTCCACACACTATGTAATGCACATGCGCCCCACAAACTACCTTGACGTAAAGCAAAAAGAGAGAAGAACACACCCACTAGAATAATGTTTATAACGGCAAAAACAGTAACATTTTGATTGAATGCGTGCAACATACCAAAAAGTGAGGAGGATAAGAACACGCCAACCGAAAGATTATATCTCGCTGACAAAATTGGCATCAGCCAGCCTCTACATAGAATTTCTTCGGTTGCGCCTTGAATTACAAACCCACTCAATAACACAAGTGTTGGAAAAAGCACCTTTACACCTTGCAACATTGGATTACCATTTTCCCATGTAACTAATTGAAAGACTGCCATTACTGCTACTACTGTACTAAACATCAAAATTCCACAAAGGATTCCCTTCAAATATAGCTCAGCAAAATTCTTTTTTTTAAAACCGAGATAGGATAATGGTCTTTTTTCATATAGGTGTACCCATAAAAAAACACATCCTATTATAAAAATGTTAGCAAAAATAAGCCGTATAAACAGAGAAATAGTACTTTGCCACACTGGACTTATTACAGAATTAATAGCGCTTTCAAATGGCATTCTAGCAAAATAACCTATAATCTGACCAAGGATAAGAAAAGTATATGCAAGTAGTAGTGCTACTAACCAATGTGGTTTTTTATCATCAATCTTTGCAAATACTAATAATGGATTTTTTGATGAAATTAAGTAACTCATAACATACCGTCTTAAATAAGAGTATTTTTTGAAAACGCAATGTATGAATTAAAACTGTTACTTTTTTCTTTCAATAACGTAATTAACCATAAGGATCAGTGCATCTTTAAAATCAGATTCAGGGTAGTTGTTTAATAAAAGTAAAGCTTCTTGTTGGAATTCAGCCATCTTGTTTTCGGCGTAGAATAAACCGTTATTGTCTTTGACAAAAGCAATTACTTCTTTGACTCTTTTTTTGTCTTTGTTGTGGTTTTTAATCGAATTGATCAACCATGATTTTTCTTTTGAGGTACACGTATTTAATACATGAATTAAAGGAAGCGTCATTTTTTGCTCCTTAATATCGATTCCGGTTGGTTTCCCAATGGCTTCATCTGTGTAATCAAACAAGTCATCTTTGATTTGAAATGCCATCCCTATGAGTTCACCAAATTTTCGCATGTTCTCTACTTGTACAACATCTTCAATTACAGATTTAGCACCAAGAGCACAGCAAGCCGCAATAAGAGTCGCGGTCTTTTTTCGAATAATTTCGTAATAAATATCTTCGGTAATATCGAGTCTTCGAGCTTTTTCGATTTGAAGTAATTCTCCTTCACTCATTTCACGTACAGCGACAGAAATAATTTTAAGTAAGTCAAAGTCGTCGTTGTCTATTGATAACAACAGTCCTTTAGAGAGTAAATAATCCCCGACTAATACTGCAATTTTGTTTTTCCAAAGCGCATTGATTGAGAAAAAACCACGTCGTCGATTGCTATCATCCACTACATCATCATGTACTAAAGTAGCAGTGTGAATAAGTTCAATTACACAAGCACCACGATAAGTTCGCTCATTGATTGTTCCACCAGAAACCATCTTAGCAGTAAGAAAAACAAACATAGGACGCATTTGCTTCCCTTTGCGGTTTACTATATAATAGGTAATTCTATTAAGTAAAGCCACTTGTGAAGTCATCGATTCATAGAACTTTTTTTCGAAAAGTTCCATTTCTTTAAAGATGGGCTGTTTTATTTGTGAGGTAACATTCATTTCGTTTTCAAAGTTACAGCTTTTAGTAAAAATAAAGCCATTTTAGACAAATTTAAACATTGAATTCACAAAAACATCTAGTTAACATTGCTAACCTATTCTTAATTGCAACTGTTGTTTTGTTAAAGTTTTCTTAATCACATCCCATAAGTAGACCAATAGTTTTGCACGACAAACATAACTACTAAAAAATGAAAACTTTAAAACAGAATCTACTCTTATTCTTAATTGTACTTTGTGGGCAATTGCTGCATTCACAATCTATTATAATTCAAGGAAAAGTAACAGATTCAGCTGGCTTCCCGCTAACAGGTGCAACCATTCTCGTACAAGGGACCCAAAACAGTACAATCGCTGATGCAAATGGAAGCTACTCCATTGCAACTGAAAAAGGAAAAACCTTAATTTTTAGCTATGTGGGTTTTACAGCTAAAGAAGCAATAGCAACCAATCAAGAGAAATTAAATATCATTCTGCAAGACGATTCAGTAGCACTAGGTGAAGTAGTTGTCACTGCCCTAGGTATTAAAAGAGACAAACGTGCCCTAGGTTATGCATCCCAAGAATTAAAATCAGACGATATCAATAAGGTTAACTCGACCAATTTTGTTTCTAATCTTTCTGGAAAAATATCGGGAGTTCAAATTTCTGGCTCAGGAAACGGAATCACAAGTTCTTCTAGAATTACTATTAGAGGCGACAAATCATTGAACATTAACAATAACGGACCATTATTTATTGTGGATGGAATTCCGATTAACAATAACGTTTACGGTGTAGGAGGAGGTCCTACTACGCAAACTGATCTACCTACAGATTATGGTAATGGTGCAGCCGAAATCAATCAAGAAAATATAGAAAGTGTTAATGTATTGAAAGGTGCTGCAGCATCTGCGCTTTATGGGTCTAGAGCAGCAAATGGTGTGATTGTAATTACCACAAAATCTGGTCGCAAAGGCAAAGGTTTGGGTGTTTCTATCTCTTCTTCTTTTATGACAAGCGAGGCTTTGCGTTTGCCAGAGATTCAGGGTGTTTATGGTGCAGGCTCTAAACAAGTTTACGATCCGGGTACTGATACCAACTTAGGACCTCGTTTTGATTCAGGACTTTCAATCCTTCAAAATGGTAGTCCAGGGTATTCTGTAGGTGAAGGTCAAGTTCTACCTTTCGAATTTAGATACAACTTAAAAGACTTTTTCAGGAAGGGAAATTCGATTTCGAATACTGTTTCGATTTCTGGATCAGATGAAAAAACAAATTTCAGATTGAGCTACGGGAAAACCACTAGTGAAGATATTGTACCTAATTCTAATTTAAAAAGAGACAATATAAGTTTAAACCTTAACTACAACATTTCAGACAAATGGAAATTTGCCACGGTAGCTACTTACACAAAAAGCGCTAGTGACAACACGCCAGTTTCAGGTTACGGAAGTCAAGGAATCATGTACAATTTATTGTGGAATCATACTAATGTTGACCTTGACTGGCTAAAGGATTATTGGATAGTGAAAGATGTGAGACAAAACAGCATGTTTGGATGGGGAGATAATCCTTTTAAAATTGCGTACGAAAATATCAATGCCTTCAAGAAAGTAAGGATTTTTGGAAACATATCTTCAACTTACCAAATTAGTGATGATTTCTCTTTTATGGCTAGGATAGGAATGGATAATTCAAATGATTTTAGATGGTCACGCAGACCTATAGGTTCGTCTCGCTACACCAACGGAATGTACCGCGAACAAACAATAGGTTTTACAGAGTATAATGCTGATATGTTATTGAGTTACGATCACACTTTTGGTGACTTTAGTGTTAAAGTTTCTTACGGTGCCAATAGCATGAATCAGTATACCTCTGAAAGTAAAATTGAAGGACAAGGAATCAGTATTCCCGGAATTTACAATTTGCAAAACATCAATGTGATGCCAATTCAATCTAAAAATATTTATAAAAAACGTATCAATAGTATGTACAGTCTAGCCAATATAGGATACAAAGATTATTTGTATCTAGATGTTACAGCTAGAAACGATTGGTCTTCTACCCTACCGGCAAACAACAATTCGTACTTCTATCCTTCGGCTTCTTTGAGTTTTATACCTACTTCTTTTTTCGAAATGAATAAGAACATAGATTTCTTAAAAGTAAGAGTCAACGCCGCTTCTGTAGGAAATGATACTGATCCTTATCGATTAGTAAAAACCTATGACAATGGTTCATTACCTGGAACATTGACCAACCCCTCTTCAATTTTAAATAGCAATCTAAAACCTGAAATTGCCACTTCATATGAAGCCGGGATTGAAGCTCAATTTTTCAAGAAGAGAATCACACTAGATGCAAGTTATTATGTAACCAACTCTAAAAACCAAATTGTAGGTCTTGATATTTCGCAAGCAGCTGGATTTAATTCGAATGTAATCAATGCAGGTAAAATTCAAAATAAGGGAATCGAAATTGGATTAGGATTAACCCCTGTTCGCACAACTGATTTTGAATGGACGCTTAACGCGAATTTCACTCGTAACCGCGGAACAGTAAAAGAATTAACAGCCGGAATTGACAATTACATCATTGCTCAAGGTCCTAACGGTGGTACAATTGAAGCTCGTGTAGGAGAGCGAATGGGTGACATGTATGGACGCGGATACCTAAGAAGCCCAGACAACCAAATCGTTTATGACAATGCTGGTTCGCCAATATTAGATACAAAAATCAAGAAAATAGGAAACTACAATCCAGACTGGATGTTGGGACTTTCAACAAACATTAGATACAGAAACCTGAGTTTAAATGCGCTTGTTGATGTGCGTCGTGGTGGTAAAATTTATTCGATGACCAATGCAATTGGAATGGAAAGCGGTATCCTAGCCGTTTCCTTACCAGGAAGAGAGACAGGAATTATAGGTCAAGGAGTGGTTCAAAACACCGATGGTTCCTACAGCCCAAACACAACTTCGGTGACTGCTGAAAACTGGTATTATTCAAACGCTTTTAGAAGAGATAACATCGAAGTCAACTCATTTGATGCTTCTTATGTAAAATTAAGAGAAGTGAGTTTGAATTACAGGTTATCTTCAAAATATACTAAAGCTGTGCACATGCAAAACTTAAGCATAGGATTAGTGGGAAACAACTTGGCACTTTGGACGAAAGTTCCAAACATTGATCCCGAAACTCAAGCCATTAGCGGCGGTACTCTTTTACCTGGTTTTGAAGTATTGCAATTGCCATCTTCAAGAAATTACGGAATCAAATTAAATGCTTCATTCTAAAAAAAACATCATGAAAAAATTTATAACCTTATTATTCTTCTGCGGTCTAAGCATCTCCTGTACCGATGGATTTGAAGAAATCAACACCAACAAAAACCAACCTACAGTTTCTCAACCCAAACAGTTATTACCTAATGTGATTTTTAACCTAGCCAATAACAATGTAAACAACTCATTCAATTTTGGGGATATTGTGGCTCAATATGGTGGTAATTACGAGTACAATGAATTAGATGTTTACAATTGGGGCGCTGATGGTCGTTTTTGGGGAATGTACAAATGGCTCAATGATATTTATGACATTAAAAAACAAGCCTTGTTGCTACAAGATAAGAATTACGAAGCCATCAGTTTGATTCTAGAAACATATACCATGCAAGTGATCACAGATGCTTATGGAGATGCACCTTACTCTGAAGCGTCAAAAGGCGAAGAAGGAAATTTGAAACCAAAATACGATACACAAGAAGAAATATACACGCAATTACTTTTAAACCTTGATAATGCAAATGCGATCATCGATACCAAGCTAAAAGTAGAAGGTGATAATTTATTCAACGGTGACATGTTGAAATGGAAAAAATTTGCCAATTCGCTGCACATAAGGTTATTGATGCGTATTTCGAATAAAATAAATGTGAGTGCAAAATTGAACGAAATTATCTCTAAGCCTGCACAATACCCTTTATTTGCATCGAACGCTGATAATGCTGCTTATTTTTATTCGGGAAGTTTTCCTAATATTTCACCTATGAGTGATGGAATTAATAGACTATATGGTTATAATATTGTTATCCCAACAACAAATTTGGTAAACACTTTGATCGCTAACAATGACCCAAGACTTGCCGAGTGGATTGATCCTATTGCGGGATCTACCAACCAATTGGGATTGCAGCCAGGATTGACTTTAGACCAAATTGGCGAGCCAACAAACTACTCAAGAAGAGCCGAAGATTATTTTTATACCAAAACAAAAATCGCAGCACTTTTTATGACTTATAGTGAGTTAAACTTTTTACTAGCCGAAGCAAGTCAACGCAATTTAATTACTGCAGGATCAGCGCAAACCTATTACAACGCAGCAGTTGAAGGATCATTCAAACAGTGGAATATGGTTATGCCAGCTGATTACTTGACGACAACCGCACCATATAGCGCGACAACTGAAGTTTTGTACACTCAAAAATGGTTGGCATTGTATCATACTGGAACCGAATCTTGGTTTGATTGGAAAAGAACAGGCAAACCTAGTTTTATTCAAGCAGGTCCAGGGTCAAAAAACGGTAATAAAGTTCCAAGACGTATCATGTACCCTAGTTTAGAGCAATCTGTAAATGCACAAAACAACAGTGCTGCACTGCAAAAATTAGGAGGAACAGATGATATTAATGCTAAAGTATGGTGGGATAAATTTTAAATAAAATAAGAAAATGAAAAGAATAATTATAATACTATTACTTGCTTGCGGTACAATAGCTCAAGCTCAAAAAGCAGAAAACATCATTATAATTACCACTGACGGTTTTAGATGGCAAGAAGCTTTTAATGGGATGGATGAAACGCTCGCCAGAGACAAAAAATTCAATCAAAACGACAGCAGCTATATTTATAAAAAATATTGGGCCGAGACCCCAAAGGAACGCAGAGAAAAACTAATGCCTTTTATGTGGTCCGTTTTGGCAAAAAAAGGACAAATTTATGGCAACAGAAACTTAGGAAACAAAGTTAATAACGCCAATCCGTACTGGTTTAGCTATCCTGGGTATAACGAAATCATGACGGGTTATGCAGACACATTGATCAATTCAAATAAGTATCCTGTTAATCCCAATATTACTGTTTTAGAATTCCTGAACAAACAACCAAAGATAAAAGGAAAAGTTGCAGCTTATGGTGCTTGGGATGCTTTTGATAACATTTTGAATGAAAAAAGAGCTGGTTTCCCAGTGGTATCTGCCTTTGATAATGTGGGAGGTAAAACGCCAAATGAAAGACAAAAACTAATCAATTCCATGCGCACCGATTCTTTCAAACCTTTTCATGAAGAAGAATGTTTGGATGTGTTTACGCATTATGGCGCATTAGAAGAATTGAAAACCAACAAACCTCGCGTCCTATATATTTCCTACGGTGAAACAGATGAGTGGGCACATTATGGTTTTTACCGTTCGTACTTAGATGCTGCGCATCAAGTAGATGCTTGGATTAAGGAAATTTGGGATTTTGTAGAAAGTGATCCACAATACAAAGGAAAAACGGCATTAGTATTCACCACAGATCACGGACGTGGAGATATCATAAAAGCAGAATGGACAAGTCATGGTCCGCATATAAAAGATGCTAGCGAAATTTGGTTTGCTACTATGGGACCACAAATTGAAGCTAAGGGTGAAATGAAAAATGAAAATCAATTGTACCAAAATCAATTTGCGCAAACTATGTCCAAAATAATGGGGTACACTTTTGAAGCAAATCATCCTATTGCTAATGAAATACCGGGAGTGGCAAAATAGAACTATACTATACCAAAATCAAAAGGGTTTGACATTATTGTCAAACCCTTTTTCACAAAAAACAAAACCATAATTATTCTAAGCTAAACGCCTTATTGTAATAAAAAATCAACTTTTTGATCTCCTATTTGAATAGTATATGTTCCTTTTTCAGAAATCCATTTTAAATCATTATTTACAAATTTCAAATCTTGTGGAGTTAAAGTAAACGTAATTGTTTTAGTTTCGCTTGGCGCTAAATTCACTTTTTCAAAACGTTTTAGTGACTTAAACTCTGGTGTTATAGAAGCTACATTATCTGATAGATACAATAAAACACTTTCTTTTCCTTCTTTAGAACCAGAATTAGTTATATCAACAGAAACTGTAATTTCATCTGAACTGCTAATCTCTTTTTTATCAATTTTTATATTGCTGTATTTGAAAGTGGTATAGGATAATCCTGTACCAAATTCATATTGTGGCAAATAACTTTTTTCATATTTGGCATCGTCATTTTGCTCACCTTCTGATATACTTTCGGTATATTTTCTATTGTATTTTTCTAATGAATTTGGATATCTTGGGTAATTATAAGGCAATCTTCCGCTTGGATTTACATCTCCGTAAACTATATCTACTAAAGCCCTTGCTCCTTCGTTTCCGGGAAGGTAACATTGAATGACCGCATTCATTTTTGATTCAAAATCACTAATCAATCTTGGACGGCCTTCATTCAAAATTAAGATAATTGGCTTGTCTAATTTGGCTAAAGCCAAAGCTAATTTTATTTGCGAATCACTCATGTATATATTACTAATATCCCCGGGTGTTTCGGTATAATTTTTTTCCCCTAAACACAAAACAATTTTAGAGGCTTGTTTTGCAAGCACTACCGCCTTCGCAATTTCTTCATTGTTCTCGATTTCTAAGTCGGCGCCAGCTGTATAAAGTACATTCTCTTTGCCTATTTTGTTTTGAAAAGCTTCTAATATCGTAAATTTATCTGCTGCGTAAGTATCTGAATTCTCTCCTTGCCAAGTGTACGACCACCCACCATTTAAATACTTCATACTATTTGCAGTAGCGCCTGTAACTAAGATTTTCTCATTTTTGTTAAGTGGCAAAACTGATTCTTTATTTTTCAACAAAGTAATTGACTCTGCTGCTGTTTCATAGGCTTTTTGGATGTGTTTGTCACTACCAAAATCAGGATAATCTTTAGGGTTAGCTACAGTATTTTCGAATAAATTTAGCTCAAACTTCATTTTTAAAATTCGGGAAACTGCATCGTCTATGCGAGACATAGGCACTTCACCTTTATTTACTAAATCTAACAAATCAGTATAAAATGTAAAGTCCTCAGGGACCATACTCATATCAATACCTGCCATTACTGCAATTTTAACTGCATCTCTATTAGACTCCGCCACTTTGTGACGAGTGTACAAATAAATAATATCCTTCCAGTCAGTTACCACCACTCCTGCAAAACCTAGTTCGTTTTTTAAAACATCAGTGATTAAATACTTACTTGCGTGGACTGGAGTACCATTTATTTCACCCGAACTTACCATAACACTTTTTGCCCCTGCTTTGATTGCAGCTTCATAAATTGTTAAATCGTACTGACGCAAGATTCTCTCAGGAATTATACTAGGTGTGCGGTCTTTTCCTGTAGTGGTGCTTCCGTAACCGATATAATGCTTCATGCACGAGGCTACTTGATATTTAGATCCCACTCCATCACCTTCAAAACCTTGCACTAATGCTACAGCCATTTTTGAAGATAAATAAACATCCTCTCCAAAAGTCTCCCACATTCTTGACCATGCTGGATTTCTTGGAAAATCTAAATCAGGTGAAAAAACCCAAGGAAGTGAAGAAGCACGAGTTTCATAAGCTGAAATTTGAGCTCCTTCTTTGACCAACTCAGTATTAAAAGTTGCTGCCAACCCTATTTGTTGTGGAAACAAAGTTGCCCCTTGAGTATAACTTGCTCCATGAATAGCATCGATTCCATAAAGAACAGGAATTTTCAAGCGCGTTTTATTAGCTTCATCGCTAATCGTTGCAATCACCTCTCTCCATCTCTTTACAGTGGGAGCACCGGGATTTGGCACATTTAAAATGGACCCAATGTGGTATTTTTGAATTCCTTCTTTTAATTTAGCAGCATCAATAACTCCTTTCCTTCCCGTCACTTCAAAATTAGTGACTGTAATTTGAGTCATCTGCCCTACTTTCTCTTCATTACTCATTTTAGACAATAAAGCCTTTACCTTATTGTCTATTGTGGAGTTGCTCATTTTTATATCTTGGCTATTCACTGCCGCCGACAATGAAAAAAGAGCCATAATCATTACTATTTTTTTCATATTCAATTTTAAATATTATGCTTTCGCAAAAGCTAATCTTTCTTAATAAATGAGCGTTTGTATTGCATGGGCCGGAATAATAACCTCGGCTTTATCAGTTGCCACCATTAAACTATATGCCACATCTTGATCAGAATCATTCATTACAACAGTTACCAATGATCCATCTGTATTTAAAAACGAAGTACTTACTATATTACTTCTACTCACTGCAGAACTAATTCTCTTGGCATCAGCATGAATAAACTTTGAAAAATGACCTATGTAAAAATACGATGGCGTATAAATTAGTTTTCCTGAATTAGTGTCAGCGTGAATTGGTGCAAAACAAAAATTCCCTACGTGGTTAGGACCTCCGTTTTGATCAAGCAAAATATTCCAATCCGTCCAGCCTACAGTTCCGTTATTAAAATCATTAATCATTGCTTTTCCATATCTTTCAGCGTTAGGCCAAAACTGGTATTTATTTGCATCAAATTTTTCGACGCAACCTTCAGTAAATAATAATTTTTTATCAGGATAAGCTTCATAAACCTTGCGCACATTATCAAACATTTGCTCTCCCCCTGACCAATTTTCATACCAATGAAATCCTGTTCCCCATACATATTGTGCTGCATCTGGATCAGATAATATCGTGTTTGCCCTCTCATACATCAAATCTCTATTGTGATCCCAAATAACAATATTTTTATCTGCTAGCCCTTCCTTTTTCAACGTTGGTCCTAAATAATTTTTTAAAAAATCTCTTTCTTGACCGGCTGTATAAATATTAGATTCCCATGTTTGCTTTGCCATAGGTTCGTTTTGTATTGTCAAGCCCCAGATTGGCATGCCTTCCTTCTCGTAAGCTTTAATGAATTTTGCATAATAATTTGCCCAAGCTTGGTAAAACTCTGGTAAAAGACTGCCGCCTTGAAGCATATTATTTGTGTTTTTCATAAATGCTGGTGGACTCCATGGAGAAGCATAAGTTGTAAGCTTTCCTCCGGCCGTTTTTATGGCTTGCTTAATCAACGGAATTTTATATTTTTGATCGTGTGCAATTGAAAAACTTTTTAAATCTTTATCACCTTCTTTAATGTACGTATAGCTTTCTGAACTAAAATCAGAACTATGAATCGTCGTTCTTAATAATGAATATCCTATTCCGTTTTCTTTGCTATAGTAAGCGTTTAAAAATTCTTTCTGTTTGTCCTTAGGTAATTTTGCAAATACCTCAGCACTGGCATCTGTTATCGCACCTCCTATACCAAGAAAAGTCTGAAAAGTCTTTTTTGGCTCAACTACAATTGATGTTTCTATTTCAAGCGGTTGCTTTCCTTTCGAAAAAAACACATCGTCAGTTTGTGTCAATTTTAAGGTAGTATTCTCTGCAGTAGTGTATATCTTAATTTTTGCGGGTTTCTTTTCATTCTGAGATTGTGCAAAAGCGGTAACAGAAAATAGAAGTACGCCCAGAGTATATTTAATAATTTTCATCTATTTGTGTTTAAAATATTATCGTTTTCCTAATAGTTTGCTTTTTAAAATTTAGACATACTATATCGTACTCGATTGTAAAACAGCCCATATTATAGTCAATATGAACTGTTTTCAATCAATTGAATTATGCTGTTCTATCACCATTCAAATTAATAGCCAGGATTTTGAACCATTTTAGTGTTATTGAATTCACTATATGGTATGGGCATGATTTCATTTTTATTTGCAGTAAAACCTTTGAAAGCTAATTTAGCAGCAGCTTGACCTGTTCTCACTAAATCGTACCAGCGGTGCCCTTCTCCTGCTAACTCTAATCTTCTTTCATTCATTATCGCCGTCATAGAAACCGGTACTGATGGCAAGCCAACTCTAGCTCTTACAGCGTCAAGAAGTGCTTGAGCTCTAGCTCCGCTTCCATTTAATGCTTCTGCTTCCATCAAATAGGTATCTGCAAGACGGATAATGTAGGTATTAATAGAAAAATTCAAGAATGGATTTGCTGCTTTGATATCTTCATTAACTGCCGCGTACTTTATAAAGTGATAGCCCGTTTCATTATAACTATCTGTATAAGTAATTCGGCCAGCTGCTCTTTCTGCTTTTGCATCGAAAATTGTAGATGCAAAACGAGGATCTGTTTTTAGAACATTAGCTAAGTCAGTTGTAGCTGTAATAAATCCCCACCCATTAATATAATCAGGTAAACCCGCAGCGAGTCCAGTGCTTGTTCTAGAGTAATCTCTAATCCCCATTAATTGTGCTGCGACGTTTCCTTCATCATTTCCTAGTTCGAAATTTCCCCAGTCAGCATTAGACTTATCAGAATATGCAATTTCAAAAATTGATTCTGTATTGAACTTGTTTGCATGATTCCACAAATCAGCATATGCCGGCATCAATTTATAACCGTAGCTACTTGTAGATCCAGGTGTACCATTAATCTTAGCAAATTCTGTAGCAGCTTCTGCTTTTTTATTATTATACAAATATACTTTTCCTAAAAGTGCTATCGCAGCACCTTTAGAAAATCTACCAGATTCAGTTGTAGCAAGTGTAACAGGCAAGTCATTTATCGCTTCATTTAAATCCTTTTCCATTTGAACATATATTTCTTCTGGTTTAGCTTGCATAACATTAGGAACTTCTGCTTTACTCAATGGCACTACTATTAGGGGTACATTTTTGAACATTCGAACCAAATCAAAATAGTAATATGCTCTTAACGTTTTTACTTCTGCCATGAATCTAGCTTTTTTAGTTGTATCCATATCAACTTCAGGCAATTTTTGAATCATTACATTACATCTAAAAACACCTTGGTAATAATTTGCCCAAATCGCTGGCGGTATATTGAATTGGCTTACGGTATAATTTGAAGCTACTTGCAAACCTGGCTGATCTCCAGAGTTACCACCTCCTGCATAAAAATCATCTGAAGCAGAATTCAAAAATAATAAAGGCGCTGTTTCCATTGAACCTGCAAACTTCCCAACCTTATCATAGGCTGCAACTAAACCTGAGTAAGCTTCAGTCTCGTTTCTATAAAATGCTGTTTCTAGTACGACTCCGTCACCTTGTACTTCTAATTTCTCGTCAGTATCACACGACCCAAAAGTCAGTACCACTCCTAAAGCAACTATTGATTGTTTAAAACTTATCAGTTTCATAATATCTTATTTTTAAAATTAAAATTGCAGATTAACTCCCAGCATATACGATTTTGCTTGAGGGTAATATCCTCTGTCTACACCTTGCACATTGTCCATTCCAGCTGCTGATGGACCTCCTACTTCTGGGTCAAAACCAGTATACTTTGTAATTGTAAATAAGTTTTCACCCGTTACATAAAATCTAACTTTTTGCAAAGAAATACGATTGATAAAGTCAGATGGTAATGAATATCCTAATTGGATTGTCTTAAATCTAAAGAAATCTCCTTTTTGTAAATTAAAATCAGAAGGATTGCTAAAGTTTTTATTTGTATCATCAGTGGTGACTCTTGGGTAACTATTTGTTGATCCCTCACCCGTCCAACGTCCTAAAACTTCTGTTTGATAATTGGCATTGATAATATCTAATCTTCTTAAACCTTGATAGATTTTGTTTCCACCTGCTCCTTGACCAAAAACTAGTAAATCAATACCTTTATAATCTAAGTTTAAAGTAAGTCCGTATGTATATTTTGGTAAAGATGTCCCTAAGAACGTACGATCTTCTCCACCAATAAGTCCGTCTCCATTTAAATCTTGCCAGCGGAAATCACCTGGCTTCGCATTTGGTTGGATAACAACTCCAGCTGCACTTTTATACGAATCAATTTCGGCTTGATTTTGGAAGACACCATTCGTTTTAAAACCGTAAAATGAGTTGTAAGCTTGACCAACTTGTGTTCTATTAATTTCATAAGAACTCGACTGCACTGTTTCATCTCCCGAAATAAAGTTTACCCCTTTATCTAGGTAAGTGATTTCGTTTTTAATATAGGAAAAATTACCATTTAAAGATAAGTTCAAATCTCCAATTCTTTTTCTATATCCTAATTCTACGTCAATTCCTTTATTTTCCATACTAGCTAGATTAGCGTATGAATCCCCTGTCGCTCCTACAAATCCAGGGTTAGGAATAGGCATGATAATTCCTTCTGTTTTCTTATTGAACAGATCTACTGTTAAGTTAAAGTCACGAAGTAAATTCATTTCAAATCCAATATTTGCTTGTTTCGTTTCTTCCCATTTTAAATCAGGATTTGGAATTGCATTCGGACTTTGTCCTGGGATAGGAATTCCACCAATCGTATAATTTCTCTTAATACCAATTGTAGATATATATAGAAAATCGGGAGAAGAATCATTACCTGTAACCCCATAACCTCCTCTAATTTTTAAAGAACTTACAGCTCCATCAACATTCCAGAATCCTTCTTTTGAAGGAACCCACCCTAAAGAAACTGATGGAAATGTTCCGTACTTGTTGTTGGGTCCGAAACGAGTTGAACCATCGCGACGTATAATCCCTGTGAAAATGTATTTTTCTTTGTAATCATAGTTTAATCTTGCAAATACAGATTCAACTCTGTGTTCATAAGCTTGTGACGAATAAGCATTAGCAAATTTATCTGCTATAGGAATTTCAACATTGAAAGATGCTTCATCATGAGAAGTTGCCGGAACACCTTGATAGGTAACATCATTACCTGAAGAAATATTATCTACGTAAGTCCCTTTACCTAATAAGACGCTAAAATTGTGGTCATCGAACTTCTTAGTATAGTTCAATGTGTTTTCCCAATTCCAGCTAAATGATTTTTTATACGATCTAAAAAGCTCATTTTTATCTCTTTTTGTAGCACCATTCAAGAAGAATACGGGCGTAAAATTATCTGATCCAAAATAAGCCAATTTACCTCCAGCTGTAGATTTAAATTTCAATCCAGGAATAATTTCTGCTTCAATAAAAATGTTTCCTACAAAGTTATCTGAGAAATCATTATTACCTAATCTTGTTTGAGTATACGCTAGAGGGTTAGTGTTTTCTTGCGTTACAATTGTCGAAATACCATAGTAATTACCATTTGCATCCCTAATTGCATTAGGATTACTAGTATAAATTGGTTGATTAGGATTTGTTTCAATTATTGGAGTTAATGGATCCAAATTTATTGCTGATGACAAAGGTCCTCCAAATTCGTCATTAGTATTACCTATACCAATTGTTTTCTCATTAGAATATCCTAATGTTTGTCCAATTTTGATAAATTTCCCTAATTTATGATTCGAATTCAAACGGATGTTTTTTCTATTATAATTGGAAATATCTGTTGTAACAATACCTTCTTGATCTGTTAATCCAAAAGACATGTAGAAAGTAGATGCTTCGTTTCCTCCACTGAAACTTAATTCATGTGAGATACGTTGTGCACTATTATTAAAGATAGCATCTTGCCAATTGGTCCCTTTTCCATAATTAATATTACTGTCATATGGTGCAGCTTTGCCTCCATTGGTATAGGCTTCATTCATTATTGTAGTGTATTGCGAAGCATCTAATAAATTGATTTTCTTAGCGGCTTGAGACACACCTGAGAACCCCGTATAATTAACATTTATTTTTCCTGACTTCCCTTTTTTGGTTGTAACCAAAATAACTCCCGCTGCAGCTCTAGATCCATAAATTGCACCAGAGGCTCCATCTTTCAAGACTTCGATTGACTCGATATCAGATTGGTTCAAATAACCAATACCGCCATTGTCAATAATAACCCCATCAACGACCCATAATGGATCATTATTGTTCAAAGTTGTAAAACCACGAATACGAATTGTAGATGCTGAACCCGGCTGCCCTGCATTTGCAGCGATAGAGACTCCAGATACACGACCTTGTAAAGCTTGCTCTACTCTTGTAATAGGCAAACTTTCTAAATCTTTTGCTTTGACACTAGATATAGATCCGGTTACTACACTTTTCTTTTGCGTTCCATAACCTACTACAACTACCTCATCTAAATTTTGAGATTCTGATACTAATTTTACAGTAAGTGAACTACGTTTGTTTATGGGTTCTTGTAATGAACTATAACCAATAAAGCTTATAATAAGTGTTCCGTCTGCAGGGGCTACTATTTTAAACTTTCCGTCAAAATCAGATATAGTAGATGTACTACTTCCCTTTAATAATACGGATGCTCCAGGAATTGGCATCCCGTTTTCATCATTTACAACTCCAGTCACTGTCGCATCTTGCGCATGTGTTAATACTGAGAATAATAACGATGAAAAACAAAAAATAAGAGTTTTTATTAATTTCATTTTTCTAAAAATTATGGTTAATTATTTATTAATTCCTTGCTAAAGTATCTATATTTTTTCGTAATTTTTATTTAATTTTACTTACAAAAACACATCAAAATACATTTACACACCAAACAAAAACACATCAAATTATTATTAAAATACTTAATATCAGTAATTTAATTAACACAAAGGGTTGTTATAGAAAAGTTAATACAACTGAATAAACACTACATTTAACTTTTTAATTAAAACGACCTATATTTAGACTTTTTTATTACAGTAATCATAATAACACTACCAATAAGTACACTTAATGAATTTTATTAAAATCTATATAAAAATAACACTTCTACTCTTACTTACTACAAACATAGAGTTAGGGTATTCACAAGTGAAAAATATTGGATTACCTAATGCAATCAATTATAAGAGACTTGCTTATAAAGGGGGTACACAAAATTGGGATATAGATCAAGATAAAAATGGCAATATTTACTTTGCTAATAATGAAGGATTACTACAGTTTAATGGGACAACATGGAAAAAATATAGACTACCAAATATATCCACCATACGAAGCTTAAAGGTGGGTAACGACGGATGTATTTATGTAGGAGGAAATAATGAATTTGGATATTTTAAGGCAGATAATAAAGGCAAGCTCATTTATAACTCGCTTTATAAAAACTTAAAAGAACAAGACAAATCAAACATCAATCTTATTTGGCGCATCCATCTTTTTAATAACCAAGTAGTATTTCAGTCCTTTACCAAAACTTTTATTTTCGATCAAAATAAATACAAAATAATCACAGCGCCTTCTAAATTTCAGTTTTCTTTCCTTGTTAATGGCAGGTTGTTTATACAAGATGAAGAAAAAGGTATTTTAGAATACAAAAACAAAAATTTGCAAACTATTTCAGAGACAACATTCTTTAACGGTACTGAAATATGGGAAATGATCCCACTAAATAAAAATCGCACCTTGATAATGACTTTAGAAAAGGGATTGTTTTTAATGGAGAATGGAAAGATAAATACCTGGAAAACGGAGGCGAACGATTTTGTTATCAAAAACACCTCCCTGGGTGGTACACTAATTGACAACAAGTTTATTGTTTTAAATTCTGTATTGAATGGAATTGCCATATGTGATTTGAATGGAAAAATTGTTCAACGGCTTAATAATAGTAAAGGCGTACAAAACAACACAGTCTTAAGCTCATTTGTAGACAACCGAAAAAATTTGTGGTTAGGCCTTGACAATGGTATCAGTTTTATCAATATTAATTCCCCTTTTACATTCTTTGATTATAGCTACAATTTAAGCACAGTATACTCTTCTGTGACTTTCGAAAATAATCTATACGTAGCTACAAATCAAGGTTTATTCTACCACCCTTATAATAGCGATTTTAAAGACGAATCATTTCAACTGATTGTAGGAACAAATGCTCAAGCTTGGAGTATTGAAGTTTTTGGGAATACATTGTTATGTGCCAGCAACAGAGGAGCCTTAATGATTAAAAACAAGATAGTAACAAAGTTAGATGACATTGGGTATTTTGGTTTTAGGACTTTGCCGAGTAAACCGGATTATGTCTTAGGGCTCAACTACACCGGATTTAGCATATTTAAGAAAACAGCTGACGGCATTGTTTTAGTCAATCGTGTTAAGGGCTTTTATGAAATCATCAATACTTTTGAAATGGAGGTGGATGATGATTTTATTTGGCTTCGAATGGCTCCCTATGTGTATCAACTAAAATTAAGCGCTGATTTAACATCAGTTGCCGTAATAAAAAAACATGCTGCATTAAATACCTCTCTACCTACTATTAATAGTATTCAAAAAATTGACAATAAAGTGTACTTTCAAACCAATAATAAGTTTTACCGATTTTCAAGGGAACAGAACATATTTTTTAAAGATAATAATTACACTAAACTCTTTAAAAATATCCCACATATAGATGCTGTAAGAGAAGATTCGCAAGGTAACTTATGGTATAGCTTTAATGAGTCACTTGGCCTTTTGAAAAAGAATACTAGTTCTATATACATTAATATAATTGCCCCATTCTCCAACTTAAAAGGAAGCTTAGTCAAAAATTTTATTTCTGTAAATGTAGTAGATCCAGACAACATTTTTATTGGACTCATTGATGGATTAGCACACTACGATAGTAAAATCTCGGATGAATACATCCACAAACCAAAAGTATTCATAACAAATTTCTCCTACTTGGGTGAGAATATCAACATTAATCAATCGAGTAACACTGCGACTCCACACTACGAAATCCCATACCGATCAAATAATGTAAAGTTTGCTTTTTCTTCACCAACATACGAAAATCAGGAAAATGTGAGATATAGCTATCGATTAGTCCCTTTTGAAAACGATTGGCATCCTTGGAGCACGCTAACTATAAAAGAATATACTAATTTAAGAGAAGGTGATTACGCTATGCAAATCAGAGCTAAAAACGGATATGGAATTATTTCAGATGTAGCTACTTTGAATTTTGAGATTTTGCCACCGTGGTATCGTCACGTATTAGCATATTTAGTCTATTTACTATTAATAGCTGCCCTTTTTATAGCTATTTCGAAACAAATAAAATCAAAAATTAGAAAGAATAAATACTACGAGACTATAGAACAGCGTCGTCTTTACCTAGAAAAAGAAGCCAAAATCAAACACGAACAACATGAGCTTGAAAAAGAAATAGAAAAGCTAAAAAACGATAAGTTGCAAATTCAGATTTTATCTAAAGATAAAGAGCTTGTAAATAACTCCTTACAAGTGGCTAAAAAAAATAAAGTTTTAAATGGAATCATTCAGAAACTAAAAGAGATTGACAATAATCAATTGGATGAGGCTACAAAATTTCAAATCAGCAAACTTAATAAAAGTATCTCAAAGGAAGTAAATAATGATAAAAGTTGGAAAGATTTAGAGAAACACATTAAGAATGTACACTTCGATTTCTTAAAAAGATTAAAAGAAAAACACCCTACAATTTCACCGCGTGAATTAGATTTATCGACATATTTACTAATGAATATGTCAACTAAAGAACTAGTTGAGATAATGAATATTTCGTCTGGTGGGGTGGAACTAGCACGGTACAGGTTAAGGAAGAAACTAGATTTGAATAAAAAAGAAAATCTAACCGGATATTTAATGAGTATCTAAAGCTCAGTATATATAACAAAAAAGGATTTGGTAAATCATACCAAATCCTTTTCTCTATATTCTATATAAATTACGCTTCTTTATTAGCTAATTGTCCGCAGGCGGCATCAATATCTTTACCTCTACTTCTACGCACTTTAACAACAATTCCGCTTGCTTCTAGGGCTTTTATGTAAGCATTTGTAGCTTCTTCAGAGGCTTGTTGGAACTCACCATCATCAATTGGATTGTATTCGATCAAGTTTACTTTACAAGGAACATATTTACAAAATTTGACCAAGGCATCAACTGCTTCTTTATTATCATTGATTCCTTTCCAAACAACGTACTCATAGGATATTTTTGATTTGGTTTTTCGATACCAATATTCTAATGACTCTCTTAAATCGGCTAATGGGAAATTAGCACTAAAAGGCATAATTCTCGCTCTAACCTCATCAATTGCTGAGTGTAACGATACAGCAAGCTTGAATTTAACATCATCGTCTGCTAGTTTTTTAATCATTTTGGGCACTCCAGATGTAGAAACCATAATACGTTTAGGCGACATTCCCAATCCTTCCTCAGAAGTAATCATTTCAATCGCTTTTAAAACATTGTTATAATTCATTAATGGTTCTCCCATTCCCATGAAAACAATATTAGAAAGCGGATGGTTGTGATACAAACGACTTTCCTTATCAATTGCTATAACCTGATCGTAAATCTCCGCTGGTTCTAAGTTTCGCATTCTTTTTAATCGTGCTGTAGCACAAAAATTACAATCAAGACTACATCCTACTTGGCTAGACACGCAAGCTGTCGTTCTAGTATTGGTAGGAATTAAAACCGACTCTACCACTAAACCATCATGTAAGCGGACGGCGTTTTTTACGGTACCATCTTCTGAGCGCTGCATCGTATCTACTTTAATATGATTAATCACAAAATTTTGTTCCAACATTGCGCGTGTTTCCTTAGATATGTTGGTCATATCTTCAAAACTATGTGCTCCCTTACTCCATAGCCACTCATAAACTTGATTACCACGAAAGGCTTTGTCACCACTGGTTACAAAAAATTCGCGTAAATCTTCTTTTGATACTGCTCGTATGTCTTTTTTCTCCATTTGCATGCTGCAAATTTAATGACTATTTGTTGATTTGTTGTTTTGATAATTTAATAACTTTGGAAAAAATTAAAAAATGCATTTTATTTCACCTGAATTAGAAGACTACATTGAGCAACACTGTGAAAAAGAACCTGCTTTACTAGCTGCTTTAAATAAAGAAACCTACCAGAAAATATTATTACCACGCATGCTAAGTGGCCATTTTCAAGGTAGAGTTTTAAGTATGTTGGCAAAATTAATTCGTCCCATTAATATTCTAGAGATAGGTACTTATACCGGATATTCTGCTCTGTGCTTGTGCGAGGGAATGCAAGACAACGGCGTATTACACACGATTGATATCAAAGAGGAATTAATTGATTTTCAGCGTAAACATTTTGACAAATCGCCATGGGGAAAACAAATCGTACAGCATTTAGGTGAAGCAACGACTATTATTCCAACACTTGATATAAAATTTGATTTGGTTTTTATTGATGCTGATAAAGAGAATTACATCAATTATTTTGAACTTATCGTTCCAAGGATGAACAAGGGTGGAATTATTCTATCAGATAATGTATTGTGGAGTGGTAAAGTTCTCGAACCTTTGAATCCAAAAGATCTAAGCACTAAAATTCTTCTCGAATACAATGCCCTCTTAAAAAATGACCCTAGAGTCGAAACCGTTTTGTTACCTATACGAGATGGATTGACTGTAAGCAGAGTGTTGTAAAAACGCTCTTATGATAAACTGGCATTTTAGCCCTGATCGAAATGAAAACCCTTATACTTGAAAATGGATTTTTTCTAAACAAAAATGAGCGACCAACGGAAGCTCCTTTATTGTTATTGAAAAACTATTTTCAAGTATAAGATTGTAATGTAGTGCAGGAATAGCTTCTAAGCCTCAACTTCGACTGCCTCTACTGCTATAATGGGGAAATATTTATGTTGGTAAACTCTAAATATCCTATACGCCGCGTAGCCTGAAATCGCACCAAATGTGTATCCTGTTAAGATATCAATAGGATAGTGTAATCCTAAATAAATGCGACTATAAGCAAATATCAATGGCCACAAAAACAATAAGTAAACGTTTTTAAAATAGCGCTTTATATTGTGATAGATAAACATTGTTGAAGCCATACTAGTCGCGGCATGTCCCGAGAAAAAGCTATAAGAACTTCTAATTTGAACTAATCGAATGATTTCTTTAATCTCTGGATTATTACATGGTCTAAGACGCTGAAAATTATTTTTAAACAAATTTGTCACTTGGTCTGAAAACGCAATCAAAAGTCCTAATCCCAATAGAAAAAACAAGGTTTGTTTCGTTCCTATTTTTTTCATTATTACATACAATAGTAATAAAAAAAGTGGTGTCCAGTTCAATTGATTGGTAATCAACAACCACATTCCGTCGTATGTTTTTGAACCAAGTCCGTTTAAATAAATAAGTAAGTCAGTATCTAATGACAGTAGTTTATCTATCATTACATGCTACGTTTTATAGGGCCGGTTGCTTCTTCTATATCTTCTTTTACCTTATTTGCTTGTACAATAGAATCCCCTAGAAGATCTTGTTTTACCTTACTAACTTCGCTGTTAAAATTCCCAGTCATATCAGATAGTGACTTGGCATCTAAACCATTTGCTTCAACTCCTTTTTGAATTTCGCTTTTAATATCGTTTGTTGCATGCTTTAATTGCGCCATAGCTTTACCCATTGTACGCGCCATTTCTGGAACTTTATCTGCTCCAAAAAGCATGAGAATAATAAACATGATAAAAACTAACTCTCCTCCTCCTATGCCAAACATATTTATAGATTTTTTGTTATTGCAAATATATTAAATTTAGATTCCTTGGGATTTAAATTATTCATAAAAAAAAAGACTCAATTAAGAGTCTTTTTTTTTATGAAGTTAAGTTTATTAGTCAAACTTAGATTTTGTCGCTTCTTTAGGCCAAGTATTATTAGTCACATCAATATCAGCTGTTTCTAATTTTGGATCTATTTGAATTTTCGTAATAGCTTTTTCAGTTGCATAAACTTTCTTAGCAGTCTCATTAGCTTTTCTCCAGATTTGCGCTGGGTACTTGAAGTTCTCTACAGAACCATCTTCATAAGTAAGCTCAACTAATATAGGCATGATCATTCCACCTGGCTTGTTGAACTCTACTTCGTAGAAATATTTAGGAGACTTCAAACTTCCTTTTTCCTCAGTGGTAAGGGTATTTACATAATCAGATAGTAATTTTACTTCTTCGATCTTTAATGCTTTTTTGTCTTTCGAACTCAACTCTGTATTGTCTCCTTCAACTAAGTATACAAATGGTCCTGTTTCTACTCCAAAACGACCTCTTCTTACCTTAGCATTTTTTAATGCTGTTGTAGGAGTTTCTGTAACGTAGTATTGCTTTACATTGCTAATTCCGATATCTACAAAATCAGTTGAATAAAACCAACCTCTAAAGAACCAGTCCAAATCTACTCCAGAAGCATCTTCCATTGTTCTAAAGAAATCTTCAGGTGTTGGATGCTTGAATTTCCAACGATTTGCGTACGTTTTAAATGCGTAGTCAAACAATTCTCTTCCCATAATAGTCTCTCTTAAAATATTAAGACCTGTTGCTGGTTTTCCGTAAGCATTGTTTCCAAATTGGATAATTCCTTCAGAATTTGACATGATAGGCTCTAAGTACTTTTGATCTCCACTCATGTAAGGAACGATATTTTTTGCTGGCCCTCTTCTAGATGGGAAATTTGTTCCCAATTCATCTTCAGCCATGAATTCCATAAATGAGTTTAAACCTTCATCCATCCATGTCCATTGGCGCTCATCAGAATTTACAATCATAGGGAAAAAGTTATGCCCTACTTCATGGATTACTACACCAATCATTCCGTTTTTAATTTGCTCACTAGTCACTCCGTTTTCGTCAGGACGACCAAAGTTCCAACAAATCATAGGATACTCCATTCCTTGATCAGCCGCAGATACTGAAACTGCTTTTGGATAAGGATAATCAAATGTATGTGCCGAATAACTTCTTAAAGTGTGCGCCACCATCATTGTAGATGTTTCACCCCATAAAGGGTTTGCTTCTTTAGGATATACAGAAGCTGCCATAACAACTTTGTCATTCAATTTTACAGCCATCGCATCGTAGATAAATTTTCTAGAAGTTGCGATACCAAAATCTCTCACATTTTTTGCACTAAATTTCCACGTTTTCTTTTTAGTAGAAAAACCTTTTTCTGCTGCTTCCGCCTCTTCTTGAGTTACAATTACTACTGGCTTGTCAAATGTTTTTTGAGCCAACTCGTATCTTTTAACTTGTGCCGATGTGAAAACGTCTGCTCTATTTGTCAATTCTCCAGTCGCTTCCATAACGTGGTCAGCAGGAACTGTAATATTTACATCAAAATTTCCAAAAGGCAAAGCAAATTCTCCACCTCCCCAAAATTGCATATTTTGCCATCCTTCTACATCATTGTACACTGCCATACGAGGATAGAATTGCGCAATAACATATAATTTATTTCCTTCTTTTTCAAATAACTCATATCCAGAACGACCACCTTCTAATTGGTAATTGTTAATATTATACCACCATTTTATTGAGAAAGTCATGCTTGATCCTGGCTTCATAGGAGTAGCCAAATTAATACGCATCATGGTATGATTGATTGTATAAGATAAGGGAGCTCCCTTTGCATCTTTTACATGCTCAATATTAAAACCACGTTCTAAATCTTGTTTTAAAAATTTGTTTGTGAAGTTGCTAGCTGGAAAAGTTTGTTCGATTCTATCGCTTTCCGCTAAAGGTGTTTCTGAATCTTTTGCCGCTTGATTTTGGTCTAATTGAACCCATAAATATTCTAATACATCCGGAGAGTTATTAGTATATGTAATTGTTTCAGAACCCATCAATTTTGAATTCTTATCATCAAGCTCAATATCCATTTTGTAATCAGCTTGTTGCTGGTAATAAGCTGGTCCTGGCGCTCCAGATGCCGTACGAAACATATTTGGAGTTGCAAGCAAGTCATACATTTGACTGAACTTGTTAGTGTCGTATCTCCCTGCTTGTTTTGTAGTTACAGTTGTTGCTTTTTCCTGAGCAAGTACAAGTACAGGAAAAAGAAATAAGAGTGTAATTTTTCTCATGGTTAGGTTTGAAGTTATTTAAGAATGTGAAAATAATATATTTTAATAAATACCCCACAACCAATTACAACTTTAACACATGATTTGTTGCAGATTCTGTAAATAAGAAGCTCTCTTTATCGCCAAAGCCCGTAAAATGTGTAATGTTTTGCTGCTCTGAGTCCCAATCCAACAAAACTGCATTGTAGGTCTCTAACGATTTAATTTTTGAAATTCCTCGTACATTTAGATAACAAATAACAACATCACTTTCCAGTTCTTTACTCAAGTAATTCATAGTAACTGCTGTTCCATTTACCTTTATTCTAAATTTCTCAGCCAGATATTTTTGCATTAAAACAACATCTTCATTTGTTTCTTTCACTGTACCTAAATGAGTCGCTTTTTTATATTTTTTTTCTAATGCTTTATTCAAATCGTCTACAAATATTCTAGTTGTGATTTGGAGCATCTTTTTCTCGGGAGCATAGTTTACTTGGTATATTCCCATGTAGAATTTATGCGCGTTGAATGAAGTCAATGCAAGTAAAAATAAAGCCGTTAAAAAGTAAAGTGTTATTTTTTTCATTTCCCAAAAGTAGTAATTCTTTTAAATTCTGCATTTTTAGATACTAGAAAATCTAGCAATAAGAATTTATCTTCTGGTTTTAAATATTCTCTAGAAGCAGTATCGTTGCTTACAAATAGTAAAAACAAATCAATTTCATCCTCCTTAAGATCTAAATCTCTTTCGAAAAAAATTGGATCAAAATTAGCCTTTACATAAGCCGAGAAAGCAACATCGTTCATAACTTTATCATCAACGTTTGACTGTTTTTTCAAGATTTTTTTTACCTCTTTAAAAACACGTACAAAATCGAAACCATCTGTGATGCGGCCATCCCTAGTCATTACTTGATTCTTAAGAGCTGACTGTGCGTCGTCAAAATATTTTTTATCTACATAACCTTGAGTATTACTGTTTATAGATTGCACTTTCATTCCATTTGAAATAACAACCTCACTCAGTTCGTTATTAAAAACTTCTAATTTTATTTCAAATAATCGCTCTTGTAAATTAGCATTAGTAAGAGCTACTTTTTTAGGTTGAAAACTCATACTCGAAACGATCAGTACATCATCAGGCTGCGCCATGATATCAAAAAATCCTTTAGCATCTATTAATGATCGTGTAGCTGCGGTTACATTAATAACATATCCCCCATCAATATTTACGATGTCATTTTTAACTTGCCCATGCAATGCTATACGTCCGCTCACTTGTGCAAGACCCATTTGACAACTGAACACTAAAACCATAATTTTAATTAACGCTTTCATCTGTATTTACTTTTTTATATTTTTCTGCTAGAATAACTATCAGAAATTTTATTAATGTCTTATTTTTTGATTCAATTGCTGCTACAAACTCATTATCTTCTACACAATAGTACTGAAAACCACTAATGTATTCAGCAGAAATCTTTAATTTATCAGTGTAATAGTCGTCTTCAAAAATATAGATTAAGCGATCGTAGGCTGCTTGCTTTTTCTCTATAACCACCACTTTTTTAAGCATGGCTTTCCTGCCAGAAATACTATTTAACAATCCATCTATTCCTCCTCCAGAAGTAGCGGTATACAATTTCCTTTCGGCTTGTGTATATTTTTTTTGACCTACCGGAATGATACCCAAACTCTCCGCTGTAATGCTTGATTCTTTAATAACCACTTCGTCCAGTGCAATACTATTGTACTTTGCTTCAACAAGTATTGAACCTGATAAAAAATCCTCTTTATTAATGTATTTACGTAAAGTTACAAGATTTACAGCAGTAAACACTAGCAAATCTCCTTCTTTTACCGCAATATTAAATTGCCCCGCCTCATTTGAAGTAGTACTTAAATTCAATGTTTGATTAACCACATTAACTTGTGCTACATAATCACCATCGACCATTATGCGTCCGCGTAAAGTTTTAACAAGATCTCCTTGACTATACATCGAATGACACAATAATAATATGAATAGTAGTAAAGTATTATTTATCCTCACAAGAAATGTTTTGTTTGTATTTATTTGCTAAGTCTATAATCATAAATCTTAACATCGCTGTTTTCCCTTTCTCTAGTTCTTGGACAAATATATTGTTTTCAATAATATAAATCTTAAAACCCGAAACATACTGCCTGCAAATTCCTAATTCTTTTACATAAAAATTCTCATTGTAATACCCACTTAACTTCTCGATATTACTAATTCTTTTCTCAACTACAATTTGCTTTTTCACCCGCTTCGTACGACCGTTTATTTTATTTATTAAAGGGTCTAAAGGCATCGAACCTGCTAGCAAGCCAAGGAGCATTATTGGTTTAAAATCCCCTGTGGTTTGCAACCTTCTTTCTGCTTGTGTATATTTTTTTTGGTCTTTCGAAACAATACCTAGCGATACTTCATTTATCGCATTATGCCTAGTCACCACAACTTCGTTTAGCAAAGTGGCTTTTGCAGTCATTTTTATCGAAATAAAGTCAGTCGCATCAAATTTTTCTGGAACGTTATAATCATAATCTCGGGCACCATCACTGCTAAAAACAATTAAATCTCCTGACTGAGCAGCTATAGTAAAAATCCCTTGATTATCACAATACGTATTTTGCTTCTTTGTAACATTTACAATTTTGACGATTTGTCTATATTCATTATCGATCAGCACAACACCTTTAAGCATTTTTTGCTGCTGTAATTGAGAAATGCTAATTTGAGAAAATAGCAAAGCAATAATGGCGATATTATTTGGTTTGACTCGCAATAATAACTTTATATTTAGTTGCTAATTCGCTTAGTAAAAACTCAATCGTTATTCTGTTCTTTGTTTCTAGAATCTTTGTAAATTTATCATTATCTACAGCATAATACTCAAATCCCTTAATATAATCAGCGGGAATTTCAAGCTTATTTTCGATATAACTTTCAGTGAACATTCTTCCAAGTTGCCTCCTAAAGCCTTCTTTTTTCTCGTTAACCAACTCTTTTTTTAGCATCGCTGTACGTCCAGAGAACATATTAAATATAGGATCTGCAGAAACTGAACCTCCTGCCATTCCACTTCCATCTGCAGTTGCACTTGGGTTCAAGGCAGATGCTCCTTCTAACCTACGCTCTGCTGCTGAATACTTTCTTTGACCAGCCGGGACAAGACCTAAATCGACTGCATTTATATGGTCATATCTTTTAATCACCACTTCATTAAGTTCGTTCATAATAGGATACAAGCGCTGTTCTAATACTCCGTTTCTAAAAAGCTGATCTGTAAGCAATACACGCACAGACTTATATTGCATTCCAGCAAAGAGAAGTGTTTCACCTAATTTTGCTGCAACTGTAAAACTACCATCATTTGCTGTTATTGCAGCTGCTTCAGTCTCTACATTAATAACATAGATACCCGAAACTCCTGAATATCCATCAACTACAGTCCCCTTCACCAAACCATTATTCACACTCTGTCCAAATGAAGCTACAGTTAACAAAAGTAAAAACACAACACTCAATTTAACCATCCTTCTTATTGAAATTATTTAACATTTGCAGTAAAAGTATCTTATTGTGTTCCAAATTAATTACTAAAGGCTTGGTAAAATAATGTTAATAAAAAAATATTGGTTTTTCATTTTATGCTTTGATTCCCTACCTTTAGACATAATAAATTACAAAACAAATGAAAAATATCATTATTGCCAGTACTTCAACCATTCATGGAGGTAGTTACTTAGAATACTTATTAGATGAATTGAAAGTGCATTTTAAAAATTGCAAGACAATCCTATTCATACCTTACGCTAGACCTAGCGGTATTACCCACGATGAGTACACTGCTAAAGCCGCTCAGGCTTTCGCCAAAATCAATATAGCGGTAAAAGGGATTCATGAGTTTGAAGACGCTGAAGCAGCCATTAAGGATGCCGAAGGAATTTTCACAGGAGGAGGAAACACATTTCTACTCGTGACACAGCTGTATCAAAATAAAATAATGAGCACACTATCTACCACAATAAAAAACGGAACACCTTATTTAGGAACGAGTGCTGGAAGTGTTATTTGTGGATTAAGCATGCAAAATACAAATGACATGCCTATCATCTATCCTCCAAGTTTTCAAACATTGGCTGTCATTCCTTTTAATATCAACGCCCATTATTTAGACCCTGACACTAATTCTAAACACATGGGTGAAACAAGAGAAACAAGATTGAAAGAATTTCATTCTTTTAATAATATTCCAGTATTGGGATTAAGAGAAGGTAGCTGGCTCGAAGTGAGAGACAACACCATTACAATAAAAGGAGGATTACAAGCAAGACTTTTTATTGCCAATGAAACAGCTCTTGAAATAGAAGACAACACAGATATAAGTGACTTAAAGTAAAAACAAAAAGCCGAAACAAATAAATGTTTCGGCTTTTTTATAAAGAGCGAAAGACGAGGCTCGAACTCGCGACAACCAGCTTGGAAGGCTGGAGCTCTACCAACTGAGCTACTTTCGCATTAACTGGGTGCAAATATAAATAATATTTTTATTTTAAAGCAAATATTTTTGACAAAAAAATAAACTAAAAATTACACAACACCTTCTATAAATAAGGAATCCGAAATATTTCTATTTCGGATTCTAGAGCGAAAGACGAGGCTCGAACTCGCGACAACCAGCTTGGAAGGCTGGAGCTCTACCAACTGAGCTACTTTCGCATTACTGTGGTGCAAATATAGAGAATAAAAACAGTTCAAAACAAATTTTATTCGAAAAAAAATGACTTAAAATTGACATTAATTTCTAATCATTTTAAAACTAAATCATTACGAATAAACTTTTTTCTCGTTTTTTTATCTCCTCACTATTTTAAACCTACTATAGCCATATTCCCTATGCCTACCTCATATATTTTCTACTTACAAGAAGTCCGATTGTAACTGCACTACTGTTTTACAGATACAAATAGAGCCAATCACTTTTAAAAAGTGACTGGCTCTATGCTATACTTAGTTTGTAAGATTACCTATGATATTAATTTTGAACTTACTTTATAACCATTAGATGGATAATAAATAAACAAACATGATTTATCTTTTATCGTTTGAATGATATCATTTGTCAGTGCAACTGGAATTGCTGGACAACCTAAACTTCTACCTAATCTACTATTGTTTTTAATAAAACTTTGAGAAACATAATCAGCACCGTGAATAACTACAGCACGCTCTCTTGCATTGCTGTTAATTCCGCTCTCTAAGCCATCTAATCGTAATGATTTACCATGTTTACCTACATAGATCTCACCTGTAGCATAAAATCCTAAACTACTTCTGAATGATGAAGAAACATTTGAAAAACTTGTAGCAAACTCATCACCGGTATTTTTACCGTGTGCAACTAGCGTATTAAACAAAACGCTATTGGTATTTAAATCAATTACCCAAAGGCGGTTTAAATTAGAAGACATGCTAAAATCTATAACAGTAAGGATATTTTTACTAACCAATCCTTTTTCTTTTAAATGCTGAAACCCCTTTAATGCTTCACTAAAAACATCTAGTGCAGGTAGGGATAAATTATTAGAATCTAATTTTTCATAAATTGCTTCTTCGCTGGTTACAGCTTTCTTTTCAATTACGGCAGCAACAACTTTAGGTTTAGAATCAACAGTAGAGTTTGTATCAAAAGAACTAAAATTGAAAGCTAGTATAGCCGTCAAAATCACGGGAGTCAAAAACTTATAATTCATTGATGTTAAAATATTTAAATGTTAGATTGGGGATTGCAAAATTATAAAACATATACATAATAGTATAACATATAATGTTAAATAAAATTGTGCAGAGACCTAAAACCCATTAAAATTAACATTTGCTAGCTAAGATTTCTCTTGCACATGACGTTAATTAACCTATTTTTGTTCAAGCCAAATCAAAATTTCATGTACAAATATTACCGAATCCTTGTTTTTATTGCATTATTTACCACAATTAACAGTTTTTCACAAAAAAAGACCTTAAAAGCAAACTTTAACGCAAAAGGAATCGTAATCGACGGGAAACCAGATGATATAGGTTGGACAGAGAACAAAAATATCGCTTCAAATTTCATCATGTTTGATCCAGACAACGGAAAACCGATTAGCGAGAACAAGAAAACAGAAGTAAAAGTATCTTATGATAATGACGCTATATACATTCTAGCAACGCTATATGATGATGAGCCCAATAAGATCCAGAGAGAGATTACAAATCGTGATGTTTTTGGCGTTTCTGATCATTTTTCAGTTAATATTAATGGATATAATGACGGTCAGCAGGATTTTCGTTTCTATGTTAGTGCTGCCGGAGTACAAATGGATTGTATTGCAACCGAAGCCGAAGAGGATTTTTCTTGGGATGCTATTTGGGATAGTAAAGTAGCAATTACAAACTACGGCTGGGTTGTCGAAATGAAAATTCCGTATGCTGCATTGCGCTTTTCTAGAGCCGATAAACAAATATGGGGTATAAACTTTAAAAGAGAGATTAAGCGCGACATACAAACCTATACATGGAACCACGTAGACACTAAAATAGGTGCTGTGCTTACACAAGCCGGAATTCTTGAAGGTATCGAAAACATCAAACCTCCTACTCGATTATTCTTTATCCCCTATACCTCTACTTATTACCAGCAGGACGACATTACTTCTGATCGAACTTTTAAAGCGGGTCTTGATATTAAATACGGCATCAACGACTCCTTTACTTTAGACGCCATTTTAATTCCTGATTTTGGACAAACAAAATTTGATAACGCGATTTTATATTTGGATCCATTCGAGCAAAAATTAGAGGAAAACCGTCCGTTTTTTACTGAAGGAACCAACTTATTCAATATAGGAAATTTATTTTATTCAAGGCGTATTGGTGGGTTTCCTAGTAGAGAACCCACAGTTTCAGAAAGCGAGCAAATTACGGAATACCCAAGCACTGTCAATTTATTAAATGCAGTAAAGGTTTCTGGGCGAACAGAGAACGGACTTGGTATAGGGTTTTTAAATGCCGTTACAAAAAAGACTTACGCTACAATCGAAGGCACAACAGTTGACAGCTTTAATAACGAACAACAAACAAGCCGTAAAGAGGTTATTGAGCCGCTAGCTAATTATAACTTAATTGTTCTTGACCAACGATTTAACGGGAACTCATCTGTTTCATTTGTAAATGCAAATACCACTCGTAACGGTGATTTTAGAGATGCTAATGCTTCTGCCTTAGTTTTTGATTTAAGCACAAAAGCAAATACGTACAATTTATATGGTGACTTTAAATACAGTACCGTGAATGACATCGAGAACTACGATGGTTTTAAAACAGCACTGAACTTTGCAAAGACAAGCGGACAGTATCGCTACACTGTTTCTGGAAAATACATTTCGAGCAATTACGATATAAACGATTTGGGATTGGTTTTTTACACTAATTATCACAACGCATTAGTAAATGGTAGTTACCGCATTTTGAATCCTACAAAATATTTTAATACTTTTAAAATAGAGCAAGAACTCAACCTAGAATTGCAAAATACAACAGGAAAAATGCAAGAAGGATGGTATAAAACTTTAATTAAAGCACGTACTAAAAAAAATCACTACATGGAATTTGCACTTGTGCTTAATCCTTTTGAAACATATGATTTCTATGAGCCTCGTGTTGCTGGTAGGTACTTACAAATCCCGAAGCGTCTTTCATCTTATTTTGGTATGGAGTTTAACCGCAACAACGCCTTTACATTCGATTTTACACCTAGTATTGCAGTTTATGATCAAGATGACCGCATTACTTATGGTCTTGCTGTAGGTCCAAAATACCGTTTTAATGACAAATTTTCTCTTTATTTTGTTATGGATTATTCGAAAAGGAAAAACGACCGAGGCTGGGTTGGCTTTGACGATACCGGAATTGTAATTGGCCAAAGAGACCGAGAAATATTGCAAAATGACCTTACTGGAAAATACGCTATCAACAAGAAAATGACCATTAATTTAACCGCACGTTATTACTGGTCTTATTCTGACAATAAACGCTTCTGGAGCCTGCAAGACGACGGAACTGTAGTTGCAGATCCTACATTTAATTTAAATAAAAATAGAAATTTCAATTCATTCAATGCTGATTTATCTTATTCATGGTGGTTTGCTCCCGGTAGTGAATTATCAATTTTGTACCGTAATTATTCGCAGGAAAGCGCTAATGTAGTTGAGAGAAATATAAGTCAAAATCTTAAAAATCTTTTCGGCACAAATCAAACGAATATCTTATCAATAAGTGTGCGTTATTTTATCGATTATAATCGATTGAAAAATTAATACTAATTTAATTGCATTAACTGTAACAAAATTAACCATAGCGAGTCTACTATTGTATGATTATCAAAAAGCACATATTTATATATGTGCTTTTTTATTAAACCAATGTGTACTATAACCAACCCTATTCATGAAGAAGCTTGCTATTCTAACACTATTACTTGTTTTTAAATTTGGCTACAGCCAAAAGAAAGTCTTGCAAACCAAAAAGCTGACTACTGAAACCATAACTATAGATGGAAAGTTTGACGAGGCCGCTTGGCAAAGTGCAGAAGAAGCAAAAGATTTTGTCATGTTTACACCAGATAATGGCAAGAAAATCCCAGAAAATCAACGCACGATTGTAAAAGTTATTTATGACAATGAAGCAATTTATGTTTCGGCGACATTGTATGATGACCAACCTGATAAAATATTAAGAGAGATTTCGCAACGTGATGATTTCGGAATTTCTGATTTATTTGGCGCTTTCATTAATGGTTACAATGATGGCCAACAAGAATTTCAATTTTATGTAAACGCCGCAGACGGTCAAGCAGATTGTATCAATACAGATGCTAATGGCGAAGATTACTCTTGGGATGCTGTGTGGAAAAGTAAAGCATTAATTACTAGTTTTGGCTGGACAGTAGAGATGCGCATTCCTTATGCTGCGCTACGATTTTCAAGCGAAGACAAGCAAACTTGGGGAATCAATTTTTTTAGAGAAATACGCAGAGATCGTCAAAAATATACTTGGAATTTTATTGATTCTAATTTAGGAACTTTCACGCAACAAGCTGGAGTCTTAGAAGGAATTGAAAATATTAAACCTCCTACTCGACTTTTTTTAATGCCCTACTCTTCTTTTTATGTAAATGCAAGTGCTGCCCAAAAAACGATAGGAACTTTAAAAGGCGGACTTGATATTAAATACGGTATAAACGATGCATTTACCCTAGATGCGATATTAATTCCAGATTTTGGACAAACAAAATATGATGACCAAATATTGAACTTGGGGCCCTTTGAACAGCAATTCAATGAGAATAGATCTTTCTTTACTGAAGGAACTGATTTGTTTGCAAAGGGAGACCTCCTTTACTCTAGAAGAATTGGTGGTAGACCAGGTCGACTCGCCAATATTTCAGAGGAGGAAGTTTTTCTAGAAAACCCAGCTACAATTAATCTGGTAAATGCCTTAAAAATATCTGGTAGAACAAAATCAGGTTTGGGTGTTGGGATTCTAAATGCCGTTACTGAAAAAACATATGCCACTATTTTAAACACTACAACTCAGGAGGTAAGAAGAGAAGAACTAGAGCCACTTACAAATTACAATGTTTTAGTACTTGATCAACGCTTTAGAAAAAATTCATCAGTGAGCTTGACCAATACCAATGTTACTCGTAATGGTTCTTTTAGGGACGCCAATGTGTCTGCGATTGCTTGGGATCTTAACACTAAGAAAAATACCTATAATTTAAACGGAAGTTTTAAATACAGCATAATCAACAGTATCGAAGATAAGAAAGGAATTTATTCTACTTTGAATTTCGCAGAGACTAGCGGGAATTACCGCTACAGTTTTGGAGGCGATTTGGTCACTAAAGATTTCGATAATAACGATCTTGGAATTAATTTTGAAACCAATTATTTCAGCTTATACGGAAACACCAATTACCGTATTTTAAACCCCACAGATCTTTTCAATACATTTAAATTAAGTTTTAACGCCTACACTCAATTTCATAAAGAAACGAGTAAGATTCAATCAAACGAATTTAATGCTCAGCTAAACTTCAATACTAAGAATAACCATTATTTTAGTTTTGGTGTAGAAGCCAGTCCTATCGAATCTTATGATTATTACGAAGCTCGAACAGAGAACACTTATGTAATTCTACCAGAGCGATACAATTCTTGGTTTTACCTTTCGACCAATTACAACAATCGGTTTGCGATAGACTTTAATCCATCATATACTATATTTAGTGAGAACAAGCGAGAAACCTATGAGTTTTCTATAGGGCCACGTTATCGTTTTAGTGATCGATTATCATTAGTTTATAGTTTCGATTTTCAGAGGCGAAATAACAATAAAGGTTATGTTGATCGCTTTGATGATGACCTTAATTCTTTTACAAAAGACCAAATCATATTTGCAAATCGAAATGTAGTTACTTACTCTAATTCGCTTTCGGCAAAGTATTCTGTAAACAGCCGCATGAATTTTAATATGGCCGTACGCCAATATTGGTCTTATGCAGAAAACAAGGAATATTTAAGCTTACAAGAGACCGGAAGATTGAGTGCAAACACGCTTTATAATGAAGATAAAGATTCGAGTTTTTACTCTTGGAATCTTGATTTATCGTACTCTTGGTGGTTTGCTCCCGGTAGCGAACTATCGATATTATATCGCAATAACGCAGCAAATTTTGAAAGTCAAATCAATAAAAATTTCAATACTAACTTTACTTCACTACTTAACAACGAATCGCTAAATCATAGCTTTTCAATTAGTATAAAATATTTTATAGACTACAATAGCTTAAAAAGTAAATCATAAGGTGCATTTATTTTAAAATTATAAAGCTTCTATACATAATTTGTTAGAAAATTAATCTGATTCTTTAGTAATATGTAATACTTATTTTGATCCATAGATAGCATTTTTAAAACCATTATCTTTGTTTAAAATCACAACGACATGAACAAGAAAGTAATATTAATGATTTTAGACGGCTGGGGAAAATCTCCTGATCCTAAAGTTTCTGCTATAGACAATGCAAACGTTCCATACATAAATAATCTTTACAAGAATTACCCTAGCGCACAATTAAGGACTGATGGTTTACATGTAGGTCTGCCTGAAGGCCAAATGGGAAACAGCGAAGTAGGTCACATGAATCTAGGTGCTGGCCGAATTGTTTATCAAGATCTAGCCAAAATTAATTTGGCTGTAGCCAATAAAACCTTGGCAGAAGAACAGGTTTTAATCGATGCCTTTAAATTTGCGAAAACTAATAATAAGAAAGTGCACTTTTTAGGTTTAGTTTCTGATGGTGGAGTACACTCGCATACTTCACATTTGCGCGGATTAATTGACGCAACTCAAGACCACGGTTTACAAAACGTTTTTATACATGCCTTTACTGATGGTCGTGATGTCGATCCTAAATCAGGTAAAAAATACATTCAAGATTTAGAGAATTATATTGCGCCTACAACTGTAAAATTAGCATCTGTAATTGGGCGTTACTACGCAATGGATAGAGACAGACGCTGGGAACGCATCAAACTAGCTTATGATTTAATTGTAAACGGTCATGGAGAAGCTTCAAAAAATGCTATTGTAAGTATTGAAAAAAGCTATCAAGAGGAAATTACAGATGAATTCATCAATCCTATTGTTATGGTTGATGCTAATGATAATCCAGTAGCTACTATTGAGGAAGATGATGTCGTAATATTCTTCAACTTTAGAACAGACAGAGGTCGCGAATTGACTGAAGCACTTTCACAACAGGATTTCCACGAGGAAAACATGCACAAGTTAAACTTGTATTATGTAACATTGACTAATTATGACGAGACCTATAAAGATGTAAAAGTTGTTTATAACAAAGATAATATTACTGAAACGCTAGGTGAAGTTTTAGAAAGAAATAATAAAACTCAAATTAGAATCGCAGAGACAGAAAAGTATCCTCACGTTACTTTCTTTTTCTCTGGAGGTAGAGAAATCCCGTTTAGAGGAGAAAAAAGAATATTACGCAATTCTCCAAAAGTGGCGACCTATGATTTACAACCAGAAATGAGTGCCTATGAACTAACAGATGCTTTAATTCCTGAATTAGAAAAAGAAGATGTTGATTTTGTATGTCTAAATTTTGCAAATGGTGACATGGTAGGACATACTGGAATGATGGATGCAGCGATCCTTGCCTGTGAAGCTGTTGATAAATGTGTCGAAAGAGTAATCACAACGGCAATTGCCCACGACTACACCGTACTTGTAATTGCAGATCACGGAAATTGCGAAACCATGATCAATCCTGACGGAAGCCCGAATACTGCTCATACCACAAATCCAGTTCCGTTTATACTAATAGACAAAGACATTAAAAAAGTTAATGACGGAGTATTAGGTGATATTGCTCCAACAATTCTTGCTCTTATGGGCGTGGAGAAACCAGCAGTCATGACACAACATTCTTTATTATAAACAACTTTTTTATACAAAGTAATTAAGAGGCTATTCCTATCGAATAGCCTTTTTTTTGTAAAAATTATGCTAAAAATATTGTTTTTAATAGTATCGCTATTATATTTGCATAAAACAATATCAAAAATGAAAGATATCATCGCTTCTTTAAAAATTCAGGTGAATGAAAAAATCTTCGTAAAAGATCCTGAGACTAGTAAACTCGGTAAAAAAATCATTCAAGAGAGCATTTTATTAATTGATGCCATAGGTTTTGACAATTTCACTTTTAAAAAATTAGGAGAAAAAATTGGATCAAATGAAAGTTCGATTTACCGTTATTTTGAAAACAAACATAAATTATTAGTATACCTCTCCTCTTGGTACTGGAGTTGGATGGAATATAAATTGTTTTTTGCCACGACCAACATTGATAACTCCTTCGAAAAATTGAAGAAAGCGATTTTAGTGGTTACCGAAAAAGTAGAAGACGATGCTGCCACAGCACACATTAACGAATCTATTTTAAACAAAATTATCATTTCTGAATTTACTAAAACATTACACACTAAAGAAGTAGACGAAGAAAATAAGGAAGGTTTTTTCTTGATTTATAAGAGAGTAATCAATAGAATTGTACTTTTAATAAATGAAGTTGATCCTGAATATCCGTTTGCAAAAAGTTTAGCCTCAAATATTATTGAAGGTGCATTGCATCAACAGTTTTTAAGGGAGCATCTCACTACTATTACCAACTGTAATACTGAGATAAGTCCAGCTGATTTTTATATTCATTTGATCACAACCGTTCTAAAAAAATAGATTTAATATGACACCATTAAAAAGATTTTACAATTTACTCGCATTAGATAAAAAAGACATTACTCAGCTGTTTTTATATGCAATTTTTGCTGGTTTAATTAGTTTATCGCTTCCATTAGGGATTCAAGCCATTATTAACTTCATCCAATCGGGACGTGTAAGTGTTTCATGGATTGTCTTGATTTTCTTAGTTGTTATGGGAGTTGCGTTAGTAGGGTTCCTATCGCTAATGCAGCTACGAATTACAGAGAACTTGCAACAAAAAATCTTTGTGCGCTCGTCATTTGAATTTGCAGTGCGATTACCTAAAATAAAGTTTGATCAATTGTACAATACTTATCCACCAGAATTAGCTAATCGATTTTTTGATACGATGACCATTCAAAAAGGAACGTCAAAATTATTGATTGATTTTTCTGCAGCTCTACTCCAAATTATCTTCGGAATTATTTTATTGTCATTGTACCACCCATACTTCATCTTGTTTGGAATCACCCTACTAATTCTACTTTATTTCATTTTCAAATTGTCTTACATTCCTGGGCTAGAAACTAGTTTGAAAGAATCTAAAAACAAATATAAAGTAGCCCATTGGTTGCAAGAAATGGCACGAAACAATTATAGTTTTAGAAACCAATTAAATTTTGATTACGGTTTACAAAAAAATGATTCCTTAGTTAGTGAATACTTGAACTACCGTGAAAAACACTTTAATATTATAAAGAGGCAGTTTACCCAATTAATCATTTTCAAAATAATCATTACAGCTAGTTTACTATCAATTGGTGGTTACTTAGTAGTTTCGCAACAAATGAACATTGGTCAATTCGTAGCTGCAGAGATTATTATTTTACTAGTAATTAACTCGGTAGAAAAAATCATCATTGGTCTTGACACTTTCTATGATGTATTAACCTCTGTCGAAAAAATAGGTCAAGTAACCGATTTAACTTTGGAGGACGAGTATGATAATGATAGTGTTGATTACTGCTATTCTGATATTTCTTTAGAAACAGAAAGTCTACAATTTAAATTTCCAGATGCTAAGAATGCTACATTAAAAGCCATTTCGTTAAAAATAGAACAAGGAGAACGCATTATAATAAACGGAGAAAATGGCTCAGGTAAAACAACTTTAATGCGCGTCTTATCTGGTTTATTAAAACCAACAACAGGTAGTTTATTTATCAATGATGCGACGTTTAAAAAAATTGATCTAAGACAATACCGTTCACAAATAGGTAGTGTGATTCACGGCGAATCACCATTTGAAGGAACTTATTTAGAAAACATCACTTTTAATGATCCAGCAATCACTCAAGAAGATTTAAAATGGGCTATTGAGGGTGTGCAACTTAGTGCCTTTATTAAATCCTTACCGGATAGTTTAGAAAGCCCAATCTTTCCTGAAGGTCGCCAGCTATCCTCTTCTAATGCGCAAAAAATATTACTTGCTAGAAGCATTATACACAAACCAAAAATTTTATTTTATGAAGACCCTACAGATACGATGGACGCAAATATTGCAAATGCAATAATCGACTTCATTACCGATGACGCTCATAAATGGACAATAATCGTATCGTCAAAAAATCCATACTGGAAAACCAAGTGCAGTAGAGAAATCACTATGGAAAAAGGACGTATTGTACTAGACCAACAAAACTAATAAACGATGCTAAATATATCTGATAACAATAAAATGGGGGTTTCAAATTGGGATAAATTCCAAACCATTAGAAACCTCAACTTAAAATCTAACTCCCGCACTTTAAACAAGATTATTGTCTTCTTTTTCATCCTGGGATTGCTAATTTTATTCTTGCCCTGGACACAAAACATATCTGGGTCAGGAGCTGTAACAACTTTAAAACCCAATCAAAGACCACAATCAATTCAAAGTGTTATTTCTGGTCGAATAGAAAACTGGTACGTGCAAGAAGGAGACTTTGTAAACAAGGGCGATACTATCTTATTTATCTCCGAAATAAAAGAAGATTATATGGATCCCAACTTGGTCGAAAATACTCAAAGACAAGTTCAAGCCAAGAAAATGTCCTTGGAGTCTTATGGATCTAAAGTATCTACATTGTCAAATCAAATACAATCCATCGAATCAGAACGAGGATTGAAATTTGAACAGGCACAAAATAAAATCAAACAGTCGCTGCTTAAAATAAAGAGTGACAGTATGGATCTTGTAGCGGTAAAAACCCAACTTAAAATTGCCAACACGCAATTTGACCGTGCCATGCAATTGAATAAAGAAGGCCTAAAACCACTGACAGACGTCGAAGAAAAAAGATTGAAATTACAGGAGGTTGAAGCTAAAATCATCACGCAAGAAAATAAATTTTTATCAAGCAAAAATGAATACATCAATGCTAAAGTAGAAACTAATAGAATCAATGCGGAGTATGCTGAGAAAATGTCAAAAGCACAAAGTGATCAATACACTGCTTTAAGCAACCAGTTTGATACCGAAGCTCAAGTAAATAAACTAGAGAATCAATATGCTAACTACAGCATAAGAAACGGTATGTACTATATTAAAGCACCACAAAGCGGTTATGTAAATAGAGTTTTGCAGGCGGGAATAGGACAAACTGTAAAAGAAGGTACTCCTATTGTGAGTATTATGCCTGCCGTTTTTGATATTGCAGTTGAAACATATATCGACCCAATAGATCTTCCCCTTGTACATCGTGGTGAAAAAATTAGAGTTTGGTTTGATGGTTGGCCTACAATTGTATTTTCGGGATGGCCTGATGTTTCTTATGGAACTTTTGGTGGAAAAATCGTTGCTATAGAAAATTTCATTAGCGATAATGGTAAGTACCGTATGTTGATAGCTCCAGACAAAGAAGCTGAGCCATGGCCCAAAGAGATTAGCATAGGTTCTGGTGCAGAGACAATCGCACTATTAGATACAGTGCCAATTTGGTTCGAAATTTGGCGTATCCTAAATGGATTTCCACCTAATTACTATAAATCAGATGTTAAAACGACTAAAGAGAAAAAATAATGAAAAAACTATTGCTACTTTTTTTCCTTGTTGGAAACATCATTTATGGACAAGACCTTCCTACAAACGAATTCAGTTACAATGAGTTTTTAGGCTATGTCGAGAAGTACCATCCACTGGTTAAAAGCGCCAATTTAGAAATCGACAAGGCACAAGCAAACTTGATGCAAGCAAGAGGTGGATTTGATCCAAAAATCGAGGTGGATTTTAAAGAAAAGCAGTTTAAGGATAAAGAATATTATTCAATACTTAATAGCAGCTTTAAAATACCAACCTGGTACGGAATCGAAATAAAAGCAGGTTTTGAAAACAATGACGGAATTTATTTAAATCCAGAAAATACCGTTCCAAATAAGGGATTAGCAGCTCTAGGGATTACCGTCCCTTTAGCTCAAGGTTTGCTAATCAATCAACGCATGGCAGATGTACGAAAAGCAAAAATTCAGTTACAGTTGTCACAAGCAGAACAAAAGCTACAGGCAATTGAAGTGCTTTATGATGCCTCAGTGGCTTATTTTTCATGGAGAAAAACATTCAACGAAGTGAAACTTTACGAGACCTATAACAAAAATGCAATTATTCGTTTTGAGGGTATCAAATCACTTATCAAACAAGGCGATAAGCGCGCTATTGATAGTATAGAAGCAGGAATTAGTCTAAAAAACCGACAATTAAGTCTTGAAAATGCACGATTAAAACTGCGAAAAGCACAATTATCACTCGAGACCTATTTATGGCTCGACAATGTAATTCCTTTTGAACTTGCTGATGCAATGATTCCTGAGACAAATTTAGACCTTACTATTCAAGAAACCTTGCGTACTAATGACTTGACTCAGGTAGATTTTTCAATAGACACTCACCCTAAGATTAATGCGCTAAGGAATAAAATTGACATGTTAACGGTCGATAAAAAACTTAAAGCCAATATGTTGCTACCAAAAATAGATGTAGGGTATTCTTATATTTCAGAGCCGAGTTATATTGACGATTACCAATTTGAAAACTATAAGCTCAGCGTAAATTTTTACTTTCCACTGTTTCTAAGAAAAGAACGCGGAAGTTTAAAACTAGCACAATACAAAATTCAAGAAAGCGAGTTTGCTTTAAGTTTAGAGCAGTTCCAACTTTCGAATAAAATTAGTGCTCAAAAATTTGAAATTGAAAGTTTGTCTAAGCAAAACGAAATTGTTAAAACCTTAGCTAGCGATTATAAAATCATGCTTCAGTCAGAGGAGCGCTTGTTTTCTTTTGGTGAAAGTTCGCTATTTTTAATCAATAGTAGAGAGAATAGTTTGATTAGTGCGCAGCTAGCCGCTATTGATTTAGAGAACAATTATTTTGTTTCGAATGCAAGTCTTTTTAAAATCCTAGCCAATCCTAATTAGATAATTTTAAAATCGTACTTTTGCAAACTGAAAATTAGAAAATATGATTATAGTAAAATCCCGTGAAGAAATAGAATTAATGCGTGAAAGTGCTTTAATTGTATCCAAAACATTAGGAATGATTGCTTCTGAAATAAAAGAAGGAGTAACTACATTACATTTAGATAAATTAGCAGAGGAATTCATTCGCGACCATGGAGCGGTGCCTAGCTTTTTAGGTTTATATGGTTTCCCAAACTCATTATGTATGAGTCCGAACTCTCAAGTAGTACACGGAATCCCAAACAATACACCGTTACAAAGCGGTGATGTGATTTCAGTAGATTGCGGGGCGTTCAAAAACGGATATCACGGTGATCACGCTTACTCATTTGAGATAGGAGAAGTGGCACCTGAAACTAAAAAATTATTACAAGTTACTAAAGAGTCTTTATATGTAGGTATCCGTGAATTCAAAGCTGGAAATCGCGTTGAAGATGTAGGTAATGCTATTCAAAAATATACAGAATCACACGGTTATGGTGTTGTTCGTGAATTAGTAGGACACGGTTTAGGGCAAAAAATGCACGAAGATCCTGAAATGCCTAATTACGGAAAACGCGGTCGTGGAAAACTTTTTGTAGAAGGTATGGTCGTTGCAATCGAACCTATGATTAATCAAGGAACTCGTAACATCAAACAACATAAAGACGGATGGACTATTACCACCGCTGATAATAAACCAAGCGCACACTTTGAACACGATGTAGCATTAATCGACGGAAAACCTGAGTTACTTTCTACTTTTGCTTATGTATATCAAGCGCTAGGAATTGTAAGTAATGAAGAGGATGAATTCAGAAAAGTTCCCTTGGTTCTTTAGAATTTAGTAGAGAGATTTTCTATTCAACGAATTCTATTATAAACTCAAATTAGTGAAATTCATACTACGCATATAATTTGTGCTAATTCGTGAAATTCGTATCAAAATACAATCCAATGAAATCCGTGTTTAAACTTATACTTAATACAATCCCTCGTCCGCTACTTATTCGTTTGAGTTATGTGGCACGTCCCGTGATTGCTTTTACATTAAAGGGCGATAAATTTACTGATCCTATTGATGGTAAAAGCTTCAAGTCGATGTTGCCTTACGGGTACGAGACACAACGCAATAACGTATTATCACCAAGTACGCTTTCGCTTGAGAGACACCGTTTACTTTGGTTGTATTTAAATGACAAAACAGATTTTTTTAGCGCACCAAAAAAGGTGTTGCATTTTGCGCCAGAGCAAGCATTTTATAAGCTTTTTCGAAGTCAAAAAAATCTTGATTACACCACGACCGATTTGTTTTCACCACTTGCCGATGTCAAAGCGGATATTTGTGACTTGCCTTTTGAAGATAATCAATACGACATTATTTTGTGTAACCACGTTCTAGAACATATTCCAGACGATACTAAGGCGATGCAAGAATTATATCGAGTTTTAAAACCTGGCGGAATGGCTATATTACAAATTCCGCAAGATTTAAATCGCGCAGTTACCTATGCAGATGACACCATAACAGACCAGAAAAAACGTGCTGAAATTTTCGGACAGTACGATCACGTTCGTATTTATGGTCGTGATTATTTTGACAAACTTAGAAGCATTGGTTTCACAGTTATTGAGGAAGATTACACCAATAAAATTGCTCCTGAATTAGTAGAAAAATACTGCTTAGCCAAAGGTGAAATTATTCCTGTTTGCTTTAAATAAAAGAACTATTACAATAAATAAAGCCTCTAGAAGTTATTACTTTTTAGAGGCTTTGTTATTTACAAAATATGCCGTCACCTAAAATTATTGAGTAAAAAGTATTGGCCTGAGATTTGCTATAAATAGTCTGAAAGAGGTTTATTCGAATAAAAAACAGTATAAATTAGTATATTTAGCCTTTTAAAAGCTACCGTATCACATGAAAAAAAGTATCACTTTTATATTGATTTGTCTCGTTCAATTTTGCTTCGCACAAATAGATGAGACTTTGACCACACCAGTAAATATCAAGACAGTATCTTTTACACAAAACAATGTTAATGCAGTACCTATATTTGTATTGGGAAGTGGTTTCCAACTTCAGTTTGACGATCTTTTTGGTAATGAAGCTGATTACTATTACGAAATTATCCATTGTGATTACAACTGGCACCCAACACAAATACCTAAAGCAGAATATCTAGAAGGTTTTGACAATCAACGCATTCAAACCTATAGCAACTCGTTTAACACATTACAACTTTATTCCCATTACACTTTATCCCTACCTAATCAAAATACGTTAGGTCTAAAATTAAGCGGCAATTATATCATCACTATTCTTAATGACGCTAAAGAGGCTATTTTTTCTCGTAAATTTATTCTTTATGAAGAAGCAGTAAAGATCCCAATGCAAATAAAACGAGCAAGAACCACAGCTAATTTGCCCTTAAAACACAACGTTGAATTCTCTGTAAATTCGACCGAACTTACTTTCCAGAATCCTTTGAAAAATGTAAAAGTGATGTTACTGCAAAATGGAAAATTTGATACTGCTATTAAAAATATTGTTCCCCAATACACCTTAGGCAACGACTTAGTTTACAAATATGACACTGAAACGCAGTTCTGGGCAGGTAATGAATTTTTATTTTTCGAAAATAAAGACATACGCGCCTCTGGAAACAATGTAGCTATAATTGACGCAAATACTGCCGTCTATGGTAGCCATCTTTTTACACACAATGCTAGAGCTAGTTTCCCCTACTCCTTTACACAGGATGTTAATGGAAATTTTCTTGTAAATAACATTAATGGGAGCGACAATACCGTAGAAGCAGATTATGCATGGGTCTACTTTACACTTTCAGCGCCATCTTTTAGATTAGACAAAGATATTTACATCACTGGAATGTTTAATAACTACGCCCTATCAGAAGAGTACAAAATGGAATATAATGAGAAGAAAGGATTGTATGAAAAAGCGTTATTGATTAAGCAAGGATTCACAAATTATGAATATACAATAGCTGATAAAAAAGGATTTATTGATTTTGAAAACGCCATCGATGGGAACTTTTATCAAACAGAAAACAACTATACAGTACTAGTTTATTACAAAGAAAATACCGGACGATATGATCGTGTCATAGGTAAAGCTGATCTAAACTCTATAAATATCGTCAATTAAAATATTAGTTAAAATCAATAATACAGTAACTAAATTTTGTATTTTTGTTATCATAACTCACACAAACAGCACAATTTAAATGGTTTCTCAAATAACAAGAGGCATAAAGATATCAGTATTAACTAGTTTTGAAGGTACATACTTTAAGAACTACAAGGTTCACTTTGCTTTTAGTTATGAGGTTACAATTGAGAACCACAGTAAAGATTCGGTACAACTTACCTCACGTCATTGGGAAATTCACGATGCGTTGAACGATATTGAAACAGTAGACGGCGACGGAGTTATTGGAAAAAAACCTGTCTTAAAACCAGGAGAATTACACACCTACAGTTCTGGTTGCTTACTTGCTTCTCCTTATGGAGCAATGAAAGGTTATTTTAATATGATCAATTTCACCACTGCAAAAACATTTAAGGTTTTAATACCCAGCTTTAAATTGTCGGCTCCATTTGCTTTGAATTAATACCTTTTAATTTAACATTTTTCACTTTCTTAAGTGGTATTTATCACTTTTTTGAATTATCCTTCGTACTTTTGTTATGCAATAATTTTTTCGCAAATTCCTGCTAAAATTATTACTAATACGAATGTCTAATCTTGTCTGCTTTTTTTGCAGATGAACAAATCAAAATATCATGCTAAAAGGATTTTTTAACGTACCAAAAGCGGTAAATGAACCAGTAAAAGGGTACGCGCCAAATTCACCTGAAAGAGCAGCTGTGCAAGCAGCTTACACTAAAATGTGGAATGCTAAAATTGACGTGCCATTATATATTGGTAGCGAAGAAATTAGAACTGGAAACACAAAAAACATGACAGCTCCTCACGATCACAAGCATGTCGTAGGTACCTATCACCTTGCTGAAAAATCACATGTTGAGAAAGCTATCGCAAATGCATTAGAATCTAGAGATGCATGGGCAAACATGGCATGGGAACAACGTGCAGCTATCTTCTTGAAAGCAGCTGAATTAATAGCAGGACCTTACAGAGCAAGAATCAATGCTGCAACAATGATTGCACAATCTAAAAATATTCACCAAGCAGAAATTGATGCTTCATGTGAGCTAATTGACTTTTTACGTTTTAACGTAGAGTTCATGACTCAAATTTATGGTGACCAACCTTCTTCGACATCTGATATGTGGAATCGCTTAGAGTACCGCCCTCTTGAAGGATTTGTATATGCGATTACACCATTTAACTTTACAGCAATTGCTGCTAATCTTCCAGCAAGTGCTGCTATGATGGGTAACGTTGTCGTATGGAAACCAAGTGATAGCCAAGTATTCTCTGCTCAAATTATTATCGAAGTATTTAAAGAAGCTGGAGTTCCTGATGGAGTAATCAATGTGGTTTTTGGAGATGCTTTAATGGTAACGGATACCGTATTAGCGAGCCGTGACTTTGCTGGATTGCACTTTACAGGTTCTACTCATGTATTTAAAGACATTTGGGCAAAAATAGGAACAAACATTCACCACTATAAAACATACCCGAGAATCGTAGGAGAAACTGGAGGAAAAGATTTTATCATCGCTCACTCTAGCGCTAACCCAAAACAAGTTTCTACTGGAATTGTGCGTGGTGCTTTTGAATTTCAAGGTCAAAAATGTTCAGCAGCTTCTAGGGCTTACGTACCACAAAGTATGTGGCCAGCTGTTAAAGAACAAATTATCACTGATGTAAAATCAATGAAAATGGGTTCTCCAGAAGACTTTAGCAATTTTATTACTGCTGTAATTCACGAAGGTTCATTTGACAAATTAGCTAGTTTTATTGATCAAGCTAAAAAAGATACTGACGCCGAAATCATTGTTGGTGGAAACTACGACAAATCAGTAGGGTACTTTATTGAGCCTACAGTAATTGTTACTACAAACCCACATTACTCTACAATGGAGACGGAATTATTCGGACCTGTAATGACCATCTACGTATACGAAGATGCAAAATGGGAAGAAACACTTGAATTAGTTGATTCAACTTCAGAATATGCATTAACAGGAGCTGTTTTCAGCACAGATCGTTATGCAATTGAAGTAGCAACAATAAAATTACAAAACGCTGCCGGTAACTTCTACATTAACGACAAACCAACAGGTGCTGTTGTAGGACAACAACCATTTGGTGGAGCAAGAGCTTCAGGAACAAACGACAAAGCAGGTTCTCCATTGAACTTGTTGCGTTGGGCTTCTCCTAGAACAATCAAAGAAACTTTTGTAACTCCAACAGATTACAGATATCCATTCTTAGGAGAATAATCCTCCTAACCCCCGAAGGGGGTACAATAAAAAGCCCACAAGATTCCAGTTTTGAAATCCTGTGGGCTTTTAAATTTTAAACCAAATGACATCGCCAAGCTATCTTAGTTTCTCATTTATTATAAGATTTCTATTAGCTCGCAACTATCTTACACAACAAACTTCAGCGGCAAGTGTACTACTTTTTTTGTTTCGAAAAATTCATCTTCAAAAAAGTCGGCTAAATTATATTCTGTTGCTTTAGGGAAATCTTTTAACTCTTCGGTTAAATCACCACCTTTTAAATATAGGATTCCGTTTTTTAAAGCGTGTTTTTGTTGCTTCTTGATTTTGGTTTTAACCCAAGAAACAAAATCCGGCATATTTGTTACTGCTCTACTAACAATAAAATCAAAATCTCCTTTTACATTTTCTGCACGCAGTTGCTCCGCTTTTACATTTTTAAGTTCTAAAGCGTCTACGACACCTTGTACTACTTTTATTTTTTTGGCGATAATATCTATTAAATAAAAACGTGTTTCAGGATAAAGAATAGCTAACGGGATTCCAGGAAAACCGCCACCAGTTCCCACATCAAGCACGTAAGTTCCTGGTTCGAATTTCATCACCTTCGCAATTCCTAATGAGTGTAAAATGTGTTTAGTATACAACGCATCGATATCTTTTCTAGAAATCACATTTATTTTTTCGTTCCAATCGTGGTATATAAAGTCCAATTTGGCGAACTGCTCTTTTTGCAAGTCGGTTAAATTGGGAAAATATTTCAAAATCTCGTCCATCGTTCAATTTTTTTAACAAAAGTACTGATTTTAACTCTTAAATATTTAACTCAATTTTGCAGAGTTGAAAATTTTAATAATTATCTTTGGAACTTATTACAATTTACATATGATTACATCAGCACCTACATTTGCTAAGCAAGATAAAATGAAGTTTTTCAGAACTCTTAACTCACGGGTTAACAACTACTTCAAAGAAAACAATATAAAAAAAACAGGTAACTGGAGGTTGTACTTAAAGACCATCATTTTATTTGCTGTTTTTTTAGCACCTTATTTTTTAATACTCACCCTTGACATGCCATTTTGGGCACATTTACTATTGACCATTGTAATGGGAATAGGAATGGCCGGAGTGGGAATGAACGTGATGCATGATGGAAATCATGGATCGTATTCGAATAAAAGTTGGGTAAACAAATTCATGGGAGGAACTATTTATGTTCTGGCTGGAAACGTGTACAACTGGCAAGTGCAACACAATGTGTTACACCATACCTATACTAATATCCCTGGTCATGATGAAGATCTAGATGCAGGTAGAATTATTCGTTTTACTAAAGAAGCAAAATGGCATAGTTTTCACCGTTTTCAACAATATTATTCGGTATTTTTATACGGATTATTAACTTTTAACTGGGCGATTACTACCGATTTTAAACAGATGAGAAGTTACCTAAAAAGAAAATTATCTTATGGTGAAGCCAAGAGCCCAAAAATTCTTTGGACAACTTTGATCATTACAAAAATTATATACGTCTCTATTTGGATTGTATTACCTATTGTAATTGGAATCACTTGGTGGAAAGTTTTAATTGGCTTTTTCATCATGCATTACACTGCTGGATTAATTTTGAGTGTAGTATTTCAACTCGCACATGTTGTAGAGGAAACTACAAATCCATCACCTAATGAATTAGGAGAAATGGACAATACTTGGGCAATTCATCAATTATTCACTACCACCAATTTTGCTCCTAGAAATGCCATTGTCAATTGGTATACAGGCGGATTAAACCACCAGATTGAACACCATATTTTCCCTAATATTAGTCATGTTCATTACGGTAAAATAGCAAAGATTGTTAAGGAAACAGCGCAAGAATGCAACCTTCCTTATTATGAATATAAAACAATGCGTTCTGCGGTGGTTGCTCATTTCAAGCATTTAAAGGAACTAGGAATGAAACCTGAAATGGTCTAAACACGACTCTAGTATATGTTTATATACATTTCATTTTAAGGATAAAACTAAAAACTAATCTATAACTACTCCCCTAAAAACTATTATTTAGGGCATCAATTCAACTAATAATGAATCCACTTTCTGACAGAATCAACAACTTAGCGACTTCACAAACATTAGCAATGGCTGCCTTGGCTAGAGAATTAAAAGCACAAGGAAAAGACATTATCAGTTTGAGTTTAGGAGAGCCTGATTTTAATACACCTGACTTTATTAAAGAGGCAGCAAAACAAGCAGTCGATGACAATTACAGTACCTATTCTCCAGTAGATGGTTATGGAGAATTGAAAGATGCTATTTGCAGAAAATTTAAAAGAGATAACAATTTAGAATACAAACCTGCAAACATTGTTGTTTCAACAGGAGCAAAACAATCTTTATACAACATTGCTCAAGTAATGTTGAATGATGGAGATGAGGTTATTTTACCTGCACCTTACTGGGTTTCTTATTTCGAAATAGTAAAATTATCGGGAGGTGTTCCAGTTGAAGTGCCTACTTCAATCGACACTGATTTTAAAATTACACCTGCACAGTTAGAAGCTGCAATCACACCAAAAACAAAAATGATGTGGTTCTCTACTCCATGTAATCCTTCAGGATCTGTATACAGTCGTGAGGAACTTACTGCTCTTGCTGCAGTTTTAGAAAAGCATCCAAATGTATATGTCGTTGCTGACGAAATATATGAGCATATTAATTTTTCGGGAACTTTTTGCAGTATCGGTTCTATCCCAGGAATGTTTGACAAAACAATAACAGTAAACGGAGTCGCAAAAGCATTTGCAATGACAGGATACCGTATTGGTTACATAGGAGCACCAGAATTTATTGCAAAAGCGTGTACAAAAATACAAGGCCAAGTTACTTCAGGGGCTAATTCTCCAGCGCAACGTGCTACTATCACAGCTGTAGATGCTGATCCATCTGTATTAAAACATATGGTTGACGCTTTTCACTCTCGTAGAGATTTAGTGGTAGGTTTATTGAAAGAGATTCCAGGAGTAAAAATAAACGTTCCAGAAGGTGCATTTTATGTGTTCCCTGATGTTTCTTCTTTCTTTGGAAAAACATTAAAAGGAACTGAAATTAAAAACGCCATGGATTTATCTATGTATCTATTAGCTGAAGCAAATGTTGCTACAGTGACAGGTGATGCTTTTGGTAATCCTGACTGTATTCGTTTTTCATATGCGACAAGCGATGATATATTAAAAGAAGCTTTAAAAAGAATTAAAGAGGCATTAGCACTTTAATTTTTCAATTATAAAGTTGGTGTACGCCAACGTTACTTACACAATGCCTTGAGAAGTAATTCTTAAGGCATTTTTTTTTAGACTCTATTTTTATTGTTTTTTCGAAAAAATATCCGACGTTGATAATCTTGTAATAAACTGCGAAAATTTTGTAAGATAAAACACTTCTTATTATCCCATCTTTGTATCAAACAAATATTTAAAAACAAACATTATGATGAATTCAGACGACAAAAGAGAAAAAGTAGTAAGTACACTAGATGGTTTAATCGCAATTCTAGAGGATGGAAAATTAGGTTATAAAAATGCAGCAGAACATGCAGAAAACAGCATGATCAAATCAGAATTTGCAGAATATGCTCGTGAGCGTGCATTATTTATTGTAGAATTACAAGACGAAATCAACAAATTAGGAAAATCTACTGACACATCAGGTGGAGGAGCTTTAGGAGCAATACACCGTGCATGGATTGACATTAAATCAACTTTTACAAGCGGAGATACTGAAGCGATCATTAACGCATGTATTACTGGTGAAGAGTCAGCTGTTGAAAAATACGAAGATGCTTTAAAAGTAGAAGAAATGGAGCAAAACCAAATTGCAATTGTTTCAAAGCAATTAAATAGCATCAAAGCTATCTTAATGAAACTTAAAGCTAAAACAGTAAACTAAGATGTTAGCTTATAAATTTTGAAAACTACCAAGTGATATTGATCTTGGTAGTTTTTTTTATGCAAAATTGTCACTAAAAGTGAGTGCGTTTTTAATCCTTGAAATCTCCATATCAAGTATTATAGTCTGCTAGAAGTTAAAATTAAAGCAGTGGTTGCAAATAATGGACTAATTACAATACAGTCAATTTATCCCATCTATTGAAAGCTGTATGAAACTTCTAACCACCATTCAAATTCGAAAGAAGGTTATTAATTACGGAGCTAAATTATTTCGCAGAATTATTGGATTATCAATGTGGTAAACCAATTGTTTTTTATATTTTTAAAAGAAAAAAATATAGCAATGTCGCAATTAAAATCAATATTATTTACTGGTCTTCTACTGACTTCTCTTTCGCTATTCGCGCAAGACCTCCCAAGTACATCAGTCATTAAAACTACTGACCTTCACAATCACCTGAAAGCTGAAATCAAGAAGCAAATTCCGAACACTGAAGCAGCCCTAGCCGCTTATTACAGAAAAGCTTTTTCCGAACGCTTTTATTATGATTGGCACACCGTACCAGAACGATTTGAATTATATGCAAATTCGTATCCCGAAGCAAAAGCAAGTCATTTAGAGCGAGCAAATGATCACATGACAAAATTTAAAGCAGCGAGTCCGTGGGTACTTCCTTTTAATTATCAAAATGGTGAGAAGGTAAACGCATATGCCCTACGCCACTTAGCGAGACAGCATAAAATGATTGATATTGCTTTCAATTATTTCTATGATAATAAAAATCCAAAGTACATCTCGTATTTCACAAACCAGATGCAGTCATTAAATACTGCTTTAGAAAACAATGCTTACGAGACAATCAAAGATGGGAATGGCGTTTATGAAGCATTTCGATCTGGTTACCGCATTCTAAATTGGTTAGAAATACATAATTTATTTTTAGGAGAGAAAGCGTATACTGACAAAGATCAGCTGTACACTATTGCTACTTTACTGCAACACGGTGAGAATTTGTACGAGACAAATGCCAGCTTCAGTGATGGAAATCATCAAACTAGAGGAATGTCGGCATTAGCGATGTTGGCCATTTTATTGAGGGATTTTGAAGGAACAGATAAATGGTACGACAGAGCGATGACTAGATTGAACGAACATCTATCAAAGGAAATTAATCCTGATGGCTTTCAGTTTGAACGCTCAGTTCATTATCACATGAGTGATATCGAAACCTATTATTTTGTTTATCAACTTGCAAAGATTAGCAACATTACTATAGACAAATCTGTTGAAGACAAACTGAAATCACTTTTCACAAGCTTAGCAAAAATTTCATATCCAGACAAATCAGCCCCTGTTTTACAGGACGACACAAACGAACCTTGGGCCGAAAAGAATACTATTTCAGGAACGATGACTTTAGGTTATATTTTATATGAAGATCCTAGCGTAGGCTACTTTGCACAGGATTTTATCGATTCAGGAATGTATTGGTTTTTAAGTAAGCAGCAAATTGAATTATTAAAAAATATAGAGAAAAAGAAACCCACTTTTGGCTCTGTTACTTTACCGGAAACCGCTTATTATGTAATGCGCGAGGGCTGGGAAAAGAATGACAAGATGATGATTATAAGTAATGGTGTTGACGACATGAAGCCAGACCATCAACATGGTGACATCTTGGGAATTCAAGCTGTAGCAAATGGTCAAGTAATTTTACCCAATTATCAAGTACGCTATTCATTGACCGACTTTGCTTTTTTTAAAAACTCAATGGTTAAAAATGTAGCTTTAGTTGATAACGAATTGCAAGGAAAAGATTGGACATCAAATGAAGGCGGCAGCGGATTTGGTAAGTTTAAAAATCTACCCTTACCAACAACTATCGCTTGGGAAAGCAACCCTCAATTTGATTTATTTGTAGGTAGTCACAATGGATTTGAAAATATTGGCGTAAGATATAGCCGTCAAGTAATTTATCTAAAAGATGATTTATGGGTTGTAAAAGACAATTTTTATTCGAAAGAAGCACATACTTACAAGCAAGTTTGGCAAGGTCATTACACGGAGGATTTGAAACCAAATCTTATACGTTCTAATTTTCCAGATGCAACAGGACTGGATATTTACCAACTTAACGCAGTTGATAAAAATGACAAATCAGGCACACGAGGAAAAGAGTGGACTGTGGTAAGTAAAGAAAATCAATCAGAATTTAGTTTTATAACTGTTTTACACCCCTATTCAAATTTTGACAAACGAATAAATGAAGAAGCAAAAACACCAGAGTTAGCAGGTTGGAAACAAAATAGTTTATCGTTTGAAGCCACGGGAGAACAACTTAAAAGTCTTTCTAAAGATGACAAATCGTTTTTATTCAATGTAAAAATGATTACCGTGGCCAACAGTATGATTACATTTAACAAAGCTACAGACGTTTCCATTGAAATAAATGGAAAACAAATTACGTTATACAATCTCGCTGACAGTCCCTTAACAGCTACTTTTAAGAGCAAGGCTACAATAATGCAAGATGGTAGAACTATTAACAAAAACACCATTTTACAACCAGGACATAAGATTGTAATCACAACAAAATAATGGCAAATGTAAGAACCGATACTCAAATGGTATCGGTTTTTTTATGCTTTAAAATTACTTAGATCTAATCGCTTTTCAAATTATAGTGATATAATTACATTTTAGCAGTCCTAAATGCTACCGGTGTCATCAAAGCATTTTTTTTAAACAGCCTAACAAAGTAAGAATAGTCATCGTACCCTAGCCTACTTGCGACTTCGCTTACCGTTAAATTCTTATTCATTAGCATTCTTTTGGCTTCTAACATGACGCGCTCAGTGACCACTTGAGTAGTAGTTTTTTTCAAGCTTTCATTACAAATGCGATTTAAATGTTTCAAACTTATATTGAGTGCAGCGGCATAAAAAGAAGCTGCTTTTTGTTCGATAAAATTCATTTCAATTAACTGTGACAGCTGTTTTATTTTATTCGAATAAGGCACTAGTACATTAGCGGAACTACTGCTGTATTTTCGAGCCAACTCAATATGAATAGTATCCAGTAAATTCATTATTTTGTCATGGCTCCAATCTTTTTTAGATCTTGCTTCTTGTAAGATCATTTCGAAATATGGTTGAAGGGCAACCGTTTCATCGGTAGATAAGATAATTTCTGATTTAGCGTGTACATTAAAATAAAAAGGGAAGTTGTCAATGTCTTTTTGTCCAAAATATAAATTATACATTTCTTTAGAGTAAAAAACCACGTAACCAGTAACATCATGTGATAAACTCCAATGGTGCATTTGGCCAGGTTGTAAAACAAATGCACTCCCCGCTTGCACTTTATATTTATCAAAATCAATCTCATGTATGCCTGTACCCGCTGTAAAAAGCACCAACACATAAAAATCATGTCGGTGTGGTTCTTCTATAAAGCTATGCGTAGTCAGGTGATTTTCGAAAGTATTGATGTAAAAATCGCTAGCTACCGCATTGCAATTAAAGCTTTGAATGGTATAAATAGGATATTTTTTCATTTTACAAAATGTCTTTTTTGTGCTATAAGTAGCGAAGATAGAAAATAGCTGCAATAGAATAGTCAATTACCTTTGTTAAAAAAATAGCCATGGCAAATGCACTCACACATATTTTGAATAATGAATGTCCTCATTGTCAAAAGGGAAAAGTTTTTAACGAAAAAAATATCTTTTTAAACATTGGTTTTCCCAAGATGAATAAAAGCTGTTCCTATTGCAAAACCCAATTTGAAAAAGAGCCAGGTTACTTTTTTGGTGCGATGTATGTTAATTATGGACTGACCGTAGCCGAAGGAATAGCTACCTATGTTATTGCGCAATCTTTTTTCACAACCGCATTTGATTTAAGAATTATCCCTATTATTGCATTTGTAATTATCGCTTTAGCTTCAATCAACATTAGATTGTCACGATTGTTATGGTTATACATGTTTAAAGATTACTCCATGTAATATCTCATTTCTAAATAAGGTGATGAATGTAAAGAGATATAATTTGAAGGCAATGAGGTACCGTCTTATAATAAATACTTATTTTTGTTATCGCTAATTTATCCCAATATGAAAAATATCTTTTTAAGCAGCCTACTTTTTGCAGCGGTAACACTTTCAGCACAAAAAAAAGCGGATAGTAAAAAAATACAAATTGTTGAAGCCTCTTGCGGGCAATGCCAATTTGGACTTACAGGAAAAGGATGTGATTTGGCTGTGAAAATTGGCAATCAAGCCTACTATGTTGACGGCACCTCTATCGATGAACACGGTGATGCACACGCTTCAGATGGCTTTTGTGAAGCTATTAGAACAGCTCAGGTAACTGGTAAAGTTGTAGATAATCGTTTTGTAGCTACCTCTTTTAAATTAGTAGATAGTACTAAAAAATAGTCTTTTAAATAATATTAAATTTCAGTTTTAGATTAAATAAAAAAACGCTGTATGTTTAAACATACAGCGTTTTCTATTACTTTACTATTTTTATTTAGTACCCAGGATTCTGAGTAATTGGATTAGTTGTATTGGTTACAATTTCAACATTTGGAATAGGTAACAAATCAAATTTTGGATCTGCCACTTTAGCTTGCAACTGTGCAGTTGTGTAAGCTCCATCGTATTGAGAATAGAAAGGTTGCATTTCTGCAAAGTGATTGCTCATAATTGCTTTAGCATTAACTGTTGTTAATGTTTTCTTGAAACGTAGTAGGTCAAACCAACGTTGGTTTTCAAGTGCAAACTCCCATCTTCTTTCATTTGCAACGGCACTTTCATATGCAGCCTGCGTAGCAACATTTGACGTTGTTAATGCTGTTAATCCAGCTCTAACGTGAACTTGGTTTAAATAAGCTAAAGTCGTTGCATTGTTTACTCCAACAGCCTCACAATACATTAATAAAACATCACTGTAACGCAATACTGGCCAGTCTAATTCAGAATCATTTTGAACCGTTGTAGAAATGTTATGTTTTGCAGCCCAATAAGTCCATGTTTCAGGTAACGAAGATGTCGTTGGCTTGTATACTTTAATATTGTAATCTCTTCTAATATCAGTAGCACCAAAAGACTTGTAAAACTCTTCAGTAGGATTGTTATAACTTCCTCTAGTTCCGGCTGGTTGTGCTAATTTTGTTTGACTTGCAATACTTGATGTATTTGTTGCAAATAAGTTAGATAAAGAACTACCATAACCTAAACCTCCTGCTTTAAAACGTACGGCAAAAATCATTTCGGCATTCATTTCATTTGTACTTGCAAAAACATTTGCATAGGCACTAGTTCCTGTCAAAAGAGAATATCCACTATTAGCAATAACATCTGTTAAAAGCGGTAGTGCATCTGATTTTTGACCTAAAGTTAGATATACTTTTGCTAAAAGCGATTTAGCAGCCCAAGTGGTAACTTTTCCACGATCTGTAGCTGCGGTTGCGCTATAAGTTGAAGAAATACAATTTGCTACAGCATTTTTTAAGTCGGCAATAATAAACTTGTAAATATCATCTTCGCTAGCTCTGTTTACTTTCAAAGCTTCTTCTGATGTTAAAACTCTATCTACTAAAAATACGCCTCCGTATAATCTTACTAGATTAAAGTAATGATACGCTCTCATGAAAGAAGCTTCTCCTGCGATTCTTTTCTTAGCTGCATCGGTAATAGTGTAATCTAACATACCGTAGTCAATTGTTCCTGCAGCAGCATTGTACGAAACATTCATACCAGTCATTAAACCGTTGACACTTCTAATACTTTGATACGTGCTTCCCCAGTAATTCTCGATAAATGAATCGTAAGAAGGAGCTTCGAAGATATCGTTACTGTAAATTTGCAAGTTTTGAGCTTGAGTAGTACCTACTAAGTTCATAAATGTGTTATCACTACGAATTTCTGATAACATCCACTCATAAGCAATAGGATTCCTCAACGTACTGTAAGCACCAGTCAATCCCAAATTTAATGAAGCCTCATCTCTATAAAATCCATCTTGAGCGATTTGATTTTGATTTTCAAGCTCAATGTATTCACTACAGCTTGCTAAAGTCAAAAACGAGAATATAATTAGTAACTTATTTTTATATATTTTATTTTTCATGCTTTCAATTTTTTATAATTTTTTAAAGATTACAAAGCTCCTAATAAGGTTCAGAAGCTTTGTAAAACTATTTTATTAAAGACCCACTTCTAAACTAAACAAGATTGTTTTTTGAATTGGAAAAGCTCCTCTTTGGTAACCATCTACTAAAGGACTTGTTTGAGAAGTTCTTGCTTCAATATTAATTCCTCTGTAGTCTTTATTATTGATGAAAAGTAAATTTTGACCTGATACTGAAAATCTCAAATCAGTTAAACCAATTTTTTTAACCAAATCTTTCCCTAAACTGTACCCAAGAGTTATCTCTCTTAAAGACATGTATGAGGCATCTTCGATTGCATTATCAGTAAATACCCAGTTGTATCCATTTGTTGTATAAGGTGTTTTACCATCTCCAGGATTACTTGGACTTACCCATCTATTTGCCATATAATTCAAGTTTCTTTCTTTAACCTCGTTGTAGTTAATATCTCCATTAATTAATTCTCCACCTTGAACTCCTTGTAAAGTGAAACTTAAATCAAGATTTTTGAAAGTGAACTTATTTGTAATTCCCCAAGTGTAATCTGGGTAAGGATTTCCTAAATTAGTTCTATCATCATTATCAATATTACCATCACCGTTGATGTCTAAAATTTTCAATCCACCTTCTTTTAATCCGTTTGTTATTGATGTAGTTAAACCTGAATCAGCAATATCTGCTTTGCTGTTCCATACCCCATCAGTTTTAAATCCAAAATATGTAATTAATGGCTCCCCTACGATAGCGTAGTTATTCAAACCATTTCTTCCATCGATTGTTGGCGAAATAATTGTAGTTTTTTCTCCAAGATTTGTCAACTCATTTTTAACATGCGAAATATTAAAGTCTGTGTTCCATGAGAAATTTTTAGTTTTTATGTTTACTGTTGAAAGCTCAACTTCAAAACCTCTATTTCTTAAACTTCCTACGTTTGCAATACCTGCTGTAGAACCTGAAATTAATAAGTTAGATTGTTCTAACAATAATTTATCTGTGTTAGACTGATAAGCATCAATACTTAAGTTAAATCTGTTTTTAAACATCGCTAAATCCAAACCAAAATTAGAAGAGAATGTTCTTTCCCATGTGATATCAGGATTATTATTTAAGTTACTTGTATTAGATAATCCATTAGACACACTACCTGTTCCAATACCACTTAAGTAATTAGCAGAATTTAAATAATTTTGATATTGAAATTCTCCAATTCCGTTGTTTCCTGTTGCACCGTAACTTGCTCTTAAAGCTAACCTACTAATAGCAGATACTTCAGACATGAAATTTTCTTTTGAAATAACCCATCCTAATGAAACAGCTGGGAAACCTCCCCATTTATTACCATCAGCAAAACGGCTACTTCCATCTGTTCTATAACTTGCCATGAACAAGTATTTATCTTTGTATGAGTAGTTGAATCTCCCTAAGAACGATACTAATCCTACGCTTTCATCAGATTGTTGCGGTTGTAAAACTACTGATGCAAAATTTAAATTTTTAATAAAATCTGTTGGAAACGTAGTACCTGCAGTTACAAGCGACTTTGTTCTAGTAGACTGAAAAGTGAAACCTCCCAAGGCACCAAAATCATGATCACCAACGCTTTTCTTGTAATTTAAAGTGTTTTCAGTTAAGAAATCGAAATAATTTGTATTTGTATAAGTAGCGTAATTTGGATTACCAAAACGCGCAGCATTTGCAGCTCCTGTTTCTACTCTTTTTGAATCTTTATAGTAGATATTTTGAGCAGTGCGAAAATCAAGTCCATCAGCAATATTATAATCTAAAGCAACACTACCTTGAAAACGGAATTGGTTGTTATTATCATTTTGCTCTAACAAAGAGCGTATTGGATTTGTATTTGAAGTTGTAAACGGAACTGCATTCGCAGCTGTTGTATAAGCCACCCCATTAGGATCAAGACCACTGTAAACTAAGTTGGCAAAATCATCATCTTCTGCATATGCACCTACTTGAATACTTCTACCTGGCTGTTGCCCATTGATAAAATTAGCAGTAGTTGCTGTATGATATACAGGAAGAAAACTTGGAAACCTCGTGAAATCGATATAATTAACTGCCGGTCTTTCTGTTTTTGTATTCGAAGGATTTAAATTGATATTTAATCTTAACTTGTCAGTCAATTTTAAATCAAATTTAGCTCTAAAGTTTAATTTTTCAAATTCACTTTTTAGCATTAATCCTTGATCATTTTGATATCCAGTAGAAATGTAGAATTTGTTTTTCTCTCCACCACCAGAAACATTAAATTGCATGTCTTGGTAATAAGCAGTTCTCAGTGCTTCATCTTGGTAATTTGTACCTTTGCCACCCAATAGATCATTTTCGATATTATATTGTGCACGCCATTTATCAGCAGATGGTAAACTAGAACCATAATCAGATGTCCATAATGGATCTGCATCTCTTAATTTTTGTTCAGAATATAATCTTTCAACATAGTCTTTAGAAGACATGATATCGTACGTTTCATAAGCTTCTTTTACACCTGAAGTAGTTTTAAAGTAATATTTTGTTTCTCCAGATTTTCCACTTTTAGTTGTTACTAAGATAACTCCGTTAGCCCCTCTTGAACCATAGATTGCCGCAGATGCAGCATCTTTTAACACCTCAACAGATTCTACATCGGCACTATTCAATGCAGAGAAACCATCAGGCATTGGCTGACCATCTACAACTAATAAAGGTCCTGATCCTGCACTTACAGAACTAATACCTCTAATATTAATTTTTGTATCGGCACCTGCTTCCGAAGAAATACTTTGAACACGTACACCGGCGATCTTACCTTGTATAGCATTATCCAAACGTGATACTGGTGCGTTTTCAAATTTATCACTTTTTAATTTTGCTACAGATCCTGTTACACTTGAACGTTTTTGCGTTCCGTAACCAATCACTACTACATCGTCAAGCATGTTTGTAGCTTCCTCTAGCATCACCTTCATTGTTGTGCTTTTTCCTACTGTAATAGATTTTGTCGTAAATCCTAAGTAAGAGAATGAAACTACCGATTTAGTATTTGCTACCATGATAGTGAAGCCTCCATCAAAATCAGTTACCGTACTTTTAGCGTCAGACGTAACTGTTACTCCCGGAATAGGTTGTCCCGTATTGTCGACTACTGTTCCTGCAAATTTTATTCCTGCAGTTTGAGCATTTACAATACACGAGAAAACTAAGAGAAACATTAAAACAGTTTTTTTCATAATTGATTCGTTTTATATTAGTTGTTTTTTAGTTTTTAGTCTCCCAATTGGACTACTACAACGATTAAGTAAATTTTGAAAGTGATTATTAAAAATTACTTAAAATTGGTGCGTCAAATTGGTTTACCAGTTTAGATTCCAAACATACTTAATTTATTGACATGAAAATATTGTAGTGATAAATTTACATTAAATACATTTTTTTGTATCATTTAACCACACTAAACGCAAAAATTCAATCATTATACTGAAATTTATTAAAGAGAATTATAACATTTTAACAATTTCTAATCCTTAAAAAATTCTAAATTATTGCTTTTAGTATCTTACAAATTGCTACCATAATGAAAAAATAAGATTTTGGTTTGTCAAATTGGTAAACCAATTTATTTTTAAAGAAAATCGTTAATACAAAATGGCTAGCACATTTTTACTTTAAACATGCTTATAACTGCCAATTTCCAACCCAAAAAACAATTGAATTTTAATTTTTACCGATTAATTATTTAAATAACTAGATAAAGAGATAATGCAATTTTACACCATCTTCTATAAGTGTTTTTGAGGCTAATTTTGTAGTTTTATTTAATCACAAACTATAAATTGTTTGCACCATATCGCTACTTAATAATGAATACGAATCTCCTACTTAAAAATATCGCAAAACACATTGATCTAACGACTGAGGAACAAGAATTATTTATAAGCATGATAACTGTTCAAAGCTGTAAGTCAAGAACAATACTGCTTCATGCCACCGAAATTTGCAAACATTCCTACTTTGTCAATAGTGGTATTTTACGAAGCTTTACAATAAATGACAACATTGTCGAACATGTTTTGAATTTTGCTTGTGAAGGCTATTGGATTGGTGATATGTATAGTTTGCTTTCTCAAAAACCTGGCAATCTATTTATCGAAGTCATAGAAGAAGCTGAGTTGCTGCTATTATCGAAAGAAAATCAAGAGATACTTTACGAGAAGATCCCGAAATTTGAACGATTCTTTAGGATTTTAACCGAAAATTCTCTAGTTGCCAATCAAGAAAGGTTACTGGACAATTTGAGTCTTTCTGCTGAAGAACGTTTTGAAAAGTTTTGTTCAAAGCATCCGCAGCTCGTTAATAAAGTGCCTCAAAAACAAATTGCTTCCTATATAGGAGTTACTCCTGAATTTTTTAGCAAAATGAAAAGCAAAATGTTGCACCGCTGATGATACATTTATTCTGGATTATAATCCCTAGTGATTCTATTGCGTAAGGGATAGTAGTGGAGCTCTTTTATGTTTGGCTTTTTTGCCAGACATAAAAAGCGGGAACGAATAGCCCGACCCGCAGGGACACGCCCAAAAAAGTAATTTTTACCTATTGAAACCTGACATTATTATTTCTTAATCTAGGTTAAGTAGCTTTTGCTAGCTTTGAATATAAATTTGTAAAACAAAAATCACTAAATTTATACCATATGGAAAATACAATTTTACACAAGGCAGATACGAGAGGACACGCAGATCATGGATGGTTAAATGCTTACCATAGTTTTAGTTTTGGTAGTTGGTACAATCCAGAGAGAGTACAATTTGGTGCACTTCGTGTTTTGAATGATGATACAATTGCTGCAGGAATGGGTTTTGGAACACATCCTCATGATAATATGGAAATTTTAACCATTCCGCTTGAAGGTGATTTAGCGCACAAAGATAGCATGGGAAATACTGAGACTATTAAAAATGGTGATGTACAGGTTATGAGTGCTGGGACTGGTGTACAACACAGTGAGTTTAACCCTAATGCTGACCAAAGAACCAAGTTGTTGCAGATTTGGGTTTTTCCAAATAAAAAAAATGTAGATCCTCGTTACCAACAAATAACATTAAATAGTGCAGATCGACATAATAAATTACAGCAAATTCTTTCTCCTAATCCAGATGATGAGGGAGTATGGATTCATCAAGACGCTTGGTTTCATTTAGGAAAGTTAGCAAAAGACAGCACCACAAATTACCAAATTAAGAAAGAAGGTAATGGTGTTTATGTTTTTGTGCTTTCGGGACAGTTAACTATTAATGGTCAAGAATTAGATACACGTGACGGTTTTGGAATTTGGGATGTAACAGACTTAGAATTAAAAATGAATTCTGATGTTGAAATACTTTTAATGGAGGTTCCAATGCAATATTAATTAAAAAAATATACAAATATGAGTAAAAAGGTGCAACTAGAAAATAACGAAAAAGAAGGTGTTTTTTATATCGAAGAAAACGATGATGTATTAGGAAAAATGATTTTTAGACATACTGCTGCTAACCAAATTACAATAGATCACACAGAGGTTACAGATGATGAAACTGGGAAAGGTTTAGGTGAAGAAATGGTTACTGAAGCAGTAAATTTTGCTAGAAAAGAAGGAATTACTATTGTTCCATCATGTCCTTTTGTAGCTCATGTTTTTGACAAAACGCCAGATTTTAAGGACGTTTTATAACTGCATTTTCAAAATCGATTATAGAAACTTAAGTTATAAACGAAAATTACCGTAAAGAAATAATAAAAAAGGCTGACTCCTAATATTAATTAGTGTCAGCCTTTTTTATAATTGAAAGATGTATTATTAATTGTCTTTTAAGTTTAGATTTTTAAACGAAGAGACGTCGATAACTGCTTCCATATCTACATCAAAAGAGATACTCACACTATCGCCTATCATTGTTACTGGCAACTGATTAGATATTTGAGAGGATCCTACAAAAATATTGGGATAGTCCTTTACCTTAAAATAGTAAAAACTATTACCATTTTTCACGTCATTTTGAATCCTAGTGATTATAGTTTTTAAAACTTTCCTGTTACTAACACTATTTGGGTTTACTTTATTATCAGACATGTTGTAAACATTTTTATACGACGTTAAAGCTTCACGCATGGTGTTTCCTACACCTACAATCGTATAATCTGAAATGGCTACCATAGCAAACATTTTCACCAAGCCACCCTTATCTTTCAATGTCATTACATACGTTGGAATGTTATTAATATTATACGGTACAGGTAGCGAAGCCTGATACCCTTTTTCTTGTACTTTACCTTGCGCCGAACTTTGAGCAGCATATTCGGTAGCGCCACCTTGTTTATAAAAGGTAGCTTCCTTAGTTCTAGTATCAACTAAAACAAAACCTACCGCAGATTCATCCTTCCCTACAGAGGTTAACCCTGTATACCAGTATGACCTATTGTCATTACCATACACTAATGTCAGGCCTTCAGTAATTTGAAGTTTATTTTCGTTAGAAAAATTCCAATAACCTTGCACATATTCTCCCCAATCGTTTAATTGTTCTTCAATAAAATTAATAGGCTGAATGCGATCTACCCATTTAGGTGTGGTTGCAATCGAATACTCTTTCATTTGGCCCGTTTGTGCATTGATTAATACAATGCCTGTTGCCTCATTTCCGCTAAAACCAATTTCTTTTTTAAAGGTAGTTACGACCCAAAAAGGCATTCCAGCGTCGTCAATTTCAAAACTAAAATCTTCTAATCCTTCTGTAGCATATCCATTTAAGTACAACAGTCGTTTTATATTTGATTGAAAATACGCCTTGGGTTGGTACTTGATCTTAACTGGGCTTCCGCCAATGTTTTGCACTAACTTTACATCTCTTTCATTTGTAGCCGAAACCATCACATAACCAGCAGACCCTGACCTATTATTCATCCACTTAAAAAAACCAGAATGCAATAACGGTGCTACCCAGTACAAATCGTTATTCACCTTTTGGATACAAAATTCACCTAATTCAACTTGGCTTCCTAAAGCGGGCTGTGTACCCAATACTTTCTCACCTAATAAGTGCGCTAAATCCTCATCTACAACCCTAATTTCGTCAATAGAAATGGGAGCGATGTGATTAGAGATTTTATTTCCATCAGCCACTTTCCCTATCATGGTTTGATAAGCCGCTGTTCTAAAAATGGGGAGACTTGTCAAAATTGGGGTAACGACAAGATATGCTAGGACCGCTAGCATAAAATAAACCACAAATTTACTAGGCCTTTTAGCAATTTTCACTTGTTTGTTATCTGGAGAAATTTGCAAACCGGTCGAAATCACAATCCAAAATATGCTCAAGAATAATAGAACAATGGGAAAACCTACAAACCCATAATTAATTGTGGGCATTCCTATATAAAAAACTAAAATTGTAAGAATAATAAAAAGCGATATAGAAACTATATTTTTCATAATTAAATAGCATTTGACAATTAGTATAAAAATACTGAAATTGTTACATCTAATCGACAACTAAACGTATTAAACTAACCCGAATTCGTTCAAAATAATTGTTTAAAAAACAGTAAATTAGCCCTACAATCACAGACATATTATAAAATAGAGCCAAATGGAAAACGCACTTGAAAACGACATTGTAGGACACATAGGAATGCAAAAATATTTATGTACTATTAATTGGCGTAATGGTCAATTTATAATGGATGAGCCTGAAAAAATTGAAGGTAAGGATTTAGGCCCAGATCCATACACCGCCCTGCTAGCATCGTTAGCAAGTTGTACGCTTTCTACCTTAAGAATGTATATTGATCGAAAAGGATGGGACATACCTGAAATAACTATCGCATTAAATTTTTATCAAGAAAGCAATCCAGACCTAACTACAACGATTAAAAGAATAATTACTTTTCCGGTGACAGTCGATGAAGATATAAAGAAACGCCTCCTAATAATTGCCGAAAAATGCCCTGTATCTAAACTATTGAAGAATAATATTGTAATCAACACACTACTATAATTTTAGATTTAAAAAGTAGCATTAAAACAACTGAGTAATCGTTTGTACAAGTAGCACTCATGATTTGACCCCTACACTGCCTTAATTAGCCCCGATTGCACCGGCATCCTCCTAGTACTGACCTTTAAGGACTAGGAGATATAGGTAAAAGCGGGACGACTGTTTATTGATTACTGAAACTTGCTGCTTTAAAATTGAAAAATGTTCTTTCTAAAAAAAAATACTATTTTTGCAGTTGGTTTAATTTCGAAAATTTTAAATCATTCAATCTTTAAAATTAAAATATGAAAGCATACGTATTTCCAGGACAAGGCGCACAATTCACAGGAATGGGAAAAGATTTATACGAAAACTCTCCTTTGGCTAAAGAGCTTTTTGAGCAAGCGAACGAAATTTTAGGTTTCCGTATCACAGACATTATGTTTGAAGGAACGGCCGAAGAATTAAAAGAAACTAAGGTTACACAGCCAGCAGTTTTTTTACATTCAGTGATATTAGCTAAAACTTTGGGCGCTGATTTTAAGCCAGAAATGGTTGCAGGACATTCATTAGGAGAATTCTCTGCCTTAGTTGCAAACGGTACTTTGTCATTTGAAGACGGGTTAAAATTAGTTTCACAAAGAGCTTTAGCAATGCAAAAAGCATGCGAAATCAAGCCTTCTACAATGGCTGCCGTTTTAGGACTTGCAGATAATGTAGTTGAAGAAGTTTGTGCTGCTATTGATGGTGTCGTAGTAGCTGCAAATTACAACTGCCCTGGACAATTAGTAATTTCGGGTGAAACAACGGCTGTTGAAGCGGCCTGTGTTGCTATGAAAGAAGCTGGAGCAAAAAGAGCGTTACTATTACCGGTAGGTGGAGCTTTTCATTCACCAATGATGGAACCAGCAAGAGAGGAATTAGCTGCTGCTATTGAAGCAACTACATTCTCTACTCCTATTTGCCCTGTTTATCAAAATGTAACAGCAAGCGCAGTTTCAGACGCAAATGAAATCAAGAAAAACCTAATCATACAATTGACAGCTCCAGTTAAATGGACGCAATCAGTACAACAAATGATCGCTGATGGCGCTACTTTATTCACTGAAGTAGGACCAGGAAAAGTACTAGCTGGTTTAATTGGAAAAATTGATAAAGAAGCTGCTACTGCAAATGCATAAGTAATTTTCTTCAAAGTCTACAACAGGCTATAAATTAGAAAATCCCAAAGTATCGTCTTGATAGTTTGGGATTTTTTTATAAATATAATGTATCTTAAATAGCAACTAGCTTCTCACTTTTTGTTCCCATTTCCAAGCACTTGCCATCGCTTCCTCTAAAGTTGATTGTGCCTTCCAACCTAAAACTGTATTGGCTTTATCGGTATTCGCATAAGCTTCTGTAATATCACCTTCACGACGTCCTACTAATTTATACGGTAATTTTTTGCCACTTACTTTTTCGAATGCTTGAATAACCTCTAGCACTGAGCTTCCCGTTCCTGTTCCAAGATTAAAAGTTTCTACTTTTTCAAGGTTCTTTTTATCTAATAATCTTTTTAAAGCAATAACATGGGCTTTGGCCAAATCAACTACGTGAATATAATCACGTACTGCAGTTCCATCAGCTGTAGGATAATCATCCCCATAAACCGAAAGTTCGTTTCTCAATCCCATTCCAGTTTGTGTGATAAATGGCACTAAATTTTGAGGAACTCCTAGCGGTAACTCCCCTATTTCAGCTGAAGGGTGTGATCCTATCGGGTTAAAATATCGCAATAAAATAGCATTAATGTCTGTCACCTTTGCTGTATCTGTGATGATTTCCTCTCCTATTTGCTTTGTATTTCCATAAGGAGACATTGCTGTTTGTATTGGAGCATTTTCAGTAATTGGCATCTTTTCGGCCTGACCATAAACAGTACATGACGAGCTAAAGATGAAACTAGCAGCCTCTTTTTTCTGTAATTCTTGCAAAAGATATACCAGCGCACTGATATTGTTTTCATAATACAATAAAGGATTCTCAACACTTTCGCCTACAGCTTTTGAGGCGGCAAAATGTATCACTCCAGCAATTTCTTGATTCCTTTTAAAAAAATCTTGAACGCTATTTTTTTCTCTTAAATCTAATTTTTCAAAAGCAGGAACTTTACCCGTGATGTTTTTAATTCCGTCTAAAACGCTCAGCGAGGTATTTGACAAGTCGTCTACGATAACTACTTCAAAACCTTGATTTTGGAGTTCTACCACAGTGTGCGAACCTATAAATCCTAATCCTCCTGTTACAAGTATTTTCATTTTTTATTTTTAAATTGTAAAAGCTATCTTTTCAATGCATAAAAAAGACGCGATTAATCGCGTCTTTAATTTTTATTTTAAAAATTCTAAAACACTATCGGTGATGAATTTTATTTGTTCGTCATCAAGTTCAGTATGCATTGGCAATGACAATACTTCTTGAACTAATTGATTGGTTACAGGAAAATCTTCCTCTTTGTACCTCTCATCTTTATACGCTTTTTGAGAATGTAGCGGAATTGGATAATAAATTGCACAAGGAATTCCTTTGTCTAATAAATGCTGCATCAAACCATTTCTATCTGCATTAATAATTCGCAACGTATATTGATGAAATACGTGACAATCACAAATATCGCAAATTTGGGGCGCAATAATATTTTGATGCCCTTCAAAAGCTGCAGAGTATTTTCTGGCTGCATCTTGTCTCGCTGCATTGTATTGATCAAGCAATGGTAATTTAGCATTTAAAACTGCTGCTTGTATACTATCTAAACGAGAATTTACTCCTACAACATCGTGGTGATAACGTTCGTACATTCCGTGATTTACGATTCCTCGTAAAGTATGTGCTAGTGCATCATCATTTGTAAAAATAGCTCCACCATCACCATAACAACCTAGATTTTTAGATGGAAAAAACGAAGTAGCTCCCACATGCCCTATGGTTCCTGCTTTTTTCTTAACGCCATCCGATGATTTACAGTTGGCCCCAATAGCTTGTGCATTGTCTTCGATTACAAATAAGTTATGCTCTTTGGCTATTGCCATAATAGCTTCCATATTTGCTGCACGTCCAAATAAATGTACGGGAACAATTGCTTTAGTCTTAGGAGTGATTGCTTTTTTAATCGCTTCAATAGAGATATTCATATTATACATATCAACATCTACTAAAACGGGTGTTAGTTGCAACAATGCAATAACTTCAACAGTAGCGGCAAACGTAAAATCGGCAGTAATTACCTCATCTCCGGGCTGTAAACCAAGTCCCATCATTGCAATCTGCAAAGCATCAGTACCATTTGCACAAGGAATTACGTGTTTAACACCCAAGTAATCCTCTAAATTCTTTTGGAATTTATGAACTTCTGGTCCATTGATATATGCATTTGTATCTAAAACTTCTTGAATAGAAACATTGACTGTCTCTTTTATTTTTTCGTATTGACTTTTTAGGTCAACCATTTGTATTTTTTTCATTCGATAAAATTATAAATACAAAATTAAGAATTTATAATCACACTAAATTCAGAATAGCTTATTATTTATATCCCTCGCTCAACACCAAAACATTCGGCTTTTGCTTAACGTAGCCGAAATAAGATTCGAAATAAAATATGTATTTTAGCATCCAAAAAAATACAACTCATGTTTTTCCTATACAATTGTTTTGCAATCATAGTTTCGAAATTGCTTGCTCTAATCGCACTTTTTAATCCAAAAATGAAACTCTTTGTTGAAGGAAGAAAAGACGTATTTACAATTTTATCTCAAAAAATATCGCCTACAGATAAAACGATTTGGTTTCATGCCGCCTCTTTAGGAGAATACGAACAAGGTTTGCCCGTTATCGAAAAAGTAAAGGCCACGTACCCCACTCATAAAATCATCGTCACGTTTTTCTCTCCATCAGGTTATGAAGTAAGAAAAAACAATACAGCAGCAGATGTTACAGTTTATCTCCCATTAGACACTAAAAAAAATGCGCAGAAGTTCATTGCGTTAGCACACCCTGATTTAGTTTTCTTTATTAAGTACGAGTTTTGGCCAAATTATTTAAAAGAATTAAAAGCTAATAACATAAAGACTTTTTTAATTTCGGGTATTTTAAGAGAGAATCAAGCCTTCTTTAAATGGTATGGTGGTTTTTATCGAAAAGCTCTCGATACCTTTACCTACTTTTTCGTTCAAAATGAGCAGTCAAAAAAATTGTTAGCAAGTATAGGTAAAAACAATGTAGCAATTTCAGGAGACACCCGATTTGATCGAGTAGCTGCGATAGTCGAAAAAGACAATCGATTAGAATTTGTTTCGAATTTTAAAAATGATCAACTCACAGTGGTTATAGGAAGTTCTTGGCCTAAAGACGAGTTGCTTTTAACACAGTACATTAATACTAATAAGCATGCTGCCAAATTTATAATTGCTCCCCATAATATAAAGCCGGAACAAATTAAAGAACTCAAAACTGGAATCATACGTAAAACTATCTTATTCTCAGAGCATGAAGGTAAAGACCTTAGTGATTATGATGTATTGATAATAGACACCATTGGCATCTTAACAAAAATATATAGCTATGCTGATATCGCTTATGTGGGAGGAGGTTTTGGCAATCCTGGCATACACAATATACTAGAACCTGCCACTTTTGGTGTCCCTATACTTATTGGACCTAATTATTCACACTTTGCCGAAGCTACCGCATTAATCAATTTAGATGGCGCTACAGCGATTTCAAATCTAGCAGAATTGACCATAAAGATGGATGAATTACTGCGTGACGAACTACTGCGTTTTGAAAAAGGACATATCTGTAGCACATTTATTGGCATGAATAAAGGCGCAACGCAAATCATAATGAATTACGTTAGACAATCAGCTACAATTTAAGGGGTAAAACAACCATCGTTACAGTGTTACTTTTTTACACACTGACAAAGATATAGTCATGTATGATTCTGAAAAGAAATAAAACTTTTCATAAACAGTACTAGCTAATAGTTCACTATACAACACACAAATTAAAAAGCTGATAACCAAGCTACAATACGTCTCAAACAAGTTTTTACAACATGTTTCAGAATTTCTCTCAACATTGTAACACACCTATAACCCCTCCTTTAAAGTTACCATTTCAGTTACTGTAAATAGCATTTTAAAGTCTCCCTACATTAGGCATAGATATTGCTCTATATCACTAAGACAAAAAAGATTAATTATTTTTAAAAAAAAATTCAAAAAATAATTTACATATCAAAAAATTTATATCTTTGCGTCGAATTAATAATTAACCTTTATATTAAATTAAGATGAAAAAAGTATTTTTAAGTTTAGCTGCTGTTGCTGTATTAACTGTTGTTTCTTGTAAAAAAGCTGATGCTAACGCTGAAGACACTATGGCTGTAGATTCTACAGTTGTTGTTGAAGATTCTGCTGCTCAAGTAATGGATTCTGCTGCACAAGTAATGGATTCTGCTGCTACTGTAGCAACTGACGCTGCTGAAACTGCAACTGAAGCTGCACACTAATCAGAATTAAATTCTAAAATCAAAGCCATCCGCGCAAGCGTGATGGCTTTTTTATTTTAGTTTTTTAGTACTTTTAAGCAAATAAAAAGGCGCTCTTTATATAAAGAGCGCCTTTGCTATTTACGATAAACTCTGCTTAATCAGTAAAGGTAAAATCATTATTAGAGAAATCTAAAATCTCAGCTTTGGAGCCATATTTTACAATTTCAGCAATTCCCTTTTGCACCATTAATTCTGTACTGTATTTTCTACTAGTTGCCATAACCACTCCATCGACGACAACCCTAAAAAAGAACTTCCCCTTTGTTGTTTTAAACTTAACATAAGAACAACTCTCAAAGAGCATTTTCAGTCGCTCAGCGTCAGCCTCACAATCCATTCGCAGTTCATAAGGATTACTAGTAAATATCGTCTTTCCTTTTCTTGAGGTAAGTTCGAATTTGTAATCACCGCTAAAACGTTTTGTTATTACTAAGGAAGCCATATCTAAATTATAATTGTGTTTTTAAAGCCATAAAAGAAAATTGCACTAAAAAGAGGTATTTAAAAAAAAGAGCAAAAAAAAAGCCTCTTCAAAAGAAGAGGCTTTAGTACTCAGAGCGGGACTTGAACCCGCACGAACATTGCTGTTCACTGGATTTTAAGTCCAGCGTGTCTACCAATTTCACCATCCGAGCATTATGTGACGTGGAGCGAAAAACGGGGCTCGAACCCGCGACCTCGACCTTGGCAAGGTCGCGCTCTACCAACTGAGCTATTTTCGCATTTCAATTCTTGATAAGAACAACAATACTTGTTGTGTATTGCGGTGGCAAATTTAAGACATTTATCCAATTAAACAAGCACTTTAGAAATAATATTTTTAATTATTTCATAAAACTCTGATAACCTAAACTTTGTAAAATAAATTATTTTCTGGTGATCATTCTTTTTATTTCATTTAGCTTCATTAATGCTTCCACTGGTGTAATTGTATTAACATCTAAATTTAATATCTCTTCCTTGATTTCCTCTAATAAGGGATCATCTAAATTGAAAAAACTCATTTGCATCTCGTCTTGCTCGGCCTTGATTCCGTTTAGAACTTCTCCAGAATGATTTTTCTCAAGCTTTTTCAATATCTTCTGTGCTTTTAATAAAACAATTTGAGGCATTCCAGCCATTTTAGCCACGTGAATTCCAAAGCTATGCGCACTACCGCCTTTTATTAATTTTCGAATAAAAAGCACATTGTCTTTTAATTCCTTTACAGCTACATTGTAATTTTGAATTCTCGAAAGCGACTCTGTCATTTCATTTAACTCATGATAATGAGTTGCAAAAAGCGTTTTAGGTCTCGATGGGTGCTCGTGTAAAAATTCGGCAATAGCCCACGCAATTGATATTCCGTCATAGGTACTCGTTCCACGACCTATTTCATCTAGAAGCACCAAACTTCGATCAGAAATATTATTCAAAATAGAAGCCGTTTCATTCATCTCTACCATAAAAGTAGATTCTCCCATCGAGATATTATCACTCGCCCCCACTCTAGTGAATATCTTGTCTACTACTCCCATACGCACACTATCTGCAGGGACAAAACTTCCCATTTGAGCAAGTAATACAATCAATGCAGTTTGACGCAATATAGCCGACTTACCAGACATATTAGGACCTGTAATCATTATTAATTGTTGCGTTTCACGGTCTAAATAAACATCATTAGCAATGTAAGGAGTTCCTACTGGCAGTTGTTTCTCGATAACAGGATGCCTACCATTTTTTATATCTAGTTCGAACGTTTCATCTAATTCAGGGCAATTGTATTGATTTTCGATCGCCAATTGTGTAAACGAGCACAAACAGTCTAGCTGCGCTACTAAATTTGCGTTTAACTGCACTGGCTTAATATAGGTAGCAATCCAAGCAACTAATTGCTCAAACAACTCTGCCTCTATTTTATGAATCTTCTCTTCGGCACCAAGGATTTTTGCTTCGTATTCTTTTAACTCTTCCGTTATATAGCGCTCTGCATTAACTAGAGTTTGTTTTCTAATCCACTCTGTAGGGACTTTATCTTTGTGCGTATTTCTCACTTCGATATAATAACCAAAAACATTATTAAACGAAATTTTAAGAGAGGTAATTCCGGTGCGTTGTGATTCACGCGCTTCAATCCCTTCAAGAAATTCCTTTCCTGAAGTTGATATTGCTCTAAGTTCGTCTAGCTCCTCACTAATTCCCTTAGCAATTGCATTTCCTTTAGCCACAGCCACAGGAGCATCTTGATTTAAAGTAACTTTAATTTTCTCACGCAACAAATCACAACTATGCAAACTGTCCCCGATAACTTTAACAGCTTCTTGAGAACTTGCTAAAGCCAATGTCTTCATAGGAATAATGGCATCTAATGACTCTTTTAGATAAACTATCTCGCGAGGCGATACTTTTCCAGCTGCAATTTTAGAAATCAAGCGCTCTAAGTCGGAGATTTGCTTTATTTGATTCTGCATTTGCTGCAGCACTTCTTGATTTTCTTGGAGATAAGCAACTACCTGATGACGGCCTTTTATTTTTGAAGCATCCTTTAAAGGCAGAGCCAACCATCTTTTTAATAAACGCCCACCCATTGGCGAAAGCGTTTTATCTATAACATCCAGCAATGTAACTGCGTTAGGGTTATAACTGTGATATAATTCTAAATTGCGAATTGTAAATCGGTCCATCCACACATAAGCATCTTCAGCAATGCGCTGGATTGCCGTAATATGTTGCACTCTATTGTGCTGCGTTTCGCCTAGGTAGTACAAGATTGCACCTGAAGCAATTACTCCTTCCTTTAAATCTTCGACACCAAAACCTTTCAATGAAATGGTTTGAAAATGCTTAGTCAATGTCTCAAATGCGTAATCTTCTTTATAAATCCAATCTTCAAGATAAAAACTGTGATAGTCTTCACCAAAAGCCTGCTTGAAATCCCCTTTATTATTCTTTGGAATTAAAACCTCAGAAGGGTTAAAATTCTGCAATAATTTATCAATATATTCGGCATTCCCTTGCGCTGTTAAAAACTCTCCTGTAGACACATCGAGAAATGCAATCCCAATAGATTTATTCGCAAAATAAACTGAAGCTAGAAAATTATTGGTTTTAGACTGTAGCACCTCATCATTCATCGAGACACCCGGTGTTACTAACTCAGTAACCCCACGTTTCACAATGGTCTTGGTCATTTTAGGATCTTCTAATTGATCACAAATAGCCACACGCAAACCTGCTTTTACTAATTTTGGCAAATAAGTGTTAATAGAGTGATGCGGAAAACCTGCAAGCGCTGTTTCTGTTTCAGAACCCGCACCTCGTTTTGTTAATGTAATTCCAAGAATCTTAGACGCTCGCACGGCATCATCTCCAAAAGTTTCATAGAAATCACCTACTCTAAATAATAAGCAAGCATCTGGATACTTTCTCTTTATTTCATTGTATTGTTTCATCAACGGAGTTTCCTTAACGACTTTATCTTTGGCTGCCAAAATATTTATTTTTAAATGAGGTTTATTACAGCAGCGAATTTAAATATTATATATTCAATAAAGAATTACTAGAAAAAAAATAACCATTTTTAGGGTAATTTTAAGTTATTGGCACGATTTTTTCTTTAAATTTGTTGAAATAATTATAAAATTACAATCATGAAAAAAATACTTACACTTGCAATGCTAGTTGTTTTAGGGGTTACAACTTCTCAAGCTCAAGAAACTAGCAAAAAAGTTAAAGCTGCAACAACTAAAGTTAACGGTGCGGGAATGACATTTGTTAATGAAACTATCGATTATGGTAAAATAGCACACAATGCTGATGGAAAACGTGAATTTGTATTTACAAATAACGGTAACAAACCATTAATCATTACAAATACTCAAGGTTCTTGTGGATGTACAGTTCCTACTTCTCCAAGAGAGCCTATCGCTCCTGGTGCAAAAGGTGTGATTGGAGTAAAATATGCTACTGATAGAGTTGGTCAATTTACTAAAACTGTAACTGTAACTTCAAACGCTGCAGGACAACCTACAAAAGTACTTACTATTAAAGGTGAAGTATTAGCCGATGCAGCTGCAAAAAGCTAAAAGCTCTACAAAATATACTTTATAAGCTTCCCTCATCCGGAAGCTTTTTTTTTACAATTAATAAAATAGCATGAGAAAATTAGAAAATAGCGAGTTAGAGCGTAAAAGTGTAACAGCATTCAAACAATCTGAAAAGACACCTATCATAGTAATATTAGACGATATAAGAAGCCTACATAATATTGGCTCTGTATTTAGAACTTCAGATGCTTTTTTAATCGAAAAAATATACTTGTGCGGAATTACTGCCACCCCACCCAACAAGGAAATTCACAAAACTGCTTTGGGCGCAACTGAAACAGTAGTTTGGGAACATCACGAAAATGTATTGGAAGTAATTCAAAATTTGAAAAACGATAACGTAATTACTTTGGCAATTGAGCAAGTAGAAAGTGCCACATTTTTACAAAGTTTTAAAGTAGATCCTTCACAGCGTTATGCAGTCGTTTTTGGGAACGAAGTGCATGGTGTAAATCAAGAAGCAGTAGCATTATGTGATGGTTGTATCGAAATTCCGCAATTAGGCACCAAACACTCCTTGAACATTTCAGTAAGTGCAGGAATTGTAATTTGGGATTTATTCAAACAATTCAAATACTAATTTGAAGCTAGTTTTTTTCGAATTTCATCTAGTATGAAGAGATAATCGGCTTGGTTTTTCACGAAATCCTTATCAGAGACATCGACGATTAATACATTCAAATCTTTTTGAGACTTGATATAATCTAAATAGCCGCTATTGATTTTATCTAAATACTCTGCAGCAATATTTTGTTCGTAATCGCGACCACGCTTTTTAATATTTTGTAGCAGTCGCTCCGAGTTTTGATACAAGTATACGTAAAGATCCGGCTTTGGCATCTCTTTATAAATGATATCAAATAAATTGCGGTACAAGCGATATTCATCATCCGCAAGAGTAATCTTGGCAAATATTAGTGACTTAAAGATATGGTAATCGGCTACTAAAAAGTCTTTAAACAAATCAAACTGAGCCAAATCATCTGACAATTGCTGATATCTATCTGCTAAGAAAGACATCTCTAGTGGAAATGCATACCTATGTTGATCTTGATAAAATTTGGGTAAAAATGGATTGTCAGCAAAACGTTCTAAAACTGTTTTGGCATTAAAATCTTCTGCAATTTTATTCGTCAATGTCGTTTTTCCAGCACCAATATTTCCTTCAAAAGCAATATAATTGTAATTTTCTAAAGGAATATCTTTTAATGGGTTTTGCAAGGCACCAATATTTTTACAAACACTAGCATCAGCTGATATTGCAATTAACTCCTTAACCGTTTTCTTTAAAATAGGGTGCACAATGTCTAATTTTAAATCAGCAAGCGGCAACAACACAAAATTTCTATCTTGCAATAAAGGATGTGGCACTTGTAAATTATCAGTGGCAATTACTTCATCGTCAAAAAAGATTAAATCGATATCGATCAATCTAGCTTGGTATCCTTCTAGATTTAATCGGACACGCCCTAACGTTTTTTCTAGCGCTAAAATTTGGTTCAATACAACTTCCGCTTCACTAAAAGTATGAATTAAAACAGCGCAATTATAAAATGCATCACTCTCAAATCCCCACGATGGCGATTCATAAAGTGATGACACTCTGACCACTGTTCCCACCTCTTGATGGATCAACTGTAAACAATGTTCGATATTCTCAAGACGATTGCCCTGATTGCTCCCAATAGCTAATGTAACCTGATGCTGTACTTTCATATTAAACACAAATTAACTAAAACAATTTTAGAATTGCCCTATCTTTGCACAAAGTGTTACGCTTAAAATTTTAAAAATTAAAACAGTACTTCGCTGTAACAATTACCCCATTTAACCTACTTATTAAAAAAAATATAGTTATGAAGTTTTTAGGAAATGTATTAGCCACAATTATTGGCTTATTTGTGTTCTGTATGCTTTTTTTCTTTGGAATCATTTTCATAGGAGCCATTTTTGGTGGAGATTCTGAAGGCGTTACAGTAAAAGAAGATTCGGTTATCCAACTTGATTTAAAAAACATCAATTACGACTTTGCAGGTAAATATGAGGACCCATGGGTTACTGTTTTCTCTGACAATGCAAAAGTTGGCGTTATAGATATCATCCATGCCATCAAAGTTGCAAAATCAGATAGTGATATTAAAGGTATCTCTATTTTGAACCAAGAATCCTCTTTAGGAATGGCGCAAAGTAAAGAGTTGAGAGACGCGCTAGAAGATTTTAAAAAATCAGGGAAATTCGTTTTATCATATGCTAATGTGTATTCGCAAAAAGCATATTACATTAATTCGGTTGCCAATACTGTTTACTTGAATCCAGTAGGTGAAATGGAATTTAAAGGACTATCATCAGAGGTGATGTTTTATAAAGACCTACAGGAAAAATCAGGAATTAAGATGGAAGTGATTCGCCATGGAAAATATAAAAGTGCAGTAGAACCTTTTCTTGAAAATGAAATGAGCCCTGCAAACAGAGAACAAGTTACCGCTCTTTTAAATTCGATCTGGTCTTCTGTGACTAGTGATATTTCGAAAAGTAGAAACATATCGGTACAAGGTTTAAATGAAATTGCAGACGGACTACTAGCACGCACACCAGAAATGGCCAAAGCGGCAAAGATGATCGATGTAATTGCGTACGAAGATGTATATCACAATGACATCAAAAAGAGATTAAAAGTAGCCGCTGACAAAGAATATAATAAAATTTCTATTATTGACTACACTAAAAAGGTTTTAACAACATCTGAAACCGTTGAGGGTGATAGCCAAATTGCAATTATTTATGCACAAGGTGAAATTCAAAGTGGTGAAGGTGATGTAAACACAATTGGTGAAGGATCAATGCGTAGATCATTACAAGAAGCTAGAGAAAATAAAAAGGTAAAAGCAATCGTACTTCGTGTAGACAGTCCGGGTGGAAGCGCACTAACATCTGACCTAATCTGGAGAGAAGTCGAATTAACAAAAAAAGTGAAACCAGTAGTGGTTTCAATGGGTAATTACGCTGCATCTGGAGGATACTATATCGCCTGCAACGCATCAAGAATATTTGCTGAAAACAATACAATAACTGGATCAATTGGAGTATTTGGAATTTTACCTAATTTCAGCGAATTAAGTTCGAGAATTGGAATTCATGTAGAACAAGTGAATACTAATAAAAACTCAGCAGGATACAGTCCTTTTGTACCTTTGGACGAAAAATTCAAAGAGGTAACGTTAGAAGGAGTTGAGCACATCTATAAAACATTTGTAAACCATGTAGCTGAAGGAAGAAAAATGACATTCGAACAAGTAGATGCTATTGCTCAAGGGAGAGTTTGGTCTGGTTCAGAAGCTATCAAAATTGGCTTAGTTGATAAAATTGGTGGTTTAGATGCCGCAATTAAAGAAGCTGCTTTATTATCGAAAACTAAAAATTACAGCACACAGAACTATCCTGAATACAAGAAAGATTTCAACGACATGCTTTCTGGATTACCATTTATGAAAACAAAAGAATCATTCATTCAAGAGATTGGTGAAGAAAACTATAAGTTAATGCAGAAAGTAAAAAAGATGCAATCACAAAAAGGAATTCAAGCTTTAATGCCATTTGAAATTAGCATTCAATAGTCACAGAAAAATTCTAAAATTCAAATCCGCTACATCATTTTGTAGCGGATTTTTTTTATGTCATTTCAAAAATTACGAAAGCCTAAAACCAGCTTTAAATGCCTGTATGTCTTTATTTATGAAAATTTTAAAAGGCTACTATCGTTAAAATGCTATTTTTGTATTATTAATGATGTTAATTTCATCATTACAATATTAAATAAATTAAAAAAAATATGCTTAAGACAACCTTAAAAATACTTGCAGGATTACTTTTATTAGTAGTGGCATCACTGTTTGCAATTCCCTACTTTTTTAAAGACCAAATCACGGCAAAAATAACCACAATTATCAATAGTAAAGTCGATGCTAATGTAAGTTTTAAAGATGCAAATTTGAGTCTGTTTAAAAATTTCCCCAATGCAAGTTTAACACTAGACAGTCTGCTAATTATTAATAAAGCTCCGTTTGCTGGAGACACTTTAGTTTCCTTAGGTGAACTAGACTTAAAAATGTCAGTTAAAGAACTTTTTAAGGATGCTAACGAGACTATGAATATTCAAGGAATAGCCACTAAGAACGGTGTTGTGAATATTTTGTTTAACAAAGATGGCCTGGGTAACTATGATATAGCGATAAAAAATGACAAGCCAGCTACTGAGAGTAGCGACAGCAAGCTGTCACTAAATATTCAAAATTACAAAGTGGATAACTTAAGATTTAAATATTACGATGAATCCTCTAAAATAAAATTAGTACTTGACAGTATTAATCATGAAGGCACAGGAGATTTTGCAGCATCAAAATTAGATTTGGTTACTCAAACTACAACAAAGGTCTCACTTGATATGGACAAGGTGAACTACATGAAAAATGTAGCACTGACACTTGATGCTGTTTTAGGAATCGATTTAGAAGACAGCAAATACAGCTTTAAAGAAAACAAAGCACTAATTAATCAATTGCCTCTTGAATTTGATGGTTTCATCCAAATCGTTGAAGGCGGACAAGATTATGATTTAAAATTTAAAACACCTACCTCGTCGTTTAAAAACTTCTTGGGAGTGATTCCTGCAGCATATGCATCTAGCTTAGACAACGTAAAAACGACAGGAGATTTTACTATTGTTGGTTTTGCTAAAGGAAGATATTCTGACACTACTGTTCCTAAATTTAATATTGCTATTGCATCAAATAACGCCTCTTTTAAATATCCTGACTTGCCTAAATCAGTTCAAAATATTGTAATCGATACTAAAATTATCAATGAAACAGGTATTTTAAATGACACTTACGTAAACCTTGATAAGCTTTCTTTTAAAATTGATCAAGATGTTTTTAACGCTAAAGCAAAAATTACGAATGTCACTCAAAATGCTATTGTAGATGCGATGTTAAAAGGAACAGTTAATTTAGGAAACCTTTCACAAGCCTATCCTATTAAGCTAGACAAACCGCTATCTGGAATTTTAAAAGCAGATGTTACTACTAAATTTGATATGCAATCTGTAGAGAATAGTCAATACCAAAATATTAATAATGCGGGAACAATGAGCCTATTTGGGTTTAAATATACTGATGAAAACGGAAAAGCTTTAAATATAAGTACAGCACTCGTACAATTCAATCCTAGTCAAGTTAACTTGAAACAATTTAACGCAGCTACTGGAAAAAGTGATATTAGTGTAACGGGAATTCTTGAGAATTTTTATGGATTCATCTTTAAAAACCAAGAGTTAAAAGGAAACTTTACTTTATTTTCTAACCAACTTGCAGTAAGCGACTTCATGACAACCGGAAGCACAACAGCCAGCACAGGAAATACTGCAAACAAGACGGCAACCAAAACAACTCCACAAGCAACGGAAGCTATGAAAATTCCGGCTTTTTTAAATTGTACGCTTAGCGCGAAAGCCAATACTGTTTTGTATGACAACTTAACATTAAAAGACGTCTCAGGAAAACTACTCGTGAAGGACGAAAAAGTAACCATGGAAAACGTAAAGACTTCTATTTTTGGAGGAAGCATAGGTTTGAACGGATCTGTTTCTACGAAAGGAAAAACGCCCGTATTTGACATGAATTTAGGACTGAATCAGGTGGACATAGCACAATCCTTTACCCAACTAGATATGCTTAAAAAACTAGCTCCTATTGCAGGTATCATCAATGGAAAATTGAACTCTACTATTAAATTAAATGGAAATCTAACAAATGACATGAGTCCAGATCTTAAAAGTTTGACTGGAGATTTATTAGGTCAATTGTTATCGACTACGGTAAATGCTAGCAATTCAACTCTGTTGACAGCGCTGACTTCAAATATCAAATTTTTAGATTTGAGCAAGATCAACTTTAATGATTTAAAAGCAGCGATTACTTTTAAAGACGGTCAAGTGAACGTACGTCCGTTTGATATTAAATACAAAGACATTAAAGCAACAATAGGTGGAACGCACGGTTTTGACCAAACTATGAATTACAGTTTGAAATTTGATGTACCAGCTAAATATTTGGGATCAGATGCTAATGCGCTCATAGCAAAGTTAACACCGACAGATGCTGCCAAGTTAGAAAGCATTCCGATTAATGCATTAATGACGGGAAGTTTCACAAACCCAAAAATCTCTACTGATCTTAAAACAGCGGTAACTAATTTGACGAATCAATTGATTCAACAACAGAAAGCAGAATTAATCAGCAAAGGGACATCAAAATTAACCGACCTTATCAATAAGAATAAAAAACCAGGAGACACGACTAAGACAGTGGTTCCTACCACAAAAGCTGAAGTACAGGAACAAGCAAAAGTCGAAGTAAAAAAACAAGCTACAAGTTTATTAAAAGGACTATTGAATAAAAAGAAAACCACAACTCCTGCAGCGACAACTCCACCAGCTACAGAAACGGAACAGAATCCGTAGTGTGACAGTATAAAACGTTTATAAAAAAGGGATGCCCAATTAGCTAATTGTGCATCCCTTTTTTTTATATGATTTTTAGATAATAATCATTGTATAGTACAAGGCCGCGTGAGGGATAGTAGCGGCATCCTTTTTATCTTGTTTTCAAGAAAAAAAGATACAGCGGATAGCCCGACCTTAAATAAAATTAGAATAAATTTTATTTAAGGTCACGCCCAATAACAATATACTTTTATACTTGAATGCGCACTACATAGCCTTCAGAACTGCGAATATTGAAAACAGTCCCATCTTCAAATATTAGGTACTGCCCTTTTATACCCGTTAATTTACCTTGAAATCTCGGCGTTTTATCGAGACTTAAGCTTTTTACCTTTGTAGGATATTCAAGCACAGGATACTGCATGCGGTATAGATCATTTTTGTCTAGATGAAAATATTCCTTAGCTTCCTCAGGAATCAAGTTTTCAAGCGTTGCTCTTTCGGCAATTAGGTCGGCTGGAGGAACATCATTAGTTAACATTTTGCGCCAATTTGTTTTGTCTGCGTAATGATTTTTTAAAGCCACCTCAGTGATTCCGGCAAGATAACGGTTGGGAACTTCTAGAATAGCAATTGCCTCATTTGCACCTTGATCGATCCATCGCGTGGGCATTTGCGTGCCACGAGTAACACCAACTTTCACCTCGCTAGAAAGCGCTAGATACACAATATGTGGTTGCAATTGTACTCTTTTTTCATACTCTAAATCACGGTCTTCAATTTCTAAATGCGCAGTACTTAACTCCGGCTTCATGATCCAATCCCCAACAGCAGCGCTAGAATAGAAACAGTCATAACAAAAACCTTGACGAAAAATCTTTTTCTTTTTACCGCAATTTAAACACTGATATCCCAAAAAATCTATCGAAATATCTTTGCCTAATAACTGGTTTACGTTTAAAAAACTGTCTTCAAAAACCAAGTAGTATTGAATAGGGTCTCCATATTCAGTTTGCATTTTGGTCAGTACGCCTTCGTATTGCATTTAGTTTACTCTTTAAAGTTTGATTTTTAACAAAAAATGTTATTTTTGGTAAAGTTATCATTCGTAACGCATAATTCATAACTCCTAATTTAAAAAATGCCACTAACCATTATTAATTCATTCGCTTCTTGGGTTCTAAAACAACGAATCCACCAAATTGAACTCTTCTTAAAATACCCTAATGAGGTACAAGAGGAATTGCTAATGAATTTGGTTACCTCAGCAAAAGATACGGTTATGGGACGTGATTATGATTATGCCTCTATAAAGTCTTACGCTACATTTGCAGAGCGTGTGCCTATCGTTGCTTATGAAGACATACACCCTTTAATTGAGCGTACCCGTAGTGGAGAGCAAAACTTGTTTTGGAATTCGCCAATAAAATGGTTTGCCAAGTCGAGCGGTACAACAAACGCAAAAAGTAAATTTATCCCCGTAAGTAGCAGTGCGCTTGAGGATTGCCACTATAAAGGGAGTAAGGATTTATTATGCATGTATTTAAACAATAATGAAAATTCAGAATTGTTTACAGGTAAGAGTTTGCGTCTAGGTGGAAGCTCCCAAATATACGAAAACAACAACACCTCTTTTGGAGATTTATCAGCTATATTGATCGAAAACATGCCTATCTGGGCAGAGTTTAGCAGCACACCAAGTAGTAAAATATCACTGATGAGCGAATGGGAGTCAAAAATGGCCGCCATTATTAACGAGACCAAGAAAGAGAATGTGACTAGTTTTGCTGGAGTTCCTTCATGGATGTTGGTTTTAATGAACCGCATGATTGAAGAAACTGGAAAAACAGATCTATTTGAAGTATGGCCAAACTTAGAAGTGTATTTTCACGGAGGAGTGAATTTTGAACCCTACCGCGAACAATATCAAAAAATCCTACCTAAGAAAGAATTTAAATATTACGAAATATACAATGCCTCTGAAGGCTTCTTTGCCATTCAAGATTTGAATTATTCTAGCGATTTATTGTTAATGCTAGATTATGGTATCTTTTACGAATTCATTGCAATGGACACTTTTGATACACCAAACCAAAAAGTTGTTCGCCTTGCTGATGTAGAATTGTTTAAAAACTACGCTATTGTTATTACTACAAATTCAGGATTATGGCGTTATTTAATAGGAGACACTGTTCGTTTTACCTCTTTGAGCCCTTACAGAATTAGAGTTACGGGACGAACAAAACACCATATTAATGTTTTTGGAGAAGAGTTAATGGTCGAAAATACCGATCAGGCTATAGCCAAAGCATGTAGAGAAACGAACACCGAAGTAGTCGATTACACCGTTGCACCCGTTTTTATGGAAGGCAAAGAAAAAGGCGCACACGAGTGGATGATCGAATTCAAGAAAGCTCCTGAAAATATAGAGGCTTTTCATAAAATACTGGATGAAACGCTACAAACACTCAATTCTGATTACGAGGCGAAGCGTACCAATAACATGACATTAAATCCTTTGATTATAAATATAGCACGCAAAAATTTGTTTTATGACTGGTTAAAAGATCGAGACAAATTAGGTGGCCAACATAAAATTCCTAGACTGTCTAATCAAAGAGACTACTTAGAACAATTGAAAGAAATGCAAGTTAGAGTAGCACTTTAACCACAGCTTACACATCTTAAAATAGTATCCAATAAAAACAAAAAAAGCCTTAGCTCTCACAAAGAACTAAGGCTATTTTATATGCTTATAGTGATATTACTCCATCATCATGTCAATATGCCTGTCATGATACCCTAATAGATACAATACACCATCTAAGCCTAAGCTTGAAATAGATGTCGACGCGCTTTCTTTGACTGTAGGTTTGGCATGAAAAGCGATTCCAAGACCGGCTAAATTTAGCATTGGTAAATCATTGGCTCCATCTCCTACTGCAATTGTCTGGTTGATGTGTACACCCTCTTTATCTGCGATTAATTGCAAGAGTTCTGCCTTCTTCTTACCATCTACAATTTCTCCTAAATATTTCCCTGTTAGCTTGCCATCGATTATTTCTAATTCGTTAGCGTGCACATAATCAATACCCAATTCTTTTTGTAAATACTTACCAAAATAAGTAAATCCGCCTGAAAGTATCGCGGTTTTATAACCGTAATATTTTAATGCTTTCATCAAGCGATGTGCTCCTTGTGTAATAGGTAAATTCTCCGCTACTTTTTGCAATACTTCTTCGCTCAGTCCTTCAAGTAATGCCATACGTTGTTTAAAGCTTTCGCTAAAATCAATTTCGCCATTCATTGCTGATTCTGTGATTGCTCTTACCTGCTCTCCCACTCCTGCAAGATCAGCTAGTTCATCGATAACCTCTGTTTGAATCAAAGTAGAGTCCATATCAAAACAAACTAAGCGTCTGTTTCTACGATAAATCCCATCCTCTTGAAATGAGATATCAACGTCTAACGTTCTCGAAATCTCCATGAATTTAGCCGTGATTAAGGTCTTATTCAATATCTCTCCCGATACAGATAACTGCACACAAGAACGAGGATACATCCCTTTATCGATAATTGAAACTCTACCTGTTAACCTTTTGATGGCGTAGATATTTAAATTTTGATCAGACAAAATTTGAGTCACTGCAGCCATTTGTCCGGCCGCAAGCGTTTCACCTAGAATATTGACAATGTATCTCTTTTTAGACTGTCCTCTTACCCAATGTTCATAATCATCAATAGAAATTGGCGTAAACTTCACCTTTATTTCTAACTCGTAGGCTTTAAACAATAAATCTTTTAAAATAGGTGCCGATGACGAGCCTGCTTTAATTTCGAATAAAATCCCTAATGATAATGTATCATGAATATCAGCCTGACCTATATCTAATATAGTCGCTTCATAATTGGCCAAAATCGAAGTTAAACCCGCAGTCACTCCCGGTTTATCCTGACCGGAAACTTTTAATAAAATAATCTCTTTGTCTTCTAGAGTCATGATAATATACTTTGAGCAAACAAAAATCGGGATTCTAAAACTTATAAAGAAAGGATACTCTCTATTTTTTAAAACAATAACAAATACGATAATTTAGACCAAAAAAAACCTGTTCAAATCAATGAACAGGTTTGTATTTTTAAGAAAAATGCAATTTTTAAGATGCAATCTCCAATCGTTTCAATAAATTTTTATTCAACGTTTCCTCAGCGTATGCTCTATCGATTTCTAGTTTCTTATTATCTGAACTCGGCAATTCGTACATCGCGTCAGTTAAAATTGCTTCACATAATGAGCGCAATCCACGAGCACCTAACTTGTACTCTAATGCTTTATCAACAATAAAGTCTAATGCCTCATCAGTGATTGAGAACTCCACCTCATCCATCAAAAATAATTTTTGATACTGCTTGATTAAAGCATTTTTAGGCGTAGTCAAAATCGAACGCAATGTTTCTCTATCTAATGGATCCATATGTGTAAGCACAGGCAAACGACCAATGATTTCAGGAATCAATCCAAAATCTTTGATATCCTTAGGAATAATGTATTGTAATAAATTATCCTTATCGATATTGTCTGTATTTTTTGAAGTAGAATATCCTACCGCTTGACGGTTCAAACGTTTCGAAATTATTCTTTCGATTCCGTCAAAAGCTCCACCAGCAATAAACAAGATGTTTTGTGTATTTACCTCAACAAATTTTTGGTCTGGGTGTTTACGTCCTCCTTTTGGTGGCACATTTACAACTGTTCCTTCTAATAATTTAAGTAATGCTTGTTGCACACCTTCACCAGATACATCTCGCGTGATTGATGGGTTGTCACTCTTACGAGCAATTTTATCAATTTCGTCAATAAATACGATTCCGCGTTCTGCTTTTGTAACATCATAATCAGCCGCTTGTAATAGACGCGTTAAGATACTCTCAACATCCTCTCCTACATAACCAGCTTCTGTTAATACGGTAGCATCAACGATAGCTAGAGGAACGTCTAACATTTTTGCAATGGTCTTAGCAACTAATGTTTTTCCTGTCCCTGTTTGCCCTACCATGATGATATTACTTTTTTCAATCTCTACTTCGTCGTCTTGTTGCTGTTGCATTAAACGCTTGTAGTGATTGTAAACCGCAACTGACATCACTTTTTTAGTCTGGTCTTGCCCAATAACGTATTGATCTAGGAAAGCTCTAATTTCTTTCGGCTTTTTCAAAATTAAATCACCTACAAGATTCGTACTTCCTGATGCTTTTAATTCCTCTAAAACAATTCCGTGTGCTTGCTCGATACATTTATCACAAATGTGTGCATCAATACCCGCTATTAATAAATTAGTTTCTGGCTTCTTTCTTCCACAAAACGAACATTCTAATTTTTCTTTCGCCATCTTTTTTTGTTTAAAGCTTAAAATATTTAAAGTTTAAAGTTACCGCAGCAACCTTAAACTTTAAACCTTAAACTTGTAACTATATTTTTATCCTCTTCTCAAAACCTCATCAATCATTCCGTACTCCTTAGCCTCATCTGCTTTCATCCAGTAATCGCGCTCACTATCAGCGTGTACTTTATCAAATGTTTGTCCTGAGTGGTGTGAGATGATGTTATATAATTCATCTTTTAATTTCAACATTTCGCGTAAGTTGATTTCCATATCAGTAGCTACACCTTGTGCTCCTCCTGATGGTTGGTGAATCATTACTCTTGAATGAGGTAATGCTGAGCGTTTTCCTTCTGCTCCTGCACATAACAATACTGCTCCCATAGAAGCTGCCATACCTGTACAAATTGTAGCTACATCTGGCTTAATGTATTGCATAGTATCATATATTCCTAAACCTGCATAAACACTTCCTCCTGGTGAGTTCAAGTAAATTTGGATATCCTTAGAAGCATCAGCGCTTTCTAAGAATAACAATTGTGCTTGTACAATGTTTGCGATTTGGTCGTCGATTCCTGTTCCTAAAAAGATAATTCTATCCATCATCAATCTAGAAAAAACATCTAGTTGAGAAATATTTAATTGACGTTCTTCAATAATATAAGGAGTCATATTTGTAGGGTTCATAGCCGCAACGATTTTATCGTAATACATGGCATTTACTCCTTGATGCTTTGTAGCAAACTTTTTAAATTCTTTACCGTAGTTCATGTGTATGTGTTCTAAGTTGTACTTTATTGTCTAATTATCTTATATCTATTGCAAAGGTCGTTCCTATTTATAGATATGTCAATATGTCTTAATTTTTTTAGCCCAGATTGCATTATAAAGCTTTTTGAAAGCTGTTTTTTGATTTTGTAATTAGAGCAAAGCGACTAAAGGAAGCTCTTGCAATAATAATATAAAATATAAACAGATAAAAAAACTTGCAACAAAAAGCTGGACCCGATAACCATCGGGAGCTCCCAAATTATAAATAACAAAAGAGCGCCAAAAATAAATTTCTGACGCTCAAATATAACTATTTTTTATTGTTTACTGTTTGTAATCAAATCATAAAATTTTAATAATCTCTCGCACAATTAAGGCATTTGATATTGAAATTTACAAGTTGACAACTCCAAATTTATTCTCCGTAAGACGCAGCGATAAATTCATCGTAAGTAACTTCTTTAGTTGTAGGGTTTGCTTTTTCTTTAAACAATTCCAATAACTTCTCTGCAACCACTTGGTCAGAAAGTCTTTTCACTTCGTCTTGATTAGACAAAACTCTTGCAACAATCCCTTGAACTTCTTCATCAGTAGGATTCGTTTGTCCGAATTGTGCCATTTGCTGACGGATATTTTTTGTAGTAAATGTTTTTAAGTCTTCAAAAGTGATCTTAATGTCAGATTGAGCCATTGCTCTACCTTCGATTAATTGAAAACGCAATCCTTTTTCAGAACGCTCGTATTCAACTTCAGCCTCTTCTGGAGTCATTTGTTTTTCACCTACAGTCTGCAACCATTTTTTCAAGAATGCAGCAGGCAATTCAAATTTAGTGCTCTCAATTAAGAACTCAGTAACATCACCTAATAATTTTTGGTCCGCTTGAGTTGCAAATTGGTTCTCAGCATCTTCTTTAATTTTTGCTTTCAATTCGTCAAGTGAAGCAACTTTACCTTCACCAAACAATTTATCAAACAATTCTTGATTCAATTCTGCTGGCTCAGCTGTGTTGATTCCTTCGATAGTGAAGTTTACATCAACCTCTAAACCGTGAACATCATCATGTTCTACTTTCATAACGTCCATCAATTGGTGGTCGTCATTAAATAAACCTTTTGTATTTACAGTAACAACATCACCTACTTTTTTACCTACAAAAAGGTTAAAAGTTGCTTCATCTTTAAAAAGTTCAGCATTGATTGAAGTTGCATTATTAATTCCTTTTTCTTCGTTAGAGAATGTCCCCGTAACATCAGATTCAGCAGTAACAGCCTCTTGAGGAATTGCAGTACCAAATTGTTTTTGGATACGCGCTACTTGATCATCAATTAATTTATCATCAGCAGTAACAACATATTTTACGATATCGTTTTTAGCTTCTAAGTCTAAAGTAAAGTCAGGAACTAATCCAATTTCGTACTCAAAAGTCAACTCTTCAGCATCCCAATCAAAGTTTTCGTTCACTTTAGGAAGCGGAGTTCCAAGAAGGTTTAATCTTTCAGATTGAATGAAACGCTCTAGAGCTAGATCAACAACTTTCTTAACTTCCTCTTCTTTAATCCCTCTACCGTATTGTTTTGCAACAAGATCTTTAGGAACTTGTCCTTTTCTAAAACCTTTTACAGTTGCAAGAGGCATTTTTTCGTTTATTCTTTTTGCTACTTGACCTTTATAATCCATGTTCACAACTGTCATTACAATTGTTTCATTAACAGCGTCTATTGCTACTCTTTTGATATCCATCTTGTTCTTTAATTTACATTATAAATTCGGAATGCAAAATTATAAAATTTTTCCAAGCCAACCAAGCTTTTTTATACACCATCATTTTGCTTGCCATCCCCATTAAAAGCAAGTGCAACTAATCACTTTAAAATAGAAATCACACTTTAATTTTGGGCGTGACCGCAAGGGTCAGGCTGTACGTTCCCGCTTTTATTTTTTACCCTACGGGTAAACAATAAAGAGCTCCACTGCCATCCTTCACGCAAGTTCTAGTTTATAAGAAAGTTTTGAGTTAAAGAGTTTATAAGATAAATAGCATATATTTGGATATAAACAATTGCTCACGGAGATTATTAATACTTATACGTCTCTTCCAAGAAATTAAAATTATAATACTTCTTACAAACTAAAACTCATTCACAGATGATTATATTTATTGATACTAATATAATTTACGGGCACTGGCATTTACAAAATGCCAATTTTCAATTTTTATTAAATTTTTTAGAAAACACTAATTCAACCTTAGCTGTTTCTGATATTGTATGTGATGAAATAGATAATAAATTTCGTGAAGAATTAAATGCTATTAGAACCACTTTAAAAAATAATTTCAAAAAATTTAATGCACTTAATAACACAACTTCAGAAATACTCCCTGAACTGCCAAATCAAGTCTATTCTTTTAAAAATTTGCTAACACAACGTACCGATTATGTAGATTTTTTTCACTTTACCGAAGTCTCCAATGAACAGGTCGTTAAAAGGGCAATAAAAAAAATCAAGCCTTTTAAAGAGGACGATAAAGGATTTAGAGACACCTTAATCTGGCTATCATTTTTAGATTATTTAAAATTAAAAAAAAATGAAGATGTAGCTTTTATAAATAATAACTCTAGCGATTTTTTTGACTTAACAAAAACAAATCTCCATGATAACTTGGCAGATGATATTAAATCATACGGTATAACTAATAATTTTAAAGTGTACGAATCTATAAAGGACTTTATTAACGCCGAGGTGCGTGATGAACATAAATATACATCTGAAATAATTATGACAGATTTCATTTATCCTCAACAATTAATTATTGAACAAAGTATTGAACAATATATAAATTCTCAATCGCAAGAATGGCTCACTGATATACTAAAAGAACATTCTCGCGCATTTGAGAAGTTAGCATATCTTACAACCTTTAACTTCCGAATTATAGCAGGGATTGAAGACCCTACGTTACTGCACTGGAAGGAAATAGAGGTAAATAAGTTTTTTGGAGAACTAAGGTTCTTTTTGCAGAATATAGAGATACAGTTGATGCTTCCGCTAAAGTTTTATAATGAGAATAATTCATCTTTTCCACGAAAACATCGAGTGGAAATAAATACTGATTATGTGACTATGACTATTTTCAGTAAGGCCTATATGAATATATCATTTAATTTTGACACTAGCACAAATCTCGTCAAAAACTTAGAAATCAACTTGTTTGGCCTATTATAAAAAAGCTCATTACAAAAAAAATACTACTCTACGAGTTTTAGTGTTAACCTATCGTAGCTACTTTATAAACACAAATGCGAGATATCACAACTTTATAACGCCTGACTATTAAATATAATCAAAAAATTAAGTAAAGCAGAAATACTTTACTAAGCTGTTACAAACAATTAATTAGCATATACACCAAAAACAAGCTAAACCTCTTAACTTTGAGTGGAACGTTAAATACTCTTTAAATAATATGTATTTCTTAATATTAGAAAATAATAACATTGAATCAAATCCGATAGAGCAAATGTAGAAGCCGTACTCGAAACAATCGAGTATAAAAGTAAAATCAATGTGTTGCAGCAGCTATAATTACTTCTAGCGTCGCTTTAAGAAACTAGCTTAAATTAATTAAGAAGAATGAAGTAATCTCAATATTTTAAATCAAACAAAAATGCAATACAAAATGCAATACAGTAACCATAATGGCGCAGCTCCATAGCAATGACATACTAAACGCCAAAAGAATATTAAATAAAAGTTTCAATTCTAATTAATGCTTTAATTTTGCAATCCTCAGCTATAAAGTAGCCTTCAAAATAAAAGCACAATGAAACCCTTAAAAAACGTTCTTCCTATAATTGTTATCGCTCAATTTTGTTGCACCTCCTTGTGGTTTGCTAGCAATGCTGTTATGAGTGATTTAGTAATGCATTTTAACCTCAACCCGAGTGTCGTGAGTTATTTGACTTCAGCGGTGCAATTTGGCTTTATCTTAGGAACATTAGTATTTGCTCTATTGGCCATAGCCGATCGTTTCTCACCCTCAAAAGTATTTTTAATCAGTGCTTTGCTTGGGGCTGCTTGTAATCTAGGGATTTTATGGGATGGAAATAATCTCGCTAGCATGTTAAGTATTCGATTTCTAACTGGTTTTTTCCTTGCCGGAATCTATCCAGTAGGAATGAAAATTGCCGCCGATTATTTCGAAAAAGGACTAGGAAAATCGCTTGGCTTTTTAGTTGGCGCGCTCGTTTTAGGAACTGCTTTCCCGCATTTTCTTAAAGGGATGACTTCTGGTTTGCCTTGGGAACTTGTCATTCTCTGCACTGCTGGACTAGCCATTTTAGGTGGGTTGATGATGGTGGTTTTAGTTCCTGACGGTCCTTTTAGAAAACCAAGTCAAGGAGTCAACATCAAAGCCTTTTTTAGAATTTTCGAAAATAAAAATTTACGTACCGCTGCATTTGGATACTTTGGTCATATGTGGGAACTCTATACTTTCTGGGCTTTTGTCCCATTAATGCTAATCACCTACACCAATCTCCATCCCGAAACCCAATTCAATATTCCTATTTTATCATTTGTTATTATTGGTATTGGCGGACTTGCTTGTGTGCTTGGTGGTTATTTATCAGAAAATTTTGGCACTAAAAAAATAGCGACTGTTGCGCTACTGCTATCTTGTATTTGTTGTCTTATTTCGCCACTATTATTCATCCAACCTTCGGCTATATTATTTATTACTTTCTTACTTTTCTGGGGTATGGCCGTAGTTGCCGATTCTCCTTTACTCTCTACCCTCGTAGCACAAAATGCGCCCGCCGAAGTAAAAGGAACTGCACTTACCTTGGTAAACAGCATTGGCTTTGCTATCACAATTATCAGCATACAGTTAATCAGTTCGTTGCAGTTGTTCACCAATAACAGTTTGATTTTCTCTTGTTTGGCTATTGGCCCTATATTTGGATTATTGGCTTTACGCAAAAAAGATTAGTGCAATTAAAAAAATACTTACATTTGTTTTAGATTAACAACCCTTCAATTGATCAAACAACTAAAATATCTTATTGCGCTCTTTCTTGCTTTTGGCTTGATGGTGAACGATGGTGCATTAGTTTCTTCTATTAATTCAGTTGAATATTACCAATTTTCAAATGCAATTGTAAGTAGCAATTCAAAAACGGCTCGCGCAAAAACAGTCTATTTCAAGCAAATTTCAGCGGCACAATCCGTATTTTCTATTCCGCTTACGTACCTTCAATTTGCAATCAGCTACAGCCTTAGCGTTCCGGCAATTTTAAAAAGTAGAACCCAACTATTTCAAAAAATCACTTCATTTATTGCCCAAAATCTATTTTTAAACGAGACCATTACTGCTCGTAACGCACACACTAGTTTATACATAGCTTAGAAATCTTCTAGGTATTTATGCTTTCTATAGCATAACGATGACAACAAATGTTCCATCATTTATCAATTACATCATGTATAAACAGAAAAACAAATCGCGTTTAGAGCAATCTAAGCACCCTATTCTTTGGGCTAAAAGAAAGATTATGGTAATCATAACCGCTTTTATGATCGGAATGGCATCCGGAATGAATGTCGGCGATAGTTTGCCACACCAAAAACAAAATCAAACGGAACAACAAGACAAAAAAGATTGATTAAACAGCTGTAAGACTTAATATCAATACTGAAATGATATCTTTGGGTTGCACTAAAAACCGCAACATGACCCATTTTCCAGTAACCAGCACCACACTCTCTGCAACCGCTCTTGAACAATTCGTTATCGAAAAATACAATTTGAGTCTGAATGCAACTTGTCAACTGTTTAGAACGGGCATCAACCATACGTATTTCATTACTGATGGCGAACATAAATATGTGCTGAGAGTGTACTGCTACAACTGGCGTTCTAAGCACGAAATTGAAGCTGAAATGGATTTACTGTTACTTTTAAAACAAAATAATATTAGCGTATCATATCCTATTGCTGATCGAAACAAACAGTTTATACAAGATATAAATGCTCCCGAAGGATTGCGTCATGCAGTACTTTTTTCTTTTGCCGAAGGCGGAAAAATGCGGTTTATGAATGAAGCCACCTGCTTTAAAATTGGCGTGCTCATGGGGCAATTACATCAAATAACAGTGGACAAAGGCTGTAACCGTGTTGCTTATAATCCTGAAACTTTACTGAAAAACGCCCTACAAGCAAGCGTTGCAGCATTTTCCGGAAGAAAATCCAGAAATGCAATACTTAAAGACTGTTTGCGATCGCATAACGCAAACTTTTGAAAGTGTCGATCATTCTGGGATTTCCGAAGGAATTGTTCATTTGGATATTTGGTATGATAATATGAGTATCACTGAGGAGAGCGCAATAATAATTTTTGATTTTGATTTTTGTGGCAACGGATCGCTTATTCTAGACGTAGCCTATTTTTGCAAACAATTGTTTCACATAGAAAGCGACAAAACCGAATACGAGAGTAAAAAAAAACAGTTCTTAAAAGGCTACCAAAGCATTCGTTCATTAACCGTTGAAGAATTACAATTAATTCCTGAGGCAGGAGCTGCAATATGGATTTTTTATCTTGGTGTGCAATCGCAAAGATTTGATTGGTCGAATGTTTTTTTGACCGAAAACTATTTAAAATTGATGTACGTAGCCCGCTTAAAATCGTGGTTGGATTACTACACTATAATCAGTGAATAAGATCTAAAATTAAATTTTCGCAAAGATCGTCGTATAATATTTTTTACCTGTTTTATCACTTTTTGTAATTGCAACACCAATGTGAGTAAAATTACCTTCGATATTTTCTTTGTGTTTTGAGCTTTTTAACCACGCATCAAATGCTTTACTAGATAAATTGTAATTAAAGGCAACATTTTCGCCTACTTTTGAAGCCGAAACTGTTTTTATCACTTCGTTACAGCGCTTTGTAAAACCGTCATGACTTGCCACAGCCTTATCAATCATATAATTAGTATGTTCATCAGCCTTAACAGACAAAAAACTTAACTTCTCTAATCTGTTCAAACCTATACTTTCTCTATAATCGTTGATTGATTCAATCGTATCAATTTCATCAGAATTATAACTGTAAGAAACCGATTTAGCGGAAGCTTTATCAGCGATAAGATCCATTGCATCAGAGGAGCATGAAGCAAAAATTAATAATATGGACAGCGTTAAAATAAGGTGTAAAATATTAGTTTTCATAATGTTGTATATTAGTTTTGAAATTTTAGCATTTCAAAATCGGTTACTAATTAAATAATTAATCGTTGCTTTCTTTAACTAAATTACAACCTCTCTAAACGCTCACTATTTATTTTTCGGTGAGTAAACTTTAAGTGTAGACGAAAAGCACTTTAAAACCAATAATTAACTAGAAAACAAGTACTTGAAACAACAAAAAAAGCCACGACTTTGTCATGGCTTTTCTTTTTGAATATGATATTTTATTTAATCATCACTCATTATTACTAAATAAAGTTATTATATCACCTACCAGAATGTTTCCTAATTCTTTAGCAATTACATTTTGACCAAAGATGACATTCTTCCCTGACCTCTTATATTTTGATAGCGTAAACAAGGGCTCTTTGCCTAGAATCACTCCTTTTTCCGGATCGACCGTGGTAAGAACGCAACGTTCACAAGCATTTGTTCCAAAAAATGATACTGATCCAATTTTGAAATGCTTGAATGTTTCTTCTTGATATGCCGTTCCACCTGTGAAAACAAAATTTGGTCGGAAACGCTTAATTGTTATTGGTGAAGGCATTCGAGCATTTAAATCGTCTAACGATAACTGACCAATAATTAAATATGGGTATCCATCGGAGAAAGAAGTAATATCATTAGCTGTCAAGGCAAATTTGGGATCAACCTTCCGAGCACTATCCTCAGGCATGTATACCAATCGTACCTTTCGATTTAAAATAACTGAAAACCATTCTGAAACCGTTGTATCCACTTCATAGGATTCAATACTATCTTCCCAAACTACCGCCGTTAGTTTTTCATCATCAAGATCAAATTTTGGAAACAAAGGAATTTCTACCATTTCACCCTCATGTAATTTGTGCGTGATTTGTAAATAATCACCATTAATGGCCGTGTTAAATAAGGCTAATTTTGGTGTCGTTCTTTGTGATAAAAAAACTCCTTCCTCATCTACTAGCATCCATCGGCGATCATGCTCTAAACCACGGTGCAAAACAGTAGCAGCGTCAAGACTGATTCCGCCTAAAGATTTTATTGGATAGATCCAAATTTCTGAAAGTTGCAGCATAGGTTCTTTAATTTTTTGCTCAAATTTACAAAAAAGTGATTGTCAAACAAGCAAAAAAAACCTCGAAAACAGTTCGTTTTCGAGGCTTATCTTTAATCTGCAATAGGTATGTTATAAAACACACATCTTTTACTGACGAACTATTTTTAATTAAAAAAACCGTTCTAGCGTAATAGAATTTTGTAGCCCGTAGCGGAATCGAACCGCTCTTACATGGATGAAAACCATGCGTCCTAACCGATAGACGAACGGGCCTTGCTTTTCTATTGCGGGTGCAAAAGTAGCACTATTTTTCAGTTGTGCAAGCATTTTTTAAAGAGGATGCCAAATTAATTACACCCTCATTAAAAAATTAATTCTAAATAATTAATAACTAGACTATAGCATTAAAAACTTAATTCAATATTTTTTTACTACGAAACCGCATTTTAATAGTAAATAGCTTTTTTCTGATAATAATCAAACATAAATATTTACTACAACTTCAAATTTCGCAATCAAACAAACTGAAAAAACAGTCTAATAATTCAAATTCAATCCAAAACCTACACCCATATCGCTATCATAGTGAGTCGTTATTCCCATATTTTTGCCGACAATATATTTGAGCCCGCCCATATATTCTCTGTCAGTATTGACCATAAATGCCATTCGTAATCTTTTGGTCAATGGTATATCTTCACGCATCACTTGAAAACGAACGTTTCCATCATGGTAGACTTCGGCTTGAGCTACTACTAATAGAGGTAACGTATAATTAAATCCTAAACTTACTTGCAGTCTTTTGTCTTTGGTACTACTTTGTCCAAATAAATTTTCTTCTACTTCACCATGATCTAATTTTCGATACCGTGCATCAAAACCTATAAAGGGCATAAACCATTGATTTCTTCCAATGTATCGCCCAATATGCGTTTCAGATTCGTAACCATGTTCATCATGATATCCTAATCGCCATTCGGTTCCAAAACTCCATCTTGCATTTTGTAACATCGCTTGACCATCATTTCCATTGGTCGCAAAATCATTTTCGGCCATAAAATGAAGCGCGTTACTTTCGGCTTGTAATTTCTTATATGCTTTCTCTTTATTTGGCAAAAGTGGATTGGGTGCTGATTTTTCATAACTAAAAACCCTGTTCATTCCCGCCATCATGTGGTATAAAATATGACAATGAAAGAACCAATCACCATCAGCATTGGCTTCAAATTCAATTACATCGGTTTCCATTGGCATAATATCTAGAACGTTTTTCAATGGTGCATAATCCCCTTTTCCGTTCAATACTCTAAAATCATGACCATGTAAATGCATTGGATGACGCATCATCGAATTATTGTATAAAGTAATGCGGACAACTTCTCCTTTCTTGATTAAAATTTTGTCACTTTCTGAAAGCACTTTGTTATCCATACTCCAAACATAACGATTCATGTTTCCTGTCAGTTCAAAACGAAGCTCTCGAACTGCTACCTCTTTAGGCAATGTAGTTTTTGTTGGAGATTTGAGCATCCCATAATTCAATGTTACCATCTTGGATTTTTTTGAACTCATATCCATTTTTGAATGGTCCATTTTGGCGTGATCCATTTTGGCGTCTTTCATATCCATTTTATCAGACTTCATTCCCGCCATTGAATGTTCCATTCTGGAATGATCTATTTCTTCTGATTTCATGTTCATTTTGGAATGATCCATTTTACCATCCATTTCCATTTTTGGACTTGCTGACAATTCTGGATACATAACGGTATTCATATCCATTTTTTGCATGCTCATACTCATTCCCATGTCATCCATGGTACCGTCCATATTCATCATGTTATTCATCATCTTCATACCTTCAAAATATTTCAATTTTGGCAGAAGATCGGCGGCTTTTTTTTCGCCCTCTCCAATATAAATTGAAGTCGATTTTGTTCTATCTTCCGGAGTTGCTAAAAATGCATAGGAAGTATCTTTATCAGGAACAGTCACAATCACATCGTAAGTTTCAGAAACACCAATAATTAATCGATCTACTTCAACTGGAACTACGTCATTTCCATCATTGGCTACCACTGTTATTTTCCCTCCCCCGTAGGTCAACCAAAAATAAGAAGAGGCTCCACCATTAGAAATGCGTAACCGTACTTTATCACCTGCTTTAAATTGTGATAACTGACTTTCCGTTTTTCCATTAATCAAAAACTTGTCGTAGTACACATCGCTTACATCCATCGCCAACATTCGCTTCCACTCGTTGGTTAATTTGGTTTTAAAATGACCTTCTTTAATGGCTTCGGCATAACTTTGAGTCGTTCCTTTTTTTATTGCAAACCAATCTGAAGCATTGTGCAGCATTCTATGCACATTTTCTGGTTTATAATCTGTCCATTCACTCAAAATAACGGGAACTTGCGGAAGATCATCAATGCCTTTCCTAAAAGTTAGATCGTCTACTTTTTTCTTTAAAATTAAAGAACCATACATGCCCATTTGCTCTTGCAAACCGCTATGACTATGGTACCAATGCGTACCCGATTGAACGATCGGGAATCGGTACACATGCTCAGTTCCTGGCTTTATAGGCATCTGTGTCAAATAAGGAACACCATCTTCTTTATTGGGTAAATACAAGCCGTGCCAATGCAAAGAGGTCCCTTCTTTTAATTCATTATACACATTAATTTCTGCAATATCACCTTCTGTAAAAGTTAAAGTCGGCATTGGAATTTGACCGTTTACTGCAATAGCTCTTTTCTCTTTTCCGGTAAAGTTCACTATGGTATCTCTAACATACAAGTCGTATCGAACTACCTTCTGTGCTTTAATTGCCGATGAAGTTAGTAGTAGTAAAGCGAATAGAATTATAGTATTATTTCTCATTCTCTAATCTTTTTATCATTAATTTCATCTCTTGAATTTCCTTTTTTTGCGCTTTAATTATATCGTTAGCTAGCTTTTTTACTTCAGGATCTTTGATGTCTGCTCTTTCACTAGTCATTATGGCAATAGAATGATGAGGAATCATTCCTTTTAACCATAATACATCACCTATAATTGGCTTTTGAGTACGAACTAGAAACAAGGCAGAACTAAAAAGAATGACACTCCCTAAAAATATTGCTGCATTTTTCTTCTTATTTTTATACATCCCCATCATCAGCGACAACATTATCACTGCCATTGCAGCTATCCCCAAACAGCTCATGTAGAACCTAGTAAGACTAAAATATACGTGGTCTATCGAATAAGTATTCAAATACATTGTGATGTACATTGCTACGAATGAAAGACCTAACATTAAAAAAAATGTATTGTACTGTTTGTTGTTCTTGTTTGAATTTTCCATGTTTTATCATTTTTATAGTACTACTACAATTTTAAATTTCTCAATCTAAGTGCATTTGCAATTACAGAAACTGAACTGAAACTCATGGCCAAAGCGGCAATCATTGGCGATAATAATAATCCGAAGAATGGATATAAAATTCCGGCTGCGACTGGGATTCCGATCACGTTGTAGAAAAACGCGAAGAATAAATTCTGATTGATGTTTTTCATCACGGCATGGCTTAATTTCTGCGCTTTTACAATTCCTTGTAAATCTCCTTTCACCAAAGTGATTTTTGCACTTTCAATAGCAGCGTCAGATCCCGTTCCCATTGCAATCCCTACATTGGCTTGAGCCAAAGCTGGCGAATCATTGATTCCGTCACCTGCCATAGCAACAATCTTACCTTCGGCTTGCAAACGTTTTATTTCGTTCAACTTATCTGCTGGTAAACAACCGGCAATAAAAGAGGTCAAATGCAATTCATCTGCCACGGCTTTAGCAGTATTTTCGTTATCACCAGTAAGCATAATGACTTCAATTCCTTGTGCCATTAATTCTTTAATCGCATTTGCACTAGTAGCTTTGATGGCATCTTTAATAGTTACAAACCCTACTGCGATCTCATCCACTGAAATGTAAGAAACTGTTTTTCCCAGTTTTTGCTCTGCTATGATGGCATCTTCAAGTTCTGCATCGATTTGAGCATTCACTTGATCCATTAATTTTTTGTTTCCTAAAGCTACTTTTTTACCTGCGACAGTTCCTATAACTCCTTTTCCTGTAATCGAATCAAAATCATTTACTTCCGTTAACGTTGTGTTTTTCGCTTTCGCAAAATCGACTACGGCTTGCGCCAAAGGGTGCTCGCTATATTGATTTAGTGAAGCAATCATTTGCAACAACTCTTGCTCATTCTTTTGCGTAGCATACACCTTATCCACCGAAGGTTTCCCTTCGGTAATGGTTCCTGTTTTATCAGTAATCAAAACGTCTACTTTGTTCATGATTTCAAGCGCCTCAGCATTTTTAATCAAAACACCAGATTGCGCTCCTTTCCCTACTCCTACCATAACCGACATGGGGGTAGCCAGACCTAATGCACACGGACAAGCAATAATCAACACCGCAATAGCATTTATGAATCCGTAAACCAAAGCAGGATCAGGTCCGAAGATTGCCCAAATGAAGAATGTGATTACTGAAACCCCTACTACAATTGGTACAAAATACTTCGCAATTCTATCCGCTAATTTTTGAATTGGCGCTCTAGAACGGCTGGCATCTGTAACCATTTGTACGATTTGCGAAAGCAAGGTTTCAGAACCTATTTTTTCTGCCACCATTACAAATGATTTGGTTCCGTTAATCGTTCCTGAGATCACCGAATCATCAACCGTTTTATCAGCAGGAATAGGTTCTCCAGAAATCATCGACTCATCGATCGTAGTTTCCCCTTTAGTTATTTTTCCATCAACGGGAATTTTGTCACCTGGTTTTACACGCAATAAATCGCCTTTTTTAATATCATGGATGGAGATTTTTTTATCTACTCCGTCCACCACAATTGTTGCTTCAGTCGGCGCTAATTTCATCAATTCTTTAATCGAACCACTAGTTCTGCTGTGTGCTCGTGCTTCTAACAATTGTCCTAGTAAAACTAAAGTCAGAATTACTGTGGCAGCTTCAAAGTAGAGATGCACTGTCCCATCTTCGGTTTTGAATTCCGCCGGAAATAAATCTGGAAAGAATAATCCAAAAACACTAAACAGAAACGCAACACCAGAACCAATTCCGATAAGGGTAAACATATTTAGATTCCAAGTGATTACGGATTTATAGGCGCGAACAAAAAACATGCTACATGCATAAAAAACTACGGGAAGTGACAACGCAAATTGCACCCAATTCCATGTTTCCATATCAAAGATTTTCATCAAAGGATTATTGGGAATCATGTCTGACATCGCGATGATAAAAATAGGCAATGTAAAGGCAATCGAAATTTTCATTTTACGCCATAAATCATTGTACGTTTTATTGTCTTCGCTTTCGTCTGGCTCTAGAGGCACTAAGTCCATTCCGCAAATTGGGCAATCACCAGGTCCGTTTTCAATAATTTCGGGATGCATCGGACACGTATATTGCTGTCTTTGATTCAGCACAGGTTGCTGCACTAAATCCATTCCGCATACTGGACAATCTCCTGCCTTATCATATACCTTATCTCCTTCGCAGTGCATTGGGCAATAATATTTGCCCGGCTCTGCAGCATGAGAATGTGCAGCGCTATGATCGTGATTGTGCGGCGTTGCAGATGCACAACATGATTTTTCTACAACTTCAGTAACAGCAGCTTTTTGATTTGTTTCTAAAGGCACTAAATCCATTCCGCAAATTGAACATTTAGCAGGTTCGTTTTCAACAATTTCGGGATGCATCGGGCAGGTATATTGTTGTTTTTGATCAGGAATAGGTTGTTGTACTAAATGCATTCCACACACCGGACAATCTCCTGCTTCATCGTACACTTTATCTCCTTCACAATGCATTGGGCAATAATATTTACCTGGCTCTGGAGTGTGAGAATGTGTAACGCTATGATTGTGACTATGATTTTGTGACGTTGCAGATGCGCAACATGATTTTTTTTCAACCTCAGGAACAGCGGCTGTTTCGTCACCTTCCATTTTTATGGTATAATTACCCAAAGGGGCTAGTGCTGTTGCAAAAGTTGTGGTTGGGATATGATTTTCCATGGTGATTACCGCTTCTTTATTCTCAAGTGAGACAGTCGCTTGAACACCTTCTATTTCGTTTAATGCTTTTTCTACTTTTTTACGGCAGCCATCGCAGGACATTCCGTCAATTATATAGGTATGTTTCATAATGTGGCTCTTTTAATATTATCATACAAAGATCCGAATACTAAACCTCATCTTCATTACACAATTATGGAAGACATTTGCATCATTTATAAAGCGTCGATTTGTTTGCGGTCTTTATCTTTCAATTTTTTGAAATGTGTTGGTGTTAAACCTGTTACCTTTTTGAACTGATTACTCAAATGTGCCACGCTACTATAGTTTAATTGTTCTGCTATTTGGCCTAAACTCAACTCATCATAAACTAATAATTCTTTTGCTCTTTCTATTTTCTGAGCAATAAAATAATGCTCGATCGTCATACTTTCAACCTCAGAGAAAAGTTTACTCAAAGCACTATAATCCTGCCCTAATTCTCCCGAGAGATAAGTAGAAAAATTTACTTTTAACTTGTCATTTTGATGGTGTACCAAATCAATGATTCTATTCTTAATCTTTTCGATTGTTTGTGTTGTTTTGTCTTCTAGCAGTTCGAAACCAAGCGCATGCAATGCCGCAGCTAAACCTTGTTTCTCACCACTTGAAAGCGTTCTTGACAAAGTAGCTTCTCCCAAAGCCAATGCTATTAAAGGCAGTTTTAAATTTTCGAATGCCTTTGTCACTGCCATTTCGCAGCGATTGCAAACCATATTTTTTATGTATACTTTCATTAAAACAACGCGTTTATTTTATATTAAAAACAGCATTCGAACCTCATCAATATATTGCATTCGAATCAAACCACTTTACATTTTCATTCCGGCCATAGGGTCATTTCCTTTTCGAAATTCAAACTCACTGTTAACAGCGTAGGCTCCAGTGATTACTATTTTAGCATCAGCATCTAGATCTGAAACAAGTTCTACCATTCCATTAGATTCAGTCCCCAAGGTAACCTTTATATTTTTGAATACACCTTTACTTTTTTCGACCCAAATCGAACTACCATTTTGGTCTCTAATCACTGCATCTGAAGGAATAAAAATTCCTTTAATATTTGACTTGGTCAATTTTACAATGGCTTGCATTCCGGGTTTTAAAGCTAAATTAGTATTGGGCACTTCCATTTGGATTAACAACAATCTCGAACTTGCATTAATTTCAGGATTGATAAACGATACTTTTGCCGTGATTTCCTTCGACGGAAAATCTACAAACGAAATCAAAGCCGTTTGCCCTACTCGCAATTGCATGGCGTAATTCACATTCACTTGCGTTTCTAACCATAAAGTAGACAGATTCCCGATTTTCAAAACAGGCGCTCCCTCCATGACATAGCTTCCTTCGGTAGCTGTGATTTCGGCAACGGTACCACTATAATTACTATAAAACGTAGTATAAGGTGATACTTCTTTGCCTCTTTTAATCGCTTCAATCTGCGCATTTGAGAGTCCGTAAAAAGATAGTTTTTGCTTAGCCGCTTGCATCATGCTTTTGGCGTTTTTACCAAAATCTCCCGGAATCTCCATTTGCTTGTAAGCCGAAATATAATCTTGCTTTGCGATCGCAATGTCCTCGCTGTAAATTTGGTAAACCGCTTGTCCATTTTTGATTGAAGCACCTTCTGTTTTAATGTACAATTTTTCTATACGACCCGTAGCTCGTGCCGAAATACTCTTAACATTAGACTGATTTATCGTTAAGACTCCTGTGAAATTTTCTTGACTCGATTGTTCAGAGGCACTACTTTTTTGCATAGTAATGTTTCCCAATTTTATTTGCTGATCGCTTAATGTGATTTCGTTATAAGCGCCGTTGTCCTTTTGCATGGGCGTTAGCTCCATATGACAAATGGGACATTTTCCTGGATTTTCTTCTTTAATTTGGGGATCCATCGAACAAGAGTAATAGATACTTTGTTGATACTTATGGTCGGCATGTTTTTCTTCATTTTTAGAATTACAACTCACCAGAAGTGCAATCATTAAAATAAGCATCCCAAATTGATGTAGCTTTTTCATCTTTATTTTGTTTTTATAAAGCTTCCGCTATCTATTAAATACTGTGCATTTGATACTAATACATCTTCAATGGTTACCCCTTCTAAGATTTGCACCAAATTCTCTCTTTCTAATCCCGTTTTTACTTTGACAGCTCTATAGCCTTTTTCTTTTTTTACAAAAGCGACTTTATCAGTACCTAAACTCACAATAGCTTCTTTTTGCAACCACAAACCAGCAGTTGCATTTGTCGTGACTTTTGCTTCCAAACGCAAGCCTACCGGTAATTTCAATTTTGAATTATCAAGATAGACTCTTATGCGATTGGTCTTTTCGTTTGGGTCTAATTGGGTGTCGATAAAATTCACTTTGGCGTGAATTACTTCTTCAGCATCTAATTCTGTGGTAATCGCAATTGCCTGATTTAGTTGCACCAAACTGGCATATCCCCGAATGATATTAAAAACTCCCCAAACTTTATCTGTATTTAACAACCTGAAAATTGTAACATCCTTTGTGATATAATCTCCTTCTTTGATCCCTAAAACCTCAGTATTAATGCTTTGCATTTTTGCTTCGGCATTAGCATCCATCTTTTCTGTTCCGTCTACAATTCCGTTTGCGGGACTGTAAATAGTAATGATAGGATTTACTTTTTTGGCTGCAGCCAAAGCATTGATTTGTGCTTTAGTCATTCCGTAGAGCGCTAACTTTTGCTTGATAGCATTAATGATAGTCTTATTTTCAGCATCATTAGTGATGAGGTAGATAAAATTTTGCTGTTCAGTCACCAATTCTGGACTGTAAATATCAAAGAGTTTTTGACCTTTGGCCACAGCCTGAAACTTTCGATTCACGTACATTCTTTCGATTCGGCCACTAATTCGAGCCGAAATCGTAACTGACGAATTAGGATCATAAGTTACCATTCCCGGTAAATTAACCAAGCTACCAATGGCAGTATCTTTTAACCTTGTGTTTTCAAATTCACCTACTACAAAACCATCCGTGCGTTGCAATAAATAGCTAATGTCTTGACTTTCTTCAGGCTGTTCTTCGCTGACTTTTTTCACTAAATCCATTCCGCAAATAGGACAACTTCCAGGTTCGTGCTTGATTATTTGAGGATGCATTGAACAGGTGTAAACCTCATCCGCTGCGGCATGCGCATCCGTGTTATGAAACAATTCTGTTTTATAATAAACAACAAGTCCCACCACTAAAACAGTCAAAAACAGGATACTAAATTTTAAATATTTGTTCATAATTATTCTATTTCAAGTTGTTTTTCGATAGCAATTTGCGTCTTGAATATATTCTGTAACTTATCTAGTTTGTCTATTTGAGCCATATTCAAAGCTTCCCAAGCATCTAAAACTTCAAATAATTCTCCTGTATTGTTTTGCCATGATAAAACCGAAGTGTCATAATTGCGTTTTATTGCGGGAATGATACTTTTCTCAGCGATATCAAACTGCTTTTTTAAATTCACAAGCTCTTGTTGCATTCCATTTATGGCACCAGCAGCGTCATTTAGAATCATCTGTTTTTGCCACTCCAAACTTTCATTTTTAATTTGAATACTATTAATCGCCGCCTTATTCCCTTTGGTAGACCATGGCATCGGGATAGTCACCATTCCCATCAATGAAAATTGTTGTGAGCGATCCCCAAACGGAACCATGTGATCATATTTTACCCCAAACTCCGGTAGTAACTTTGATTTTTCGATCGCAATTTTCATTTGGTTTAATTCCATTGTGCGATCAATAGCTTTTACATCACTTCTACTTTCTGACAAAGCGGAATTATCCATTGGCATCATGTCAAAATTCTTGACGCTGTAGGTTGTATCTATTTCGAAATTGCTGTTTTTATCACGAGCCATCAAAGTGTTGAGCATTACTTTTTTCTGAATCAAATCATTTTGCATCGTAACAATTAAACTTTGCTGTGCACTATATTGTGATTTGGCTTTGTAATAAGTAGAAAGCTTGTCCTTGTTGTACTTGAATCGGACTTCGATACTTTTAATCATGTAGTCGAGTAAGCTTAAATTGTCCTTAGTGATTTTTAGCTTTTTATCTAAAACAATCCACTCGTAATAATTTGTTTTTGCCAGCGCATTCAATTCATTGATCGTGAAATTTTTATTTTCAGTTTCCACGGATGACATGGCATACATATAATCAGCATCGGCTTTGAGTCTCGAAGCATTGGGAATCATCTGTGTCACACCAATCATATAGGCTCCCATTCCGGTACTCATATCTGTAGCTTTCCACATTTTAGTATTATAAGGAGTCATAAAAAAACCTGTTGATACCTGAGGAGCGCTCCAACTTTTAGCTCCTTTGGCATTGGCATCCATGCTTTGAATCTCGGCATCATACATTTTTAACTGCGGATTATTCTCTTTGATAGCCGTTAAAACTGCCTCAACAGAAAGTGTTTGCCCATTGGTTAAACCAAAAACTAAAAAGCAAACTATCGTATATAATTTAATGTTTCGCATCGATAATATCTATTTTACCTTTTGTTTTTAGTTCGTGTAATTTTGACATTTCAAAAACAACAGGTGTTACTAGTAATACATAAATAATTGAAGAAATCGTTCCTCCAATTAATGGAACCGTGATTGGAATCATCACATCAGCGCCCGTTCCTGTAGACCAAAGAATAGGAATCAAACCAAAAAGTGCTACAAAAACTGTCATTAATTTAGGACGCAATCTCTTAGCAGAACCTTCGATGACATATTCTCTGATAATATCTTCGTTGATTGTCTCGGCAGTGTTTCCGTGTTTTGCAACCATTTTAGTCATCGCTTCGTTGAGGTATATTGTCATTAGCATGGCCGTTTCTATGGCCATACCAAATAATGCAATAAACCCAACAGCCACCGCTACTGATAGATTAATACCGTAGAAATACACCATGAATATTCCGCCAATCAAAGCAAAAGGAACTGTAATCATTGTAATCATTGCTTCTTTCATCGAATTGTAAGTAAAGTACAAAATGATAAAAATGATAATTACAACGATCGGCAAAATCAGCGATAGTGTTTTATTGGCTCGGATCTGACTTTCCCATTGTCCGCTCCATTCTACGTAATATCCTTTTGGCATTTTAGCCATCATGGTATTCAATTTATTCTGTGCGTCTTCGACAGTACTTCCTAAATCGCGATCACGAACATTAAACAAAACACTTCCGCGCAACATGGCGTTTTCGCTATTAATCATCGGAGGTCCGTCACTAATGGCAATATCAGCCACTGTTTCTAAAGGAATGGGACCAAAATCCATAGTTTGCACCTGCAATTTTTTAAGTCCGTCAATGCTGTTTCGATATTCTTGAGCGTAGCGTGCATTTACAGAAAAACGCTGTCTCCCTTCAATAGTTGTCGTTAATGTCATTCCGCCAATGGCAGCTTCTACCACATTATTGACATCGTCAACGGTGAGTCCGTAGCGTCCAATCACGTCTCTTTTTGCCGAAATATCAATATACTTCCCACCAGTAATTGGTTCTGCAAATAAATCCTTGACTCCCTCTGTGCCTTCTAATGTCTTTTTTATTTTTTGCGAAAGCGCATCAATGGTATCCAAACTAGCACCGTAGATTTTTATCCCTACATCTGTTCGAATACCCGTAGAAAGCATGTTGATTCTATTAATAATTGGTTGTGTAAATCCGTTAGTCACTCCAGGAATCTGCAGTTTATTATTGATCTCGCTTACAATATCACTCTTCGTTTTACCCGATCTCCATTCGTTATGAGGCTTCAACAACACAATGGTTTCGATCATACTAATCGGACTATTATCTGTCGCCGTGTTTGCTCTTCCTGCCTTTCCTAAAACGTGCGTCACCTCAGGAATTGATTTTATCAGTTTATCCTGAACTTGCAATATTCTTTTGATTTCAGAATTAGAAACATCGGGCAAAGTAACCGGCATAAACAATATCGAACCCTCATCAAGAGCTGGCATAAACTCAGATCCTAATCTTGTGTACATGAGTCCACCAATAAGCAAGGCTACAACATTTACAGCCAATACTGATTTGCGCCATTTTAAGCAGAAAATCAAAATGGGAGTATAAAGCGTTTCTAATTTTCTATTAATCGGGTTCTTCGATTCTGGTCGTAATTTCCCTTTTAGCAAATAGCTAATTAATACCGGAGTTAATGTAATCGCGACAATTGCATCTACTATTAATATAAATGATTTCGTCCAAGCCAACGGACTGAATAATTTCCCTTCCATTCCTGTTAAAAGGAAAACCGGTAAAAAAGAAGCAATCACAATTAGGGTCGAATAAAAAACTCCTGGCCCTACAAGCTTAGAGGAATCCTCGATGAGTTTCATGCGCTCCTCGTGAGACAGCGGATCATGCTCTTTTTTAAATATTTTTTTGAATAATTTTTTCATGGCCAAATTATGGATTACTATCAAGTTCTTCTTGCCTTTCGGATATGCTTCTATAAGCATTTTCGACCATTACTATTCCGTCATCCACAACTACACCTATTGCCAATGCGATTCCGGTGAGGGACATAATATTTGACGAAATACCAAAAGCTTGCAATAAAATAAATCCTATTGCGACCGAAATTGGCAACTGTATTAAAATAATCAAGGCGCTTCGCCAATGAAAAAGAAAGAGTAAAATAACCACCGAAACAGCAATCATTTCTTCGATAAGCGTTCCTTTGATTGATTCGACAGCTTTGGCAATTAGATCCGAACGATCGTAAGAGGTTTCGAAAGTCACTCCATCAGGCAAGCCTTTTTGAACTTCTTTCATTTTTTCTTTAACCGCAGCAATAACTTTGTCGGCGTTTTCGCCATAGCGCATCACTACGATACCACCTACCACTTCGCCTTCACCGTTTGCATCAAATACACCCAAACGCAAATCACCACCCATTTGCACCGATCCTACATCGCTCACCTTCACAGGAACCGAATTGTAATTTTTAATAGCGATACCTTCGACGTCTTTAATGTCTTTGATATACCCTAGTCCTCTCACAACATACGAGCGGTCACTCATTTCGAATTTTCGACCTCCGACATCGTTGTTACTCGTTTTGACCGCTTTCATTACCTCGGTCATACTTACATTGTAATATTGCATTTTGAGAGGATCTAATACCAATTGATATTGTTTTTCAAAACCACCAAAAGAGGCTACCTCAGCAACACCGGGAACCGTTTGCAAAGCAAATTTTACGTACCAATCTTGCAAAGCCCGCTGTTCCCCAAGATCCATTTTATCGGTTTTTAAGTGGTACCAAAAAACATGACCAACACCGGTACCATCAGGCCCAAGTGTAGGTGTGACATTTTCTGGCAGTAAGCGTTGAGCAAAATTCAAGCGTTCTAGAACTCGGGTTCTTGCCCAATAGGGATCTACCTCATCGTCAAAAATGATGTAAACAAAACTCATCCCGAACATAGAAGAGGCGCGAATGTTTTTGATTTTCGGAATTCCTTGCAGGTTGGAAACCAGAGGATAGGTTACTTGATCTTCAATTACCTGCGGACTTCTACCCATCCACTCCGTGAAAACAATCACCTGATTATCAGACAAATCAGGGATTGCATCAATGGGATTTTGTTGCACACTATAAATTCCCCATCCAAAAAGAAAGAGCGAAACGAGCAGCACAACCGCACGGTTTTTTAAAGAAAAGGATATTAATTTTTCAACCATAACCAGAAGGTGTTAGACAAAATTACTGTTGTCAAAAGATTAGAGGACATTGTGTTTGTTATTACAACTCTTTGCTTATTCCACCGCAAGTCAACATCTCAGCTCCGTAGTAAGGATTTTTAATATCTTTTACTTCACTAATCCAGTATCCGTTTTTACCGTGATTGTACATTGGGCAATAATCTTGGTATAACTTTTTATCGGTATCAAACATTTGTATTAAATACGTCATGTTTTGGCTTAAAGCCGCAAATTGCTTTCTTTGATCTGCAATTTTCCCTGAGTTTGTTGCTATGATAGTTGTTTCTTCAATTGCAGCCTTTGTGATTGTAGTGTATTGATTTTGCAATTCTTTTTCGATCACATCAGATTTAGCTCCTTTTATGGCGCGTTCTAATTCCATTCCTGCAGCAGCAGCCGCTTTACTGTCATCAGCCGCTAGTTTATTCTTAAGATTAATGTATTTATCTAAGATAAGATCAATAGAAAAATCCGCTTTACTTTTTACGATTTCCAGTTCCTGAACAGAGACAGTTTCGTCTCTCTCGCTTACTTTTTCTGTTAATTTCATGCCGCATTCTGTGCAGGTATCTCGTTTTTTACCCGTTACCTCTGGGTGCATTTGGCAAGAATATAGCTCGTTATCAGCAACCATTTCTTTGTTATCGTCTGATGCATTTTCTTTGTTGTCTTTGCAAGATGCTATTGTTAGCACTAATGATAAGAGACCTAATTTTACTAAATTTTTCATGTTGAATTGTTTTTAATGTATTGATTATTTGATTTTTATTAATTTGATTGTTTTACTTCTCTGTCGTATTGACAACATAGAGAAAGCTTTTTGTATGCTGCGTTTGGCGCAGTAATTGTTTCACTATCGTAACCTGCTAATGCAATACGTTTTAAGATTTCGTCTTGATTGGTTTGATTAGCGTCATATGTTATTGAAGCTACTCTAGTATCCTTGTTCCAGTTTACTAAAGCTACATTTTTAATGTTCCCAGCTTTCTCGATCGTTTTTTGACACATACCGCAATTACCTAGAATAGTTACAGTATCTGTTTTTGCATTTTTGATTTGGGCTTGCATAGCCGTGGCTGACAACAATAGCAGCATTGTAATCAAACCTTTTTGAATTGATTTCATTCGATAAATTTTAAATTAAATAAATAAGACGCATGCGTAAATCATGATAGTTTAATAACTACAATTAAGATACTATAAATATGCCGCTAAAATAAAGGTGTTAAGTGCAGTTGCACTTTGAAATAGACAGACTATTGGCTGTCTTGAAATGGTTTTATCCTATTTTAGGAAGTAACCAGATTGAAGTATATCCTTCTGAAGTTAAAGATATAGTATGGTAAAATTTTTGCTTCTCTTTAGAAAAATTAAATAGATCAGCAACAAGATTTACTGGTAAAGTTGAAACAACTCCCAATTGAATCGAAGATACACTACACATGGCATTACCACATTTTCCAGCGCAACCGCTATGATTCTTCTTAGATGAGTTCTCTTTTTTACAACAGTCTTTCATATCTTTATGAGAAGACATCTCTTTACTACAAGAAGTTTTGTCGACGCTATTTCCACACGCTAATACTGAATTGGGCATCAGTAGGACGCCAATTAAGAGTATTAGTATAAAGTGGATTTTTTTCATTTTCTTGTAATTGAGTACAAAATTAGTAAAACTATATTAGTTTACATGCATTAATTTGTTAATATAGTTTTACTAATTTTAAGAATATATTTATTTAGTCTCTCCAAAAAGCGCGTACATAAGCGACTGGGAAACAGACAATATTACACTAAACAATAAGGCGGTTAAAAAAGAATCTACCCTAAAGCCTCCTACAATATTATCACAAATCAAAATCAATATTGCATTGATAATTAGTAAAAACAACCCTAATGTAATGAAGGTGATAGGCAATGTTAGTATAACTAAGATTGGCTTGATGAAAAGATTTAACAACCCTAAAACAATAGCAACGTAAATAGCTTTTACAAAACTTTCTACATGTACTCCAGGCATCAAATGTGATAAAATTACAACTAATACTGCAGTAATTAATATTCTAAATAAAACTTTCATAATGTTCGTTTAAATTATTTATCTAAGAAATCTTTTGCCAATTGATGAAACAATTTTGGGTTTTCGGCGTGTAACCAGTGTCCAGCATTAGGAATTGTTTCGAATGCCGCTAGTGGAAAATGTTTCTTTATCGCATCGAAATCGCCATCCTTAATATAATCCGAATTTCCACCACGAATAAATAGCGTAGGTTTGTCATAGACTGCAGCTTCAGGAAGTGCCACACCTATTTCGTCTAACTTTTTATTAAAAACAGAAAGATTAAAACGGAAAGCCAATTGACCTGGCTCTTGCCAAAACAAACTTTTCATTAAAAACTGACGCGTTCCGAAGTCGGTGATGTATTCTTCTAGCGTAGCTTCGACATCAGCGCGGCTTGGTTTTTTTTCAAAATCTACGGCATTTAATCCCGCTAAAATCGTTTGATGATGCTGCGGATAAAATTTTGGGCCAATATCAGCGACAATCAATTTATCGATCATCTCAGGATAGGTAGTTGCAAACAACATGGCTGTTTTACCTCCCATAGAATGCCCGATAACGGATACTTTTTCTAAATTATGTTCTTTACAATAATCAAATACGTCTTGTGCCATTAAGGCATAACTAAATTCCTCTGATTGAAAACTGCGACCGTGGTTACGCAAATCGAGTAAGTGCACTTGATACCCTTCTGTTGACAATTGTACTCCAATAGTTTTCCAGTTATCTGACATACCTAAAAATCCGTGTAGGATTAAAAGTGGTTTTCCTTCTCCTTCTATTTTTGAATATAGCATTTTCTTTTGTTTTTATGGTTTCGCGTGAGGGATAGCAGCGAAAATCCTTTTTTAATATGAAGCGATAGCGAAATATGAAAAAAGATTGTAGCGTATAGCCCGACCTTTAAAATCCCGAGATCATCGGGATTATAAAGGGCACGCCCAAATTATTTTATTTTAATTTTTGCAAGTACATGTTCACCACATTCTCTAAACCTAAATATAGTGACTCTGCGATTAATGCATGTCCTATAGAAACTTCGAGTAATCCTGGAATGTTCTGCTTGAAAAACTGAATATTATCTAAGCTTAAATCGTGTCCTGCATTAATCCCTAAGCCTAAGTCGTTTGCCAAAACTGATGCTGTTACATAAGGATTGATCGCGTCATGGTTTCCTAAACTGTATTGGTGGGCAAAGTCCTCAGTGTATAATTCGATGCGATCAGCTCCTGTGTTTTTTGCCCCTTCAATCATAGCAAGAATAGGATCGACAAAGATGGATGTTCGAATATTATTTCGCTTAAATTCTTGAATCATTTCAGTCAAATAAGCCTGATTTTTTACTGTATCCCAACCAGCAGAGGAAGTGATGGCACCAATTGCATCTGGTACTAATGTAACTTGCTCTGGTTTGCATTCAAGAACCAAATCGATAAAATTATGCTGAGGGTTTCCTTCTATATTGAATTCGGTGTGAACAATGGCTTTTAAATCGCGAGCATCTTGATAGCGGATGTGACGTTCGTCTGGGCGCGGGTGAATAGTGATTCCTTGTGCTCCAAATTTTTGAATGTCTGCAGCAACTTTTAATAAATCGGGCACATTTCCTCCTCTGGCATTACGTAAAGTAGCTATTTTATTGATGTTTACACTTAACTTTGTCATTGAAATACTATTTGATTAAAACTATCTTATTACTGTGTACAAAAATACAAAGTAAAAGGTAGGAGATTTTGCCTTTTTTTGATTATTTTGCATAAAAATAGAGGATTCACGACAGATGGAAATTACAAACTACATAACTACTGACTTTAAAGCCATTGACAGCCAAGATAGTATTTCGGCAGTGAATGATTTTTTTGCCGAATCAAATTTTTCACACTTTCCAGTGTTGGAAAACGGTATCTTCATTGGAAATTTATCCGCTGAAGACACTGCAACGTTTGATGAGGATAAAAAAGTAATCGACTTTAAATACACCTTAGAACATTTTTTCACAAGAGCTGATGCCATATGGTTGGAAGTTTTGACTGTATTTGCCAAAAATCACGCTAATTTAATTCCGGTTTTAAACAACGAAAACAACTATGTAGGTTATTATGAAATCGAAGATATCTTAACGTTTTTTCATCAAACAACTTTTTTAAAAGAGCAAGGTAGTATTATAAAAGTCCGCAAAGGACTTGTCGATTATTCTATGAGTCAAATAACACAAATAGTTGAAAGCAATAATGCAAAATTACTAGGATTATTCATTTCTGATTCAGATACCGATACTGTCGAGGTAACGTTGAAAATTACCACAGGAGCAATTAATGAAATCATTCAAACATTTAGAAGGTATAACTACGAAATCACCTCTGAACATCACGAGGATGATTATATTAATAATTTAAAAGAACGTTCGGATTATCTAGACCGTTACTTGAATATGTAATTTAGGATAACTACAAAGTTTAACTGCTCACTCTCTTCAAAATAAAATAGCACAAGCAACTACAATGAAAATAGCCATTTACGGTCAATATTACCAAAATAGTACAGAACCAATTATTAAGGACATCTTTGTTTTTTTTAATCGAAATAATGTAGAACTCGTTATTGAAGCTGATTTTCTTGAAATGCTTTATGATAAGGAAATCATCCAAAGAGATTATAAAACATTTTCATCGCACACGGAGTTAGACAGAAGTTTTGACATTTTATTAAGTATAGGAGGAGATGGAACTATTTTAAGAGCTGCTACGCTGGTACGTAACTCTGGAGTTCCGATATTAGGAATTAACGCAGGCAGACTTGGTTTTCTAGCAACCGTACAAAAGGAAAACATTGCCTCTTTTCTACAAATTGTATTAGACAAACAATATACTTTGTCTAAAAGGACATTGTTAAGTTTGAGTTGTACTCCAACAAATGAGGCATTGCAAGATATTAATTTTGCAATGAACGAAATCACCGTAAGTAGAAAAGACACTACATCGATGATTACCATAGATACCTATTTAAACGGGGAGTTCTTAAATTCGTATTGGGCTGATGGTTTAATAATCTCTACACCAACAGGATCTACGGGATATTCTTTAAGCTGCGGAGGGCCTATATTAACACCAGATGTAAAAAGTTTGGTAATCACACCTATCGCTCCACATAACTTAAATGCAAGACCACTTGTTATTCCAGACGATACAGATATAGAGCTGCGCGTTTCAGGAAGGGAAGAAAACTATCTTGTATCTTTAGATTCAAGAATTACATCAGTGGGAAATGATTCTATATTAACAATTAGAAAAACGGCCTTTAAAATAAATATGGTGGAAATTCCAGAAGCAACTTTCTTAAAAACGTTGCGTAGTAAATTGTTATGGGGAGAAGATAAGCGAAACTAAATCACAAAATACACAGTCATTATACGATTTCATTGTTTTATTTCGTTTTGAACTTATAAACTCTCAACCGCACTCTATAATACCTATTAATATCTAAAATATAAGCAGTTTTAACAGATAAGGCATTGATTAGTATCGATAATTATTATATTTGCAGGCAATTTTAAGACAAATGAATAGATTTTTCACTCTTATTTTATCGCTATTTCTAAGCGTTTCTATGTACTCTCAAATTAACGAAATTGGAGTATTTGTAGGCGGAAGCAACTTTGTTGGTGATGTAGGATCGACTAGTTACATCGCTCCGAACAAACTCGCATTAGGTGTGCTTTATAAATGGAATCAAACTACACGGCTAGCGTATAGAGCATCTTTAATGTATAGTAAACTAAGTGCAAATGACACTGAGTCTAACGATATAAGTAGACAATTAAGAGAAGATCGATTTGACACTAAACTGACAGAAGCTTCAGTGGGTATCGAGTTTAACTTTTTTGACTTTGATTTATACCGTGCAGGTAGACAATTTACACCTTATATATATACAGGAATAAGCTATGCTTCTTACGAAGGAGATTTAAGTCATAATATACCTATTGGAACAAGAATTTCGGGAATACCTACATCTGGACCAATGCAAATTCAAGAAAACTACAGTAATTCAAGCTTTGCAATACCTTTTAATATTGGAGTAAAAACAACTTTAAATAGCAGATTTATTCTAGCGGTTGAAGCTGGAGCACGTTACACTTTTACAGACGACTTAGACAGTAGCTACCCTCTAACATACGTTGACATGTCAGTTAGCCCCGTAACTGTGAATAACATCGCTTTTGGAAATATAAATAATAATGATTGGTATCTTTTTACAGGAGTTACGTTAACGTATACTTTTGGACAAAAACCATGTTACTGTGCAGACTAAAAAAATGAATTTACTAGAACATATAGACATTACCAACTTACCACGCCACTTAGCAATTATAATGGATGGTAACGGCCGCTGGGCAAAAAAGCAAGGATTACTAAGAGCTTTTGGACATGAAAGCGGAACAAAATCGGTAAAAATCATTATTGAGACTTGTGCTAAACTCGGTATTGAAAATCTTACATTGTATGCTTTTTCTACAGAAAACTGGAATAGACCAAAATTAGAAGTAGATACATTAATGAAGATTTTGATCAAATCATTGAAGAAAGAATTGCCAACATTAATCAAGAATAACATCCGTTTAAACACCATTGGTAATCTTGAGAAAATGCCTGAGACAGCGCAGAAAGAATTACTAGATGTAATTGAAAAAACTAAAAACAATACGAAACTCACACTAACCTTAGCATTAAGTTACGGATCTAGAGAAGAAATTGTTAATGTTGTGAAGTCTATTAGTGATAAAGTTAAAAATAATATAATTTCAATTGACGCTATTGACGATTCAATTATAAATGAGCATCTTTACACGCAAAATTTACCCGATGTAGATTTATTAATACGAACAAGTGGAGAACACAGGATAAGTAATTTTCTGTTATGGCAGATAGCTTACGCTGAATTGTATTTTACTGACGTATTGTGGCCAGACTTTAAAGAACAAGAGTTATATGAGGCTATCATTAGTTATCAAAAGAGAGAGCGCAGATTTGGAAAAACAAGTGAACAAATTAAATAAATTTTTAGTGTTGAATAAAAGTATAAAAGCAGTCCTTACCATCGCCCTTATAGCGAGTTTCTCAAAAGCTAAAGCCCAAGACAGAGTTCCTTTTGACGAAGGAAAAAAATACATACTTGGTAATGTAACAGTTACAAGTAAAATAAGCTTTAATGAGCAAACAGTGGTAACCTTTGCAGGATTACAAAAAGGACAAGAAATTACGGTTCCTGGAGAACAAATTAGTAGCGCCATCAAAAAGTTAGGAAAACTAGGCCTATTTGACGAAATTTCGTTTTATATCAATCACATTGAAAATGACAGCATCTATCTTGATCTAGATATTAAAGAACTTCCTAAACTTAAGGAAGTGAAATTTGTTGGCGTTAAGAAAAACAAGACTGAGGCGTTAATTAAAGATAACGGCTTAACTAAAAGCAAAGTGGTTAACGAAAACTTGTTAACAACCACTAAAAACTACATCGAAAACAAATACAAAAAGGACGGTTACTATAATACTAAAGTAAACATCAATATATCTAAGGACACCGCAACTACAAATGAGGTGAACATGTTAGTGAATATTGACAAAGGTGACAAAGTAAAAATTAGTAGTATTGACTTTGACGGAAACGAACAAATGTCTGACAAGACATTGCGTAAAGCAATGAAAGACACGAAGCAAAAGAACTTTTTAAGAATTCTAAAAGCATCTAAGTTCATTAAAGACAAATACAAATCAGACTTAGAGAATGTAATTGCAAAATACAAGGAAAAGGGATATAGAGATGCTCGAATCATTTCTGACTCTGTTAAATACAATAAAGAAAAAAACACTTTAGCTATTAATGTTAATATTGAAGAAGGTAGAAAATACTATTTTGGAGATATTAAATTCTTAGGTAACACGGTATATTCTGATCAATTATTATCAAGAATATTAGGGGTTAAAAAAGGAGAAACATACAACGGTGTTTTACTTGAAAAAAGAATTGCAGACAAAACAAAACCTGACGGGGAAGACATTACAAATTTGTATCAAAACAGTGGCTATTTATTCTCAAATATTAATGCTGTTGAGGTAAAAACTGCAAATGACACAATCGACTTCGAAATTAGAGTTACTGAAGGACCATTAGCTTACTTTAACAAAATTACTGTAGTAGGAAACGATAAGACCAATGACCGTGTAATTTACAGAGAATTAAGAACTAAGCCAGGTCAAAAATATAGCAAAGACGAGTTAGTTAGAACAATTCGTGAGATTGGTCAATTAGGCTTCTTTGACCCTGAGGCAATCAATCCAGCATTTAAAAATGTTGATGCTGCAGCAGGTACCGTTGATATCGAATATCAATTAGTAGAAAAAGGATCAAGCCAAATTGAACTACAAGGTGGTTACGGTGGAGGTGGATTCATTGGTACATTAGGATTATCATTTAACAACTTCTCGGCTAGAAACATGTTAAATAAAGATGCGTACAAACCATTACCTATGGGAGATGGTCAAAAAGTATCTTTACGTTTACAAGGAAGTACTTTCTTTCAAACGTATAGTGTTTCGTTTTCTGAACCATGGTTTGGAGGAAAAAAACCGGTGCAATTTAGTTCTTCTATCTCATATAGTAAGCAGTTTTTAAATGATTTTCAGACTCAAAAAGCTGATAAAAGTAAAAGTTTTAATATCTTGACATTGTCTGTAGGTTTAGCAAAAAGACTGACAGAACCAGATGACTTCTTCGTTCTATCGCAATCTGTAAGTTACCAGCACTATAGTTTAAATAACTACAATACTGGATTGTTTACCTTTGGAGATGGTAATTCTCGTAACTTAGCTTACACAATTGGATTAACAAGGAATAACAAAGGGGTGAATCCAATTTTCCCTACTTATGGGTCTGAATTTAGTATCTCGGCAAAAATAACACCTCCTTACAGTTTACTTAACGGAATAAACTATGCCACATTAGGGGATAAAGAAGAATACAAATTAAAGAGTACAGTGGATCAATTTGATTCAAATGGAAACATCACTATACCTAAAGGATCTTACTTAGATGCGTCAGGTAATAGAGTATCAACTTTTCAAGAAGCTGCTGCAGATGCTGCCATTGTTGACCAAAAGAAATTTAACTGGTTAGAGTACTATAAAATTAAATTTAAAGCTGATGCCTATACTAAAATTTATGGTAAATTAGTTTTAAGAACATTAACAGAGTTTGGTTTCTTAGGAGCTTATAATCAAGATCGTGGCGCTGTGCCATTTGAAAGATTCTACGTTGGTGGAGATGGTCTTGCAAATTACTCGTTAGACGGTAGAGAGACGGTCCAGTTAAGAGGATACGAGAACAACTCATTAACACCTCTAAACAGTAATAATGAGCAAATTGGAGCAACCGTTTATAACAAGTTCTCAATGGAATTACGTTACCCAATCACATTAAAATCATCAGCATCAATTTATGCACTTGGTTTTGTAGAAGCAGGTAATTCTTATGAAAATTTTAAAACTTTCAATCCTTTTGACTTAAAAAGATCAGCAGGTGTAGGACTTAGAGTATTTATGCCAGCATTTGGTTTATTAGGTATCGACTTTGCTCATGGATTTGACGCAGCAACTGGTCAAACAGAACCTAGTGGCTGGCAAACACACTTTATCATAGGACAACAATTCTAGATATAAAATGCATCAATATTCTAATCACATAAATATGAGAAAACAATTTCTATTTTTATTTTTAGCCACTATAGTTGGATCTTTTTCTCATGCTCAAACGAAGGGAACGAAAGTAGGATACATTGATATGGAATACATTTTGCAAAATGTATCTAGTTATACTGAAGCTAATGCTCAATTAGAGCAAAAAGCACAGAAATGGAAACAAGAAATTGAGGTTAAAAAAGTAGAAATTGATAAAATAAAAGTTGCTTTACAAGCTGAAAAAGCGCTTCTAACAAAGAATTTGATTGAGGAACGTGAAGCAGAGATACGATTTTTAGAACGTGAAATGCTCGATTACCAACAAAAGAGATTTGGAGCCAACGGTGATTTGATGCTTCAAAAAATGCAGCTAACAAAGCCAATTCAAGATCAAGTTTTTACTGCTGTGCAGGATCTAGCAGAAAGTAATAAATATGATTTTATATTTGACCGCTCCTCTGATTTAACGATGTTATTTGCTGCAAAGCGTTATGACATAAGCGACCAAGTATTGCGCGCATTAACACGAACAGACAAAAGAGAGCAATTAAGTAAAAAGCAACTGGAACAACAAGAAGCTAGGGAGAGCAAAGAAGATGCAATAGACAGTAACGAAGCCTTACAAGAGCGACAAAAACTGCTAGATGAACGCAAAGCTGCTAGAGATAAAATATTAGAAGAGCGCAAAGCGGCAGTCGAATTAAAGAAAAAAGAATATTACGATCGTAAAGCCAAATTAGCTGCGGAAAGAGAATCTAGAAAAAATGGCACGGTTTCTGCAAATACTACTACAACTAGTACTAGCAAAGAAACTGATACTAAACTAACTGATGAAAGTGCACAGCAGAAGTTAGATGACATGAAGGCTCAAAAAGCAGAAGAACGTAAAAAACTTATCGAGGATCGTAAAAAAGTTCTGGAAGAAAGAAGAGCACAAATCCTTAAACAACGAGATTCTATATTGAAGTCTAGAGAACAAAAGTAAAACCAAACAAAAATTAATACTTAATATTTTAAAAACGATGAAACAAATCAAAACTTTAGTAATTGCTGCATTATTCATTTTAGGAGCAGGTCAAACGATGAATGCTCAAGCAAAAGCGGCTCATGTTGATGTGAGTGAAATTATGTCTAAAATGCCTGCTATGCTAGATGCTCAAAAACAATTGGATAAATTGAGCACAACATACGATGCAGATTACAAAAAAATGGTTGATGAATACCAAGGGAAATTGAAAAAGTACGAAAGCGAATCAGCTACGGTATCTGATGCAATCAATGGAGATCGCTCTAAAGAGGTTCAAGATATGCAAAAAAGAATTGTTGACTTTAGAGATAACGCTCAAAAAGAATTACAACAAAAAGAATCAGATATTATCAAACCGATAATGGAAAAAGTAAGACTTTCTATTCAAAAAGTTGGAAAAGCAAAAGGATTCCAATATGTATTAGACGGTTCTACTCTATTACTTGCTGATGGTCCTAACTTGACTGCTGATGTAAAAAAAGATTTAGGATTCTAAGAAACCTAAAAGTATAAGAATAAAAACCACTCCTCACATTGTGATCGAGTGGTTTCTTGTTTTATACAACACCATTTTTTTAGGAATTTAAAAAAAGAGCAGCTAACTTTGTTTTAATGAAAAATGACAAACCTATAGGCATTTTTGACTCCGGTATTGGGGGAACTTCTATCTGGAAAGAGATTCATCAGTTATTACCTGATGAGGAAACAATCTATTTAGCCGACAGTAAAAATGCGCCTTATGGCCAAAAGTCTAAAGAGGATATTGTAGCCCTAAGTATTAAAAACACTGAGTTTCTATTAGAGATGGATTGTAAGCTAATTGTGGTTGCCTGCAACACCGCGACTACAAACGCAATTGAGGAGCTACGAACCAACTATCCAGTGCCTTTTATAGGTATCGAACCCGCAATAAAACCAGCGGCTTTATATTCTAAAACGCAAACGATTGGTATCTTGGCAACTAAAGGAACCTTAAGTAGCGCACTATTTACAACAGCAATACAAAAATACAGCAATACGAGAATTATCGAACAAGTTGGACATGGACTGGTACAACTTATCGAGGCAGGAGCGATAAATTCAGCTGAGATGCACGATTTATTGTTGTCCTACATCCAACCCATGATTGCCGAGAATATTGATTATTTAGTTCTGGGATGCAGTCATTACCCCTACCTCATACCTCAACTTAGAAAGATGCTACCAGATCACATTCAAATAATTGATTCTGGTGAAGCTGTAGCCAAACAAACAAAAAACTTGCTAGCAGATAATATTGGGTTTAACGGTACAAAGTCGAGAAACGCTGTATTTTATTCGAATACAGAAGCTACTGTTTTAAGAGGGATTTTAGGCGATAAATACCAAGTGATAAAGCAAGATTTTTAAATTAATCAATTTTTCGCTTGACGAACCATATAGCATCTAAACTTAAATTAAGCGATAGTTTATGATAATTTTCTTTTATTAAACCATTACCGATGCTCCCTTTTTGTCCGTAAGAATAACTAATATTCAACGCCGTTGCCGAATTCTCTAAAGGCAAAGAAAGTCCCACTGATAAGGAAACATTTTTCACACGATTACCATCTACTTCTAGATACCCCGTATCATAATTTAATCCTGTTGAGTATTTTATTCGATCAAAATAAGATCTAATTACCGAAGGCTTGCTGTATGACAATCCCAGTGCATATTTATCTTGATCAGCATAGTTTCCATAGATCGAAGATTGATTTGTACTATCCCAAAATCGGCGTTCGTAATCTAGAGTTAAGTTGATATTATTTTTAAAAACTTTACTAATTCCGAATCCCGCTTCAAATGGCATGTAGTAGCTATCAACATCAGTGACTACATCTGACTCTATTACAGAACTCCCTGAAATATTCACCGTCGTGAGGCTACCCACTTGACTACCATTTATTTTTGTTGGCAATTTTAAAGTAGATCCAATTGTAAATGTAGAGTCTACAACATACTGCCCTCCAAAGGAAAGGCGCGCACCAGAATAATTAGTGGTTTTATAGCTGTTAGTGATCGAGTTCCCTATAGTAAACGTTTTATCATCTGTGGTATTTCCAAATAATACTGAAGCCGATGCTCCAAGTGATAACTTTTTAGAAAATTTACGACCGTAAGATATATCAACATCGTTTAATCCACCACTTCCTGTAGCATCAAGGATATAATCACTATCGCTATCTATAATAGGAAGCGACAAGTTAGAAATTTTATAAGTGCTACTTGAGTAAGGCTTAAGCGCCAAACTGAAAGCCGATTTATCACTAACTGGAAATGCCAGAGCTAAGTGAGAAAACTGAGCGTTGTTGCGACTCTCTTTATTGACACTATTTTCATAACTAGTTAAAATGGCTTTCCCACCAACATCAAACAAAAAATGATTTAAATTCATAAATCCCAATGAGGCAGGATTTAAATTATTGATAAACTGTGTCGAAGGCAAAGCAATCCCAGAAGAACCTATACCGGGAATTCCTCCAAAATCAGCATCGTAGACTGTCCCCAATCCATAAAGAGAATAAGGAGAGCTCGAAATACTTTGAGCAAAAGATTGCCAACTAAAAAGAAGTAAAAAGGCTAAATATGTTAGGTTATTTTTCATTTAATAAGAAATATAATAAATTTTCATTTTCAAAGAATTTGAAGCTGCTTTTTGATCAGCTAATACTAGTCTATTTACTGTTTTTGAAACATCTGGAGAGGCCAGAATTAAAGAGTATCTTGAATCTGATGCTTTGATCATCTCTGATTGTAGAAAAGAACCAATCGAAATGGTATACGCTGTGCTTTCGTTAAACTCATCAGCACTTTGATTTAATACAGCGTAAATTGGCTCTCCTGAAGCATTAGTTAGCAAACCTTTTATTCTGTTTAAATCATCAGCTATGTACACTAGCAAAGATTCCGGAAGAGAATAACGAGCTGAGTAGGTATTATTAACCGGTTTGATTGACAATTGCGCATCGACAATAGCCCCTTTTTCAAAAGCATATTTAAGTTGCTTTATATTGGGAAAGTCAATCCGACAGGAAACACCACTCCCCGATTGTATGAAACTTTGGTTGGCAGTTTTGGTACTTACTAATTTGCTCGTTGCTATGGGTAAATCTTCAATTACGGTGCCTGCCCTATCTGCGGTAATCGCATTAAATTGCTTGCTTGAATCATAAACTCCAAAACTTAAAACAAATGAGGTTTCGCTATTCGATAAATATTTTGAATAATACAACCGTAGTTCGCTTGACAAATCAAATCCTAGAACACTAGAACTATTGTCGCTATCTGCTGTTACGACAAAACCTTTTAAATATTCTACAAACTCATCAGAATTAGCAATCTCTTTCTTCTTGATTTTTTGAAAAAGTTCGTTTCCAAAGTCATCACTAAGCACAACACTAATCGAATCAGTACTTACTGGTTTTGGCTTAAAACTTATACTACCTAGAACAGCACTTTGATAACTTAATTTTGAGTCGTTATGAAACGTATTATCTTCTAAGCTAGTTTTAACTTGCTCGGTTAATTTATGGATATTAAAAGTATACGTTTTAGTAGTATCACCATAATAATATTTGTCCAGCTTCATAACCATACGAATAGAATCAAAGACATAGTTTGTGCTTTCGGTATCGGCATTATCAGTATACAAAGCGTAACTATTGCCATACAACTGAAAGTAACTGTCTGACTTTATTTTACCAAAAATAGGATCGACATACGAGCCTACGAGAATTCTACTCTGACTAGATGTCACCAACGAATCTAATCGAATAGTAGACAGCTCCACTGTAGCTGTATCAATTTGAATTACGTTATTATTTAGTGCTAAGTAATCAGCACCAACTACAAATTCCCCAGTATCAACGTCAGAGTTGCACGACGAGATAATCACACTTAAAATCAGGAGATAAAAAAGCTTATACATAACCGTTTTTGAACAAATATAAATGCCCTTTCCCTCAACCAAATTATAAGTTATACCAATAAGGATAAATTGTCTATCGAAGACCAATATCTCACGATGATTGCAATTTGAACAATGATAGTCGAGTTCATCTAATTTAATGACAACTTCGTCTATATAATTAGCACATCCATATATATTCTTTTTTTGGGATATTTATTGCATCTATTTTTGAACCTATAATGGTCTTTTTCATTAAATAAGCAACTGCTTCAACCCGTTTAAGGGGGGCGACCTAGTAGTTCTTATATGAATAAAGATTTGAAAACAATAGAATGATTCTTGTCTCAACAGGTTTAAAATATAACTATTAATAAAAATGATGAATATGAATATATTAAAAAGAGGATTACTGTTTGCTACACTTTCTATCAGTATTGCCTTTGTAGGTTGTAGTAATGACGATACTGAAGATGCCTTAGGAAACTGGATTAAAAGATCTTCATTTGACGGGCCTGCACGCTCAAGTGCCACCAACTTTGTCATTGGTTCTTATGCATTTATTGCTACAGGATATACTGGTGACGAATATCTTAATGATTTATGGGCCTACAATTCAGATGGTGATTACTGGGAACAAAAGGCAGATTTCACGGGCCCTGCTAGAAGCGCCGCATCATCATTTGAACTTAACGGAAAAGGATATGTAGGATTAGGATATGATGGTACAAATAAATTACGTGATTTTTACCAGTACGATCCTAACAGCAATAGTTGGAGTCAAAAAACAGATTTCTCAGGTACTGGGCGTTACTCAGCCGTAGGGTTTCAGGTGGGTGGCAAAGCTTATTTTGGAACTGGTTATGATGGAAATTATCTTAAAGACTTTTATCAATATGATGACACCGCAAACTCTTGGACTTTAGTAACTGGATTTGGAGGTAACAAACGTCGTAACGCAACTGTTTTTGTGATTGATGATAAAGCCTATATAGGAACAGGAATTAACAATGGAGTATATCAAGTCGACTTTTGGGAATTTGACCCAAGTACTGATGTGTGGACTAAAAAAAGAGATCTTGATGATGATGAAGATGACCACGATACTTATTTAATTACAAGAGCAAACGCTGTAGGTTTTTCTATGAATGGTCTAGGATATATTGCATGTGGAGAAAGTTCAAAATCAATTTGGGAGTACAATCCATCTACTGATTTATGGAACGAAAAAACGCCACTTGAAGGTTCTGCTAGGACAGATGCTTCAGGTTTTGCAATTAATCAAAGAGGTTTTGTAATATTAGGTAGAGCTGGTTCGGCATACTATGATGATGTATGGGAATTTAAACCATTAGAAGAACAAAATGATGATGACAATTAAAAATAAAATAAAAAACTTCTGGTCAATTGATCAGAAGTTTTTCTCATTAGCAACAGCAATAAAAGTACAACTCTTATTTGTAACTTTCATTTTCCTATCTTGCCACGACAATAATACATTAAAAGTGGCTGCCATAAAAGTTGATAATGGATGGGGCTACACGATCAAGCAGGATGACAAAATAATAATTAAGCAAACTGTCATTCCCGCTATAACTAATAATCATAGTTTCAAATCAGAAGATGACGCGTTAAAAACTGGTTCTTTAGTAGTTCAAAGATTGCAACAAAATAGTTCACCTACTATAACAATGAGTGATTTAAAAACTTTAGCAATAAAATTTTAATGACAATAGATAAATTAAAAAGCACTTTTTCAAGCAGTCTATTTACACATAGTATACTGTGGTGTTTAGTTATAATCATTGCTTTATTGCCAAATTATGAAAATAATAAATTTGGCAATATTGATTTTTATATGCAATGGGCTCTAGGCATCATGCTTTTTTATGGAAATTATTATTACCTAGTTCCTAAATTACTTTTACAAAAAGAAACCGTACTCTATTTACTGATTACTGCTGTTTTAATGTACCTGCTAATCATGATTAACATACATTATCTTACTCCAGAATTCAATAAGGAAATCCCTAGAGAGTTGATGGAAGCGGCAAGAAATAGAATGGCAAACAATCCAGGATTTAGAAGAAAACCGCCCATCTTTTTTAAATTGATTCCATCCTTATTTTACGTTTTTATTTTGGCGGCAAGCACAGTAATCAGAACATTAGCCGAATTTCACATCAATCAGCAAAATAAAATTCTTGCCGAATCGAATCGAAATGCCACTGAGTTAAACTATTTACGCAAACAAACCAATCCCCATTTTCTATTTAATGCCTTGAATAGTATCTATTCTCTTGCATATAAAAAATCAGACTTGGTTCCAGATGCGATTGTAACTCTATCAGAAATGATGCGCTACATGTTATATGAAACAGATAATCAAACTGTTTTTTTAGAGAAAGAAATTAATTATTTAAAAAATTATATCGAACTCCAAAAGTTAAGACTTAATAACATTGAGAATATTTTTATCAATGTTCATGGCGAAACTAGAGAAAAATACATCGAGCCGTTATTATTAATTTCGTTTGTAGAAAACGCCTTTAAATACGGTACTGATTATAAAGGAGTGGCTTATGTAAAAATCAAAATTGTAATTGAAAGCGATAATTTAGATTTTTTTATCGAAAACAAAAAACTAGATTACAGTAAGGATCCAGACAATTCTGGAATAGGAATGAACAACATACAAAGTAGGCTGAACTTACTATATCCAAACACTCACGAGTTAATTATCTCAGAAACTGAAACCCATTACACTGCAAACCTGAAGTTAAAACTTGATACCGTAAAAAAGCCCAATACTTAATACAGTATCTTTACCACAATTAAAACCTAACAAAATGAGATGTGTAATCATTGATGACGAACCGCTAGCAGTTGACTTGATAAAGGAATTTGTGAGCAAAGTCGAAGCTCTTGAACTCGTTTACACTTTTAATAATGCTATCGATGCCATTGCTATAATCAATCAAAATCCAGTAGACTTGATTTTTCTTGATATCGAAATGCCTCATTTTTCAGGTATTGACTTTTTGAATGCGATCGATAAAAAACCACTAGTTATTTTTACAACTGCTTATGAGAATTATGCTGTCGAAGGATTCAATTTAGGAGCCGTAGACTATCTCGTAAAACCAATACCCTTTAATCGGTTTTTAAAGGCGGTTACGCGTGCTCAGCAATTATTTAGTCCCGTGGTAACTACGCCAAATCCTGCAAGTCTTGCCGCTGTTGAAACAGCACATGATTTTATGTTTGTAAGAGCAGAGTATGAAAATGTAAAATTGAACTATTGTGATATTTTATATATCGAAGGTTTAAAGGACTATGTAAAAATATACACCACAGATAACAAATACATCTTGACGCTGATTAGTTTAATAAAATTGGACGCGCAGCTAGCCTCAAAAGGGTTTTCAAGAATACACCGCTCTTACATTATCAATATTAAACATGTCACATCGATACAAAAAAATAAAGTAATCATCGCCGAGAAGAGAATTCCTATTAGTGAGAGTTATAAAAGTTTATTTTTCGAAAAAATAAAATTATAATTAGCAAAGATTGTTATTCTTCCTCTTTAAACCAGCTAGAATACATCACATAATTATCAGATATTCTAGCGATTTCCCCAGCAAAATTTGATTGATCAATATCTTTCACTTTTTTTGCGGGTACACCTGCCCAAATAGTCCCTGATGTTATTACCGTATTTTGAGTAACAACTGCACCTGCAGCAACAATCGAATTACTCTCTACGACACAATTATCCATAACAATCGCTCCCATTCCTATTAAAACATTGTCGTGAATTGTGCAACCATGAACAATTGCATTGTGCCCTATCGAAACGTTATTACCTACAATCGTGGGATGTTTTTTGTAAGTACAATGAATAACAGCACCATCTTGTATGTTTACTTTACCCCCAAAACTGATAAAGTTAACATCACCTCTAATGACAGCATTAAACCACACACTACATGATGTACCAAACGTAACTTCTCCTATGATAGTTGCATTTTCTGCGACATAACAATCTTCAGGAATTACAGGAGTTTTACCGTTTACAGTTTTTATCAGCATGATTTTTATATTGAAGAGGAGTTAATATTTGTTAAAAATAAAATGAATTCAAAAGCACATTTTAGTGTTGAAAAAGCGCACACAAACAGACATCCTTTTAAACTAAGACTACTGTCAAATGTGAAAAATAGTTAATTTATTCATTTATATATCAAATATAGCTATTGGTAGAAAATAACTTCACTAAATTTGTAAAAATTTACAATAACGTCATGACAAAGATCACCATAAAGGAAACTCAAAATCCTACAATATTAAAATTTGAGCTAGAAGATTTTATCACTAAAAACGAGAGTTTCGAATTCAAAAATATCGATGAAGCTAAAGGATCTCCATTAGCTCAAAAATTATTTTATCTTCCATTTGTAAAAACGGTATATATCTCAGGTAATTTTGTTGCTGTAGAAAAATACAGCATCGTTGAATGGGATGATGTAAAAGAAGCAGTTGCAGAACAAATAGAGACTTTCCTTAACGACGGTGGAATAGTAATTAACGTTGACGAAAACAAAGTTAAGAAACAACCCATCACTGTTTATGGAGAAACTACTCCTAATCCATCTGCCTTGAAATTTGTAGTTAGTCGTATGTTGACTAAAAATGCAATAGAATTTAAGAATATTGATCAAACAGGACCATCTCCTTTAGCTAAAGAGTTATTTAAATTCCCATATGTAAAAGAAATTTTCATTGATGAAAACTACATTTCGGTTACAAAATATGAGGTTAACAACTGGGAGGAAATCACCTTAGAGTTAAGAAGTTTCATTAAACAGTATATTGAAAACGGTGGTACAGTATTAGACGAGAGTTTAATTAAACCAACTGCCGTAGAAGAAAAAACCAAAGATGAAAAATTTGATTCGTTAGACGAAACATCTCAAAAAATTATCAATATCCTTGAGGAGTATGTTAAGCCTGCTGTCGCTGCAGATGGTGGAAACATCGCTTTTGACTCTTTTGATGAAACAACAAAAACGGTAAAAGTTGTATTACAAGGTGCTTGTAGTGGATGCCCATCGTCAACCTTTACATTAAAAAGCGGAATCGAAAACATGTTGAAAAGCATGCTGAATGACGAAAAAATTAACGTTGAAGCTTTAAACGCTTAATCGCATCATTAATAGATAGATAGTCTTTTAAACAACGGTTGACATTTTGATTATTGTTCGAAAATTTGTAATTTTAGTTTTTAACCAAAAAAACCAAAATTATGTCTGTATTAAAAGTTATCGAAGTATTATCAGGATCTAATAAAAGCTGGGAAGATGCAACACAACAAGCTGTGATTAAAGCAGCCAAATCAGTAAAAAACATTAGATCTGTATATGTTCAAGAGCAAAGCGCAACAGTTAAAGGCGATAAAGTTGCAGAATTTAGAGTCAATGTAAAAATCACTTTCGAAATAGAGTAGTTTTAATAATACGCAGAAAAAGGCGCTTCAATCGAAGCGCCTTTTTTTATGACATTTGTTGCGCAAAAAAAATAGTACAACAAACCAAGCAACGTCATTATGAAGTGGGATTAATTTGTATTTTTGCCATCAAGCACTTATCACTTTCTTTTAAGAAACATTCTCAAAACAGTTTATGAATTTCAACAAAATTTCTCTTGCGACATATATTGATATTTACTTCAAAGAGTTTTTAGCTTACTCTCCTAAATTGATTACGGCCTTTTTAATATTAATAATTGGTTTGTATGCGATTCGTCTCATAAACAGATTGATTAGACGCATTATGGTGAAGAGGGATTTAGACCCTACTTTGACTAAATTTCTTGCAGACATATTACTATGGGCTTTGAGAATCTTGTTGTTTGTTACCTTCATCTCTAAGTTAGGTATAGAAACCTCATCGTTTGTTGCCATATTAGGAGCGATGGGATTAGCAATAGGTTTATCATTGCAAGGATCGTTGTCTAACTTCGCTGGAGGAATGTTAATCATTTTATTTAAGCCGTTCAAGGTAGGCCATACTATAGAGGCACAAGGCATAATAGCTACTGTAAATGAAATCCAAATTTTTGTAACCAAGTTGACAACAGCAAATAATCAAACGGTATTTGTGCCAAATGGGATTTTATCGAATGGAACTATAATTAATTATTCCTTATTAAAATACCGACGTGCAGATCTTACTTTCTCCATTTCTTACGATTCAGATATTAAAATGGCGAAGAATATTATACTCGATATTTTGAATAACAATCCAAAAGTACTGCAGGTTCCTAAACCAGAAGTTTTTGTAAAGAACTTAACGGATAGCGCTATAGATTTGGCTGTAAGACCTTGGGCAAATAATGAAGATTTTGGAATGGTATTTACACAAACTTTAGAAGATTGCAAAGAAGCATTTGATAAAGCAGGAATTTCGATACAACCATTTGTTAAAGAATTTTCCCAGAGTAATTCTGCTAAATAATTACTTCTTTTTAGGGGCGGTAATCATGAAATCTTTAAGGTAAAATGGTTCAAAATAAGCCACGTCTACAGTTTCATTATTGATGAATTTCTCTTGACTTATTTTTGCCATTTCTCTAGCAGATGGATATTTGACAACATCTAAGAATGTGAATTTATCAGCTGTTAAGACTGTTTTACATTTTTCATTACAATCACCTACAAAGTATATTTTCTCTTGAATATCGCTAAAAGATTCCTCAGTAATAACCTCTGCTAATACATTTCTCATCATTGAGCCTTCTGAGGAAAAAACAGCACTATATACTTCCATTCTACGAGCATCTATCATAGGAATCACAACACCATCTTTTACATCTGCTTGGACTGCTAGCGACTCCAAAGTATCTACTGCGATTAGTGGTATCGATAACGCGTAACAAAGCCCCTTAGCTGCCGATACCCCTATACGCAAACCTGTATAACTGCCTGGTCCTTGACTAATCGCAACTGCCGTTAAATCATTATATTCTATACCCACCGCTTGCAAACTTTCTTCGATAAATACATGCAAACGTTCTGCATGTGAATATCCTTCCTCAGCAATCTCTTTACAAATTAAAACTTCACCATCTTTTGCGATTGCAACAGAGCAGTTTTTTGTAGCCGTTTCAATATTTAAAATATACGCCATAGTTTGAAGAATTGTATTCTATATTAAGAGGTGCAAAGGACGTTAAAAAGCTTTGAATAAGCAATTAGATACTAAAACAAATAGCCGCTTAATACAACGATTAAGCGGCTATTTTAATTATTTATAAATAAATGTTACTTCTTTTTATTCTTATTGTCATCTTTCAAACTTACTTTATCTCCAGAGTTAAGTTCTTTTGTAACTGTAGAGTAAGGCCCCGTAATAACTACATCACCCTTTTTAAGTCCAGATAAAATTTCGATATTAGTATCATCTTGAATTCCTGTTTTAATGACGCGAATCTTTGCTTTGTCGCCAACTTTAACAAACACGCATTCAAACTTTTTATCGCTCTTAGCTTTAGCTTGTTTCTCTTCATCTGTATCTACTAATTCAATTGCTGATACTGCCGTAGTATCTGATTTGATAACCACTGAACTAATAGGCACATTAATTACATTTGATCTTGTTTTAGTCATAATATCAACCGTCGCAGTCATTCCTGGTCTAAAAGGAGAATAAGCAGCAGGCTTTCCTTCTAATAAATCTTGATATGACTCCTTAACAATCCTAACTTTTACTTTAAAATTAGTTACTTGATCAGAAGTTAAAGTACTGCTAGCCGAGTTAGAAATACTCGTTACTACACCTTTAAATTTCTTTTTGAGGTAAGCATCAACTTCAACATTAGCTTCGTCGCCAACTTTAATCTTAACGATGTCATTTTCGTTAACATCCACTTCCACTTCCATATTGTTAAGGTTAGCTACTCTTAAAAGTTCGGTACCGGTCATTTGTTGCGTTCCTAGAACACGTTCTCCTAATTCAACATTAAGCATTGAAACAGTACCATCTGCCGGAGCATAGATAATTGTTCGTCCCAAGTTGTCTTTTGCTTCACTTACAGATGCAGATGCACTTTGAACATTAAAATAAGCTGATTGCTTAGTTGCTTTGGCTACTTCGTAAGAAGATATTGCTTTGTCCCAATCAGATTTAGATATAATTCCTTTTTGAAACAATGTTTTATTTCGATCATAACTAGACTTAGCTTCATTGAACTGAGCATCTGCTTGCGTTAGTCCCGCTTTAGATCCAGATAAACCTGCAATGGTTCTATTCAAACTTGAAGTATATAAATCTGGGTTTATTTTTACCAATAACTCTCCTTTTTTAACTACTTGACCTTCTTTGATTGGCAATGCTATAATTTCACCTGAAACCATTGACGAAATTTTAACCTCTATTTCTGGTTGAATTTTTCCAGTTGCAGAGACTGTCTCAACAATAGTAGCACTATTGACAGTCGCGATTTCTACCTCGATTCCTTCATCTTTGTTTCCTATAATACCCGCTTTAGACAATGCGATTAGTGCAATAATTACGAGGATAGCTCCTCCAACAATATAATAAATTGTTTTCTTTGACATAATGAATTAGTTTTTAATGATAGGAATTCCAAAATAGAATTCTAATATTTTAATTTTGAATATATAATCGTATTTGCTTCTAAGTAATTCTGATTGTGCATTTGAAAATAATGTTTGTGATTGATTTAAATCAAATGAATTCATCAAACCTACATCAAATTTTTCCTTAGCATAATTGTAAGATTGCTCTCTAGCTTCTAAAGCACTAATAGCAGATTCGTAAGATTTTAAAGCTCCTTTAGCATCTGTAAAAGCAGTATAAACGTTTCGTTGCAAATCTAAACTTTCTTGTTCTAAGGCAATTCTTGATTTCTCCAATGATATTTTTGAACGTGCTACATTATTCTTAGCCGAGAATCCGTTAAATATTGGAATACTCAGTTGCAGTCCATAAGATTGTCCTTTGTTATCGTTAAACTGACTAAAAAATGCTGGCGCTGATTGTGTTCCTGAGAAATTACCAGAAGCATCTCTAGCAGGAATATCGGCATAAGCCACCCTAGTATTAAAGTTGTAAAAACCTTGCAATGTAGGCTGGTAAGCACCTCTTGCAATAGCCACATTTTTCTCTGCAACTTCAAGGTTAACTTGAGCAATTTTTAAACCGGTGCGTTCTTCTTTGGCTTTACTATAGATAACATTCACGTCTTCTGCTAGAATATTGTTTTCATCTTCAACCGTAGTATTGTCTGCAATGTCAAATTTAGTAAAATCGTCTAACTGTAAAAGCTGCGCTAGACTCAACTTAGAAATCAACAAAGTATTTTCGGCAGCAATAATGTTTTGATTATCTGTAGCTAGTGTCGCTTTGATGTCAAATAAATCACCTCTAGGAATTGTACCTGCATTTACCAATTCTTGAGTTCGAGCTAATTGCTTTTCATTAATACTCATTTGCTGGTGTTGCACCTTTAAATTTTCTTTATTGAATAGCACTTGTAAAAAGGCATTTGCTACATTCAGGGCAACATCCTCTCGCATTTTAGTCAATTGGTATTGTGCCGCAACAAGAGAAAGCTTTGCTCTTCTCATTGTATTTTGGTTTTGTAATCCCTTATAAATATCAACTCCTACAGAACCATTCAATGAGGTAAACTGCGTGGTTTGATTTTGTAATAAACCAGTAGTGATATTCTGGTTCAAACCAATGTTCCAAGAATGTGATGCTGATGCATTCACAGAGGGTAAAAAGTTTCCTAATGCGCCTCTTTTATCTATTAACGCAGACTGTGTATCTAATTCCGTTTGTTGTATCGAAATATTATGTTCAATGGCATATTTTACGCATTCCTCTAGTGTCCATTTTTTATCTTGCGCCGATGACGACAAGTTAAAAGCGAAGAGTAAAACTACCGGTATCCAACTATTTTTTTTCATATCTTTTATATGGAAGTGTAACAAAGGTATTACACAAATTTAACATTTATCTACAAACTTAATTTCTTTTGATTGCTTTTTTATTTATCTGTATCTCCTTCTTTGACACCTTGATTCCAAATTTTTATTTTGTCTTTTGATGTAACGCCGCTGATGACTTGAACATATATGCCGTCGCTCACACCAAGAACCACATCTTTTCGAACAAACGTATTCGAACCATTTTGGATTTCGACGTAAGGCTTTTGTGTTTTTTTATCGAATTGTACTAAGCCTTCTTTGATAGCCAAAACTTTATCTGCTTTTTCGAGAATAATTGAAGCATTTGCACTTAAACCTGCTCTTATAAAAGTATCTTGTTTATTTTCGAGCGATGCTTTAATTTCAAATTGTACAGCGCCATTTTCTTTCACCCCTTTAGGAGCAATGTATTGTAAAACGGCCTCAAATTTTTTATTCTCAATGGCTCCTACCGTAATTTCGATAGGCAATTTCTCCTTAATCTTACCAACTTCTGATTCGTCAATTTTACCAACGAAGATCATTCTTCCTATATCGGCAACACTAGCTATTGTGGTTCCTTCATTAAAATTATTACTTTCAATTACTTGGTTCCCCACTTTCACAGGAACATCAAGCACCATTCCCGTTACCGTAGAACGAATTAAGGTATTTGCATAACTCCCTAATCCAGAAGTAGTACCTGTTTTAACGATATCAAGCGTACGTCTCGAAGCACTGTAATTTTGCTTAGCTGAATTATAAGCTAATTGTGCCGCATCAAAGTCATTTGCAGAAATGACACCTTTATCAAAAAGAGTTTTTTGTCGTTTGTATAATTTTTCTTGATTGTCGAGTTCTATTTTAGCAGACTGAACTTGATTTTGTGTATTACTAACATTAGACACACTCGCAACAACTTTGATTTTTGCAATAAGATCACCCGCTTTAATATTTTGTCCTGCCTTTATATAAACAGCTTCGATAATCCCTGAAATATTTGGTTTGATTAATACCTCTTCGTCAGGCACAATGTTTCCCGTAGCAATTGTATTTTTGACGATTGTTTTCGTTTCTGCCTCTTCGGTTTCAAAGACTATTGGAGGTTCTTGATTTTTAGCATATAAATAGTACAAAGCACCAAAAAATGCTAGAGCTATAAATACCAAGATTGTAATGGTTATTCCTTTTTTCATCGTGTTATGATTTAATCGATTATTTTGATTGACTTATTATTCTGCTCTCAAAGCATCTACTGGCTTAATATTTATAGCTGTTTGCGCAGGAATATATCCCGCTAATAATCCCGAACCTACTAATATGAATAGCGCTACAAACACTACTGTAAGATCAACACTAGGATTAGCAAACATCATGTCACCGCTAGGCATTGAATCTAATACCATATTGATAATTGCCACCACTCCTGTTGCCATCGCAATCCCAAACATTCCTGCGACGATGGTTAGAAAAATTGATTCTAATAAAATTTGAGAACGTATCATTGCAGGAGTTGCTCCTAATGCTCTTCTAATACCAATTTCCTTTGTACGCTCCTTTACTACAATCAACATAATATTTGAAATACCTATCACCCCAGATAATAAAACCAATGTTCCTACAAAATAAGCGATGAACTTAAGTATTAAAAACAAGCCTTGAATTTTACTAAATTGTTCATACAAATCAAAGTTACCTATAGCTCTCTCATCTAACGGACTTATTGAATGGCGACTCTTCATATACTCTAAAATTGCAGGTTTTAAAGTAGTTATAGAAGCGTTATCCTTTGCGGTAATTGCCATCCATCCTACTACATCGCCATAATTAAAAGCTTGTTGAAAAGTAGTGAAAGGCAAATAAATTCTCTTTTGTTGGCTCTCAGGATCTCCATTAACACGAGAAATAGATTTGTAAACCCCTACTACAATAAAATTAACCCCATTGACTTTAATATAGGTCCCTATAACATCTTCAGTCTTATCATATAAATCTTTAATAACACCGCTACCTATAACGGCTGTTTTACGCTTTTGCAAAATATCTTGCTGATTTATAAATCGACCGGATACAATTTGCATTTGTTCTTGAAACATTAATTCAGGACAGTCACCAAAAACGCTGTACGCTCCAGTTTTTGTACCTCTAATGACATTGCTCGACTGGGCATCATTACCACCAAGTTCATTTCGCGGAGATACATAAAGTAAATCAGGAAATTTTTCTTTCAATGCTTCTACATCACTATTTTTAAAATCATAATTTCGAATGCTCGGAAGCCCTTTGTATGGCTTAGATGTTTTTTGACTCCACATAAACATGGTGTTGGTAGCAATTCCGTCAAAACCTTTTTTTACGCCATTCTCCAATCCTTTTCCTGCTGCAAGCAAAATAACGAGAATAAATATTCCCCAAAAAACACCAAAAGCAGTTAGTAACGTCCTAAACGTGTTTGCAGTAAGTGCCTCTAATATTTCGATCCATTTATCTCTATCAAACATAATTATTCGTCTCTTAGTGCTACAATAGGTTTAATTTTTGCTGCTCGATATGCAGGGAAAAAACCCGCAATTGCACCGGCGATTACGAGTAAAAGCACAGTACTTAATGCAACACCAAAATCTACTTCTGGATTTAAAAAATAATCACTTTTCACTAATGGACCCACAATCTCCAGTAACAATAAACTTGCTAGCAGTCCTACAAAACCTGAAATTGTGGTTATAAAAATTGACTCATGCAAGATCATTACTACAATTGAAACTGGTGAAGCTCCTAATGCTTTTCGAATACCAATCTCCTTTGTACGCTCTTTTACAATAATGAGCATAATATTACTAACACCTACTACTCCAGCAATTATAGTACAGATTCCGACCCACCAAAAAAACAAGCGGATGTACAAGTTCAAATCATAAAACTGCTTTGCATCCTTAACAGAATTATTAAAACCTATCGCTCCATCATCATCAGGTGCAATAGTATTTTTACTCTTTAACAGTTGATTCACCCCATCAGTAAACTTCACTGACTCTTCCAAGGCCTCCTCATAAGTATCCATTTTTTTAAGCGTAAAATCCAGGTTGCTTATATTGTCTCCTATACCATAAGCTTGCTGTGTCGTTGTGATAGGAATGTATGCTCTGGTCTCCTCACGCTCTCCAGCTGGATCAGTAAAAACACCTACCACTTTAAAATTAATATCGTTAATTACAAGTTGTTCTCCAACTGGATCCATGTCTTTAAACATATCTTGCTTTAACTTCATGCCTATGACGGCAACTTTTTCACTGTTTATTATATCGTTATGATTAATAAATCTTCCCTCGACTATAGAAGCATTTTCTACTGCTAGATAATCTGTATTTACACCAACAAAACGGTAGTTACCTGTTTCATTTCCGTGGCTCATGGTTCCTGACCAAAAAATATAGTTGGCAGATTTTATTTCGAGATCTTGGTCAAATTTCTGAACAGTTGCATTGTAATCACTATTTCTAAATTGGATTTGCCTTCCAGGATTTAGCCCTTTAAATTCTTTTGTGGTCGTTCCTGACCAAAACGAGATCAATCCCGATGCGTCATTTTCAAACTGCTTTGCAATTCCGTTTTGCAACCCTTTGCCAACCCCAAGTAAAATAACCAAGATGAATATTCCGGACGCTACAGATACTCCTGTCAAAAAGGTACGTAACTTATTTTTAGCAATAGCTTCAAATATCTCCTGCCATCTCTCTGCGTTAAACATAAGCTGAAGCTCTTACTTGTTCGACCATAATATCATCGATAATTAAACCATCTTTTAAAACTACATTTCGCTTACACATTGCTGCGATATCCGGTTCGTGTGTGACAATTAAAATCGTTTTTCCTTCATCGTTGATGCCTTGAATTAATTCCATAACTTCATAAGAAGTTTTTGTATCTAAAGCACCTGTAGGCTCATCTGCTAAAAGCACTTTTGGATTTGAAGCTAATGCCCTTGCTATGGCTACACGTTGTTTTTGTCCACCTGAAAGTTCAGATGGCAAATGATGCGAATGCGTAGCTAAACCAACTTTAGACAAATATTTTAATGCAATTTCGTAACGCTCTTTGCGCTTTACGCCTTGATAGTATAAAGGCATGGCAACGTTATCTAATGCACTTTTATAATTGATCAAATTGAAAGACTGGAATACAAAACCTAAAAATTTATTGCGATAACGAGACGCTATGGTTTCGTTTAATTTTTTTATTGGAACATTATCTAAAATGTAACTGCCAGTATCAGCTTCGTCAAGAATTCCTAAAATATTCAGTAGCGTCGATTTTCCAGAACCAGACGATCCCATAATCGCTACTAGCTCCCCCTCCTGAATATTAAAGTTGATTCCCTTGAGAACATGCAGTTCAGAGTTACCCATTTTATAGGACTTATGTAAATCTTTAATTTCGATCATAATTAAAATAGTATAAAATGAAACCAATACTAGTAGCATTGAAATGGTTATCAAAAATTGATAGCACAAATAATAATCTCTTAATGCATAAGACTTAATTATAATATAATTGTTACAGTTTTATATTAAAATATATTTCTTTTGCTAATTTTACAGCTAAAACTACTTACAATGTCTAAACATCTTTTTGCATCAATTACTTTATGTTGTTTATTTTTTAGCTGCAGTACAACCCAAAAAATAGACACCTTAAAACCGGAACCAGATGATGCAACGCCAGTTGTTTATGAAAACCAGCCTTCGTTTTTAAATATTCCTATTAGTGTTCAACTAAAAGATGTCGAGAACCAGACTAACAGTATTTTGAATGGTTTGATATATGAAGACAACGATATTACTGATGATAATATCGAAATGAAAATTTGGAAGCTTGCTCCTATCACGATACAGAATGATAATGCAAAATCAGGCGAAAGAATCAGAACGATACTACCATTAAGAGCAACAGTTAAATATCGTATTGGCACAAAAACATTGGGCGTCGATTTATACAATACGCAAGAGTTTCACTTAAATGGTGTGCTAACACTTAGCAGCGATGTTGCCTTAGACAATTGGAAACTAGTTACAAAAACAGAATTAAAATCACTTGACTGGAAAGAGAGCCCAACTCTTGTTGTGTTTGGTAAAAATGTACCTGTAACTTACCTAATGAATCCCACGATTCAATTATTTAAAGCTAAACTAGAAAAATCTATTGATGATGCAATCGAAAAATCAATGGATTTTAAACCTAACGTATTAGCAGCTCTGGAGAAAGTATGCACCCCTTTTCAAATGAATGAATCTTATGACAGTTGGCTACGCGTTGTACCGCAAGAAGTGTACAGCACGGCAGCAAAATTAAAAGGAGAAACATTTTTACTTCAAATGGGAATGAAATGCACAATGGAAACCATAGTAGGCAGAAAACCAGAAACCAAATTTGATTCGAATAAAATAATCCTAAAACCAGTAACTAAAATTCCTAATCAAATTACTGCAAATATCGTCGCAGTATCTACTTACCAAGATGCCTCTAAAATTATGCGCAGCAATTTTGCAGGGCAAGAATTTGGATCAGGTTCAAAGAAAGTAAAGGTTAACGATGTTACAATATGGCATAAAAGTGGCAAAATGGTAATTGCACTAGACTTGACAGGAGCTGTTAATGGTAAAATATATTTGAATGGCTTTCCGCAATACGATCAGAAAACGAAGGAAATTTACTTTGACCAATTAGACTATGTATTAGACACCAAAAGTAAATTGATGCGAACAGCTAACTGGTTAGCACAAGGTGTAATTTTAAAGAAGATTCAAGAAAGCTGTCGTTACTCAATACAAGCAAACCTAGACGAAGGTAAAGCAAGTATGATGAGCTACCTCAATAATTATTCTCCAATACCAGGAGTATATGTGAACGGAAATATGGATGACATTGCATTTGAAAAAGTACAAATTACCTCTAACGCTATCTTAGCATTTATCAAGGTAAAAGGAAATATTAAAATAGCTGTTAATGGGCTCAAATAAGTTTTTAGCTCACCTTCTTTTTTCGATATAAACGATATACGGCATATCCTATTATTCCAACTAATACATATGGAATTGCCATTAAATAGACAATACCATCATTTACAGCTTGCGCTTGAGCGTTATTAGACTCACCTCCTAATGCTGCTCTACACATTGCACATTGGGCTTGAGCCACTCCCGAAGAAAGTAATAGTGCCCCAATAGAAATGACTTTTAACTTAATATTTTTAAACATAATAAGGAGATATCATTAAATAAACGACCACACCCGTAACAGCGACATACAACCATATAGGAAACGTGATTCTTGCTAATCTTTTATGTTTGTCGAAAACTTGTGCCAACGCTCTTACATAAGTAACTAAAACCATTGGAATGATTATTACAGATAGCACAATATGCGTAAAGAGAATAAAATAATATACATATGCGATGATACCTTCTCCTCCAAATTTTGTTGAATCTGAAGTCATGTGATAAGCTACATACATTCCTAAAAATGCAATTGAACATCCTATTGCCCCTTTCATTAAATTTTCGTGCAGTTTTCTATTACCGTTTTTAATTGCTAAAACAGCACTAACTAATAAAACCGCTGTAATTGCATTCACGCAAGCATATATAGGAGGTAAGAATGTCAAAGGTTCGACATCAAAGCCAAGCTTCTTTAAATTGACACCAAAAAGAATCACAACAACTACAGGAATAGCAATCGATAAAATCACAATCCACTTTTTATATTTCTGTTCTAAATTTTCATTATTCATAATGCCTATTCTTCTAATAAAATACTAATATCTTGTTGAATATCTCTAACCCCTTTTTTCTCTAAGCCATCGTAGTATAAAATAGGATTACCATAATCATCTTTTCTACATCTTATATTTCCATCTTTATCAATCAATGCAAATAAACCTGAGTGTTCAAAACCCCCAGCTACATTGCTATTTGAGGCAGCATATAAATTGAAACCTTTATTAGCTATACTATAAATATAATCTTGATCGCCTCTTAAAAATTGCCAGCTTGTAGATTTAACACCCAAAAATTCGGCATGTTCTTTCAAAACCTTAGCAGTATCATGATTGGGATCAATAGTGATAGAAGCAATTCCGAAATTAGGATTACCAAAAAACTTCTTTTCGATTAGCAACATACTTTGATTCATCTTAGGACAAATTGAAGGACAAGTTGTAAAAAAAAACTCAACTACATATACTTTACCTTTAAAAGATTCATTGTTGATTGTGTCGTTGTTTTGATTCGTTAATTCAAATTTTGGCGCAGGCCCAATCATTACTAACTTTTCGTCTTTTGTGGCAGATGTAGAAACATTATCTAAACGATCTGCTTTTACTACCGAACCATTTTGAATGCGCTCTATAATTTTAGGAATAGCATAAATACCAAAAACTAAAATGATAAAGGAAATTCCGATGTATGATTTATTCTTAAACATATTAATCTTTTAAAAGTTGTTTAGTCGCATTGTGATTCTTCTTTAATGCAGCACGGTATTCGTACAAGATAATTTTAAAATCATCAAGCATCTCGTTGCTTAACTCAGATGGATGAAAAGTATTGTATCCCTCCTTGTAATCGTCTTTATCTTTTCGACCTCTTAAATCTCTCGCTTTATCTACAATATAAACATTTGGAGTACCAGCATATTGATCAAGTTGTCCCTTCAATTGAAGTTTACCATAATAATCTTGGATATTCTCTGGAGTGGTGAACACAAAATGCCATTGTGAAACATCTGTAAATTCATCTAAAGCATCTAATATACTGCGTACATCATTTTCTGTACCAAGGGGACATATCATTACAAATTGTAAATCTTTAAATGTGTGGTAACGTTGATAAATTTTTTCGTTAAGATTAAAAAGATTCCCTCTGTTCTTTAAAATTTCGGAACCAGAAAAACCAAGTATAGTTATTTTATTAGTTAGAACTACCTTTTCTTTATTTAAAGATTCCCAATCTCCTAGCTCAGGAATTCCTTTAGTAACGGTAGGCAAACGGGTAAAACTATTCACACCTGATGCAAAAAAAAGATAAGCAACAATAGGGAGAATAAAAAGCACAAAAAGAACAATATTTTTTTTCATTGCAGCATTAAAATTTAAAGTACAAAAATAAAAAAAGGTACGCTATGCGTACCCTTTTTTTTGAATTAATATGTGTTAAAAATTCCATTTAATTGTCGAATCTTTAAAAACCCCATAAATATAATGCCCTTCGGTTAAGAAAATGAAAAGTATATATATTATTAAGAAAACAACAGGCAATACAATTGCCCATCTAAGACTACTTTTTTCGCCTCCTAAGTGCATGAATGACCATACAATATAATAAGCTTTAAAAACAGTCAATATATAAAATACCCAGTTCAACAAATTCATACCTAAAAGGTGGTTCATGTGTAGAAAATCTGGCTTAAGTATTCCTAAAATTACTTCTATAATAGTAACAGCAGACAATATTGCGAAAACTTTCCAGATCCCTGCAGTATTAGAAACGTGTTCGTGTGACATAATAATTATTTTTAAAAATTAAACTAGATAGAAAACGGTAAATACAAATACCCAAACTAAATCTACAAAGTGCCAGTATAGACCTACTTTTTCAACCATCTCATAACTTCTTCTTTTTTCATATGTACCTATTAGGACATTGAAAAAGACAATGATATTTAAGATAACCCCTGAAAAAACGTGGAATCCGTGGAAACCTGTGATAAAGAAAAAGAAATCAGCAAATAATTTATTACCGTACTCATTTCTAATCAAGTTAGCTCCCTCAACAACATAATGTCCGTCTGCTAATCTAGAAATAGATTCTTCTCTAGATAAGACTGTTTTATGCTTGAATTTGCTTAGATCATGATTAATCTTAGCGTCTTTTACATTATCTGGAGTAGCCTCATAGATAGATTCGATGCGAACAGATAACTCAGGATGTGCTTTGAATCCAGCTTGCACTTCAGCAAGAGAGTATGAAGGTAGTTCACCCTCACTCAAGAACCAAGTTCCTTTATTACTAGTATGTTGCACGCGCTCTCCATGAAGAGTACTAGCAAAATCTGCCAAAGCAACACGGTTTCCGTCTTTATCAACAAACTGAAGCAAACTACCTCCTTTTGTTTCAACAGCACCATATTCTCCTTTGATGAAATTTTTCCATTCCCAAGCTTGAGACCCTACGAAAATCAAACCGCCGATAATGGTTAAAAACATGTAAACAATAACTTTATTCTTTTTCATTTGATGACCAGCATCAACAGCCAAAACCATTGTTACAGATGAAAAAATTAAAATAAAAGTCATTAACGCCACATAATACATAGGTGCAGACACACCGTGCAAAAATGGGAAGTGAGTAAACACTTCATCGGCCAGTGGCCACGTCTCAATAAATTTAAATCTAGATAAACCGTAAGCTGCTAAAAATCCAGAGAACGTTAAGGCATCTGACATGATAAAAAACCACATCATCATTTTACCATAACTTGCTCCCATAGGCTCATTGCCGCCTCCCCAAGTTTTATCTTCACTATTTGCAGTAGTAACTGTCGCTTCCATAAAAGTTATTCGTTAAAAAGTTCCCAAATTTACGTTTTTTTCTTATTTAAAGAAATATAAAAATACAAATAAATAAATCCACAAGAAATCAAGAAAGTGCCAGTACATCGCACCTAGTTCTATTCCAAGAGTTTGACTCGAATTGTATTTCTGTTTAAAATGATTATAAATTATAATAAGCAATGATATTAAGCCACCAGCAAGGTGAATCATATGCACAACCGTTACAATATACAAAAATGTTGTTGTTATTGAACTCTCACTTCCCGTGAAATAATAACCGCTTTCAACGATTTGTCCGAATCCTGCAAACTGCAAAAACACGAATAAAATTCCAAGCGCTAAAGTAGACAAAAGAAAAACAGTAGTCTTACTTTTCTCGTCTTTTTGAATTGATTTTTTTGCCATGTGTATTGTTACACTAGCAGCAATTATAGCCAATGTGCTATAATAAAAAGCAGTAGGCAATTGAAAATCTTTCAACCAGTCTACTCTTGCCTTACTTACTACAAACGCACTAGTAAGTCCCGCAAACATCATAATCATACTGACCATTGCAAAAATCAAAATCAACTTATATGATCTTGCTGTTTTTTGCTTATGCTCTTCCTGTGTCATTGTCATTGTCATTTCCATAACTATCTTAAAAATTTATCAATTATATATACTAATTGAAGTAGCGTAATATACGATACGCTAACTAACATTAATGTTCTTGCAGCTTTTGCGGTTTTAATCTTATACAGCTTTACTGCATAAAAAAGCATCCATAAACCTAATAAAAACACTAACACTGCGGCAACTGGCGTAATATAAAATCGACCAGTATAACCAAGAGCCGGCAACAAAGAAGCAACAATTAACCAAACTGAATATAAAATAATTTGCAATGCTGTTCCTTGATCTTTTTTACCCGTAGGCAACATAAAAATCCCCGCTTTCTCGTAATCTTCATACAAAAACCAGCCTATAGCCCAAAAATGCGGAAATTGCCAAAAAAACTGAATTAAAAACAACGTACCTGCTTCTATACCAAAATCACCCGTCGCAGCCACCCATCCTAACATAAAAGGGATTGCCCCTGGAAATGCTCCTACAAAAACAGACAATGAAGTCACCGTTTTTAAAGGTGTGTAAACACTCGTATATAAAAATATCGAAATCGCACCAAACATAGCCGATTTAGGATTAATCATATACAAAAGTGAAATCCCTACAATTGTAAGTAAACTAGCAACTACAAGTGCAACTCGTGGCGACATTCTTCCTGAAGGAACAGGACGGTTTTTCGTTCGATCCATTAAAGCATCGATATCTTTTTCAATTACTTGATTGTATGCATTAGAAGCCCCAACCATACAATAACCACCTACGATTAACATTAAGAGCACGGACCACTGAAAAGGATTTTGCTCATTTACGCCTAAAAAATATCCCGCTATAGATGAAAACAAAACACTAATAGCTAGTCCTGCTTTAGTGATTTCTTTAAAATCTAAAAAAACCGATTTAAGGGTGAGGGTATTTTGAGTAGTATTCAACGCAGATTTAATTATGTTTTTTAAAACTTCTGCAAATGTACAAATTACAAGTAGATTTAAGATTGTAGAATTTGTGTTTTTTTCAATTATAATCTGTTAAAACTGCATTTCACTCTTAAAAAATAGCTATTCTACAAACTTTACTAATTTGGAACGAACAATATTTTTTTTTTGAAAGTAAAACTTAAAAACACAGTGTATTTTTGAAATAAAATTTTCATTATTTAAAACGTATTTTGGAACGTGCGCCTTTTTAAAAATTTAATATTCTTGCTTACTATCTTCGCCATTAGCAATTGCCTTTGCCCCTGAAGTCCCTATTCTTTTCACACCTAATCGTACCATTTCTACCGCTTCCTCATAAGATCTAACACCACCTGCTGCTTTAACAGGCAACGGTGAAGTATTTTCGAGCATCATGATTATTGTGCGAACAGTTGCACCGTTAGGAACATCATCTTCGGTTTTGAAAAAGCCGGTAGAAGATTTTACAAAAACTGAGCTGTACACTTCTTCTTTAAAATTAGAGATAATCACATTTTTAATTAGAGAAGACAATTGAATAATTTGCTTATCTGTTAATGCCGCAACTTCAATAATCCACTTAACTGTTTTATTATTATCTAAACCTAGTTTTGTACACCTCAAGACCTCTTCTTTTACAATAGCAACCTCCCCTTCCTTAAATGCTTTATAATTACAAACAAAATCAAGATCATCTGCACCATTGTCAATGGCTCTCTGTGCTTCTTCTAATTTGGCCATAACATCTGATTCACCTTCAGGAAAATCGATAACAGTACCTATTAAAGTCACTGCATTAGCCTTGGTAATTACCTCTTTTGCCATAGCAACCATATCAGGTCTGATCATGATTAATTTAAAATTCTCATCGATTGCCTCATGAATAAATTTCAAAACGATTTCTACATTTTCACCCTCTTCAAGACCGGCTTGTTTAGGTGTTTTTAAATATGTTGAATCTAGGTAGTTTCTGATATTCATAATGATTGTATTAGATGATTATTAATAGAGTTGCTAAACAAAAATACATTTAATATTCAAAAGCTTTTAAACAATACTGATATGTTTAACAGAATATAGAAATTGAAAAATAAATCTATTTACATTTTTTTCGAAAATAAAAAAGTCCCGTAAATTCGGGACTTTAATGTATTATTGTTTACGGCTTGGTTCCTCTTATTTTGATAAAAACAAGGATGGAAAAACTTGCAAAAGCCGCGCCGGTTATGTTTGCAAGAATATCAAACATGTCAGGACTTCTTGTAGTTGTAAATAGCTGCTGTGCTATTTCGATAAATACTCCAAAAAAAACAGAAAGCATGAATGAAAAAAACAACGGCTTGTATATGTTTTTATTTCTCACCTGAGTTCTAAAAAATAGTACCCATAGCGAAGTAAACACAAAATGAAAGAACGCATGTACCGCCTTATCTAGATTAGGGATATCGATCGTAGGAATGTTACTTGACTTTGTTAAACACAAATACAAGATTACAGCTGACCAAGCTACCGCCGAGATAAGAAAGAATAATTTACGCACCAATTAAATCATTATAAGCATCGCTTGATAATAGAGTATCATAATCAGCAACGTTTGCTACTTTAATTTTGATCATCCATCCTGCTCCATAAGGATCAGAATTTACTGTTTCAGGAGTACTTTCTAAAGCATCATTAAATTCGACAATTTCTCCTGCTAAAGGAAGAAACAAATCAGAAACAGTTTTTACTGCTTCAACAGTACCAAAAACTTCATCTTTTTCAAGAGTTTGGTCTAATGTTTCAACTTCTACATAAACGATATCACCTAATTCTTTTTGAGCGAAATGTGTAATTCCTACTGTAGCTACATCTCCTTCTAAACTCACCCATTCGTGATCTTTTGTGTACTTTAAATTTGCTGGTATACTCATAATAAATGCTTATTGATAATTGATAATTTTATTTGTTTCGCAAATGTAACAATCTTATGTCCAAATCTAGTTTAGATTGTCAAAATTAATTCCCAAAATTATAACGTATTGTAAAGCCCGATCTAATATTTGTCAACGGAAAAGCAGTCGAAATTACAGCTTCAGAAAACGAGTGATCATAGTAAAAGATTGCTGTCAAGTTCTTACTAAATGAATAATCAGCAGTTAATTTAAGCGACCATATATTTTGTCCTCCGGCTAACTGATTGTTGTCGTAATCTAAATACCTCACAATAGTTTGGTTGTTACGATAAGAGAAATCAGCTTTCATATTAATATCCCCTTTGATAACACCTGTAGGATTATCAGCTAAACGAGAAGAGAAAATAACATCTTTAAATCGATATCCTAGCCCAACTACGTATTCAAGTCCTTTTACTTCAGTCAGTAAATTGTTATCAAAACTCATAGACAAAGCCCTATCCTTCTTTATTTCGGTTAAGATTTTCAAAGAACTTTTTAACTCAAAATCCATGCGCAGTAAAGGATTAAATTGCTCTACTAAATTGATATTAGATAAAATCGTTTTATTAAAATAGTTTCCGTTATCATCAACACCATTAGGATTTTGATCATATTCAAAGTTAGAACGATATTGATTAATTGTGTACGAAGCACGGTAATTATGTTGTAATGAGAAACGTTTAAAATTTCGTTTAAACATATCAAATCGCATCAAGCCATTATACTTAACAGACCAGTTAGGTATAGGCATACTTCTAAAAATTCCTAATGAAGAGCTTGAAGCATCTGCACCTGAATAAGCAGCCAAGAATGCTGGTAATAATACCGCTTGATTGTTTTTACCGTAACCAAGTGGATAGCCATCTGCATCTAGATTTGCCGGATTATTCACATCAATCCCTCTATCTGTTGCGAGTCTATTAGCCACCGTTAATCTATTTTTTCTAAAATCACTAAAGGCAATTGACGAGTTTTCATCACTTGCAGAAAACGATGTTTTAATAAGAACAGTCGAAATACTAAATAACCCATAGCTATAAGGCGACAATGAATTGTAGGTCCCATCAGAAGAAACATCGTACTGCTCAGAATAATTCTCAGAGTAGGATCTATCAGCATTCAAATCTATTTTAAAATCTGGGAACAAGTCAATATTTGCACTAGCTTTTAAAGTCTTATTAGTTACCTGAGTAAAGTTTTGATTAAAATTGTCATACAAAGTCAGCCATCCCTTTTTAGCAGCTTCATAACGCACGTCTTGTTGACTTCCAAAAATAAAACCTAAGGTAGGTTTAGACGAACCAAAGAATCCTATTCCTGGTGTATAACCCGGCAAAACCGTTCCACTATTTTCAGTGTAATTGAATTGGATATTTTTTACACTAGTCAAAATCCCTTTTAATCCATCTACAAACGGACTGCCATTTGCATCTTGTTTATTAGTATTGACGATTTTTTCTCCTGGTTTAGGCAAAGCAACCTTTGGTTTTGAACCAAATTTTTGCGTTGTCTTAGTAAGCCCTAAATACTTGTACAACATCTCCATGTTAAAACTAGCATTCAAATTATTTGAACGCGCATTTTGCACTGTATTTCCTAAGTTATAATTTTCTCCATCAATTATAATATCAGACAATGCATTTGATGTACGTTGCCAGTTGTAATCTCCCGTATAACTATAATTAGCTTTTACAAAACTGAACAACGGAATTTTATTAATTGGAATTTCGTAGTTCACAATAAGTTGTTGCATGTGTTGGTTAGGATCCCCTACATTTAAATAACTATCCCAAATAGAGAAATCATCAATTGGTTCGTTATCTTCATTCAAATAATTTTTTACAATATTACTTGATGAGGCAATGTAACTGAATTTTAATGATTTTGTCAAATTGTAATTGAAGCCATATTGATAGTTAAAAGAAAAGTTTCTTCTATACAATGGATCTAGTCCAATTCCTTCAATATCCTCTATTTGTCTAAATTGTTGAGTATTGAATTGTCTATTAATATTTGTACTAAAAGTAATATTAGAAGGCAAGTAATTAAAATTAAAATCACTTAACATTTTCCAATAATCGTTTTTCTTCATCAACTTACTGTTTTTGAAAGGCTCAATAGGTTTAGACTGAAAAGTGTAAGCATAATCAACTGATGAACTACTTTGCTGATCTTGATAATTTTCAATTTCGTAATCGTGTCTTTCAACCTCATTATACGATTGTGAAAAGGTGAAATTTTCGACATCATATATTCTTTGTTTTTGCTCAGCAGCACGCTGTTTTCTAACTCCTATAAAATTGATACTGCTACGTTTAGTATAATCTACCGCTCTATTTCTATAATTTTCGCGTACATCAGCATCTGCAGTGTTATCTAACAACTGCTGCAATTTGATATCTTGGTTAAAAGGATCATACTGTGGCGTGATTACCTCTTCGCCTATAGCGTAATTAAATGGCAAATTAATTCCCCACTTAGCAGGTAATAATTTCCCTAAATTCATATTAGTGACAAAGTTATATTGCTGGATATCTTCACGACTTCTCTCATTAGGTCCCTGTTCTAAAGATCCAAAACCAATCGTAGATTTTCTTCCAGTGGCAGAAACAGTTGCAAAATCAGCAAAGTTTGTATCTACATTTAGTACAGCAGCCATACCCCCGTTGTTATCCATATCAGCAAGACGAAGTTCATTAAACCAAACCTCACCCTTAATACTTTGCATGGTTTCTCTGTTTTTTACACCCACCATTAACGTGCGAACTAGTCCAAAATTAGGATTACCTTTAATTCCTATTCTTAATTTATTACTCTTACTGGCCGCAGATTGATCAAGCTCATCCTCATCCTGATAATATATTCCATCAAGAGGCAATGTACTTAGATCAATACCCATAGCTTGTATTTTTAACTGTGTTAAAAGCGCCAGTGATAAATCAATTTGGTTGTCTTCTGGCCACACACTTTCTGCACTTAAAGGAGAACAATTTGCAGCACTTGATCGACTTGGCACAGTTACTTTTAATGGAATTTCGACTTGATAAAAATTGTCAGTAAAGTCATTTCCAAAACGAATAAAACCTACCATTTGATCGTCACCTAATGTAGTTTCATTTTGTAAAGACTCAGCATGTAAAAACATTTTAAGTTTTTTAAATTGACGCATGTCTAAACTAACATTTTTAAATACCGCTCTAGAATCTTCGGCCTCTAATCCATCTCCAGAAACCCTAAGTGATAGCGATTGCTCATTTTGATTTATGATTGTATTATTGTTATACAACTGTTCTCGCACCACTCCTGGAGGCGTAACGTAATTGATAGGACAACGCTCATTATTTTCCTGAACATTTACAGATAATACATCGAGTATCGTACCATCATCAGTAACATTTGTATCATCAAATTGCAATGTATTTGTATATCTTCTCCATTCTCCACGAACAAGATCTAAAGAACCAAAACGTACCGTGATTTCTTCACTAAAACCGGTCATAAACATTCTCATGAATCGAATAGACCTAAAATCAGATATGTTACCAATCGTATTTTGAGGTTGCGATACAGGAATTTTAAATTGAATCCACCTTGCATCCGTCACTTGTCCGTTTGCTAATGTCACCTGAGTGTTTCTAATATCAGTAATGTTATTTTGACCAATTTCCATATTAGGCGCTACGTCGATACTGTATTCATAGTAGGCATTAATGGTATTCATTGTATTATCCTTGTTAATATCTTCAACATCAGGAAGTGTTGTTGCAGCTCTGTTAGCGTCATTGATATCAACTGCTGAATTTCCGTCAACACCATTATAATTTTTATATCGCTCATTAACATTACCATTCGCATTTAAATAGTACGTATAATCATCACCAGCTGGATCTGAATCTGAAGCAAAATTTGAATAAACACTAGCTTCCTGTGCATTGTTCAAACCATCAAAACCTACATCTTGATTAAGTCTGTTTTCCACATTTGTATCGAATGCGTAAATTAAAGATTGTGATGCTGGAACATCTCCCCATAATGGCCTTGGATTTACCAATATTTGATCTGGTCCTAAACCATTTTCATATTGTTTTCTACCATCTTTCAAGATATCTTCAGAAATTTCTCCAAGGTTAAAGTAGATTTTTCCAGTATTTGACATCGGAATTTGTCCCGCACCAATGTAAGGATCCATCACCCAAAACTGAATATACTCAACATTACTTTGTTCAAAATTTGTAGAGTTAATCGCTCTAGTAATTCCTCCAAAGTTGTCTCTAGGACTCGCACTAAAATTTGAATTATTATTATAAGGTCCTCGGTCAGATGGGTAGTAACTTAAATTCAATGTGTTTACCACCTGTGATTGTCCTTGTGCTATGTCTGTTAACGGATACAATTCTTCACTAAATATACGCCTTGTTGTATTCAACGATAAATCATCGTCTGTAATTCCTGACGGTCTCGATGTATAAAAAATAGGATCGATTGTATTCCATGCTAACTTCGCTCTTTTGAATCCGTAGCTTAAATCATTGGCGGTAGCATTAAAATCATAACTGCTTCTAGTATTTCTTTCTGGTGTAGCCGATAAGCTCCACGCATAAGCAGAACGCATATCTATCGTAGATTGTGAACCTTCAAAATCGTCTACATAAATTGTAGATTCGCCTTCAAAGTCGGCTGCTTTTGGTGAATTTGGTTTCAAGAACGCAACTTCTGCTCTTACCGAAAGATTCGAAGGAACACCTGTATCTACATTAGGAAGCATATTAGCCAACCTAGTAAAAAAGGGAACTTCAGTAGCATAATTAGTGTTGAATCCAAAAATTGTATTGTTTACTGATTCCTGACCATAAGTTGCTTTTTGCGTAAAAGGCTTTTCGCTCATTTTTAAAAAAGTAGCCCCTAAAAGAAACTTATCTGAAATTTCGTGTTCAACGTTTACTCCCATAAAACGGCGCGTTTGTTGACCAAAAATAGAATTGTTTTCTAACGAAATTTCAACTGGTGTATTAGATGCTTGCAAAGATGCATCAAGAATTTGCACAGTTCCTAACTGATAATTCACGCTATAGTCAATCCCTTCTAATAAAACACGGCCACCTGCAGTTACTCGCACAGACCCTTGAGGAACATTGTATGCACCAATAGGAATACCATTACTTGCTGCAGATTTATATTTACCTCTTAATAAAAATTTGTTTTTATCACTGTCCTGTAACGCACCTGATTGTGTATTGCGGTACATGCTTCTAAAAACATATTTCTGTTGATTGTTATTGTAAGTACTTATATCATCGTAATTACTCACATCAGCCGGATTATTTCCATCTTTTAATTTCGAAAACAACAATTCTCCAAATGGCTCCTTTGTCGTAAAAATGATACGTCCGTTTTGAGAATCAATCGTTAAACCCGATAAAAAGTCAAAGAATCCGTCTCCCCCATTTTGAGGATCGTTATTGTAATTTAATTTATCTAGATTGAAAACTTTTAATAACGTTGTCTCCTTTACTTTATTACCAGCAGTAGGATTTGCTGGAAATGGAAATACATTACCCGCAGCATCTGTAGCTTCTTTAATATAATTAATTGGCGAAGGATCAGTATATAAGATATTGAATCTAAAATCTTCTTGATTAATCTGGTATGCACCTGGAATTTGATAAATATTTTTCATCATTAAATTCCACACTGGATTCTTAACATTAGTTAAATTACTCTTTAACATTTTTAAGATTAAACTTTGTGTAATAACAGCAGTATTAGCATTTGTAGCGCCGGTTACAACAGTTGCGTCTACTCCATCATTACCAAATTCACCTACTTGATAGACCTTGTCACCTACTGTATATTGATAAGCAACAGCAAGCACTTCATCATTTGACAATCGCTGTTGCAAAGAGATATATCCCAATTGTGCATTGTAAGAGAACTCATTTGAAGTTAACTTTCTAGCATTTTCTAGTTTCGAATAATCCTGCCCTTCACTTACCGTAACATTAAAACCTGAACTTGAAGTTACTATTTCTCTAATGTTAGCATTAAGTAATCCAGAACCGTCTTTTATTTGACCCGGATCATATTTATTATTTCCATTATCAGATGGAGAATTTGCAGGTACGTTAAACATACCTGTAGAAGGATCTAAAACAACAACTTCATTATCTGCTAAACCACTTATTGGTCCTTCACCTAAATCTTGAAGCGCAATTATATTCCTTAAATTATTTGAAGTAGTATTAATTCTAGTTTGCTTGTTAGTCACCCAAACCTCAATACGAGTTATTTGTACTCTGCTATCGATGTAAGGATAGTTTTGCAACGACTCGTCGTATTTATCTCTAAAGTATTGAGATAGAAAAAAGTGCCTGTCATTATCATAATCTAATGCAAACATATCGAAATCTTGAATGGTTCCACCACCTTCTGCAATAACACTTTTTGTTTGTGATTTTTGTTCAGAGAAAACTCCCGTAACGGTCGTCTTTCCAAATTGTAGTTGTGCCTTGACACCAAACAAGCTTTGCGCGCCTCTTATTAGAGAGCTATTTAAGGGCATACTTACATTACCCACTTCAATTTTTTGCACAATATCATCTTCGGTGGGAGTGTATTCTAATTTAATAAGGTTTTGAAAAGCAAAGGTTGATTGTGTATCATAATTAGCATTTACGTTCAAGCGAGTACCCACTTGCCCCATTAAACTCATGCTGATTCTTTGATCGAAGTCGAAAGCTAAATTTGAGCGATTTCGTGGAGAAAATGATGGATTATCTTGTTTTGTGAAGCGAGCACCAAGATCCATTTCTATCGAACCCGTAGGGCGCACATCTATCGTATTACTACCGAAGATAGATTCGAATATCCCAGAATTAACATAGTATTTAGGTAATAAATCCTTCTTTGCCTCCTGACTTCCATCCTTTTTACCTTCAATTGCATCCGTTTTTTTTCTAAAATAGTCTCGCATCGATTCCTTCAACACGAGCTGTTCATATTCACGAACGGATAATATGATAGGGTAATTAATAGAAAAACCGTCTACAGAGCTCGTATAAATATACTTGTCTGTAACGGGATCATAAGTGTAGGCAGAAAGAACACTTTTGGGGTCTTTAATTTGAATTTTTCCTGTAGAAAAACCCGTTCTTATTGTATCCTTGGGTTCTTCAATAACTTGAGCTTCTAAGAGAAACCCACTAAATAAAACCAATAGAAAAATACAAATTTTTTGCATATAAATCTTTGTTTTACAGCCTAATTACAAGGCTTTTAATGCTTTTTTAATGATTGATTCTACAGATGCTTCTGGATCTTCTTTCACTATTTTTTCGATAATTTTTTCTGAAGCTTTCCTAACAAAACCAAGTACTTCCAGTGCAGATAACGCTTCATCCCTATTTGTATTGCTTTGTGACATAGAAACTTCGTCTAAATCATAGAGCTTAAGCATTTTATCTTTTAGATCTAAGATAACTCTTTGCGCTGTTTTACTCCCAATTCCTTTTATAGTTTGAATTGTCCCTACATCTCCAGAACCTATCGCATTTATTATTTGTTTTGGTTCTAATGAAGACAACATCGTTCTCGCTATACTTGCCCCAATACCTGAGACCGATAAAAGCATTTTAAAAATTTCCCGCTCTGACTTCTCAACAAAGCCAAATAAGGTTTGAGAATCTTCCTTTATTTGTAAATGAGTGAATAATTTTACAAAATCAGTAGCAGGAAGTAGTGAAAACGTGTGTAATGAAATATGCACTTCATAACCTACACCTCCACAATCTATTACCACCTGAGTAGGCGTTTTCTCTACTAATTTGCCTTGTAAATGTCCAATCATAATCTCTTAATTTTATCCAAAAAAAAACTTACCATAATCATAAATTATGGTAAGCAAGATAGTATTTTATTTTATTTTATAATCTGTTTCTTTTGCTTTTCTTGAGCATCAATTACAGCTATTGCAGCCATGTTCACCATTTCCTCTACGCTAGCTCCTAATTGAAAAATATGAATAGGCTTACTCATTCCTAGCATAATAGGTCCTATTGAATCTACTTTATTTAATTCCTTTAATAACTTATAAGTTATGTTAGCTGAGTCCAAGTTGGGAAAAATTAGCGTATTTACCTTTTTACCAGCTAATTTAGAAAAAGGAAATTTCTCTTTTAACATTTCTGGATTTAAAGCGAAATCTGCCTGAACCTCTCCATCAATAATTAAATCAGGATGATTTGCATGCAAGTATGCCACTGCGTCTCTTACTTTTGAAGCACGAGGATCACTTGAAGAACCAAAATTTGAGTACGATACCATTGCGATAACAGGTTCTACACCAAACATTCTAGCCGTTTTTGCAGTCATCACAGCTATTTTTGCCAAGTCATCTGCAGAAGGATCAATATTTATTGCTGTATCTGATAAAAACATTGGACCACGAGACGTCATCATCATGTTTGTAGTAGCAATGATCGAAGCACCAGGTGCCTTATCTACTAATTGTAACATAGGTTTAACCACTGAAGAGTAACTTCTAGAATGCCCAGTCACAACTCCATCAGCATACCCTTCATTCACCATCATTGCAGCAAAGTAATTACGCTCACGCATTAATTTTTGTGCATCAAAAAGTGAAATCCCTTTTCGTTTTCTTGATTCCCAATATATATTAGCAAATCTATTGCGTCTTTCATCTTCCTCTTTAATCTTAGGATCTATAATTTCAAGATCAGCATAAAAGCCTAATTCTTCTTTTAACTCTAAAATAATTTCTTTATTTCCTAGTAAAATTGGATGGCAAATTCCTTCTTCCATTACTATTTGAGCTGCTTTCAAAACATCTAAATGGTCTGCTTCAGCAAAAATAATTTTTTTAGGGTCCATCTTAGCTCTATTAGTAATAAGACGTACCATTTTGTTATCGTTACCTAGACGATCAAGAAGTTCTTCTTCGTATTTATCCCAATCTGTAATTGGATTCAATGCTACACCTGAATCCATGGCTGCTTTTGCAACAGCAGGAGCAACAATACTAATTAATCTAGGATCAAATGGTTTTGGAATAATATATTCTCTACCAAAAACTAATTTCATCTCACCATATGCAATATTTACTTGCTCAGGAACTGACTCTTTTGCCAATAAAGCCAACGCTTTAACAGCAGCCATTTTCATAGCCTCATTAATTTTAGTAGCTCTAACATCTAGAGCTCCTCTAAAAATATATGGGAAACCCAAAACATTATTTACCTGGTTAGGATAATCTGAACGACCAGTTGCCATGATTATATCATCTCTCGTTCCTATCGCTAAGTTATAATCGATTTCAGGATCTGGATTTGCCATCGCAAAAACGATTGGGTTATCAGCCATTCCTAAAAGCATTATTGGAGTCAGAATATTCCCCGCAGAAAGTCCTAAAAATACATCAGCTCCTTTTAAAGCTCCTTGTAAATTAATTCCAGGAATACCTTTCGAATATTTTAACTGAATCTCAGATAAATCTGTTCTCTCGCTAGATAAAACACCATCCTTGTCAAACATGATGATATTATCAGGATTTACTCCTAATAACACATATAAATTAGCACAAGCTAAAGCAGCTGATCCTGCGCCAGAAATAACAATTTTTGCAGTTTCAATTTCTTTATCAGCAAGTTCAAGAGCATTCAATAAAGCAGCTGAAGATATAATAGCAGTTCCGTGCTGATCATCGTGCATCACTGGAATATTCAATTCTTCTACCAAACGGCGCTCTATCTCAAATGATTCAGGCGCTTTAATATCTTCTAAGTTGATTCCTCCAAATGTGGGAGCAATATTTTTTACTGTTTGAATAAATTCTTCAATATTTTTAGTGTCAATTTCGATATCAAAAACGTCAATGTCGGCAAATATTTTAAATAACAAACCTTTACCTTCCATCACTGGCTTTGATGCTTCGGGTCCTATATCTCCAAGTCCTAAAACAGCTGTACCGTTTGTAATAACGGCAACAAGATTTCCCTTTGCAGTATATTTGTAAACATTATTTACATCTTTTGCTATTTCTAAACAAGGCTCAGCTACACCTGGTGAATACGCTAGAGACAAATCTCTTTGTGTTGCATATTTTTTAGTAGGTACTACTTGAATTTTTCCTGGTCTTGGTTTAGCATGATATAATAATGCTTCTCTTCTTTTACTATCTTTATTCATCTTTATTTAGATTTTTATCTAGCGTGCAAAGATATGAGTCTTACTTTAAAAAGTAGGTTATTATGGCATTGATTTACAAAACTGCTCGAATTAACACAAAAAAAAAGCCACTATTCAAGTGACTTTCAATGTATATATTGCTTAATCTAGTTATAAATTGCTTCCATTAATATATGAATCTAAGTGCTGGATAGTCTCTTTTTGAACTTCGATAATTGATTTTACAACATCACCAATAGAGATAACCCCTAAGACTCGTCCCTCTTCAACAACAGGTAAATGCCTAATGCGTTTTGAACTCATCAATTCCATACAGTAATCCAAACTGTCAGTGGGACCAACAGTAATCAAATGGGTTTCCATGATTTCACTAACTACCGTATCTTTTGAAGCCTTATTTTTTAAAACTATTTTTCTTGCATAATCTCTCTCAGACAAGACCCCTTTTAGTATTCCTTCTTCAATTACTAAAACAGCACCTACGTTTTTTTCTCCTAACACCTTTAAAGCATCGTATACAGAAATAGTAGAAATTATCGAATAAACATCCGCACCTTTTTCGCTTAATATTTGATTTACAGTCATATCCAAAGAATTTAATTTACACTAAAGTTAGTTAAAAAGGAAATACGATCATCAATTATTTTAAAATAGTAAAAGCTATTCACGTCGAAAAACTCAATCAACGTTTTAAAAAATGTACATATAAAAAAAAAACTCTGCACTTTTATTGAAAAAATGTTTAGAGGAACAGTCAAGAAAGAATACGGTACTCTCAGCAAAAATAAAATAGAGTTATAAAATTTTTATTTCAAAAAATCGATATTTCGTTTTAATCCTGAAAACTTGGTACGTTTTATAGCTGAGTTTTTAAAAACTACTTTAAAAGTTTCTTCGGTAATTTCTTCCCAGTCCTTTTTAGTTAAAGATAGTAAATCGGGATTAGGATTAAATAAAGGTTCTTTATGAGGCTTCGAAAATCGGTTCCAAGGACATACATCTTGACAAACATCACACCCAAAAGCCCAATCGTCAAAACTACCTTTTAACTCAACGGGAAGATTCTCTTTGAGTTCGATAGTATAGTAAGAAATGCATTTACTACCATTAACTTTATATGGCTCAGTTATCGCTTGAGTGGGACAAGCATCGATACATGCTGTACAAGAACCACAATGATCTGTTACCGCATGATCATATTCAAGATCTAAGTCTAAAATTAACTCGGCTATAAAATAAAACGAGCCTACTTTTTGAGTTAGTAAATTACTATTCTTTCCTATCCAACCCAGCCCACTTTTAGCAGCCCATGCTTTGTCTAAAACCGGTGCAGAATCTACAAAAGCACGTCCTGAGACTTCGCCTATATTTTCTTGTATCGAATGTAAAAACTCTTTTAGCTTTTCTTTTATGACAAAGTGGTAATCTTGACCGTAGGCGTACTTTGAAATTTTAAAAGAATCACTAGTCTGAACTTCTGAGGGATAATAGTTCAATAATAAAGAAACAACGCTTTTACTGTCTTCAACCAATAATTTAGGATTCAGCCTTTTATCAAAATGGTTTTGCATATAACTCATTTGGCCTTGATGATTTTTATTCAACCAATCCTCTAATCGAGGTGCTTCTTGTTCTAAAAATCCAGCTTGAGATATCCCACAAGACATAAATCCGAGACGTTTTGCCTCGGATTTAATGAACTGTGTATATGTACTTTTAAAATCTACGATAAGTTGTATCTTTTATAGTCTAGCCCTGATGGGAGCGGCATCCTTTTAATGCTTCCTTAAGCAATAAAAGATATAGCAGACAGCAGGAAAAAGCTCCTATAAATTAGAATAATCCCCCTTGAATATTAAGTTTAATCTTGCCAAGATGACGATAAGCTTTATCTGTAACTTCCCTACCTCGTGGTGTTCGCATGATAAACCCTTCTTGAATTAAGAAAGGTTCATAAACCTCTTCGATTGTCTCACTACTTTCTGACACGGCTGTAGCCAAAGTAGTCAAACCAACTGGTCCGCCTTTGAATTTATCTATGATTGTATTCAAAATTTTGTTGTCCATTTCATCAAGTCCGTGCGCGTCTACATTTAAGGCTTTTAATGCATAACGAGCAATCTCGATATCGATGGTTCCGTTACCTTTAATTTGGGCAAAATCTCTAACGCGACGCAAAAGCGCATTGGCTATACGAGGTGTTCCTCTACTTCTGCCAGCGATTTCTATAGCTGCTTCCATAGAAATTGGCATTTTGAAGATTGAAGCACTACGCTCTACTATAGAGGTCAATAATTCGGTTGTATAATATTGCAAACGTGAAGCGATACCAAAACGAGCCCTCATAGGAGCAGTAAGCAAACCAGAACGCGTCGTAGCACCTATCAATGTAAACGGATTTAGATTGATTTGGACAGTACGAGCATTAGGTCCCGACTCAATCATGATATCGATTTTGAAATCTTCCATTGCCGAATACAAATACTCCTCTACAATTGGACTTAAACGATGAATTTCATCGATAAATAAAACATCTCGTTCTTCAAGATTGGTGAGCAAACCAGCTAAATCCCCAGGTTTGTCTAGCACCGGTCCTGAGGTAATTTTTATACCAACATTAAGTTCGTTAGCTAAAATATTTGCCAAGGTTGTTTTACCCAAACCAGGAGGTCCGTGAAAAAGAGTATGATCTAAAGCCTCGTTACGTTGGTTAGCAGCTTCCACAAAGACTTTCAAATTCTCCAATACCTGATCTTGACCAGCAAAATCGTCAAACGATAACGGCCTCAATTTTTTTTCGATATCAAATTCCTCTGAATTATAACCGTTAGTTGTAGGGTCTAAATTTTCATTCATAAAACAAAGATACTATAAAGTTAAATGCAAAAGAAAATGCCTTTCTAAAATAGAAAGGCATTTTTTATGTGTATTAGAATACTAATGATGTAATACTTCTTCACCAGGTTTCATAGGTGTTGTTTGTAGTACAAAATCTTCTTCATGATTAGGATTACTATAATCATAAGGCCATCTGTGTACTTCTGGAATTTCACCTGGCCAGTTACCGTGAATGTGTTCTACTGGTGTAGTCCATTCTAAAGTATTTGATCTCCATGGATTTTGAACTGCTTTCTTACCGTAGAAAATACTACTAAAGAAGTTATATAAAAATACTAATTGGAAAGCTCCACCAACTAAAGCAAAAGTTGTAATTAATACATTTACGTTTTGTAAATCATCAAATAATGGAAAGTTAGTGTTTGTATAGTAACGTCTAGGTAGACCAGCTAATCCAATAAAGTGCATCGGGAAGAATACTCCATAAGCACAAATTGCAGTTACCCAAAAGTGAACATATCCTAAATTTTTGTTTAACATTCTTCCGAACATTTTTGGAAACCAGTGGTAAATACCCGCAAACATTCCATAAAGTGCAGAGATACCCATTACTAAGTGAAAGTGAGCTACAACAAAGTAAGTATCGTGAACATTAATATCAAGTGTACTATCCCCAAGGATGATTCCAGTTAAACCTCCAGTAATGAAAGTAGAAACTAATCCAATTGAGAACAACATAGCAGGATTTAACTGCAAGTTACCTTTCCATAAAGTTGTAATGTAGTTGAATGCTTTTACAGCAGACGGAATTGCAATCAACAAAGTTGTAAATGTAAACACAGATCCTAAGAATGGATTCATTCCTGAGATAAACATGTGGTGACCCCAAACAATTGTCGATAAAAACGCAATCGCAAGGATTGACATAATCATCGCTCTGTAACCAAAAATAGGCTTACGAGAATTTGTAGCAATAACTTCTGATGTGATACCTAATGCAGGTAACAATACAATATAAACTTCAGGGTGACCCAAGAACCAGAATAAATGTTCAAAAAGTACTGGAGATCCACCTTGATAATGTAAAACTTCACCAGCAATATAAATATCTGATAAGAAGAATGAAGTACCAAAACTTCTGTCAAAGATTAATAATAATGCAGCAGACAATAAAACTGGAAAAGAAACAACTCCAATAATAGCAGTTACAAAGAAAGCCCAAATTGTAAGTGGCAATCTTGTCATAGACATTCCTTTAGTTCTCAAGTTAATTACTGTAACGATATAATTTAATGACCCCATTAACGAGGATGCAATAAATATAGCCATAGAAACTAACCATAAAGTCATACCTAATCCAGATCCAGAAATAGCTTGTGGCAATGCACTTAGAGGAGGGTAAATTGTCCATCCAGAATTTGCAGGGCCTGACTCAATAAAAAGAGATGAAATCATGATTACACTTGATAAAAAGAATAACCAATAAGAAACCATATTCATAAAACCTGATGCCATATCTCTAGCACCAATTTGAAGGGGTATCAATAAATTACTAAACGTACCACTCAAAGCGGCTGTCAGTACAAAGAATACCATGATAGTTCCGTGAATGGTTACTAAGGATAAATAAATATCATTAGCCATTACACCGTCTGGTGCCCATTTGTCACCAAGTAAGATATTAAAAATTTTAAATGACTCTTCAGGCCATGCCAATTGCATTCTAAAAAGCATCGACATACCAACACCAATGATTCCCATAAAGATACCAGTAATTAGGTATTGTTTAGCAATCATCTTGTGATCAGTACTAAATATATACTTAGTAATGAACGTTTCTTTATGGTGATGTTCGTGTTCGTGATCGTGTCCGTGATCGTGAGCTTCTGCTGACATATATGTATACTTTAAATTTTCTTAATAATTATTTTTTTGCTATTACAGAAACAGCAATAGTATCTTTTACCGCAACAGTATCAGTAGTAGCACCTGCCGTAGCAGTAGCATCAGCTGGAGCAGCTTTAGACTCTTTAACTTGTTGTGCTAAAAGCGCTTGCTCAGCAACCCATTTTTTATAGTCTTCTGGAGTATCTACAACAATTTTCATTTGCATATTGTAGTGAGACGCACCACAAATTTTATTACAAAGTAGTAGATAATCAAAAGTATAAGGGTCTAATGCAGTACCACCTTTGGCAACAATATCGATACTCTTTTTAGCTCTAAGTTCATTAATATGAGATACTTTTTCAACCATATAAGGCAACTCTCTATATTCTGCTGTAGTGTAAACTGGTTCAAAAGCAAACTCAGTAACCATTCCAGGAACACAGTTCATCTGCGCTCTAAAATAAGGCATATACGCTGAGTGTAAAACATCTTGAGATCTCATTTTGAAATGAATTTTTCTACCTTTAGGAATATGTAATTCAGATACAACAATATCATCTTGAGCGTAAGGATCAGACATATCAACACCTAAAGTATTAATACCTTCAATATACCTAACATTTGCTTTACCTAAAACATTATCTTCTCCAGCATATCGAGCAGTCCATTTAAATTGCTGTGCATACAATTCGACAACAACAGTATCATCTTCATCATCGATAAACATAATGTTGGTCCAAGCGTATAATCCGTAAAGAATTAATCCAGCTAAAACTACTGCAGGAATAATACTCCATATTGCCTCTAATTTATTATTATCAGCAAAGTATAAAGCTTTTTGACCTTGTTTACCTCTATATTTAAAAGCAAAATAGTGTAATAAAACTTGTGTAATCGCTTGAACAGTGAATAAAAGAACCCATGAAATGTTCATTAGATTGTCAACCAATGCACCATGTGCAGAAGCAGGAGTGTGTAATACTAAACCACCCCAAGCAAACAATCCATATATCGAAAATATATAAATGAAAGCAAGAAAGCCAAACATTAAATATCCTTGAATATTATTATCATTATCAGTCGCTACTTCAGAACTATCTCTATTTGATCCAACTTGAGTTAAATCAAATATTTTTGTCAATTGCCATAATGCAACGGCTAATAAAACTAAAACTATAATTACCAACAAACTTGTCATCTGTTTATTTCTTTAAATATTAATAATGAAAATGCTTACTCTCTTCGATATAAGGATTTCTTTTTGGTAACAAAGGAGCTTTGGTTAATGCAGTGAAAACAACAAAAACAAATAAACCTAAGAAGAACAACACAGAAGCAATTTCTGGTATTCCGATGAACCATTTATCACCTACAGTTCCTGGCATGATCATATTAAAAAAGTCAATATAATGTCCTGCTAAGATAACAACTCCAGCCATAACAATCACCCAAGTAATTCTTTTAAAGTCAGTATTAACTAAAATTAACAATGGGAATACAAAGTTCATAACAACAGCTCCAAAGAATGGTAAGTTATACAGTTGAATTCTTGTTATGAAGTACGTAATTTCTTCAGGAATATTTGCATACCAAATCAACATGAATTGAGAGAACCATAAGTAAGTCCAGAAAATACTAATACCAAACATAAATTTAGCTAAATCATGGATATGACTTGTATTTACATATTCTAAGAAACCTCTAGATTTTAAGTAAACAGTAACCATTGCAATCATTGTGATACCACTTACAAAGAAACTTGCAAAAACATACCATCCAAATAATGTGCTGTACCAATGTGGGTCTATAGACATGATCCAGTCCCAAGACATAATAGATTCAGTTACAATAAAGAAAACTAAAAACATCGCAGAGATATTGAAATTTTTCTTGTAAAATAAATCATCATTAGCTTCATCTTGAGCCAAACAATTTTTAGCAGAATAGAATCTGTAAAGGTTCCAACCGATTAAGAAAATAGCAGCTCTTACAATCCAAAAAGGAAAGTTTAAGTACCCTGCCTTATTAGCAATTAACGGATCATGAGCAACAACCTCTGGATCTAACCAGATAAACAAGTGATTGAAGTGTAGACCACATAAAATTAAAATGATAAAGAATATCACAGATCCCCAAGGCAAATACGCTGTAATTCCCTGCATAACTCTAAACAAAACTGGAGACCAACCTGCCTGAGCAACTTGTTGAATAGCATAAAATGCTAAGACTCCCATTGAAAGAAGCATAAAGAAAATACAAGCAACATATAATGCTGCCCATGGCTTATTCTGTAATTCATGCAAAACGTGAGTTAAATGTTCCTCATGTTTTGCTGCTGCATCTGCCTCAGTAGCAGCATGACCAGCTGTTTGGACGTGTTCTCCCTCAGAAGAGTGCGCATCACCATGCGATGCACTCTCACCATGAGCACCGTGACTTTCTGCAGCTAAAAGAGTTTCCACTTCGTGAATGTCCTTTGGCGCGCTATAAAAACCAAATCCTATTCCTAATATACCTACGGCCATTAAGATGAAAGAAAGAGTCTTTAATTTACTTGAAAATGTATACATATCTATTACGATCAGTTTGTTCAACAATTATAATTGGCTTTTTAGTTTAAGGACATAGTCAGCAACTAACCAACGTTCATGTGCACTTAATTGATTTGCATGTGAACCCATTGAGTTTAAACCATAAGTCACAACAAAGAAAACGCTTCCTTCAGTAATTTCCCTATCAGCATAGCTAGGAACCCCTAAGAATTTTTCTCTTTCTACTAATTTTCCTTTTCCATTACCAGATGCTCCATGGCAGCTAATACAGTAAATATCAAATAACTCTTGTCCTTTACCATTATTTCTATCTAAAGAGTCTAATGGAGAAACAAGATCAATCTTTGATCTATTGTAATCTTCTGTAGTGTTAGCATATTCAAAAGTTTCAAAACCTCTGTTTATAGTACCATCTACTGGAAGTTGACCTTCTTTACCATTTTTAAATGCCTTTGATTCAGAATAGGTTTCATAACCTACAGACTCATACATATTAGGAAAGTACTGGTAATTTGGCGCTTTATTATTGTGGCATGATGCTATTAACATAGCAAAACCAAATAATAGTGTTATTTTATATACGGTTTTCATATCTAAATTAATTCTTTTCTATTACTTTAACTTCTACAGCTCCTGTATTTTGGAAAAAAGAAACTAACTCTTCTTCATTATTATTAATGGAAACTTCCATTAAGAAGTGGTCATCAGTAGTTCTAACATCCGGATTTTCTGCTTCTTTAAATGGCCAAATTCTACTTCTCATATAGAAAGTAAGAACCATTAAATGCGCTGCAAAAAATACAGTCATCTCAAACATAATTGGAACAAAAGCTGGCATGTTTTGAATGTAGCTAAAACTTGGCTTACCTCCAATATCTTGAGGCCAGTCTTGAATCATGATGAAATTCATCATTAAAGTTGCAAATGTAATACCAATACATCCGTAAATGAAGGCACAAATTGCAAGCCTAGAAGGTGCTAATCCCATTGCTTTATCCAATCCGTGAACCGGGAATGGTGTAAAAACCTCTTCAATATGATGATGAGCTGCTCTAGTTTTCTTAACCGCATCCATCAAAATATCATCGTCATTATAAATGGCGTATATTACTCTATTATTCATGATGTGTATCTTTATTTGCTTCTCTTTCTCTCTTGTAATTATCTCCAGTTCCCTTCAAAATAGTTTTTACCTCTGCTTGAGCAATCACTGGGAATGTTCTAGAATATAATAAAAACAACACAAAGAAGAAACCTATTGTTCCAATGAATATACCAATATCTACAAATGTAGGTGAGAACATTGTCCAAGAAGATGGTAAATAATCTCTATGTAATGAAGTAACAATAATTACAAATCTTTCAAACCACATCCCTATGTTTACTACAATCGAAATAACGAAAGAGAACATAATACTAGTTCTTAATTTTTTAGACCACATAAATTGTGGAGAAAACACATTACAAGTCATCATTGACCAGTAAGCCCACCAGTAAGGACCTGTAGCTCTATTTAAGAAGGCATATTGCTCATATTCAACTCCAGAATACCAAGCAATAAATAACTCAGTAATGTAAGCAACACCTACGATAGATCCTGTAATCATAATTACGATATTCATCAATTCAATATGCTGTAAAGTGATATAGGCCTCAAGATTAGAAACTTTTCTCATGATAATCAATAGCGTATTTACCATTGCAAATCCTGAAAAAACCGCTCCTGCAACAAAGTATGGAGGGAAAATCGTAGTATGCCATCCAGGAATAACGGATGTAGCAAAGTCCATCGATACAATCGTGTGTACAGACAGTACCAAAGGAGTAGCTAAACCAGCTAACACTAAAGATACTTCTTCAAAACGCTGCCAGTCCTTAGCTCTACCACTCCATCCAAAACTAAGGATAGAATAAATTCTTTTATTAAAAGGAGTAATCGCTCTATCTCTAAGCATAGCAAAATCAGGAAGTAAACCAGTCCACCAGAAAACTAGCGACACAGATAAATACGTTGAAATTGCAAATACATCCCATAGTAAAGGTGAGTTAAAATTCACCCATAATGATCCAAATTGATTTGGTATAGGAAGTACCCAGTAAGCAAGCCATGGACGACCCATGTGAATGATTGGGAATAAACCCGCTTGAATAACTGAGAAAATTGTCATCGCTTCAGCAGAACGGTTAATTGCCATTCTCCATCGTTGACGGAATAATAATAGAACGGCGGAAATTAATGTTCCTGCGTGACCAATACCAACCCACCAAACGAAGTTAGTGATATCCCAGGCCCATCCAACAGTTTTATTTAATCCCCATGTTCCAATACCTGTAGATACAGTGTAAATAATACAACCTATTCCCCAAAGGAAAGCAGCTAGTGCGATTGAAAATACAATCCACCAATGTTTATTAGCTTTACCTTCAACAGGTGCAGCAATATCTACTGTTACGTCGTGATAAGATTTATCACCTATAACTAAAGGTTTTCTAATGGTTGCTTCGTAGTGAGACGACATAATCCTTTATCTTGTTTCTTAATTAATATTTTTTTTTACTAGGTATTTCTAACTTTAACATGATAAATCACATTAGGTTTTGTTCCAACATGCTCTAACAAATGATACATTCTATCATCCGCAGCTAATTTTGTAACTTTACTTTGATTATCATTAACATCTCCAAAGACCATTGCTCCAGTAGAACAAGCATTTGAACATGCAGTTTGAAATTCTCCATCAACAATTGATCTTCCTTCTCTTTTTGCATTTAGAATAGTCGCTTGTGTCATTTGAATACACATTGAACATTTCTCCATAACTCCACGAGAACGAACGTTAACATCAGGATTCAATACCATACGACCTAAATCATCATTCATATGATAATCAAATTCGCTGTTTTTATTGTATAAGAACCAGTTGAAACGACGTACTTTATAAGGACAGTTGTTTGCACAGTAACGTGTACCAACACATCTATTATACGCCATATGGTTTTGACCTTGACGACTATGTGATGTTGCAGCAACAGGACAAACAGTCTCACAAGGAGCATGATTACAATGTTGACACATTACTGGTTGAAATGAAACTTGAGGATTATCTCCTGCTTTTTCCATCTCGTTAAAAGTAGACAAAGAACTAGACAATCCAGCTATATTATCCTTTCTTTCGTTATCCTCAGCAAAAGTACTTTCAGAAGAGTAGTATCTATCAATACGCAACCAGTGCATATCACGACTTCTTCTAACTTCAGACTTACCTACTACAGGAACGTTATTTTCAGCATGACAAGCAATTACACAAGCCCCACATCCAGTACACGCGTTCAAGTCAATTGATAAGTTAAAGTGATGTCCTACTGAACGATCAAACGAATCCCATAAATCAACAGTTGTACCGGCAACTTCTTCATGGTTTAAAGATACCATAGGAACTTCATTCCAAACTTTAGCATCCTTAGTATTGAAGATCTCCAAAGTAGTTTCTTTGATAATATCTCCTCTACCCATCAAGGTTTTTTGTCCTTGAACAGAAGCAAACTCATGCTCACCTGAAGCTTTTTCCAAAGTAACAGCTTGCAATTCATTAAATCCTTTATATAGAGAGTAAGCATTTACACCTACCATCATTTCTTCTTTCATAGCCGCTTTACGACCGTAACCCAGAGACAAACCAATAGTTCCAACAGCTTGACCTGGTTGAACAATAACTGGAACATTCTCTAATTTAAGACCTCCAGCAGTTGTCAAGTTGGCATAACTTCCGTTTAAACCACCATTAGCAACAATCTCATTACTTAATCCTAGCTCTTTTGCATCAGCATTAGAAACAGTTACATAATTATCCCATGACACTCTAGTAATAGGGTCTGGAAACTCTTGCAACCATGGATTATTAGCTTGTTGACCATCACCCATTCCTGTTTTAGTATACAATACTAATTCAAAACCTTTACTAGGCTTAGATTGAGCTAAGGAAGCAGCAGCTCCAGAGAAATCTGCACTTCCACCTGATAAACCAGCTGATTCCGAAACAACGATACCATCATGTAGCACTTTATTCCAAGTTGTACCAGCCATCACCGAAGCAGAAGCTCCTTTTAAATAATCATAATAAGAACCTGCAGTACCATTTAAAGACATCAAAACTTCTTGAAATTGTTTTGTATCGAATAATGGACGTATTGTTGGTTGCGTTAAACTATAAGATCCTTTTGTTAAACTTAAATCTCCCCACGACTCTAAATAATGAGGAACAGCTGCAGCAATAGTAGTTAATGAAGCCGTCTCATCTTCCTTTGTAGAAAATGCTACCGAAGTCTTAACTTTCTTAAGTCCATCTACAAACATAGCAGAATCAGCTAAAGTATAAACTGGATTAACACCACTCATTAACAAAGTATGAACGCTACCCGCCTTCATATCTTGTAACAATTGAGCTACTTTCTCATTCGAACCTTTTCTGATTTGTCTAACTCCTGCAGTACTGTAAGCACTACTTGACAATGCTTGGTTAATAGCTAAAACTAATAACTGAGCATTTTTATCTTGAATACCAGAGACTAAAACACCGTTTGCACCAGCAGCCTTCAACTGTTGACCAGCCTTAGTAACATCAGTTTTAAACTTAGCATCTAAACTTACAGGAACAGAGGCTCCAGTAACGATATTGTATATTTGAACTAAAGCTTGCTTTTGATTTGCTACAGTCATAGCTAATCGCTTATCAGCAGCAGCTCCAGATAATGTCATGTTAGCCTCTAATTGAAAGTGACGTGACATTTTTCCATTTTGTGGAATTCTACCTTTAGCATACCCTGAATCATATCCACCACCTTGCCAGTCTCCTAAGAAATCAGCACCAATAGACACAATTAAAGAAGCTTTTGAAAAATCATAATCAACTAAAGCTCTTTCTCCGTAAACTGATTCAAAAGCATCTAAAGCTTCTGAAGAAGATACCGCATCGTAAACCACATGCTTAGCAGATGGATTAAGAGAAATAAACTCACTAATCAATTTTTCAGTAGATGGACTAGCTAATGTATTTGTTAACAACACTACTTGACCTCCAGTTGACTTAGCTTCAGCTAAACTAGTTTTGATCTTTGCATCGACTGCTGACCATGAACTATCTTTTCCGTCAATCATGGGTTGCTTCAAACGCATGTTATCATATAGTGATAAAATTGACGCGTGAATTCTAGCGTTTGCTGCAAATTTAGCTCCTGCAATAGTATTATTATCTATTTTAATAGGACGTCCTTCGCGTGTTTTAACAAGAAGATTTGCAAAATCAAAACCATCAAATACAGAAGTAGCATAATAATCAGCTACTCCAGGAATGATTTGTTCTGGTTGTAATACATAAGGTATCGACTTGTTAACAGGACCTTCGCATGCTGCTAAGGTAGCTGCCGCAGTACTAAACCCTACGTACTTTAAAAAATCACGACGTGAAGTTGAAGAAGATGACATCGCATCATCGTTTCCTAAGAATTCATCAGTAGGAATTGCTTCAACAAATTCGTTATTTCTAAGCGCCTCAACAATAGAACCATTTTCAAGTTCCTCAACACTTTTCCAGTATTTTTTGTTTGATGACATTGTATATAAATATTAAAATCTTAATAATTTGATTAATAGTGGCATTTACCACATTCTAAACCTCCCATTTGCGCTGCAGTCAATTTGTCTACACCGTATTTCTTAGAAAGCTCTTCATGAATTTTAGTATAATAGTCGTTTCCTTCCATTTTTACTTCAGTTTTTCTGTGGCAATTAATACACCACCCCATTGTTAATGGAGCAAACTGTTTTTGAATTTCGTACGTTTCAACTGGACCGTGACAAGTTTGACATTCAATTCCAGCAACAGTTACGTGTTGTGAGTGATTGAAATACACAAAGTCAGGCAAATTATGTATACGAACCCATTTTACAGGTTGTGTTTTCCCAGTGTAAGACTGTGTAGCTTTATCCCAACCTACTGCAGTATATAACTTTTGAATTTGCTCATCATAGAATGCTTTGCTGTACTCAGGAGTAGCAGTTGTCTCAGCAACTTCCGCAATATTTTTATGACAGTTCATACAAACATTTAATGAAGGTATACCTGCATTTTTACTAACTCTAGCAGCAGAGTGACAATACTTACAATTAATCTCATTATCACCAGCGTGAATCTTGTGAGAATAATGAATTGGCTGTATTGGCTCGTAATTTTGATCCACACCTACCTGCATCAAGAAACCGTATACAAAATACGCACTAGCTAACAACAAGAAAATTGCAGTTACTAATACTAAGAATTGATTCTTTGCAAATGCTTTCCAAATTGGAGTTGTTGGCGTTTTGGGAGCAACCTGAATACCGTTTACTTTTGCAACCTTAGTCAATACACTATTCACTAAAAACAACATAACAACTAACATCAACATCACAAGCGCCAAAGCACCCAATATAATATTATTTGAAACTCCACTATCATCTCCATTAGAAGCACCAGCAGCAGCTTGTCCAGGGACAGCAGCTGGAGCAGCAGCTTTCTCTTCAGAAGTATACGCAATGATATTATCAATATCTCCTTCTGACAATTGAGGAAAAGCAGTCATTACAGACTTATTGTATTCCTCATAAATTTTGACAGCAGCAGCGTCTCCTGATTTTATTAACGCAGAACTATTATGAATCCATTTATAAAGCCAAGCTTTATCATGTCTTCCCGCCACTCCCCTTAGAGCAGGTCCAGTCGCCTTAGCATCCAACTTATGACACGCAGCACAGTTTGAATTAAAAAGCTCTTTTCCTTTTACAGGATCAGCGCCTTGTGCAGCTGCAGGAGCCTCAGTTGCAGCTGCAGGAGCAGCATCTTGTGCAAATGAAGTAAAGGAAATTGCAAGCATTAATGTAACACCTAACAGTAGTTTCCTTGAGATCGAATTATGGTTACCCACCTTTTTCATAAAATATAATGATTATCTACTAAAAATTGAAACAGTTTTCTATCTAAAAATTCGCAAACAGAACGTCCCTTTATTTTAAACTTCGACAAAAATACGACTTATGAACTATTCTCAAAACCTTAAAATAGTCTTAAATTCAATTTATATTAATTCTAAATAATAAATTGCTTTTACGTTCTTCAATTAAATAGTACTTTTGCTTAAAAACCATCATGTTATGAGAAACAGATCGATAAAACAAGGCCTATTTTTAACTTTTCTAATTTGTCTAACGGCGAATTCTTTAATGGCTCAGGACCAAAATCTTAACGTAAGACAAGATGCTAAGTTCCAGCAACTGCTAAGCGAAAGAAGAAAAATTAGTAGCTCAGCAACTGTCAATGAAAGATATAAAATACAAATATTTAGTGGAGATAGTGAGAAAGCAAAAAGCGAATTATATATTTGTAAACAACAATTTAGAGAACTAGACGGAACTATCGTTTTTAATACTCCAAATTATAAAGTGTGGATAGGAAATTTTAGAACAAGGATTGAAGCAGAACGAAATTTAGTAGAATTAAGAAAATCATATTCAAATGCTTTTTTAATCAAACCGCAAAAATAATCTCGCATTTTTAAACACACAAAGAGCCACTTCAGTCCAGAAGTGGCTCTTTTACTTATTAGAGGTGCCCTCCGTAAACTCCGGTCGGGCTATTCAATACAAGTCCGCGCCCTTCCTTCGTCAGGCTGTGGGCTTTCCATTACTATCCCTCACCCACTTCCTACTAGCCACCAACTACTTTCAAATTAAAAGTGTTAATCACTTTTAGTGACTTAAACTAGCAATAATATTAGAGCCAATTCCTTTTCTAACAAAATCAAAAAAAAAATTTACCTCAATAAATCAAGACTTTTTCACTAGTCACAAATAATAACTTAGATCAACCAAGAATTTAAGATTAATGCATGCCACACATTAAGAAATCATATCACGACACTTCTTACATTAACTAATGCATTAAATCCAAGAGCACCAAATTTCAAGCAAGCTATCATTATAAGAAGTATAATTTTTAGTAAAACACAGGCTAATTAATAGAGTTGATTTTTACAACAGAATTCACTAAAATCTACTAGATTATTGTAAAGATACATTGGAACAACTTACTAAATTGGAAGGATACACTACTTTTTTTTAGACCAAAATAACATTGCTAATAATAGATAGAATTTCAAGCTAAATCACACACACTGTCACATGATGACTAATCAAAAACACCAACCTAAAATCTCCCCATATTAGCACTTAAAATATTCATAACACATATAGTTGTCAAATACGCAAAACGCTATTGAAAATCGGTTATAAGTTGCCTTAATATCGTTTTAAACTACAAATTATATTTCAAAATCTACAAGCCTACAACACTCTACTAAAAACACGATTTTACTTCGCTAGAGACATGCTGTAAAAGATATATATTATCACATCCAAAAACATTTTTAAACAAAAAAAAATCCCGACGAATCGGGATTTTAAAATATATTGGAACTGAATTTTATTTCAATTTCTTTTTAATAGCTACCTCATGGTATGATTCAATAACATCTCTTTCTTCAATATCATTGTATCCTTTAATTTGAATACCACAATCGTACCCTTTTGCAACTTCTTTCACATCGTCTTTGAAACGTTTCAACGCTACTAATTCACCACCGTGAACTACAACACCGTCTCTAATAACTCTGATTTTGGCATTACGAGTAATTTTACCGTCCATAACCATACAACCTGCAATTGATCCAACTTTAGAGATTTTAAATATTTCTCTAATTTCAGCAGTACCCAGAATTTCTTCTTTCATTTCAGGAGCTAACATTCCTTCCATTGCATCTTTCAAGTCATCGATTGCTGCGTAGATAATAGAGTAGTAACGGATATCGATTTCTTCCTTATCAGCTAATTGTCTCGCATTTCCTGCAGGACGAACATTAAATCCGATAATGATTGCATCCGAAGCAGAAGCCAACATAACGTCAGTTTCAGTAATCGCTCCAACACCTTTATGAATAATATTGATTTGGATTTCTTCAGTTGATAATTTAGAGAACGAATCAGATAATGCTTCTACTGAACCATCAACATCTCCTTTAAGAATCACATTCAATTCCTTAAATTGACCAAGAGCGATACGACGGCCAATTTCATCAAGTGTAATATGACGTTGTGTACGTACTGATTGCTCACGCATCAATTGAGAACGTTTAGCAGCAATTTGTTTTGCTTCTTTTTCGTCTTCAAAGATATTGAACTTATCACCTGCAGTTGCTGCTCCATCAAGACCTAAAACAGATACTGGTGTAGAAGGACCTGCTTGCTCAACAGAATTTCCTCTTTCATCATGCATTGCTTTGATCTTACCGTGGTGTTTACCAGCAAGCATATAATCTCCAATTTTTAAAGTACCATGCTGTACTAAGATTGTAGATACGTATCCTTTACCTTTATCAAGGAAAGCCTCAACAACAGTCCCTTGAGCTGCTTTATCTGGATTAGATTTTAGATCTAAAACTTCAGCTTCAAGCAACACTTTTTCTAATAATTCTTTAACTCCTGTACCAATTTTAGCAGAGATATCATGAGATTGGAATTTTCCACCCCAGTCTTCTACAAGTAAATTCATACTTGCTAATCTCTCTTTAATTTTCTCAGGATTTGCATTTGGCTTATCTACCTTATTAATAGCAAAGATAATTGGCACACCTGCTGCTTGCGCATGGCTAATTGCCTCTTTAGTCTGTGGCATGATATCATCATCTGCAGCAATTACAATAATCGCAATATCGGTAACTTGAGCTCCACGAGCACGCATTGCCGTAAAGGCTTCGTGACCAGGTGTATCAAGGAACGCAATTTTTTGACCGTTATCTAATGTTACTCCGTAGGCACCAATATGCTGTGTAATTCCTCCAGATTCTCCTGCAATAACATTTTCTTTACGAATGTAATCTAGTAACGATGTTTTACCGTGATCGACGTGACCCATTACAGTTACAATTGGCGCTCTGAAAACTAAGTCTTCTTCTTTATCTTCTACAACTGCAATTGCTTCTTCAATATCTACAGTAATGAATTCAACTTCATAACCGAATTCGTCAGCAACGATAGTCAATGTTTCAGCATCTAAACGCTGGTTCATCGTAACCATGATTCCAAGTGACATACAAGTTCCAATAACTTTAGTAATTGGTACATCCATCATGATAGCAATTTCACCTACAGTAACAAACTCAGTAACCTTAATAGTTTTACTTCCTTCGTCAATAGCTCTTTGCTCCTCATCAGATTTTTGACGGTGCGTATCTCTTTTGTCTCTTCTATATTTCGCCGCTTTAGATTTACCACCTTTTTTACCTTGTAGTTTTTCTAATGTCTCACGAATTTGGTTTTTAACCTCTTCTTCTGTAGGCTCTACTTTTGCAACAATAGCAGGTCTGTTTCCTTTTACGAATCCAGGTCTTGAACTTCTGTTTGCATTGTATCCACCACCACCAGTGTTAGGAGTTATTTTATTAGGATTTGGCGCTCCCGGAACTCCTGGAGGTCTTGGTGTACCCGGTTTAGGAGCAATCCTTTTTCTTTTATTTTTATTAGCGCTATTCGCTCCAGCAGCACCAGGCTTGTTTGGAGTTATTTTTGGTTCTTCTTTTTTCTTCTTAGGTTTATTAAACTGAGACAAGTCAATTGTTTGACCCGTTAGTTTAGTACCTGATAGTTTTTGATATTGCGTTGCAATAGCTTCTTCTGCAGGAGTACCTTCTGCCTTAGGCGCAGCATCCGTTTTTTCAGAGGTTGTTGCTTTAGGAGCAGCCTCAGCTTTTGGAGCGGCATCAGTTTTTGACACAGCTACTGTTTCAGCAGCAGCACTCTTGGTCGCTTCTTTTACTGGAGCAACTTTAGCAGCCTCTGGCTTGTCATCCTTCTTAGCTTCTTTAACATCAACAGCAGGCTTTATTTCTTTTTTATCAGAAACAAGTTTTTCCTGAGCTGGCGTCTTAGGAGCTGGAGTTTCAGCGGGAACAGCTGGTTTAGGTGCCTCTGTAGCTTTTTCAGCAGTTGCTTTAGATGGAGAAGCTTTTTTAGGATTCAAATCAATTTTACCAACTTGAACAGGACCTGTCACCGTAGCTCTCGCTTTGATCACCTCTTGTTGTTGCCTCAATATTTCATCATCTTGCTTGCGTTTATCCTCTATTTCTTTTTCTCGCTCAACACGCAATGCTTCTTTTTCCTTTCTCTTTTCTTCACCTACTTCCTTAGAAGCTTCCTTTTTCCCTCTGTCACCTGCAAATTGACCGCATAGAACATTGTATACATCATTAGAAATTTTTGTGTTTGGATTTGCTTCAATAGCAATCCCCTTATCTTTTAGATAATCCACAGCTCTTTCCAAAGAAATATTCAATTCCCTTAAAACTTTGTTTATTCTAATAATTCTCTCTTCAGACATAAAACCTTTTTATTATTACCTTTTTCGTTGTGTTGTTAGAAGCATAGATTAACTATCAAATTCTTCCTTCAATATTCTCATTACATCTAGAATAGTTTCCTCTTCTAGGTCAGTTCTTCTTACTAAATCATCTACCTCTTGTTTTAAGATACTTTTTGCAGTATCTAAACCAATTTTAGCAAATTCTTCTATAACCCATTCTTCAATCTCATCTGAAAACTCTGTCAACTCAACATCATCTTCATCTGCAGTGGCACCAGCAACATCACCTTCACGAATTACATCAAGCTCGTAACCTGTAAGTAAACCCGCTAATCTAATATTATGACCACCTCTACCAATCGCTTTAGACACTTCTTCCAATTTAAGGAAAACATCTGCTCTTTTAGTTTCTTCATCAATTTTGATTGACGAAATTTTAGCAGGGCTTAAAGCTCTAGTAATAAACAATTGTACATTACTAGTATAATTAATAACGTCAATATTCTCATTTCCTAATTCACGTACAATACCGTGAATACGTGACCCTTTCATACCTACACAAGCACCTACAGGATCTATTCTATCGTCGTAAGTTTCTACAGCTACTTTTGCTTTTTCACCTGGAATTCTTACTACATTTTTAACTATAATAAGTCCGTCAAAAACTTCAGGGATTTCTTGCTCAAACAATTTTTCTAAAAACTTCTCAGAAGTTCTAGACATAATAATTTGAGGTTTATTTCCTTTTAATTCAACGCTCTCAATAATTCCACGCACATTATCTCCTTTACGGAAGAAATCTGATGGTATTTGTTTTTCTTTTGGTAAAACAATTTCATTCCCTTCATCGTCAACTAAAATAACAACTCTAGGTCTCACATGATGTACTTCGGCAGTATAAATATCACCTATTAAATCTTTAAATTGCTTATAAAGATTAGTATTATCATGCTCGTGAATTTTAGAAATTAGGTTTTGACGTAAAGCTAAAATCGCTCTTCTTCCTAAATCTATTAATTTTACTTCTTCAGAAACCTCTTCTCCTATTTCAAAATCCGCCTCAATTTTTCTAGCCTCTGTTAAAGTAATTTCTTCGTTTTCAAAATCTAAATCTTCGTCAGCAACAATAACTCTTCTTCTCCAAATCTCCATATCACCTTTATCAGGATTGATAATGATATCGAAATTATCATCTGAACCGTATTTTTTCTTCAATGCATTTCTAAATACATCTTCCAAAATTGCCATAAGCGTTACACGATCAATAAGTTTATCATCTTTAAACTCTGAGAATGAATCGATTAATGCTAAATTTTCCATGCGAATTCTTTAATTAAAATGTTACTGTAACAATTGCTTCTTTTATATCTGCGTAAGGAATCTCAAGACGTTTTTGAACAGTCTCTTTTCCCTTACCAATCTTTTTAGGTTCTCTAGCTTTCCAAGACAAAATTACAAAATCATCATTAGCTTCTACTAATTCTGCTTCTAAATTTTCTGTAGCCGTTTTCACTATCAGTGTTCTACCTACATTTTTCTTGTATTGTCTAACCAATTTTAATGGAGATCCTACACCTACTGATGCTACTTCTAGAGAAAAATCTTGCTCTTCTCTATCTAAATTACCTTCGACTAAACGACTTAAATCGATACAGTCTTGCAATGCAACACCGTTATCTCCATCTATAGCAACAATAATCTTGAATGCATCTGTAATAGTAAAATCAATCAGAAATAGCTCTGGCTTCTCTGAAAGACTCTCAATCAACAACTTATTTACTTTTTCTTTAAATGTCATATTTTTATAAAAAGAGGGGACAATTAGTCCCCTCATTATCTAGATTTTAATAAATAACGGTGCAAATATAGTGTTTTTTTTATAAACCGAAATATTTGTCCGCTGTTAAAATATTTCTTACGCTATTTTAAACCCATAAAATGTGTTTTTTCCTTCATTTCTGATTTACATTCACACAATTCTTTGATTATGAATTGAAACAAGTTAGTCAAATTTTATCTTGATATTTCCAACTTTGGCGGTTTCTAATCCAAATACCAACCAAATTCTCAATGATTGTAAGCTCAAATTCCAAGCCAGAAACTAAATTCAAATGACTATAATTATTTATTCGATAAAACAGAACTACAGCAAATTAAAAATGAGCTTTAAAATTTACTCCAAAAAAAAAGTCTCTCAAAATAAATTGAGAGACTTAAGTTGGTCCACAAGGACTCGAACCTTGAATGACTGCACCAAAAACAGTAGTGTTACCATTACACCATGGACCAGTTTGTTTGCCGTAGCAGCGTTATTGCTTAGCGAGTGCAAATTTATACTTATTTTTAGTTTGCGCAAACTTTTTTTGCATTTTTATTCAAAAAAAATGAAAGTTTTTTTCTTCGCGCTTCAAAAAATTCCAAAAAATATTAATAATCAATTAGTTAGTAAAACCAACCGTTTTGAAAGAATTTTATGTTAATGCACTTCTCTTTAAATAAAAAAGCATTTTCTTTGTATCTGGAAATTAAACTAAAATTTTAAACATGATTAAGGCGACATTCAATTTCAATAAATGGAATACAATATTAGGCTGGATTACATTTGGAATCGCATTATTAACTTTTACACTGACTGTCGAACCCACAATGAGTTTTTGGGATTGTGGCGAGTATATCGCAACTGCAGCAAAATTGCAAGTAGGACATCCACCTGGAGCTCCCCTATTTCAAATGATTGGCGCTTTCTTTGCCATGTTTGCAACAGATGTTAAGCATATTGCATTAATGGTAAATATGACATCAGTATTTTCAAGTGCCTTTACCATATTATTTTTGTTTTGGTCTTCTTCGATTATTTTAAGAAAACTTGTCGCTGCAGTTTCAGAATTGAATGATAATAACGAAATAGTAATCTTAGGAAGTTCTTTTGTAGGCGCGTTAGCTTTTACATTCTCTGACAGCTTTTGGTTTAACGCTGTAGAAGCCGAAGTTTATGCAATGGCATCTTTATTCATCGCATTACTATTATGGTTAGGGCTACGATGGGAACAAGAAATGAATACAGAGAGAGGTGACCGCTGGTTATTAATTATCTCTCTCGTTGTTGGACTTTCATTTGGAGTTCACTTTATGGCTCTACTAACAATTCCAGCAATTGGATTTTTATACTTCTTTAAAAACTATAAAAAAGTTACTGTAAAGAACTTTATAATCGCCAACATCGTTGTTGTATCTATACTGTTATTTATATTTAAATTATTACTTCCTGTTACCATGGCCTTTTTTGGTCAAACAGAAATCTTCATGGTAAACAGCCTTGGCTTGCCGTTTAACTCAGGAACTATATTCGTGGCTCTTTTATTTATTGCATTTTTCTACTTCGGTTTAAAATATACACGCAGTAAAGGAATGATAAAATACAACACAATCTTATTGTGTATACTTTTTATACTAATCGGGTTTTCTACCTGGATGATGTTACCAGTAAGAGCTAATGCAAATACGGTAATTAATGAAAATAAACCGTCAGATGCCGCCGAAGTCTTAGCATATTACAACCGTGAGCAGTATGGAGTTAATCCTTTGTTCTATGGCCCTCAATATACCGAAACTTTTGCTGGATTAGACAAAAACAATCCTTACCTAGACAAAGCTCCCAACTACGAGAGAGATTACAAACTTGGTAAATATGTTATTGTAAACAACTTCAAGAACGCTGAACAAAACAGCGATGACAATCAAAAAACCATTTTACCTAGAATGTGGAGTTCTGAACATATAGAGAACTATATGAACTTTACTAATGCTCCTGAATTTTCAATAGATCCCAATTATGATTATGAGCAAGATTTAGCACAGTATGGCATTGATGTTAATACACTATCACCAGAAGACTATAACAAAGCTACTGCCCAATTAAAAAACGAAATCTTCAAAACAGTTAATGAATTTAGACAAGCTTATGCTCAAAAACAAATTGACAATGAAGGCTATATCAAATTCTTAAAAAGCTACAGTCAATATATCATTGTTGAAAAACCTAATACAGTTGACAATTTAAGTTTCATGGTCGAATATCAATTTGGCTACATGTATTGGAGATACCTTATGTGGAACTTTGTAGGTCGTCAAAATGACATTCAAGGTCGATATGGAAACCAAGAAGGAAACTGGTTAAGTGGAATCAATTTTATCGACAGCATGCACCTTGGGTCGCAGGAAAACCTGCCATCTGATGTGTTAACAAACAAAGGAAGAAATACTTATTATTTCTTACCATTTATTCTTGGATTAATTGGTATGATGTACCATGCAACAAAAGATCGAAAAAGTTTTTACGTCTTACTTTCTTTATTTTTATTTACCGGCTTAGCGCTAAAAATATACTTAAACGAAAGACCTTTTGAGGTAAGAGAGCGTGATTATGCACTTGTAGGATCATTTTACGTATTTGCAATTTGGATAGGCTTTGGAGTTTATTCGCTTTACGAAACCTTGCGTGCTTATATTTCTCCCCGCATTGCCGGACCCGCAATCATAACAGCAAGTTTACTTGCAGCGCCAATTTTAATGGGGTACCAAAACTGGGACGATCACGATCGCTCTGGTAAGTATACCGCTACCGCAATGGCAAAAGCATATTTAGAATCTTGTGACCCTAATGCTATTCTATTCACTATTGGTGACAACGATACATTCCCATTATGGTATGCTCAAGAAATTGAGGGAGTACGAACAGATGTAAAACTAGTAAACACGAGTTTATTTAATACCGACTGGTATATTGACCAAATGAAACGCAAAAGCTACGAGTCTGAAGCTTTGCCAATTTCATTTACGCATAGTGAATATGTTGGGGATAAATTAGATTACGTAATTTATATTCCTAAAACAGAAAGCAGATGGGAAATTAAAGAGTTCTTAAAATTTCTTAAGAATCCTGATGCTACTGTTCAAATGAATAACGGGCAATCAATGCACTTTTACCCAACAGACAAAATAAGAATACCTGTTGACAAACAAGCAATCATTAGAAATAAAGTTGTTGCGCCTAAATACTATGACTCTATCGTTCCTTTTATTGATGTAGACATCAAAGGAAGAGCGTTATACAAAAACAGAGTAATGATGTTAGACATAGTTGCTAATAACGACTGGAAAAGACCTATTTATTTTAGCCCAGGTTCATTTGACGATGATGATTATTTATGGATGAAAAACTACCTTCAGTTAGAAGGATTAATTTACAAACTAGTTCCAGTAAGAACAGAAATCCCTAAAGATGGTAGCCCATTAGATTTAGGATCTATCGATACTGATAAAATGCTTAAAATTGTAAATAAGTGGGAATGGGGAAATAGCGATAGCGATAAAATCTACCATGATCCAGAGACTAGAAGAGAGTCTATTAACTATAGAAGTAACCTTGCTCGTTTAATGAAGAAATTAATCGAAGAAGGAAAAACAGCTAAAGCTAAAGAAGTAATCGACTTAGCAATGACCAAAATGCCAGTCGATAAGTTTTATTACTATGCTTTGCTAGAACCATTTACTGATGGATACTACAAAGTGGGAGACAAAACTAAAGCCGTAGCGCTATTGCAAAAGTTGATTGGAAAATATCAAGAAAATTTAAACTATTACAAAACGTTAGATCCATCTGAACAAAGCGGACTTGTTGTTGATATCATTACAGATATAGAGCGTTATAGAGGATTAATCCAAGTAATGCGCGACAATAACGATCTTGACAATTATAATAAATCAAGAGCTGTCTTTAATACATACATCGAAATGTTCAAAAGATTTGGTAGAGAGAAAGAATAATCACAACCTCTATTTTAACAAAAAATGTAGCAGTATCACTTCGATATTGCTACATTTTTTTTTAACTTTAAGTCTATAAAAATTAACTTTAAAATGAAATTGTACTGGGTAAAAACAAACGCATTTATCAGAAGGGTATTTTCTAATTATATTTGGCTATTACCAAATAACGATAAGAAAGTCTATTTAACTTTTGACGACGGACCTATTCCAGAAATAACAGAATGGATTTTAGAAGAATTGCAAATGCACAACGCTAAAGCAACATTTTTTTGTATTGGTAAAAACGTGGAGGCAAATCCAGAACTATTCGAGAAGATCATCGCACAAGGACATAGCATAGGGAACCACACCCACAATCACTTGAATGGGTGGAAATCAAATACCACTGAGTATTTAGAAAACTTTCAAAATTGCGAGCAAACTTTGTCAAAATTTAGCGCAAAATTAAATTATGTTCTTCCTAAATTTTTCCGTCCACCTTATGGTAAGATTAAAAAAAGTCAGGCTAAAATAATTAAAAATAAAGGCTATAAAATTATAATGTGGGATATTGTAAGTGGTGATTTCGATTGCAAAATTTCGAAAGAGAAATGTTTGAACAACATTATAAAAAACATCGAAGCGGGAAGTATTATCGTTTTTCACGATAGCTTAAAAGCATACAAAAATCTCAAATATGCACTCCCAAAGGTTTTAGCATATTTACAAGAAAACAACTTTAATTGTGTGCAATTAGATACAGATATTAAGCTGCCTAAGAATTAGGTTATATCTTCTCTTTTAAAATAGTAATTAACGTATTAGCATCTAATTCTCCAGAATGTCTCCAGATCATTTGTCCTTCTTTATAAATCATTAAAGTAGGCAAACCTTTTATACGTAAAGCAATAGCAAGTTCGTGATTTTTATCCACGTCAATTTTAATTACTTTAGCTTTGTCACCCACTGCTGCCGCAACATCCTTAATTACAGGATCCATAGACAGAGAAGACTCGTTCCAATCTGTATAAAAATCGATTAACACAGGGATCTGTGTGCTTATAAGTTCTCCGAATTTTGACATAAGACCAAAAATTTATTATTTAAATCTATTCAATCAATAGATATTAAGTTACAAATGTAGCATATTTAACGAATTATGCTACTCTATCTCCTTTTTTTAGCTCAATAACAGTAATTTCAGGCATGATTCCTACTCTACCAGGATATGCATGAAACCCAAAACCTCTATTTACATACACATAACGTCCTAAATTTTCATATAATCCTGCCCATTGTGCATATACGTATTGCGCTAAACTCCATTTAAAATAACCGGGGATTTCGATACCAAACTGCATACCGTGGGTGTGCCCTGCCAAGGTTAAATGAAAATTTTTATCATGGTTTTTAATTTCGTAATCCCAGTGACTTGGATCATGACTCATCAACACTTTAAAATCGCTTTGGGCTACACCTTCAGAAGCCTTAGCGATATCACCTGCTTTTTTAAAATTATGTCCCCAATTTTCAACACCAATAAGTGCAAAACGGTCAGCACCTTTTTCTATGTAAGTGTGTTCGTTTAAAAGCAGGTCAAAATTTATTTGACCATAAAGTCCTTTTATTGCTTGAAAATTAGCCTCTTTTTCTTTTTCATTGGGCCAAGTTACATATTCTCCATAATCATGATTCCCCAGCACTGCATATTTTCCATAAGCATGCTTTTTAATTCGCTTAAAAGTATCAATCCATGGATGCATTTCGGTAGCATGCGTATTTACAATATCACCAGTAAACAAAATCATATCAGAATCTTGTTCATTCACCAAGTCAATTGCATAGTTTATTTTCTCCGCATTATCAAAACTCCCACTGTGCACATCAGATATTTGCGTTATTTTAAAACCGTCAAAAGCTTCTGGTAAATCAGGGAAATAAATGCGTTGTTTAATAACCTTGTAATTATACTTTCCAACTGTCACACCATATATTAAAGACGCAAACGGAATTGCAGCCAACCCTAAGCCTATTTGACTTACAAATTTTCTTCTCGAATTCAAAAACTCAAAATTTTCGCTTTGCATGAAAAAACGTGTAGAGCCAGATCCTACTCTAAATATGTCTTCACCCAACATAAACAAAGTTAATATCAACTTGGGTGTGTAGATTATTAAAAACAAGGCCATAGTAATCATCGTTTGCCTTGTTTGACCAATTGATCGATCAAATTGTGTAAATGAATATACAATATACAGCAAGGCAATAGCACTTACAACTTGGTAAGCGACTAACAACCATTTTAGCTTTATCAAAGTCTTTATAGCTTGAAAAGCATATAGCTCAACAATGAACAAAAAAAGACTTAATAAGAAAATACGAAAAACCATTACGAACTATTTTTCGGCAAAATAACAAATTAACAATTCAGTTCTCGTTGACATTAATCAATATTTAACTAAATTTTATTCAAACTTCCTCCCTTCTTCGTGAAAAAAAATAAAGCATCATCTCCCATTTATAGTAATGGTTTAGCTATTGATTTTAATTTTCGAAAACTAATCCAACATCAACCCCCTATTTCAAGCACGATAAAATGATTTACAGATTATACTTTGTGTTTTGAGTTTTGTACTTTTGAAATCTTACAAAAACTTACACATGTCACAACAAAAACGACTTTTCTTACTTGATGCCTACGCCTTAATCTTTCGTGGATATTACGCCTTTATAAAAAATCCTAGAATTAATTCTAAGGGAATGGATACTTCTGCCATTATGGGCTTCATGAATTCTTTAATGGATGTTATCAAAAGAGAGAAGCCAGATCACTTAGCGGTAGCATTTGACAAAGGCGGTAGCGAATTAAGAAACGAACTTTTCCCTGAATACAAAGCCAATAGAGATGCTACTCCAGAGGCGATAAAAATCGCAGTACCTTATATTCAAGAGTTGTTAAAGGCCATGCACATTCCTATTATCGAAGTTTCTGGATTTGAAGCTGATGATTTAATAGGCACGATTGCAAAACAGGCCGAGAAAGAAAATTACAAAGTGTACATGGTGACTCCTGATAAAGACTTTGCACAGTTAGTGTCAGAAAACATTTTTATGTACAAACCGGCTCGAATGGGTAACGGTATCGAAATATGGGGAATTCCTGAAGTTCTAGCTAAGTTTGAAATAGAAAGACCAGAGCAAGTAATTGACTACCTTGGAATGATGGGAGATTCAGCAGATAACATCCCGGGATTACCTGGAGTGGGCGAAAAAACTGCAAAGAAGTTTCTAGCCGAATACGGTTCTATGGAAAACCTTCTGGCTAGTACACACGAATTAAAAGGAGCGATAAAAACTAAAATTGAAGCCAATAAAGAATTAGGATTACTTTCTAAAAGGCTAGCTACAATTTTACTAGACTGCCCTGTGACATTCAATGAAAGTGATTACGAACTGTCGACTCCTGATGTTGAGAAAACAGATGCTTTATTCAACGAACTAGAGTTTAGAAGAATGGCAGAACAGTTTGATGCCATCTTTAAAAAAGGAAGTACTGATAGCAGTATTAATCCTTCAGATGCGGCACTGTATAAAAAACCGCAACCAAAAAATGACGATCAGTTTGATTTATTTGCTAGCGCTACAACTAATGAAGCAGCCACTGAAATTCATCAACAATTTTATAGCACACTAGAAAACACACCACACTCCTACCAAATTATACAAGGTGAACTAGGGCTTAAATTATTATTACAAAATATAGAAAAGCAACCCGCTGTTTGTTTTGATACAGAAACTACTGGTTTAAATGCTCTACATGCCGAATTAGTGGGAATTTCCTTTTCTTATGAAAAAGGTAAAGCTTTTTACGTTCCGTTTCCTGAGAGCCAAGAAGAAGCACAAGTCTTAATCAATCGCTTCATTCCTTTTTTCGAAAATGAAAATATCGAGAAAATTGGGCAGAACCTGAAATACGATCTAAAGATTTTATCAAATTATAACATTGTAGTCAAAGGAAAATTGTTTGACACCATGATAGCGCATTATCTTATCAATCCTGATATGCGCCACAATATGGATATCTTATCTGAAACATATTTAAAATATTCGCCTAAATCAATTGAAGCGTTGATTGGCAAAAAAGGTAAAAACCAAAAGTCGATGCGCGACGTTCCTTTGGAAGAAGTGAAAGAATACGCTGCCGAGGATGCCGACGTAACTTTTCAACTGAAAGAACTCTTTGCAGTGGAACTAGAAAAAACAGCGACGAAGAAATTATTCGAAGAAATCGAAATTCCTTTAGTTGAAGTTTTAGCTAGCATGGAAAAAGAAGGAATTCGTTTAGATACTGCGTTTTTACATTCTTTATCTGAGGATTTGAATAATGATATTAAAACATTAGAAACAACAATTTACGAGGTCGCTGGCGAGCAATTTAATTTGGCTTCTCCTAAACAGCTTGGTGATATATTATTCGATAAATTAAAAATTGGCGGTGCAAAACAAAAGAAAACTAAAACCGGTCAGTACGCAACTGGTGAAGAAGTTTTAAGCTATTTAGCTCTTGAGCACCAAATCGTAAAAGACATATTAGAGTGGCGACAGTTAAACAAATTAAAAACTACTTATGTAGATGCTTTGCCAACTCAAGTAGATGTAGACACTTTGCGTGTGCATACTGATTACATGCAGACAGTTGCCGCAACAGGAAGGTTGAGTTCGAATAATCCTAACTTGCAGAACATTCCTATTCGAACAGAAAGAGGACGCCAAATTAGGAAAGCATTTGTAGCTCGTGACGAAAATTATACGCTGATATCTGCCGATTATTCGCAAATTGAATTGCGCGTGATAGCCGCTCTAAGTGGTGAAGAAAACATGATTAAGGCATTTCAGAACAATGAAGACATTCATAAATCTACAGCTTCAAAGGTTTTCAATGTCCCATTAGAAGAGGTGACTCGTGAACAACGTAGTCATGCAAAAACCGTGAATTTTGGAATTATATATGGTGTTTCAGCCTTTGGATTATCAAATCAAACCGATTTATCTCGTGCAGAAAGCGCCGCGCTAATCGAAGCCTATTATAAAAGCTACCCACGTTTAAAATCATACATCTCAGAGCAAGTAGAATTTGCTAGAGACAATGGGTATGTGCAAACTATCCTAGGAAGGCGACGTTATTTAAAAGATATTAATTCGCAAAATGCTATCGTGCGTGGTGGTGCAGAGCGCAACGCAGTGAATGCTCCTATTCAAGGAAGCGCTGCTGATATTATTAAAATTGCTATGATTAACATTCATAACAAACTGAAATCAGAGAACTGGAAGTCAAAAATGTTACTTCAGGTTCATGATGAATTAGTGTTTGATGTACACAATGACGAATTAGAAAAAATCCAACCTATGATTAAACATGAGATGGAAAACGCTTTTACATTAGACGTTCCTTTAATCATCGATCTAGGAATGGGTAAAGATTGGTTAGAAGCGCATTAAAACAAGTCTATAAACTATAAAAAAACTCCATTTGCTAATAAGTAATGCATTGCCCCCAAAAAGTTAGACACTATTTGGGGGCATTTTTATGGAAAGAAAAGTCAAGTATGATTACACATTTAAACTTGAATGTGTGGAATTAGTTATCAAACAGCACAATTGCTGTGTATCTGTAGCTAATAAAAAGAGAGTTCATCCTTCGAGTGTTAAAAAGTGGGTTAGGCTATATAATCATTATGGTAAAGATGGATTAACACCTAGGAATAACCGTAGTTATAGTGTCGATTTTAAATTTAAAGTTTTGCAATCAATTCAAAAAGAATCCTTGTCATTTGTGGATTGTTGTTTGAAATTTGACATTCCTGATGCGGGAATTATTCTAAAATGGAAAAAAGATTT
>NZ_AUDO01000007.1 GCF_000425505.1 Flavobacterium frigidarium DSM 17623 | reverse complement strand
GTTATCTCATTGAAGAATCCTTTTGAACTTAATTTGTTTTCACGGTACTCTTTTGGTATCGAATTAATCTCCTTTAAATATAGATGAAGAATTTCTTCACCTTTTTTATAAGAAGTAAGTTCAAAATAATCAACGATAATTTCTGGTGACAATAGCTTGAGAAGTTCAACAAAGGAATCTTGCATTTGTATTTAATTTAAAATACAAATATCGAAATTTAATATTTCCCCACAACTTTCTGACTTGATCCAAAAAAATTCAATATTTCTCCTGGCTTTTAAAGATAGAATAAGGAAATGCGCACTATTTTTTATCTTATTATTCAAAATTCTACAGAATCATTTGTGCTTCTGTATTTATTAATATGCATTTTTAATAAAATTTTTGGATAGTTGTAAAATGATTGTATTATTTTCGGGTGATGCTTTGCTGCATAATTATTGTTTATGTAGCTCATTATACCATCAATCATAAATTTAAGAATTATAAGTAATGATAAGAAATATTTTTATAGTACTCTTGTTGACATCGTCATTTGCAAACGCGCAAGCAGAACTCACTGCGGATAAAGTCGCTAAAATTACGAATCAAGTTGATCGACTGGCTGTTAAGTATAAAGATTCTGTGAGTAAAAAGTTTGGAGAAAAAGAGATGTCTTTAGATACTGAATTTAAAACAGATCTCTACCGTGTCGAAAAAATAGCTGATCTTAAAGTTGCTGTGGATTATTCTACTGCAGGGATGACTGCTGCCATGGTTGATCTTAATAGGGATTATGATCAATTATTAAATAAATATTATGGTATTTTATTGAAAAAACTCAAGGGTGAAGATCAAGAAAAATTAAAATTAGCGCAACGCAATTGGATTAAGTTTAGAGATAGCGAAATTTTAGTGATTACTACAGTTTCAAAAGATCAGTATTCAGGTGGCGGTACCATACAAAGTAATATAATGGCTGGCCGTATAAGTGACTTAACGAAAGAAAGATTATTTGCTATTAAGGGTCATCTCAATCAATTTGTAGAATAAATTTGAAACTCGATGTAGTAATTTTATTATATATTTAACTTCAGATTCTTATTAAATAAAATAGCACATAATAAATCTAAATTTTTTATGCTATCACCAAGATATTCGGCATGGCTTAACTTTAAAAGAAAAAATTTCTGGCTGGAATTTTTATTGAATATGTAAAAAACGGTGGGACTGCAAGTCGTAGATTGCGATAGGGTTGTGATCCTTTAGTTTAAAGTAAGTCGCTATTGCAGGCCAATGTTTGAAATTGTATTTTTGAATGTTCTTAAAAATTAAATTATGTACAATTTATTAAAAGGTAAAAGAGGAATTATTTTTGGTGCTTTGGATGAGAATTCGATTGCTTGGAAAACTGCTGAACGTGTTCACGAAGAAGGTGGCGTATTTGTGTTAACAAATGCTCCAGCAGCAATGCGATTAGGTAATATATCAGATTTAGCTTTAAAAACTGGTGCTCAAGTAATTCCTGCTGATGCAACTTCAGTAACGGATTTAGAAAAATTAATTGAGCAGGCGATGGATATCTTAGGAGGTAAAATTGATTTTGTTTTACATTCCATAGGGATGTCAGTGAATGTTCGAAAGGGTAATCATTACACAAATCAAAATTATGATTTTACTCAAAAGGGGTGGAATGTTTCTGCAGTTTCTTTTCACAAAGTATTACAGGTTTTATATAAAAAAGATGCTATGAATGAATGGGGTAGCATTGTTGCTTTGTCATATATGGCCGCACAACGTGTGTTTCCAGATTATAATGATATGGCGGACAATAAGGCATTTTTAGAATCTGTAGCTAGAAGTTTTGGGTATTTTTTTGGAAGAGATAAAAAAGTACGAGTTAATACGATTTCGCAATCACCTACGGCTACAAAAGCGGGTCAAGGAGTGAAAGGTTTTAACGGTTTTATCGCATTTGCTGATAAAATGGCTCCTTTAGGAAATGCATCTGCTTTAGACTGCGCTAATTACACGGTTTCAATGTTTTCTGATTTAACAAAAATGGTAACCCTTCAAAACTTATTACATGATGGGGGATTCTCTAATGTTGGAGTGAGTCAGGAAGTGATGGAGATGTTTGAATAAAAGCTAATTATTAAAAAAAAAGAGTATCGAAACCAACATTTAATAGCTGTTGGTTTTTTTTATTGATAATGTTAAAAAGTATATCTTTGCGCGCTAAAATAGCTTGTTTAAGTATAATTAATATTCCATAGCGCTTATGTTGTTCTCACTGATAATTCCAGTATACAATCGTCCAGATGAAGTTGATGAACTTTTAGAAAGTTTAGTAAAAAGTAGCTATAAAAATGATTTTGAAGTGGTGTTGGTCGAGGATGGATCTACAATAAGATGTGAGGAAATAGTTTCAAAATACACTCATAACTTATCGATATCATATTATTTTAAACCAAATTCAGGTCCTGGGGATTCTAGAAATTATGGTATGAAAAAAGCTAAAGGAGATTACTTTATCATTTTTGACTCTGATTGTATCATTCCAGTACAATATTTAGATGAAGTTGATAAAGCTTTAAAATTAAATTATGTGGATTGTTTTGGAGGACCGGATCAAGCTCTTGATAGTTTTTCGAACATTCAAAAAGCTATTAATTTTGCTATGACTTCTTTTTTAACAACAGGTGGAATTCGTGGTGGTTCAGAGAAAATAGATAAATTCCAGCCAAGAAGTTTTAATATGGGAATTTCGCGTAACGCTTTTGAAGCTTCAAAGGGTTTTGGCAATATTCATCCTGGTGAAGATCCTGATTTATCTATTCGATTATGGAATTTAGGTTTTGAAACCAAACTCTTTTCTAATGCGTATGTATATCATAAGAGAAGGATAGATTGGGATAAGTTTTCGATACAGGTTAATAAATTTGGCAAAGCAAGACCTATACTGAATAGTTGGTACCCAAAACACAATAAGCTAACATTCTTTTTTCCAACTTTGTTTATTTTTGGGTTTGGTCTTTCTGTTTTTCTGTTACTATTTACAGTAGATATTTTCATTAAATTATACTTTATCTACTTTTTAATTGTTTTCATTAGTGCAGCATATAAAAATAAGAGCTTAACTATAGGTGTACTTTCGGTAGTAGCAGTATGGAAACAATTTTTTGGGTATGGTACAGGTTTTATGAAATCATATCTAAAAGTTATTATATTAAAACAGAGACCACAAGAGGCATTTCCCGAATTATTTTTTAAATTATAATATGGTAAAAATTATAGGTTTAACGGGAGGAATAGGAAGTGGGAAAACAACAATAGCCCATCATTTTCATTCTTTAGGAGTGCCTATTTATATTGCAGATGATGCCGCCAAACAGGTAATGCAAGAAAAAAGTATTATTGAGTCTTTAAAAAACTTATTTGGAGATTCAATCTTTGAAGGTGAGCAACTCAATCGTGGTGCTTTAGCTTCAATTGTGTTTAACGATTCTGAAAAATTAGCACAACTAAATTCAATTGTTCATCCTGTCGTAAGAGCACATTTTGATAATTGGATTCAAAACCACCAGAGCGCATCTTACATTATCTATGAAGCTGCCATCTTGTTTGAAAGTGGTAACTATAAAAAATGCTATCAAGTTATTTGCGTTACTGCGCCACTGGATGTAAGAATTCAAAGAATATTAGGGAGAGATGACACAAATCTTGAAGCAGTACAAGAACGCATAAATTCGCAATGGACTGATGAGCAACGTATCAATAAAAGCGATTATATTATTGAAAATGTTGATCTCGCACTAGCGAAGTTAAAAGTCGAAGAAATTCATAAAATTTTATTGATTAAACAAAACGGTCAGTAGATGTTAATGTTTGGTTAATAGATTATCATTCATACTGTTAAAATGTTAATTTTGTTCTGATGAATAAATTTTTTTTTAGAATACTAGTTTTATTAATGAGTTTGTCCTTGATAGGGATCATACTTGTACAAGTTTATTGGTTTATTAATTCGTTTAAAAATAACGAAGAGCAATTTAAATTTCATGTTACACAAGTAATTGGTAATGTGGCTGATAAGATGCAAAAGCAAGAAGCCTATTCCTTTTTAGATAGATACAATCGCATTAAGGATAGTACGGGAACAATACCTAAGAAAGAGGATTTGTTAGAGGTATATTATTTTGAAAGAAATACCAAAACTAATAAAACATACGTTTATTCGAATAGTATCATCTCTGAAGATTTTAATATTTCATCATCATTGTTCAATAAAAAATTGAATAACGAAAAATTTAAAAGTTTTAGTTCAAAAAGGACTACTGAAGTTTATAACAATAACGGTGTCGATAAATCAAATATCAAGCAAAATTTGATGCCAGACGTAACTATTGAAAAATCGGGAAACCTTGACGTACTAGACAAAGTACAATTTGAGATTTACTATAAAGATTTTGCTGCAGCCAAACCTTTGCAAGAACGTATATCAAATGAGGCTTTGCAAAAACTAATAAAAAAGGAGTTGGAGCAATTTGGGGTAAAAACCAAATTTGAATATGGTATTTATAGTAATGGTATCGCCACACCTATAAAATCGGCCGATTTTCAATATGATAAGGAGTCAACGTATTCAACACCTGTATATACAGATAATGAAGGAAACGAAAAATACAAGTTATTAGTTAGTTTTCCTCATAAAAAGAAGTTCTTACTATCAGAGCTGATAAGTCTAAGCGTTTTATCAATAATTTTCACGTTGATTATTATTATTGCTTATTCTAGTGCTTTGAATCAATTAATAAGGCAACGTCAAATTTCTGAGATCAAAACAGATTTCATTAATAATATGACACATGAATTTAAAACACCTATTGCGACGATAAATTTAGCGTTAGATGCTATCCGTAATCCTAAAATTATTGATGATCGCGAAAAAGTGATGAAGTATTTGCAAATGATTCGGGATGAAAATAAACGAATGCATGCGCAGGTAGAAAATGTTTTAAGAATTTCTAAATTAGAGAAGAAGGAGCTCGATATAGAAAAAGAATCCTGCGATGTTGTAGATGTAATTAACGACGCTATTGAGCACGTTAATTTGATTTTAGAAGACAGAGAAGGAACAATAGTAAGTCATTTTAATGCTGATAGAACTTCAGTTTTGATCAACGAAGTGCACTTTACAAACGTGTTAGTTAACGTTTTAGAGAATGCAATAAAATATTCTCCAGATATTCCTCGCATCGAGGTTTTTACAGAGAACATAAAAGACATGATTTTAATAAAAGTGAAAGACAACGGATTAGGAATGAGTAAAATTGCTCAAAAACGTGTTTTTGAAAAGTTTTACAGAGAACACACCGGAGATTTACACAATGTCAAAGGTCATGGATTAGGATTAGCTTACGTTAAAAGAATTGTTGAAGACCACAATGGTCAAGTATATGTAGAAAGCGAAAAGGGAAAAGGAAGTACCTTTATCATAAAAATACCACTAATAAATTAGATACTATGGAAACTATAAATAAAAAAATACTTCTTGTTGAAGACGACTTAAATTTTGGAGCTGTACTTAAGGATTACTTAATGTTAAACGATTTTGAAGTTGTTTTAGCTAAAAACGGAATGGAAGGTTTCGAAAAATTTAAAAAAGACACCTACGATTTATGTATTCTTGATGTAATGATGCCTTACAAAGATGGGTATACATTAGCTAAAGAAATTAGAGAGAAAAATAGCGAGGTGCCTATTATCTTTTTGACTGCTAAATCAATGAAGGAGGATGTTTTAAAAGGGTACAAAGCGGGAGCAGATGACTACTTAAACAAACCTTTTGATTCTGAAGTATTGTTGATGAAAATCAAAGCAATCATTCAAAGGAAATCTTCTGATATGAAAAGCGAGCAAGTTCAGTTTGAATTCAACGTGGGTAAATTTCACCTTAATTCAAAATTGAGATTTTTAACTTTCATGGAACAAGAGCCTATTAAATTATCTCCAAAAGAGAATGAATTATTAAAAATGCTAATTTTACACGAGAATGATTTAATGCCAAGAGAGTTAGCCTTGACAAAAATCTGGAGAGATGACAACTACTTCACATCAAGAAGTATGGATGTTTACATCGCTAAATTGAGAAAATACCTTAAATTAGATGAAGATGTTGAGATCTTAAATATTCACGGTGAAGGTTTTAGATTAGTTGTAAAAAACAAAACAGTATAATTTATACTACTTAGATATAAGAAAGGCTTCGAGAAATCGGAGCCTTTTTATTAGAAACTAATCCTGCTTTCCATTACAAGATTTTTCATAAAAAAAGAATTTCCATTGTCTTAAAAAGAGCTTCTTATAGTCGCTTTTTTAAGTCATGAAATTCTTTTTTTTATGTGCAAATGCTTTTCACTTCAATCAGGGTTAAATTTTTTTTACTTCAAATTTAACTGCAGTGCAAAGCAGTTTTTTTCCTCTTTTGATATACTAAAAATGTAGGCATCTTCAGCTACATTTTCATGAATAACAACTTTGTCTTTCAATGAAAGTTCTTTTAGGAAATTCATTTCAAAGCTCTTTATTCTTTGATATAATATCGTTTTTTCGTCTACTAAATCTAGACACCATTCTAAGTACTTGACATTATTTACATGGTTCACTATATCTAAATCAGATAAGCTAACCGCTTTTTCAAATAATATCTCTTTTTCAGTACTAATGTAAATCTTAGAGAATCCTTCTACAGTTGCTTTTTTTTCAGGATATAGTTCAAAGTGGTCGTGAGCTAATCCTAATGCTTCAGGTCGTCGTCTTTGTGTATTAAATACAGCCCAAAAAGTTTCTGCACCAATTATTTTTTTACCATTTACGTGTACTTCTAATGCACGAATCGATCTTGAATTTTCTAATGTATTGATCCACGTAGTAACAGTAATAATGTCGCGCCATTTTGGTAAAGCGCTTACTTCGACGCGCATTCTGCTTAAAACCCACGCTTGGTTGAATTCTTGCATATCTGAAAAGCTAATTCCACCAACATCTGAATGTGCAGCGGCAGTAAGTTGCAAGGTATTACAAAGCTCTGTGTATTTTAAAAAGCCGTTAGGCATGCATTGCGAAAAATTGACTTCCCAATCTTTACTTAGTATAGACGTGAAATTTGGACTTATTGGCATAGGAAATATTATGTAATTTGAGTTTTTGTATTTATGTATTCGAAGACTTCTTGATAGGGTGTTTCAAAATTGAACCATTTTGTATTTTCATCTCGTTTGAACCAGGTAAGTTGCCTTTTTGCAAAGCGACGCGTATTTTTCTTGATCTCTTCGATAGCAAAATCTAATTTTATTTGACCGTCGAAATAATCAAAAAGTTCACGATAGCCAACCGTTTGTAAAGCATTCAAACTTTTATTAGGATACAGCTTTTTAGCTTCTTGCAATAAGCCACTATTCATCATAATATCAACGCGCTGATTGATTCTATTGTATAAAACGCTACGTTCTGCCTCTAGACCAATTAGAATAGGAGTGAAGTTACGACTATGCTGTTTTTGATTTAAAAATGAAGAGTAAGGCTTTCCAGATCCTATACACACCTCTATAAAACGCATCATGCGCTGTGGGTTCAATAAAGTTTGCGGATTATCTTGAGATAATGTTTTATAGTATTCAGGGTCCAACAATTGTAGTTGTTGTTGTAAATAATTAATCCCTAGCTTTTCGTAGTTTGCTGTAACGTTTTCTCTAACGCTATTTTCTATTGCAGGAAACTCATCAAATCCTTTCAATACGGCATTAACGTATAAACCTGAACCACCAACTAAAACAACGTAATCATTCTCTAAGAAAAGGGTATCTAGTGTGGCTATAGTTTCCTTTTCATAATCACCCACAGTATAGTTTTCAAAGATGGACTTATTTTGTATAAAGTGATGTTTTGCAGCAGCTAGTTCTGCATCGTTAGGGACTGCAGTACCAATAATCATTTCTTTAAAAAATTGGCGGCTATCACAGGAAACAATTTCGCAATTGTAATGATTTGCTATATGGATACTCAAGGCAGTTTTGCCTATGGCTGTGGGTCCTATAATTATAATTAAGTGCTTCATATTGTTTTTTAGCCCAGATAAAAATGAAAACCCCGGACGGCTGCAAGTTACTATTTCTTACCGAAAAAGAGCGCCCTTAGAAGCTCCTTTTATGGAATAGAAATTGAACTTGCAGCGGGAGGAGTTGTAGTGAATAGCTGGAATTAGCTCCATCATATAATTTGTAAATTCTAAAATTTATGTCCGCATCTTGGACAATAATTGGCGTCAGTGGGATAGTCTTCAGCACCACATCCTTCACAAGGTGTGTGACTACTAGTAGTAGGCTTTTGACTATTTTTTGCAATTTCGGCAGTTACAATTCCCGTGGGAACCGCAATAATTCCATACCCTAAAATCATTACAAATGAGGCTATGAATTGTCCCAATGGCGTCACTGGAGAAATATCACCGTAACCTACTGTTGTTAAGGTTACAATTGTCCAGTAAATGCTAGCAGGTATACTAGTGAAGCCACTTTCTTTTCCTTCAACAATGTACATTAGTGAGCCAATAATGATGGTAATTATCAAGACAAAATAAATGAAAACGACAATCTTGCCTCGACTAGCATTGATGGCTTGTTTTAATTGTACAGACTGATTTGTAAATTGTGGATGATTTAAAATTTTGAATAAACGCAATAATCTTAGGGAACGCACGACACTAAATATACTTGTACCAAGAAAGAAGATAGATAAATACATAGGCATAATTGCCAGTAAATCAATGATGCCGTAGAAACTGAAAATATATTTCCATGGTTTGTCTATCGATATAATGCGCAAAATATATTCTACAGTAAAAAATATAGTGATAATCCATTCTAAAGTTACTAGTTCTAAATGGTACTTTAAATCAAAGGAATTTACAGTTTCCATCATGACAAGTACTACACTTAATAGTATAAGTCCAAGCAAAATTAAATCAAATAAGCGACCCGCTTTTGTGCTGGTACCATAAATTATGATATGCACTTTTTGTCTAAAAATGTCGTACTGTGATTTAACTTCCCCCATGAAAAGTAGCTAGTTTTAGAATTTTATCAGTTTGGGTTTTTTCTCTTTGCGTAAGTAAGACTGAATAATGTTTTTAACATCTCTGTTATTGATCATTGGAATCAGTATGTTTTTAAGTACTTCCATATTAGTGATTTGGTAATTCAAATCATAGAAGGCATACCCTTTGTAAATTCCATTTTCAATAAGTATTGCGCTACGCTCGCTAATAGTTCTGCCACGATCTACAATCACCATGTTTTGACTTTCAAATTCGCTGGCTTTTATAAACTCCTTTACACGCTCATTGTACTCTTGAGTAGAAACTAAACCTATACAGGCACCGTCGCACTCCTTAATTTTATATTGAAAACAAGCAGTTTTAGTTTCATACAATCCCGTATATTTTTGGCATAAATGATACTTTTCAGTAACTCTAAAGAGCATGTTTTTCCCTTCAAGTAGAGAAGTAAAAGAAGTAATCTCTTTCTTTCTACCATCTGCTTTTTGCAATTTTAGGTTAATATAGCCCTCCTTATCAACTTCGGGATACAGCGCCCATTGAAAAATATTTTTGCGTTGCGCACGATTGTATCTAGGTTTGTGAATTTTTATTTCTTGACTTTCTTTTAATAAAGCTACAAGTTCACTTCCGGTTTCTTCATAAGTAACCGTAAAAACTTCAGCTTGTATTTTTTTAGAACTATTGGTAATACCAGTAAAATGTTGATTGATTCTTTTTTTGATATTCTTGCTTTTCCCTACGTAAATCAAATCTCCTTTTTCATTGTAAATGTAGTACACTCCAACAATATTAGGTAGATCGCGAATAATATCTTGCAGGCGAGGAGCAAGGCCTTTCTCTATTTTTAACTTGATAAAATCTTTAACAATTTCCTTGTGCACGTCTTTTTCTAAAAGCATTTGGAACAACTTCACAGTAGCAAGTGCATCGCCACTAGCCCTGTGTCGGTCGGCCATTGGTATTCCTAAGGCACGCACTAGCTTACCCAAACTATGGGAAGGTTGCTCCGGTAATAACTTTTTAGAAAGTTCAACTGTGCATAAAGTTTTCATCGTGAAATCATAACCCAATCTCTTGAACTCAGTTCTTAGGATTCGGTAATCAAAATCAGCGTTGTGAGCAACAATCACACAGTCCTGAGTTATCTCAATGATGCGTTTTGCTACTTCATAAAACTTTGGTGCCGAAACCAACATAGAATTATTGATTCCGGTTAATTTCACCACAAATGGCTGAATGGGTATTTCCGGATTTACTAAACTAATGAATTGGTCTACAATCTCATGACCATCATATTTGTAGATAGCAATTTCAGTAATTCCCTCTTCATTAAATGCTCCTCCAGTTGTTTCTATGTCTAATATTGCGTACAAATTTCTTTCTTTAATGTTGCTGATATACCCATTTCTATTTAAGATAAATAAGTATAAAATAATGTTACGATGAACTTATCGTCCGCCAAAGATACTGCTTCCTATTCTAACCATGTTGCTACCACAGTTAATTGCTTGTTTGTAATCTCCAGACATTCCCATAGAAAGTATCTCGATGTCACTTCCTACAAATGTATCATTTTTTAATTTTTCGAAAATAGAATGGAGTTCGTTAAATTCCTTTTTAATTTGGTTTTGATTATCCGTGAATGTTGCCATTCCCATCAAACCTACAATTCGTATATTTTTTAAATCTTTGAAAGAATTAGAATTTATTAACTCTAGCAACTCCTTCTGGTCTAATCCAAACTTTGTTTCTTCTTCAGCAATGTGCATTTGCAATAAGCAATCAATTGATCGTTCATTTTTTAATGCTTGCTTATTAATTTCGCTTAACAATTTTAAACTATCCACACCGTGAACTAGACTCACAAATGATGCCATATATTTTACTTTATTAGTTTGCACATGACCAATCATGTGCCACTGAATATCTTTTGGCATTTCTTCCCATTTCTCAGCCATTTCTTGGATTTTGTTTTCTCCAAAGATGCGTTGACCAGCATCATAAGCCTCCATCAAGTCAGCTACAGGCTTTGTTTTAGAAACAGCGACAAGGGTTACTTGTTCAGGAAGTGTACTGTTTATTTCTTGTAAATTATTTGCTATCGACATCATACTTATTATTTTTTAAGCGGAAATTACAATTCATATATAACGATTCCGCTTCTAAACTTAGGTTCAATATACGTACTTTTTGGTGGCATTATCAAATTATTATCTGCTAATGCCTTTATTTCACTAATATTTGAAGGGTAGAGTAGGAAGCCTACTTTAAATTCACCTTCGTCAATTTGGTTTTTCAACTCTAAGATGGATTGTTTACCAGATAGGTATTCAATACGCTCGTCATTACGAAGATCGACAATGGCTAATAAAGGCAGTAAAACTGTATTGTATAAAATTTGGGTATCTAAACTTTCAAGAGCGTTATTTGCTTTAAGCAGCTCTGGTTTTAATTTTAAACTGTAAAAATCACCATCTAGATACATACCAAATTCATTTTTAATCGAAGGTTGGTACGGCTGCTGGTATTTATTTTCGATAATAAAATTCAACTGAAGTTTAGATATAAAAACCTCCTTGCTCAAACCGTTAAGATCTTTAACAACGCGATGAAACTCGTAGATTTTTATATTATTTTCAGATATTAGGTAACTTAGTAAATGAGCTTTGTTAGTGTCTTCGGGATCTTCTTCAGATAATAACCGAGCAGCTTCTGTGCGATGATGTCCATCGGCGATGTACAGCGAATCGACCTGGCTGAAGACGTTTTGAATCCAAGCTATTTCCACTTCATTATCAATTTTCCACAAGTAATTAATTTCTTTTTTTGTGGTCGAAAATTCAAAGTCGGCTAATTTATCTGTTTGATTAAGAATCCACTCTTCAATTTCACTATTATCAGGATAAGTCATTAAAACAGGCTCCGTATTAAACTCAGAATATTTCATGTATTCTTTGAGTAAACGAACTCTAAAAGCCAATGTTTCCTCGTGTTTTTTGATTTTATTATTGCGATAATCATCAATGTTAGCTGCTACAATCAAACCAGTAAAAGATTGATGTTTAGTTACAATTTTATGAATATAAATAGCGGGCTTCGCATCTTTTACAATGATGTTTTCATTTTTAAAATCTTGGTATTTTTGATGAACTTGTCGGTATCTTTTTTCAAAAGTCACCGTTTCCTGATTATTGTATGCAGGTTTTATAACATGTAAAAATGATAAGGGATTGAAGTCTAATTGTGCTGCTAACTCGGCAGTAACATATTCTTCATAAGAGCGGCAAGTTACTAAGCACACTTTATCACGAGTAGGACGAGCGGCCTGAAAAGGAATTATTTTTGCCATAATGAATCAAAAATAAAGCCCAAAATAAGCCACATGTCTTTAAAGAACAAGTGGATTATTTTGGACTTCTTAAACTATATAAATTGTTTCGAAATCTTCTCAGCTTTCTTACTTTCAGAATAATCATAGAAACCTTCTCCAGATTTCACTCCTAATTTTCCAGCACGTACCATATTTACTAATAATGGACATGGAGCATATTTAGGATTTTTAAATCCATCGTACATAACATTCAAAATAGCGAGACAAACATCTAGACCTATAAAATCAGCTAGTTGTAAAGGTCCCATAGGATGACCCATACCTAATTTCATTACCGTATCGATTTCGTACACACCTGCTACTTTGTTGTATAGCGTTTCGATTGCCTCGTTTATCATTGGCATTAAAATTCTATTGGCAACAAAACCAGGATAATCATTAACCTCTACGGGCGTTTTTCCAAGTTTCTCAGAAAGTGTCATAATCGTTTGAGTCACTTTATCACTAGTACTGTACCCGCGAATGATTTCGACTAACTTCATGATCGGCACCGGATTCATAAAGTGCATTCCAATAACACGCTCTGGATTTGAAACAACAGCTCCTATTTGTGTTATAGATATTGAAGAAGTGTTTGTTGCTAGAATAGTATCTGCTGCACAAGCTTCATTAAGTTGTTTGAAAATTTCTAATTTTAAGGCTACATTTTCGGTTGCTGCTTCAACAACCAAGTCTGCACCTACGACACCGTCTTTAATGTCAGTGTAGGTAATTATATTTGTAATCGTCTTTACTTTATCTTCGGCTGTAATACTTCCTTTAGTTACCATTCGATCAAGATTGGCTGCAATTGTCGCCATTCCTTTGTCTAATGATTTTTCTGATACATCAATTAATTTAACGGTGAAACCGCTTTGTGCAAACGTATGAGCAATTCCGTTACCCATTGTTCCAGCACCAATTACTGCTATTACTTTCATTTAATTTATTTTTTAATTTAAAGTCTTCTCGTTTAACTTATAAATTCTATTTTCTTTCTATTTCTTGAAGCAATCAATAATTTGATAGGCTACTTTCAAAGCATCTGTAGCTTGTTCAAGAGTGACTACCGGAGTTGTGTTATTTGTGATCGCATCTGCAAAAGTTTCTAATTCATCAAGTATTGCATTGTTTTGCTCCACTTCAGGATTAGAAAAATAGATTTGCTTTTTTACTCCTTCTGCATTTTGTAAGATCATATCAAAATCACCTGGAACTTCAGGAGCATCCTTCATTTTGACTACCTCACATTTTTTCTCTAAGAAATCCACAGATATGTAGGCGTCTTTTTGAAAGAAACGCGTTTTACGCATGTTTTTCATTGAGATGCGGCTTGCAGTAAGATTGGCAACACAGCCATTTTCAAATTCTATTCTTGCATTAGCAATGTCTGGCGTGTCACTAATTACAGAGACACCACTCGCGCTAATATTTTTAACCTTTGATTTAACCACACTTAATATGACGTCAATATCATGAATCATTAAATCTAGCACCACTGGAACATCGGTTCCACGAGGATTAAATTCAGCAAGACGGTGCGTTTCAATAAACATTGGTTTATCAATCATATCTTTTGATGCGATAAATCCTGGATTGAAACGTTCTACATGACCTACTTGTCCTTTAACATTATATTCCTTAGCTAAAGCGATAATTTCGTCAGCCTCTTCAATAGTATTTGATATGGGTTTTTCTATAAAAACGTGCTTACCAGATTTGATGGCAACTTTTGCACATTTATAGTGAGAAAGTGTAGGGGTAACAATGTCAATGACGTCTACAGCATGTATAAGTGAAGCTATGGTACTAAAGTGTTCGTATCCAAATTCTTTAGAAATCTTATCAGCATTTTCTTGATTAGGGTCATAAAAACCAACTAATTCATATTTGTCAGATTGTTGTAGTAATCGTAAATGTATTTTTCCTAAGTGACCAGCACCTAATACTCCAATTTTCAGCATAATGATGTAATTTGTACAAAAATAGCAATTAATACTAACATTAAATAAGGAATCAATACAATTGTTGGAGCAAATTTTTTGAATTAAAAATGGCTCATAATTAGATAAAAATAATGATGTTGAGTGGTTTTTTCTTTTAACAATTTTTAGAAATTACGGTTGTTCTTTCATAACAATTGTTCTAAAAGTAAGATTCACTCTAGGTTTAGATACTAATTTAGTAGGAGGTAAGCGATGCAACCAATGCGTTTGTGTTTCGTCTTTCATAACAAGCAAACTACCATTTTGTAAAATTATAGTGATTGTTTCCTTTGTATGCTTGTTTTTAAAGGCAAATTTTCTTTCGGCCCCAAAACTCATAGAGGCAATCGCTCCATTTTTCTTCAAATCTTTTTCGCCATCACTATGCCAAGCCATCCCTTCACTGCCATCGTGATATAAATTTAGAAGGCAAGAGTTGTAGGTTTCACCCGTAGTTTCCTCTGCCAGTGTTTTCAAATGCAATAATTCATTGGTCCATGGTAAGGCTTCTTTGGTTGTATTCGAATAGGTATATTTAAACGAACTATCACCATACCAAGCGACCTTTCTTTTAGTAATAATCAATTTTCCAAAGATGATGGCTTCATCGTTTTTCCAAACTATTGTCTCTAATAGTTTATTTAAATAATCATGAGCTTCACTTTGAGTCATTAGTGTACCGTAATAATGTACGGTACCGTCATGCGGTAGTAAATTGATCTGGCTCTGCGGTTGATCGTTAAATAAGTCCATAATAGTATAGCTGTAATGAGTGATTAAAGTTCGTTAGAATATGCTAGATTTCAAATACTATTTAACTCATTTTTTTAGTCGAAAGTAAATTTTAAATTTCGAAAATACAGTACATTAAAGTTTAGTAAGATAAAGTAGGTACCGGTTGTTAATTTACTGTTAAAAAATCATAAATAAATTAAAATAGAGATGGTTAAATTTATTTTTGAAAGAGATTAATCAAAAAATAACCTATTGATGAAGAAAATTGTCATTTTGAGTACACTAGCTGGATTTCTATTAACTCCTACATACCTCACCGCCCAGAATCAGTGGCATATTGATGAGAATAAGAAGAAGAAATCAGAAACTACAGCCCCTCCAGCCGAAAAAAAACCTGAGCAACAAATTAAAGACTATAGCAAGGTCATTACAAAGGATGCCATATCTGATGATGGTCTATTTACAGTACATAAGGTAGATAAAAAGTATTTTTTTGAAATTCCGAATACACTATTAAATAAAGACATGTTGCTTGTAAGCCGCCTTTCTAAACTACCTTCTAATTTGGGTGGAGGTTATGTAAATGCAGGTTCTGAAACGAATGAACAATTGATAGTTTGGGAGCGTTTTCAAGATAAAATTTTAATAAAAGTGAAATCGTATAATGCTGTCGCTAATGATAGTTTACCTATAAGTATTTCAGTCAAATCAAATAATTATGAGCCAACACTCTTTGCATTTGATATTGTTGCTTTTAGTAAAGACTCTTTGAATACAGTAATTGATGTAACTAAATTCTACAGTTCAGATGTGAAAGCAATTAGCGGAATATCTGCTTCAATGAGAGAGAGCTATAAAGTAAAAGGATTAGACGATTCTCGTAGCTTTATTAATAGCATGCGCAGTTATCCTATGAATATCGAAGTTATTCAGGACTTTACATACAATGCTTCTAAGCCACCGGTTTTACAGGATTCTGAGACGATTAGTATCCAAATGAATCAGTCGATGATCTTGCTTCCAGAAAAACTGATGCAACCACGACTGGCAGATGATCGCGTTGGGTTTTTTACAATGAGCCAATACGATTATAATAGCGAGGAATTAAAATCAGACAATAAAACATATATTCGTCGATGGAGATTAGAACCAAAAGATCCAGCTGCTTACGAACGCGGGGAGCTAGTGGAGCCAATCAAACCAATTGTATATTATATCGATCCTGCCACTCCAGAAAAACTTAGAAAATACATCAAACAAGGAATTGAAGAATGGCAAAAACCTTTTGAAACAGCTGGTTTTAAAAATGCTATTATTGCAAAAGACCCACCTACAAAAGAAGAAGATCCAGATTTTAGTCCTGAAGACATGCGTTACTCTGTAGTGCGTTATGTTGCTAGCACTACTAGAAATGCAGTAGGACCAAGCGTTTCTGATCCTAGGACAGGTGAAATTATAGAGAGTGACATTATTTGGTACCACAATCACCTACGTTCGTATAGAAATCGCTATTTATTAGAGACGGGAGCTGCTAACCCTAGCGCTCGTACTTTGAATACAAGCGAAGAAGAAATGGGCGAAATGATGCGATTTGTCATTGCGCACGAAGTAGGGCATGCCTTAGGTTTTCCTCACAATATGGGAGCCAGTAATTCGTACGATGTAGAACAATATCGTGATGCAAATTTCACTCAAAAGAACGGAATCGCAGCAAGTTTAATGGATTACGCTCGATACAACTATATTGCGCAACCAGGCGATAAGGATGTTCGTTTCATTCGTCAAATGGGACCTTATGATCATTATGCTGTAAACTGGGGGTACCGTGTTATTCCTGGAGCCGTTTCACCAGAAGCAGAGGTAGCAACCCTAGACAAATGGATTTTAGAGAAAGCCGGAGATCCAATGTATAAATACGGTAAACAAAGCAGTAGTTTTGATCCTAGCTCGCAAACAGAAGATATTGGAAATAGTTCAATGAAAGCCAGCTCGTACGGACTTAAAAATCTGCAATACGTGGGTGCGCATCTAGCAGAATGGACCAGTGATAAGACTAATAATTATGAAGACTTAAGCGAGTTATACGATGAGTTTTTAGGAGTATGGAGTCGTTATGTAGGACATGTGGTAACAAATGTAGGAGGGGTTTTTGAAGACAGCAAGAAACCAAATCAGGCTGGAGCTGTTTATACTGTAGTGCCAAAGTCGCAACAAATTGAGGCAATGGCATGGTTACAACAAAATGCTTTTGCATCGCCTACTTGGTTAGTTGATATGAAAACGTTACGCAATATCGATTATGCTGGTTACACAGAACGTTTTAGAAACTTGCAAACCCGCCATCTAAATTCAGTTCTAAGCTTTGATAGATTAGGTAGATTGATGGACGCTGCAGTTCAAGGTGACGACAATTACAAAGCAATTAATATGCTTGTTGATATGCGCAAAGGGATATGGAAAGAAGCTTCAGCGCGTACAAACGTAACTATTTATAGAAGAAACTTGCAAAGAGCTTATATCGAAAGAATGGCTTATTTAATGGAGGAGGAGATGAAACAAAGTCGCTCAGAAAGTTTTTACAATGTATCACAGTCTGATGTGAGAGCTTTAGTTCGAGGGGAATTAAAAGCTTTGAAATCACAATTGACAATGGCAAATAATCCTAATTTAAACACAGAGACACGTTATCACTTTGAAGATTGTATTGCTAGAATTGCTCTAATACTCGACCCTAAATAAGGGAATTAATAGTAGTAATTACTTTAAATAGAAAATCCGCCGGAAGGCGGATTTTTTTATTTGTGATGTCTTGTATTAAACTTAAACTATTTGTTTTTTACCACGGCTTGTTCATCCACTTTTTTAACGGGCTTAAGTGGCTGTCTGTACAACTCGATTTCGCTTTTAGCTAATCGTTTTTCCAACCAAAAAGTTAACTTCTGTATGTTTTCCTCTTTCAGTGGTGTTTTACTTTGGTAGATAAGAACAGGAACAACTGCTGTACTATCGGTGTTTTCATTAAAAACGTGATTTGAAACGGCAATATTTTGAACTTCTGGGAACAAAATTCTTATTTCGTTCAACAAGTTTTTGTTATCGTATTTATCAGCTTCAATCTGTTTTTTTAACTTTAATATCGATACATCCTTCTCACTCAAAACCGACTTATTAAATTTAATCTCATTTAAGATATCTGTTTTTAAATCAGTCGTATCTTGTATTACTGTTAATTTAGTATTCGGGATTTGATAGTCTTTCAATTTGGCGTTGAAGGCTTTTATCTGACTATCTGAAAACTTCTTACTTAAAAAACCTAATTCTAATTTCTTAGGATTTTCATTAAACTTAGTCTTCTTGTATAAAATAGCAACACCCTTGCTAGAAAATTCACTTTCGATAAAAACATCAATTTGGTGTTGGTAATTTTTTTGTTCGAATAATTGGTAAGCAAAATAGATACTTGGTAATATTAAAATAGTAATCAAGGTCGTTATAATGTACTTAACTCTTTTTTCTGTGCGCTCATCTAATTGTTTCTTCTTTGGATATTTCAAAAATGTGACAATAAAGAAAGTCGAAATACAAATGAAAACACAATTGATCGAATATAGATAAATGGCTCCAAAAAAGAATCGCATACTACCCACCGCTAGTCCGTAACCTGCGGTACACAAAGGAGGCATTAAAGCTGTTGCAATGGCAACACCAGGAATAGGATTTCCTTTCTCAACACGGGTAATGGCGATAGCCCCTACAATTCCCCCAGCAAATGCGATAAGAATATCGTAGATATTAGGGGAGGTTCGTGATAACAATTCCGGCTGTGTTTCCTTAAACGGACTAATATAAAAGTATATCGCTGACACGATTAGACCTACTAAAGTAGCAACCAAAAGATTTTTTAACGACCTTTTTAACAAATCAAAATCAAATACTCCTAAGCCAAAACCAGCACCAATTATTGGCCCCATTAAAGGAGATATAAGCATGGCACCAATAATCACAGCAGCAGAGTTAACATTAAGTCCTATCGATGCAATCACAATGGCACATGCTAGAATCCATAGATTAGCTCCTCTAAAAGAGATATTTGACCGCACATTTTCAAGGACCGTGTATTTATCATCTTCCCCTTTATTGAGGTTGATGTAGTCTAGCAATTTATCTATTAGTACTTTCAACTGCCGTTTTCTTTAAAGTTATTTTTAAGAATAAGAATCCTAATACACCAGCTACTAACGACGACAGTAAAATAACGAACTTCGCGTTATTAATAATGGTTTGATCATCGAATGCAAGTAATGTTATGAAGATGGACATTGTAAATCCAATACCTCCTAGAAAACCTACGCTGCTTACTGTTTTCCAGTTCAGGTCAGCCGGGAGTTTGCAAACTCCAAGTTTAACGGCTAAAAGGCTAAAAAGGAAAATACCTAATGGTTTTCCAACGATTAAACCTAAAGCAATACCGATGCTGTAATGTTGTGCTAATGTTTCTCCTATATCTGAGCTAACAATGATTGCTGTATTAGCTAAAGCAAATAGCGGAAGAATAAAAAATCCAACCGGTTTATGCAATGCTCTTTCCAATTTAGAGAAAATAGAATCTTGTTCTCCATCGCAAAACGGAATTGTGAAAGCTAAAAGAACTCCAGTAATGGTAGCATGAATACCTGAATGTAACATAAACCACCACATAACGATTCCACCTAGTAAGTATATTGTTAAACTGCGCACTTTCATACGGTTTAATATTAGTAAAGCTGCAAAGACTCCTACTGCTATAAATAAATTTAGCCAAACAATAGTTTTAGTATAGAATATGGCAATCACTAGAATAGCACCTAGGTCATCTATAACAGCTAAAGCGGTTAAAAATATTTTAAGTGATAATGGAACGCGATTCCCTAATAAAGATAGTATTCCTAAAGCAAATGCAATATCAGTCGCCATTGGTATTCCTGCACCAGCTTGGGATAGGGTTCCATAGTTAAATAAAAGATACAACCCTGCTGGAATGGCCATACCTCCAATAGCAGCAAAAATAGGCAGCAATGCATCTTTAATATTAGACAACTCGCCATTATTAATTTCTCTTTTTAACTCTAGACCTATTAACAAGAAGAAAATAGTCATTAGACCATCGTTAATCCAGTATTCTAAGCTTTCACCAAAAAACTTTGCATGCCACGTATAAATATACTGAGACGCAAAAATGGAGTTGGCCATGATTAACGAAACGATTGTGCAAGCGATTAATATTAATCCAGTTGCTTTTTCGTTATCAAAAAACTCTTTAAATAAATCACCATTATAAATTTTCTTGATGGCTTTTTTCATTTTTCTTTTCACGTGCACGGTTTTTTTATTTTAATTGACAAATAATGTCTGTTAATACTGATTATTGGACATAATAGCCCGATTTACAAAAATAGGTAAAATGTTAGGAAGTTACCTCCTTAAAACAGTAATTATTACCGTAAACTTGTTATAAAATCATATAAAAAGCGCAATAACATTTGAAATAATACACCTATGAAAAAATGTACATTACAAATGTTATTGCGCTTAATTTAAATAGCCATCAAGTAAAAGATAAATAGTGCTACTTTGGCAAACTATTACTGTTGAGCTTCCTTGATGATTTCGTAAGATCTTAAACGCGCATCAAAATCATAAATGTGCGATACTACCATTAATTCGTCCACATTAGTTTCTGCAACAAAATCTTCTAACTGAGATTTAATTTCTGAAGGATCACCTACAAAGGAGTAGTGTAAAAACTGTTGCATTACTTGTTTTGCTTCTTCAGGAACTCTAAAATTAGGATCTGCAGGTTGTAATGGTTTTCTATTATTAGTTAAAATACCTAAAAACACTTTTTCCATTGAGGTTGCAAGTGCGCTCGCCTCTTCACTCGTTTCTGCTGCAGTCACGTTGACACATGCTAGAACATACGGTTCCTTTAAATATTGTGAAGGTTTAAAATTAGCTCTGTAAATAGCAAGTGCTTGCATGAGTTGCTGCGGAGCAAAATGACTAGCAAAAGCATACGGTAATCCTAATGATGCAGCAAGTCTTGCACTATCTGTGCTTGACCCTAAAATCCAGATTGGGATATCTAATCCTTCTCCCGGAATCGCTCGAACTGCTGCGTCGCTATTTTCTATTGATAAATATTCTTGTAATTCTAATACTGTATTAGGAAATTCATAAGCAGCTTGATCGTTTCTTTGCAGTGCTTTAGCAGTTAATTGATCTGTTCCAGGCGCTCTTCCTAAGCCTAAATCGATACGACCTGGAAATAGTGTGGCTAATGTTCCAAATTGCTCAGCAATAATTAACGGAGCGTGATTAGGAAGCATAATGCCTCCAGATCCTACCCTAATTTTTTTTGTATGTTCTGCTATGTGGCCGATTAAAATTGACGTTGCCGAACTCACAATGTGTGGCATATTATGATGCTCTGACAACCAAAATCTTTTATAATCTAGTGATTCTGCTTTTTGTGCTAAGGCCACACTATTTTTGAAAGTTTGTAAAGGGGTTTTTTCTGCTAAAACGACAGCTAAATCTAGTATGGATAGGGGTATATTATTGAAATTATTTTTCATAAGTCTTGATTCTAAGTGAATATTTGCAAAAACATTTTTATTTTAAAATCTAATTAAAATTGGAAATTAAACGCTAAAAAGTCTCGAGAATTTATATAGTACAAAGGTAAGAAACACAGTTTTTTTTATCCCTAATTGTTTGTTAATATAAACCGCATTTTTGGTTGTTAAGTCTTGCTTTTGCGGAAGCTTGAGTGACTTCACCGATAGTTTTATTTGAATGATTTTTATCTCAATTTTAAATTTTTTAGTTCTTTCGAAAAAAAAATGGAAAGTCAACATAATAGAAATTGCAATCTTGTCTTATTATCTTTTGCGAAAGCGAGAACTATGAAAACACAATAATATAGAAATCTTATTTGTTCATCACATAATTCAATTTGGTTACCATCATTTATAGTTTACAATTTGTATTTTTGATATTATTAAGAAACCAGAAAGATCATCACTATGAAAATCGTTATATCGCCAGCAAAATCCCTTGAATTTGAAAAAGAATTGCCAACAAAAAAGCATACAGAAGCGTTATTTTTAAAAGAATCAAGACAAATTCAAAAGGAATTAAAGCAAAAATCTCCCAAAGAATTGTCTAAATTAATGCACATCTCTGATAAATTAGCTGATTTGAATTGGGAGCGAAATAAAGATTGGAAAACGCCTTTTACCACTGATAATGCGCGACCAGCAATTTATACATTTGATGGTGATGTTTACACTGGGCTCGACGCTTATACGATTCCGGTTTCTAAAATTGATGTAGTACAAGATCAATTAAGAATATTATCAGGTTTGTACGGTATTTTGAAACCATTAGATTTGATGCAGGCATATCGTTTAGAGATGGGTACAAAATTACCAATAGGGGAGGCGGGGAATTTATATGAATTTTGGAAGGATTCGATCACCAAAAGTTTGAATAAAGAATTAGCTGACGACGAACTATTTGTCAATTTAGCGAGTAATGAATACTTCTCGGCAGTAGATGTAAAGAAATTAAAAGTACCAGTAATCACGCCAGATTTCAAAGATTACAAAGACGGGAAATTAAAAATCATAAGTTTTTATGCAAAGAAAGCAAGAGGAATGATGGTGCGTTATATCGTTGATACTAATGCTAAAACAATCGATGATTTAAAAGGTTTTAATTATGATGGTTATCAATTTGACGCCAATTTATCTAAAGATAACCATTTAGTTTTTACAAGATAATTTAAAACTGTGAACATAATAAAAACGCCGACATACTTTAAAGTTTGTCGGCGTTCTTAGTTTTATATTAATGCATGGCATCAGCAGGATTAACTTTGTTTTTTCCTTTTTTAATGAAGAAAACAATAGGAATACAGCATAGAAACATTATTCCTAAGTAACTGAAAATATCCATATAAGATAACACTGTGCTTTGCTTCATTACAGAATAATCAAGGGCTTGATAGGCTTTCTTTAAAGCTTCATTTGTAGTGAAACCTTTAGACATAAATCCCTGTTGCAATTGCTGAATGCGTTCTTGAACTTGGAACTTACTTCCATTTAGATTAGCAACTAGATTAACACGGTGCTCTTGACTAAAACGTGTGATAAAAGTAGTAATAATTGCAATACCAAATGAACCTCCAAGTTGTCTCATCATTCCTGTAAAGGCAGCACCTTCACCAATATTTTTACCAGATAGGGTAGAGAGTGACAGCGTTGTAATAGGTACAAATAAAAGTCCTAGACCAACACCTCTTAAAATTAGAGACCAGTATAAATGTTCTACTCCAGTATCGGGTGTCATCGCATCGCGCATCATGTAGGTAAAAATGAAAAACACTAAGAAACCACTACCCACCATGTATCCTTGCGGAACACCTTTTTGAATTAAGTTACCAATAATTGGCATCATGAAAGCGGTTGTAATCGAACCAGGAATTAATAGTAAACCAGCATCTGTTGCGGTCCATCCTAAAATGGATTGTGTGTAAATAGGGATAATTAATGTTGATCCATACAATCCAAAACCTAAGATAAAACTCATCACGGTTCCTATTCGAAGATTTCCATCTTTAAGCACACTTAAGTTTACAATAGGATACTTGTAAACAAGTTGCCTCCATATAAATAAGATAAATCCAAATAGGGACATCACACTTAAAATAACTATTGTACTGTTGTTGAACCAGTCATCTTGCTGCCCGTGTTCTAAAACGAATTGTAACGAACCAATAAATGTTGCTAATAAAATGATTCCGTACCAGTCAACTTGGTTGGATTTTAATTTCTCTCCGTATTTTGGACTTCTAACAAAACTTAGCGTTAAAAGGGTAGCAATAATTCCTAAAGGAATGTTGATATAGAAAATGTATGGCCAAGAGAAATTATCAACTAGATACCCTCCTAACGGCGGTCCCAATGTAGGTCCAACAATTACTCCCATACCGTAGATCGCTTGCGCCATACCACGTTTTGCAATAGGATAACTCTCAGTAATGATGGTTTGTGCAGTAACTAGTAAGGCACCACCACCTAATCCTTGTATAAATCTAAAAGCGACTAACTCCCATATATTTGTAGCATTTCCACATAAAAAGGAAGCTACTGTAAATATGATAATTGAAACAGCGAAGTAATTACGTCTACCAAATTGTTGTGACAACCAGCTCGTCATAGGGATTACAATTACATTTGCAATAGCATAAGCAGTAATAACCCATGCAACATCAGTAAGTGTAGCCCCAAGACTTCCTCTCATGTTAGTTAGCGCAACATTGACAATAGTGGTATCTACAATTTCTAACAGTGCACAAAGTACTGCAGTAATTGTAATAATAACCCTTCTAAAGCCATATTCTACTAAATCGTCTTGTCCTTGTGCTTGTTCCATTTTATTTTATATGTACATCGACATCCACATTCATACCTGGACGCAATAATTTTATTTTATCTACATCATTGTCAGCGTCAATACTAATTTTCACTGGTAAACGTTGTATTGTTTTTACGAAGTTACCAGTAGCATTATCAGGAGGCAAGATTGAAAAACGAGATCCTGTCGCTGGAGAAAATGAAGTAAGTGTTCCTTTAAATTCATAATCAGGGTAAGCGTCAACTTTAATGGTCACTACTTGTCCTGCAACCATTTTGTTCAATTGTGTCTCTTTAAAATTGGCTATAATCCAAGCTTCATTGTTATTGATAATGTAAAATAGAGATTGACCTGATTGTACTAATTGACCTGGCTGAATATCAATTTTTGAAACTTGACCGTCAATTGCAGCTGTAACCACTGTATATGACAAATTAAGTTCTGCAGTTTCAAGCATGGCTTGTGCTCTTTTAATATTTGCAGCAGCAACATCAATTTGTTTGCTAGTAACATTACCTTTTGCTTTGATTACAGATGTTTGGTAACTACTTGCTTTTTCTTGTTGTTGTAAAATACGAACTTGGCTTTCTGCCTCTTGCTTAGCAGCTAGTGCTTGTTCATATTGTTGTTTTGTAATTGTATGTGATTTGTATAGGTTTTCGTAGCGTGCAAAATCACTTGCTGCTCTTCCTAATCTAATTTTTGCCGTTTCGATATTTCCTGATGCTGATCTAGCATTAGCATTAGATACAGATACGCTAGAAGAAACGCTTGCTACATCTGCTTTTGAAACCTCATAACTACCTTCGGCTGCCGCCAATGCCGCTTTTGCCTCATCAATTTTTAACTTGTAATCTTGTTTGTCAATTGTAAATAAAGTATCTCCTTTTTTTACAAAATCATTATCTTTTATATAAACTTTAGAAACATAACCTGAAACTCTAGGAATAATAGGGTTCATGTTTTTTTCTACTTGAGCATCATCAGTAGTTTCATGTGATAAAGAGTGAATGTATTTGTATGAACCATATACTACACCTACTAACACTAGGGAAACAATGATTATGATAAATTTTTTATTTGTTTTTTTCTTTTCCATCTTAATGCTGATTATATTTTTGAAAGGTTGAAGGTTTGATTTAATTGTCCGCTTACAGTAAGCAATTCGTAATATTTTTGAATAACATTGGCTTTAGACAGCGCTTTGTTAATGCTTGATTCTAATTGATCAACATCTGCTTCTAATAAGTCATTAGTGTCAGACAGTCCGTTGTCATACTTATCTTTTAAAATTCGGTAATTTTCTGATGCTTGTTCCACAGCTTGGTTGTAAACAATATCTTGTTTTAAAGCCAAGTCATAATCTTCAATAGCTTTTTGAACTTCAATTTTAATTTGTTCTGTAAGTAGCTCTTCATGCTTTTTTAATTCGTCAGCTTTGCTTTCGGCAACTTTTACGGTAGCGTTATTTTTTAAAATTCCGCTTAAGTCATATGAAAGTCCCACTCCTATATTCATTGCATTTTGTACTGTAATCACATTTTTAAGATCAATCGCAGTATAACCTCCTACTAATGATATTGCTGGATAGTACCCACTTTTTGCAACCTTCACATAATCTAAACTTGCTTTTTCTTGCAAACGCACTGCCTCAAGATCTTGTCTATTTGCAACAGCTACTTCATCAGATGTAGGGATGTTGTTCATTTGGAAATTAACAAAATCACTTTCTCTAATTGTCAATTTTGTTGTATCGTCTAATTTCAATAGTGTAATCAATTGATAATTGATAATATTAAGATCCTTAGTCGCTTTGGCTAGAGACAATTTTACATTCGAAGCTTGCAGTTGTGCTTTAAGTAAATCATTACGAGGAATGATTCCGTTTTTCTCTAATTCGATAAAATCAGTTACACGTTGCTCTGCACTCTTTTGATTTTCTTTTAAAAGTTCTACCGTTTTTTCAGCTTTATACATGCTTGCATATAAATCAACCACTTGCATCGCCACATTCTCTTTAGTTTGCAGTGCATTTGCACTTTCGGCAGCATATAAATTAGAAGAAGCTTTGATGCTATTTTGTATTTTAAAACCTGCAAATAAAGGTAGGCTAGCATTCACTTGTCCCACCATTAATTGGTTCACACTAGGAGCATCTGTTATAGATGTACTTCCATCGCTGTTGTTGAGTTTAAAATTGATATCGGCATCAGTAAGACGTTGGTACTGCCCTGAGATTTTGAAATCAGGGTAGCTATTGTTCTTTACCGTTCTTAACTCTTGTTTCTTAGTTACTACTTTGCTCTCTGCTAAAGAAACTTGGGCACTTTGTTCCCAAGCTAAATGTATTGCCTCGTTCAATGTTAAACTAGATTTTTCTTGTGCTTGTACTGCGGAGGCTCCCATAAGGAATACTCCGAAAAGCATTAATTGACTAACTTTCATATATAAGAAGTGCTTTTATTGTTTGTTGAATGTGTTTTGTAAGGTTGGTTAATATATAATTCTCGTATAATTCATCAGTATGTAGCTTTAGTAGGTCTACGAAGTACGCCTTGTTCATGTGAAAATGGAAAAAGGTGCCCAAGATTGTTGGTGTCAATAAATCAACAGCAATTTCTTTTTGAAAAACGCCCGCTTTTTGTCCCTCTTCTATAATTAATGCTAAGGTTTTTAAATTCCCTCTTCTTAATTCAGTAAATGCTTTTAGGTTCAAATCTCTTTTCTTGGTAGCGATCTCAAAGTGCAAGATTCGGTAAATACCTTTGTTAGCATTAATTTGATGGATGTAGATCGTAATAAGCTTATTTATTTTTTCTAATGGGGGACTATCATCAGTAACAAGGCTACCAATTGATTCTTTTAAATCCTTGGTGCGATATAGAATCAACGATTCTAATAAACGCTCTTTAGATCCAAAATAGTAAGAAACCATAGCAATATTAATCTTGGCTTCCTTTGCAATTGTTCTAATTGATGTTCCGTCAAAACCCTTATCTGCAAATAGCGTTTCTGCTACATGGAGAATTTGAATTTGCTTATCGTTTAAATCAGTTGTATTAGACATAGTATTAATTTACTATACAAAATTAAACAACTGTTTAAATTAAACGGTTGTTTAATTTAAAATTAACACAATATTAACTTATGTTTTTTATTCTTAGCCTTTTATTTTATGATTTGAACAACTTTATTAATCGATTACGATTTTTATATCTGCAATTATTAATCTTTATTTGAATAGTAAACTGATAGTGGTACCAGCAGTAATCACTGGCTTTAAGAGTGTATTGTACTAATTACATTGGGTATTTATTTAAAATTGGGAACTTGTACCATATTGGCAAGTCATCATTAATGGTTAACAAACGTTAAATTTATGAACGTTCATTCTTTTTTATTGTATTTTTGTCTCTTAAAAATAGAAAGGAAATGGGTAAAGCGCAATTGTTTTGGACGGTTATAAGATATCTGATGGCTACATTTATGGTGTACGGAGGCGTGCAACATTTTGTAAATACAGATTTCTATAATCCGTTTGTTCCAAATTTTTTACCATTTAAATCTGCTATCATTTACGTTTCAGGAATTATCGAAATAGCGATAGGAGTATTATTGGTAATAAAAAATACGGCAGGATTGGGTTCGCTATTGCTATTACTACTTATGCTGGTTTTTTTACCCATTCATATTTGGGATGTTTTTTCTAATACACCAGCGATAGGAAGTCATGAAGCTGCTTTAATACGATTACCAATTCAGTTGCTATTTATTGCTATAAGTTGGAAACTAAAAAATGTTTTTTATAAATAAATACATGACATGGCACTACTGCAAAAAAGTATAGAAAAACGAGAGGCACTGCTAAGAGCGACACTGAGTTTAGTAATTAACGGTGGCATTCAAGGAGCATCTATGGCTAAGGTTGCAAAAATAGCTTCGGTATCTCCAGCCACGATATACTTGTATTTTGAGAGTAAGCAAGATTTAGTAAACCAACTCTACCTCAATGTCAAGACGGCTTTTGCTAATGCTGCATTCGAAAATCACACTCCTGAGGAAGGTGTATACATCACTTTCAAGAAAATATGGTTTGCAATGGCTGCTTATAAGCTGAAATATAAAGAAGAAGCTTCGTTTTTATCACAATGTGATAATAGTCCTATGATTGATGAAGCTACTAGGCAAGAAGGTTTAAGAGCACTTGATCCCTTATTTGACTTATGGGTGATGGGACAAAAACAAGCTATACTCAAAGATTTTTCACCATACTTACTGTATGCTTACGGTATTTATCCTATGGCCTTTTTAATGAATATGGAGAGTAGAGGAATCAACCCTTTAAATGATGATGTCTTAGAGGAAGCTTTTCAAGCAGCTTGGGATAGTATTAGTGTAAGCAAATCATAATTGAAACGAATTATTTTAATTTTCGAAAATAAATAGTACAAGTCAAATACACAAATAAATAAATTAATATAAATATACACATGGAAGCATTATTAGATAGATTAAACTGGCGTTATGCTGCAAAGGCAATGAACGGAGAGAAAGTAGCTCAAGAAAAAGTAGACCGTATTCTAGAGGCTGCAATCCTAGCGCCTACGTCAAGCGGATTACAACCGTTTGAAATTTTTGTGGTAACAAATCAAGAAGTAAAAGAGCAAATTAGACCTATAGCTTGGAATCAATCAATGATTACAGACTGTTCGCATTTATTAGTTTTTGCTGCTTGGGATACGTACACAGCCGAGCGTATTAACACCATGTTTGACCTTACAAACGAGAAAAGAGGATTTACAAATGAAGGATGGGAAAACTACCGACAAATGTTGTTAAGCACTTACCCTCAAAAAGACGAAGAGGAAAATTTTCAGCATGCTGCTAGACAAGCTTACATTGCATTTTCTATGGCAATAGCGCAAGCTGCTTTTGAAGAAGTTGATGCAACACCTATCGAAGGTTTTGACCCAGATGAGTTAGACAAAATCTTAAACTTAAGAGAGAAAGGTTTAAGAAGTTGTGTTGTTTTACCATTAGGTTATAGAGATGCACCAAAGGATTGGCTTGTTAATTTAGTTAAAGTGAGAAAAAGCAAAGAAGATCTTGTTACTGTGATTTAATTTTATTTTAAGTACAGTTCAAACTGCTGTTTAATAAATTGTTAAGTGTTTCTATAGAGACAGTCAACTATTTGTTGGGCGGCAGTTTTTTCATTTTATGATAGCACAATAGTTTGTTAAAGTGCTGTAATCTAATCTATTGTTTTCTATGGTTTTTGTAATTTAAGGCTTTCAAATAGTCATTAGTAGTAGTACTATTAATATTAATTTAAAAAGAGAGAACATGAGTCATACTATTTTATTAAATAAAAGACCGGTAGGTCGTCCACAATTATCAGATTTTAAAACAATTACTGAAGATAAACCTGTCATCAATTCGGGCGAAATTTTATTAAAAACTAGCTATATATCGGTAGATCCTTATTTAAGAGGTCGCATGAGCGATGCTAAATCTTATGCAGAACCTTTTGAACTAAACGAGGCTATGGTTTCTGGAATAATTGCAGAAATAGTAGAATCAAAGAACGAGAAATACAAGGTGGGTCAATTTGTTTCGGGAATGTTAGCCTGGAAGGAATTCCAAAAAAGTTCAGGTGAAGGACTGCGCGTCGTTGATACTTCAGAAGTAGGAGAATCAGTATATCTAGGAGCATTAGGAATGACAGGTATGACCGCTTTTCTTGGATTGACAGAAATAGGAAAACCTAAAAAAGGAGAAACGATTATTGTCTCTGGAGCTGCAGGTGCAGTAGGAAGTATCGTGGGACAAATAGGAAAAATATTAGGCTGTAGAGTAGTGGGAATAGCGGGTTCAGATGAAAAGGTGAACATGCTTAAATCTCAATTTGGTTTTGATGAAGGGATTAATTACAATACTACAGAAAATATGGCAGAGGCAATAAAAAAGGCTTGCCCCGATGGAGTAGATGTATATTTTGACAATGTAGGGGGTGAGATTTCTGATGCTGTTTTATATAGTATCAATCGTTTTGCTCGAATGATTATTTGTGGTGCGATATCATCTTACAATGAAACAGAAACGGTAAAAGGCTTGAGCGTACAACCATTCTTAGTAAAAAATAGTGCCTTAATGCAAGGTTTTATTTTAGGCAACTATGCTGAAAAATTCCCAGAAGCAACTTCTCAATTATTAGAGTGGTTTAAAGACAGAAAAATTAAATCAGAAGAAACAGTGGTGGAAGGATTTGAAAATATTCCACAAGCGTTCATCGATCTTTTTGATGGAAAAAATAAAGGAAAAATGGTTGTTAAAGCATAACGATACACCTATTCCAATTAAAGACATAGAAGTGCTTCAATTTATTTTGAGGCACTTTTTTTTTGGCTTAAAGCCAAAGCAACAAAAATTAAAAACCTATGATTATGTGTTTTTGATATATTTAGTTATTTTTGCGAACCAATGTCCTCAAAATGAGGCGGTATTTCTTTTAAGTTCCATATAACAATATTAACTTCAATTATTTTATGATAGCATCAAACTCCTCTTTTTTCAAATCAGTTATAGTATCAGGTGTTACACTATTTTTACTAAGTAGTTTCACTGATTCCAGAAAAGTAAAGATTGAGAATACAGGCTTACCAAAAAATAATATTGAAACCGTTCTTACTATAAATCATAGTGCAGACCCTATCGAAGAGGACTTGCGCACTGCGCTTTTAAATTTTGGAAAAAGTCTTTTAGGGACAAGATATATTTACGGCGGTACTAGTAAAAAAGGATTTGACTGTTCTGGCTTCGTATATTTTGTTTATAAAAATTTTAATATTAACGTTCCTAGAAGTACATCCCAGTTCAAAAATTTTGGAAAAGAAATCGCTATTGACGAAGTAAAAAAAGGTGATATTTTGCTTTTTTTAAGTCCGACTCGCAATGTGATTGGGCATATAGGTATTGTTTCAAATGCAGACGGAATGCAAAGTAAATTTATCCATTCGTCATCGGGAAAGCAAATGCAAGTAATGATTTCTAACTTAAGTCATAAGTCATACACACGACGTTTTGTTAAAGCAATTCGTGTGTTGCAGTAAACTCTCTTTTGCACAAGCATGAAAAAGGTTTAGAAAAGACTTCTATTATTATTTATCCTGGCTTTCTCGCTATTGTAAGTGTTTTTGTAGAAAAAATAGTATATCTTACTATTTCTATAAATAACTGATAACATGAAAAATAAACTAGATAAAAATTGGATAATAGCGGCTTGTGTCGAAAATCAAAATGAGCTAATTGATAACTTTAAAAATCGGGAAGCTGAGATAAATGAAGCTGCTTTTACAAAAAATGCTTCAGCAAGTCAAACCGAAGATCGTAGCGCTAGCAAATACGAATTACTTAAGGCTATTGGCGACGAACTAGCATTTGCTCAAAAGGAACTCACATTTTTAGAAACTATCGATGGAAATTTACAAAATGATAGTGTAGAGTTGGGAGCTGTAGTAGTTACTGATAAGCTTACTTTTTTTATTGCAATTTCTAGCGATAAAATGGAGAAGGATGGAGCTACCATCGTTGGGATTTCGACAAGAGCGCCAATCTATGAAAAAATGCGAGAATTAAAAATAGGAGACGCTTTTCAATTTAATGAAACGAATTACGTAATTGAAGATCTATATTAGTTTGTAGTGCTATTCCTTGTCTCATAATTAGTTGTAGCTGCTTTCAATTCATTTGTTCAAAATTGTGAATATCTATTTTTATTATTGTCGCTTTTTTTTCCTTTAAAATCTATCTTTGACATCCTTAAAAAATAATATTATGAGCACAACTTGGTACGAATGCAAAGTAAAATATAGAAAAACAGATGACACTGGAGTACAAAAGGTTACAACAGAGCCTTACTTAGTAGATGCGCTATCATATACAGAAGCAGAAAGCAGGATCAATGAAGAAATGTCGGCATACATTAGTGAAGAATTCAAAATTACCAACATTAAGGTAGCTAATTATTCAGAAATTCATCCTTTTGAAAATAGCGATCGCTGGTTTAAATCAAAAGTTTCTTTACTTGCTTATGATGAAGAAAGTGGTAAAGAAAGAAAAACAAATATGTATATTCTTTTACAAGCTAATGATGTCAAAGAGGCTTTTGACAATACAACAGCTGTTATGAAAGGTACGATGGGAGATTATAGTATTCCTGCTATTACAGAGTCTCCAATTATGGATGTATTTCCTTACTTCTCAGGCGAAGAAGGAGATTTAGAAAAAATTGAACGCTTTAATGTTTTAAAAGCTTCAAAACCTGAAGTGATTGCTGAAGGCGAAGACCACATGGAATTTGCTGAGGTTGAAGAAGAAGAGCAAGCCGTTTAAAATCATTAACTACTACATATATAAAAGAGGACTATATAGTCCTCTTTTTTTTATTATAAACTGATTAGTTTCCTAAATTGATAAACTCTTCAGCTGATATTTCTCCAGACTGAATTTTACGTAATTCACTCATTTTAGATTTGATGAAAGCATCAATTTTTGGATCGATTCTTTCAGGAGTTGTAGTACGGTAACTTCCAGACAGTACATTATCATAGTAGTAGAAAAAGTTATAATCAAAGTCACTAGCTGATAGGTCATAATTCCCTAGGTACCAACCTAAACGTGCCGCTGATCTTCTTTGAGGAGGAGTACCGTGGTGTCCCGCACTCGTAGTATTGTTGTCTCCAATTGCGTAAGCAAATTCAAATCCAGGACCTGCTTGCTCCCACGTAGCATTATAACCTGTTGGTTTTCTCATATAGTATCCAGCAAAACCGTCAGCTTCTAGTTCGTTTGGTCTAGCAGTGCTTTCTTTCTTAGAAGGCAAATTATAAGTGTATTGTAACTGGTGACCAAATTCATGTGCAAGAATCATAGCTGGCACAATTTGTCCCTTTGCTAAAGCCGCAACGTAAATTGCTTCTCCAAAATAAATTTTCTTGGGATTCGAATACGAAATGGCATTGTAAGTTGAGTTTACATTTGAGTTGTCGTGTACCATTTTAAGGGTCACAGCAGCTTGTCCAAATACGTTTGCGATTTTAGTGTTTTGAGCATAAATAAAGTTTGTTTGCGTAGTGTTGATCATGGTGGTGTTCAAGTAGGCTGTAGAACTCCAGTTACCATCAACATAGCTACATTGTGCTGTAAAGTCGTTGAAGATTAGATCATCTCCACTCAATGCAAATCCTTCAGAAACTGCTAGTCCAGATTCGTCCATTTGTGCTTCATCATTGCTAGAACAACTAGCTAATAGTGCCAAAGAGGCCACTGTGCAGAACATGGTGTTGTACCTGCTAAATTTTAATTTTTTCATTCTAAATAATTTGGGTTTGTTAAAAAGTAAATGTATAAAATATTGTGATATTCTTAACAAATCAAAAAATTTACTGCGATTATTTACTTAAATTTAAAAATTGGTTATTAATTATATAATTGAGGTAAAGACGTTTATTTAATGTACTATCAGGATCTTAGATAAAAAATTCTATAATTAAGGATTCGATTCATAAAATCGAAATTTTAACAAAGTTTCTTGTATTTTTAATATTAACTTTGTGTAAATTATAGGTTAATTCTTGTTAAATAATTTAGATTACGTCGTTAATCTATATAAAATGTTTTTAAACGATAAAACAACCAAGAAGGATTTATATTTTTTTAATAGTTCACCTCAAATGACTATTCCACTTATTCATGAGAAGCTGTAAACGTTAGAGTCGTTCGATCAATTAATTTAGTTTCACTAATCGCTTTCATGAATAGCCCATAATTTACTTTTACAGAACTTGATTTTGGTAATGATTTTATATTTTCTCCTAAAGCAAAAAGAGCAATAGTATATTCATGCTTTCCCGGACCTTGAGAACATGGAGAAGTATACGATACGGTATTTCCATCTTTATTTGCTCCCATCGCCCAGCTAGGATTATTGGCCATCTTGTACGGAATTTGTGAAATGGATGGATCTATATTCCATAACAATAAATAGGAGTTGACCTCTAATTTGTCATCCTTTTTCGGGTAGTGGTACATTACAACGGCTAATGATTTTGTGCCAGAAGGAACATTTGTCCATGATAACGGAATCGAATTTTCAACACCATTTATTTTTTCCTCACACTGGTATTTGGCTAATAATTGGCCATTTACAACAGCTTCACTTGTAATTTTGAAATTAGTATTTATTGTCTTGAAATTATCAAATTTTTGATAAATAGGCTGTTTATTATTTTGACAAGAAGTATTTAAAATGACAACTATTACCACTAAGATTAACAGTAAATAAGATTTATATTTTTGCATTGAAGTCTGAATATTATGAATGATAAATGGAATACTATTTTACAAAATAAATATTTTGCTTATTTGGTTAAAGATACAATTATGTCAAATGATATAAAAAGTAATTAGACGATTAGGGATATTTACGCTACAAGCTATCATATTTTATAGATAGGGGTGATTCTTCCACACGTCTACTTTGCTGTCTAACAAATTCATAGATTGCAATGGCATAAATAAAGTATAATAGTTGTTTTTTAAGGAGCAGAACAATTTGATTTTTTAATTAATGTAAGGTCCTGCTGTTCGTTATATTCCTCATTAAGTAAAACTACGGCAAAAGTGCCTTGTTTTTCTAAATGACGAGATGCCACTGCCATCAGGGCTATTAACAATGTTTTGTTCTTAAAAGATCAAAAAAAAACGCAAAGTCATGTAACTTCGCGTTTTTTTAATGAGTGTGATAGCAAAGGGTAATACGCAATATAGTGCATGCTAAAGATCATTGAGATTCTTTGTGCATAAATAGTATCGCTAAAGTATTTAATTTATTTTTATAAAGCGCATCATTGGAACATCATCGATCATTAAGTTCAATTTGCCATCTGCGTCTATTTTGTAATGATTCACCTTTTTTATTGTGTTTACAAAGAATTTTTCTCCCTCCCCACAATACATCATCGTTGTTGGTCCTTGTTCTCCAAAGCTGATCGTATTGACTCCCAACTCATACGGCGCATTATAGCCATTACAACTGGTAGTACCTTCAACTTTTTTAGTTTCTAAATTAAATGTGATTTGAGGCTTTTTATCAGGAAATAATCCATTGAAGGCAATTCGGGGTCCTGATAAAAATTCTAATTCCCATGTGCTACCATAAATTGCATCGGTGGTATTCTTTTGAGTAGAAGAACAAGAACTAAAGATAATTGTCAATGTTAGGAATGATAATAATTTAATTGATTTCATGGTTACAGTTTTAATTTTATAAAAATAGTTTTCAAGGGGTAGCAATAGATGGTATACTCAACGCTTTTTGCTGCTAGTGGTATTTCAAAATCGATACCAACGATTACTGTTTACTTTTATATTGGTAAAATTCTTTTGCATCTCTTAAAATTGGTCCATCTATTATTTGATCAAGATTCATCTCTATTTTTATTCCGGTAAATAGAGTGTACTCTAATTTCACAAAACCATATTTCTCCGAAAAATAAATGATTAATTCTGAGGAACCTATTGCTGAGGTCGCAGTCGCTCGCACCTTTACACAATCTATTTTACCCAATTTTGTCACTACATTTTCTCTAGCAATAATTTCATACTCGTAATTTAAAAGCAGTCTGTTTTCCCATTCTCCCCATTTTTTATTTGACCAATGACTGCCAATGCTCATACTATCTCTCCATTTATATCCTATGGCTTTGCCTAATTTAATATAAGAATACGGACAAGTTTCTAATGATTGAAAAAAGCCCATTCTAGTAGGATGTAGCCATACATTTTGCTCGTTTTCAGAAATACCAGTTGTAGAAATTGAGTTGGAATGTGGCTCCAAACTGTATAGTATTTGCGTTTGATTTTTATTGACTCTTTTAAATATTTTTGGTTTGAGCACCGTCATATAAATTTCAGATAGCGGGAATGAATCACTATTTTTAGTGAGCTCAAAAATATTGGTGTCGTTATTTTTTAAATAGACAATTGTGTCGTTCTCTACGATTTTGAAAGTATAGATAAATTCTTTTCCTAATTTATAAATCAAATTATTTTTATCGATGTTTGATTTCTCAAAGTGAACACCATCATATTGTTGTGCAAAACAACTAATCGATGCCAATACAAATAATGTTAGTAATTTTCTTTTCATAATTAGATATAGTGCCTATAAACTGCGTTCTTTCATGGTTAGTTCGATCTCTTTTAGCCTTTTGCTTTTTGGGCTATTAATCAGTTTATAAATAAAATATAACGGAATTAAAGTAAATAATCCCCAAGTGTTTTTTGCGAAACTATAAAATATAATTCCCATTAAAAATCCTATGAATATGCTATTTTGAATGGAAAATGATTTTAATTTTTTAGCTTCTTCTTTTAGTTCGGCATCACTTAAATTAGGAATATCAGTATTGGTCATTTGTTGTGTTTTGGTGTTTGGTTTATTCTAGTGAAGTTGAACTTAAAACAATGCATGTTAAATCTAGCTCGCTTTAGTCTCTAAGAAAATTAAGGTGTATTATAACTTGATTAAAAGGTGCTAATCTGTAAAAATGAATTGATCTGTGGATCACCTTACTTTTTATTGTCCTATAAACTAGCAGACTTTCAATTTTCCAAGCCAAATCTATTGAATTAAAGTCAGTAGTGTTTCAATTAATACTTAATTGCTAAGCCAAGTTGTTTATTATTTTCTAATGTTTTTTTATCTAAAGACCTCCCGACAGCTGCGCCTAGAGCTAAACCAATGGGTAGTCCAAGTCCCAATAGTCCCATATTTCCTAATGCATAGCCAAATGCCACTCCTACCGGCAGACCAATACCAGTCATTCCTATAATCGTACCTAATGTTATATAGTATTGCTGTGGTACAATTTTAGACTCTTTTTGAATACATTTAAGTATTTGAATCTGACTTGTCTTGATAAATTTAGCAAAATCACTTCCTTCTAGAGTAGAGGCATTGATAGCGTTAATATTTTCATTAATTGTAATAATCTCTTTGTCTGACAACTGTTTCTTCCGCAATTCTGATAATAATTTTTCAAATTGATCATACATTTTACCAGCTCTTGTTTCCTTGGGTAGGTTTTGCCTGCTTTTTAAAGTCGTAATATTCATTGTTTTGGTTATTGGTTAATTGTATGGTTTATCTGTATTTAAATTTGGTTGAAATTCTCTAATAGCATTACATTTACTTGCGGTCACATAGATTCATCATCATTGCAAATTACAATACAGTGTGTGTGCATCTATTAAAATTTAATTTGTAGTTAATTTCTGTATTCAAATATATAGTATTTTTTGTTTCAATTTATACCCCTAATTGCTAATAAAGGGGAATTCTTTGACAATGAGATATAAAAAAACGGCACTTAAATTAATTAAGTGCCGTTGTACTTTATAAAATAACTAAATCGCTATCTAATTGCTTTAGCAAAATCAGCAATCTTTCCAGTACCATTTTCAGTAAGATGCTGAATAAATGCGCTACCAATAATTGCACCTTTTGCAAATTTCGTTGCTTGATTAAAAGTTTCCGCATTATTGATTCCGAAACCAATTACTTGTGGGTTTTTCAAATTCATGCTGGCAATACGCTTGAAATAATCTTCTTGCGTGCTTCCAAAACCAGATTGAGATCCAGTCACACTTGCCGAACTCACCATATAGATAAACCCATCAGAAACACTATCAATAAAGTGAATGCGCTCATCAGATGTTTGTGGTGTTATCAAGAATACATTTATCAAACCATATTTTTCGAAAATAGCTTTGTATTCATCAGCGTAAACATCAACAGGAAGATCCGGAATAATTAATCCATCAACACCTACCTCTTGGCATTTTTTACAGAAATTTTCGATTCCGTATTGTAGCATGGGATTAAAATAACCCATTATCACTAAGGGGATAGAAACTGTTTTTCTAACCTCTTTTAATTGATCGAATAACACTTGTGTAGTCATTCCGTTATGCAGCGCTTGGGTAGAACTTGCTTGAATTGTAGGACCATCAGCAAGAGGATCGCTAAACGGCAAACCAATTTCGATCATGTCTACACCATTTTTTTCCAGGTCTTGCATAATTTGAACCGTATCATTCAAACTAGGGTATCCGGCAGAGAAATAAACAGAGAATATCTTTTTATCTTCTTGCAGTTTTTGTTTTATTCTATTCATTGCTATACTAATTAACAGATGCCTGATCTGTGTACTATAATTTTTTACGTTTTGGCACTAAATGCCCATGCTACTTCATTTGATTGTAAACGAACTTCAATTCTCTTATACTGTTTTCCTTCGTAAGTATCTGCGAGTTCTAACTCATGAACTGAAAGATCATAAACCATCCCTTCGATAATATCATTTGTGTTTTCAGTAGGAGCGATAATAGGATAGGTTTCCATACCAAATTCCTCTTCGATCTTGATTTCTTTTACTTCATATCCTCTCAATGTTTCAGAAGTTCCTTCTAAAAATCTTCCAAAAACAGTTTCCTGAACTTCTTTTTCTTTTAACGATCCGTAAGCAAATAATTTTTCCATCTTTTCTTTTTTGAAATTATTCTATGAAAAATATATTTTCATATTTTTTATCGCGTTAGGGATAGCAGCGATATCGCCCAATTTAGAATACAAGGTCCTTAGACCGTTAGTATTCTTATTGGGAATTTAGCGAATAGCCCGACCTTTTTTTTCTGATTTTTATCAGAGGAAAAAAGGGAACGCCCAAATGTAAAATTAGTGAAAAGTTGCCTACAATTTGAAATAATCAATGTAAGTACTCAAATCTTTATCGCCACGTCCAGATAAATTGATTACCACAATATCGTCTTCTTTGAATTTCATTTCGTCTAAAACGGCAAAAGCATGTGCACTCTCTATTGCTGGAATCAAACCTTCTAATTTTGACAATTTTAATCCCCAATCCATTGCTTGAACATCTGTAATCGAAATAAATTGTGCACGTTTTGAAGCAAATAAATGTGCGTGTATAGGACCCACACCTGGATAGTCTAGTCCAGCTGAGATTGAGTATGGTTCAGTAATTTGTCCGTCATTAGTTTGCATCAATAGCGTTTTACTTCCGTGAATAACACCTACTTTCCCCAGAGCTGAAGTTGCGGCGCTTTCGCCAGAATGTACTCCTAATCCTGCCGCTTCTACAGCAATTATATTTACGTCTTCTTCATCTAAGAAGTGATAGTAAGCACCAGCTGCATTAGAACCACCACCTACACAAGCAATCACGTAATCAGGATTTTCACGTCCTTCTTTTTCAAGTAATTGTGACTTTATTTCCTTTGAAATAACCGATTGAAAACGTGCCACCATATCAGGATATGGATGTGGTCCCACTACAGAACCAATAATATAATAGGTATCTACCGGGTTGTTAATCCAGTCACGAATGGCCTCGTTTGTAGCATCTTTCAAAGTTTTTGAACCCGAAAGAGCAGGACGTACCTCAGCGCCTAGCATTTTCATACGAGCCACATTTGGCGCTTGACGCTTGATGTCAATTTCTCCCATGTATACGATACATTCCATCCCCATCAAGGCACATACGGTAGCCGTCGCCACACCGTGTTGTCCCGCTCCAGTTTCAGCGATGATGCGCTTTTTACCCAGTCTCTTGGCTAATAAGATTTGGCCAATAGTGTTGTTAACCTTGTGCGCACCCGTATGACACAGATCTTCTCTTTTTAAATACACTTTAGTATTGTACATCGCAGACAAACGCTCTGCAAAATACAATGGAGTAGGGCGACCTACATAATCTTTAAGTAACGCATCAAATTCAGCTTGAAATTCTGGTTCGGCTGTAATTTTTAAATAATTTTGACGCAATTCCTCTACATTTGGATATAACATTTCAGGAATGTAGGCACCTCCAAATTCGCCATAATAGCCTTTTTCGTTTACGTTGTATGACATCTTTTTATTGTTTAATTGTGGCGACGTGATGAATCGCATTGTTACATAATGTTATGTTTTTTAATCCAGGTTCTATTTCAAATTTGCTGTTGACGTCAATGGCGTGAACAGGTAAATTAGTTTTTAAAATTTCGTTAACAGCTTCTAATTCTTCAAGTCCTATGCCACCACTTAAAAAGAAGGGTTTTGAAGATGGGTATTGTTGCAAAACTTTCCAGTCAAATGTGGTTCCGTTGCCACCAGGCAATTTTCCTTTGGTGTCAAATAAAAAGTAATCACAAACCGATTCGAAAGGTTCAAGCACCGCAAAATCAAAGGTATCCAAAATTGAAAACACTTTTATGATTTCGATATTCTTTAACAATGATTTACGTAATTCAGTACAAAATGCAACCGATTCTTTACCGTGCAACTGTACTGCTTGTAAATCGTATTGAAGTGCTTTTTGAACAATTTTCTCTACCGTTTCATTGACGAAGACTCCTGTTTTTTTTATGGATTTTGGTAATTCAGGAATTTGTCCATCAAAATAGCGAGACGATTTCTCCCAAAATATAAATCCCATATAATCGGGTAGGAGTGCACCTAGCTCGACTATGTTGTCGGGGTATTTCATACCACAGATCTTTATCCCCACCCCGGCCCTTCCGCCGCGGCGGAGAGCTGACGTTGTGTTATGTTTGATTGTGTCGTTCATTGCATTTTAATTTAGCATTCTATTTTTCGACAGAAAAACAAAATGCTCTTTCTACTCTATTTTCTTGCCTCTTTCTTCTTGATTCTCCCTTCTTAAATTTTTTCCCGCAAAAGGGGAGTTTCACTTTCGAATGCTAGAGGGCTAGTTGCTTTATAAATTCCGTTGCTGCTTGACCAGCATTATCGGTTTTCATAAAGTTTTCCCCTATTAAAAACCCTTTGTATCCGTAGGGTTTTAATTCGGTTATGGCTTCGATCGAACTGATACCGCTTTCAGAAACTTTTACAAAATCATTCGGAATCATGTCTGCTAATTGCTTACTAAAATCCAAACTCACTTCGAAGGTTTTCAAGTTTCTATTGTTGACACCAATCATGTCTAATGTTGGCATAATCGATTTTTCCAACTCTTCTTGATTGTGTACTTCCAGTAGTACTTCTAATCCTAAACTTTTAGCAAATTCAGATAAGTATCTGATTTCGTCACGCGTTAGTACCGCTGCGATTAGCAAAATTAAATCTGCACCATGTGCTTTTGCTTCTACTATTTGGTATTCGTCTACGATAAATTCTTTTCGCAATAACGGGATATTCACCGAGGCTCTTGCCAATAGTAAATCGTCTAATGATCCACCAAAATATTTTCCATCGGTTAAAACTGAAATTCCACATGCACCCGCACTTTCATAACCTTTGACCACTTCTTCAACCGTAAAGTTGTGATTAATAACCGACTTAGAAGGAGAACGGCGTTTGTGTTCTGCGATAATTCCGGTATTGCTTTCCTTTAAATTTTGACTTAAAGAAATCGTTTCTTTCGAGAAAAAAACTGAAGCTTCTAATTGTGAAATTGGAATAATGCTCTTTTTGAGAATGACTTCTCGTTTTTTATCAACTATTATTTTATCGAGTATGTTCATGATTATATTATTTGTTTAAAGTTTAAAGTTTAAAGTTTCAGGTTCCCAGTTTGTGTAACTTGAAACTTGAAACAAAAAAAACTTGAAACTAACTTTTACTTAACTCCTGCAATTTTGTCAATGCTTTCAATCCTTTTCCTGATAGTAAGCTTTCTTTGGCTTTAGCGAAACCTTCTAATGGCGTACAAGCTGTTACTGTTGCGATTGCCATGGCAGCATTAGCGCTAACAACGTTATTTTGTGCTTCGGTTCCTTTACCTGAAAGTATATCGATAAACATTTGTGCCGATTCGGCGATCGTTTTTCCACCTTCGATTTCGCTTTGCTTCAATTTATCTAAATTGAAAGTCTCGTGAGATAGCATTCCTTCCATTTTACTAGTAATAATTTTGGTAGGACTTGTTAATGAAATTTCATCATAGCCATCAAGCGAGTGCAGAATCGTGAAATTCACATCAGTGTTTTGATATAAGTAGGCGTACATTCGAGCCAACTCTAAATTGAAAACCCCAACCAATTGATGTTTTGGAAACGAAGGATTTACCATCGGTCCTAACATATTGAAGAATGTTTTTACGGCGAGTTCTTTTCGAATAGGCCCCACGTTTTTCATGGCAGGATGAAACAAAGGAGCGTGTAAAATACAAATTCCTGCTTGATCGATAGATTTTTCAAGGAAGTCAGCATCATTACTGAATTTGATTCCTAGACTTTCCATCACATTACTTGAACCAGAGATTGATGATAGTCCGTAGTTCCCATGCTTTGCCACTTTTACACCTGCGCCTGCGGTAATAAACGATGCCAAAGTTGAGATGTTAAAAGTGTCTTTTCCGTCTCCACCTGTACCGCATAAATCAATAGCATTGTACTGCGATAAATCCACTCGAATGCACAGATCTAATAAGGCCTCGCGAAAACCTGCAAGTTCTTCAATACTCACACTACGCATCATGTAAACTGTTACGAAAGCTGAAATTTGACTAGGATTGTAACTTCCGTTTGATATATTAACCAATACATTTTTTGCTTCTTCTTTTGAAAGCGTTTCGTGATTGATTAGTCTGTTTAATATGTTTTTCATTTTGTTGTTTAAAGTTTCAGGTTTAAAGTTTCAAGTTCTAAAATTGAACATTATGCTTTTACCCAATTTTCTAACATTCTTTTTCCGTTGGGTGTCAACACACTTTCAGGGTGAAATTGTACGCCACGTACATCATATGTTTTATGACGTAAAGACATTATTTGACCATTATCATCAAATGATGTGGCTTCTAGCACATCTGGCAAATCAGTGTTTACTACCCATGAATGGTAACGTCCCACTTCAAACTCTTTGCCTAAGCCTTCGAATAAAAGTTCGTCATCAACCACCGTTTTTACATTAGTAGCAATCCCGTGATACACTTTATCTAGGTTTGAAAGTGTTCCGCCATATACTTCTCCAATGGCTTGTTGACCTAAACACACCCCGAAAATACTTTTTGTAGGGCCATACTTTTCTATAACAGCTTTTAACAATCCTGCTTCTTCAGGAATTCCTGGACCTGGAGAAAGTAAAATCTTGTCAAAGTGAGCGATATCATCAATAGCAAATTCGTCGTTTCTATATACCGTCACTTCGCAATCTAAATCCTCTAAGTAGTGCACTAGATTGTAAGTGAAACTATCGTAATTATCTATAACTAGTATTTTCATTTTTTTTTATTGAAAATTGAAAGATTTAAAGATTGAAAAAAGCTCGTTCTGAGTAATCTTTAAATACTTAAATTATTAAATCTTTTAATTATTTTTAAATGGTTTCAGCTAAATCCAGTGCGGTATTCAATGCTCTTAACTTGTTGTACACTTCTTGCATTTCGCTTTCCTCGTCAGAGCTTGCTACAATCCCTGCACCAGCCTGAGAATGCAGTTGGTGATTTTTACTAAGGAACGTACGAATCATAATGGCATGATTGAAATTGCCTTCGAAGTCCATAAAACCGATAGCGCCTCCATAAAAATTACGATTTGTTTTCTCGTAATCTTCTATCAATTGCATTGCTCTATGTTTAGGAGCTCCGCTTAACGTTCCTGCGGGAAAAGTATCAGCTACAACTTGCATTGTCGTTGCTTTCTCGTGTAACTGTCCAGTTACTTTTGAAACTAGGTGAATAACATGAGAAAAAAATTGTACTTCTCTATAACGCTCTACATTTACATGATGTCCGTTGCGACTTAAATCGTTTCGAGCCAAATCTACCAACATGACATGCTCGCTATTTTCTTTTTTATCTTCCGATAATTGTTTTGCTAATACAGCATCTTTCTCATCGTCACCTGTACGTTTAAAAGTTCCAGCAATAGGATGGATTTCGGCTTTACGATCTTTTACGATAATTTGTGCCTCGGGCGAAGACCCAAAAATTTTGAAATCTCCATAATCGAAGAAAAAGAGGTAAGGAGAAGGATTGATGCTTCGCAATGCTCTATACACATTGAATTCGTCACCTTTAAATCCTTGCGTGAAACGACGTGATAAAACCAATTGAAAAACGTCTCCACGGAAACAATGTTTTTTGGCTAAAGCCACATTGTGTTTAAACTCCTCATCAGTTAGATTTGAAAAACCTTCACCGTCTTTTGTAAATTTATAGGAAGCTATATTGCGCGATTGTAATAATTGCTCAATTTCAGCAAGGTTATTAGTCTCTTCATCTAAGCTGTGGCAAAATAAGTATGCTTCATTTTTAAAGTGATTGATAGCAATGATGTTTTGGTAAACAGCATAATATACATCAGGAATCGTATTACTATTTTCTTTTTTTGCGATTGTTACTTTTTCGAAATAACGAACAGCATCATAGGATAGGTATCCAAATAAACCATTATTGATGAATTTAAAATCATTTTTCTCAGAAGTAAATTCATGAGAGAATTCTTGAATGATTTCAGGCACAGATGTATGCTCATTAATGAACATTTTTTCAGAAGTCCCATCAGGATACGACTTTAAAATGGTTTCATTTTCTATTTTAATAGAAGCGATAGGATTACAACAAATGTATGAGAAACTATTGTCACCTCCATGATAATCACTGCTCTCTAATAAAAGACTATTAGGGAATTTATCACGAATTTTTAAATAAATACTCACAGGCGTAATGGTGTCTGCTAGTATTTGTTTGTATTTTGTATTTAATTTAAATGATTTCAATGGTAATAAATTTTTATGATTTGTAATTTATTTTAATTCAAAAAGTATAAAAACAGAAAAAGGCTTGTCGTGATGACAAGCCTTTTATATTTGTATTCAAAAAATACCATGGGAGCTTAGTTCACGACGTTTGACGTAAATTGTTCCACCACCAAGTATTGTTTGTAATTGTTTTCATGAGTCAAAGATAGAAATATATATTTATATGACAATCACATTAAAACAAAAAAATGTATATTTTTTGAAAAAAATAATATACCGCCTAGGGAGGAAATAAAAAACCCAACAATTGCTTGCTGGGTTTACTAATATACTTGATGAAAAAAGTATTAAAACTTTAAAACTACAGTTAGTTCAAACTCATCAGAGATTGCTTTGTCACCTAAATTATCAAAAATACTTCCTGAACCGAACTTGATATCATATTTAGTTCTATCAACCATAAATTTAGTAGAAGCAGTATCACCTTTTACAGCCATATTAAAAGAAACTGGCTTAGTAATTCCTTTAATAGTCAAATCAGCAGTTACAGCATACATGTCTTTAGAAGACATTCCTATTTTCTTGAAAACAAGAATTGCAGTAGGGAATTTTTCAGTTCCAAAAAAGTCTTCAGACTTTAAATGTCCGTTTAATTTAGTTTGGTATTCACCAGTTAAATCAGTTGCAGTCAATGTCGTCATGTCTACTGTGAAAGTACCACCTACTAATTTAGTTCCTTTAAATAATAAAGTACCATCTTTTAAGTTTACAGTTCCGCTGTGTTCTCCAGTTACTTTTTTACCATTCCAGTTGATTGTACTTGCTTTTACGTCAACTTTCTTTGTTTGTGCTGATACTGTTGCTGTCGATAAAACGACTACTAATGCTAATGCAATTGCTTTTAAATTTTTCATTTGTTTAATTTTTTTTGTTGGTATTTAATTGATTTGTATTGGAATTATATTGTTATAAAAAGGTCTTCATGAGACTTTCTAACTTTTACGTAATGCTGTGTATCATCCTCAGTGTGGCGGTATCCTACCGGAGCAATTACTGTAGCATTTAAGTTTAATTGATCTAAACCTAATATTTCATTGAACTTAGCTGCATTGAAGCCCTCCATAGGAGTTGTGTCAATATTCAATTCTGCTGCTGCATTTAGTAGATTACCAAGTGCAAGGTAGGTTTGTTTTGCAGTCCAAACTGTTTGTGCTTCGTCGCTCATTCCTTTGATGGCACCATTCATCAATTCAGAAAAGCCATTTAACGCTTCCGTTGGAATACCTCTAGTTTCGCTAATGTTCTTGATGTAAGCATCTACTTCTATAGCTCCGACATTTGTTTGTGCAGCAAATATAAAAATATGAGAAGCATCAGTAATTTGTGTTTGACCAAAAGCAGCCTTTATTAATTGTGCTTTCATTTCGTCACTTTCAACCACAATTACTTTGTACAATTGCAATCCATAAGAAGAGGCGCTTAAACGAACAGCCTCTTTAAGAAAATCCAAATCTTCTACAGAAATTTTCTTGCTACTATCGTATTTTTTTGTGGCATAACGCCAATTTTGATTTTCTAAAAATGTACTCATTGTTGTTGGTTTATTGATTTCTATATTTTTCTAGTAATTTATTTAAAGTTTCCAGCTCAGTAGCGTCTAAATTTGCTGCGAAGGAATCTTCATGATGGATAACTTGCGGATCTAATTTTTTTAGAACTTCTAGTCCCTTAGCTGTGATCGCTACCTCAATTTTACGGCGATTGTCAGGGCAAACGTTACGGGTAACTAAATCCTTTAATAGTAATTTATCTACTAGTCTAGTTGTATTGCTTGTCTTTGCAATCATGCGCTCTTGAATAGCAAACATATTTGCTGCAACTCCTTTTTGTCCTCTTAATATTCTTAAAACATTATATTGCTCACTCGACAAATCATAAGGCTTTAAAACCTCACTGAATTTCTCGGAAATAATGTTTTGTGCATACAATACATTTAACATAATACGCTTAGCGTTTGTTAAAGATGTATTTGTTTTTATAATTTCTTCAATTGTCATTTTAAAGTATGCTTTATTTGTTGATACAAATGTAACGCTTTTGTTATTTGTATATACAAATGTTAACATTTATTTTTGATTTATTTTTTAAGTGTCTGATTGTAAGTTATTTGTTGATTAGTTATGGGGTAGGCTTTTTTGATGAAAGACAAACTATATATGGATGCAATTGATTCTAATACTATAACTGAGATTCGACAAGTACAAAATGGATGATTTACACGTAGCGTAGTACATGTGATTACACCAAGCTGTATTGTTATTGAGATTGAATTCTTAGTAGTAAGCTGCGTGAAGGATAGTAGTGGAAATCCTTTTTATTTTTTCTTAAAAATTAAAAGATTGTAGCGTATAGCCTGACCTTGTGTAACGCAGTGGAATAAAGGGCACGCCAAAGTGAAAACAATACCATAAAATAAATTACTTAAGGTTTAAAAAATGTAGCACGTAATTAGCATCTTAATTTTTTTTAGTAGTACTTTAGTGTACTTTAAAGTGTAGCAATTTTATACGTAAAAACTTTTACGTTCAATTGCTTATAGCAGGTTAGTAGCTCGCGGTTTATGTAATGAATGCGAGATAAAAAAATAGTTTATGAGTAGGGATTTTACCAAATATAATTATGATGAACTTTTAGTAATTGCTAGAAATCAAGAAGAAGAACTTGAGCGATTGCAAGTAGTAAGTAGGATGCGAAATAATTTTGAAGGTTATTTTGATAAATCTATTGATCTAATTTGCGTTGCAGGCGTTGATGGTTTTTACAAAGTGGTAAATCCAGCGTTTATAAAAGCACTAGGTTATAGTAAAGAAGAGATTGAAAATAAATTTATTACAGATTTTATCCATCCTGATGATGTAGTAAAATCTGAAAAGGTGCTCAACGGATTGTATAAAGGTGGGATTCTCCAAGATTTCCACAATAGGTTAATTGCAAAAGATGGAAGAACGATAACTGTGCAATGGTCTACCTATGCTACTCATGCTCAAGATATTTTTTATGGTATAGGGCGGGATATTAGTTTTCTAGTAGATGCTAAGGATAAACTTGAGCGAGGGCAAAAGATCTTAAATGACGCTCAAAAAATGGCCAAGATAGGGTCGTGGGAATTTAATTTTGAGGCAAATGAATTGTTTTGGTCTGATGAGTTGTATGCAATTTACGGAATAGAAAAGAGTGCTGGTATAGACTTGGTAGCTGTTTACGAAAAACATTTAAGTGAGGAGCAACTCAGTCTTTTTACACATCATATTAATCTAATAATTAAAGATCACCAACCTTTTGAAATAGAATATGAATTGCTTTTTTCGAATAAAAGCAAATATATTAACGTCAAGGCAGAAGCAATTGTAGATCAAGAAGGAAATTTAATAGCAATAAGAGGAAACAGTCAAGATGTAACCGAAACATATCTAATTAAAAAACAACTTGACGAGAAAACTAAAGAGGAAACTGCTTTAAAACTTCGATTAGCTGAGGAAGAAGGCAATTCAAAATTTAAGGAATATATAGAGAGCGCTCCTGATGCCGTATTTGTCATAAATGATAAAGGCTATTATATTGAGGTAAACAAAGCAGCTACAACGATGACTGGCCTTTCTAAAGAAGAGATGCTTCAAAAACGTTTTGGAGATATGTCTAATCCTGAAGGTCAAGAAGAGGAGATAAAAGCCTTTTTGAAGACCTTGAATAAAAAAGGAATTGCAAAGATTGAGGTAAAAGGATTTCACAAGAATGGCGAGCATCGCTGGCGAGCAATAGAAGCTGTTAGAATATCTGAAAACAGGATATTAGGTTTTGCAAAGGACATTACCGAAAGTAAGAATAACATCGCCTTAGTAAATACAATTTTTGACCGTATCACAGATGCATTTATTGCATTAGATAAAAACTGGAATTATACCTATATGAATGCTCGTGCTGGGGAAATATTAGATAGTGACCCTACTAAAGTCCTTGGAAAAAATTTATGGAAACAGTTTCCGCAATGTTTAGGAACTGCATTTGAGGAAGCTATTCGACATTGTGGTGACAGTCAAGAATATGCTTATATTGATAATCATTTGCACGATGATAAGTGGCTAGAAATTCATATTTATCCTTCAGAAGATGGATTCTCACTATTTTTTAGAGATATAAGCGTTAAAAAGCAATACGAATATGAGTTAGAATACAGTGAAAAACGTTTTAGAGCATTAGTAGAAAATAATGAAGGAATCATTACCGTAATAGATAAAGATAGAAAAGTATTATTTAGAAGCCCGTCTTCACAAAGAGTTACAGGATATAGTGACGAACAGTTCAATGAAATAGCTGATGAAGATTATTTTCATCCTGATTATCTAGACTATATTTTAAATCTTATCCAAGAATCACTTTTAAATCCTGGGAAATCATTCCCTGCCTTATTCAAAGTCAAGCATCTAAAAGGACATTATATCTGGCTGGAAGGAATGATAACAAATCGTCTTCACGATGAAAGTATTCAAGGTGTTATAGCCAATTTTAGAGATGTTACAGAGAAAATAGAGTTTAATATTACTTTAAAAAACGAGCGTGACATTTTTGCTAAAATAGCGGCTACATCACCAGGTTTAATCTATTCTATGCGTATCGATAAAGAAAATGTTGTAAGCCTTCCATACGCCAGTGAAGCCATACAATCCATTTATGGATACAACTTTAAGAGTATAAAAGGGGATGCTACTAAAATTTTTGAAGCTATACATCCTAATGATTTACAATTTGTAAGACAAAATATTGCCGATAGTAAAGCTGCTTTAAAACCATTAAAAGGTAAATACCGTTACAATCACCCTCAAAAAGGCTTAGTATGGCATGAACTTAATTCATTAGCAGTTGCTAATCCAGATGATTCTGTTACTTACCACGGTATTGTTACAGATATCACGGATCGAATAATTTCAGAAGAGCAATTACTGAAAGGGAATAGGTTGTTTTCATTTATTAGTCAGATTAATCAAATGATTGTGCGAACTACTGATGAAAAGTTTCTTTTTGAAGAAGCTTGTAAAATAGCTGTAGAATATGGGCAGTTTAAAATGGCATGGATTGCTAAGATTAATCCCGAAAGAGGAACAATTGAGCCCGTTAGGGTTTTTGGTCAAGACGATGGCTATTTAAATGTGTTACTAGATATATTTACTGACAATGAAAAAATCATCTATGGACCAGTTTGGAAAGCAATCAATACAAACGAATACGTAGTTTGTAACGATATCGAAAATGATGCGGTCATGCAACCTTGGAAAGAGGCCGCAGTTGCGAGTGGATTTCATTCGATGATTTCTGTGCCCATTACTAAATTTGGTCAAGTTGTAGGAGCGTTTAATTTTTATTCGAATGAGAGAGCATTTTTTGATTCTCAAGAGATTAAACTTTTACAAGAAGCAACTGGCGATGTGTCATTTGCACTTGAAGTAATTGAAAGGGACATCAAAAGTAAAATGGCAGAGGAAGCCATTTTTCAAAGCGAACGTCGCTATCATGCCTTAACCGAGGCTTCTCCAGTAGGACTTTTTAGAACCAATGCTTCGGGTTATACGACTTATGTAAATCCTAGTTGGACTCGAATAACAGGAATGCCATATGAGCAGGCGTTAGGAAATGGCTGGTTAAATGCGCTTCATCCAGATGATCGATTAAATACATTTTCCGATTGGGAAGAAGCAACAGACAACCAACAAAATTCTACAACTGAATACCGCTTTATAAGGCCAGATGGAACCGTTACTTGGGTTTTAGGACAAGCTACTCCTGAACGCGATGAAAATAATGAGATTATAGGTTATGTAGGAACAATTACAGACATATCAGAGCGCAAATTAGTAGAGGAAGAGTTACTGAAAATAAATTCTCGATTCGAAATCATTGCTGCTGCAACAAACGATGCCATATTCGAATTAGACTTTGAAAATAATGTGAGTTGGCATAATAAAGTTTCTCTTGACAATATTGGCAACGAAGGAGCAGAGTTAACCACCAAAGAGAATAAAGCACTATGGCGATCGAGACTGCATCCCGAAGATAAACAGCGCGTTATTAATCATATTGAAGCATGTTATAAAGGCACAGCTAGTACATGGTCTGATGAGTTTCGTTTTATGAGACCTGATGGTACTTATGGCCATTTTTATGAACGAGCCATAATTATACGAACTGCTAATGGCAAACCTATGCGTTTTATTGGTTCAATGCTGGATATCACTACATTAAAAACAGCGGAAGAAAATTTTAAAGTCATCAATAAAAAATTAGAAAGTATCTTAAATGCAGTTCCTGACTTATTGTTTGAAGTAGGAGAAGATGGGTTTATGTACAGCTTCCATTCGCATCATACTAGTATGTTGGCAATACCTGAAAAGGAGATTATTGGTAGTTATTTCACAGATTTTCTACCTCCTGATGTTGCTGCAGTATCCTTTGCTGCGTTAAAAGAAGCAGCTGAAGTAGGATTTTCTACAGGAAAACAATATAGTATGGTTTTGCCAGATGGCGAGCAACACTGGTTTGAATTGTCAGTTGCACCTATGAAAAATGACCTTACAGATCAAATGCATTTTATTTGTTTGTCTAGAGACATCACTGTGGCCAAAAAAGGTGATTTTGCCTTAGAAAAAAGTGAAGAGCGATATAGAGGTTTACTAAATAATCTCGATGCCGGAATTATTGTTCATGATGCGCGCACTTCAATCGTGATGAGTAATATAAAAGCTTCTACATTATTGGGTTTAGATTTAGAGCAATTGCATGGAGCCACAGTAAAAAGTAAGTTTTGGGACTTTTTAAATGAAGACGAATCGGTCATGATGAAAGAGGATTACCCAATCAACCAAATCTTAACAAATAAAAAAGCTATTAAAAATTTTGTTTTAGGTATACGTAATGAAAATACTGTTGAGAACAAATGGGTTCTGGTAAATGGTTTTCCAATGTATGGTGAAAACGATGAGGTCGCTGAGGTTGTAATTAGTTTTATCGACATAACTGTGAGGCGCCAGATGGAGATGGAAATAACCAAATCTAAAGAGCAGGCAGAGGCTGCAAATAGAGCCAAGACAGAGTTTTTAGCTAATATGAGTCATGAAATACGAACACCGCTTAATGGAATTATAGGTTTTACACACCTGCTCATGCAATCCAATTTAGATGTGAACCAGTTTGAATATATGTCAACAGTAAATGAGTCTGCAAAGACATTGATGCAAATTGTAAATGATGTTTTGGATTTCTCCAAAATTGAATCGGGTAAGTTTGAACTTGACAGCGACGCGGTAAGCTTATTGCAACTCAATCAGCAAGTGGTTGACTTGTTTAAACATCAAGCACAACACAAGCATATTGCATTACAATTAAATGTGGATAGTCGCATTCCTGCTCTAGTAATGGCCGATGCAGTTCGCTTGAAACAAATTTTAGTGAACTTACTAAGTAACGCCTTAAAATTTACAGATGAAGGTTCAATAGCTGTTGATATCACAGTTTTAGAAGAGGGACGAGATAATCATAGCCTGATTAAATTTTCTGTAAAAGATACGGGTATCGGAATTAAAAATGATAATAGAAATAAAATATTTAGATCTTTTGTTCAAGAAGACACTTCAACGAGCAGAAAGTTTGGAGGTACGGGGCTTGGTCTCGCCATTTCGAACCAATTGTTAGCCTTAATGGGAAGCACGCTTGAATTAGAGAGCGGCTATGGCATTGGTAGCGATTTTAATTTTAAGATCAACTTTGAAAAAGTACAACAACTACCTTTTGGAGAAACTGATAAGAAAGAGAGTCTTGATTTTCCACTATTTTCAGAGAAGATTATAACAAGTAAAAACATTTTAATAGTAGAGGACAATAAAATCAATATGTTGCTCGCACAAACGTTGATTAAACGAGTAGTACCTCATGCTACAATTTTTAAAGCACGGGACGGTCACGAGGCTGTCGCTATTTACAATCAAGAAACCAACTTAGATATTATTTTTATGGATGTGCAAATGCCTAATAAAAATGGGTACGAAGCAACAGAGGAAATTAGAGCTATTCAAGGAGACAGGAATATTCCTATAATTGCCATTACAGCTGGAATACTTGTAGGTGAGAAGGAAAAATGTTATGAAGCCGGTATGAATGATTATTTACCAAAACCCATAAACGTATCTGATCTTGAAAAAATGATCGTTAAATGGCTTAAATAATAAACATTAGGACTGCTATATAATATAAATTAGCCCTACAAGAAGCATTTGTTCTTGTAGGGCTAATTTAATAATAGTACAATTCTAAGAGTTGCTTTTTTCTAAAATAATTTTAAGTATGTCACTTTTTTGAATAACCCCAGATTGTCTCCATAATTGTTTTCCGTTTTGGAATAATATCATTGTGGGCACTCCTTTTACTTGATAATGAGCAGCTAATTGTTTATTAGTATCTACATCAATTTTAATGATAGAAATGCGATCTCCTAAATCGTCTTTGACTTCTTTAAGAATTGGGCCTAATATTTTACATGGTCCGCACCACGTGGCGAAAAAATCAATTAAGACAGGCTTGTCAGAATTGATTATTGTATTGAAATTTGTACTCATAATTGTCTTTTTTTAGCATAGTCTACTTGGCAGCTATTTGTTTTACATCCCGTATTAAATACCACTTGAAATAAAAAGAAAGCAGCTATAAAAGCAAACGTAGCTAATTGATAATAAATTGCTTGTTGTATGAAGAAAATTGCGATTAGCAAACGGATCCAGCGCATGCTGTGCCAATTTGTAAATAGTAGCTGTTTTACTGACGTTAGTTTCATACGACTGTTTTAAATTGTACTCCGTTTAAATCAAATGCATTAGATAGGTTTACTTCTTCTGTACTTACTATGAGAACTTCATTAGATAAAGTGTTTACACTAATATTTATGATCTCTAAACCAGTAGTAATTGTCGTCACATAATCTGTTAAAACTAAATTTTGATTTTCGACCATTATCACTGTAGCATAAACAGCACTATTTTTCTTGAACTTAATAAAAACTTCTTTATCAGCGCGCGGTAATACAGAGTTTTTTGCTGTTTCTAACGTCAAAATTTCGAAAGCCCCTTCAAATAACGATTTGTAAAATGCTTCATCCCCTCCAAAGGGTGGTCCGCCATCAAATGTTCGATCGAATAATAAGCCTGCTAGCAGCCCGTTTTTTTTCAAAAGTTGATGGGTTTTAGCGACATATTGCTGACGCACTTCTGGCGGTAGGGCACAGAAAAATGTTTGCTCAACGATCAAATCATATTCACCCTGGTGTTTGAAAAAATCTCCTAAGATGACTTCGATATGCAAATTGGTTGCAAATTTATTTTGAATAATCTTAATAAGCGTAGGCGCAATATCGATCACAGTAATATTTGTAAAACCTTGATCTAATAAATAAGTAGCTTCATAAGTATTGCCACAGCCAGGTATTAAAATAGCGATATCTTTATCTTCAATTGCATCGAAAAAATCTTTTAAAGGAGGTGAAATTGTACCAAGATCCCAGGCAGTGGTATTGTTTTTATAATGATCATCCCAAAAATTTTGATCTAACATTTCGTTACTCATAGTATGCTAATTTATAATCACCAATGTGCTTCTTGTTTTCTTGAATTTTTTTTCGATGCTTGACAAAATTGACAATGCCTGATATCAAAATTAAAAATGAAATAGCATAAAAAGCCAGTTCAATTAAAAAACTATTTTCAATTTGCAACACATTTCTCGTGCTTAGACCCGCTACAGCAAAGTACATTGCGGTGCGTAAAAATGCTAGAATGGTGGTTTGATTAGCCAGAGTGGTTCTTTGTAAAGCTAAGCTTTCCCTTAAAATTAATTTTTTATCTATTTGGTCATTCATATTTTAATTTAATAGTATTTCGAGCCTTTTTAGCTGCTTATTTCGAAAGCTGTTTATAATGGACAAAAATTTATAAAGTTACCTGTAATTATTTACCAGCTAGCGATACGTTTTTTTTGTACCAATAAAATTATAAAATTAAATTGGATTGGTTCTTCAATTTGATTACAATGTTTTACTCTGACAAACGAAATCAGTTTTTGGTATTGTTGTTTGTGCAATAGCATTAAAACCACCTTCAATCTCTTTAAAGTTTCTAAAACCTCTAGCTTGTAAAATAGAGGCCGCAATCATGCTGCGATATCCACCGGCACAATGTAAAAAGAACGGTTCCTTAGGATCGATATCTTTAACCCAGTCATTGATATTTGATAATGGCTTACTGTATGCTTCGTCAACATGTTCAGCTGCGTATTCTGATTCTTTACGAATATCTATTACTTTACTTTCACCAATTTTCACTTCGTTTTTGAATTCTTCAACAGTGATTCTATTTACAGTATCCGTTTCTTTTCCAGCTTTGGCCCAAGCCTCAAATCCGCCATCAAGGTGACCAATTAAATTATCAAAGCCTACTCGGCTCAATCGCGTTACTGATTCTTCTTCTTGACCTATTTCAGCTACAAGAATAATCGGCTGTTTTACATCAGCAATTAAAGCACCTACCCAAGGAGCAAAATCACCTTCGATACCAATATTTATTGATTGTGGAATAAATCCTGTGGCAAAAACACCATTTTTACGAGTATCGAGAATTAATGCACCACTATCTTCGGCGACAGCCTCAAATTCATTTACAGCAATGGCTCTCATACCATTGTTTAAAACCGTTTCAAAGCTTTCATATCCTTGTTTGTTCATTGCTACATTCATTCCAAAATAAGCAGGAGGTGGCAATAATCCATCCGTTACTTCTTTAATGAATTCGGCTTCGGTCATATTGGCTCTTAAAGCATAGTTGGTTTCTTTTTGGTTCCCAATAGTTCCCACTGTTTCTTTGCTCATGTTTTTCCCGCAAGCGCTACCAGCACCATGAGCAGGATAAACAATCACATCGTCAGCAAGTGTCATTATTTTGTCTCTTAAAGAATGGTACAATGTGGCAGCTAATTGCTCTTGAGTCATGTGTGCTGCTTTTTGAGCTAAATCAGGTCTACCTACGTCACCTATAAATAAAGTATCTCCAGAGAAAATAGCGTGATCTTTACCATCTTCGTCAATCAGTAAATACGTGGTGCTTTCCATTGTATGACCGGGAGTATGCAACGCTTTTATCTTGATTTTTCCAATAGTAAATTCTTGTCCGTCAGTGGCAATAATGGCTTCAAATTCCGGATTTGCTGTTGGTCCATAAACAATTGGAGCGCCTGTTTCTTTACTTAAATCGACATGGCCCGAAACAAAATCAGCATGAAAATGAGTTTCAAAAATATATTTTAGTTTAACATTATCTCTTTCTAATCTATCAAGATAAGGTTGCACTTCACGAAGCGGGTCAATAATTACTGCTTCATCGTTTGATGTGATATAGTATGCACCTTGTGCTAAACATCCTGTATATATTTGTTCTATTTTCATGATAGTTTTTTTTAATTATTATATAGCAAAGGTAATTGTTGTCTTTTTAATGGAGCGTGACTAATGTTACATTAATAACAGTTTATTATAGAAATTGCTTAATACAAAGCTATTACAATTTTATATAACAAACCATGATAATTATCAAGGTTAAAACTAGCTTTTATGTGACCTGAGTTACATTAATTGGTTAAATTTACGGGTAGCTTTACAAAAAAAATATAGCAGTATGGAAGAAATGCTTTTTTACGATAGAATGCAGTTTGCATTCACGATTACTTTTCACTACCTCTTTCCGCAATTAACAATGGGCTTGTCATTAATCATTGTTTATTTTAAATGGAAATTTTTAAAAACCGATGACATAACATACAATAAAGCGACTCATTTCTGGATGAAAATATTTGCATTGAATTTTGCAATGGGTGTAGTGACAGGAATCCCAATGGAATTTCAATTTGGAACCAATTGGGCTAAATTTTCGGAGTTAACAGGTGGGATCATTGGGCAAACTCTAGCCATGGAAGGAATGTTCTCCTTTTTTCTCGAATCCTCATTTTTAGGAATGTTTCTTTTTGGAGAAAAAATCATAGGACATAAATGGCATTTTGTCACTGGACTGCTCATATTTACAGGTTCATGGGCAAGTGGTTTTTTAATCATAGCGACACACTCCTGGATGCAAAACCCGGTGGGGTATGAGATTCTTGCCAACGGAAGATTTGTTCTTAACAACTTTAGTGCTTTATTTACAAATCCTTGGCTGTGGCCTTCTTATTTGCACAATCAAGCAGCCTCATTAGTAACGAGTTCGTTTGTAGTAGCAGGAATTGGAGCACTGTACATTTTGAGTAAGCGAAATATAACATACGGTAAATTATTTCTAAAAACAGGAGTGATATTTGGTTTGATTTCGAGTCTTATTGTGGCAGTACCTACGGGAGATTTATTGGCTAAAAATGTGGTGAAATACCAACCAGTAACTTTTGCAGCAATGGAAGGAATTTTCCATACGGAAGAAAAAGGGGCCGAAATTGTCTTAATAGGGCAACCTGACGTGAAAGATAAAAAATTAGATAATAAAATTGCGGTTCCTAATGTATTGAGCTTTTTGACTTATGGGAGTTGGGATACTACGGTAAAAGGACTAGATCAATTTGATGAGACCATCCATCCTACTAATATATCCGGACTTTATTATGCCTATCATATTATGGTAGGATTAGGAACGCTTTTTATAGGTTTGATGTCCTTAGCAGTTTTGCAATTAATTAGAAAAAAACTCTTTGAAACTAAGTGGATTTTGTGGGCCTTATTCTTTATGATGCCTTTCCCTTATATTGCAAATACAACTGGCTGGTACACTTCAGAGTTAGGAAGGCAACCTTGGTTGGTTTACAATTTACTGCGTACATCTGCAGGAGCATCACCTACAGTTTCATCTGGTAACACGCTGTTTACTTTGTTGGGCTTCGTGGGACTGTATATGTTGTTAGGTTTGTTGTTCCTGCTATTAGTGGGTAAAATAATTAAAAATGGTCCAGAAACTGTAAAAAAATAAAGATTATGGAATTCTTTTGGTATGTTGTTTTAATGGGGATTTTAGCTGTCTATGTCATCTTAGACGGTTATGATTTTGGAGCAGGAATTATTCACTTATTTTTTGCAAAGACAGAAAAAGACAAAAAAGCAATTACAAATGCTATAGGTCCGTTTTGGGATGCAAATGAGGTGTGGCTAATCGCTGCAGGAGGTGTCTTGTTTTTTGCTTTTCCAACTTTGTATGCATCATCTTTTAGTGGCTTCTACTTGCCGCTTATGATGATTTTGTGGTTGCTTATCTTTCGTGCAATTGGTTTAGAACTACGCGGACAAATTCATAATCCTATGTGGGAGGCAGTTTGGGATAAAGCATTTGGAATCGCGAGTCTACTATTAGCATTGTTTTTTGGTGTTGCTTTAGGTAATGTGGTTCGCGGTGTTAATTTAGGTATGGTAACTAATGGTGTTTCTACTCAAGAGGCTCACTTTTTCTTTTTGCCTTTATGGAATCCTACTTTTAGTCCGCAAGCTGATCAATTGGGAATTATTGATTGGTTCACCTTGTTTTTAGGAATTGTAAGTGTAGTTGCCTTGATGATTCATGGCGCTAACTGGATTATTTATAAAACAAATTCAGATATGAATACAAAGTTAAGGGAGGTAGTTTTTAAGCTTAATTTTGTACTAATGGCACTGGTTGTTATTTCATTATCAATTTGGCACAAAATTGAACCGGAACCCTTTCACAACTTTTTAGACAATCCGTTATTATGTGTTTTTCCTTTGATGTGTTTTGCAGGTATGTTTGGTTTATTAAAAGTTAAGACTTATCAGCATGACGGTGCCGGGTTTTTATTCTCCAGCTTGTTTTTACTAGGCGGTTTTACATCTACGGCAGCATCTATATTTCCTAATGTTTTACCTTCTACAAATAATGTAAATCCTTCATTGACAATCTACAATGTCGCTGCTGATGATTATGGCTTATCAGTTGGCGTCTATTGGTTTGCAATAGCGCTTGTGTTAGTAATCACATATTTCATTATCCAATACAAAGTTTTCAGCGGAAAAATGGATGATGTAGGCTACGGGGAACACTGATATAGATTATTGTTTCATATTTTGACTTCATATAAATAAAATGCCCTTGAATCATAAAGAAATCAAGGGCATTTTTACTTTTTTTTTGGCTCAAAGCCAAAGCAAACGTCTTTCAAACTATAAGAGTGGTGGTTTTGTATGCGTTAATTATTGCGGTTTAAAAGAAAATTTCTTTTGTGATGATATAAATCCCCATAACTAATACAAACCATCCAAAAGCAGGCTTTAGCTTAGCGCCATCAATTTTTTTAGATAATTGGGTTCCTATCAACAAACCTACAATCGCCATAATCGAAATAATAAAAAGTAATTTGTAATCTAATGGGACACCTCCTAAGACATCTCCTCCAAAACCAATTAGAGAGTTGATGAATATGATAAAAAGCGAAGTTCCTACTGCTTGTTTCATAGGTAGGTCAGCAAAGAATAAAAGTGCTGGAATGATTAAAAAACCGCCACCTGCACCTAAAAAACCAATAATTAAACCTACTAAAAAACCAACTATAGCAAGCATTTTATAATTGACCTCGGTACACTCTTTAATGCTTTTATTTTTTTTAATCATTGATATTGACGTTGCAATCATTAAAAAGGCAAAGACGACCATGATTAATAAATTCTTTGTGACTTCAAAAGATTCTATGAAAAATAAAGTATCGGGAATTAAATGAAGCACCATTTTTCTAACAAACAGTAGCGAAATGATAGAAGGGATTGCAAATACTAGGGCTGATTTAATTTTTAAATTCCCTAATTTATAATGACTGTAAGACCCTATCATTGCCGTGAAACCTACAATAAATAAGGAATAACTTGTGGCCTGTTCTGGGTGAACATTAAAGAGATATACTAAAATGGGTACAGCAAGTATAGATCCACCGCCACCTATTAATCCTAATGATAGACCAATAATTATTGAAGCTAAATAACCAAGAATTTCCATTTATAAAATTTTATTACAAAGGTTAGTTGATAATTAAAAATCCACAGTAACATTTATCACATAATGAAATATTTTAGAGTAAAGCAATGTGATTGCGGTGCAAACTAACCAAGCCACGTTGCTCCATTTTTTTTAGCAATCTAGAAATCACTTCTCTGGAGGTATTCAATTCGGTTGCAATTTCTTGATGTGACAGTTTTAAATCCTTACAGCCACAAGCTTCAGCATGTCTTTTTAGATAAAATTCTAGGCGTTCATCCATTGCTCTAAAAGCGATATTATCAACGACTTCAAGTACTTCTTCAAATCTAGTTCGGTAGGTAAAAATCACAAATTCATACCAGCTGCGGTGTTCCATCATCCACTTATCCATGAGCGCAAGCGGAACCATTATTAACTCAGCATCTTCGACTACTTTAGCCATGATTTGGCTCGTTTGACTTTTTGTAGCACAAATCATAGAGACCGCACAGGCTTCACCAGGTTGAATGTAATACATGAAAAATTCACCACCATTTTCTCCTTCGCGATAAATTTTTATCTGTCCTTTAGTAAGTAGCATGGTGTGATTAATATATTGGCCAGTGCGCATCAATACATCACCAGATGTGCTGGATTGCTGTATGGCATTTGCGACAATCTCTTTAATTAATTCTTTAGAGAAATTGGGGAATATTTTTTTTATTTCCTCTTCCATATAATCTTGATTTTTAATTCTAAATAGCGGTATTATGGTAAATATACGGCAATAATTTTTTTCGAAAGCTTATTTTACAACAAGCTTCACAGTATAAATAATAAGGACTACATATGCTTTTCATTGTCGGTTCGCCTATGGATTTAGTAGGTATTTTTGAATAATTATCAGTCTAAATTCTAATTGGCTGATTTTTAATTAGAAGCGAAATCGTTTTCTAGACATTATTATTTAATTCACAATTTGTTAGTTTTAAGTTAGCAAAAAACATCGTATTTTTACAAAAAAGAACATTATGGATTTAACACAACAAGACTGGATATCTCAGTTAGAAGCTGATGAAAAAGCAGTAATATTAGATGTACGTACAGAAGATGAATTTAATGATGGAATCATTGAAAACGCGATCAATATTGACATACATAAAGGACAAGGTTTTATTGCAGAAATTGAAGCCTTAGACAAGGATAAAAATTATTACGTTTACTGCCGTTCAGGAGCTCGTAGCGGAAAAGCTTGTGAAGTGATGAACGAATTAGGATTTAAAAATGCCTACAATTTAGCTGGAGGCATTTTAGCTTGGAATGGTGACGTAGTAGCACCATAACAACAAAGGGGCTAAGGCCTCTTTTTTTATTATTATAACTAAAAACAAAACTATGAATACGATACCAGAAGAATATCAAATCAAAGGTTTATTAAACCAAGATACTTATCTATTAAATGGAGAATTAATACAGTGGGAGGGGCAAACAGCTCCTGTTTTCTCTACAATTTCTTCAACCGAAGAATATTTGCCTACCATCTTAGGTTCAGTTCCTGCAATGGGAGAAACGGAAGGATTAGCGGCTGTAGATGCAGCAGATAAAGCCTATAATAACGGACAAGGTTTGTGGCCTACCATGAAGGTAAAAGATCGTATAAAATGTATGACGCGCTTTGTGGTACAAATGGAGGCAACACGCGACGAGGTTGTAAAATACTTAATGTGGGAAATAGGAAAAACCTTAGGAGATTCTCAAAAAGAATTTGATAGAACAGTTGAATACATCTATGATACCATTGAAGATTATAAAAAATTAGACCGTGATAATGCCAAGTTTACTAAAAGTCAAGGAGTAAATGCCATGGTTCGTCGTGGACCGCTAGGAGTTGTATTGTGTCTAGGACCGTACAATTACCCATTAAACGAAACTTTTGCGTTACTAATACCTGCTTTAATAATGGGTAATACCGTAGTTTTCAAACCAGCTAAGCACGGAATATTGGTTATTTCACCGTTATTAGAAGCGTTTAAAAACAGTTTTCCAGCAGGTGTTATTAATATTGTCTACGGTAGAGGTCGCGAAGTTGCATCGCCTATCATGGCTTCGGGTAAAGTGACGGTTCTTGCTTTGATTGGGAACAGTAAATCTGCTATTGCGTTGCAAGACCAACATCCTAATAAAAACAGACTGCGCTTAATTCTAGGGCTTGAAGCCAAAAATCCTGCGATTATACTTCCGGATGCCGATTTAGACTTGGCAATACAAGAATGTTTAGCTGGAACATTATCTTTCAACGGACAACGCTGTACTGCTTTAAAAGTGCTTTATGTTCATGAAAATATCGCAGTAGAATTCAACAAACGATTCGCTGCTAAGGTTGACGAATTAAAGTTTGGAAACCCCTGGGAAAAAGGTGTTTCATTAACACCACTTCCTGAAAAAGAAAAACCAGCATACATTCAAGAATTAATTGATGATGCCACTAGCAAAGGAGCAAAAGTTATTAATGAAAAAGGTGGGCAACATGCTCCTAATTATATTTTTCCAGCGGTATTATACCCCGTAAATAAAGAGATGCGTATTTATCACGAAGAACAGTTTGGACCAGTAATTCCTATATTGACTTTTGATGATATTCAAGAGCCATTGAATGATATGGCTGAGTCTAATTACGGCCAACAAGTGAGTTTGTTCGGTAAAGATATTAAAACATTGGCACCACTTATTGATACATTAGTAAACTTAGTTTGTCGTGTGAATTTAAATAGTTCTTGTCAAAGAGGGCCAGACATTTATCCATTTACAGGTCGTAAAGATTCTGCTGTAGGAACATTAAGTATTCATGATGCCTTGCGTTCGTTCTCTATTAGAACTTTTGTTGCTTCAAAAGATAATGAATACAACAATGAAATTTTACAAGCCTTATTAAATAGCGATGAATCAAATTTTATTACTACTGATTACATTCTATAAACAGTAAAACATATATTGTAAAGCCTTCTCCATTTTAAAATAGAGAAGGCTTTTTTAATTTGATGCAGTCGATCGATAGTACTTTAAAATTTTAAAAAAAACTATTTTGGCGGTATGTCCGCTAAGGTATGCTCAGGTGTAAAACCAACTTCAGATATACCGGAATCTATTTCGTTAAAAAAAAAATATAGCGAAATAATAGGAGGGAAGCCCACCTCATTTGTTTTAGAGTCTATTGCCGGAATTCCGTCTACAGCTCAGGTGCAAAGAGGTGCTGTGATGGGCGCAGACAGGAGTAAAAAAGTAATTAGTAAAAACAATGAGGTTTTTCGGTATAAAAACATGTTGGTTATAGACGGGGCTATGATATCAGCAAATCCAAGAGTGAATCCGTCGTTATCGATTACCGCAATCTCCGAATGGGTAATGTCTCAAATAAGAAATAAAGAAAAATGAGTTAATCAGTAATAAGTATTATTTAACTATTTTATTACTAAATAATTACGTATTTTTATTAGATCATTTGAGATCAGTGTAATTTAATACTCTAATATTAAAAAGAAAGTGAAAATAACAAAAAGTGCCGTACACGAGAGGCTGCATCGTGCGCCTTATTATAATCACGCCAGACTACATTTTATTCCTAACATCATAATCAATTTAATTACTTTAATTGTAGCCATAGCCACTATTTCAATACTAGTTTATTTTCTGATTCGGTTTATCGCAAATCGATTTTATCAATATTATTAAAATCTAATCCTCCCTAATGGGTGCTGTTTATAGAATTACTAACTACTGAAATTAACAAAAAACAAGATGAAAAAAATATTATTTTTAACTGGTGATTATACAGAAGATTACGAGACAATGGTGCCATTTCAAATGTTGGAAATGGTAGGTTATGAAGTGCATACTGTGTGCCCAGACAAAAAAGAAGGAGACTCAATTAAAACTGCTATTCATGATTTTGAGGGAGACCAAACCTACTCTGAAAAGCCTGGGCACAATTTTGTTTTAAACTATAGTTTTGACAAGATAAATGTTGAAGATTATGATGGACTGGTTATTGCAGGAGGAAGAGCACCCGAATATTTAAGATTAAACAAAAAGTTGCTTGAGCACGTTGAGTATTTTTTTACAGTGAATAAGCCGGTTGCCGCAATATGCCACGGAATACAAATATTAACTGCAGCAAATGTTGTCAAAGGTAGAAAACTAACAGCCTATCCTGCTGTAGGTCCTGAAGTGACACTAGCAGGAGGAGTTTTTCAGTCTATAGCTGCTGATGGAGTTTTTGTAGATGGAAATTTGGTCACTTCCCCAGCATGGCCAGCGCATCCTAGTTTTATAAGAGAATTTTTAAAAATTATGGGAGCAACAATCACACTATAATAGCTATTTTAAATATATGATACATTTTAATTTTCGAATAAATGTCTGATCGTAAAAAGACTTTAAGGCTCAAACGCAGGCGCCATCAGCTGAAAATTAAAATACTAAACTAGGTTAGAGTACCGTTTTCTGTTTAGCGGTCAATGTAGCACCTGCTGATGCAATTACCACAAAAATTACAGCAAGAATTTCATTGGTATTCAAAACCTCATGAAGGAAAAGAAGAGCACACAAGGAAGCAACAGCAGGTTCTAAACTCATTAAAATACTGAAAGTTTGCGACGATAGCTGACTCAGTGCTTTCATCTCTAAACTAAATGGTATGGCGCTAGATAGTAGCGCTAGAGCTATTCCCATATAGAGGTAATTTACTGTAATGAATTGAAATCCTTGACCTGCAAATCCAAAAGGCAATATTAAAATTGAAGCAAAAACCATTCCTACCGATACAGCATCGCCACCTTTCATAATCTTAGAAACTTTGCCACCTAGGACAATATATGCCGCCCAAAATGCACCAGCCGTCAAAGCAAAAATTACTCCTAGTAAATCTACTGTATCGCTCTTCCAAGGAGCGATTATCATGATTCCGGCTGCAGCCAATAAAACCCAGAGGTAATCTATGATTTTCTTGGATCCCAAAACCGCAACAACTAAAGGACCAATAAATTCTAATGTAACAGCCAAACCAATGGGGATCCTTTCTATAGCCAAATAAAAGATTAAATTCATTGCACCCAATGACAATCCATAGGGAATAACGAGTTTCCATTGTGGCGCACTAAATAATTTAATTTTTGGTCGGTATACGCAAAGTAATATAAAAGCAGAAATCCCTATGCGTAAAGAAGCCGTTGCTGTTGCTCCTAAAATAGGGAACAATGTTTTAGCGATTGCTGCACCAGATTGCACACTAATGATTGCTAGTAATACAGCAGGAATAGGAGGGATATTGACTATTTTGTTTTTCACTTTGCTCAATTGTGGTTGCGTGTAAAGCTACAATAAATTGATTGAGAAATTAAAAGTAAAATTTATTACAGTCATATTATTGAAATATACTTTACTATCTGTGTCTAATAGTACATAGCATATTTTTATTACTTTTGAACTAAAAAAAATGCAAAGCAAACACCTTTTTAAAGCGAACTTAAAATGGGAATCTCAAGGTCAAATGGTAAAAGCTACTCCTGCTAGATATTTCAAAAACCATTCGGTTTCTTTTGAAGGTAAAGAACAATTAGAGGTTTCTGCAGCCAAGGTATTTAAGGGTGATCCCAGCAAATACAATCCAGAAGATTTATTACTAGCAAGTATTGTTTCTTGCCACATGATGTCTTACTTGTATGTTTGTGCAAAAAATGATATTGAAGTGCTGTCTTATTCCGATGATGCTGAAGCCACTTTAGAAGTTTTAGAAAATGGCAGCGGAAGATTTATTGAAGTTCGCTTGTATCCAAAAGTTGTAGTTCGTGACGACTGCCATTTCGCGAAGGCGTTACAATTGCATAAAGCAGCGAATGAATTGTGCTTTATTGCTAACTCTTGCAATTTTCCAATCGTACATTTTCCAAATGTGACTATTTAAGTTAGCTAAACTTTTACAATTAAGTGTTCAAAAATAAAAATTGCGGTCCCAACATTGAGTCAGGACCGCAATTACATTTATAAAGAAAGAAATGTTTATGTGATTAGTTCAAATCAAAACGATCTGCATTCATCACTTTTACCCATGCAGCAACAAAATCATTTACAAATTTTTCTTTGTTATCATCTTGAGCATACATTTCAGAGTAAGCACGTAAAATCGAATTAGAACCAAAAACTAAATCCATTCTTGTAGCGGTCCATTTTACTGTGCCGGTTTTACGATCACATATTTCGTACAATCCTTTTCCAACTGGTTTCCATGAATTATCCATGTCAGTTAAGTTAATAAAGAAATCGTTTGTTAAAGCACCTTCGCTAGAAGTGAAAACACCATGTTTCGTTTGACCGTAGTTAGTACCTATCATTCTCATACCACCTACTAGCACAGTCATTTCTGGTGCAGTTAAGCCCATTAATTGTGTACGGTCTAGCATCATTTCCTCTGAACTTACGGTGTAATCTCTTTTACTATAATTACGGTAACCATCAGCTAATGGTTCTAAAGGATCAAACGATTCAGCATCAGTCATCTCGTCTGTAGCATCACCACGTCCTGGAGAGAATGGCACTGTAAGAGTTACACCTGCAGCTTTTGCAGATTTTTCGATACCTAAATTTCCTGCTAACACAATAGTGTCAGCGATACTAATCCCAAACTCTTTTGCGATAGGTTCTAAAACGCCCAAGACTTTTGCAAGTCTAGCTGGTTCGTTTCCTTCCCAATCTTTTTGTGGCGCTAGTCTAATGCGTGCTCCATTTGCACCACCACGTAGGTCAGATCCACGGAAAGTACGTGCACTATCCCAAGCAGTATTAACCATTTCGGCTACACTTAACCCAGCGGCATCAATTTTATTCTTTACAGCAGCAACGTCATAATCAGATGCACCTACTGGAATTGGGTCTTGCCAAATCAAATCTTCCTCAGGAACATCAGGGCCGTAATATCTCACTTTTGGTCCCATATCTCTATGTGTTAATTTGAACCAAGCGCGTGCAAATGTATCAGAGAAATACTCTTGATCATTCATGAATTTCAACGAGATTTCTTTATAGATTGGGTCAACTTTCATTGCCATATCTGCATCGGTCATCATTGGGTTGTGCTTGATGGTAAAATCTTCTACATCTGTAGGTTTGTCTTCCTCTTTGATTGAAATAGGCTCCCATTGCCAAGCTCCTGCTGGGCTTTTACGTGGTTCCCATTCGTGATTAAACAACATTTGAAAGAAACCATTATCCCATTTAGTAGGGTTTGTAGTCCAAGCGCCTTCAAGTCCGCTAGTTACAGTATAGCGACCTTTACCAGTATTGCTAGGATTTTTCCAACCCAATCCTTGTTCTTCAACATCAGCAGATTCAGGATCAGGACCTAAAAGACTTGCATCACCATTTCCATGTGTTTTTCCTACTGTATGACCACCAGCAGTTAATGCTACTGTTTCCTCGTCATTCATTGCCATACGAGCAAATGTTTCGCGTATGTGCGCAGCAGTTTTCAATGGATTTTGTTTTCCGTTTACTCCTTCTGGGTTTACATAAATAAGTCCCATTTGAACTGAAGCTAATGGATTTTCCATAGTTGATGGATCTTCTACATCTTCATAACGTTCGTCACTAGGAGCTAACCATTCAATTTCTGAACCCCAGTAAACATCTTTCTCTGGGCTCCAAACATCTTCTCTACCAAAAGCAAATCCGAATGTTTTTAATCCCATGCTTTCATATGCGATGGTTCCGGCAAAAACTAATAAATCTGCCCAGCTAACTTTGTTTCCGTATTTTTTCTTAATTGGCCACAACAATCTTCTTGCTTTATCTAAACTCACGTTATCTGGCCAAGAGTTTAATGGAGCAAAACGTTGATTTCCTGCTCCACCACCACCACGACCGTCAGAGATGCGGTACGATCCTGCAGAGTGCCAAGACAAACGAATCATCAATCCACCATAATGTCCCCAATCTGCAGGCCACCAGTCTTGACTATCAGTCATTAAATTATGCATGTCCTGTTTTAAAGCAGGAATATCTAATTTTTTAAGTTCTTCTTGATAGTTAAATTGTGCACCAAGAGGATTTGTTTTTGTGTCATGTTGGCTTAATATATCTAAGTTTAGTGCGTTTGGCCACCAACTAGTTACAGAAGCTTTTGTTGAAGTATTTCCACCATGCATTACGGGACATTTTCCTGTTGAACTCTCCTGACTTCCTTCGTGATTTCCTTCTACAATAGTTGCTCCTTCATTAAGTGGCGCTTGCTCGTGATTTACTGGGCATTTACCTTGTCCGTTTGATGGGTCTGCATTTTGATTGTTTTCCATGATAGATGTATTTATGTTTTTTAGTTGTATTTTCTGAAGCAAATCTAAAACTATTATGCTTTGATAAAGTCTAATTGCAATCGTACTATTTTATTAGAGTATAAGTGTTTTCTATGATTGCTTAATTAACTATTGATAAATCACATAGTGAATGTTGTGTAAGTTCTCTTTTTCTCTATATTAAAATTTCATATGCTTTTACTGAAAGTAATGGTCTTATGAAAGGCTACTAAAAGTAAATCGAATGAGTAAAATTAAGAGTGATTAATTAAAAATGCCAGCTACATAATCTTATTATCTTGCTTATAGAATAAAGTTAATGGTTATAATTTACAATTGGTTGATTATTAAATTAAATTAGTATTAATTCTATCAATTTTTATAATGAACAATGCTTTATCTTTATTTAGGGGGTTGTTAAATTTAGACGTCTTTCATTAGAGAACGTATGTTAAGCATTCTTCGTCAAAGTTTGATTTGAGATTCTTCAAAATGCGTAAAAGCGCGATTTAGTTTTATCGTATGATTAGCTATTAAAAGATGCTTTTTTTATTACAATAAAGTTATTAATACGGGATATTTAACCTGAAGAAATATTTGCAAAGTATATATAATTTCTTGTAAGTTAATCGTATTTATTAGCCCTGATGGCAACGGCATCCTCTTGAATTGCGATAGCAAATGCAAGAGATATAGTGAACAGCAGGACGACTGTTTCTTTTAAAAACCTAATATTGTGCTCCAACTAAAAACAAAGATTTTTGTATTATAGTAGATTATAGAAAGTATTTAAAAGTAAAAAATGTTGGTTTCTTGATGCAATAAAGAGTGCCATTAAATTAAATTGGCAAGGTGGTGCCTCTTTGAATCAAACTTGTCTTAATTATTTTGGTCGAAAATTCTGCTTCAGATTTATTTTCTAACCTATTCACCAACATGGTAGTTGCGGTTTCGCCAATGAATTTTCCGTGTTGGCTAATAGTTGTAATTGTAGGAGTTACGTGCTGTGTTAGTTTTCCATTGGTGAAACAAATCATCGCCATTTCTTCAGGAATTTTGTACTTCATTGCTTTTATAAGGTCTAATGATGTTATGGCCGAACTTTCTTCAAGACATAATAAACCATCGATCGTTTTATCGGCAAGGACGATTTTCATAGCTGTTTCTAAATCTTCGTTTTTCGAAAGACGCACAATAATTTTTTCATTAATAGGAAGATTATTGTCGGTCAATGCTTTCTTATAACCTTCGACTCTCAATTTCCCCACACTCAAATTATCAATAACCGAAACCACTGCAATTTTTTTGCAGCCTGTCTTAATGAGGTGATCTGTGGCGTGGCGGGCTCCTTCAAAATCATTAACAATTACTTTGTCGCACTCAATAGCATCAGTAACGCGGTCAAAAAGCACGATAGGGACACCTTGATTTACGGCATCTATTAAATGGGTAAAATTTTGATTAATCTGCGTTTCTTCGGCGATCGAAATGATAAAGCCGTCGATAGTACCGCTTTTTAATAATTCGACAGTATTGACTTCTTTTTCAAATGATTCATTCGAAATACAAGAAATTAAACTGTAGCCCAGCTCGGACGCTTTTTCTTCGATACCTACAAAGACTTCTGTAAAAAAGCTATTCATGATATTAGGAATAATAACGCCTAATGTTTTTGTTTTTTTATTCAAAAGGCTCAATGCTACTTTATTGGGTTTGTAGTGGTGCGCTTTTGCAAATTCTTGAATTTTTTGCTTTGTTTTTACACTGATGTCGTGGCTGTCATTTAGAGCTTTAGAAACGGTTGCAATGGATACATTAAATTCTGCTGCAATTTGTTTTAATGTAATTTTTGATATCATTTCGGTTTGTTGTGGATTTTAAAAGCTGTGCTAATTTAGGATAAATTATAATCATTTTCAATTTTAATAATATGTTTTTGTACACACTATTTTCGTTTTCGTTACTTCAAAAACAAAAAGTTACTTAAACCTTTACGTAAGCTTTTATGAAGGATTTCTGCAGTGCTAAATGTCTTGTATTTGTAATGAAATCAACTGTTTACAAATATTTTAGTGAAATTTGGAATTCCGTATAACACAAAGCTTATAATTGTTGATATACTATTTTTAAGCTTAAATAATAATGAATAATATATTTTTACTTGACTAAATAGTTCAATTAAATAATATAATAACAAATAATATGTATTACATAGGATTTGACATAGGAAGTTCGTCAGTAAAAGCAGCTATTGTTGAAATAGCCACCGGAAAAAGCATAGGTGTCGTCCAGGAACCGGAAACAGAAATGGAAATGCTAGCCTTAAAAAACGGTTGGGCAGAACAAAAGCCTGAAGAGTGGTGGATGCACTGCTGTAACGCGGTTGCCAAATTGAAAAAGAAATATGCTATTTCGAGAACTCAAATCAAAGGAATTGGGATTTCGTACCAAATGCATGGTCTTGTTTTGGTGGATAAAAACGGTGCGCCTTTACGTAAATCTATCATCTGGTGTGATAGTCGCGCAGTAGCCATTGGTAACGAAGCGTTTCAATCTATTGGGGAAGAAAAATGTGTTTCGCATTTACTAAATTCTCCAGCTAACTTCACTGCTTCAAAATTGAAGTGGGTTAAAGAGAATGAACCTGAGATTTACAGTCAAATCTATAAATTCATGTTGCCTGGTGATTATATCGCTTATAAACTTTCGAATGTAATCAATACAACTATTTCTGGATTGTCTGAAGGGATTATGTGGGATTTTAAGAACGATACCGTTGCTGATTTCCTATTGGACCATTATGGTATTGACGCAACCTTGGTTCCGGACATCGTAGACACTTTCGGTTTGCAATCTACAGTGGATGATAAAGGAGAATTAGAAATTGGACTAGCAGCAGGAACGCCTATTTTTTATAGAGCAGGTGATCAGCCTAATAATGCTTTATCATTAAATGTATTTAATCCAGGTGAAGTGGCGGCTACAGGCGGAACTTCTGGTGTTGTATATGCCGTTACCGATAATTTATCAGGGAAAGAAAGCACCCGTGTTAATAATTTTGCACACGTTAATTATACAAAAAGTAATCCTAGAATAGGAAAGTTGTTGAATATCAATGGCGCTGGAATTCAGTACAGATGGTTGTTAAACAACTTAGCAGTGAGTTCTTATGAGGAGATGAATAATTTGGCTTCAGAAGTTCCAGTAGGTTCAGATGGAGTTTGCATGTTACCTTTTGGAAACGGTGCCGAAAGAATGTTAAACAACAAGGACATAGGAACGCGGTTAGTGAATATTAACTTGAATAATCACAACAAAGCACATGTATGCAGAGCAGCCTTAGAAGGAATTGCGTTTTCATTTGTATACGGAATGGATATTTTAAAAGCAGATGGTAGCGAAGTAAATGTAATGAGAGCGGGGAATGATAATTTGTTCCGTTCTGAGATTTTCTCGAATACAGTAGCGACTTTAATTGGCCACGAAATAGAGATTTACAATACTACGGGAGCTATTGGCGCTGCAAGAGCTTCAGGACTTCACGAAGGTAACTTTGAGAAGTACGGCAAACTGATCATGGAAAATGACCACGTAATGACCTACATGCCATTTAAGGACAAAGCACCTTACCTGGCAGCATACCAACTTTGGAAAAATGAACTTGAATTAATAATTAATAAATAACATAAACATGGCAACTTTAGGAAATAAAGAATACTTCAAAGGAATTGGAGATATTAAGTTTGAAGGAAAAGAATCTGACAATCCGTTAGCATTCAAATATTACAATCCAGACCAAGTAGTAGCTGGAAAAACTATGCGTGATCATTTCAAATTTTCTATCGCATACTGGCATACATTCTGTGGACAAGGTTCTGACCCTTTTGGACCAGGAACACAAAATTTTCCTTGGGATCAACCTTCAGATGCGCTTGCTGCTGCAAAAGAAAAAGCAGATGCAGCTTTTGAATTTACTACAAAAATGGGATTTGGATACTACTGTTTCCATGATTACGATTTGATTCAAGAAGGAGCGACTTTTGGAGAATCAGAAAGCAGATTAGCTGCGATCACAGAGTATTTGAAAGAAAAACAAGCTGCTTCAGGAGTTAAATTGCTTTGGGGAACTGCAAATGCTTTTTCTAACCCTCGTTACATGAATGGTGCAGCAACTAATCCAGACTTTAACGTATTGGCTAGAGCTGGTGGACAAATAAAATTGGCTATGGATGCAACGATTGCTTTAGGTGGTGAAAACTACGTATTCTGGGGTGGTCGTGAAGGATATATGTCTTTGTTGAATACTGATATGGGTAGAGAATTGGACCACATGGGACAATTTTTAAGAACGGCACGTGACTACGGTCGTGCACAAGGTTTTAAAGGGAATTTCTTGATTGAACCAAAACCAATGGAGCCTACAAAGCATCAATATGATTTTGATACTGCAACTGCAATAGGATTTTTACGTGCTCAAGGATTAGAAAAAGACTTCAAAATCAATATAGAAGTAAATCACGCGACATTAGCGCAACATACTTTTCAACATGAAATTGATGTTGCTGCTCAAGCGGGAATGTTAGGAAGTTTAGATGCGAATCGTGGTGATTACCAAAACGGATGGGATACAGATCAATTTCCTAACAACATTCAAGAAACAACAGAGGCTATGTTAGTTTTCTTAAAAGCAGGTGGTCTTCAAGGTGGTGGAGTTAATTTTGATGCAAAAATCAGAAGAAACTCAACAGACATGGACGATGCTTTCCATGCACACATTGGAGGAGCAGATACGTTTGCAAGAGCATTATTAACTGCTGACAAAATTATCACATCATCGGCTTATGATAAATTAAGAGCAGATCGATACAGTTCATTCGATACTGGAAATGGAAAAGCTTTTGAAGATGGAAAATTATCTATGCAAGATTTATACAAAATTGCACATGAAAATGGAGAGCTTAATTTACAGAGCGGTAAGCAAGAATTGTTTGAAAACATAATCAACCAATATATTTAATCAACCTTTTTATTTTTTCGATTAGTAGTAATCAGTAGAGAGAAGTAGTTTGTTTACTACTTCTCGTTACTGTTTTATATCAAAATCGAAAAAGAAGTAAACCACTGTTTTAAATGAACCATTATACAAATTAAACTTATGTCAACATCATCTAATTCGGCCTATTTATGGAGACTTACCCTAGTTGCAACGCTAGGAGGACTTCTTTTTGGTTACGATACTGCGGTAATATCAGGGACTGTGAGTTCGCTTGAAAAATTCTTTGTCCAACCCTTCGGACTATCAGAAGCGGCATCAAATGCACGACTTGGATTTTTAGTTTCAAGTGCACTAATTGGATGTATTGTTGGAGGTATTTTTGGTGGTTTGATTAGCAAAAAATACGGTAGAAAAAAAGGATTGGTGCTAGCAGCCTGCTTATTTTTAGTATCTGCTATTGGATCTGCCATGCCCGAGATGTTTGTAAGACCTATAGGTGAGGGTGACCATACTTTTTACACTCTTTTTATCATCTATAGAATAATCGGAGGGATTGGCGTAGGACTGGCTTCTATGTTATCTCCTTTATACATTGCCGAAATTGCGCCTGCTAAAAGTAGGGGGAAATTGGTCTCAATGAATCAGTTTGCAATCATTTTCGGAATGTTAGTAGTATACTTTGTGAATTATTTTATAGCTAAAAATGGTGATGCTAATTGGCTAAACACAATCGGTTGGAGATGGATGTTTGCTTCAGAAATTATTCCAGCAACTTTATTCCTGTTGTTTTTATTCTCGGTACCAGATACGCCTAGATCATTAGTTCTGCAATCTAAAGAAGATAAAGCCTTAGATGTACTAATAAAAGTTAACGGAGCAGAAGTTGCACAACATATCCTTGCCGATATAAAAAATACAGTAACAACGCACTCAGGAAAATTATTTTCTTATGGTTTACCTGTAATAATTATAGGTGTTTTAATTTCGATTTTTCAACAATTTGTGGGTATCAATGTAGTATTGTATTATGCTCCAGAAATTTTTAAAAGTATGGGATCAGGAACAGATACTGCTTTATTGCAAACTATAATTGTAGGTGCGATCAACTTAATTTTTACAGTATTGGCTATTCAAACAGTCGATAGAATAGGTCGTAAACCTTTAATGATCATTGGTGCTTTAAGCATGTCAATTGCCATGTTTGCATTAGGAACCTCCTTTTTTACAAATTCATTGGGTATGTTCTCGCTAATATGCATGTTAGTATATGTAGCGGGATTTGCAATGAGTTGGGGACCGGTGGCATGGGTTTTATTAGCAGAAATTTTCCCAAATAATATCCGTGGTAAAGCATTGGCTGTAGCCGTAGCTGCGCAATGGGTTTCGAATTATTTAGTGTCATGGACTTTTCCTATCATGGATAAGAACAGCTATTTGATCCAACAGTTTAATCATGGATTCGCTTACTGGGTTTATGGATTTATGGGACTTTTAGCCATGCTTTTTGTGTGGAAATTTATACCAGAGACCAAAGGCAAAACTTTAGAGGAAATGAACCAATTATGGGATAAAAAAGACAACAATATTTAAACTAAAAACAAACTAAAATAAACTACAAATGAAATTTTTTATAGACACAGCAAATTTAAGTGAGATTGCCGAAGCACAAGCCTTAGGGGTTTTAGACGGAGTAACAACGAATCCATCATTAATGGCAAAAGAAGGCATTACTGGTGCAGAAAATATCTTGAAGCATTATGTAAAAATTTGCGAAATTGTTGATGGAGACGTTTCTGCTGAAGTTATCGCTACAGATTACGACGGAATGGTAAAACAAGGTGAAGAATTGGCTGCTTTACACCCCCAAATCGTGGTAAAATTACCAATGATTGCAGCAGGTGTAAAAGCGTGTAAATATTTTTCTGATAAAGGAATTAGAACGAATGTAACTCTTGTGTTTTCAGTGGGTCAAGCCTTACTAGCGGCCAAAGCAGGTGCTACTTATGTTTCACCATTCTTAGGAAGACTAGATGATATTTGTACAGATGGTATGGGTTTAATTGCCGAAATCAGACAAGTGTATGACAATTACGATTTTGGAACGCAAATTCTTTCTGCTTCTGTTCGTAACACCATGCATGTGATCAATTGTGCCAAAGTTGGTTCAGATGTGATGACAGGTCCTTTGTCTTCAATTACAGGATTGTTAAAGCATCCATTAACAGATAGCGGATTAGCACAATTTTTAGCCGATTACCAAAAAGGAAACTAATTATGGAAATTTCAAAATTGCAAGATAATGTATCTCAAACTAGGAGAGATATTTTAAAAATGGTACACAAAGTAAATTCAGGTCATCCTGGAGGGTCTTTGGGGTGTACAGAGTTCATGGTAGCTTTGTACAATGAAATAATGGAACTGAAAGAAGGTTTTGATATGAATGGTTTGAACGAAGATGTTTTCTTTTTATCGAATGGTCATATATCACCTGTTTTTTATAGTGTTTTAGCCAGAAAAGGCTATTTCCCGGTAGAAGAATTAAACACTTTTAGGTTGTTGAACTCAAGACTGCAAGGACATCCAACTACGCACGAAGGTTTAGAAGGAATTAGAATTGCATCTGGCTCTTTAGGTCAAGGAATGTCTGTTGCTATTGGTACTGCTTTGACTAAAAAGCTGAACAAGGATACTAATTTAGTATACAGTTTACATGGTGATGGTGAGTTGCAAGAAGGTCAAAACTGGGAAGCAATCATGTTTGCCTCTGCTAAAAAAATTGATAACTATATTGCTACCATTGACTTCAACGGGCAACAAATTGACGGATCGACTGACACTGTTTTAAATATGGGTAGCCTTAAGGCTAAGTTTGAAGCTTTTGATTGGGATGTTATCGAAATCAAAGAAGGAAATAATCTGGAAGCTGTTATTGCAGGGTTAAAAGAGGCTAAAGAAAGAACAGGAAAAGGGAAACCAGTTTGTGTATTGCTACATACTATTATGGGGCATGGAGTAGACTTCATGATGTACACGCACGCTTGGCATGGTAAGGCTCCAAACAATGACCAATTGGCTAATGCTTTGGGCCAAAATCCAGAAACTTTAGGGGATTATTAGAAAGTTTACAGTGATCAGTTTGTAGTAATCAGTTTTCAGATTGGAACTGAAAACCATTCTATTATTCAATTTTTAAATCTTTGAATTTACAATAATGAAAAAATATACATATACCGAATCAAAAGATACTCGTTCTGGTTTTGGAGCAGGTCTTGCCGAATTAGGAAGAACGAATCCTAATGTTGTGGCACTTTGCGCGGATCTTATTGGTTCGCTTAAAATGGAGAAATTTATCGAAGAAAACCCAGAACGTTTTGTTCAAGTAGGAATTGCCGAAGCAAACATGATGTGTATCGCTGCCGGAATGACTATTGGAGGAAAGATTCCGTTTACAGGAACTTTTGCTAACTTTTCTACAGGAAGGGTGTACGACCAAATTCGTCAATCCATTGCTTACTCTGATAAAAATGTGAAAATATGTGCTTCGCATGCCGGGTTAACATTGGGTGAAGATGGCGCAACACACCAAATATTAGAAGACATTGGTTTAATGAAAATGTTGCCAGGAATGACAGTAATCAATACCTGTGATTATAATCAAACAAAGGCGGCTACCATTGCAATTGCTGATTATGAAGGACCGGTTTATTTGCGTTTTGGACGCCCTGTACTTCCAGTATTTACCCCAGCCGATCAAAAATTTGAAATCGGTAAAGCAGTAATGATCAATGAAGGTACCGATGTTACTATTGTAGCTACAGGACATTTGGTTTGGGAAGCAATCCTTGCGGGTGAGGAGTTGGAAAAATTAGGTATCAATGCCGAAATTATCAACATTCACACGATTAAACCATTAGACGATGAAGCTATTTTAAAATCGGTTGCCAAAACGGGTTGCGTTGTGACTTGTGAAGAGCACAATTATCTAGGTGGTTTAGGTGAAAGTATTGCGGGATTATTATCATTGAATACACCTACACCGCAGGAGTATATTGCTACTAAAGATACCTTTGGCGAAAGCGGAACTCCAGCACAATTAATGGAGAAATACGGTTTGAATAGTGCAGCCATTATCAAAGCTGTTCAAAAAGTGATTAGCCGAAAATAAGAGGGTTACAAATCAACATTTAAAAAATCAACATGAGTGAAAATAAAATCAAATGGGGGATTATAGGATTAGGGAATATTGCGGAGCAATTTGCACGTGATTTGGCTTTGATTCCAGAGGCTCAATTATATGCTGTAGCTTCTCGATCGCTAGAAAAAGCGAATGAATTTGGTGCTACATTTAGTGCTACTAAAAGTTACGGAGATTACGATTCACTCATTAATGATGATCAAGTTGATATTATTTATATCGCGACGCCACATAATTCCCATGCTAGTTTGAGTGTACAAGCATTGAATGCCAAAAAGCATGTGCTTTGCGAAAAACCAATAGCGATTAATTATGCACAAGCTTCGCAAATGATTGCCGCTTCTAGAGAAAACAATCGTTTTTTTATGGAAGCTTTTTGGACACGATTTAATCCTTCTTTTACCGCTATCTTATCAAAAGTAAGGGCGGGCGTATTAGGGAAAATACAATACATAAATGCCGATTTTGGCTTTATAGTAAATAATGGTCAAAGCCGTCTTGAAGATGTGAATCTTGGCGGCGGATCATTACTAGATATGGGCGTATATCCTTTATTTTTATCCTATATGATTTTGGGGAAACCCGAGAATGTACAGGCTTCTTCATTATTTTACGAAGGTGGAGCAGATAAACAAACCACCATGCTTTTAAATTATCCAAGCGCTCAAGCGGTTTTACATAGTAGTTTTATTGCTAGAACCAATATGCATGCTACGATAAGCGGAGAAAAAGGACGCATTGTCATTGATCCCAATTGGCATGAATCCCAAAGTTATTCGTTGTTTCAAGATGACATAGAAACCAAGTATGATTTACCTACAAAAGGAAAAGGATTTACTTATGAAATTGAAGAATGTCATAAATGTATCGCCGCAAATAAAATAGAAAGCGAAATGTGGTCACACCAAAATAGTTTAGACCTTATAACTATTGTGGATAAAGTAAGAAAAGAAGCAGGTATTGTTTATCCTGTTGACACTATTTAGCTTCTCCCTAATTCACGCATATTTTTAAGACTGAAAATAATATTTCGAATAATAAAACTCACCACGAAAAAGCACTATATGAGCAAACTGACGGTATACACTTTAAAAAACAGCAACGGAATGGAACTTCAAGTTTCAAATTTTGGCGCAACAGTTATCAGTTTAAAAGTTCCCAATAAATCAGGAAGCTTTACAAATGTAATTGTAGGACTTGAAGAAGCTCAGGATTATATCCAACCACCTTATACTGATGTTACTCTGTTTTTAGGAAGTTCAATAGGTCGTTATGCAGGGCGAATATCAAAGGGAAAATTTAAAATTGATGGCAAAGTATATCCTTTAGAACATAATGATGGAGTGCACTTGCATGGAGGGGAAGGATTTGATAAAAAATATTGGAGCCTAAAATCGCAGACTGATTCTAAAGTTGTTTTAACGCATGTGAGTCCGCACTTAGAAAATGGATATCCTGGAGAATTAAAAGTAGAAGCTTTGTTTGAAATCACCGAAAACAATTGTTTAATAGTTAATTATTCGGCTACTACAGATCAATCTACACCAGTTAACTTAACTATTCACCCATATATTAATCTTAACGGTTCGGCTTCTGTTTTAGATCAAGAATTGTGGATTAATAGTGCACAACATTTAGAAGTTGATTCCCAATTAATTCCGACTGGTCAAATTTTAGAATCAGCTAACACCGCTTTCGATTACAGTAGCTCTTCAAAAGTTAGTAAACCTGAATTTGAAGGATTTGACGATACATTTGTGATGGGCGAGGGGAATTTAAAGGCCGCTTTATATTCATCGCAATCTGGAATTAAAATGAATGTTTATCACTCGCAACCAGCGATGGTAATTTATACTCCTAAGCAATTTCCAGAGCTAAAATTCAAAAACAAATTGGGAGAAGGAAGTTTTCCAGCTATTTGCTTTGAGCCTCAAAATTTTCCCGATGCGCCTAATAATAGTCATTTTCCAAATTCAATTTTGCAAGCAAATGAAACATATCATAACGAAATAAAATTTGAATTTTTAACAATAGTATAAATAAGGATTAGCGAGTAAAATTTCGGTTTGCAAATTTGTTACAGTTTTATTCAAACTATTTTATGTAATCTATTTTACCCAATTTAGGAGATACCACTTTTATTACTATCTGATTTTAAAGATTCAGTAAAATAATTCCTAAAATGTTAAAATTAACTTAAAATAAGATTGCGCTAATGTTGCTTTTTAATTTCAGTTATTTGATATTTACCATTTCAAGCGCATTGCCAAAATCGTTTGGACAAGTTCAAGAATAACTTTAAAATGTTTAAACCACCATCTATTTTGAAAATGATTAAAGGGTTCCTAGTTTTTAAAATACTTATTATGTTTATCATGATGAGTATTTTTTGTAATGTAGTACATTCTCAAAAATTATATGAAGGATATCAATTTATAAACATAAATGAAGGAATTTCTAAAAGAGCTGTGTCTTGCATCACCCAAGATCAATATGGCTACATGTGGATAGGAACTTATGGTGCCGGTTTATATAAATACAATGGTTTAAGCTACACAATATTTGAGAGTAATTGGCAACAAGAAGAATCCTTGATAAGTAATATGGTGTACAGTACTTTTATTGATAAGTACAATACTTTGTGGGTGGGAACTGATCAAGGAATTTGTTTTTATAATAGGGAACTTAACAAATTTGAAAAATTAGAATTACTGAGCACCAATTCTAAGAAAGATAAAATTGACATAGCAGTAAAGAGCATCATTCAAGACAATTATAATAATTTGATTATAGGTACTTATGGTAAAGGGATTTTTAAGGTTAATTTAAAAACAAAAATTGTATCCTTCATTAAATCTGATGTTAGTACGTATACGAATTATCAGGTTAATTGTTTTAAAAAAGCTAAAGACGGGACTATCTATTTGGGAACTAGTTTTGGTTTAAAATCATTGCAAGCAAATGGCAATTATATAAAAACGGTCAAGGATAATACAGGGAAGTCACTGGTAGATCAAAACATTGAATCTATTTTAATTGACAGTAAGCAAAATATTTGGTTAGGAACATTTTACAATGGTTTAATAAAAGTAACCCGTGAAAAAGCAGGTTTCTCTTCACAATCTTTTCCCATTACTAAAAAAAGAGTAATGGCGCTATTGCAAACAGCAAGCAACACAATTTTTTGTGCCACAGAAAATGATGGAATACTACTAGTTGATAACGAAGGAAAAATTTTAAAGCAATATATTAATAATAAAAATGACAATAATAGTTTAAAATCAAATTCTGTATGGAGTTTATTTGCTGATAAAGAAAAACGCATTTGGTTGGGATACTATAATCAAGGTGTAGATGTATTTGATAAGTTGTACAGTAAATTCAACGCTATTGAACCTAGCAAATATAATAATGAGAGTTCGTTACAAGCAAAGTCAGTTACGAGCATCGTAAAAAATAAGGAAGGTAAATTCTGGATTAGTTTAGAAGGTGGAGGTGTTGACTTATATGATCCTTCGACCAGTTTAAGCAAACACATAAATAGTAAAAACGCCTCTTTTTTAACGGGTTTAAAAAGTGATGATATCCAGACAGTTTTTATTGACAGTAAAGAGAATGTATGGTTGGGTAGTTGGAATGGTGGTATCTATTTTTTAAAAAAAGGTTCTAATAATTTTGTAAACTACAATACAAATAATACTGTAGGAATTACATCAAACAGGATGATGAGTTTTTCTGAGGACTCTAAAGGAATTATTTGGATTGGTACCTATTTACGCGGGCTTCACTACTATGTACCTTCAGAAAACAAGTTTTATCATTGTGGATCTACATCGTTTGCTTCTAATGAATTAGTAAATGGAGATGTTAGAAAAGTCATGGTTGATTCGAAAGATAGGGTTTGGGTTGGTTCGACTTTAGGACTCTTTCTAATCACACATGATAAAAATTTCAACTTTTCGATCATAGCATTGAAAAATCAGATGATGAAAGATAAAAAAATGCAGAAAAACCAATCTGTATTGTCTTTGTATGAGTCTAGAAATAAAACAATTTGGATAGGTACAGACGGCGCTGGATTATTTAGTTATAATCCTACTTCAGGTAAATTCGATCACTATTATGACTTCAAAGGTTTATTAGAAAAATCGATTGCTGCAATAGTTGAGGATAACACTGGAGCAATTTGGGTTAGTGGAAAAGCAGGAATAACAAAGCTAGATTTAAAGAAAAAAGAAGCTATAAATTTTACTAAGGATGACGGACTACTAGATAATGACTTCAATTATAATTCAGTGTTAAGAGATTCGAATGGTGACTTGTATTTTGGGAGTTATGAGGGAATAAATTTTTTCAATCCCAGTAAAATTTTAAAAAGTAAGAAGCAGCCTCTTTTATACTTTAGTGATTTCAAATTATTCAATAAATCCGTAAGTCCTGGTGATGTTGATTCTCCTTTGACTAAGGTAATTTCTGAGACGGGCAGCCTAATTTTGACTTATGATCAATCCGTTTTTACGGTGGAATATGTAGGGTTAAATTATGCACATCCTGGAAAAAACGAATACGCATACTACTTAGAAGGTTTCGAAAAGGAATGGAACTACGTGGGAGGGAAAAGAGCAGCAACGTACACAAATTTAGCTGCTGGAAAATATGTTTTGAATGTAAAAGCTGCTAAAAGAGGTGGTGTGTGGAGTGCTAAACCGCTACAATTACATATCGAAATATTACCTCCATTCTGGCGTACTAATCTAGCTTACTTCTTGTATGCTCTAGCAATAGTATTAGTTTCGATTTATCTAAAGAAATTTTTACAAAGACGTTTTCATGAAAAGCAAGCAATCCAATTTGAAAGAGATAAAGCCACACAAATAGAAAAATTGAATGCTAAAAAATTACAGTTCTTTACCAATATTTCTCACGAATTTAGAACGCCACTTACACTAATAATCAATCCACTTGAAGATATTATAAAAAGCGGAAAATTTGATTTACCAGCTGAAGTACTTAATAAATTACATGTTATTCATAAAAGTTCAGATCGATTATCACGATTAATCAATGAGTTAATGGATTTTAATAAACTACAATTCAATAAGATGGCCCTACATGTTCAGCCATTAGAAGTGGTTAATTTCACTAAAAATATTGTCAGTTATTTTGAAGAAGAAGCCATCAGTCGCTCCATCGATTTACAGTTTGAATCTACTGTCGAATCGCTGCAAGATTGGTTAGACCCCAAAATGCTAGAGAAAATAATTTTTAATATTATTTCGAATGCATTCAAAGTAACTGCAGATCATGGAAAAATTAAGGTAAAAATCAATGCGACACAGAAAATGATTTTTCTGCCTCTGGCAAATGAAAATAATAAAATAGAAACTTTCGAAATCATTATCGAAGACACTGGTTCAGGTTTAAGCAAGAAAGACATTAAGCGAATATTTGATCGTTTTTATCAAGTAAATAATTTGAATAAAACTTATTACGGTAGCACCGGGATTGGGCTAGAGGTAGTGCGTGGTTTTGTCGAATTGCACAAAGGAAAAATTGAAGTCGACAGCACTTTGGGTGTCGGTACGACATTTACAGTTATCTTTCCATTGGGACATGAATTTTTTAGTGAAGCTGAAATTTTAGACGAGGAACATCAAGTTACGGTAGGAGAATCTATTAGAAAAATCACAGCAACTCAATCTCCAGTAATAGCTGAGGAGCCTAAAAATGATATTGTTCATACCATACTTATTGTTGAGGATAATGCAGAGTTAAGAAATTACTTAAAGGATGAGCTTAAAAAAAGTTATAAAATTATAGTAGCTGAAAATGGTTCGAAAGGATATGAATTAGCCCAGCAAAAACTACCTGACTTAATTTTAACCGATGTCATCATGCCTATAATGAATGGATTAGAATTATGTAAGAAGATAAAAGCTGATTTAAAGACAAGTCATATTCCGTTGTTAATGCTTTCTGCAAAGGCATTGGTTCAGGATAAATTAGAAGGAATTGACTCAGGTGCTGATATGTATATGAGTAAGCCATTTGATATGGATATTCTTAAATCCAGTTTGGGACAGTTGATCAACAGTAGACAAATTATGTTTGATAAGTTTTACAAAGGCATCACAAAAAATGCAAAAGAAAAAACGACCACGCTAGACAATGAATTTATTCAAAAAACACTGAATTTTATACACGAGAATATTAACGAAAGTGATTTGAGCGTGGAAATTTTAGCTTCGAAGGTATTTTTAAGTCGTAGTCAACTTTATCGTAAAATTAAAACTTTGACAGGAGTTTCTGTAAATGAATTTATTCGAAATGTTCGACTAGAAAAAGCAAAAGAATTGATTCAGTTAGGAGACAATAATATAAATGAAATAAGTTATAAGGTGGGATTTGCGTCGCCTTCCTACTTTACTAAATGTTATAAAGCAAAATTTGGTCACTTGCCAACGCAGCTAAATAAAGATGAAAGTTAAATAAAAAACAGTTTTATGTATAGAAAGAGCTCCAATTGGGGCTCTTTTTTTATGAAAATATAAAGCTTTGTTTTAGCAAAATTATATGTTTTAAAATGTAGTTGTAAAAGCATACTTTTTTAAAGCTACTGATACTTTCAGCACTTTAATTCAAAAAAAACTGTATTATTAATAATTGCACATCTTGTAAATTAAATAGTTGTTTTACTGTTATACCATAATTAATAGTATTTTTTTTTATTGAATACACAATAGCTTTAAATTGTGATGAATTACCTTAGGACCTTATTTTAAAGGGTTTTAATGATGATAATGCATCAAATGAAATAGATTATGCATCATATGTACTAGCTAATTCTTTGTGTTTCAATCTAATTTTGAAGGTATAAATTAATAATCAAAACAATTTCAATTTTAGTAACCTCTTAAAAATTATGCTATGCAGAAAAAATTGTAATACTATTTAAAAAACTAGAATTAAATAACCTTTTTTATCATAATAATGCAATACAGTACGAATAGAAAATGGTTAATAAATTCTGATTAAAGATTTTCTCGATTGTAATTATGCTTTCGATTAATGAAACCAACAAATAAACTAAAACCAAAACAATATGATGATTAAGTTAAAATCTGCAGTATTCTTGTTTGCGCTAATTTGCACGCAGACGATGCTGTCACAAACTAAGACTATCCAGGGAGTTGTTACCGATCAAACTGGAATACCTTTGCCTGGAGCAAGTATAAATGTTCAAGGGTCAAAAAATAGTGCTTCCACTGATTTTGATGGGAAATATGTAATAGCTAATATAAACCCCACTGATCAACTTATTTTTTCATTTATAGGTACAGAGAATAAATTAATTACTGTAGGAAATAAAACGGTAATCAATGTGACCCTTTCAGAATCAAGTGAAAATTTAAATGAAGTGGTGGTTGTTGCTTACGGTTCTCAAAAAAGAAATTTAGTAACCGGTGCTGTTTCAACAGTTAGCTCAAAAGATATTGCAGCTATTCCTGTTACTAACGCAGAATCTGCATTACAAGGTAGAGCGGCGGGAGTTACCGTAACGAGTGGCGGTTCTCCAGGAAGCTCACCTACCGTTTTAATTAGAGGTTTAGGAACATTAAATAATAATGCACCTTTATATGTAATTGATGGTGTAATTACTGGTAATTTATCTGGTTTAAGCCCTAACGATATTGAATCAATGTCTGTTCTAAAAGATGCATCGACTGCTGCATTGTATGGATCACAGGGATTTAATGGAGTTATTGTGGTAACAACTAAAAAAGGTAAAATGGGTCCTGGTCAATTAAGTTTCAATACCTATGCAGGCTTTCAACAAATCAATAAAAGATATGACTTACTAGATACACCGCAATACTTAAAATTTGCAAGCGATCTAGGAGTATCAATTAACAGACCTGCTGAGATATTGGCAAACAATGTGGATTACCAAAACGAAATTTTTCAATCAGGTTTTGTGAGAGATTATAATTTAAGCTTCTCAAACGGTACAGAAAATTCTTCTAGCAGATATTCGGCAGAATATTTGAATCAAGAAGGTGCAGTTATAGGAACTGGTTTTGAGAGATACTCATTTAGAGCTAATAATTCTCAAACAGTTGGAAAATTAAACATAGGAAGTAACATTGGTATTTCTTTTGGAAAATTAAATCCAGAGCGTACTTCAGGAGGACGTACATTATTAGAGCACGCTATAAAAGCAGCTCCATATTTACCTGTTTATAATTCAGAAAATTTGGGAGGTTATCAAGGTCCAACAACTTCTGTTGATGGTCAAGATGCTGAGAACCCAGTTAGAGTTCAAAACTTAGGGTATGATTACAATAAGACATTAAGTATTATAGGGAATATCTACGCAGAACTTGAATTAACAAAGGGATTGAAATACAGATCACAGGTTGCCTTAGATTATTATTCTTCGAATAATAGATCATTTATCCCATCTTTTAGAGAAGATAATATCGCTGATATTACTACTAATGGGCAACCATTCTCTTCGTCAGGACGTAACTTGTCTCAAGGACAAACAATTATCTTGAATAATAGTTTAGATTATAAAACATCATTTGCTGACAAACATAATCTAGGAGCTCTGTTTATTTTAGAGAACTTTAGATCAAAAAATGAAAGTATTGGAGCTGGAAGTAGAAATTTAATTACTGATGAAATAGATCAGTTGAATTCTTCAAATGTTACAGGTTTGGGAACAGGTAACTCTAAGACTAATAAAATAGGATACATTTCGAGAATTAATTATGACTATGATGGAAAGTACATCTTAGAAGTTTCTGGTAGGAGAGATGGTTCTTCTCGATTTGGTGCTAATTACAGATGGGGTAACTTTTACTCTGTAGCACTTGGTTGGAACATTGCCAAAGAAAATTTCATGGAAGATGCTGGTTTCAATACATTAAAAATTAGGGGATCTATTGGTACTACAGGAAATGATAAATTCAGCGACTATCAGTACAGTGGTACATTGAATTCTAACTACGTATATCCTATTGACGGTGCAGCAGGAACAGGTACAACATTAGGTTCTTTGCCTAATGCTAATTTAAAATGGGAGTCTAAAAAAGGGCAGAACATAGGTTTGGATTTTGGAATACTTGATAATAAAGTTACAGGAAGTTTAGAATATTTCAACAATAAAAGTTCTGATATCATTTTTGCAGTGCCATTAGATCCTTCTTTAGGTTCACCTGGAGGAAATCAATTTGCTAACATTGCATCTATTAGAACAAAAGGAGCTGAGTTCAATGTAGGTTACACGCATAGAAAAGATGATTTCTCATTTTCAGCAAACTTTAACATTGGAACAAGTAGTAACGAAGTGCTACAATTAGCGCCAGGAGTAAATGAAGTAATCGCTGGAGATGCGTTCAAGCAAGGTGGTGCTAGTATTTCTAGAATTACAGTTGGAGATCCATTGTTCTACATGTACGGTTTGGTAACAGATGGTATTTATCAAAATCAAGCAGAAGTTGATGCTGTATTCACTAAAAATCCTGGACAAAAAATTGTACAGCCGGGAGACATTCGATTCAAAGATTTAAATGGAGATGGAGATATCACTTCTGAAGATAGAACGAATATTGGTAATCAATCACCTGACTTCACTTACGGCTTAAATCTTACTGCAGGTTATAAAAAGTTTGATTTTAATTTATTCCTGACAGGAGTTCAAGGAAACGAAATATTCAACACTGTGAAATATGATTTAGAAGGAATGACTCGCTTATTTAATAGTAGTACAGCTGTTTTAGATAGAGCTATTGTTGTGAATGGTGTGGTTACTAATCCAAATGCTACAATCCCAAGAGCGATAGGAGCAATTCAAAATACAGGAGTAAATGATCGTTTTGTTGAAGACGGTTCTTATTTAAGACTTAAAAATGTGACTATAGGATACACATTTGAAAATGAGAGTTTTGCTAAATATTTTTCTAAATGTAGATTATATGCAAGCGGTCAAAACCTTTTAACATTAACTAATTACTCAGGTTTAGATCCAGAAATTGGAGGTACAAACTTTAATACTGGTGTCGATCAAGGTAGATATCCACAGCCTACAACAATAATAGTAGGATTAGAAGTTACATTTTAAAAAAATAAAGATGAAAAAGATAAAATATACAATAGTAGTTCTAGCACTTATTATTACAAGTAATTCTTGTAATACTAACGACCTAGAATTAACAAATCCAAATGAATTGTTACCTGAAACCTTCTTTAAAACAGAGGCTCAGGTGCAATCATCAGTGAATGCTGCATACGCCAACTTACAAACGTTTTCCCTTTACGGTAGACTATTGTTTTATATGATGGATAATATGTCGCAAGAGGCAGCAGGAAATCCTCAAGAAGAACTAGAGAAAAAGACCTATAGAGATTTTTCATTTGACTCTAGTAATGTGCAAATTTTAGATTTCTACACTTCTTGTTTCTTAGGGATTACTAAAGCTAATTTTGTAATTGCAAATAGCGAAAAAATCTATGCCATATCAGATAGTGATTTACCATTGGTGACTAAAAATAAATTTATTGCAGAAGCACGTTTCTTAAGAGCTTACTACTATTTTTTATTAGCTAACCGTTTTGGTGGCGTACCTGTTTGGGAAACTTTACCTGATGGACCTACTGGAAAAGCAAGAGGTACAAAAGAAGAAGTATATGACCTAATCATTAAAGATTTGCAGTTCGCGTCTGAGAATTTATTAGACAAAAGTAAAGAGCAAAAAGGAAGAGCTACAAAAGGTGCTGCATTAGCATTTTTAGGTAAAGCATATTTATATCAAAAGAAGTATACTGAGGCTTTAACTGCTTTCAACAAGATTTCAGGATATTCTCTAGAGTCAAATTTCTACAACAATTTTACTGAGGAAAATGAACACGGAGTAGAATCTCTATTAGAAGTAGAATACGACCGTAATTTAGGTACAGGGAACAAATGGGATTCTCCTACATCGGGTCAAGGACTTAACGAAGCTACATTTAGAGGTCAAGATTATGGAAACTTAAACTGGTTTAATACTTATCCTTCTAATGATTTATTAGATGAATATGAAGCTGGCGATAAAAGGTTTGCAGGTAGTTTCTATGTAGTAGGTGATACGTACAACAACGGAAACAACACGATGACCGCTGACAATTTCAAAGCTAGTGGTGCTACAAGAAGAGCAGCTTGGAAAAAATATCAAAATTATTACAAACAAACAGATGAGCAACAAGAATCAGGGATCAACTTTAAAATAATTAGATGGGCTGATGTATTGTTGATGAAAGCTGAATGTGAAAATGAAGTAGGTTCTCGTGCAACAGCTATCAACTATATTAATGAAGTGAGAACAAGAGCAGGATTAGCTGGTGTACCTTCAACTGCTGTAAAAGCAGACGTTTTTCAAGCAATTGTACACGAGCGTAAAGTTGAATTAGCTGGTGAGCAAGTACGCTTTGATGACATTTTACGTTGGGGTATTTCTGATACCGCTTTAAAAGGAACAAACTTTATCAAAGGGAAAAGTGAATTATGGCCTATACCGGATAAAGTATATTCTACAAATCCAAATATTGGAGCTCAAAATCCTGGTTACTAGCATTTTTATTTCGTGGTATTGATCTAAGCTAGAATAGGTGTTTAAAACAGCGCAAGAAATTGCGCTGTTTTTTTATCAAACAGCTTTCTATTTTCGAATTTAAAAATAAATGAAAAAATTAGCATCCTTATTCTTAATCTGTACGTTGTTATACAATGTATTTGGTGTATATATGGTGTTTGCAGACCATAAGGAGCAAACATGGGTTGCTGCTATGGAAAATACTCAAAAATCTGATTTTGAAATTATCAAGATAAAGATAAATCCCTACGCATTCATTGTCGATTCAGGTTTTGAATATGTAAATGAGAATATAATAGTTAACAATACTACCTTCCATGTTTTTAAAAATAGAATACAAAACAATGTTTTAGAATTGTACTGTCTTAAAAAAGTACAACAAAATAGGATAAGTAACAAAATAAAGAGTTGGGTAGATCAGCAACTTTTTGGACATTCACCAACAAACGAAAGTCCAATAAAAAAAATATTAAAATCTTTTATTAAAGATTATCTTCAAAACGACGCGCTTAGTTATAATTTGAATTATAATCTAAAAATGTCAGTTACTATTCCTGCTATTTTGCAAAAAACGGCGTTACTTTCTGGATATCTTACTTTGAATCATCCTCCTCCTGATTACATATAATCATTCCTCACTAAAAAGAATTTTCATTAATATCCTGAACTAAACTATACCCGCTTAAAGTATCTTATTTTTAAGTGACTTGAAAATAGTTTATCACTTTTAATGATATTATTCTTTTAACTAACCAACCGTTTATTTTTTTGGATTACTCCAAAACAAAACCAGAGTACAAGTTATGCAAGGTCACATTTCCGGTATAATAGATCACATTTCTTTTTTTAAACTAGAAAAGGGGCTGATTTTACGTATTCTTTAAAATTTTAGCAAATGAAAAAATACACCAATATATTTTTAATACTTTTTGTTTTCGCATTTTATTCCATTGCAAAAGCTCAAAATACTCAAGGAGTAGCACAAAACGAACCTACAGCTAAAGAAAACATTGCCTATAAATGGGCAAAAATGGCACTGCTAGCGACTGCTAACGATACTGAAAAATTCAAACCCAGACCTACAATCACTTCTCGTTATCTCGGATTATCGTTTATCGCAATATTTGATGCTTGGTCTAGGTATGATAACAAGGCGATTCCCGTTCATTTGAATAAAGTTGAAAGGCAAGCGCCGGTAGATAGAACATTAAATAACAAAGAAATTGCAGTAAGTTACGCCGCTTACCGCGCTTTGAGCAAATATTTCTATTCGGATAAGAAATTATTTTACGATTTCATGATCGAACTAGGATTAGATCCTGATAATTTTTCTCTAGATCCCAATACGCCTGAGGGAATAGGCAATTTAGCAGCAACAACAGTTTTTGAAGCTAGAAAAAATGATGGATCAAATCAAGATGGGGAAGAAGTAGGTTCGAATGGTAAAGCATATTTTGATTATATAAAATATACGGCAATTAATTCTGCTGATGATAATACAGATATCAATCACTGGCAACCTAAATATTTTTCAGATGGTAAAGGTGGGCAGTACTTGCCAGAGTGTTTAACGCCTTTTTGGGGCAAAGTCAAGCCCGTTAGCTTAAAATCAGCAAGTCAATTTCGTCCTATTCCACCACCATTAGTAGGTTCAGAAAAATTAAAAAAAGAGGTAGAAGAAGTAATCAAACTACAAGAAAACTTAACTAATGAACAAAAAGCATTGGTTGAATTTATGAGAGATGGACCTATGTCAGTGCAACAAGCAGGACATTGGTTAACGCTTGCTCAGGAAGTGTCTGTGAGAGATAATCACACCTTAGACGAGGACGTGAAAATGTATTTTTTATGCGAAATTACTGCAATGGATTGTTTTATTGCTTGTTGGGATTCTAAACTTTTTTATGATTACGCTAGGCCGTACGCTTTGGTACACCATTATTACAAAAACATTATTATAAAAGCGTGGGGCGGACCAGGAAAGGGAATTGTTGAGATGAAAGGCGAAAACTGGAGACCGTATAGCCCTGATACATTCTTGTGTCCTTCTTTTCAAGGATACGTTTCTGGACACAGCACAATAAGTGGAGGCTGTGCCGAAGCCTTGCGCTTATTTACTGGAAATGATTATTTTGGTAGTTCAGTAGATCTGATTCCCGGATTAATGACTGAACCTGATCATATAGGTGAAAAAGTAACTTTACAATTTCCTACGTTTACAGAAACGGCTAATATGGCAGGAAATTCTAGAGTTTTGGGAGGCTATCATATTCAAAGTGATAATATCGAGGGGCTTAAACTAGGTAGAAAAGTTGCTCATGAAGCATGGGATTTCTATAATATACATTTAGGATTGAAGTAATATTCACTATAAAATTTTTAACAAATGAAAACATATATACTCACAATAGCTGCGCTGCTATGTTTAGCGGGTTGCTCCAAAAATGACAAAGAACAAAAGATTTTTTCGATGCTGGACCATAATGACTCAGGAATCCAATTTAATAATACATTAACCGAAACGGACTCTTTAAATTACTTTACCTATTCTTATATTTATATGGGTGGTGGCGTCGCTACAGGAGATATTAATAACGATGGACTGATCGATGTTTTTTTTACTGGAAATCAAGTTTCTAACAAGCTGTATTTGAATAAAGGAGATTTAAAATTTGAAGATATTACAGCTAAGGCTGGTGTTGGCGGTGATTCGCGCTGGTACACTGGTGTAACTATGGCTGATGTAAACGGTGATGGATTTATTGATATTTACTGCAGTGTGGCAGGTAAATTTGGTCCAAAGAATAACGAATTATATATGAATAATGGCGATGGTACCTTTACTGAGAAGGCCAAAGAGTATGGAATTGATGATATAGGAAGTAGTGTGCAAGGAACCTTTTTCGATTATGATAAAGATGGTGATTTGGATTTATTTGTGGCTAATTATCCTCCTACTAGATTCAACTCTTTAACTTTTGCATATGTGCAAATGATGAAGAACGTAAAAGACAATGAGTCGGGGCATTTATATCGCAATGACGGAGCAACCTTCACAGATGTCACTGCTGCCGCTGGTGTTAAAAATTATGGACTATCATTAAGTGCGACTGTTGGTGACATTAACAATGATGGATGGCCTGACATTTATGTTTCGAATGATTTTAATTCACCAGACTTCATGTACATCAACAACCAAGATGGTACCTTTAAAGAAACAGTTAAAGAGGCAACAGGACACACTTCATTTTATGGAATGGGCGTTGATATAGCTGATTTTAACAACGATGGAAATCTTGATATTTTTCAAGTTGACATGGATGCTAAGGACAACCGAAGAAAAAAAGCAAACATGTCGAGTATGAATCCGCAACTGTTTTGGGATGTAGTAGACGCCGGTTTTCATGTGCAGTACATGCACAATTGCATGCAGTTAAATACAGGTATGGTCGAAAATGGAATTCCGCAATTTGAGAATATTTCTCGATTAACAGGAACTTCATCAACAGACTGGAGTTGGGGACCTTTATTTGCAGATTTTGATAATGATGGATATAAAGATCTATACATCACAAATGGTACTCGCCGTGAGGTAAATAATAACGACTATTTTCATAGTTTAGAAAACGGAAAGTTAGAAACTAAAGATTTATTGAAAAAAGTGAACGCTATTCCTTCAGAGAAGATTGATAACTTCATGTACAAAAATATGGGAGGTTTAAAATTTGAACAGTTCAATAAACAGTGGGGAATAGAATATGAGGGTTTCTCTAACGGTGTGGCTTACGCCGATTTAGATAATGATGGTGACTTAGAAATCATAACAAACAATATTGATGACTATGCAACTATTTTTGAAAATACTAGTTCGAAAACAAAAAACTATCTAACCGTAAAATTCAAAGGGAGTACTAAAAACAGTCAAGGTTTAGGAAATCGCGTCTATGTTAAAACGGAAGATTATACGCAAATGCAAGAACTTACTTTAAGTCGTGGATTTCAATCATCTGTAGCTCCAGAACTTCATTTTGGTGTAAACAAAACAAAAATTATAGATGAAGTGAAAGTAGTTTGGTCGACAGGGAAAGTACAAATTTTGAAGAATGTAAAAGCCAATCAAGTGCTTGTATTGAACGAACAAGATGCGGTACCAAATACTGTAAAAGTTCCGGTCAAGCCAACTTTATTTATGAATGAAACGAATCTTTTTCCCGTATATAAACACGCTGAAAACGAGTATGATGATTTTAAAGATCAAGTACTACTACCTCATAAAATGTCTTCGTTTGGACCTGCATTAGCTGTGGGAGATTTGAATAATGACGGTTTAGAGGATTATTTTATAGGAGGTTCAGCAACTTTTTCTGGACAAGTTTTTTTTCAAACAAAAACGGGTTTTACTCCTAAAGCTATTAAAGCACTTGACAATGATAGAGCGAGTGAAGATACGGGTGCCATAATCTTTGACGCTGATAATGATGGAGATAATGATCTTTACGTAGTAAGTGGAGGCTACGAATTCTTAATAAATGATACCAAATTACAAGATAGATTGTACATAAACAATGGAAAAGGAGAATTTACAAAAGTAGGAAAAAATGCTATTCCTACTATGATTACGAGTGGATCAAAAGTCTATGCTATTGATTACGATAAAGATGGTAAGAAGGACTTATTAGTTTTAGGACGCCAAGTCCCAGGACAGTATCCATCGCCAGCAACAACTTATTTGTTGCATAACATAAGCACAACCACTGCACCAAAATTTGAAGTTTCGAAATATAGTCCTGCTGAATTTAAAAATTTAGGAATGGCAACAAGTGCAGTTATTTCAGATTATAATAATGATGGTTTAGATGATATAATTATAGTGGGAGAGTGGATGCCCATTCGTGTTTTCGAAAATACAAAAACTGGATTTAAGGAAACTTCAACTGCCTTAGGGTTGACAATAGATACCACTGGATGGTGGTGGAGTGTACAGCAAGGTGACTTTGATAATGATGGTGATATGGATTATATTGTTGGGAACAATGGTTTGAATTACAAGTATAAAGCCACTCCAAGTGAGACATTTGACATTTTTGTAAAGGATTTTGATAATGACAAGCACAAAGACATTGTCTTGAGTTATTATAGCGACGGAAAACAGTATCCCGTAAGAGGTAGAGGTTGTTCATCACAGCAAATTCCGGGAATCAAAAAGAAATTTAAAAACTATGAAAGCTTTTCAGAAGCTACCTTAGTTGATGTTTACACTGAAAAATCCTTGAAAGAAGCGCTACATTATGAGGTAAAATCTTTTGCAAGCATCTATTTAGAAAATAAAAACGGAAAGTTTATAATTCATGAATTGCCTATCGAAGCCCAGTTATCAAGCATTAACCAAATAATGGTAGATGATTATGATAAGGATGGAAAACTAGATGTTTTAATAACGGGAAATATGTATAATTCTGAAGTAGAAACACCTAGAAATGATGCTGGACATGGCCTATTTTTAAAAGGAAATGGAAAAGGAAAGTTCAAATCAATCGCAGCGGTTGATAGTGGTTTTTTTACTCCTGGCGATGTTAAAAATATGGAAAGGATAAAAGTGAAAGGTAAAAACTACCTACTGATTACTAAAAACAACTCCTTTTTACAGAGTATAAAAATAAATTAGAAGACAAAAAAGTTTGAATTAAGAAGCCAAGGAAACAGTAATCCTTGGCTTTTTTGTTTTTACTAACGTAGAAATGTGATATACGTAATACGATCAAGATAATGCTTCAATTGTACAGATTGTTGCACCAAATTTGATAGCCTATAAGTTGCTAGGCTGGCTATTTTTGGATTTATAATACTTATAACCAAACTATTAACGTCTTGTACTGAAGTTTCTATAACTTTTGAAATGAGACACTAAACCAACCAAAAAACTATGAAAAAAATTAAGTCAAGTTTAATACTACTCTGTGTAGTAAGTATGCTGTGGTCATGCAGCGAAGATGTTAATGATTCTGATGTGAATTTGTCGTTCACTGCAACACCATCGGCTAATAATCCCAATACTATTTTGCTCGATAACACTTCGACAGCAACGAGCGGCACCTTTATGTTCTGGCAATATTCTAAAGATGGTGTTCACATCACAGACTTAGACGGAATAGAAGAGGCCACTTTTGATAATCCAGGCACTTACGAGGTGACTTTAACAGCTGTTAGTGCTGGAAAAATTCATCAGATATCTCAAAATATTGTCATTACTACCACCAACATTTTTTCATGTGATGACGCTAATGCTATTTTGTTAGCCGATGTTTGTGCTAATGGAGCCACAGGGAAAACCTGGGTTTGGAGTACATTAGGTGGCGCCTATGGAGTAGGGCCCGCGCCCAATTATGATAGCGCTGATCCTGCAGATATGAGTTGGTTTGCTGCTGAAGCAAATGCGTTCAAACAAGCAGATGGGACTTCTTGTGTTTACGATGATGAATATACATTCAAGCAAGATGAGACACACACTTACATCAATAAAAACAATGATACGTACCAGTGGATTTGGTCATGGGCAAATAAAGAATTGGGTACAAACAATGCCCAATATGCAGATGGTTGCTACAAAAGCCGCGAACCCGAAAGTGCTTCATGGTCGATTAATTATAGAAAAGGTAATGATGGCAAAACATATCCATGGTTAGTTTTTACAAATAAAGCTTCTATTGCAATGTATGAAGGTGTTTCTGAGTACCAAATTGTATCGCTATCAGCAGATCAAATGACTTTGAGAAATATTGCTAAAGATCCAGATCCAGCTAAAGCTAATGGATGGAGATATTATAAATTAATTCGCAAAGGATTTGTTGAAACTATTCCTGTAGCTGAACCCGATATTGCTTTGAAAGATGCCGCTAATTTTAATGTGGGAATGATTGTCAATTCGAATAATCTAACGGGTAAAAAATCGGATATTATTCTTAGAGAATTTGATAATATTACATCTGAGTACGAAATGAAAATGGATAAAATGTATCCAAGTAAGGGTACTTACGATTTTACAGCGGTTGACAAAATTGTGAAATATGCTGTGGATAATAATTTGAACCTTCATGGTCATGCCTTGATTTGGCACAATTCTGTTCCTGATTGGGTAACTAATTTTTCAGGTTCTAATGCCGAGTTTGAAACGATGATAAAAGACTATATTACTACTGTAGTTACACGTTACAAAGGAAAAGTGAAATCTTGGGATGTAGTAAATGAAGCGGTAGATGATGGAAGTGGTAATCCTTTACGAAATTCTATTTTTAAACAAAAAATGGGTAATGATTATATAAAAAAATGTTATCAGTGGGCTAGAGAAGCTGATCCTGCGTGTAAGTTGTTTTATAATGATTATAATTTTGCATCATCTTCAAGTAAAAGAGCTGCAATATTTAAAATCGCTGATGATTTGAAAAAAGATAATCTTATTGATGGTCTAGGTGCACAAATGCACATTGCTTACAACGGCCCCGCTGCTTCACAGATACAAGCTGTTGCAGATGGTACAGTTTCTCGCAATCTATTGATGCACTTTTCTGAATTAGATATTCGTGCAAACCCAGATAATGATTTGACAAGCTTAACGGTTGAAAGAGCAATTGCACAGCAAAATAAGTACAAAGAAGTGGTGAAAATTTTTAACGCTATTCCATCAGCAAATCGCTATGCCCTTACAGTTTGGGGTATGAGGGACAGCGAGTCTTGGCTAATTAATTTTTGGGGACATATTGATTGGGCTTTAATGTACAACGACGATTACAGCATGAAAAAAGCACATACAGGTTTTCTTGAAGGATTAAAATAAGTAAAATCACAATTTAAAGGAATGATTCAAATTGCCGAGTTGCTTGTTTACGTATGAATTAGTTGTAAAAAAGTAGCTCGTCTGAATCAATCCAATAGATATTAAATTGTAAAATAGGGTTAAAGTAAAACGCCTAATGAAGTAGTATTCATTAGGCGTTTTTTATGCTCATTGCTTTCCATTTACAAAGACAGACAAAGACTAAAAGCTTTAATTTGATGCTACCATTTTAAGCTGTAATGAAGAAAAGTTTAAACTGATATTATATATGTGTACTTACAACTTTATTTCATCTTAGAAACAACTGTTTTAATATTGGTTTCAGGCATTTTACAAGCACCTTCAACGCAAACATAAATATAAGTTTTACCTGCATCATAACGATCTTGAAGTAAAGAGAGTTGGCTCTCTCGAGTTGATGCAGCAATTAAAATGTTAGGGATATAATGAGTGTGTAATTCTTTGAGTTTGCTCACCGCTTCTTTTCCAGATATGGCAACTTCATAGTAATTATCAGTGTAATTGAGCATCAAATCCAGCCAATTATAGTAGGCGGTAGGTGATTCGATGGCGTCATTAATGATATTACTGAGCATCTGTTTGGCTGTTTTTGAATAAATGGTATTCGAAAAATAATGTCCTAACAAGAATAAATTTTTGGCTATTGTAGAATTCGAACTAGCAATAACATTATCTTCAATCTCCATTTTTCGGGTAATAAGATTTTGAGCGCTATTTGAAGTAAAATAAAACATTTTAGTTTTCTTGTCCTGAAAATGTGCAAGAGAGTAATCCATCAAGTTTTTTGCTGTCTGCAGCCATTTTTCGTCAAGGGTTACTTGATAAAGCGCAATGTACGCTTCTGCTACCATAGCATAATCTTCTGCAAAACCTGTAATTGAACTTTTACCATTTTTATAGCTGTGGTTAAGGCTGCCATCTTTTTGTAACTGATTAGTTAAGATGAAATTAGCATTTTTTAAAGCGATTTTCAAATAAGCTGGATTATGAATCACGCGATAGGCGTCTACATATCCTTTTAACATTAAGGCATTCCAAGAAGTTATTGTCTTGTCATCCCTGTGAGGGCGAGATCTTGAAGTTCGTACTTTTAATAATTGCTTTTTCCAGGATGCAACTTTCGTCTGTAATGCAACTACTGAAATAGAATTGTTTTTAGCAAATATCTCGTCTGATTGTGTTTTAATAAAGACGTATTTGTTGGCCTCCCACAATCCAAATTCATTGACATTGTAGTATTTTTTAAATAAATTATAGTCTGATTTTAGTTGAGACTGCAACTCAGCTGTGGTCCATATATAATAGTTTCCTTCCTCTAATTTACCTTTGTTATCTTTACTATCTGCATCAATCGAAGAATAAAATTCACCTTTAGGACCAGATAATTCTCTTTCGACAAATTCTAAGGTCTCCATTACCGTTTTTTTATAAACTGGGTTTTTCGAAACTAAATACGCATCAGCATATAAGCTAACCATTTGTGCATTATCATATAGCATTTTCTCAAAGTGCGGAATGTGCCATTTTTGGTCAACAGCATATCTACAAAATCCGCCACCAAGGGCATCGTAAATACCGCCATTTGCCATATTTAATAGCGTTTTGTCGACATATTTCTGAATCGGTTTTTCCTCATTTTGTTGACTGTATCTCAATAAATAATGTAAAGATTCTGGCATCGGGAATTTAGTTTCAGCAACTAATCCACCGTTATCAAAATCCATTACTTTTTGCCAATTTTTCAAAGCTTTTTTTTCTTTAGCTTTGCTAAAATCAGCTTCATCTGTGTTTAAATGTATTAATTCTGATTCCTTTATTCCCGCAATCAATTTATCAGCATATTCCTTCGCTTTATCAGGATTGTTTTTATACAAAGTGGACAATTCAACCAATACCTTTTTCCAATTATCTTTTGTGAAATAAGTTCCACCAAATATTGGCCTACCATCGGGCAAGGCAATACAATTTAAGGGCCAGCCTCCACTTCCAGTCATTAACTGTACAGCATTCATATATATTTGATCAATATCTGGGCGCTCCTCTCTATCTACTTTAATGCTTATAAAGTGGTCATTCATCAATTTTGCCACAGAATCATTTTGGAAACTTTCTTCCTCCATAACATGGCACCAATGGCAAGCAGAATATCCCACAGAAATAATAATAAGTTTATTTTCGTCTTTGGCTCTTTTCAAAGTTTCAGGATTCCAAGCTTTCCAATTTACAGGATTGTGTGCATGTTGTAAAAGATAAGGACTTGTTTCATGAATCAAATCGTTAGTGTGTTTGAATTCTTGTTTATCATCATTATTTGCTTTTTTACAGCTCGATAAAATGAAAAAAAGCACTAGTGTTATTAAGAATTTTTGCATGATATTTTAATGAATTAGAAAGGCGAATTGACGTATTTTTCTATTGAACGAGTTATTTATTTCGATATTATAAGCTAAAGTAACAATTAGATTGTAATAGTTTTTATAATTCCAAATAATGCAGAATTTATGCTAACATTTGCTTCAAAATTACTCTTTTAGAAATTTTTATAAATCATTTTTACATTCAATGCAATTTTACTGTTAATTGCTAATTTATCTTCATAAGCCTGCTTTATAGTGCGTAAATGGTCGAAAACGCACGATTTGTTTTATTTATAGCTTCATTAGTGTCATTAGGGAATGGAGCTTCCTGCTACTTTTACAAAACAGTTTTACTAAATTATAACATATTTTAGATAAGCTACTTTTTTTGAATAGTAGACATAATAATATTCAAAAAGTAGTTTTCATAGGTGTGCAAATTAAATTTTATTTTCTGGAATATTTGTTCGAAATTTTTTATTCGAATGTATGTTTTTCAAAATAGAAAACAGTGCGTAAGTCTTAATTACAATCTCTGTCAAATAGTATTAAATAAATATAATTATGTCTCAAATAAAACAGATTTGCATTTTCTTTTTTCTTGCCATTACAGTTTGTGATGCTCAGGTAGCAGTACATAAAGATGCTTCAAAAACTTTTGAAGAAAGAGCTTCTTTTTTGGTTTCTAAAATGACTTTGCAAGAGAAGGTTTCTCAAATGACCTACAACTCTGCTGCAATAGATAGATTAGAAATTCCCGAAATGAACTGGTGGAACGAATGTTTACACGGTGTAGCTCGTGCGGGAATTGCAACTGTTTTTCCACAAGGAATAGGAATGAGCGCCATGTTTGATAGAAAGCAAATGTTCGAAATTGCCAATGCAATCTCAGATGAAGCGAGAGCCAAGCATCATGATTTTGTTTCTAAAAACAAAAGAGGCATTCATCAAGGATTGACTTTTTGGACACCCAACATTAATATTTTTAGAGACCCTAGATGGGGTCGCGGAATGGAAACCTATGGTGAAGATCCTTATTTAACGGGAGAGCTTGGGGTACAATTTATAAAAGGCTTACAAGGAAATGATCCTAAATACTATAAATTGATTGCTACTGCCAAACATTTTGTGGTACACAGCGGACCAGAAGCGAGTCGTCATAGTTTTAATGTAGATCCTTCAGCTTTTGATATGTTGAATACCTATAGCCCACAATTCGAAAAAGTAGTGAAGGAATCGGGCGTGTATTCTGTGATGTGTGCGTACAATAGTTACAAGGGAGTGCCTTGTTGCGGGAATAAGGAATTGAGTAGCTTATTGAGAAAAGATTGGGGTTTCAAAGGATACATTGTTTCTGACTGTTGGGCGGTGACTGATTTCTATAATAAAGGAGCTCATGAAGTGGTACAAACTAAGGAACAAGCATCTGCAATGGCGGTACAAGCGGGAACCGACTTGAATTGTGGGGATTCCTATCCTTCGCTAGTGAAAGCGGTTGAGCAAGGTTTAATTACCGAAGCGGAACTTACCATTTCTGTAGAAAGATTAGTAGAAGCACGTTTAAAACTAGGATTGTTTGCTCCAAAAGGGGATGTAAAATATGAGGATATTCCATATTCAGTTGTAGATTCAGAAGTGCACCGTTTACTAGCGTTACAATCGGCTAGAAAATCCATGGTTCTATTAAAAAACAACAACCTATTACCATTAAGCAAAAACTTAAAAAAAGTAGCTGTTATTGGTCCGAATGCGAATGATGCAGATGTGTTACTTGGGAATTACAATGGTTTTCCGTCACAACCAGTTACGCCTTTGCAAGGAATAATGAATAAGTTGCCAAATGCTCAAGTGAGTTTTGCAGAAGGTTGCAGGTTGGCTGATGGCTTACCAATATTAGAAGCGGTTCCTGCTGCTGTTTTATATTCGGATAGTAAATTAAAAAACAAGGGGTTAAAAGCGGAGTATTTTTCGAATACCACATTAAAAGGAAAAGCATCACACAAGCAAGTCGATGCAAACGTTGATTTTTTATGGGCAACAACGCCACCATTTGCAGATATGAGTTATGATAAATATTCAGTTCGTTGGACGGGATATCTTTCGGTGCCAAAATCAGGACGTTACGCATTAGGTGGACAATCCTATTCTGGAATGAAATTGTTTGTCGATGGCAAATTGATCGTTGAAAGTGAAAATGTTTATGAGCCTAAAACAGAATATGAATATTTAGACTTAGAAGCTAATAAAGTGTATAAAATTAAATTAGAGTACAAACAAGACAATTCTGAGCATGCTGTAATGCGTTTTTTATGGGAAGCGCCTAATGAAAACCTTGAAAAAGAAGCCATGGCTTTGGCTGAAGCATCAGATGTTGTGGTGTTTTGTATGGGATTGAGTCCGCTTTTGGAAGGGGAAGAAATGAAAGTGAAAGTAGACGGCTTTGCAGGTGGTGACCGATTGGATATCAAACTTCCAGCTTCTCAAACTAACTTAATGAAAAGAATAAGCACTCTTGGCAAACCAATGGTTTTGGTTTTGTTGAACGGTAGTGCACTTGCCATTAATTGGGAAAACGAAAATATTCCAGCAATTCTAGAAGCTTGGTATCCTGGACAAGCTGGAGGTACTGCTATTGCTGATATTTTATTTGGTGATTACAACCCTTCTGGACGCTTGCCACTTACTTTTTATAAAGATATTAAGGATATCCCAGCCTTTGATGATTACAATATGAAAGGCAAAACCTATCGCTATTTTCAAGGAAAACCTTTGTATGAATTTGGTTTTGGTTTGAGTTACACCAGCTTTAAATACAGCAATTTAGTTTTGGATAAAGAACAAGCGACAAACAAAGAGATTCTACTTTCTATAGATGTTACCAATACAGGAAAAGTAGATGGCGATGAAGTAACGGAATTGTATATGAAAAGTGCTAAAGAAGATTTTCAAAACACTATTCGAACATTAGTAGGTTTTGAAAGAACTTTTCTAAAAGCAGGAGAAACAAAGACCGTTCACTTTAAAGTGCAACCAAAACAATTGGCACAGATCAATGCTGATGTAAAAATGGAAGTGAATCCAGGCGATTATACTTTTTCAGTGGGAGGAGCACAACCAAACGAGGAAAGAATAAAAACAGCAAATGTGGTTGTTAGCACAGTTGCATTAAAAGGAAATCCATTCCAAATTCAAAACTAAAATACAATCTTATGCAAATAGTATATCGTTTATCAATAACAGCCTTATTTCTTTTTGGTATAGCGACCAACGGTCAAGTCAGCACTAATAAAAGTAAAGGACATACCGTTGTTTCTATCGAAAAGGATAATTTTTTAATCAACGGAAAAATAATCAATCAAGGGAAAACTTGGCAGGGGAATGCTATCGAAGGATTGTTGTTCAACTCCAGAATGGTACAAGCTACTTTTGATGATGAAAATCCAGAAACGGCGGCGTTATGGAAATATCCAGATACACAAAAATGGAGCGCAGATCGTAATACAGAGGAGTTTGTTGCTGCCATGGATGAGTGGAAATCATACGGATTAAACGCAGTTACCATAAATCTGCAAGGTGGTAGCCCAACAGGATACGGGAATAAAAATTGGATTAACTCGGCTTTTGAAAGTAATGGTGCTATAAAACCAGCCTATTGGAACCGATTAGAAAAAGTGCTTAAAAAAGCAGATGAGTTAGAAATGGTCGTGATTTTAGGTTTGTTCTATTTTGGACAGGACCAACTTTTAGCAGATGAAAAAGCAGTCATCAATGCTGTTGACAATACCATAAACGGACTGCATAAAACGGGTTATAAAAATATCCTTATTGAAGTCGTTAACGAATGCGATTTACCGTATTACGATCATGAAATTTTGACGGAAAGTGGTATGGCAACTTTGATTAATAGAGTAAAAAATAATAAAAGAGGAGACTTCAGATTTTTAGTATCCACTAGTTTTCAAGGTGCTTCGATTCCAACTTCTAGCGTTATAGAAGCTTCTGATTATATTTTACTTCACGCTAACGCTGTTGAAGATCCAAAAGGAGTAGCAATAATGGTTGAAAAAACGAAACAAGTGCCGGGTTACAGTGTGAAACCGATAGTTTTCAATGAAGACGATCATTATGAATTTGACAAAGAGCAAAACAATTTCAAAATGGCAATCGAGAACAGAGCGTCATGGGGTTTCTTTGATTTTAGAAGAGAAGGAGAAACGGATATTAAAGAAGGATTTCAAAGCGTACCTGTTGATTGGAAAGTGAGTTCAGCACGAAAAAAAGCATTCTTTGAATACGTGAAAACTATTGTAAATAGTGCAGAATGAGAAAAGTAGTAATTGTATTAGTTCTTTTTTATGCCAATGTAATCGCTGCTCAAAATACGGCAGTGGTCCAAAATCCTATTTTAAAAGGATTTTATCCAGATCCCAGTATTTGTAGAGTAGGAGAGGATTACTATTTGGTCAATTCAACTTTCTCCTATTTTCCAGGACTGCCCATTTTTCATTCGAAAGATTTGGCGCATTGGGAACAAATAGGAAATGCAATGGATAGAACTACGCAATTAAATTTAGATGGTTTAGGAATTTCAAGAGGTTTGTTTGCGCCAGCGATTCGCTACAATAACGGGACTTTTTACATCACTTGTACTTTGATAGATAATGGAAATAATTTTGTCATTACGACTACAGATTTATCCAAAGGTTGGAGTGATCCTATTTGGCTTCCAAAAGTTGAAGGGATTGATCCTTCCTTGTTTTTTGATGTTACAAATCGCGCTTATATCATTTACAACAGCGATCCTCCAAACAAGGTTTCGGTTTATGATGGACATCGTTCGATAAAAATAGTAGAATTTGATGTTACTACAAATAAAGTGATTAGCAGTCCTGAAATAATCGTGAATGGTGGATCGGACATAAGTCAAAAACCAGTTTGGATTGAAGGGCCTCATATTTTTAAAAAAGACGGTTTTTATTATTTAATAGCTGCTGAGGGCGGAACGGATGTTAATCATTCAGAAGTGGTTTTTAGAAGTAAAAATGTTTTAGGGCCTTATGAATCATACTCTCAAAATCCAATTTTGACGCAACGAAATTTAGACACTAACCGTAAAGATGCTATAACATCAACAGGTCATGCTGATTTTGTTGAAGACGCTAATGGTAACTGGTACGCGGTTTTTTTAGGCAGTCGTCCGTATGAAGCAGGATTTTATAATACAGGAAGAGAAACTTTTATGGCACCTATGTCTTGGGAAATGGGTTGGCCAAAAATCAACTTAGAAGGAGAGGTCGTTAAAAAGAATTACACCTTAAAAACGAAACCTTCTGCAGTAGCAAAAAGCAATCGCGATTTATTTGTAGATGAATTTAACGGTACTTCTTTAGATTATCAATGGATGTTTCTAAGAACACCTCATGATAAATGGTATTCTTTAGATTCAAAAAAAGGAGCTATTACTTTAAAGACTAGACCAGAAACAGTTTCAGGAACTGGGAATCCTAGTTTCATCGGTTTTAGACAGCAACACTTAATAGGCGAAGTAAGCACAGAAATGGAGTTTTCGACTAAGAAAGAAAATGAAAAATCAGGATTAATAGTTTTCCAAAATGAATCTCATTTTTACTATTTCTGCCAGTCGGTGAAGAATAATAAAAAGGTGGTGCAGCTGTACAAATCTAATGGAGAGGTAATCGATGAAATTAAATCGGCTACCATTGAAAGTAAAGATAAATTGTTTTTGAAAATAGTTGCCAATGGGCCGGTGTATAGTTTCCAATATTCCTTGGATAATAAAAAATGGAATATGCTAGCTGATCAAATGGATGCGAAATTTTTAAGTACACAAGTTGCAGGTGGTTTTGTAGGAGCATTTTATGCTATGTACACCACATCAATGGGAGAAAAAAGTACGAATCAAGCACAATTCAGTTGGTTCAAAAACACAAATACAAAATAAAGTAAGATATAATTAATACAAATATTGATTTAAAAATAGAATATGAAAATAGTAAACAACAAAACGGCTACAATTATATTGGCAGGGGTTTTAATGATGAGTTGCCAATCTAAAAAAGAAGTGGTAGATCAAGAACCAACATTAAAAAGTGCGTTCAAACAAGATTTTTTTATTGGTACAGCACTTAGCGAAGACCAAATCAACGAAAAAGATTCAGTTGTAAACAACCTGATCAAATCACAATTTAGTGCTATTTCCCCTGAGAATAATCTAAAATGCGAGATGATTCATCCAAAATGGGACGAATACACTTTTGACGTAGCCGACAAATATGTGGCTTACGGTAAAAAAAATAATATGTTCGTTGTAGGTCATGCGCTAGTTTGGCACGAGCAATTGTCTCCCTTTGTTCATGCTATAAAAAGCAAGGATTCCTTGAGTCTGTTTATGAAAAATCACATCAGTACTGTTGCCGGAAGATACAAAGGAAAAATTGATGGTTGGGATGTCGTGAACGAAGCTTTGAACGAAGATGGAACGTACAGAAAATCAATATTTCTTGATAAACTAGGAGAAGATTATCTAGTAACTGCTTTTAAGTTAGCCGAAAAAGCAGCACCTGGAACAGAGCTTTATTATAATGATTTTAATATCGAACAACCTAAGAAAAGAGAGGGAGCCATTCGATTATTAAAGAAAATTATAGACAGTGGTGCTCGCATTGATGGTGTTGGAATTCAAGGTCACTGGAGCCTTGATGGGCTGCCATTAAAAGATATTGAAGAAAGTATTATTGCTTATTCTAAATTAGGATTGAAGGTGATGATTACAGAGTTGGATATTTCTGTTTTACCTGTGCCTGAGAAATTAGTGGGCGCCAATGTAGATCAAAATTTCGAAGAAGATGCCAAAATGAATCCGTACACTCAAGGTATTCCAGACAGTATCCAAGTAAAACTTGCGCAACGTTATGAAGATTTGTTCAAAGTATTCTTGAAGCACCAAGACAAAATTAGTCGTGTTACTTTTTGGGGAGTGAACGATAGTCAATCATGGTTGAATAATTGGCCAATCAAAAACAGAACGAACTATCCGTTGTTCTTTGATCGAAATAATAAGACTAAAAAAGCATACGATCAGGTAATGGCTTTGAAGAAGAAATAATGCGACTGTAAATAGTAGTAATGCTAGTGGCTTAAAATTAAATAACATCAAAAGAGATTATGAGATCACTTTCTAGGCTTTCGAAAATATTGGTTTTATCGTTCTTCACTTTATGCTGTCATCAAGGTATTTCACAAACTTTTGATAATTATAAATGGGAAACATTAGCGTGTACAGGTGAACCTGCAGAACGACATGAAGCAGCATTTGCGGAGGCTGGAGGTAAATTTTACCTGCTTGGAGGTCGCCGTATTCAAGAAGTTTCCATTTTTAATCCTAAAACAAATACGTGGACCTCAGGTGCAAAACCGCCAATCGAATTACATCATTTTCAAGGTTTCTCCTATAAAGGTAAAATTTACATTATAGGAGCTGCCACAGGGCAATTTCCACACGAAAAGCCTGTTGCAACATCTTATGTGTATGATCCAGTAAAAGACAGTTGGGAAAAAGGATTTGATATGCCGGAGAATAGGTTAAGAGCTTCTACAACCGCCAATGTTTATAAGGACAAACTCTATATTTCAGGTGGAATAGTAGACGGACATTGGGATGGTCACGTAAACTGGTTTGATGTTTATGATTTCAAAACAGGTAAATGGGAAACACTTCCAGATGCACCACGAGCTCGAGATCATGCAACTTCGGTAGTGTGTAAGGATAAATTATATGTTCTTGGAGGAAGGATTTCATCAGGTGTTATCAACAAGGTTTTTGAGTTGACAATTCCAGAAGTGGATGTGTTTGATTATAAGACAGGAAAATGGAGTACACTCGCCAATCCCATTCCGACCCCTCGCGGAGGTTGTGCTTCCATTTGTATTGGTGATAAAATTTTAGTCACTGGTGGCGAAAATGCAGATCAATTATTGGCACATAAGGCAGTTGAAGTTTTAGATACAAAAACAGGAACTTGGAGTACGCTGCCATCATTGCAGCAAGGGAGACATGGCACACAGTTTATTTGGTACAAAAAAGAATTGTATATCGCTTCAGGCTGTGGCCAAAAAGGTGGCGAACCAGAATTAAAAACAATCGAACGCTTTAGTGATAAAACGATAAAATAATAGGAAACGTTTAGAAAAAATAGTCATAAATAAAATTACAAAATGAATAATACATCCCAAAAACTTTCGATTTTAGAGAAAGTAGGTTACAGCCTAGGCGACTTTGCAGCCAATTTAATTTTCCAAACCTTGATGACCTTCTTGGCATTTTTCTACACCGATGTGTATAAAATTCCAGCAGGGACAGCAAGTGCGATTATCTTTTTTGGAGGATTTATAGGTGCCTTTTTTAATATTATTATGGGTGCGGTTGCCGATAGAACGAGAACCCGTTGGGGAAAATTCAGACCTTGGATTTTATGGACTTCTGTGCCATTTGGAGTTATCGCTATTTTGGCTTTCTCGACACCAGATTTTGGTCCAGACGGAAAAGTAATTTATGCCTTAGTGACTTATTTCTTGTTGATATTAGTGTACTCGGCAAATAATTTACCGTATTCGGCCTTAAGCGGCGTTTTGACAGGGGATATGGGACAACGTAACAGTTTGTCATCGTATCGTTTTGTAGCGGTAATGTTTGCACAATTTATCATTCAGGGATTGTTATTGCCTTTGGTTTTAATATTGGGTCATGGCGACAAAGCAGCAGGTTTTAAAACCACCATGATGATCTTTGCAATAGCAGGAGTGGTTTGTTTTTTAATCACATTTTTGACTACTAAAGAGCGTATAGTTCCTAAGAAAGAACAAGAATCATCTGTAAAACAAGATTTGGTCGATTTGTCCAAAAACAAGCCGTGGGTAATCATGCTTTTTGTGACTATTTTGATTTTTGTTACGCTTTCGCTAAAAGGAGGAATGTATATTTATTATTTTAAATATTACTTAGATCCTGTTGCCCAAGCGACTTTCTTGCAAGATATTGGATTCAATAATATGATCGCAGGATTGAATGACACGCTAATCGGAATGGGACTTACTGAGTTTCAGTGGCCAAAAGATGCGCCTACTTCGGCCTTTAGTTTGTTCAATTCAGGTGGAATTTTGTTCATGATTTTCGGAATTATGTTTTCAAAAGGATTGGCAGATAAATTTGGAAAAAGAAACATTTTCATTGCCTTTATATTCCTATCTGCATTAAGTTTGATTCAGTTCAATTTCTATGCGCCAACTTCAATAGGTCTGGTTTTCTTAACGCAAATGGCTCACGGGTTTTTGTACGGAATTACGATTCCGTTATTATGGGCGATGATTGCAGATGTGGCGGATTATAGCGAATGGAAAAACAATCGACGTGCTACGGCTATCATCTTTTCGGCTATGATTTTTGGTCTAAAAGTAGGTTTGAGTATTGGTGGTGCTTTAGGTGCTTTTCTATTATCAAGATACGGTTATGTGGCTGAAGCAGCAAACCAAGCACAGTCAGCAATTGACGGAATTAAATTATCAGTAAGTGTTTATCCAGGGTTATTTTTCATTGCAAGTGCAGCGCTTGTATGTTTTTATATAATCGATAAAAAAATGGAAATGCAGTTAGAAAGTGAATTAAAAGAAAGAAGAAATAAAACAATAAATTAAGTTATTATGCCAGAAGAAAGTATTAGTCATATCAATTTTGACGAAATAAACAAAAAAGCAATTTCACAACCGTTAATCAAACACATGTACACTGCCGATCCTTCGGCTCATGTTTTTAATGGAAAAATATACATTTATCCTTCTCACGACATCGAAGCGGGAATTCCGTTTAACGATAACGGAGATCATTTTGGGATGGAAGATTACCATGTTATTTCGATGGATAGCCCAACGGGTGAAGCTACGGATAATGGATTAGCATTACACGTAAAAGATGTGCCTTGGGCCGAAAGACAAATGTGGGCGCCCGATGCAGCGACAAAGGACGGAAAATATTATTTGTATTTTCCAGCTAAAAGAGCCAACGGAATTTTCCAGATTGGGGTTGCAATTAGTGATTCACCAGTAGGGCCATTTATTGCAGAACCAGAGGCGATTGAAGGAAGTTATTCTATCGATCCTGCAGTTTTTTGTGATGATGATGGTAGTTATTATATGTATTTTGGTGGAATTTGGGGCGGTCAATTGCAAAACTATAGAAACAATGTTTATGATGTAAACAACCAAGAACCATCGGCTGGTGAGTTGGCTTTAAATCCAATTATGGCAAAGCTTTCTGCCGATATGAAAAGTTTTGACGAATCGGTGAAAGAGATCGAAATTCTGGATGAAAACGGAAAACCGCTTTTAGCTGGAGATAATGATCGTCGCTTTTTTGAAGCTTCATGGATGCACAAGTATAATGGCAAATATTATTTCTCTTATTCAACTGGAGATACTCATTTTATCTGCTATGCTACGGGAGATAATCCTTACGGTCCGTTTACGTATCAAGGTCGAATTTTAAATCCAGTTATCGGTTGGACATCGCATCATTCTATTTGTGAGTTCGAAGGTAAATGGTATTTGTTCTACCACGATTCAAGTTTGTCTGAAGGGGTTACCCATTTAAGATCCGTAAAAGTGGCTGAAATCACTTATGATGAAAACGGAAAAATTCAGACTTTAGATCCGTATTTGGATTAATGTTTAAATACTAGTTTCACAACTTTTTTGAGTTGGTCAATTTTTTCAAAGCTATTTGTGGTACTCAATTTAGATTCGAATTAGATAATTTGTAGTTAGTGCTGTCAGTTTTTGCTGGATTTTTAATTCAGCATTACTGACAATTACTGATATGAAAGCCACTATGACTTAAAGGTTATTTAAATAAGTACTAACCAAAACAATTACAACCTCATGAATTATAAATATATCTCGGCAGTTTTTGTAGCATTTACGTTATTTTCTTGTTCTACAACAAAAAAAACAGCGCAACCTACTAAACCTAAAAATGTAATTCTCTTAATCAGTGATGGAACAGGATTGTCGCAAATTTCTTCTGCGTTTTTCTTCAAGGATTCAAAACCTAATTATACTCGATTTAAAAACATAGGACTTATTAAAACCTCCTCTGCAGGTCAGGAGATAACAGATTCTGCTGCTGGTGCAACGGCGTTCAGTGCCGGAGTAAAAACTTTTAATAGTGCGATTGGAGTTGCAAATGACTCTACAGCAGTAGAAACGATAGTAGAATTAGCTTCATCAAGAAATGTAAAGACTGGTTTAATAGCGTCGTCTTCAATTACTCATGCAACACCTGGTAGTTTTTTTGGTCACCAAATTAATCGTGGTATGGCTGACGAAATTGCAGTTGATTTGTTAGCTGGTAAAGTTGACTTTTTTGCAGCAGGCGGATTAAAATATTTCACAGAACGAAAAGACAAACGCGATTTGGTCAAGGAATTAACTGCACTAAACTATGATATGAATACTATAGCTTTAGGAAATTATGCTCAAATTAAATCAAGCCAAAAAGCGGGTTTTCTTTTAGCTAATGATCAGATGCCTAAAATGTCAGAAGGCAGAGGTGATTTCCTTTCGGATGCAACCGAATTGGGAATTAAGTTTTTAAGTAAAGACAATGCGCCCTTTTTTATTATGACTGAAGGTTCGCAAATAGATTGGGGCGGACATAGTAATGATGCTCCTTACTTAATTGCAGAATTATTAGATTTTGATAATCTAATCGGAAAGGTATTGGATTATGCCGAGAAAGATGGGAACACTTTGGTTGTGGTAACATCTGATCATGAAACAGGAGGTTTTACGCTATCGGCACAAAAGAAAAAGAAAGTAGATGGAACAGAATATGATGATTACAGTAAGGTAGGAACTTCTTTTTCTACAGGAGGACATTCTGCTACTTTAATTCCGGTTTTTGCTTTTGGACCTGGTTCTGAAGAATTTACTGGGGTTTATGAGAATAACGAGATCTTTTCTAAAATTGTGAAGGTGACAGGTTGGGATGCAGTGAAAACGAACTAAGATCGCGCTAATATAACGTAATAACTGAATTGAAAGGAGTCGTATAATTTTACAAAACCATTAAAATTCAACATATAAACCACAATACACATTGTGGTTTTTTAATATCTGCAAGTGTGGATATACTAAAATTAGCTATTAACCAAACCAAATAATATGAAGTTAAGAACCAGAATTTTGATAATGGGGGGACTATTAAGCACGTTGCAGGCTATGGCACAAAATCTCGAGAAACCTCTTGTAACTGAAAATAACCATTTCGATGGAAAAAAAGATATTATTGCTGTAGAAGCTGAGCATTTTTATAAACAGAGTAAAAATCAAATCAGACAATGGTATCGAACGTCATCAATTGAAACTCCTAAAGTGGGTAGAGATGAAGATGAAAATCATCAGCTTGGTGCGAGTAACAATACTTATTTAGAAATTCTACCCGACACTAGAGTCACTGCTGAAGACGAGCTAATTGTAGGTGAAAATTTTTCGAATGAAGCCGGAAAAATGGGGATTCTTCATTATAAAGTACACATCAATACTCCTGGACGCTATTATGTTTGGGCAAGAATATTTAGTATGGGTGCCGAAGATAACGGACTACATGTAGGAATTGATGGTACTTGGCCAGAAAACGGACAACGCATGCAATGGTGCGAAGGCAAAAATGAATGGACTTGGGGAAGTGCACAACGTACAGAATTAATTCACTGTGGTGTTGCCAAACAAATTTATTTGGATATCGAAAAATCGGGGATACATGACATTCAGTTTAGTATGCGAGAAGATGGTGTCGAATTTGATAAATTCCTGCTAACGAAAGACATTGATTATGTTCCAAATGGCGAAGGTCCAGTAGAAATAAAAAACCAAGCTACAGCTCTTTCTTATATTGACGAAATTGCAAAGACAGTTAAAGGAACGAAAATAATTAATGCTACAGATTTCCCTACTGAAAACACTACTTTTTATTTGGATAATGCATGGCTGGCAATTAATCCTGAAAAATATAAAGAGGCTGCGGTCACAACAAATTTTCCTTATGAAAATGGGATATACGATATCATTTTTATAGGTGTTGGTGAAAATGATGGGCAATCAGGGTTTCAAATGTTAGTAGACGGAAACGAAGTGGGTAAATATACCGCTCCTTTGAGTAAGAATTCCTTCGAAGAAAGCATAAAGTACAACAAATTATGGAAAAACGTTGAACTCAAAAAAGGTGATACAGTAACTGTAATTGCCTCAGTGGGAACTGACGGATCAGAATTTACTCGTGGACGTTGGGCAGGAATTCTGTTTGCTCCTAAGTCAAAAGGAAAAGATGTTCTTCAAAATTCCAAAGCATTTTCTATAAAGAAAAACGTTGGATCGGAAACGATTGTTAGTGGATCTGTAACTATACCAAAAAATAAATAACATGATACATAAAAAACAAAGTTATCCTCAAATTGCAAAGATCCTTGTTGCTTTAGTTGTGCTTTCTTTTACAGCTTGTAAAAGTGTAAACCAAAAAAACACGATGGAAGTAGGTCTAAAAAACGTTTCAGAATTTCCAATTGGTACTGCTATTAATATCAATAAATTAATTAATGACCAAGAATTGATGGCATTGCAGCTTTCAAATTTCAATAGCATCACAGCTACTAGCGATATGAAAATGCAGTCGATTTTGCCTGCTGAAAACCAGTTTAATTGGAAAAAGGCCGATACCATATTGTATTATGCCAAGAAGCACAACCAACGTCTTTTTGGTCATAACCTTATTTGGCACAGCAGTACACCAAAATGGGTAGAAGAAAAAGGCGCCAACGATAGTGCATGGTTGGGAGAATTTATGAAAGAGTATATTCATAAATATGTAGGTCGATACAAAGGTAAAGTTGCAGGATGGGATGTTGTAAACGAAGCTTTTGAATCTGCAGGTGGTGAATATAGAAAAACCTTCTGGTACAATAATTTTGGTAAAGACTATATAGCGAATGCTTTTCGATATGCCCATGAAGCAGATCCTGACGCGGTTTTGTTTTATAACGATTTCAACATTGAACGTGATACTACTAAGTTGAATGCAGTTTTAAAAATGGTTGAAGAATTTAAAAAAGAGGGTGTGCCCATTCACGGTATTGGTTTTCAAATGCACATTCGTATGGATACGCCAGATGAAGTCATCGCTTATTCATTGGAAAAAGCGGCAGCAACTGGTTTACAAATTCACTTGTCGGAAGTCGATATTATTTTTAATTCGCACAATGACGAAAGATTAGGTGGTATCGAAAACTTTAGTTCGATAACAACTGAAATGAAACAAGCACAGGCTGAAAAATATAAAAATCTGGTTTTAATGTATCGTAAAATTGTTCCGAAAAAACAGCAATACGGTATTACAGTTTGGGACTTTACAGATAGAGATTCTTGGATCAAAGGCTTTTTTAACATGAAAGATTGGCCTACTATTTATGATGATGATTTAAAACCAAAACCAGCTTATTATGGTTTTCTAGAGGGATTAAAAGTAAAAACAGAAAAGAAATAATATGAGGTCTATCAAAAATAAAATTATAAAGTTTGCAAGCCTACTTTTTTTTGTACTGGTTTTAAAAGTTCAGGGACAAGAAACTAAAGCTGACCGGGAGTTTTACCATGCTAAATACGAACCCGAAATCGGAATTTACCACGGAGCTGGTCAGGATAAAAAGGGTTTTAATGATTATGTAAATGCTATTGGTCAAGATAAAATGCCAGCAATTTATATGACGTATGTTAATATCACTGCCCCCGTAAAAAGGATTGAAAGATGGGGAAAAGATTTAAAACAGGTTTTAGATAGTTTGCCCAAAGGGATGATACCACAAATTGGTTTAGGATTTACAGGAGGTAAGGATACTGGAGCAGGCTTAGATAAAGAAGTTGCCAACGGAAAATATGACAAACAATTAGAAGCATTTTATAAAGTGCTTTTGGATTTAGACAGACCCTCCTTTACTAGAATTGGCTACGAATTTGAAGGCGATTGGAATGGCTATTTGCCTGATAGTTATAAAAAAGTATTCATCACTATTTCTAAAGCATTTAAGGAGAAAGATATAAAGTCGGCTACAGTTTGGTGCTCTGGTGGTGGCTCAGCAAATTTTATAAGTCTTGAAAAATTGATGGAGTTCTATCCTGGTGATCAATATGTTGATTGGTGGGGAATCGATATTTTTAGCCCTGAAGAATTTGAGAATATTGGTTTACAAACTTTTTTTGATACTGCTCATATTCATAAAAAACCTGTGATGATTGGTGAATGCACACCGAGATTTGTTGGGGTTATGGACGGTGAAATTTCGTGGAATAAATGGTTTAAACCTTTCTTTAATATGCTAGAGGATAATTCAGGAATTAAAGCATTTTGCTACATCAATTGGGATTGGGAATATTGGTCTAACAAAAATGGTTTTCCGTGGCATGATTGGAAAGATGCTCGTATCGAAGAAAATCCATTTGTATTAGAAGAGTATAAAAAAGAAATGGAGAAGCCACTATTTATTCACCTTGATAAAAACTAAGAAAATGAAAAAAGTACTCTATTTAATACTATGTCTAAAGTCATTTGTCGGTTTTGCTCAAGAAAACTATAGAATTTCTTCGCAAAAAGACAGACTCAGACAATATTCGGGTCAATGGGTAAGCGCTATTAATCCTAGTACAGACAGTGTTGCAAAACTTCCAGAAATTAAAATGAGTAGTTTAAATAATTCCAATAGTCATTCGCTCACGGTTGAAGTTTCGCAAAAAAATAGTAACAACCAATACAACCCAATACTGCATGAAATGATTGGTTTTGATACCGTTACTGATACTGTTTTTGCTGCTGGACACAACGCACAAGGCACATTTTTTACAGGCAAAGGAATCTTTTCTTCAGATAAAAAATGGACGATGCAAGACAAAGACCTCAATGGTAAGAAAACAATGAAGGTTGATTTTAACTTTCAAAATTACACCGATGTGCTATTAGAAGGATTTGATACTTATGAAAAGAGTTTATGGAAAACGAGATATATTAAAAACAATCCTAAAAATAAAAACATTGGTATTCAGCTTGTTTCTGTTCACAAAGAGATGCTGAAAAATCCAGAACAAACTTTAATTCAGTTAGGCAGAATGGGGTATAGCTATGTGGAAACCTTTGTATATAAAGAGGGTGGTTTTTACGGTCAAAGTCCAGCGCAGTTTAAGGCTATGGTTGAAAAAGCAGGCATGAAATTTTTGGGTTCGATGACTTTTTTCGATCCTGAAAACAAAAATGATGATGCCGCAATTAATACGTGGTGGAACAACACGATTCAAGACCATAAAAAAGCGGGTGTTGAATATCTTTCTACTTCAAATAGTAAATTAAAAGACATCAAAACGATCAAAGAACTGCAAGAGTATTGCAATTATTATAATAAAGTTGGAAAACTCTGCAAGAAGAACGGACTTAAGTTTGTGTATCACAACCATGCCGATGAATTTTTGAAGGTAGAAGGCATAACTATTTATGATTATTTTCTTCAAAACACCAATCCTGACTATGTCTATTTTCAATCTGATTTGTATTGGATGCAGCGGGGAGGCGTGAATCCTGTCGATTATTTTAAAACCTATCCCAACCGATTTATTAGTTGGCATGTGAAAGATTATAAAGAATTAGGCGAAAGTAGGAAAATAGATTTCAAGGATATTTTTAATTATAAAGAAAAAGCTGGAGTGCACTACATCTTGTCTGAAGTAGAAGACTATAGCTTTCCGCCTATGTACAGTGTTGGTTTGGCATGGGAATATATTTATTATGAATTATTAAAATAAATCTCTGATTATGAAATTATTTAAAATGAAATGTCTTTTATTAACTATATGTATCCTGACTATGATTAAAACAAATGCGCAAGATCAGTTTCGTGTTTTATTGTTTGCCCAACATGATACTTGGCATTACAATAGCATCCCAGTTGCTGTAGAAGCATTCAAAGAAATGGCAGCAGAAAATCAGTTTCAATTTGATTGGACACAAAGGCCAGATGATCTAATAACGAAATTACCAGAATATGATGTCGTGATCTTTATGAACGCCAATGCCAATTTTTTGACGCCAAAGCATATCGATGCTTTAAAAGCATTTATGAAACGAGGTGGTGGCTTTGTGGGTATACACGGAACAGCAGATGGTGAAAACGATAATGCTTGGTTTGATGGTCTAGTTGGAGCCAAATTTGTGAATCATCCCAAATTACAAGCAGCAATTGTAAATGTGGTGAATAATGATTTCCCAGCCACCTGGCATCTACCCAATAAGTGGCTTCGTTCAGATGAGTGGTATAACTTTAAAAACATGAATTTAGATAAACTACATATTCTATTGACTGTTGATGAATCTTCTTATGATTTTACTGCAGGTTATGATGCCATCCCGTTAAAAGGTATGGGAAAGTCGCATCCTATTTCATGGCATCAAGAGTATGAAGGTGGAAGATCTTTTTATACCGCTTTGGGTCATAAACCAGAATCGTTTAAAGATAAATACTTTTTAAACCACATTTTTGGCGCTATTTATTGGGCTAAAGGCGATTAATTCAATTAAAAATAAAAGAATAAACTAACGAATATTGTATGAAAAGGAAATCAAAAAAACAGACTTTTAACCATCGTTTAAATTTAATTAGCATCAGTTTGCTAATAATCGTAACTACATCTTGCAAGGCTCAGAAAACCCCAAACACAGCTATAATTGCTAATGGTGCGCAACTTACTTTGGTTGCTGATGGTTTCGAATTTACAGAAGGTCCAGCTGCAGACAAAAATGGTAATGTCTATTTTACCGATCAGCCTAATGACCGTATTCTAAAGTGGAACGCTGTTGATAATACCGTTTCGGATTTTATGAAACCATCAGGCCGCTCCAACGGACTTTATTTTGACAACCAAGGAAATTTGCTAGCAGCTGCCGATGAAAAGAACGAAATATGGTCTATTGATGTGGATAAAAAAGTTAGCGTACTTGTTACTGATTTTGATGGCAAAAAATTCAATGGTCCCAATGATCTTTGGGTAGATGCCAAAGGAGGTATTTATTTTACAGATCCGTATTACCAACGTCCTTGGTGGAAACATCAAGAGCCTCAGCAGAAGTCGAAAAGAGTGTATTATTTAGCACCAAAATCAAAAACACCAACAATTGTAGCCGATGATAACTTTGACCAACCGAATGGAATCATTGGTACAGCTGATGGCAAAATCCTTTATGTTGCTGATGAAGCAGGAAAAAAAACCTACTCCTATACTATTGGGAAAAAAGGCCAACTTTCCAATAAAAAGCTGTTTGCAAATATGGGATCTGATGGGATGACAATCGACCACTTGGGTAATGTGTACCTAACCGGAAAAGGCGTTACTGTTTTCAATAAAAAAGGGGAGCAAATAGAACATATTACCGTTCCTGAAGACTGGACTGCCAATGTAACTTTTGGCGGATTAAATCAAAAAACACTTTTTATCACTGCTATGGATTCGGTGTATACCCTAGAGATGACGGTACATGGAGTCCGGTAAGTGCAAGTAATATTTAATGACGTTTTCTTTGTCAGGCTGTCCCGAAACTTCGGGAGTCGAAGCCCCGTTCTAATAATTACACCCAATGGGTTATTACAATAGGTTGAAATACATTATTCTATTAATAAATAAAAAACTATGCAAAAACCAAAGTCCACAGTAATTAAAACAGCCACAATCGTTTGTGTTTTATCACTATCACTTACAAGTTGTATGGCTCAAAAAGTGAAAACTAATGCTGTTTCGAAAACAGTACCGACTACTGAAAATGTAGCATTAAAAAACGCCTTTAAAAACTACTTTATATTGGGTAGTGCCATAAATGATGACATCGTTTCGGGTAAGGATGGTGCTTCCAATACCATTGTAAGAAGGGAATTCAATACCGTTACTCCCGAAAACTGTATGAAAGCGGAAGTAGTATGTCCGTCGCCAGGAGTTTATGATTTTAAATTGGCTGATGCCTATGTTGCTTTTGCTCAAGAAAACAAAATGTTCGTTATGGGACATACTTTAATATGGCATAATCAAACCCCTGCATGGTTTTTCACGAATGATAAAGGTGCTCCAAATTCGCCAGAAGAACAAAAAGAGCGATTGCGTAGCCACATCAAAGCGGTTGCTGGTCGATATGCCGGAAAAGTGCAAGCATGGGACGTAGTCAATGAGGTTATAGATGATAATGGTTCGTACAGGCCTACAGTATGGGTAAACAGTATTGGCGATGGTGATGAAATGGTTCGGTTAGCCTTCAAATACGCTAGTGAATATGCACCTAACACCGAATTGTATTATAATGATTTCAATGCTTGGCGTCCTGAAAAAAGAGACGGAATAGTGCGTATGATCAAGATGCTTCAAGATGCCGGAATTAGAATCGATGGGGTAGGGATTCAAGCGCATTGGGGACTAAACTTCCCTAAAACGGAATATATTCAACAAGCTATCGATGCCTATGCAGCCTTAGGAATTAAAGTCATGATTACCGAATTGGATGTTGATGTATTACCAATTACTAAGGAAGGGCAAATAACAGGGAAAAGTATGATGGAACCCCAGTATCAATTAGAAGAGTTCGAAACCTTTTTAGATCCTTACAAAAATGGTTTGCCTCCATCTGTAGAACAGGAACTAGCGAATCGTTACAAAGAGTTATTTGGAATTTTTGTAAAGAACAAAGATAAAATAAGCAGAGTCACTCTATGGGGATTGCACGATGGTATGTCTTGGAAAAATGACTACCCAATTCCCAATAGAACGAATTACCCGCTTTTGTATAATAGAAATTTCGAACCTAAATTGGCGAGACAAGCAATTATGGAGACTGTAAAATAGAATTTATTAGTTGGTGTTGACTTTTTTTTAAAAGTAGTAAACGCTTCCTGAAAAGGGAGCGTTTTTGTTTTGTATGGTTTTTGAAATCGAACTTATGCACTAGAAGCAGTTTGACTTCAGTTTGCAAACAACTTATGTTGAATCGGTCGTTGAAATTATTTTTGGGACATTGATTCCCAAAGTTTTTATTGTAGAATTAGTATTAATTTGCTTACTGTTAAACAGTGCATCAGGTATGAGGTATGCTGAAGCATTTGGACGAATGCAATAGAATCAAACTTTAAAATTATAATTTGTAGTTGTAGTGCTTTTGTTATTTGATTTTGGTGAGGTTAGAATTCGAGCGTTTTATTTTTAGTGTAATAGAGGAATGCTCCATTAATTATATCTTTTGTCGAATTTGTATTATTCGTTTAAAACGGAACCGTATATTTTTGCTGCGTTATCATCGCAATAGATGACGAAAATTTTTATTAACCAACCCCAAAACCAAATTATGAAAAAATTAAATTTTTCAGTTTTACTCGGAGCATTAATAGTATCCGCTGTTTCTTTAACATTTTTAAGTTGTTCAAAGGATGATTTAGCACCTGAAACAACAAATGCACAAGTACAAGATCAAATTGAACCTGTTAAAAGTGCATCACCTTCAGCTACTGCAAGAGTAGGAAATCAGAACAACTTTTTTTATTCAATTGATGCTGAAGGTCAGCTTGGAACAATTAATATTACATCACCCAATGGTAAAGGTAATTTTAATTTTACATGGAGTGGTGTTCGTCAGGTAGTAGGTGGCCTAGGATGGAGTAGTACACAAAGAATAAATGTAGGCTACAATATAGGTTCTGTTACCACAGATAACAACCTTAAATTTGTTGGATTATATGGGTGGACAAGAAGTCCGCTTACTGAATATTACGTTTGTGAGAGAGGGCCAGGCGCACTTTTTAACGCAGGTAGTGCGGGTAATAATTATACAGTAAATAATCATACCTATGTTATGACCAAGTCTCAAAGAGTGCAACAACCTTCTATCGACGGTACTAAGACTTTTTGGCAAGTTCAAGGACGTTGGGGAGGTGCAGCTCTTAATACAAATAATGCTATAAATGTTGGGGCACATTTAGATAATTTTAAAGGAGCACTAGGTGCTGATTTTGGATTAAATTTTGCGACTCCTTCTGGTGGTACAAATGCCTATATGGTATTTGGATGTGAAGCTTATGATTACAGTAATAACGGTAATAATAGAATAAGTGGTGCTATGAATGCAACTATATGGAAGATATAAAAACAAACCTCAATTATTTACATTTACAAGTAAGAATCAGAGGTGTTTTTTTACGTACAAAGTGTGGATTGTAATTGTGTCGCTAACGAAATAAGTAGTACATATTGCTACTATTGGGTAGGCTCTTAAATTTAAATGTTACTTGAGCCAACACTGAAGTATTTTATTATGCTATAGCAATAAAGTTTAAAAATATTATTCTAAAAAATGCAGATTTTAAAACATCTGCATTTTTTATATCTTAAAATAAAAACATAAATGAGAAAATTATTTATATTATTGGCACCATTTTTTGTTATAATTTCTTGTTCGGAAAAAGAGAACAAAAATTTTGTATTTGTAAAAGGAGGCTCTTTTAAAAATACAAATTCAAGCTATTATGGCAAAGACTTAACTATTTCCAACTTTTATATAGGGAGATATGAGGTTACTCAAAAAGAATGGGTAGAAATAATGGGTAGTAATCCATCAGAATTTTTAGGAGAGAATTTGCCTGTAGAAAATGTAAACTGGTATGATTGCGTAAAATATTGCAACACTAGAAGTTTAAAAGAAGGTTTAGAACCCTATTACACTATCGGCGAAAACAAAAAAGATCCTTACAACGACAATGGATTAGATGAAATCAAATGGACTGTTACCATTAATGAAGGAGCTAATGGATATCGCTTACCTACAGAACAAGAATGGGAATACGCTGCAGGAGGAGGGCAGATGAGCAAGAACTATACATATAGCGGGAGTAATACTATAAATGAAGTGGGATATTATTGGTGTAATTCAGGTGAAAAAAACTTAAAAGGTTCAGATTGGAATTGGTCCTTGTTACAAAATAATAATTGTAAAACTAAAATTGTGGGTAGTAAGCTTCCCAACGAGTTAGGTATTTTTGATATCTCTGGTAATGTTAGAGAATGGTGCTATGATTGGCATAATAATGATACAGATCCTAAAGGTCGTGTTCTAAAAGGAGGAGGTTGGATAGGTGCTGATTACTGTTGTGAAATAAATTTTCAGGGCAATTATGAAGCAAATGGTAAGGGAAGCGATACTGGCTTTAGACTATGTAGAGGTGAATAGTATCTCGCTATGTTACGAATCCTTTCTAGTATTTAAGGTTTACCAGATAGTGTGCCTTAGAAAATTGGCTACCACTACCTAATACAACAAAATACCCGCTTTTGTATACTAGAATTTTCGAACTAAAATTGGCGAGACAAGTAATTCTGCAAACTTTTAAAAAAAAACTAAAATAGTACCAACTTACATCGTTACTATCTTAGTTTTTTTATAATTCTTAGTAAGTTACTTTCGACTTATTTTCCAACTTACCTTCTACAATAGGATATAAGTTGTACGTAGGATAAATTTCTGTTTTGAAAGCCTTCCATGCGGTTCTTTCAATTGCCAAGTTTACTGCAGCTAATTTGGAGGCAGGAAGTTCTAACACTACCATTTGACCAATACCCATTACCACATACCAATTGACTACGGAAACTCCTTCTGGTGGGAAATTTTTATAAAAGCCTTGATCGGTTCTTATTTTTTCGATCTCATTCAAATTCATGCTTTGATCGTGTTTCAAGAAAATGGTTAACAACAACTTGTCATCTGCTTTTTGAGAAGAAGCTTCTACCTTATTCGATTGTGAATAACCAAGGATTTGAACTAAAAAGAGTCCGATTACGAATGCGTATTTCATAATAAAAGAATTTTGATTTTGTGCCTTTTAGTTACTATTATTTAGTTGTTTCTCTATATTAAGGCACTTATACCAAAGATAGAAAAACAATAGTAGATTCAGAGTAAATCATTAATAAAGTTCTTACAATTTGCTTACTGTCTTGTATTTTGGCACAAGATAATTCAAACAATTTAACGTTAGAAAGTCGATTTTATTTCTGTTCCTCTACTTTCTTTTGATTAATAAGAGGTTTACCGTTCAATGCCTGTACTAATGTTGATACTGCAAGTAAGCCATATAGAATTGAAATAATTATTGTTGCTTTTGTATTTTTAAAAATATAAAAGGAAAGTAAGGGAAGTAGCTGTAAAGCATGCATTCCAATAAAGTGTGCAACTCTCAAATCGCCTACAGTTTTACTCCAACCAATAAGCCACATATTCGAATTATCATTGATAGCCCCGACACTGTGATTCATGCGAGAGCCCATTAAACCTCCTTCAAATGAAAAAACAACAAAAATTAAAATTCCCAAACGAATGGACCAAACATAATAGGAGGGTAACTCTGGAAAAGACTGTGTAAAAAATAGCAAGCCAATACAGGCAGTATACAACGTAACAACTGCTGCTACTAAACCCATAAGTGAGTACAACAGTGAATAGGTTGGAGTGCTTGTATTGTAATGCGATAATTGCCCCTTTGATGCTTGAAAAATAATATACAAAAGTTCGAGACCAAACAATATAATTACGGTCCAGTTAAAAGGGGTAGTATTAAAATCAGATAGATAATGGCAGTACCAAGCCATTGTCCAAGAGTATAAACCCAATGACACTGCAAATTTGAAAGGTTTGAACCATGCGTTTACCCCATGAAGTTGTGTTGATGTTGTTTTAGTCAATACAATACAAATTACCGAAAGCAGTAGGCATAACAAACCAAAGTAAAATAAGGCGTCGTTACGAACTTTTAATTCTTTTATAAAACCTATAAATCCTTCTATCATGATTTAGTAATTAAGGTATTTTTGGTTTTCGACACAAAATAATTTAAACAGTAAAGCATGGCACCATAAGTAAAAATTAAGGTTGGCATATTGGTATTAAAACCCAAATCAAATTCGGGAATATGCAATAACTCTCTAAAAGATCGGGTAGCGATGAGTAGCATAAAAATAATTCCGTAACCAAAAACAGCAATGATGGCTAGTCTATTTGTGGAGGTTCTGATCACGCCATTTTTGGCTTCCTCATTAAAAAAATACCAAAGTGCTCCCGCGCTAAAGATAGCTTCAATTAAAATCGCTAAGTAGGGACTAGCCGCATACAAACCCAGTCCGGCTTCAGCAGTATCGGCACCAAAAACATGATGCATATGACCTGAAAAGAAATCCAATACAAAGTGAACAGAAATTAAAACCATACTTACTATTCCTATTTTGGTGCTTTTGAAAATCAATTTTCCAATTAGGAAAACAATTGCCAGCCAGAATAGTAAGGGTAGCAAATCGTGACTATAGAGCATATCCACTGCCATATTACTTAAAGTGGCATCAAAGGCATCACTGGGTTTGGTGGTTTCCAGTCCTAAATAATGAAAGAGAAACCAGAGTAAATCCTGTAATTGGGATAGAATTAAAAAATAGATTAAAGTTCCTTTTGGAAACTTTTGTTTTGCTAGTAATGCTGTTGTGAAATGTCCTGCTAACATAATTTCTTGTTTAATTTTTGTATTTTTGCTATCGAATCGAAAGCAAAAATACTAATTACTATCGAAACGATAGTAATAATTTTAAAAAAAATGGAAAAAGAATTTCGCTCAGGCTGCCCAATCTCCTCTACACTGGATGTGATTGGTGACAAATGGTCGTTGCTGATCATTAGAGATATGCTCGTGAAGCACAAAAAAACATTCAAGGAAATCTCTGATTCTGATGAAAGGATTGCACCCAGTATTTTATCAGCACGACTGAAATTATTAGAATCGTATAAGCTCATTTTCAAAATAAAAGTTCTTGAAAATAAAAAAGAGAATATTTATTTGTTAACTCCAAAAGGAATCAGTTTAACGCCTATTATTGTTGAATTCAGTTTGTGGGGGACTGATAATATGCGTGAGTTTACTAAAATTGATAAAATAGAAGGCTTGAATTTGGATAAATCTCATATCATAAAAGCAGTTCAAGGCGGTTATAATGGCATGGTAAATACTTTTAGTTAAGCTGCTATTATACCTATACCGTTTAAATCAATAAAGTTTTAGAAAAGTCTTCAAAATACCGCTGAACCCACTTAAATTTTTGAATGCGGATATGATACTATATTCTGCAGGATTTTAAATAAGAAAAATAATGGAATGGTAGCGTTTTATTTTTTAAAAACTTTATAATTCTATTTGATGTTCAAGAAAATTATTATCAAAAAATAAAAAACCCTGTAAACTAGATGTTTACAGGGTTTTTTGTGGAGTCGCCGACTATACTTTCGTATATATTTGTTTATATAGATTTATTCACTATGTTGTTGTTAAACAGTGTTTTGTGGTTGTTTTTTATGTTTCATTATAAAATTTAATAGTAATGAAATATAACATAATTGTCAACCATTTTGTCAACGCATCATTTTAACTAAATTATTATAAAAATTATGAAGTACACATTTAATCTCCGAAAACCTAAATCTGATCAAGAAACATTGATTCTCTTCTCTTGCTTTTTCAATGATGAAAAAAAGAAATTTGTTTATTCTACAAAAAAATCAATTTTACCTAAGCACTGGGATTTTGAAAATAAATGTCCCAATAAAAAAGGTGTTTTAATTTCTCAAAATCAAAAACAAATTACTAAAAGGCTACATGACTTCGCCACAGAATTCCAAAAAATAATATCACGTTCGGAGTTGGGAGAACAAACTTTTGATAGTAATATATTAAAAGAACATTTCGATCAAGTATTTGAAAGAGTAATTAAAGTTAGCTCGTTTTTTGAAGTCTATGATAATTTTACTGAAGAAAAGATAAAATTAAAAGAGTGGTCGCCAGCGACTATAAAAAGGTACAAAAATATTAAAAACCTATTGGAAGAATTCGAAAAGGTTAAGAAATATAAATTAACCTTTGCAAAAGTAAATAGAAAGTTCTTTACTGAGTTTACAGATTTTTGCTATGAATATAAAGACCATTATACTAATACGTTTAGTCGCAATGTCGGATTGTTTAAGACATTTATGTTTTGGTCCATTAAAAACGGTTATGCATTTAATTCCGAATTTATAGAGTTTAAAAAACCGCAACGAGTTTTAACACGTCAAGAAGCTTTAACTATGGATCAAGTGAAAGCAATCAATGATTTTCAGTGTGCAACAGAATCACTAACAAAAGCTAGAGATATTTTTGTTTTTCAATGCTTAACTGGTATGAGATATAGTGATTTAGAACTTGTTAATAAGCGTATTGTTACTATTCAGAAGTGTCTTTTTCTCAAAGAAGGGAAAGATAGTAAAAAACCAGATCGTGAAATTCCATTATACAAAATAGCTTTGGAAATTTTAGAAAGATATAACTATAATTTGCCATTAAGTACAAATCAGGAACAAAATAGAGCAATTAAAAAAATTTTAAGAGCTATGGATATTGTTCATGATGTAGAATATTCTCGAACGAAAGGTGTAGAGCAAAAACGATTCATAAAACCATTTTGTGATCGTATAACCACGCACACCGCTAGAAGGTCATTTGTTACTATACTTCGAGATGCTGGGCTTGCTGATAAAACAATAATGAGTGTTACAGGACATCTAGATATTAAAACTTTCAATATGTATCATCAAGTGAGTTCGATGGCCACCGTTAACGCAATAAACAAAATTTTTAGTGCTATGTAAAAGATTAAATTTTACATGATGATAAAAGTTATTCTGAAAAACATTTGAGCTCCTCAAAAAGCTCAAAAATGTTTTTCGGAAATAACTTTTTAATTGTACTTCTTAAAATTCTCTGCTTGTTAAAAAATTTCTTTGTATATCTCATCGAGATCCACTAAAGGGTAGCCGCTTTCCGCCAATAATACAATTAGATCCACTTTTAGCTCTGCTTTTATATCATCTCGTTTAGTCAAATCTGTATACTTTGCTTTGTTATCTATGACAAGCTTTACCTTTAGCGCTAAGCAATTAATTTGTCATCGAGACAGGTGAAGTCGTATTTGTAAACTACAGCCTTCAATTTGTCATAAAATACTTTTTCTTCAAAATCAATACACAAATCTTTAAACGAGTCTTTTTATTTTTTAAAGCATAATACAAATCAATTATTTCTACGAATTTTTATCTACTAATCCTTCAACAATTCTTTTGTAAATTTTATAAATGTTATTTGGCAATTCATCGTTTTTAAACCAGTCATCTCCTGTTGGTTGTTGATCTGAAGCAATCATAAATCTAAGGCATTCGACAATTATATACCAAGCCATATTTTTGTTGTCAAAATCACAAACAGGCTTTGCTGTGTATGGCAAAGCCGTGAATTTACTTAAATCGTTATTTGTAGTACTCCAACTGCAGAAATCTAAAATAATTGGAACTATTTTAAAGCTATCATCTTTTTTCTTCTTTTCGAAAGCTTTGGTTATTTCATACTTATGAATATAATCAGTTCGCATTAGATTTGAACTTATCATAAAACAAACAATATCTGCCTCTTCAAAATGTTTTGTAATATCTTTATCCCATTCACCACCTGCAATTAGTTCTGTGCAGTACCAAGTTGAAATAATACTATCTCTTTTTAAAGAAGATAAATGATCTTGAAATTGCTTGACTAATGAAAAGTCATCTTTTGAATATGAAATAAATATTTTTTTCATTTTTTTTAAATTTTGATTGGTGAAATTTTGGAATTTATAAATTGGCAATTCTTTTGAATGAACTTTTGATAATGTTCTAATGATATAATTTTCACCAGTTTCAGGACTTTTTTGTACTGGTTCTGCTATTGTTGACATGGAAGAGATCCTAAAGCCATCTATAAGAGAATTCAACATAGTACCCTTCACAAAATATTCATTGTCAAGTGATATATATAAATCATCTGGAAGTTTGTTTATAATATCAATAAAATTAACCGTTAAAGAATTTCTAACCAATGGCTTTTTCTTTAATAAAACATCATTAATTTCAGCATTTGTAGTTATATTCATTTGATCATTTTGATAATCTCTGAATGCTAATAATGGAACATCGTGGTAGATTGCAATTAAGCAATTAAAAATATATCTTTCGATAATTTGTAAATCTTTGTTTACTAAATTTTTATTACTTAAAAAAACAAATATTTCTAAATTATTAAAGTCTAATTTAATCAAAACTTTAACTGAATTGTCTAAAGTAAATATTAATTGATCTCTCCAAAAATTTTTACTGTCTGGATTATTTCCGAAATGGCAAATTAACTGATTTACAATACCAAAGGGTATGAAGTTTTCAAATTTAAGTGTAAAAGCCGGTTCATCAAGTCCAAAAGTTAAAATGTCATAATTATTTTTTACTTTAATATCATTTGCTAATGGTAAAAAACTAGGTATAATATATTTTTTATTTTCCTTATTATGAAAAACAACCTTTTGCAGTTGAAGTAATTTAATAATTTTGAGATCTTTATTAGCGATGTCATGGAATTTTTCTTCACTAATTTCACCTCTGTTTAATATTAAATCCTTTTTCGTTAAAATTTCAGAATGTATGAAAGTGGTCAGTAATGAAGGGTTTAACCATACTACATCTTTTAATTCATTAAAATTCTTATAGTATAAAATCAAACCTTGCCTATGCAATTGATCTAGATCTTCAATTAAAAAGCTCAAAATATCTTCGGAAGTTTCATTCCCTTCTGGTTTTCGTTTGTAGTTTTTTAGTAATTCGCTAAGGAGAATACATTTTTGAGATGGAAAGCTAAAAATAAAATTTAAAAAAGCTCCATACCATTTAGGTTGAAGTACGTTATAACTACTCTGACTCTTCTTTTCCTCTATTTCATAATTAAGATTTGACTCAAGAAAATCTAAATTAATTTTATGTATGTTCTTTACATCTATAGAATCTTGGTCCAAAGAGATATGGAATTCATTCTTTATATTTATACCATTAATTTGTTTATTTTCTGTAATTCTAATATCATTATCAGCATGCGTTTGTGCTATTAACACTATTTCATCCTCTAATATTTCATGACTACTCTTAACATTCACTTTATCACTATACTGATGCTTTAATTGATGCAACCAATAATTTTTCGTAAAATCCCTAGTAAGAATATTGTTTACCTTGTCTATTCTAATTTTATTTTCATCTGTTTTTGAATTCCATAATAAAATATTAATTGCATCATTTGTTAAAAATGCTTTGTAAATTCCATGATAATAATCTTGACCTCCGAAATCAAAGTATATTATCTCAGGCAGTTTTTTTGTTTTTGATCTAGGATATTTTTCAATCCTGACAATATGTGTACTATCATTTTGCTTTTTTATTCTTCTAGTTTTCTTATTGGGGGCTATTAAATAATCTAATAAAGTAGACTTTCCCGCACCATGATTTCCTAATAATAAAACTTTCACGGGAAGTTTATAGTTTATAGTTTCCTTAGCATTTTTTTTACTAAAATAATTCTCAATAGTACTAAGATGGTTTTCGTATTTTGAAAGCTTCCAATTTTGGTCTATTACAAAAGGGTTATTATCAATAACGAGCTTTTTGAGTGATGATAAAATAGTTTCGAGATCATAAACATTTTTTATTTTATTGGAATGTAAATCCAGCATTTCAAGTGATTTTAAATCTTTTAAAAAGCTAATATTTGTTAGAATATTATTGCTTGTATTTAATGACTTTAAAGTCTTAAAATGTCCTAAGAAAAAAATTGAATTTATTTCATTATTGTTAATATGAAAATGTTTGAGGTTATCTAATTTTTTTAGACTTGTAATAGAACAAATTTTATTATTACTTATATTTAAGTATTCAAGATTAGTTAACCTACCAAGGTTTTTAACGTCGCGTATTCTCCAAGTACTTTTTCTTTTGTCATTTTTCCAATCACCACCAACAATTAGCCTTTTGAGTTTTTTTAATTTGGATATTTGAATTGGTATTTCGTATAAATTGTTCCCCAAATCATAATCTTGACTGCTTACCTTTGTCCAGTCGTTATCTATATATTCAGCCCATTCATTACTTAATATTAATTCTTCGAGCTGAATACATTTAAACAAATTAGGTATTAAGGTAAGATCTGTGATGCCACAATTACTTAAGTTTAATGATATCTCATTTTTTTCTAAACATTGAGTAATTCTTATATTTGCTTTTTCACACACTATCTCAAACCATTTAGTTATTGGATGATCACCTCTTAAATAAACTTCTATTGGAGGATAAATTAAAGGGTTATCAAAAAAATTATATGTTCTTGTAAAATCTTTATTTTTAATTAAATTAAGTATAGGACTTAAATCAAAAATAAAGTTGTCTGAAAATTTGAATTCCTGTAAATGTTTTAATTTTTTTAAACTTGAAATATCACGAATTTCATTGTTTGACAAATAAATGCGTTCTAAACTTATAAGATTTGAAAGACAGAATATTTCAGAAATAAAATTATTATTAGCATATAAGACCTTAATATCTTTAAACTGTTTAATTACAAAAATGTCAGCAATATTATTGTTACTAATATTTAACTTCTTAATTTTATTTAGTTTATTCAGAGAAGAAATATTTGAAATTTTATTTTCGTTTAAAGAAAGTATTTCCAAATTAATCAAACCAGATAAAGAATCTACATCTGAAATACTATTTCCATTTAAACTTAAACTTTTTAAACTTATTAAATTTTTAAGAGAACTTAAATCATCTATTATGTTACCATCTAAAAAGAGAGATTGCAAATCTATAAGTTTTGCAAGGAACTTTAAATCTGAGATTTGTAGATTAGAAAGATTTAAAGCTATAATATTCTTATTTTCATCAATACTTACTGACCTATTTATTTTTAAAAACTCACCATTTCTATAATCTGTAAGATATAATTCAGTATTTAAAATCTCTTGCAACTCTAAAACGACATTTGGTTTTTCCATTTACGATAATTTAAATTTAGCGTTTAATTAACTATTGTACTTCTTAAAATTCTCTGCCTGCTCAAAGATCTCTTTATAGATTTCATCACGATCCACTGGAGGGTAGCCGCTTTCGGCCAGTAATATAATTAGATCCACTTTTAGCTCTGCTTTTATATCATCTCGTTTACTCCAATCTGTGTACATTGCTTTGTCATCAACTACAAGCTTCACCTTTTGTGCTAGAATCAATAATTTATCATCAGGGTAATTGAAGTCGTATTTATGTGCTAAAGCCCTTAGAATGTCGTAAAAAGCTTTTTCTTCAAAGTCAATTCCTAGATCTTTAAAAGAGTCTTTTTCCTTTTTTAAAGCATAATATAAATCAATAATTTCATCTGTGAAATCTTCCAATACACGACTTTGCAACACATCATCTTCTTTACGTTCATTGTATTTGTCTACAATAAATTGCAATCGTTTTGAAAAGTCTATTCCTGTAATCTTATTTATTTTCTTAACATCATCAATTGCCTTGGCTAATAGTTTTTGAAGTAACTTAATTTTGGTATTAGGCAGTTTGATTTTATCAATTTTAGCCATATAATCATCCGAGAATATATCGACTTCGGTTTGCCCTTCGTCTCCTAATTTAAAAATCTCTTCAATACCATCACTTTCAATAGCATCTTGTAGCATTTGCTTGACTCTATTATTCATTTGAGCGGTATCAGGTGCAACCCCTTTTGTTAATTTAAAAATAATAGAACGAACGGCTAAATAGAAATGTATTTCATCTCGTTGTTCTTCTGAAAATATTCCTGACCCTGAACATATATCGTAAGCCGATTTTAATCGTTTTACGATATACATGAAACGCTTTTCCAGCTCTTGTGTTAGTTGAATGAATTCTGAAGCTTGATTAAGAGTTTTCAATTGTTCTAATGGCGTGCCGGTAAAATAACCTGAGGTATCAAATTTGTAAAATAACCTACTCAATAAATCCAACTGGTCTTTTACAACAACCACAGATTGTTCAATATCTTCAATATTTTCACCATCGGTATTGCTGTACAATGCCAGTGCCATATTCATTTGCTTTTTGATCCCAATATAATCTACAACCAATCCTTTTTGCTTTCCTTCAAACTTTCTGTTTACACGAGAAATGGTTTGAATTAAATTGTGGCGTTGTATTGGTTTGTCAATGTACATTGTATCTAAAAATGGCACATCAAAACCAGTCAACCACATATCAACGACGATCGCAATCTTGAAATTTGATTTCTCATTTTTAAACTGGCGATCAAGTTCTTTGCGATCGTCTTTTGTTCCTAATAAATGATACAGTGCTTCGGGATCATCTTTCCCACGAGTCATCACCATTTTGATTCGCTCCATTGGTTTGATTTCCTTTTTGTCTTTGTCTGACAATTCTACATCATCTGCTGCAATTTTCACTTCTCCCCAATCAGGTCTTAGTGCCAAAATGTTTTTATACAATTCATAAGCAATCAGTCTGTTACTACAAACAAACATCGCTTTTCCTTTTACGGTTGAACCTTCTGAAATTCTATTTTCATAATGCGTTACAAAATCTTCGGCAACCGTTTTTAAACGAGTAGGGTCACCAATAATCGCATTCATTTGCGACATGGCTTTTTTACTTTCTTCTACTTGGTTTTCGTTACTTCCTTCTTCTGCACAACGATTGTAATACGCTTCAATTTCGGCTAGTTTCTGGTTATTCAACAATACTTTAGCCGCACGACCTTCATACACAATGCGAACAGTAATTTCATCTGCGACCGATTCAGTCATGGTGTAGGCATCTACTATCTCCCCAAAAACATCAATGGTAGCATCTATAGGCGTTCCAGTAAAACCTACATAAGTGGCATTGGGTAACGAATTATGTAAGTGTTTAGCAAATCCAAAGGACTTTTTAACCCCAGTTTCTGTAACTTTTACTTTTTGATCTAAATTTGTTTGACTTCTGTGCGCCTCGTCAGAGATGCAAATCACATTGGTTCGATCGGTTAATAATTTGGTGTCTTCTGTAAACTTGTGAATAGTTGTCAAAAACACGCCACCACTATTTCTGCCTTGCAATAGTTCTCTTAATTTAGATCGACTTTCGACACTAATTATCGATTCATCACCCACAAATCCTTTGGCATTTGTAAATTGTCCTGACAATTGATCGTCTAAGTCGGTTCTATCAGTAATGACGATAATCGTTGGACTTGCAAAATATTTACTTCGCATAAGCAAACGGGTCAAGTACAACATGGTATAACTCTTTCCACAACCTGTAGTTCCAAAATAAGTTCCTCCTTTACCATCTCCATCTGGTTTTTGATGTAGTTTTATGTTTTCAAAAAGTTTGGTGGCTGCGTAATACTGAGGATAACGACAAACGATCTTGTCATTCTTTTTGGAGCTATCAGGTAAAAAGATAAAATTCTGAATAATATTTCTTAACCTTTTACGATTGAACATTCCTTGAATAAGCGTAAACATAGCATCAATACCATCGACTTCTTTGATCATGCCCTCAATTTTTCTCCAGGCATAAAAGAATTCATAAGGAGCAAAAAATGATCCTGCTTTGGTATTGGCACCGTCACTAATCACACAAAAAGCATTGTATTTGAAAAGTTCTGGAATATCTCTTTTATAACGAGTTGTTATTTGAACATAGGCATCATGAAGCGTTGTATTTTCTTGAATGGCTGTTTTAAATTCAAAAACCACCAAGGGCAATCCGTTGATATATAAGATCAAATCAGGAATGCGCATCTCATAGCCTTTAATAGCAAGTTGATTGACAATTTTGTAAATGTTATTATCGCTCTCCGAATAATCAATTAGTTGTACATAGAAGTCTTTTTGGCTTCGATTCTCTCGCTTTAACAAAAAGCCATCGCTTACCATTTTCATAATGGTTTTGTTGCTTTCGTATAAATCAGATGACGGCAAACGATCTAAATCTCTTACGATAGATTCGATCTCGTTTTCGGTAATATTTTCGGTTGCATAGGCAGATCGTAAATAGTTTTTTAAATCTTCTGTCAGCAACACTTGTTCACTAACAATATGTCCGTAAACTGTTGGTGGTTCTGATGCTCCGTTATATTCTATTTTACGTAGTTCACCACCTACCAGATGAGTCATTTTCTCTTCTTGAAGTAAACTGATAAAGGCTTGTTCTAATTGTGCTTCGGTAAATTTCATCCTATTTCGTTTCTCCTTTTTCGGGAATTTCAATATTCCATTTTACAACCTGTAATCTTTCGCTTATTTTTTGGATGGTCTCCAGTATTTCATTACTCGATGGTAAATCACCATAGACTAAATTCCCAAACTCATTGGTATAGCCATTTTCTAAATCTTTCCAAGTCGCTTCGGGTTCCCGAAAGAGTATTGCTTCTTTTGGGTGAAAAACCAACCATTGATTATTGTTTTTAAAACTATCAACATCATCTTGGCCAACAAGCAAAAGCATCGCTTCAAATTCTGGACTTTCAAAAAAAGCTAAGATTGCAGGAACTTTCAATAACTGATGTAAATCATAAGTATGACGAATTTTATTTCTCAGGTCTTCTATCGGATTTGCTCCATGAGAGAAACGAACCAAACTCATTATTTTTTCGCAAATAGTTCTATTTACATGCAAGACTTGAGCTTCAAAAGGCAGTAAACCGTATTCCTCAGCAAGTTGATATTGTCCTGCGGTTTCCATCATTTCATATACGTAAGATGAAATAGTACTGCTTTGAAAAGGCTCATAACGTCCTAGCCAAGTTGCTTCAACGATAATATTATCTCGAATTTGTCCAAATTTCCCTGTAAACGTTTTTGGATACTGATAAGCAATCTTTCTTATCATCCCTACTTTGTTTGTAATACCCTGTTCATCAATCTCTGTTAATTTCGCTCCAACAACATTGGTTATTTTCTTCAATTTGTTTTTCAATTGATTGCTACTTTCTTCATCTCCTTTCAAAACAACCAAATCAATATCTTCAGAAAACCGTTCAATCAAACCAAAGCATTTGGACAAAGCAGTACCTCCTTTGAAGATTGCTTCAGCCCCAATGGCATCCTGAAAAATTAAACGTAGCACATAAGTCACCCAATAATCTTTCTCCACATAAATGGGAAGTATTTTCATTTGTTGCGCCGTAAAAGCAATGGATTGCTTAAAGAGGACTTTGTTTTCGTGTAATCTCATACTAGATTCCAGTTTATGGCAGTTTTTAAAACAGCTTGTACTCCCGATAGTTTGTATTTTGTTATGGGGTTCAAATTTTTAAGCAATAGTTCCTTGAATTGAGAAACTCCCGCTTCATCCAATAGCGCACCAAGCAAAGCTCTTGTTGCAGGTGGGTACTTTTGAGCCAAGCGTACTACTGTCGCTATGTCTTTTTCAGACAACTCCTTCAATAGTGACATTAACCGCATGCAGGCAGTTGCAGTACTGCTATCAGGAATCCTCTTGATGTATCGAATAGCATCTAGCAATTGTAACAACGGAATATTCTCTTTGGTGATGGTGTTCTTTTGTTTTACGAATTTGATGCTATAACGATCTCTATTTAAGCTTGGGCGAATGTCATTTCTAGCAATTTGAATGGTATTGCTTATTTGAGTAGTCAATCCTAACTGGTTGTATATACTGTAGCCCGTAAGATAGCCAATTGTTTTGCCATCATCTTCCAATAAATCTTTTACCACTTGATATTGGTTGGGTTCTAAATTTCCAAAAGGAGTACTCTCAGGCTTGTAATACTTTCCTTTGGCTAGTTTAGCAATCTTGCCAGAGACCACCATACGATTCAATGCTTTTATGACCGCTTCTTTTTTATTCACCGCTGTAGTAAAGTCAGCATAGGTGAATACATATCCTTTTGGGAATCGATCTATGGTAACAGTAATGTAATCAGTGGTTTTCATGTAATACTATTTACTACAAATATATAAAAACGTCCAGTTTATTATATAAAAAACTGGACATTTTGTGTTTTAAATTATCTTGTCCAGTTATTAGAGCAGGAAACTTGACATTAATACCATTTTCCCGACGTTGGCAAAATGGTCTTCAATACTTTCTCCAGAAATTTCACAGGCTGTTTTTGCTTTAGAAATAACGCCAATAAAGTTATCCCATTTTGTATAGGCTAAAAGATGTTGTAAATCTCTAGCCAACCAAAACTCAACTCCATCTTCAGTTTGATTTGAATGCGATTCAAAATTATTAGTTAGGTTGTGTATGATTTCGTGTTTCATGGTAATCTTTTTTTTTAATCTTATTATTTGCAGGTCATCAGCTTTCAAACGACAATAGTACAACCCCATATCCATTTGAGGTAATCATCGTGTCAGCTTCTTTTCCATTCTATGTTTTGAGATTCGCTCATTGTTTATTTATGCTTTGTGGTGTATTATTTTGTACTAGGATTATAGAAATTAATCAATTAGAATACGGTGCATTTTAGTAAAGATATAGAATAGTACATTATTACATTTTAAGCCAATCAATTAAGTTCTGTTTTTTGTCCTTATTTATAATTGCCAAATTTCCATTTTCTAAAGTTACTTTTGGATAAATTTTAATAAAAGCTGGTATCTTATTTTCGTCAACAGAATCAGAAAAAAACACGCAAACTTTTCTGTTTAATGCATGAAAGTAACCAATTTCCCAAGGTGTCCATAAAGATTTCAAACTATCAACAGTATATATAAATATTAATGCTTTACACAATTTAAGACGTTCAATAATAACTCCGGCTGTATCAACATTAGTTAATTCACGCTTTAAACTTTCCTGATCATTCAGCCAATCTACATAGATATTAAGATTTAAAGAATTTAAAGTTGATTTTAATTTTAATATCAAATCTTTATCTAATGAACTATGTGATAAAAACAGATCGTACTCTTTTTTCTTTTCCAATTGAGAAATATAAATGTGTTTTAATAAATCTGAAGGTGTTTCGATTTTAACAGGCGCTAAATTGTCTCCCAGTTTCTTTTTTCCTTTCCTGTTTTTTCTCAACCTTACCTCTTTAATTCCAAATTTTTGTAATGTTACAAAAGCAAAATGCCTTAAATTGAAATTCCTTTCAGAAGAATTTACTTTGTGCAAAAATTTCACGGTTCCCATACACTTGTATTTAGAAGCCTCTTGTAAAATAACATATCTTGCTGTTACATCTTCTGGTTTTCTATGTTTTAGACTAAAATATTCATCAATGAAGTAATTGGAATATTGAGGATTTACCTCTTGAATATATTCAAGATTTTTATTTTGAGTCTCTTGATTTTTAATGATTTTTTCTCGACATTTTTGAAGCAATTTTTCTCTGTTTTTACACCTTTCCTCTTCCAATAAAATGTATTCCTCTTGTGCGTGATTGGCTCTTATCCTACTAATAATTTGAAAACTTATCTCTTCTAGAAATACATTCGGTTCAGAAAAAAAATACCTTTTAGGAAAACCTTTTTTAACCAAACCTTCATCCATTCTTTTATATTCATTAAATTTTGAACAGATATCATCCCATAAATAGCTATATAAATTTTTAAATTCTTTATAAAAATCATGATCCGAAAAATCAACAGGCATTAAAGAGCCTACTTTGAGAAGAGGCTGTTTAAAACTTCTTTTATAATCAATTAAAAAACTGGAATATTTTCTTTTAGTTCTCCCCATAAAGGATATTTATTCTATCAATATTTTACTTAGAACGTAACCATTCTTTTAAAGACACCAACTTATGATTTCCAGCTGGCAATCTGTATTTCACGTAATAACCCTTTGTTATTGAGCGTCCATCAGTATATTTATTAGTTCCATTTTCAAAATCTATAAAGGGATATATGACTAAATATTCTGCTCCTTTAAAACTTTCATAATTCTTATTAATTGGAAGTAAAGCAATATTCTCAATATATTTTTCGGCATCTCCTAATCCTAATTCCCAATTACACCATTTTGAATTAATCGCATTAGGAGTAGATATTAAAATAAATTTATCCGATACTTTTATTTTCTCTTTCAACTTATGAGCTGTCTCGGCATTTGTATAAGCTGGCATTGACGGATCCATCCAATCGACATAAACATCTACACCTTCTTTTTTAAGGAATTCAACAACATCTTGCAAAATGGTATGTTCATCATGCTTGTGAGATAAAAAAACCATTGGTTTGGTTCTATCTCTTGACAAACTTTCATTTAAATTCACAATATTGTCGGCAGAAAAAGTTTTTGTTCTACTTCTATATTGTGCCAATTGAGATTCATTTATAATACTCATATTATCTTTCTTTCATTAATTTATAATTTGAAAGCTGTTTACTTTTATCAAATGCATTGTCAATATAATAATTTGGAGTTGCTAAGAAGTTATCTTCATCAACAAGTGTTATATATGACCCATTCATAAAATCATATGTGTCACATTCGGTACAATGCTTTATTTCAGGATTTGAATTATACCTATTCCTATATAATATGGGATACAAGTATTCAGTTCTATATTTTACTATAGATGAACCGTGAATATTAAATCCATGAACTTTCAACCAATCTGGGGAACCATTTATATTCATAATTACACCAACAATACCATTTGATCTAGACGTAATATCACCTCTTTTGTATTCATGTAATGCATATTCTATTTCCCAATCTATCCATTTACTGGAATTCATACTAGGAGAAATAATAACAATTGTTACAGAAGTACTAAAAATCATATCTTTTAGATACTCTTTGATTTTTTCAGTAGAAGTGTCAGATAAGTCTGGACTAGCTGAGGTTTCTCCTTGATAATATTTAGCATCCTCACCTAATTTTTCAAGAATTTTGTTTCTTAATTTTTGTGCTTCATCATATTTATATGATATAAAAGTTTTTTTTGCCATAACTACTGTATTATTTTATCGATAATCTTTAAAATTTGATTGACGGATTTTCCTAAATCATCTTTGTCTAATTGCAGTTTAGATATATCTTCAATTAATTGTTTATCTAAACTATGTCCTTCAAGTTCTTCAAATAATACTTTACTCATATAGCCAGTATAATGAATTGGAATAGGAATTAATCCTTTTTCTAAAGCAATCAAAAACTCTCTTTTAACACCTCCAGCATTTTCAGTACCCATTCCTTTACCTTCATCTTTATTACCAAAAACAAACAGAATTATACCAGCTCGCGAAATCATTTTTTGGCGATAATCTTCCCAAAGTTCACCAAGTTCTTTTTCACCAGTTTTAAATTGGGGAAAAGGCTTTAGAATAAGTTGTTCCTCTGAATATTTAAGTGGATTCGAATAGATTGCATCTAGAGCTCCATTAATAACTGCACTTCCAACCCCTAAACCAAAACCATTAATAACATTTAATTTCTTTTCAACAAGTTTTTTTGATAATAAATGAATAAATTGTTGAGCTTCTAAAGCTGTGAAATCTCCGTATTCAACAGCGCTTCCAGAAATAAAAACTGAATGTGAATTATATCTTTTTTCAATTTCCTTTAAAATTTGGGTCAAATCAGGATAGTTTTCAATAAGGATAGTTTTTACTCTATACCTTTTTAACTCTTCAATAAACAGTTGCTGTTTGATTGTCTCATATTCAAATTTTTTCTGATCATTGTCATAATCTTTTATAGAGCACCTTTTCATAATGCAGTAATGATCTTTACTCTTATCGCTATATCGATGTGTTAGTCTACCAAAAACATAATTTATATTTGGATCAGTAAAACTAAAACCAACAAATAAAAAGGATTTAGTAATTAAAGCTGAATTTAAGAGTGCAACGAAAGGTTCGTGTGTATAATAATATCTTTCATAATCCTCTTTTAATAAAACTGCTTTGTTTGGATGGTCTTTATCACCATGCATCTTGTATAAAATACACGAACGATTATCCCGATTTATAAATAAACTATCTACATCACTTTTTACATCTACTTTTTTCTGATATTTATAATGGGTATCTTCTATAAGGTCATCATAATTAGTTGTCCAAATTGTATTAAAAGGCAATCTTGCAATGATATGATGATTTTCTGTCTCTATATCTTTATCCGTAAATTCATTGACTATCTTTTCATCAATTTTGTTTCGGTTTTGTTTGTAATTTTTATGGAATTGAGCAACTGAAATTAAATCATTTTCATCTTCAATTCTCAAACCAATTTCTTTCGCCAAATCATGCAAAAGACCCTTCCAATCTACAAATCCCGCATCTTTTGATAATCCCGCACCAGCAAATATTGTGGCATTTCCTTGTCTAAGTTTATCAACATAATCATTGATGAAACCATTAATTTCAGTTGTATTTATATCCATTATTTATAGTTATTTACAGTTTCCAGTTCACTCTCAACCTTGGTCATTTTCGCTAATAACAACCCTTTCAATTCTTCAATTTTTTGATTTTCGATACATTTATATTCAATCAATTTTGGAATTTGAATTGTTTGATTTATAAAATTATTACTGATATTTGGCGATGGTATTAAAATTTTTATTTTTTTTAATTCTGAAAGTTTAATGCCAGAAACAGTTGTTCCAGAAGATCGGTTTTCAAGTTCTTTTTGAGTTTCTACAGTATTAAAATTAAGATACAAGTACCATCCAGAAACTATCTCTTTATTTGTTCTCAAAGCATATAGTCTTTGACTCAAAGCAAATCTATTTTCATTAGCCACATAATAAAGTTCTCCCAACGGTGCTTCTGAAGTCAAGAGGAAGTCATCTTTTAACAATTTTGAATCAGACATCCATTCAATAAATTCACTTTCATCAATATGAGGTGCAGTATCCAGTTTAATTAATTTGTTTTTCGAAACATTCATTGCAGAAATAACAGGTATTTTAAATTCATCATTTCGTGAATTTAAATTCATTGTAGATTTGCTCTTTCCTCGTTTTGAAATTATTTTTTCTAATATCGTTTCTAAATCAAGAATCTCCCACCCCTTAGGAATCTTCTTCTCCAACTCCTCACAAAAAACCATTTCTCCACCATTACTTTTATAAGGCTTTCCATTTTTATCAGAAAACTCAAAATCCACAAACCATTGTTTATAAATAGCCTGAGCCGTTTCTTCGAGTTTTGTAATGAGTTGGTTATTTAAAACAATACGATTTTGAATGATGTTGTATTCTCTAACAATTTCTTGTTGTTTTTCGAGTGAAGGGATTGGGAGTTTCATACCACAAAAATCTTCCCATTCTAAACTACCACGAACGCCACCAACGGCATGAAAACAGGCTTCACGGTCAAATTCAGAACGAGTAAACCACATCATTAAATATTCGGGTAATAGTTCTTTTGCATTTTTGATTTCAAAAATGGGATAAGCTTGTGAAATAATAGACGGTGTATCTTCTGAATATAAAGCAATAGGCATTTTTTTATCACGGCGAACTTGCATCGTACTACAAGCAAATTGATTTTTACGGATAATTTTGTAATTCTCCATATCAGTTCCAATAATATTCGCAACTGATTTTATGAACTGTTTAGAAATACTAAGTCCTAACAATGAAGTTACTTTTAATCCTTTGTTGCGTTCATCTGCTAATTGGATATAATCGCCAATAGGCTTATAATTTGATCCCATAACCTAATTCTTCAAATACGGTTAATAAATCAGTTTTAGACTGTGCTTCGGCTTTTAATAAGTGGGAGAACTCACTTTGTAAGTCTCTCATTTTATCATCAAAATCAATATTCTCATCACGGTTTACAAATGAGATGTATTTGCTAGGTACTAATGAAAAATCCTTGGTAATCAAATCAGCTAAAGTTGCACTAAAACTAAATTCAGGAACATTTTCATAAACAGACAAATCAGTTTGCCAATTATGATACGCTTCAGTGATTTCAATAATATTCTCTTCTGAAAATTGGGTAAATTTCTTTTCAAACGGAATTCCTTTTTCACGTAAGTCCAAAAACAAAATTTCATTTTCTCTATTACGGTAATTTCTTGTTGCATCAGGCAATTGTACCGTTCGGGCTTTTTTGTTTTTGTTCAAAATCCAAAGTGTTACACTAATATTTGTGGTATAAAACATATTTTGTGGTAAAATCACAACAGCTTCTACAATGTCATTTTCTATTAGTTTTCTACGAATTTTATATTCTTCGCCACCGCCCGAGAGTGCGCCATTGGCCAAGATAAAACCTGCTACGCCATTGTCAGAGAGTTTGGCAACCATATTCAAAATCCAACCGTAATTGGCATTGCTCGTTGGAGGTACATCATAGCCTTTCCAACGTGGGTCATCTACTAATTCATCACTGGCACGCCAATCTTTTTGGTTAAAAGGTGGGTTTGCCATAATATAATCAGCTTTCAAATCGGGATGCTGGTCACGCCTAAAAGTATCAGCAGGAACATCTCCCAAATTAGCAGCAATACCACGAATGGCAAGGTTCATTTTGGCTAGTTTATAGGTCGTAGCCGTGTATTCTTGTCCGTAAATGGAAATTTCTTTTTTGTTTCCGTGGTGGTTTTCTATAAACTTGATCGATTGTACAAACATACCACCAGACCCACAAGCAGGATCATAGATCACGCCTTTGTAAGGTTCGATCATTTCGGCAATCAGGTTTACAATACTTTTTGGGGTATAAAATTCACCTTTTCCTTTTCCTTCGGCCAAGGCAAACTTGCTCAGAAAATATTCATAAACACGACCTACAATGTCTTGTTGTTTGTCTTTTATTGTATCAATATTATTGATGGTGTCTAATAGGGCTGCCAACTTACTCACATCCATATTCAAGCGGGAGAAATAATTATCAGGCAGCGCCCCTTTAAGCGCAGGATTGTTTTTCTCTACGGTATGTAAAGCGGTATCTATTTTTAAGGCAATATCGTTTTGTTTGGAATTGGCAATAATAAACGACCAACGTGATTCTTCGGGTAAATAAAAAATGTTGGATTGATTGTAAAACTCCTTCATTTCGATAAAGGCTTGTTTGTTATCTGCAATCAATTCTTGTCTTCTTTCTTCAAACTTATCACTAGCAAATTTTAGGAAAATCAAACCTAAAACAACGTGTTTATATTCAGATGATTCTACGGTTCCTCTTAGTTTATTTGCAGAGTCCCAAAGGGTTTCTTCAATGCTTTTTTCTTTCTTCGGTTTTGCTGTTCTTATCGTAGCTTGTTTTGCCATTATTTAGGATACTTTTTCTGTACGGTTATATTCCTTGCTAAGGTATTGAAAAAATAAATTTTTGGATTACGGTAAACCGTTTATGCTCTAAATTATATCATAATATACCCACTTTTGGTGATGCTATATAACTATAATTCTATAAATATAGATTTCTACACATCTATATTTATAGAGTTAAGTATTTACAGCGTTTAAAAACTATAGGTTTTGACCCAAGTTTTTCAAAAAATCTTGGATTCCCTTCTGTAATGAAATAGGCTGATCTGATATTCTTTTTTGAATAGGTAATTTTTCTAGATTTTCAAGTGGTGTCATGGTTACATACAAATTTTCATTTGCTCTTGGCCAAAAACCATAAATATATTCTACATCTGGTTCTAACATGATTCGTTCTTTGAGAGTAAAGGTTCCTGCATGGGTTGGGCTATCTGGGTGATACTGATTTTTATTAATCACTAACTTGAATTTTAATTCATTTGTTTCTGAGTCAACTTCAACGGAACTTTCGCTAACCTCTTCTTGTACAAAAATATCTTCACTGAAATCAGATAATCTTTCTAACTTTTGAAACCCCACAATATAGTTTGTTCTCCTATCTCTTTCAAGTAATAAAAGGTTTTGGTTTGCTATGTTTTCCAATGCTTTAATAAACCTGATAAACTGTGATTGTCCAAGTTGATTACCATAATGGTTTGTGAGCTTCTTAAAATTCATAGTTAGGCAATTAACTAAGATCCCTTTTTCAAATTTGGATAAGTTTCTCCAATTCTTATCAGTAATAGCATTTTCAAATTTCTGAATTAATTCATCCTGCTTTTTGGCTTTTTCTAAATTTAATTTCTTGATTTCTTGTTGTGTGCAATGATTGCATTTAAATAATAATCGAGATCTTGTACTTGTTTTTTTAATTAGTTCTAGAAACTGTGTCTTACTCTTTGCTTGCTGCTTTTCATAAGAGTTGCAGTTTTCACAGTGAATAAATAAAAAAAGGGTACTGTGGGATGCAATAAGTTTACTCAATTCACTTTGAGAAAGTTCAAATTTTTCTATGATTTGTTTGGGCATATTTACAAATTTCATCTCCTCTATTTCCCAATACAAACTAATGATTTCTACTTGCTTTTCTGTACAGTTTTCTGAAATTTCAACCTTCAAGTTGGCTATTTTATTATTTGTAGTTTCCATAATCTAATTTTAATATTTAGTGATTTTAAGTTATTTAAACGAATCCTTGATTGCATCATTTACAAGTTGCTTCATACTAGTGTCTTCTTGTAGTGCTTTTAATTTCAATTTTTTAAATAGTCCTTTTTCAATGTAAAAGGAAAACTGCACTTCTTCAATTTCTTTAATAATAATAGGAACTATTTTTTGAACTGCTTTTTGCTGATTACTAGATTTAGCTTTACTAATTAGGTCATTGATGATTTGTTTTTCCATAATGATAGATTTGTATTTTTATAGATTTATAGAACTGTATAATTCTAGATTTATATTAATTTCAATAAAATTTCTTTGGTAAGATGATCTATTTGTCTTTGTGCATTTTTATCATTTGTAACACCTTTTAGCAATACAGATCGTGTAAACGAAACCAAATCACTAATGTGCGTATTGGCAATTTTTACCTTGTATTCTTCTAATCCGATTAAAATATCTAGCGTTAAGGTCGTGTTGGCTTTGATCATATTAAAAACAATTAATGTGTCGGCCGTTCTTTTAGCTGTTTCAATCATTTCAAGCGTATTCTTTATTGCCAGTAAATCAAGAATTCCTGCTTTGGTAGGGACAATAATTAAATCTGCGATAGCAATCAGTTTGGGAAGTTGGTTGGATAAATAAGGAGGAGTGTCAATGAAAATGAAATCATATTCTAACTCGGAGATTTTCTCTATTTCTCCAACATATGGAATAATTTCAAAATCACTAACCAATTCTTTTAACTGGCTCAAACTACCTTGCAAATCAAAATCCAAAACGGCTACTTTCGATCCATTGGAAATATTTTGAGCTAGGTTGAAGGTGAGGGTACTTTTACCAACTCCGCCTTTTTGATGGGTAACTAATATTATCTTCGGCATGGTTTACATTTTAAGTCGTGAATTTTGTTTGTATATCTCGTTTTCTTGTTGCTCGTAGGACAATAGCTCCTCAATTCCTTTTAAAGAATATTTTCTGTTGATATCAGACCCTTTGAAGTAAACGCCCTCCTCATCAGTGAAGCCAATCCCTCGTCCTAACTTTGTTTTAACTCCCATATTTTCTAAATGAAAAACAAAGTCAGTAAGAGAATCGGATTGTTTAATTGCTGTGTTTATTTTTTCTTCTAAGGGCAGTAACCGATGGTCTTGTTTTACAAAAAGTTCTTTATTTTTTACAGTCTCTAAAACTCTTTGCACTTCTCGCAGATTGTATCCCTTTTCAATCTCCCTGCAGAAGTCCATATTCTTGTAATGGGTGTAATTATCCTTCACCGCAAGGTTATTTTCCATAATACGTGATGCTACAATATGGATATGTTCTTTTTCAGTACCTTCTTCGTGTATATATACGGCATAAGGGTTTTTTTGAAAACCAATTTTCTTTGCATATTCATTAGAAATATCTATCCAGTCGTTAGTTTTCAATTTTCCTTTATCTTCTGGAGCAATCCGAATCTTAATGTGAAAGGTGTTTTTTAAACATTTATCGTTAAGGCGATTGTTCTTTTCCATCTGCAAACTTATTTCCGCACTATTGCCTAGACAATTGTTACTAGCTAGGATTTCTCCACCTCGTTCACAATAAGAAAGTGCATTTTGAAAATAGGATATCGATTGAAGTTTAGCGATCATGGCTTTCAAGAGATTTTAATTCGTCTTTTAGTTGTTGCTTTTTCCTTTCTTTTTGATACGTTTCCAACAGGACATTATATTCCTTTAGAAACAGGGTGTCCTTATCTTTAATTTTTTTTAAAAAAACATCTGCTGTTATGATCTCTGACTTTTTAAATTGTTGTAAATACACGTAGTTGTAAAAAAGCTCGTAATTTTCTTTTTCCTTTGATAGCAAACTACTCTCATTAAAGTAGGATGGCAGGTATTTTATCGAGCTCCAAACTACCACTAAAGCAAATGCAAATAATAATAATGACAATGGCTTAAAGTGCGATTTACTTCCGATCAAATTATATTCTGTGTAATTATTCACTGATGGAATTGTTTTATTTTTTTCAAATGATTCGATAATTTTGCCTTCTGATGTTTGAATTATTTGCGCAAGACTAGTTTGATTACTAATCGCTTTTTTTAAGCTGATCTTTATTTCATTACTATTTTCGGTAAGCATGGCTTTCAGTTCACTGTCTTCTTTTTCTTTTAAATTTTCAGATAGTGCATCTAATTTATCTACTACATTTTGCATTAGATTAAAGATGGCGGTGGTCGTATTTTGATCCATAATATGTTGCTATAATTTAGAGTTGATTGCTACAATGTGAGCATTGATTCGTTCGATTTCTTGTAGAACAGTTTGCTGATCTGCAATTAAAAACTGTGCATTCGAGTTTAATTTTTTAGCAATTTGATTCAAATTATTACCAATCATATTTAGTGCAGCCATATATTTCTTCGTGTCCAAATTGTGAATTGGACTTGAATAAATAGGCTTGTCTAACTTTTCTAGAACAGCATTTCGAATGAAAAATGAGGGCTTTATTTGTAATAAATCACATTGATTCTGGATAAATATTTTATCGTCTGAGTTGAGATAAAACACCACTTTTACTTTGTTGTTTGGATTTGTTTTCATGTTTCTTTTTTTCCTTATGAACAATTTTTATTGTGAATAAGCCAGGCGGTTTTAATTTCTTTTTGGTGCACGAAGTAGGCACTAAAAAGGAATTAAAGCCACGACTGGCTAGTCACGATACCGATTAACTTCGCGCTAACAGGTATTCGTTTAGATCGTTGTAGTCTTTGTAATGGATTCTATAGTCTGTCACTTTATCTTTGATGTTATTTAAGAGAAAATTAGTGGCTTTATTACCAGCTTCATCATTGTCAAAAAAGACCTTAATTTCAGAATATAATCTCGCTGGTTCCAGTACCTTTTTTACTAGAGAAGTAGAGTTTAGAATTATAAAATTTTCATCAGGTACTTTCTTTTTTAATGTCAGATAGGATAGGAAATCCGACCAAGATTCGAATAGAGAAACCACTTGACAATTGTTATCAATCGTCGTGATTTCTTTGCCTCCCAAAATCCCTTTAAAAAATTTGTTTCTCAATTCATAAGACCCCTTATCATTTTTAAATCCAACTGCGTAGTATTCTTTTTTATCATCAAAAGTGTAGTGAACCTGACTGCAAAACTGTCTAGCAAAATCAAGATTTATTTTTCTTTCCCTGAGATAGGATAGCAAATTCTTATTCGTAATTTCTTCTATTTTAGTAATAGCATAGATCCTGTCTTCAGAAATTTTTGGAAGGTGCTGGGGAAAAGAAAAAGAATCAGTCGTTAATTTTTCTAAAGCTTCTTTTATAGTGCAGCTGTGTAATTGTGTGACAAGGTCAATTACAGTTCCTCCAGAATCAATTTCACCATAGTCTATATATAAGTTTTTTACCGTGTCGACTTTAAATGATGGGGTAGATTCTTGACGAAAGGGAGATAAATACCAGACATTTTTTCCTTGTGTTTTTGAAGGTTCAAAACCTTGTTTTTTAAGGTAAATAACTAGGTCTATTTTTTTAGCATTATTACAATTCATAGGTTGATATTTAGTGTAGTTGAAAAAGTTTCAAAAGTTTTAAAAGTTGATGATTTGATGACGGAGCGTTGTAATTTATTACTTGTCAGTAGTTTAAAGCATCATCAGTTCGTCATCAAATCATCAATAATTTTATTAATCTATCATCACTATTTTTTTTGATGACGCTTTGATGACGCTTTTGATGACGGGCTTAACCCTTACTGTTATTGAGCTTAGAGTATATAAAGGCTAGTCCGTCATCAAGTCATCAAAGTTTTTGGTTAAAAAACTTTTTGTTACTGTAAAATACCTTCCTTTGGTGTCCAGTAGAACGATTTCACCATCGCTCAGAATTACAAATTTTTGGTACTTAAAGGAGTTGTTTTTCTGTTCAATTTTCCAATCTTTTTTTAGTAGAAATCGAAGCTGTGTTAAATCGGTTTTTACTCTTGTTTTTACGAGGGCATTGAGTAAATCCATCAAACTAAAATTGACTTCATCTAGCTCAAATTTTTCCATTACACTTAAAAATAGATGTGCTATTTCTTGTTCAACTCTATTTCTGTTGTTATTAAATAGTTTTTGTAAAGCAGTAGTGTAAATTTGCTCAGCTGTGAACCACATTCTCGTTTTTCTTTCACTAGCAAATTTCCTATTTTGTATGTAGTGAAGAAAAGCTGGGATTTCACCAATTAACTTATTTAGAAAATGAACATCTTCGAGTTTTAATTTTGGAACCTTTATTACCCAGAATCTTATTTCGTCCGAATCTATCTTTATGAATGAATCCTCCTTGTTGCTGCACATCACAAACTTGCCAAAAAAGTCTACCTCAAATCTTTCTTTACCTTTAGCTTCTATTTTGTTTTTATTCGACGTTGATAAGTACTTTATTTTTTCGGTTACTTCTTCTTTTTGTAAGAAAGCTTCGTCTAATCCCAACAATAGTTTGTCACCCCAATCCATGTTAAAGTTGCTATTTAAAGAATGACTATCTAAATAGCTCATATTATGTCCGAAAACTTCTTTTAGGTACTTTAGAAAAGAACTTTTCCCAGTTGAGCGCTCTTTACTAACCAAGCACAAAACAGGTAATATTTGTAAAGGTTGTTGGTATAACAATTTGAAATAATCTAATCCGAGATCGATTTGCAATCCGAAAATATGTTTAAAGAATATAATTGTATTTTGGAAATCTCCTTCCTTCGGTACATGACTTAATGGTGAATAGGTATTATAAAACCCATGGATTTCTTTAGAAAAATCAAAATGATTTGGAAAGCATATTTTTCCATTAAATTTTGGAATATCGTCCAAATATTTTCGCCCGTGATCTTGAATAATGGTAGAAACATCCCATTTTATTAATGATTCATTGAATTGATTATTGATAGTGGGTACTTGAACAACTTTATAATATGACGTAGTTATTCTTAAATAGGGTATATCAGACATACTTAGTGGAATAATCCGTATATTTGCTTGATACGGTAGTTAATACTGTTTTAAAAAATATAATAAGCGTAATAGGGTTCAGCTATTACGCTTTTCTTTTATACTTTAATTCCTTAAGTGAATTGTCTTTGTTGAAGATTTGATAATGGTGTATAAGAACACCTTTAACTCCGAAATTTTCAGCATGAATCTGGTTCCTATTAATATAGTTGTCTACCGTTTGGACTGAACAACGGCAGATTTCAGACACCTCTTTTCGGGTATAATATTTTGTAGTATAATCTTCTTTAGGAAGATCTCTTATGTCTAAAACTATTTTTTTAAGTTCTGACATTTGTTGTAGTAAAGCCTCGTAAGGGTTGTAAATTGATTTCATTGTGTATTATTTTATAGTTTAATACAGCGAAATTAGGTCTCCTTAAAAGGTCTGACGTTCAATATTGAAAGGTTGAATGAAATTTTATATCTTATGGGGTTGTTCTAAATATTTAAGGCTATCAAAAAGTTTTTCACTAGGCTTAGAAACATTTCTTAATCCTTCTTTATTTTCAAAATTATTAAAAATTTTGGAAATAATAGTTTTATCTATTCGACGGATATTAAAATGTGCAGCTAATGCGACTACAAAATGTGTCTGCTTATGCTCTATATCAATCAAATTTAAAGTGTGAAGTTTATAAGCAAGAATACATAAATTTGTTGGAGTTAGATTTTTTTCCACTTTAAACTTATTAACTTCAAGAAGTTGCTCAATATCATTAAAAGTTTTTTGATTTTTAAAATAGGAAGCATAATCCTTTTCAGATGCTATTTTTTTCTTTGTACTTCTACTTAAGGTTTCACTCTTAATATCTTCAATTTCGGTTTCTATTTTTTTTGTTTTTTCTGCAATATCTACAAGATTATTTTGATTGTTAATAGCCGTTTTAAAAACATCGTCTATTTTATTTTTTAAGTTTTTCTTTATTTTATTTAAATCACTGTCACTTGATGCTGCTTTTTTATAAATACAATTTAAAGCCACATCATGAAGGGTCAGTATTTTTTCTGTTTTAGCATTAAATTCATCCTGCAGATTTTTAGGCTTTTCAATTTTTCTGAATGTATCAGACCAAATTTTATATTTAGTGACATATAAGAGATATATTGTAAGACATATTAAAAGTAAAAGAACAACAATATCTGAAGTAAATTTTAGATGTTAAACTATTATATCCTTTAAATATGGCAAGGGGGGCATAAAATAAGGGAATATTCAAAAAGCATAATCTAAATATGTCAGTTTGTAAATTTGATTTAAAGTCTTGACGATTATAGTGATGATATATGAAATTTATAGGTATTTGAAGACCAAATTTGACAACTAAAGCTAAGTGCACCAGTGAAAGTATAAGTAAAAATAGCAGTAAACAGTATATAGGATCCATATAAGTTATGTTTAATTAGTATAAAAATACTAAATTCGTACTAACAAACAAAACATAAAAATTTATATAGACTGTCAACGATATTGTCAACTCAAAGCAAAAAACCCCGTAAACACTGGGTTTACGGGGCTTTTTTGTGGAGTCGCCGAGAATCGAACTCGGGTCCAAACAAGCAACTAAAGAGCTTTCTACACGTTTATTTCCTGATTGAATTTTCGATAGTGAGCTAGGCCAGAAACAGCCACTCAATACTTATCTTCTTAATTTTGAAATCCACCCGAAGCTTATGGAAATCTAGGTTTATTTTTACGGTTCTCCTGAATAGAACGCCACAAACCAAGGCTTTCAAGGAGAATCCAGCTTTCCTATCTGATAGGAACGTGGCGTAATCGTACTATAATTCGGATTATGCAGCTAAAGCGTAGTTATTTTCGCCGTGTAAAATTGTAAGATCTTATATTTACGAGCAAGGTCTCAATGCTCGACGTGCTTACTGTTCAATTCGACTTGCTGTCAAAACCAGTCGACCCCATTTTTATCAAAAAATTGAGAGTGCAAAGATATTGTTTTTATATCAAATAGACGACTAACCTTCGATTTATATAGAGAATATTATTCCTCTTTTCCATCATCATCAATCTTAAATGGATAGTCACCAAATAGAACGGATAGATTTCGAACCTTGTACGTACTTCTAGTAAACTTGTTAGACAAAGCGATAATCGTCACGCCTTCAATAGGCAGAGTAATAAAAGAAGAAGTGTTCCCATGCCACCATCCATTATGGAAATAAAAATTTTGTCCTGTTGGCCAGTTAATCATGCGCATCCCTAGTCCGTAATTATTTTTACCTACGTGCTCATTGCTATAACCAATGTAGGCTTCTTTTAATAATTTAGTGTTAAAGAACAAAGGGGAATTTCGCCCTTGGTCAAACTTTAAAAGATCGCGTGCAGTTGAATAAATGTTCTTATCGCCATAAATAGCATCTAAATAATCTAAAGCTACTTTTCGATTATTTCTATATGAGGGCACAGCTGTATCTTTGTCTCTCTCATAATCAAACACGTAGGTATTGGTCATGTTTAAAGGTTCAAAAATAAGTTCCTTCATCGCTTCTTCGTACTTCTTTGCTGTTACTTTTTCTATTATCAAAGCTAGCATAGCAAAGTTAGTGTTGCAATATGTAAATCGGGTATCTGTTTTAAATTCTAATTTGATATTTTTTGTAGCCATGATATTTAAAATATCTTGATTACTTAATATTTTATGGCGATCCCAAACTCCCTTTTCAGCTGTAAAGTAGGCGTAATTACGCATTCCAGATCGGTGGTTTAGTAATGTTTTCACAGTAACATCTGGGTAAGGAAAGTTCTTTAATAATGTGGTTACTTTTTGGTCTAAAGTTAATTTCTTTTGATCAATCAGTTTCAAAACTGCAGTAGCTGTAATCACTTTACTAACCGATGCTAAATGTAAAGGCGTTGTACTCGTGATTGAATCTTTAGTACTTACATTTGATACTCCGTTGTATTTTTCATAGATTATTTGGCCATCTTTAGCCACTAAAATGCTACCATTCATACTGTTATTAGGCCAGTTCTTGTTGTAAAAATGTGCTATTGAAGCCGCTTTTGATGTTACAAATTTCGGGTCTAATTTTTTACCAGTTTTGAGAATTTCAGTAGTGGTGTTTTTTGCTTGCTGTTCTGGTGTAATTTCAGATTTATTTTTTTGGTTGCAGCTACTTATTACTGCTGAAAAGACCAGTATATGTAGTATATTTACGTTTTTTATGAAGATCATTTTTTTTGCTAAATTGAATCGCAAATATATTGAAACAGATAGTATCCTGTATATATTTTTTCAAACTTAACAGTATTTTATTAACACTTTCGATCAAAATAGTCCATGACTTTTTGATTGCATGTAGCTAAGAATACGATAAATTAGATTATCTTTAAAAATCAAACATTAAGATGTCAAAATGTTGTATTTGTAACAATTGGCGATTTATAAATTTATATAAGCAAGTACCTTAAAATATGAAGTTCGGAATTATTAAAGAAAGAAAAAGTCCACCAGACAGGCGTGTCGTTTTTTCGCCAAATGCGTTAGTACAATTAAAAGAGAATCATCCAGAAGCTGAAATTGAAGTTGAAACTTCTGATATTCGAATATTCTCTGATGATGAATATCAAAAAGCTGGAATTGCTGTTAAGTCAAGTGTGAGCGATGCTGATGTTCTTTTTGGAGTTAAGGAGGTTCCGGTTGAAAATTTAATTGCCAATAAATCTTATTTTTTCTTTTCGCACACTATAAAAATGCAGCCTTATAATAAAAAGCTGTTGCAAGCAGTTTTAGCCAACAACATCACTTTATACGATCATGAAACAATTGTAGATGCTGATAACAGACGTTTGATAGGTTTTGGGAGATATGCTGGAATTGTAGGAGCATACAATACAATAAGAGCTTTTGGATTAAAATTTGAACTTTTTAAATTACCAAAAGCAGAAACACTAGTAGGTACCGATGAATTGATCAGACACTTGAAACGCATCGTTTTTCCGCCCATTAAATTTGTAGTTACTGGTGCTGGTAAAGTAGGAGGTGGGATAAAAGAAATTCTAGATGCTATAAAAATCACCGAAGTTTCTGTTGATAATTTTCTAACTAAGAAATATGCTCAAGCAGTATATACTCAAATTGATGTTTTAGATTATAACAAGAGAAAAGATGGTCAAGTAATTAACTGTAAAGATTTCTATGAGAATCCTACAGAATATGTGGGCAATTTTGAGCGTTTTACAAAAGTAGCTGATGTTGTTATTACAGGACATTTTCATGGAAATGACGCTCCAGATATTCTAACTAGAGAAATGTTGCAGGCAAAAGATTGTCATGTAAAAATAGTAGGAGATGTTTCTTGCGATATTAATGGTCCAGTTGCTTGTACGTTGCGTTCATCAACGATAGCGGAACCTTTGTACGGTTATTTGCCATCTGAACATAAAGAAGTAGATATATTTCATCCAGCTGCTATCGTAGTCATGGCGGTAGATAACTTACCATGCGAACTACCTAAAGATGCGAGCGAAGGTTTTGGAGCGATGTTTTTACAACATGTTATTCCAGCTTTTTTTAATGGTGATGCCGATGGAATTTTGGCTCGAGCCAAAATGACAGAAAACGGAAAACTGACTGAAAAATTTAGTTATTTACAAGATTATGTTGACGCTAAATAGTTAAGTTATTGCGATATAAAAAAGAGACGCCAATTATTATTGACGTCTCTTTTTTTTACTTTTTATTCGAAAGCAAAAAGTTTTTAAATAATTTTCTTTATAACTCTCAATTTGTGAGTGTGTTTATTGATTTCTCCATTATAAATACCTAAGTGATCTAAACGGTCAATTCTCACTTTTCCGCTGGCGTGAATGATATAATTGTTTTCCATCATAATTCCCACGTGAATAATTTTTCCTTCATCATTATCGAAAAATGCCAAATCTCCAGGTTCGCTTTCTTCGATAAAACTTAGTGGTTCTCCTTGCATAGCTTGCTCAGAAGCATCTCGCAATAACTTATATCCATTTAGTTTATAAACCATTTGGGTAAAACCCGAACAGTCTATCCCAAAAGGTGTTTTTCCTCCCCATAAATAAGGTGCGTTCAAGTATAAAAACGAAGTTTGAATTAAGTTATTCTTATCCTTTATTCCTGTCGTGGTTGTCCCTTCAAAGTCGAATTTGCTAGTGTTGATAGCTTCGTGATTTAAAAATGATAAAGACGCAGCTAAGGGAATGGGCATTAATAAATTTGCTGGTGCCGTAATGTAGTCGATTAAATCTGCATTCAAAACAATAGGCTCATCCGATAGAAGATCAAATTGGTCGTTTGATATTATTTGGCACTGCTTACTATCAATCCATCCTTCATAACCATCATATTGCAGTTTGATTTTAGACCACTGTTTCTGCGTTTCTAAAATCTTAAAATGTTCACCAAAGAGTACTTGAGAAACGATTTCGCTTCTATCATTTGGTTCAAACCGAAGTGGGATTATAGCCAGATTACAAATTCCGAACATTTAAATGCAGTATTAGTGATGAGATAAAAAGGGCTGCAATAATACTACATGCAGCCCATATATAAAAATAATTTAGTTTCTTTCAAGCACAATTGCCGAAGCACCACCACCACCATTACAAATAGCAGCAGCTCCAGTTTTAGCATTGTTTTGATCTAAAACATTTAATAAAGTAACGATAATTCTCGCTCCAGAACATCCTAGAGGATGACCAAGAGAAACGGCTCCACCGTTAACATTTACTTTATCATTATCTAGTCCTAAGATTTTAGAATTAGCTAATCCTACGACTGCAAAAGCTTCATTGAATTCAAAAAAGTCAACGTCACTTATGGAAATCCCAGCTTTGTCAAGTGCTTTAGGTAATGCTTTTGATGGACTTGTAGTGAACCATTTTGCTTCTTGAGCAGCATCTGCATATCCTTTAATATAGGCAAGAGGTTTTAGACCTAATGACATTGCTTTCTCTTCGCTCATTAAAACTAAGGCTGCCGCACCGTCGTTGATTGTTGAAGCATTGGCTGCGGTTACAGTACCACCTTTACTAAAGACTGCGTTTAGTCCCGGTATGCGTTCGATATTTACGTTTGTATATTCTTCGTCTTTTGAAACGATGATAGGATCTCCTTTTCTTTGTGGAACGGCAACGGGAACAATTTCGTTGTCAAATCTGCCAGCATCCCATGCGTTAGCAGAGCGCGTGTAAGATTGAATAGCATACGCATCTTGGTCTTCTCTAGAAAAGTTATATTCAGTTGCACACAAGTCAGCGCAAACTCCCATTGCGTTGTTGTCATAAGCATCAATTAAACCATCTTTTTGTAAACCGTCAATCATTGTTGCAGGTCCAAATTTATTAGCTGTTCTCATGTTTAAGTAGTGCGGAATCAAACTCATGTTTTCCATTCCACCTGCTACGACAACATCTGCGTCACCACATTGAATTGCTTGTGCAGCTAACATCACAGATTTCATTCCTGATGCGCATACTTTATTTACTGTAGTACAAGGAACGGTATCTGGCAAACCTGCATACATTGCAGCTTGTCGAGCAGGTGCTTGACCTACTCCAGCTTGAACCACATTACCCATGTAAACCTCGTCTACTAATTTTAAATCTAAATTTATTCTGTCTAAAGCACCTTTAATAGCAATGGCCCCTAATCGAGGTGCTGGTACAGTAGACAATCCCCCCATAAAACTGCCGATAGGTGTTCTAACTGCAGAAACGATAACAACTCTTTTGTTCATGATTTATATAATGTTGGTTTGTGTAGCAAATTTAAGGTTTTTTAAACAAATTCTGATTTATACAGTCGTTTTATATTTATGTGATAATTATCGCCAAAAAATATTTTTGCTATATATTTGATTGTGAAGCTTTTTAAAAATAATTGCAAATTTTTTTAAAAATAATCGTCAAAATGCTTGTGGGAAACGTGAAGTTGTCTTAAATTTGCAACCGCAAAACGAGACACGTTTCTCTGAGCTTGGAGGGGTGCCAGAGTGGTAATGGAGCAGTTTGCTAAACTGTCATCGGGTAACCGGTGCCAGGGTTCGAGTCCCTGTCCCTCCGCATATTTATTGAAGATTTGAAATTTAGTTTGATCCGTTAAACTAAATGTCACGGGGTGTAGCGTAGCTCGGTTATCGCGCCTGCTTTGGGAGCAGGAGGCCGCAGGTTCGAATCCTGCCACCCCGACTAAACTTTACCATTAGTTTTAAAAGAAATGGAGGCATAGCTCAGCTGGATAGAGCACCTGCCTTCTAAGCAGGCGGTCGAAGGTTCGAATCCTTCTGCCTTCACTTAAAAACCCCGACACTTGTATCGGGGTTTTTTATTTTATAACTATTTGTAATTATTACTATATAAAAAAAGCGCCTCAATAACATTGAGGCGCTTAACTTTTTAAACTAGTTTTTTTCTTCATTATTCAGTTTATCATCCCAGTCGGGTTTTTCTCCTTTGAATTTTTGTGTGTCTACATCGTAGTTTTCGTCATTTGTCAAAGTCTCATCGTGATCTTTGTATTGATGCTTTCTCATATCACTTCTATTGTCTCCCCCTTTTTGGTTGGGTCTTTGCGGATTTTGATTGTTTGCGCTCATAATATTTTGTTTTATTTGTTTCTTTAAAATTACTCATAAAGAAGGTTTCTAGCGTTATAAGATTATCATTCAATGTTGTAGAATATCAAATTGGCTATTTTCTGCTTTCACGATAAGCTGTCCATGCTCCCGTTGACCAAATTGCCCAAGCAATTAACACCGGTTGAAAAAACAAACGCATTAATCTTGCTTGATCAGTATCTAAAGATCCAAAAGCATCTTTATGATCTAAATACTGTGCAACATTTCCAGGAAACACAAGGATAAAAAAGAGTCCTAGAAACCATCCTATGTATACACGGTTTGCTTTCCAAAATAGTAATGCTAATCCTAAAATTATCTCTACCACGCCAGATAATAAAACCACTAGATCCTTGCTCATAGGAACCCAATCAGGAACTTGTGCTTGAAAGTCTTCTCTAAAAAAGGTAAGATGGCTGTATCCGGCAATCAGCATAAAAGAGGCTAGAATAATTCTAAAAATATTTTGAGTCGTTGTGGTTTTTACTTCGCTTTTCATAATAATTAATTTTCATTTTTAAATTGAGACTTGATCCAGTCAAACATCGTTTTGTATACTTGTTCTCTGACTTCTTTTTTTGATAATACGAGGTCGTGCATGCCATCTTTTATTTCGGTAACTTTTACATTTCCTTTTATAGCATTGGCAAATTCAGCAATATGCTCCACATTTAATACAGCATCTGCTGATCTTAATTTATCCGTCCATTTTTTTACATAAATAGATTTGTCGCTATGCAAGACAAGTATCGGTATGTTGATGATACAATTACTTTGAACATTTATTTGAGCTTGGTGTATGGCACGTATAAATCCTAAGTTCACTTTTGCAATGTGGTTCGGCTTCCAAATTAAGGAGTAATTCCACTCTCCATAATTATCTTGATGTAAACTATAACCGTACATTTCTGAAAAACCTGCTGGTACGAGACTTTTTGGAAATCGTTTTCCTATAGAGGAAAGTAGTGGTATTCCAAATTTCCTTTCGAAAAAACTTAAATTATATTCATAGAAAGGACTGTTACAAATTAAGCCATGAAATAAAGTGCTGTTGGGATTACGAGATGCATAATACGAGATGATTAAACCACCAGTAGAATGTCCGTTTAATAACACATGATTGTTCCCTTCTTGCTTTATGATTTTTAAAGCCAAATTAATTTCTTCATCATATTCTTTCAGTGAGCGTACATTATTTAACTTTTGGTGTTGAAGATACGAGCGACCATATTTTCTTAAATCCAAAGCATAAAAGTGGTAGTCCTGATTATTGAATTCTTTTGCTAGTTCTTCCTGAAAGAAATAATCATTAAATCCGTGGATATACAATACTGCTTTATCAGAAGGGCGATCGCATTTACTTCGCACTAGGGTAGCAATTGCCGCGCCTTCATAGTCATTATTTAATTTTAATGTTTGTTTTTCAAAATTCCCGCCTAGAATATCGGGGGAGTAATCTGTTGTGGAATTTGGGCAATGTTCTTTTTGTGGCATTTTTATATTGGTGTTTATCGAACGTATATTTTTTAGTTACAATAATTTTTTAATTGGGGGAGCTGAGGTATCTTTTATTTCTTTAATCACTGATAAACTTCCATCGGTTTCTAGAACGATTGCATCAACTTCTTCTAGAGTAGAATGACCGCCCTTGCGTAATACTGCCCAGATTTCGTCTTCATCAATTCTTTCTTTCAACATATTGGCTTTGATCAAATGGCCTCTGTACACCATCAATGTTGGCGCTGACTTAACCAAATCACTTACCCTTTGACTTCGTGACGAACAAAATGTAATGATGTATTGCAACAGGATTAACAACCCAAAAGTTACTATTCCCTCAGAAATTGAGACACTTTTACTCAAAATTACCGTTGCAAATGTTGATCCTAAAGCTATAGTCACGATAAAATCAAATGCATTCATCTTTGACAAGGTTCGTTTCCCAGACACTCTTAATAAAATTATTATCGAAGGATAAGCAACTAATGTGACTATAAGAATTCGAAGTAAACTGTCCCAGTCGTTGAAAAAAATATCTTGCATTGTGGCTTAGATTTATGATTACTATTTAAAAAACAATTTCATTCGAATAAAAAGTTATTTCGAACAATTCATTTAAAGATAATCAAATTATTAAAGTAATAGATAGGTAAAGGTTGCTGTCATTGTAAAAATGAGGTGAACTATAAATATATGAAGATAGTATCCTTTAAAATCTATTTGCGGCTTGTAAGTGCATATTTTAAAAATTATTTTCCAAGATACTACGCCTATCATTCCGGTTACTATAGCAAGTAAAACCAAATTCAACCAAGGGTTTTCAATGATGTCTAAACTCCAGTATAGTTGGTAACCAATTAGTAAAACGAGTCCTATTGCATAGTGTAGTACCCATGAAATGTAAGATCTCTGTTTCGAGGAGTTCCCCACATTGATGGAAACTAAAAAGTACTGTAGCAGGATTGGCTCTTTATATGATTTTTTCAAATAATTTGAAACAGCATAGCTCATCAAAGTCATCACTGATGTGGCAACAATCGATGTTAGCAAAACTTTAAATAGAATATATAAACTCATAACAAACTGTTTTTAACAAAATTATAAATTTAACAACTGTTTAATGTTATAACTTTTAGAACGCTCTTTACATAGTTCTCACTTGATTTCAATTTTTATAATCTTAAAAAATTATTTAGCTAAGAGTTGAGTAAAATTGATTCGTTATAATCTATAGCGTTATTTTTCTGTTTAATAGAGTTAAAGTCTCCAGTGTTATTTGGATAATTTTATTCAACAAAAATCAAACAATTATGAAAAAAGAAAATGAATTTCCAGAACAAAGTCAGCAACTACCAGGATCTGAACATTTGATGCATCCTGAACCTGAAATTATTAGAGCAAATTACACCGGTAGTAAAAAGCTGCAAGATAAAGTTGCTTTAATCACAGGCGGTGATAGTGGTATTGGACGCAGTGTAGCGGTGCATTATGCTAAAGAAGGTGCCGATGTCGCAATTATTTATCTAAGTGAAGATGAGGATGCAAAAATTACAAAAGAACTCGTTGAAAAAGAAGGCCGTAAATGTTTGCTGCTTTCAGGTGACTTAAAAGAAGAGTCATTTTGCAAGCAGGCAGTCGATGACTGTTACAAGACCTTTGGTAAAATTAATATTGTGGTAAACAATGCAGCAGTTCAATTTCCACAGACCAATTTTGAAGATGTTACCTCTGATCAAGTGCATAAGACTTTCGAAACAAATATTTATCCTTACTTCTATATCGTGCAAGCTGCGTTACCACACCTCAAAGAAGGGGATTGCATTGTAAATACAAGTTCGGTTACGGCTTACCGAGGGAGCGAACATTTAGTAGACTATGCCAGCACAAAAGGGGCGATTGTAAGTTATACGCGATCTTTAGCAAAAATGCTCTCTGATAAAAAGATTAGAGTGAATGGAGTAGCACCGGGGCCTATCTGGACACCGTTAATCGTAGCTTCATTTGATGATATTAGCGATTTTGGAAAAGACACCCCAATGGGAAGAGCAGGACAACCATCAGAAGTGGGACCCGCCTATGTTTTCTTAGCATCAGAGGATAGTAGTTATATCACCGGACAATTTATTCATATTAACGGTGGAGAAGTCGTAGGGGCTTAATTTCGATTAAAATATATGAAACATAAAAAAAGGTAAAAATCTATTTGTGATTTTTACCTTTTTTATTTTCGTTTAGTCTGGAACGATATTAGTTTTCGTTTTCAATATACGTTTTAAAACTTTCAACATCCTTTTTAACTAATGATTTAAAGTAAGGATTCAAGAAGTGGGCTGCACTTTCACCTGCAGTTCCAAGAGGAGCATGGTAGGTAATAACGATATCAATTTCGGTATCGTCACCTTGTGGTGTAAAAGTTACTTTTCCGGCGTTGTAGATTGTTGCGTCCTCAAGAGATTGCCATCCTATTACAGAGTTGGTTACCTCGCGAACAATTTCGGCACTCCATGATAGTGATCCAATTCCTGCTGGACCTTTTGCAGTCCACTCTGAATTTGTATTGTCAATTACTTTTACACTTTCTAAATGGCTCATGAATTTAGGTAAATTTTCAATGTTTCTCCAAAAATTGTATACTTCCTCAACTGGTTTATTGATTAATTGCTTCACTCTAATGTTGACATTACTGCTTGTATCAGTCGATTTTTCTTCTAGTCCAGAGATTGCATTGTAGACAGGGCAATATCCTGTTAAGCCTCTCAATAACATCGCACCACCAGCGCTTGTTTTACTTAGGCTTTTATTTTTTTTCGAAAGCGCATTATACAATAAATAACCACCTGCGGCTACCATTAATACTCGTTCTATGGTTGAAATATTTGCTTTTATGAAAGAACCTGCTTGCTCTTCTTTTCTTTTTAATGATTGTGTGTTCATAATAATTTGTTTAAGTTAAATTAAGTCTGATTGCTTGATTTGTTGCTGTGACATCAAAATATTTTAAAAGACTCGAATGTTTGAATTTCGAAAACAACTTTTAAATTCCTTCTGCTGCGCTTTCTTTCTTGTTTGATAACTCAGTTATTTTATGGTATAATCCTATAGATAACAAAGGCACAGATAATGTTTCTACAAATGTTGCTGCTTTGTCTTTCCCTGCAGATTTTAGTCCCGTTGATAGCAACCATGCTGCAGCACCTGCTCCTAATAAATAGTTTGCTGGCAAATCTGATAATACATTATCTAAGTTTTCTTTCAAGTGCTCTAAGCTCTCAATATTGATTAAATTTTCCATTTTTTGTAGTTTTTGATTTATGTTATTGTTTGTCTGTTTGTCTGCTATGTTTTCGAAAAAAAAACAATTCATCACTATATTATCGATACATCATTTGATAATTTGAATATGCGAAAGCCTTCTTTTCACTTCTAATTTTTTGTTATCCAAAACTAATTCTTCAGTATGTTTTTATCGTTATAAGATTATATTTTGATATTATAATATTCACTGATTTATACCATTTCTACTTTTAAGTTAAAATAACTGTTCATTATATAGCAACTATTTGTAGTACAAATTCCCACTGATTTTACTAAGTAGTTTTTTACTTTTATTCGAGTGAAACTTTAAGGTGACCAAGAGTTACTTTTAACAATTGCATTCTATATCCTTTGATATTTAGTTGTTTAGGTAAAAAATAAAACGTCTTGAAATATTGTAATAAATAGGGAAAATACTATAAACGATACCACCTTCTTTAAGCATAATTTTGGTTCATACAAACAAACTAAATCAAGCATTATGAAAAATTCAAAAACAAACAAAGGGGAAGCCAAACCTAAAAAGGCTACCACCACAAAATCAAGTGTTGCAGAAGATTTGAGAGAATTATTTGTTGACTCTTTAAAAGACATTTATTGGGCAGAGAAAGCGCTTACAAAAGCACTTCCTAAAATGGCCAATAAAGCAACATCTCAAAAGCTGATTGAAGGTCTAGAGCACCATCTTACAGAAACTGAAGAGCAAGTAAAAAGATTAGAAGAGGTTTTCTCACTTATCGATGTGAAAGCTAGAGCTAAAAAATGCGAAGCGATGGAAGGGTTGATTAAAGAAGCAAAAAGCATTATGAAGGAAACTGCAAAAGGTCCCGTGCGTGATGCGGGAATTATCGCAGCTGCTCAAAAAGTAGAGCATTATGAAATTGCCACTTATGGAACTTTAGTTGCTTTTGCTAAAACTTTAGGAGAAGACGATGCTGCGGCATTACTTGCTACAACGTTAGAAGAAGAGAAAATTGCTGATGAAACTTTAAGTGAAGCCGCTTACAACGACATCAACTTTGAAGCTACTGACGCTGAGGAGGAGGAGATCACAGATGAAGATGAAAAGTAATTGCGCTATCGCAAAGACACTTCGATAAATAATGCAATTGGGTAGAAGATATTAAAAACAGCAATTAAAGGGTGACTTTTAATTGCTGTTCATTTACTCAAGACTTGGTTTAGCTACATGTAATATCCAACAAAAATTAAAAAAAAACATATAAAGATGAGAACTTTAACAAACAAATCAAAAATAGTATTTCTTTCTACATATCCACCTACACAGTGTGGCATTGCTACATTTACTGAAGACACAGTTAATGCAATTAATAAATCATACAATAAAAGCATCAGCTGCGAAATTTGCGAAATAACCTTTAAAGGTGACGCGGCGCCAGATTCTGCATACCATATTCCGTCAAAGGACAAAGCGGCATATAAAAGAGTGGCAAGCGAAATCAATAAAGATCCAGACGTGAAATTAGTTCATATCCAGCATGAGTTTGGATTGTTTGGTGGACAGTATGGGGATTATTTATTAGACTTTTTAGACGAATTAAATAAACCAGTGGCTTACACTTTTCACTCTGTGATTCCTAATCCAGATGATAATTTAAAAGCAATCGTCAAATTATTATGCAGCTACTCACAAGCCATTTTTGTGATGACTAATAAGTCCAAAAATATCTTGATGGACGATTACTTAATCGATGAAAAACACATTGCTTTTGTTCCTCATGGAACGCACTTAGTTGATTATGAAAGCACAGATCAGGCTAAGAAAAAATTTCAGTTAGAGGATCGCTTGGTTCTTTCAACTTTTGGATTATTAGGAGAAGGAAAAAGTATCGAAACTGGATTGAAAGCTTTACCAAAAATTGTAGAGAAATTTCCAAATGTCTTGTACTTAGTGCTAGGTAAAACGCATCCAAATACAATTGTTGACAATTTAGATGTATATAGAAATTCACTGGAAACTATCGTAGCCGATTTAAACTTAGAAAATAATGTTCGTTTTGTAAATGAATATTTAGAGGTAGATCAATTATTAGATTATTTAAAAGCTACAGATGTTTATTTATTCACGTCTAAAGATCCTAATCAAGCCGTGAGCGGAACGTTCTCATATGCAATGAGTTGCTCTTGTCCTATTGTAGCCAGTAAGATTCCGCATACTTTAGAGAGTTTAACCTCTGACATTGGAATTCTAGCTGACATTCAAAATGAAGACCAATTTGCTGAGGCAACTTTAAAATTGTTGGGCGATGCTAATTTAAGAGCGCATATGGCTATTAACGCTTACGCAAAAACGACGCAGACTTCATGGGAAAATACAGCAATTAAGCACATTAAAGTATATCAGGAAATTGCTCAAGGTTTAAACCAAAATAAAATTACGTACCCAGAAATTAAAATGGATCACTTGAGAGCCATGACTACAGATATTGGAATGATTCAATTTTGTAAAATTTCTGAGCCTGACTTAACAACGGGATATACATTAGATGATAATGCAAGAGCTTTAATCACAATGTGCAAACATTTTAAATTAACAGCTGATCGTTCTGATGTTGCTTATATGAGTACTTATGTGAACTTTATGGAACGATGCCAGTTATCAGATGGTAATTTTATTAATTACGTTGATCAATATAACGTAGTAGAACCAAGAAACCAAGATGAAAATCTTGAAGATTCTAATGGTAGAGCAATATGGGCACTAGGATACATCCAAACATTAAGAAATGAAAACTTACCTGCATCTTTAATTTATAAAGCCAATGCCTGTTTAGAAAAAGCATTATTAAGCGTTGATAAATTGAGTTCGCCAAGAGCGATGGCATTTGCTGTAAAAGGTTTGTATTATATGTACAATTCTGTTCCATCAGCGAGCACAGTACAGCTAATCGATAATCTTACAGAGCGATTAAAAAACATGTATACGCATGTTAGCACGCCAAGTTGGAATTGGTTCGAAGATAAATTGACTTATGCTAATAGTATTTTACCAGAAGCGTTGTTGCTCTCGTCTAAAATTACAGGAAAAGAAAGTTCGCAACAAATCGCAGTAGAATCCATGGAGTTCTTGATTTCGAAAATGTTTGTTGACGGTAAATTTAAAATTATCAGCAATAAAGGATGGCATTGTAAAGGAGCGATTCCACATCAATATGGTGAGCAACCTATCGAGGCGAGTTACATGATGCATGCGCTTGATTTATTTTATAGAACATTTGGTAACCCTACCCATAAAAAGTACATGAAGCAAGCATTCGATTGGTTCTTGGGGGACAATCACTTAAATCACATAATGTTCAATCCTATTACGGGAGGCTGCTATGATGGTTTAGAGAAGGAGAATGTGAATCTAAATCAGGGAGCAGAATCTACTGTTTGTTATTTATCTGCTCGTTTATTAATCGAAACATATACTTCAAGAGGCGCTGAAGCTTTACGCTCTAATTCGCAAGATCATGCTGCAGAGAATGTGTCGCTGATCGTGATGAAGGAATTTTTAAAAAACAAGCGCAAAGAGGAAGAAGCACAAAAACAGAAATACGATTATCTTAACAGACCTACGGTTTTATTAGGAACATCAAAATTGAAGAAAGCATAATCGCTTTTGTTTACGTTAAACATTAGAGGGTTTAAAGGAGGGATTACTTGACTCAAGTAGTCTCTCCTTTATTTTACTGGGATTTCTATTAACTATTTTCGAAAATGAAAGTAGCCAATATGTTTTAAAAATTATAAAGTTGCGTTAAAATGACTCACTTTTACATAGTATTTTTCCCAAGTTTGATATTTTTTTTATTTCTTTATAAAGCACATCGCTACAGGATTATTAACCATGATTAAATGTTAATAATGTTCGTACAATCCCAATTCTAAAATTAATTTAGTCATATAAAACACGAGTACAATGGTAATAATTAAAAAGGAAGGAATTATACTCTATCATACCGATTTAGAGTTTGAAAACGATGGCGTTTTAAACCCTGCAGTCTACCAAGATGGCAACACAGTACATCTATTTTATCGCGCAGTTCGCGAAGGTAATTTTTCAACGATTGGTCACGCAAAATTAAATGGACCGCTAGAGGTTGAAGATCGTTTAAGTGAACCTGTAATAGGACCTTCTTCTGCAATCGATAAGCAAGGAATAGAAGATGCTCGAATAGTAAAAATAGACGATACATTTTACATGTCGTATACTTCTTATGATGGTGAAAATGCGTTAGGATCTTATGCAACATCTAAAGATTTGAAAGAGTTTAAAAAGCATGGAATCATCGTTCCTCAAGTTAATTATAAAACATTTTGCGAGTTAACTGAAAAAAAGTGTCATTTAAACGATAGGTACGCTTATTATAACTGTGAGAAAGAAGGCGAGGAGGAGCGACATGGTTTTATATCAGACAAGAATTTGATTTTTTTTCCAAGATTGATTAATGGGAAGTTCACTTTTTTACATCGCATTAGACCTGATATCCAAATAGCTTCTGTGAAGGATCTAAGCGAACTAACAAAAGATTTTTGGTATTCATATTTAGAGAATCTAGAACAGAATATTCTAATGACTTCAAAGTACGATCACGAAAGTAGCTATATTGGTGGAGGTTGTCCTCCAATTGAAACTCCCGAAGGTTGGCTATTGATTTATCATGGTGTTCGCAAATCAGAGGAAGGTTATGTGTATAGTGCCTGCGCTTCACTACTAGACTTAGAAGACCCTACTAAGGAAGTTTCAAGACTGCCTTATCCTTTGTTCACTCCAGATCAAAAATGGGAGCTAACAGGCTATGTAAACAATGTAGTATTCCCAACAGGAACGGCTCGCTTCGATGAAAGATTGTATATCTACTATGGTGCTGCCGACAAACGTATTGCTGCAGTTTCATTAGAATTTGATGAATTAATAAAAGCATTACTAGCAAATAAAATCACTAAGTAATTTATAAAGAAAAAGATCTATTGCTAGTAGTAATGGATCTTTTTCATATTTTGTAAATACGTATCAATTTAATCCAGAATAAAATCCTTTGTAGTGGAGACCAATTCCTGAGTATGTTCGGGCAATACTTCGCTTGTATAGGGATGGGCAGCTCCAAAAACATGATTGGCGTTTTCTATTAAATGTGTGCTTGCTTTAAGGAAATTTTTCTTTAAAGCATTGTACTCATCCATAGGAACTGCGGGATCATTGGTACCTTGAAGAATTAAATAAGGGATTTTCAATTTTTTACCACCTTCTTTTAAACTATATTTTTGGCTATTTGATTCCAAATCATTTAAAACCTCAATAGCTAAAGGCATCATTTGATTTGTTCGCGCATTTTTTATGTATTGTACACCGTCGGCTTTCCATTTTTTGATGAATTTAGAATTCCAACTGCGATGAAAATCAAACGGACTCGCCCATGTACACACTTTTTTGATTTGAGTATCTTCCTGCATGCAGTACAACAAAGCCGAAACTCCTCCTTTACTATGTCCAATGATAGTAATGTTTTTAGTGTTTATTTCTGGAAAATCAGTCGCTAGTTCGTTATGGATAAAGTTTTCAACACTTTTAATGTCTTCCACTTCTTTTTTTAGTGTGTTGGTTGCAAACTTCTCTAGTGCAGTAAAACTATCAGAGTCATCGAGACCCATGCCGCTGTGTGAAAAATTAAACTTTAGAAAAGCCAATCCATTTTCTGCAAAATACTTTGCAATAGTAGACCAAGAACCCCAATCTTTGAATCCTTTAAACCCGTGACAAAATAATACAAGTCCTTTTTGTTCTGCGTCTGTGCTATAAGTTATATCTGCTTTAAAGGGTTCATTTAAAGCTCCTTTTAAAACAAAATCTTTATTTTCTATCATAATTTTTCATCTTGAATATGTTCTATAAAAATACAATAATAGTTTTTAATTTGGTACGTTTACTGCTCATTTTCAGGTCAACCCCATTTATTTTCGAAAATAAAAAATAAAGAAATTTTTCCTGTAAGTGGGAGTTTCTCAAGATCTCAAATTAGCATTCGATGTAAATGAAATTACTACGTTAAAGAAATTGTTAAAAGCTACTCTTGTCATTGTCTTCCATAAAATTCTTTCTATTTTTATATGAGATAATAATCTCATTATCTAAGCATTATATTAACTTGGGTAACATATTCTAAAGTATGTATTAAAGTAGTTTAAGCTTGTTATTAGTAATTAAAAAAATAAAAAATATGAACAGACCAACACCGAAACATAAAGCGCCAAAACTTAGTTTTCCATTATTAGATGGAAGTACCTACAGTTTAGAAGAACAAAAACCAGAAAATTTTACGCTACTCGTATTTTATAGAGGTTTACACTGTCCGCTTTGTAAAAAGTACTTAATTGAATTAGAAGATTTGTTAGGCGATTTTGATAAAAAAGGAGTGAAGGTGGTTGCCGTGAGTATGGACGATGAGAAGCGCGCACGTTTGTCTAGAAAAGATTGGGGATTAAAAAAGCTGCATGTGGGTTACGATCTTGACCTTGAAACAGCAAAAAATTGGGGACTATACATTAGCAAAGGAATTAAAGAGGAAGAACCAGATGTTTTTAGCGAACCTGGATTATTCCTAATTGATAACGATGCAGCGGTTTATTATGCTGCAATTAATAGTAATCCTTGGGGAAGACCATACTTACCATCATTTGTAAAAGCAATAGATTTTATCACAGAATCAGGTTATCCAGCAAGAGGCGAGATGGTTTAAAATTTTAAGATTGTACCTGGTAACCTTAATAGGCCATTTTAACTATTATATAAAAAGATTAACTTGTTGTACTTCAAGATACAAAGAGCCCATATCGCAAGAAATGGGCTCTTTTTAATTGTAAATGTATTAAAAACTTTTATTTTTTAGATGAAGTTTATCTCATTTGATATAATAGAAAACTTAATGAACTTTAACTTCTTTTTACATCATAGCAAATGTAAGTGTCTCACTTGAGTAGTTTTTTCCTCTTCAGCCAAATATAGTAACCTGTTACGGATAAAAATGGTCCTGAAAGACCTACAAGACAATAAATTATTTTGATAAACCAGTTTCCGTAGTGACCAGAGTGGACTGGTAAAATACTACTTACCAATTTATTTAAAAAACTTGAGTCGGCAATTCTAGTAATACCAACCACCTCTCCCGTTTTATATGCCACTGATATTTTATTGTAGTATTTACTTAAGTAAAAAGGGTCTCCTGTAAAAGTTCCATTCAAAATTAGCTTTCCATCCTCAGAAGACGGCAGTCTAATATACGTCGTCTCAAAATCAGGGTATGCTTTTTTAGTATTCTCTAATACTTTTTCGATAGAAATCTTGACTACAGGAATACTTCGAATCTCAGCTTTTTTCAAGCCCGAACTAACGATATTAAACGATAATACGATTCCGGTAAGCACTAGTAGTAAATTAAGTAGCAAGGCCCATACACCTACGTAACGATGTAAGGTAGAGTAATAACGTTGCTTGCTGCTTTTATTTAATTTTTTCTGGAATAATAACGTTTTTAAGATGACCTTTCGATAGACAATAATTCCCGTAATTAAAGACAAGAAGAAGGCGATCCCAGCTATAAATATTAGAATTTCTCCTATGATGCCCGTATGCAAAGAGTAGTGAAATTTTAAAAGCCATTTGGTCAAAGGACTATTAGCGTCTATGACAGCAGTAATTTTTCCCGAAACAGGATCTGCAAATGCATATTGCTTAGCGTCAAGCTTTCTCAAATCAAATTGTATCGTTTTCCCTCGCTCGAGTTGGATAATTCTGGCATTCCAGTCAGGAAAATTCTTCTGTACTTCGCTAATAGCCTTATCTAACTGCAATTCACTAGTAGTTGAGGTGGTGGCATATTTATCAAAGAGAAGCAAATCAATGTCTTCTGAAAATATTAAGAACGAACCTGTGATACCTAAACTAAACAAGAAAACTCCAGAAATGATACCCAAATAGGAATGATATTTTAATAAAATTCTATTAGTCATGAACGTCTTTTTATAAACTTACAGTAAGTGAAACATTAAATTGCGTTCCATTTGCTTTTACATAATTAGCAACATTTATAAATAAAAAAGCTCCAGACCGTTTCAACAGCTGGAGCTTTTTTAGTGGTATAATCTTTTGGGCAACTTAAAGATTGTTGTAATTTACTTTTAGGTGGAATGCGAACTAGTACTCGATAATTTACTTTTTTCTTCCTAGTTCGTCGCGAGTTATATAGCCGTCATTATTGCGATCTCGCTTTCTAAAATTCTCTCTCAATTTTCCTTTAGCCTCAATTGCAGATATTTTTCCGTCTTTGTTGCTATCCATATTAGCAAACATTTGGGCCACGTCAGCACGTTTTCTTTTGTTTGATTCTGTTGTTTCTTGATTAGATTTGCAGCTTGCAAAAGCCGCTGTTACGAGCAATATTGTCGAAAATTTAATAGCGTTTTTCATTGTCTTCAAAGTATTAATATAAGTTTGTTTAATGTATAATTAGTTGATTTTCAATATCTAATTATTGATGTTCCAGTAATTTAGCGTTGAGGTAAGACCATTAGATCTTGAGCGAATAAAATAGTTCCTTTAAAGCTTTTCCGAATTTCAGCTGTTGTTGCTTCTTCGTCAATTAAAACTGAATTAAAATGGGTTAAAACCATGTTTTTAACATTGGCCTCTTTTGCCATTAGCGAACTTTCAGCTAGATTAACATGTGCTTTTTCTTTAGTTGATTCGCTTTTTTTAGTCCCGTTTTTCGGAGAATTTCGATTGTTTGTATTTCTGTTTTTGCCTGCTTTATCAGTCCTGTTTTTTGCCTTTGATCCTTGGGTGATTGCACCACCTGAATCAATAATTAGATAGTCGGCATTTTTAGCAAGAACAGGCAAATTTTCAGAATATGTCAAATCACCAGAAACAACAATCGATTCTCCAGCTACATCAAATCGATAAGCGAGTGTAGCGATGGTATGATTTACTTTAGCATAGCTTACTTTAATTGACCCGATGTAAAAAGGGGTTTCATCTATCAAATCCACCACTTTAAAGTTTTGTTTTACTTGACTTAAAGTTCGCCCAGATTTAGACAATCTGTACTCGATATCTTCATCATAGATTTCGATAAAATTATCGACAATAGCGGTAGTTTTTGGAGGACCAGCAATAATTGTCTTTGTGCCTCCCAGAAGTGATTGAATAAAAATAGGTGCAAATTCCTCATTATGGTCTAAATGATGGTGTGTAAAAAGCAGACCATCAATGTCTTTGATTTTTGTACTGTTTTTATCTAAGTTGGCTTGTGTTCCATTTCCCATATCTACCAGGATCTGCGTATCTTGATACGATATCAATACAGAAGGTCCAGAGCGCTCTGTACTAAATTTTGGAGAGCCGGACCCTATAATTGTCGCAGTTAAATGAGCCGCATTTTTCTGTGCAAAAATTAGATTTCCTAATAAAATCAAGGATAGTACAAAATATTTTTTCATTGGGTTTTCTTTCTTTCTTTGACCGTATTTCTTTATAAAGGTTTAATTGGTGTGTTAAAATTGCTCAGGAAAATGATTTCTAGAAAGTTTGAGAGGCGAAATAATACTTAATTACTCTTTACTAAAAAATTGATAACTACATTAGAGCATTCTAAGCTTTTTTATAGAAACAGAATAGAATTTATTTTCGAAAAGAAATCATATTACTATAACTTGCTAAATTAGATTCTAACAGAGTGAAATTTTAGAATATGTTTAAAATATTGCTAAATTTTCGAAAAAAAAGTCATGATGGAGTTATAACACTCACATAATAAAAAAATAATGAATAAAATAAGCGGCTTGAAAATAGGAGAAATGGCTCCAGAATTTACTGCAGTAGATATTTACGAAAAAAAGTATTTACTATCGAATGCGTTGTTAAAAGGAGAAGTTGTTCTAATATTTATTCGTGGTCAATGGTGTCCTTTCTGCAACAAGCATTTAAAGGAAATACAAGAGAGTTTACCATTGATTTATAAAAAGGGTGCTAGTGTGGTAGTGGTTTCTCCTGAAAAATCAGAATTTATAAAGAAGACCATTGAAAAAACGGGAGCAGAATTTACTATTTTATACGATGAAGATCATACTGTAGCCAAAGCTTATGATGTCCTTTTTAAACCAAAAGCAGTTTTGAGAATTGTTTACAATGTAATAATGGGAGCACAGCTTAAAGAAAGTCATTCTGATGATAGTGAGCAATTGGCAGTTCCTGCGACATTCATCATTTCGAAAGATGAAAAAATAAAATGGAGGCAATTTAACACTAATTATATGAAGCGTTCACAAGTGAGCGATATATTGCAAAATCTCACTTAATTTTTTAGAAAGAAAAAGATAATCTGCATCAAAATACGTACTTTGTGAAGAGTCGCATTGATCCAAATTATCTGTCTTTAATTTAAAATTTTAGAAGAAATAATGTCAGGAACGCCATGTTTTTTCGACAGTTAATAAATAACATGATGATTCAATTAATTTGTACAACTATATTAAAATCCCAATCAAAAATTTACTGATTAGGTATTTTATTATTTAATGGTCGTAGTACTGCGATAAAATAGATTTAGAAACCAGTCTAAAAAATGAAACAGCCCCTTATTTCTTCAGAGCTTTCTTGGCTTTACTTTAATCAATGTATTATTGACGAAGCAGCAGATCATACTAATGCACTATATGAACGTATCAAATTTTTAGCAATTTTTTCTTCTAATTTGGATGAGTTTTTTAGGGTAAAAGTAAATAGATTAGCTAAAGAAAAAAGCGTTAGAAAGGGTGCTCATTTTACTGCTATTCTTGACGAAATTCAAATGCAACAGATGGAATTTGGAAACATCTGGAGAGACCAAATTATCCCTGAATTAGGCACTAATAACATTGTAGTTTATGAGGGTCAAGCTATTGAAAGCTTTTATAAAAGAGAAATTGAACGCTATTTTAAGAGCAATGTGTTAGGATTTATCCAAATAGTTTTTGTGAAGGAAGAGGCAAATTCGAATTATTTTCTGGATAATCGCCGTCTGTATTTTATGGTCAAATTAAAAGATCAAAATGGAGACGAAAATCATGCATACATAACCATACCTTCAGATAAATTAGAACGTTATAAATTGCTTTCTAAATATGAACATAGAGATTTCATTATTTCGCTTGACGAAATAATAAAATCTTGTATGCATTTAATCTTCACTCAAGAGGAAATTATTTCTTGTTATTCTATAAAGATTAATCGTGATGAAGACTACGAAATCGAAGATGAGAAATCAGGTAATTTAATTAGTAAAATACAAGACAAGATTGAGGAGCGCAAGAAGGGATTACCTACGCGCTTTTTATATGATATAGCGATGCCAGAGGAGGAGATACTTTTTTGCAAAAAGACCTTCCAATTTAAGAAGCGAGAAATGATGGCAGGTGGAAAAATGCATAATCTGTTTGATCTATTTAAATTTCCAAATCCTTTAAAACCGCTATTACAAAGTTCGTTTATGCCGCCTTTAGACCATAATGATTTTGAAAATTCGAATAGTATTTTTGAAGTTATAGACAAGAAAAATCAGTTGTTGCATTTTCCTTATCAATCCTATCATTATGTTTTGCAGTTTTTTAATCAAGCAGCAATTGACAATCGTGTGACTCAAATAAAAGTGACTTTATACCGAATTTCGACCCAATCGCTAATTGCAAATGCATTAATTAGCGCTGCGAAAAACGGAAAGAAAGTGACTGTTTTTGTCGAAATTAAAGCGCGTTTTGATGAAGATAATAATTTGCATTGGGCTAAAGAAATGAAGAAGGCAGGAATCAAAATAATTTACAGCATGCCGGATTTAAAAGTCCATGCTAAAATTGCTTTGGTTACGATGAAAACTGATGCGCATACTACTAAAGAATATGCCTATTTGGCTACTGGAAATTTCAATGAAAATACTGCTGCTGTTTATGCAGACCATGGTTTATTTACAGCCGAGAAAAAATATACCACAGATATTGCTAAGGTTTTTCAATTTTTGAAAACTAAGAAAAAAGAAACTACAATGCAAACGCTGCTTGTAGCAGGTTTCAATATGAAGCAACAATTAATTCACTTTATCGACAACGAAATCCAAAATCATCTTGATGGAAAAGAATCGGGGATTTTATTGAAATTGAACGGGATTGATGAAAAAGACGTAATTCAAAAACTGTACGAAGCGAGCCAAGCGGGTGTAAAGATCACATTAATAGTTAGAGGAATTTGCACGTTATTGCCTGGAATCACTGGGGTAAGTGAAAATATTAAAGTATATAGAATCGTTGATATGTTTCTAGAACATGCACGCATTTACCGTTTTGCAAATGCAGGGAACGAGCTCATTTATTTATCTTCGGCAGACATGATGAATCGCAATTTAAATAGGCGTATCGAAGTAGGCTTTCCAATTGATGACGAAGATCTTAAAAAAGAAATCAATCAAATTATCTCTTTTCAGTTAGAAGACAACACCAAGAAAAGAGAGATTACTTCTGAAGGTAAGAATATATTAATTCCCAATCTAGTGAATCCAAAAAGAGCACAAAAAGCCATTTATGAATGGATAAAGAATAAAAATTCTCAATAAATGAACTATCATTTTCGAAAATTATTCGAATAACCAAAGTGGCTATTAATTGATTATTTTAAGTTGATATACAACCTTTACAAACAAAAACAATACTGTGAAAAAAGCCCTTTATTTTATGCCAGATATCAGCGGATTTACAAATTTTGTAAACAACACTGAGGTGGAACACAGTATTCACATTATCGCTGAACTGCTAGAAATCTTGCTCGATAGTACGGTTTTAGATTTGGAGCTAGTGGAAATTGAGGGTGATGCTCTATTCATGTTTACGACTACCATTCCGGAGTATTCTAACTTGATGGAACAAACAAACCGCATGCTTGAAGCTTTTCATAAGCATACGGTGAACTATGATAAAATGCGTATATGTGATTGTGGATCTTGTAGGACAACGACCAATCTAGAATTAAAATTCTTAGTGCATTATGGCGATTTGAGTTATATAAAAGTTAAGCACATCGTAAAACCCTATGGTAGAGATGTCATCCAAATTCATCGCTTATTAAAAAATAAAATTACCACAAACGAATACATTCTTTTTACCAATTCGGTTTTTGAATTGTATAAAAAGCAAATGGACAACTCCTGGCAAAGGGAAACAGGTATTTATGATGCCAAAGTTTTAGATTATTTCTATAAAAATTTGGAGCAAGTTAGAAATGCCATCGTTTTAAAAGCTTCGCTTACAACCAGTCAAAATGAAGATTTTAGCACTCCGGTATTGGTTTTAGAAAAGATATTTAATGCCAGTATTCATTCGATTTATAGTTATTTAAGCGAATTAAAGTACCGCCATTTGTGGGATAAAAATATCAAGCGGGTAGAATTTAATGAAAGTAAAATTAATAGGGTAGGCACAGAGCACAACTGCGTATTAAGTTTGGGAAATTTAAAATTTAAAACGATAACTGCGCCATCAGAAGAGGATTTGGTTTACGGTGAAAAAACCGCCAACATGATGTTTACTAAGAACTATTCTTATTTAGTGAAGCTTCATAAAATAGATGAAACCAGCACTCAAGTTGTTCTTAATGTTTATTTAGACTTTACCACAGTAGGTACCATGATGAGACCGAGTATTTTAAATATGATTAGGAAAATGTGGGAAGAAAAATTAACTCAATTACATCAAGTATCAAAAAATAACATTCAATTATAAATACCTAATAATGGAGACAATTCTCAAAAAAGCCGAGACCTTCGTATTAAATTACCTCAATGAAAATTTAAAATCAACTTTCATCTATCATAATTATAACCACACGCAATTTGTGGTTTCGAAAGTTACAGAAATCATTCAGGCGGAAAATATATCTAAGGACGAACAAGAAGTTGTACTGCTCGCGTCTTGGTTCCATGATCTTGGGTACGCAGTTGATAAAGCCAAGCACGAAGAGCATAGTATAACGATCGCTGCCGATTTTTTAATGAAGGAGAATTATCCTGCAGAAAAATTGAGTGCGGTTCTAGAATGTATTAATGCTACAAAATTACATGAAATCCCAGGAACCTTGCTTGAGAAAGTGCTTTGTGATGCTGATTTTGCGCACATGGCTTCGGCTGATTACACTAAATTGTCAGAACAATTGCGTTTGGAATTTGAGTATAATGATTGTGGTGTTTACACTGATAAAGAATGGCTCGAACAAAACATTGCCATTTTTAATTCTCATCGATTTTATACTAAATATGCCAATGTCAATTGGACGTTTGCTAAAAATAACAATTTAGTCGAACTACATAAGGAGCTCAAAAAAAACAACAAGAAAGCAGAAAATAGACAAGACAACAAAAAAGGCGATAAGAAAGAAGCTGATAAAAAAGAGAAGAAAGAACAAGATAGTTCTAAGGAAAGTAAACTTGACAAAAGCGCCGAAATATTATTTAAAGTCATGTCCTCTAATCATTTAAAGCTAAGTTATATTGCTGATAGAAAAGCAAATATTTTACTATCAGTCAATGCCATTATACTTTCGATTTCGCTTTCAAAATTAATTCCAAAATTTGAGGATTCAGAGAATGTTTATCTACTGTATCCCACTATGATTTTTGTGTCCTTCAGTGTTATTTCTATAATTTTATCAGTGATTGTAACACGTCCTAGCGTTACATCAGGTAAATTCACAAAAGAAGATGTCGTGAAGAAAAAGGTAAACCTCATGTTCTTTGGAAATTTTCACAAAATGGAATTAGACGATTTTGAGGATAGTTTAAAAGACATTGCTGACGATAAAGATTATTTATTTTCGGCAATGACAAAAGATTTGTACCTTCTAGGTAAAGTTTTAGATCGAAAATACCGTATGCTGCGTTTAAATTACAACGTCTTTATTATTGGTATTATCATCTCGGTCATCGCATTTTTTATTTCTTATAAATTTTTAAGTAACGCAATATGATTTCACAAAAAATAACATTCAAGAACGCACAAGGACAGGATTTAGCTGCAAGATTAGAGCTACCTGAAAATGGTGAACCCAAAGCATTTGCACTATTTGCACATTGTTTTACCTGTAATAAAAACTTGACGGCAGTGCGAACAATCGCCAAGACATTAATCGAAAAAAATATTGCTGTCATGCGCTTTGATTTTACTGGGTTAGGAGAAAGCGATGGAGATTTTGAACATACAAATTTCTCCTCTAATGTTCAGGATTTGCATAGTGCTGCGCAATATTTAAGTGACAACTATCAAGCACCAAAATTATTGATTGGACATTCATTAGGAGGAGCAGCAGTTCTTGCCGCCTCCGCAAAAATCCCATCAGTAAAAGCCATTGTGACTATTGGTGCGCCCTCTAATCCGGAGCACGTATCGCATTTATTTAAAAGTAGTTTTGACGAAATCAATAGTTCAGGTAAGGCATTAGTCTCTATTGGCGGACGTGATTTTACTATCCAAAAGCAATTCTTGGAAGATATTCAAGACCAAAATATTAAGCACATTTTAGATGAGTATAGAAGTTCGATTTTAATCATGCATTCCCCTCAAGACATGACAGTGAGTATTGATAATGCCGCTGAAATTTATAAAGACGCAAGACATCCTAAAAGTTTCATTTCTTTAAACGGAGCTGACCATCTACTGTCAGATAAAAAAGACTCAGCTTATGTAGGGAATATCATCGCTACTTGGGCCGATCGTTATTTGTAATGGTCGAGAAGTTATAAAACAATTATATATTTTTAAACCGCTAATTCACAAATTATTTGTTTGTGGGTTGGTGGTTTTTTAATTTACAAATCGTTAGCGCAGAATTGCATTCTGTGCTGACATCTATGAGTCTATATATTGCGGAATTATTTTGTGTAGCTTCTTGTTTAGAGATTCTTCCTTCGTCAGAAAGACAAGATTGGGGTTAGGTAGGGTTTTAATCGCATATTATCAATGATTATGTTCAATTGTTAACGCAGAATTGCATTCTGCGCTGTTATCAGTTAGTCTTTATGTTGCGGAAATAGTTTGTAGAGTTTCTTGTTGAGAGATTCTTCCTTCGTCAGAAAGACAAGATTGGGGTTAGGTAGGGTTTTAATCGCATATTATCAATGATTATGTTCAATTGTTAACGCAGAATTGCATTCTGCGCTGTTATCAGTTAGTCTTTATGTTGCGGAAATAGTTTGTAGAGTTTCTTGTTGAGAGATTCTTCCTTCGTCAGAAAGACAAGATTGGGGCTAGGTTGGGTTTTTGCCAGTGTAGTTATCAATGATTATGTACAATCGTTAGCGCAGAATTGCATTCTGTGCCGATATCAGTGAGTAAGTATATTGCCGAAATAGTTTGTCGAGTTTCTTGTTTAGAGATTCTTCCTTCGTCAGAAAGACAAGATTGGGGTTAGGTTGGGTTTTAATCGCATATTATCAATGATTATGTTCAATTGTTAACGCAGAATTGCATTCTGCGCAGATATCAGTTAGTCTTTATGTTGCGGAAATAGTTTGTAGCGTTTCTTGTTTAGAGATTCTTCCTTCGTCAGAAAGACAAGATTGGGGTTAGGTTGGGTTTTAATCGCATATTATCAATGATTATGTTCAATTGTTAACGCAGAATTGCATTCTGCGCAGATATCAGTTAGTCTATATGTTGCGGAAATAGTTTGTAGCGTTTCTTGTTTAGAGATTCTTCCTTCGTCAGAAAGACAAGATTGGGGTTAAGATGGTTTTGCTCCATTAATATTTAAGGGTACAAATAGTTACTGTCAATTAAATGGTATTAAATTTGCGAATTTTCGGTTTTATCAGTGTGAGCTAATGGTAAAAAGCGCAATAGGAATATGATTTATATGTTGTAGACTTGTGTATCAATTTAAAAAATCTGACCTTTCACATCTGCTTTTGCAAGACTCTTTGCAAATTCTAAAATTACATTTTTACAAACTATGCAGACATTTACACACTACTTTTTGCATCTTGTATTCCCTTTTTTTATTGCTTTTTTCTTTTTTAAAAAAGATTGGAAAGTAGTGTATGCTATTCTGTTAGCTACTATGATAGTTGACTTGGATCATTTATTTGCAAATCCAATCTTTGAAGTCAATAGGTGCAGTATTAATTTTCATTTTTTGCACAGCTATTATGCTATGGTAGTCTATTTCGTTTTACTATTTTTGAAAAAGCCTTTTAAAATTATAGGAATTGGTTTGTTGTTTCACATGCTAACAGATTTTGTTGATTGTATGATTATGTACATAAATTGTAAGTCGTGTTTAGCTACTGCTCCTGCTTTTGAATTACTTTCAACTGTCTCTAAATGGATCGGAATTTAAAACAGCAGAAGTAACATAAAGTTGCATTTATTGTAAACCGTGTTTTATAACATCGTATAAAATTTTCAAGCCTATTTGCAAAAAGTATAATGTTTAAAAAAGTTGAAAGATAAAATATTCTCAAAAAAATGAATGATAAATTAAAAGAGGTCGCACTACTTTTTTTTAAACTGGGAAGCATTGCTTTTGGTGGACCTGCTGCTCACATCGCTATGATGGAAGACGAGGTGGTGAAGAAAAGAAATTGGATGACACAACAGCATTTTCTGGATTTAGTGGGAGCCACTAATTTAATTCCCGGTCCCAATTCTACAGAAATGACGATGCATTGCGGACATGAAAGAGCGGGTTGGAAAGGGTTGATCGTTGCGGGCGCTTGTTTTGTGTTTCCTGCAGTAGTTATCACGATGGTTTTTGCATGGCTGTATCAGCAATATGGTCAGTTACCTAAAGTGGAACCATTTATTTACGGAATCAAACCTGCAGTGATCGCAATCATTCTAGGGGCTGTATATGCCTTGGGTAAGAAAGCAATTAAAAATCGAACACTTGGATTGTTAGGCGGACTCACACTGCTTGCATGTATATGTGGAGTAAGCGAAATTATTGCATTATTTGTTTGTGGCTTTGCTGGATTGATCTTTTACTTGACAAGTAATTCTCGACAGTCCTTAAAAAGTTTCGCACCCGTGCTAGTTTTACAAATGGTAATTACGCCGAGCACCCTCAATATATTATGGAGCTTTTTTAAAGTTGGTGCCTTACTGTATGGGAGTGGTTATGTTTTATTTGCATTTCTAGATGCTGAGTTAGTGGCTACAGGTATATTAAGCAAGCAAGAATTAATTGATGCAGTGGCAATAGGACAATTTACACCAGGACCAGTCTTATCTACCGCTACTTTTATAGGTTGGCAGTTGGGCGGTTTTTGGGGAGCAATAGCTGCTACAATAGGAATTTTTTTACCATCGTTTTTATTTGTCGCTCTTTTAAATCCGTTTGTTCCTAAAATGCGAAATTCAAAAATGTTTTCAGCTTTTTTAGATGCTGTCAATGTAGCCGCGGTAGCGGTAATCGTTTCGGTGTGTATAAGTATGGGAAAAGAAGCCATAACTGATTGGAGAACCCTTTTTATCGCTGTAGTAAGTTTGCTAGTTGTTTTTGTTTTTAAGAAAATGAACAGTGCATTTATTGTGATTGGAGGTGCATTATTAGGATACCTACTTACTTTACTATAAACGCTATTTCCAAATTCAGCTGAGGATGTAATTATGAAAAGCGATCACACTTTATAGCCCTGATCGAAGCGGCATCCTCGCAGTCCCGACATTTCGGGACGAAGAGATATAGCGTAGAGCAGGAGGGGATTTTCATTAATTACTTGAACATTCTGCTCCTAAAAAATAGAAAACCTCCTATATCATGAGATGTAGGAGGTTTTTTAATGATATCGTGTACTATCAAATTTTAGATTTTGATCTTCACACCGGCATTGACTACGAAGCCATCAAGTGGTGCAAAAATGTCTTTAAAAACTGGATTTGATAAAGAGCCTGTATAGATGCTGCCAAATCTAGTTTGTCGCGTATCGGTGAAGTTTTCAAAGTTAGAATAGATAGAAAAGTTCTCCCATAATTTCTCAATCATGACACCAAAAATCCAATAATCACGGCCCGTAGCCCCATCAGTTAATTGTTGCGGACTGTAATAATATGCTTCTAAACCTATTTTCCATTTATCCTCTACTTCATACATCAACACATTGTTGAGTCGGTGTTTTACTGTTAAAGGATTTTGAGATGTGATGCCGTTGTTTTCTACTGTAGCGTCAGTAAATGTATATCCAATGAATAATTTGAAATCTTCGTAACCAAATTTAAGATTGGTTTCGGCTCCTCGTGTGCTTAGGTTTCCGTTAACATTTATAAACTGAAAACTATCATTTGCGAGAGGCGTTAAAATCAAAGGGTCATTGACTTTAGTATAAAAGAACAATTGATTTACTGAAAACGAAATGGCTTCAGAAAGTTGGGTTTTGTAATTCACATCAAAGTTAAAACCGTAACTTTTTTCCAGTTTATTGAAATCGCTACTAATAGGAAGGACGTTTTGATATTGAATAGATTCACTCTCCTCAGTAAAAATTGTAGGTGTTTTGTAACCCAAACCACCACCTAAACGGGAGCTAAGTTGCGGACTTATTTTGAACAAAGCCGATAAACGAGGCAAGAACGAAAACCCATATTCATGAACGTAATCTCCTCTAATCCCTGTTTCAAGATCCAACCAATCCGTTGCTTTTACCGTATTTTGAGCAAATACACCATAGGTTATTTGGTTATAATCTCTCAAGGGAGCTGCACTAGAATTATCTTCTTTAAACTCGTCAGTATATAAATTTGCTCCCGCCACCCACTGAGATAACGGACCATTATTTGCATAGGTGATTTCAGAGAAAGTACTCGTTTGCACGCCATCAAAAACATAATCAGGAACTGTAATTACTCGACTAAAATTGTTAATGCTGTTCTTAACAGTTAGCGATTCTCTTTCATTTATTTTATGTGAAAGCGTAAATTGCGAACTCAATCTTTTGGTTTTATTTTTTTCGAAATAGCTATCAGGGAAGGCACTTTCATTTTTTATATAATCAATATTTCCACCGATACGATCCTCAAAAACGGTGTTTACACCAAAGTTCAGTTCGGTATTATCATTTAGATAAAGAAACAGCTTTGGATTAAAATTGAAGCGTTCAAATTTAGGGATTGCTGTTAGTCTATTATCTGAAGGGTCGTAGGCTGCGTTTCTATCGTGAGAGGCAAAGACTGTGAAACCTACTTTATTAAAACGCTGAGAATAAAACCCGTTAACATCGAGACCTCCTGCAGAAGTTCCGTTAAGTAAAAAACGTAGTTCTCTTTCCTTTGTTGGGGTTTTTGAAACTAAATTAACTAATCCAGCGATAGCACCACCACCATATAAAGTAGAGGCAGAACCTTTAATTATTTCGACTTGCTTTAAATCTAAAGGAGGTGTTTGTAGTAAACCAAGACCGCTTGAAGCTCCAGAATATACTGGAAAACCATCCTTTAAAATTTGGGTATAGCGACCATCTAATCCTTGTATTCGAATAGAAGAATTCCCAGAAGTTGCCGAAGTTTGCTGTGTTTGTATTCCGGTACTTTCATTAAGCATCATACGAATGTCTCCGGGCTTCATGTTGGCTTTTTCCTCCAATTCCTCACCAGCAATAAATTCAACACGGGTGGGAATATTGCTTATTGTTCTCGTCCCTCTGGTTGAAGTGATGAAAATTTCGTCCATTTCCTCGGCAGTACTTTTCATGTAAATTGTTAGTTCTGCAGTTTTAAGGGGAACATTAATTGTGTTTTTTTCTAGCTCATATCCTTCCAGTTGAAAAGTTAGTGCGTACATTGCTTCAGGTAAATTTTCGAAAGTAATTATTCCTTCAGCATTAGAATAAACAGTTAGTGACTGTGATTGTATAGTGGCGGTAACCGCATTTAGTGGCAAATTAGTATCAATGTCTTTAACACTAAGTTTAAGGGTATACTGCGCCTGTGCTGTGCCAATAGTTGTTATTGCCACAAGTAGTAAAATATATTTAAACATTTTTTATTTCTTAATATGAATACATTATGATGCTCGCGATCTTGAAATCACGGCTATTGAAAAGTATAAGTATTAAGAAATTTTAGGCGGTTGCCAAATTTTAAAAATAAATGCCGAGTTACCAAATTTGTTGTAGGCCGTAGTTTTAACTGTTTTGGTGCTAATTAATAATGCTTTTTCATTTATAAGAGCAGAAGTTGTCATCGTAGTGAAGCCTATGCAGCCACCACAGGAGTAAAAAGGCGAACATTTCCCTGAGCAATCATTACCGCAATCATGCGACTGGCTCTCGCATTCTTTTTCCAGCGAACATTTTGAAGCAGACGGAAGCGCAGTGCAAGGTACCGTTGAAAGCAACAGTACAAAAAACGATAAAAGAGTTATCCAGATTTTCACAATGCAAATTTAAAAAGAATATCTGCGAATGGACTACAAATTAAACTCTAATTTCAAGAGATAACCAATTAGATGATTTTTATGGAAGTGAAGAAAGTGGTAACGCATTCTTGTTTCTCAGAATGAGTTCTTAAAGGATGTTAGTTATTTTCGGTTTTTAATGGTTACATTTTTTGCCAAAGATTGATACGATAAAAATGGATTTAATCTGCTGCTGTTTTAATTTATCTAAATTTAAATCTTATTCTCGAGTTTACGACTGCTACAATAATACAACTGTTTTTGAATAGCGAAATAACTATTAACTATTTTACATTTTCCATTCGAAGGAAAATAGTAGAATTCCTTAAATCTTTAATGCGATTTATAATTGATTAGATGCCCAGTGATCATTCCCACGCCACCTATTAAAATCAAAGGAGAGTTGATGGAGAAAAAAGATTCTAAGACGACAGCTACAACTACAGTGCTTACTGAACAGCTAAGAATTAATTTCACAAGTAACGGACTGGAGCTAAAAACGATTTTTAATACAATGCAAAGTGATATCGCAGTAAAAAAGAGATCAATATAGTGGCTGCTGCCAAAACCAAAAGGGAGGATTGTTAAAAGTGGAAAAATGAGACAATGTACTAGACAGAGTGTAGCACTAGATATTCCTAAGAAATCTAAAACGATGGTTGATTGTTTTTTCATAACTGTTGTATGATAAGCATGCGGCTTAAACTACCGCATGCCTAAAAGTTGTAAATTAATGTGTAGTACTGTTTTCAAGACCAAAAATGGTAATACTATACGGTGTAATCGAAGTTTTAATCTTTGAGGTATTTAATGTCGAAAGGTTTACTTGTACTAATTCTCCTGTTGCTGGCGATGTGATGTAGACAAATCTTTCGCTCAAAGCAAGTTGTGGTTCGTTAGTAAGACTATTTTATCAGTTTTTTAATGCTCTATAAAACAGAAATTGGAAAAGAAACTTCAGCATCTGTACTTCCTGCTGCATTTGTAATATCTCCTGAAGCCACATTGCTTGCCGTTTTATTAGGTTGGTGACGCAAAGTAACGGTTAGCGTTCCAGTAGCAGCGTTAGTAGTTGTGAACACAGATTGCAAACCTACAGGTAATCCATTTGCATCTAAGTTGCTTGCTGCAGTATCGTAAGTAAAAGCGTTTACTGTTCCCGTTGTTTGATAAAAAACTTGGTGGTCAACACCTTCTTCGATAATTTCGAGTGTGATATCTTCTGCAGGATCAGTTAACTCGTTTTTAAATGTAAGGACGCCATTGTAGGTTTTGTTTTTTTCGAAATTTCCAGAGGCTGTGATTACTGGGGCATTTGCGCCTTCACCATCTAGATCTTTGTACTGCAAAGTAATTGCTGTTCCGCCACCTACAGGCGTGTAAATTACTGTTACTGTCGTGATTAATTCTTCTTCGTTTACTGGTGCATCGTTAGTATCATCATTGCTACATGATGATAATGTTACTACTGTTGCCATGATAAGTGCGTACGTTTTGAATTTGTTTAATTTTTGCATTGTTTTCATTTTTGTTTGAATTTAAATTAATTGATATAAAGTTTAATAATTGAATTTGAGTTGAACTTGAAAGCTTCTACCCATTTCATCGGCAAAAAAGCGTTGACGATTTAAATAATCTCGGTAGGAAACATTCATAATATTTTGAACAGAAAATGCCACCGTTGTATTGACATTCTTAAATGTATCAAACTTCATTTGGGAATAAAAATGGAGTAAATGATAGGCGGGAGGAGGCGTGCTGATATCTACAACAACAGCTTGTAATTCATTGTTATTGATGATATTGGTGCTGAAATTATTGTCAGCATAGCGGTTCTGTTTCGTTACTATTTCGCTTTTTAATTCTAGAGTAAGATCATGCCATTCTTTTTTAGAAAAGCTTATCTTATTGTATAAATTGAACGGTGGCATGTCAATCAATGGTTGGTTTTCGGTACGATCATCACCTTTCACGTAGGCCATGGCAAAACTATGTTGCCATGATTTGTTAATGTCCCACTGCGTTTGAAGGTCAACTCCCATTAATCTAGCATCTGTTTGCTGGTATTCCCAAACAGGAAAAGCGCCACGAATCGTTGTCTCAAAACCAACGGGTTTTAGATAGATGTAATTTTTTATGTAATTGATATAAGGATTGATTTCGATAGAAAACTGATTGATTTTTTTTCGAATAGTAAGCGATATTTTAGTAGATTGTTCTTTATCTAAATTTAAGTCGCCCAACTCGATTACTCCCGTTGAATGATGCAATCCATCACTAAAAAACTCTGAAGGGTTAGGATTTCTTGATGCAAAACTAGCATTTGCAAAAAAGTGCCAGTTATTAGCAGTCTTTTTTTGAATCCCAGCACTTGCAGATAGATTGTGGAAAGTAAAACTCGGCTTTGTTAACCATTGCGTTCCAAAGTCTTCAGTTATAAATTCAGGAAATGTTGTATCGTACCCTCTTTCTTCCCATCGTGATTTTTGATAATATTTTGTCGCATCTATTTTCGAAAAGTCATAACGCAAACCACCATCAATCGTAAAATTATTTGGTAAACTGTAACTAGCAATTCCGTAAGCACCTAAGTCAATTTTGTCATAGTTAGGAATTAAAGGTCGAATAGCTGTTGCAGGGTCAGCATAGTTATTTTGGAAGCTTCCTGTAACACCTGATTTCAAATTCCAGTCATGTGCTTTCTTTTGAAAATCTACGTTAATTGTGCTCGTTTTTAAATCTAAATCTAAGGCTGCAGTATCATTGTATTCGGCTCTACGCACGTCATATTCCAATCTTTTGTTATATTGATAGGCATATTGAACTGCTAGAAAAGCAGATTCATTAAAATAGTAGTTGAAATTTACTTTGGCGATGTGGTGTGTAACATCTTGCTTTGGATTATTGATATCGTAACTAAAATCATTTATAATAGCGGGAATTTTATTGTTGATGGATTGGTAAAGATCATTTACATTTCCTGTATGAGAAGCGCTCAAAATTCCAATAACTGATTTGTAGTAACTGTACGAGGCACTTATATTGTATTTAATCGCATCGTATTTAATATCTCCCGAAAAACTGGCTCCACGATTAGCAGTATTCGATAAAATGTAATCTGGTGCTGTTTTATCTCCAATGTATTTGAGAGTAGCTAGCGCATTCCAACTCCAAGCTTTGCTATTGCCTTTATGAATACTCGAACTGATGGATCCGCCTCTTCCGTTAGTGTCATAATTAAGGATTGTTCTACCAAAAAGAGTGTCTTTTTTAACGCTTAAAGGTTCTATTAATACAAGTCCGCCTATAGCATCACCGCCGTATTGCAAAGCAGAAGCTCCTTTTATTACGGTTATTTTATTGGCGCTATTAATATCAAAATTAGGAGCATGTTCAGATCCCCATTGTTGATCCTCAAGCTTTACATTATTGTTTAGGACAGCAACTCTAGAACCGTACAAACCATTTATAATGGGTTTCACAACAGCGTTTCCTGTCTTTAAAGTGGAGACACCGGCTACTTCAGTCAAAGCATCACCAAGAGTTTGATTGCTGTACTTTTCTATCGATTGTAAGTTGACAATGTGTGCAGGATTGGAGCTGGATTCGCCTTTTGCTTTTGCCTGAACGACTACTTCATTTAAGTTCGTGGTGTTGACCTTTAACCTAAAATTGATCGTTAAATTAGTTTTCAAATCTACGATGGTATCAATGGATTGGTAGCCAACGTAGGAAACTGAAATAGGGGTCCTGCCCGCTGGAAGATTGGCAGCTAAATAGCCACCAGATACATCACTGCGAATGATTTTTTGACCGATATGGATATGGACATTTGAGGCAATTGCTTGACCTTGAAGTGCTATTTTTCCACTGATAGCATGTTGCGAATACAAAGTATTGCAAAGCAGTATCAGCCAGAAAACAATAAAGATTTTCTTTGACATTATTTCATTTTAAAATATATAAAAGCCAACCATCACAGGTTTGTGATGATATGAATTGTATTATTTTAAAGTGCTGGTGGCGCCCGCAAAGAAAACAGGCTACCGCTAAAGTAGGAGGATGGTGGTGGTAGTACTATTGTAGTCAATTGAGTAACAACAGCAGTTTTAATGAAATTATAGAGGAAAAAATCAGCAGCTGTGAAGCAACTGAACTGGAAATCACACACGGCACACTTTAAATTGATTGTGTGTTGGTGTGATAACTCTTGTTTGTTTTTTGAATTCTCAAGAGTATTTAACTTTTCAGTATTGATTTCAGATTGGTGCACATAAGAATGTATCGATTGAAAAAGTACTGAAAACAATACTGTAACCGAGAGTACAAAGTTAATTATGGCAAATTTCTGTTTCATTTCTAAAGACGATACTTTGATTGTGGTCACGATAAAATGAAGTTTCTTAACGTCATTCTTTTCGCTTACCTTTGCTTAACGCAATTATGTTGCAAATATATAAATCTTATTCTTAAATGCAACTTTGTTGCGTTTAATTTTGTCGTAAAATGAAAAATACAAGAAACACTATTGCTAAAGCTGCAATATTCGAATTAATAAAAAATTCTAAAGTGGCGTTGTCACATGCTGAAATCCAAGAGTTAAATCAAGAAGCCTGTGATCGAGTTACTATTTACCGAATCTTAGATCGTTTGACAGCTGAAGATGTTATTCATAAAATTGTTACTCCATCAGGTACTGTAAAATATGCAGCCTGTCATCATGCAGATCATGAGGAACAGCATCATGTTCACAACCACGTTCATTTCAACTGCGAGGTATGTCAGTTGGTCACTTGCTTAGAAAACGTGGAGCCTACGTTTAAACTACCAGCTAACTATAAAGTCAATCAGGTGAATTTTACGGTTTCGGGTATTTGCCCTTCGTGTGCTTTGTAGGAATCTGTAGCTACTTATTGGTGTCCTAGTTTGCCAGATTGATGGAGATAGTAAATTTGTATAAGTTGGAGGGTAGCTATAGTAGTATAATTAGATACACTCATCAAAGAATATGCGAACTAACAATATAAATGTGTAATTGGGATCGGCAATTTGCGAAGGAAGATTTAGAGCATAAAAAAAGCCCATTTCCGAAGAAATGAGCTTAACAATTTTGTGACCTCGACTGGATTCAAACCAGTAACCTCTTGAGCCGTAATCAAGTGCGCTATTCAGTTGCGCCACGAGGCCTTTTGTTTTTCGCAGCACATATATATGATGTCATTGCGGGTGCAAAGATAGAGATAAATGTGTAATTTGCAAGCATAAAAATGAATAAAATTTAAAAAAAATGATGATAGAAAATTATATCCGTGATATTCAGGACTTTCCAAAAAAAGGAATTTTGTTTAAAGACATTACGCCGCTACTAAATGACACAAAAGCACGTGAAGAATGTTTAAAATTACTAGTGGCCGACCTCAAAGAAGAAAAAATAGATGTAGTAGTAGGAGCAGAAAGTAGAGGTTTTTTCTTTGGGATGTTGATTGCTCAAGAATTGAATGCGGGATTTGTACCTATAAGAAAACCAAATAAATTACCCGCTGAAACAATTAGTGCGAGTTATGCTTTAGAATACGGCACAGATTCATTAGAAATTCATACAGATGCAATCAAAAAAGGAGATCGTGTGCTAATACATGATGATGTTTTAGCAACTGGAGGAACTGCAAAAGCAATGTGTGAGTTGGTTGAAAGTTTAGGAGGTGAAATCGTGCAGGTCAATTTCTTGATGGAAATCGAATTTCTGAGGGGAAGAGATAAGATGAAAGACTATCCCATTTTTAGTGTCTTAAAATATTAGTTGAGTGCACGTGTGGTAACATAATAGCGGAAACCAATTACAGCCATTTGCCATTTATTGGCTTTGGCTAAATCTAACTGTTGCTTAGAAAAGCTTGGTAATATTAGTTTGTTAATTCTAGCTAAGATTTTAAACATATCATTTTTATTTTCACAAAGATATAAAAAAAGACGACCATGAGGAGTGGTCGTCTTTTAAATAGTGTTTATAGCGTTTGTGAATTATTTTGTCGTGATAGTAATAATGCCGTTTAACGCTTTTTCACCATATTTGGCAATAGCGGCTTGCTTAACGCTTTCTGGCCCATTTGCAGGTTTTTGTATGTCCATGCTTTTAATATTGTTTGAGCTTAGCTTATTCATAGCCTTGCTGTCACTAATTTTACCATCTATGATGACAATGGCTTTATTATAATCAATCTGCTTTTCTGGCTGTGTTCTTTCTGTGCTGCTTTCATAAACAGTTTTAGTAGTTATTTTAATACTTTTGCCGTTGTCTGAAGACTTATCTACATCCATTTTTTCAATCATAGAAGGGTCCATTTTATCCACTTCTGCTTTAGTGGCTATTTTTCCATTGATATAATAGGTAACGTCTGCAGGTATTCCATTTGTTTCTCGCTTTACTATTTTAATAGTTTGAGTAGTTTTACTTTTTTGTTTGTTGGTTAGATTGTTTACATCTGTTTTATCCAAGTCTAATTTTGACTTATCTTGATTTTGGTTAAAAACCATCACTTTACTCTCATCAGGAATATCAGTTAGTTGATTGTTTTTCCATACTTGATTAGTAGCACTATTCATTTTGTTAGTAGATCCTTCCGTCGTTCCCGTAGTAATTTCGATCACACCATTTTTACCTTTCAAACCGTATTTTTTTTCAGCTTCGATAGGGTCTAATATAATAGAAGATAGAATGTCGTCAGTAGTAGGAATCTTAACGTGAGTATCCCCATTTTGTTCAATACCATTAACCAACACTAAATAATTTGTACCTCCTTTTCTAAATTCGTTTATTGTGTAGAAACCTTCTTCTTTTTTAATGTGAATACCAGAATTTTCAGAAAGCTTTGCGTTGTTACCTAATCTATTTAGTGTAGGCGTAGCAAATCCAAAGTCTGCTAATTTTCCTTTATTGATTTCAGCGAAAATATCAAAAGGAGCAATGGCTTTATTTCCTTCAATGTGATGTTCTTTTTCTGTTCCTTTGTTATCTTTCAAGGCAACTTTAATAGCTGTAATTTCATTGTTTGAATTGGTTTGAATTCCTGAAAATTGCATTAGTAGACCATATTCCTTCTCAAAATATTCTTTCTCACTATTAAGTTCTTTCTCCGTACTCAAGGCGGTTACATGAAGTGCCATTTTTAAGTCTGAATTGTCCATCTCAGATGCTTCTTTAACCTCTTGCGGCTTTTCTTGAGCAACGACATTTATTTGGAACAACACTACAAAGGCAACAAGCGCGGGAAGGACTGTCACATACTTCCAAGAGTTTCTTTTTTTAGATTGATTTTTGTTTAACATAACGATTCGTTTTTTGATTAATGATTGATAAAAATGATTGGTAATGGAAACACAATTCTCTTGCGTTGTTATTTTTAAAAGCGTGATTTGGTATGCTTTTTTGTCGGTTAGTTTTTTAGTAGCCTCGCTATCAGCAATGAATTCTAAATTTTGCAGAATGGCTTTTTTATACAACCAAACAAATGGGTTAAACCAAAAAATAATACAAAACAATCTAGCAATAAGCACATCAAAACTGTGATTTTGATCGCTATGCACTTTTTCATGCTCAAGGATATTTTCAAGTTCGATAGCATTATATAGTTCAGAGTTGTAAACAATAGTCTTAAAAAACGAAAAAGGAGCTAGGTTTTCTTTGGTGTCAACCAATCTATAATCTGCTTCGTAACGGCTAACTTTTCCTTTTAAAAGTTGCTTTAAACTGTAAAAATCATACAGCAGTTTGATTGCTAATAGTGTTATAACAAGGCCATAAATTAATAGTGCCATTAACGGCAGGTAATCTAAAATGCTTTTTTGCTCCACAACAGTAGTAAGTGGGATTGTGGTGTAGTCAAAATTAGATGTTATAGGGGCGATCCAAATCACTTTGGTGTAAACTAATAAAGGCAAAACTGCCGAGGTCACAAGTCCCGATAATAAAAACCATCGGTTGCTGTTAAAAAAAGTTTCTTTTCGTAATAGCGTGTGATAACTAATAAAAAACAATGCTAATAACCCACTTGACTTCAAAAAGTAAACAAATATCGTTTCCATAGCTTACTTTTTATTTTCGATCATTTCTAAAATCTCACGTAGTTCCGCTGCCGAAATTTTTTCTTCCTTGGCAAAAAACGAAACCATATTCTTGTACGAACTATTAAAATAGTTGTCAATAGCGGTATTCATAAACTTTTTTCTATATTCTTCGATAGTCACAATAGGGTAGTATTGATGCGTTTTACCAAAGGCATTATAAGCAACATATCCCTTTTCTTCTAAGTTGCGTACAATTGTCGATAAAGTATTGTAATGTGGTGGATCTACTGTGATTTCTGCCATGACCTCTTTTACAAAAGCTTTTTTTAGCTTCCATAAAATGTGCATGATTTCCTCTTCTTTGTTCGTTAATTTTTGCATAGTTTGATTTTTTTGGGCGTTTCCCCGACCCCGATCCCGATAGCTATCGGGATCGGGACTACAAGGATATCGCCTTCTATCCTTAACGCAAATCAAACTTACAACTAAAATTTTAGTTTTGCAACTATGTTTTTAGTTTTATAACTATTTTTATAGTTTTAGTATATTTAATTATAAATCAGTTTACTATTGCTATCTCTTAAAATGTGAAGGTTGTTGTTGATCTATTTGTTTTCGATCTGAAGTAACTTTTGAATCCAGAGACAACACATAGCAGCAATGACACCAAAAGTTCCCATTACAAACCAGTTCACTTGGTAACCATAATCAGCAATGATTCCCAAACCGGCTTTCGAACTAACAATATGAGCCAAACTAAAACTCATAGTATACAGTGCCATATAACGACCCTCATGACCCAGTGGAGCTCTACTCATCGCAAAAGCATTCGAAAAAGGAAAAGCAAATATTTCTCCTATCGAAATTAAAATCATGCTTACAATTAGCATTCCTGCCCAGAAATCAATTAATAAGGTGTAAAAACTAAAGCCCATCATTAAGGCGCCCCAAAATATAATTTTGAGTTTCCCTTTTTGCTTTCGCTCAAAATAACTGACGATAGGCATTTCGAGAGCAAAAATTAGCAGTCCATTTAATGTCATCAACAATCCAGTTTGGAATTCGCTTAACCCAAATTGCTCACTGTGGTACAAAGGCAATGCAGTAAATAACTGGAAAAAAATCATTGCAGTAACAAAGCTCACAAATAGAAAGATCCAAAAAACTTTGTCCTTAAATACCGATGCTACTTCAAGAATAGAATTGTGAGCATCCTGCTGTGTGGCTTTCTTCTTTTCTTTTACTAAAAGAGCAAATATTAAAATTGCGATAACACAAGAACTTCCATCTACCCAAAATAAACCTTGATACCCAATTCCCATAATAATCAAACCACCTAGTGCTGGCCCCGCTGCAAAACCTAAGTTGACTGCGAGCCGCACTAAAGTAAGGGAACGCGTTCTATTTTCGGGTTTGGCGTAAGCTCCTAAAGAGACAAACATCGCCGGTCTAAACATATCAGCAAGGGTCATAATGGTAAACATACCAAAACACAATCCCCAAAAACTAGTGATGTACTGCAATACAAAGAAGAAAATCCCAGAAGTAAACAAACTAAAAACCATGACTTTGTAAAAGCCAATTTTATCGGATAATTTGCCTCCAAGCCACGAACCTAGCATAGAGCCGCAGCCAAATGCAACCATAATCCAACCTACTTCACCATAGGTAAAGTTAAGATCTTCCTTTAAATATTTAGACAAAAAAGGCAAGACCATTGTTCCTGCTCGATTGATAAAAGTAATTATTGTTAGAATCCAGATTTCCCTTGAAAACCCTTTAAAATTATTTAAATAGCGTTGGAATGCAGTAATTAACATCAGCTTATGATTATTTACAGCAAAGGTAGGAAACTTTATCAGCTGCCCACTTTGTCTCTTTGCAACTTTAAACTATTTTTGCTAAAACTTATTTCATGAAAAAAATCAGTGTTCTTTTTGCTTTACTTTTTTTAAGCTTTGCATACAGTCAAAATAAATTCGACATCGCTTCGGTTAACTCATTTCAAGAAGAACTGAATAAGGAGTTTGCCAATGCAAAAACGAGTCCGCTATTAGCAGCCGATTTAAAAGATTTTGAATCATTAGATTTTTTCCCTGTTAACGAGAAATACTTTGTAAACGCTAAATTTACTAGAACTCCGAAGGAAAAGGCATTCAAAATGAAAACCTCTACAGATAGAACACCTATATATGTAAAATACGGTGAAGTAGATTTTTTGCTTAATGGAAGATCATACAAGTTGAATGTTTACAGAGACATCGCTTTATCAAGAAAAAAAGAATTTAAAGACTATTTATTTTTACCTTTTTCTGATTTGACTTCAGGTGCAGAAAGCTATATTGGTGGTCGTTACATTGATCTAAAATTACCTAAAGGAAATACGCTTGATATCGATTTCAACAAAGCTTACAATCCGTACTGTGCTTACAGTCCGGAGTACTCATGTCCTAGAGTTCCATTAGAGAATGATCTAGATGCAGAAATCAAAGCGGGAGTTAAAAAATTTCATGACTAATGCATTTCTTTAATTTACATACACATAGCTTAGCGAAATCACACAACGAGATCGCTTTAGTAAATCAATATCCGAAAGACTTTGATGCTACTATTGCTGCATATTCTATTGGGATTCATCCATGGTATATCGTCGAAGAACGCATAGCAAGTGATTTAGTAATAATCGAAAGTAAATTGAAAGACACCAATTGTTTAGCAGTGGGCGAATGCGGTCTTGATAAACGCACCGAAACATCATTTGACTTACAACAGCAAGTATTTGAAAAACAACTTTTACTAGCCGAAAAATATGGCAAGCCAGTTATTATTCATTGTGTAGCGGCGTTTCAAGAAATTATCGAAACCAAGGAAAGATTAAATATTACTATACCATTAGTGTTTCATGGATTTTCAAAAAGTAGTCAGTTAGCGAAACAATTGATAGACACAGGCGCTTATCTTTCTTTTGGAAAATATCTATTAAAAAATCCGGATTTAGAAAGCGTGTTGCAATCGGTACCAAACGATAGTTTTTTTCTTGAAACTGACACAATGGACGAATCTATAGCAGATGTTTACAAGCTAGCAGCAAAATATAAGGGAATAACAATAACAGAACTTAAAACAATAATTAGAGATAATTGTCAGTCGGTTTTTAAAATTGACATAGATAATAAATAAAACAATTGAAGGCGAAATTGCAGTAGCATGAACCTAAACATTTAAATATAATAAGCAATGGCAGAGTGGACAGAGAGAGCAGCACTTTTATTTACAGACAATGGTTTAACCAAATTACAAAATGCAAATGTTCTTGTAGTGGGATTAGGAGGAGTAGGGTCTTTTTCGGCTGAATTTTTAGCGAGAGCAGGAGTGGGGAAAATGACTATAGTTGATGGTGATGTAGTAGACATCACAAATATCAACCGTCAATTGCCTGCTTTGCATTCCACCGTGGGGCAACCTAAAATTACTATTGTAGGCGATCGATTGATGGATATTAATCCTGAACTGCAATTGACTCGCGTGCAAGAATTTCTTTCGCCTGACCGTGCATTCGAAATCGTATCTGAAGATTTTGACTACGTTTTAGACTGTATTGATAGTGTAACTCCAAAGCTAAATTTGATTATTGCAGCCAAACGCAAGCGTGTTAAAATCATTTCGAGTATGGGTGCAGGTGGAAAAATGGAAGCTGCAAAAGTAAAAGTGGCCGACATTAACAACACTGAAAATTGCTTTCTAGCCAAAACAATTCGCAGGCGTTTAAAAGAGCATAAAATTGATAAGTTAAAAGTGGTTTTCTCTTCGGAAATTCAAGACGAAGCTAGTTTAAAAATGACTGACGGTTCAAATTATAAAAAATCCTTTTATGGAACCAACAGTTACATGCCAGGATTATTCGGATTGTATGCAGCTGAAACTGTGATTAGATATATTTTGAAAAAAGAGTAAACTCTAATTTTTAATAGAGCAATTCAATATAGGAGTCTTTTTGGCTCCAAATTAATAAAGAAAAATAAGATGATAAAAACAGTAATATTTGATATGGACGGAGTTATAGTTGATACTGAACCCGTACACCGTTATGCTTATTTTCAACAATTTAGCGAGTTGAATGTCGCAGTGACTGAAGAAATGTTTACGTCATATACTGGGAATTCTACCCGCAATACTTTTCAAAAAGTGAAAGAGACTTTTCAATTAGATCACGATGTAGAAGATTTGATTCAGCGCAAGCGTACTATATTTAATGATGCTTTTGATAATAAACAAGATTTAGAATTACTACCTGGAGTAGAGGATTTAATTAAAGATTTCTATAACAAAGGGATGCAATTGATTTTGGCTTCTTCTGCTTCAAAAGTAACAATTTCGCGTGTTTTCAATAGGTTTAAACTGCACGATTATTTTACTCATATTGTAAGCGGAGAAGACTTCCCAATGTCGAAGCCACATCCAGCTATTTTTGAACATGCTGCATCATTATCAATTGCGCCAAAAGAGAATTGTATCGTTATCGAAGACAGTACAGCTGGAATAAAAGCCGCTAAAGCTGCAGGAATCTACTGCATTGCTTACAATAGCTTTCATTCGAAACAACAAGATTTATCTTTGGCTGATAAAGTAATAAATCATTTTGACGAACTTAACTTCGAAAATGTAAGCCAAATCTAATTTCACTTTAAAGAATATTTAACTAAGAAGTAGTAATCAAATACTATTTTTGAATCCACTTATAAAAAACCAATACATTATGAAAAAGTTACTAATTGCATTAGCAATCGTTATCACTCAATTTACAATTGAAGCACAAGTTAAAACGCCGCAGTCAAGTCCGAAATCTGAAATTAAACAAGTCGTTGGTTTAACTGATGTTGAGATTGTGTATTCAAGACCATCTGCTAGAGGTAGAGCTGTTTTTGGTAATTTGGTTCCTTTTGGACAATTATGGAGAACTGGAGCTAATGAAAATACAACAATCTCTTTTAGTGACGATGTTGTAATCGATGGTAAAACATTAAAAAAAGGAACTTATGCTTTGTATACTGTTCCCAATGCACAACAATGGGATGTGATTTTTTATAAATCAACTGACAACTGGGGAACTCCAGAAAAATATGATGAAGCAAATGTTGCTTTAAAAACTTCGGTAAAAGAAACCACGTTCCCAACTATGTCCGAGACTTTTACAATAGGAATAAGCGGTATCGAAACTAATTCAGCCTATTTAGAAATGTATTGGGAGAATTCTTATGCTCGTTTAAAATTTGAAGTACCTACTGAAAAAGCAGCTTTGGCCAGTATTGAAAAAACTTTAGCAGGACCAAATGCTAATGATTACTTTTCGGCAGCCCAATATCTTTATCAATCAAATGGAGAGGTTACACAAGCAAGAACGTATGTTGACAAGTCATTAGAATTAAGCAAGGAAAAGCCATTCTATGTTTTACGTCTTAAGTCTTTAATTCAAGCAAAACAAGGAGATAAAAAAGCTGCAATTGAAACAGCTAAATTATCATTGACAGCATCTGAAGCAGCAAGCAACCAAGATTATGTAAAAATGAACAAGGACAGCATTGCTGAGTGGGGTAGATAGTCTACAACAAATAAAATATTTATTTAATATTAAAAAAGCCCGTTTTACAAATTTGTAAAACGGGCTTTCCTTATTTAAAATGGTAGTACTATTCTACCGTTTTTTGTTTTCTAAAAAGTGTTGCTTGCATGATTGTACTAAGAATTATTGTTAGCATCGCTCCAATAAAATTCAACCACAAATAACCTAGCTTTTCTTGCCCACTAGGATAGATTGCAATAGCGTAGTAGTAAATCAAGAATATCGTGCTTTGACTTATTAAAGCACTGTAAAATATGGCTTTTGCCTTCACATATTTTATGTAGAAACCTACTAGAAAAATTCCCAATACTGTCCCGTAAAAAATGGAACCAATAATATTTACCAATTGAATCAAATTTTCGAATAAAGTTCCTACACAAGCAAATAATATAGCAACAATACCCCATAATAAAGTAAAGAACTTGGTTACATTTAAATAATGTTTATCTGATTTTTCGCCTTTTACATTACGTTTATAAATATCAATCGCAGTAGTCGAGGCAAGCGCATTTAATCCTGAAGCAGTCGAAGACATTGCTGCTGAGATAATTACTGCAAGCAACAAACCAATCAATCCCTTTGGTAAATAGTTCAATATAAAATGAAAGAACACATAATCCTTGTCGTTGGTTTCACTATTACTATCTGCTTTTAAAATAATTTCTTTGGCGCGATCGCGTAAATCTTTTTCTTTTGTAGATAAAGCAATTAATTCTTTTCGAAGGATTGGGTTGTCGTAATCCTGATTTAACTGGTCGATATATAGCAGGTTAATGACTTTTTTATCTTCTGATAGCACATCTAATTGCTTTTCTAATGCATTGTATTCTGCTTTATATTGTGATTTTTCAATCGTTATTTTGTTATTAGGATTGAAGTTTAAAGGCACAGGATTGAATTGGAAGAAAACAAAAACCATTACTCCAGTCAATAGAATAAAAAACTGCATTGGTACTTTTAAAAGTCCGTTCATGATTAAACCCATTTGGCTTTCTCTAACTGACTTTCCTGATAAATAACGACCCACTTGCGACTGATCGGTTCCAAAATAGGCAAGCGCTAAGAAAAAACCACCAGTGATTCCGCTCCATATAGTATACTTGTCTTCTGGGTCTGTAGAGAAATTGACTATTTTCATTTTGTCATTTGCTCCAGCGATATGCAAGGCGTTTGAAAACGTCATATCGTTTGGTAGAAAATGAAGTATCAAGAAAAAGGTAATAAACATCCCCGACATAATTACAAACATTTGTTGCTTCTGGGTGACATTTACGGCCTTAGTTCCTCCTGAAAAAGTATAAACGATTACTAGGACTCCAATGGCAATATTCATATAAGTAAGATTCCAACCCAATATAGCCGACAAAATAATTGCAGGTGCATAAATGGTTAAACCAGTTCCCAAACCTCTTTGAAACAAGAATAAAATCGCTGCTAGAGAGCGCGTTTTGAGGTCAAAACGTTTTTCTAAATATTCATAAGCCGTGTAGACTTTATATTTATGATAAATAGGAATAAAGGTGAGGCATATCACAATCATGGCAATAGGCAAACCAAAATAAAACTGGATAAATCCCATCCCATCGTGATAAGCTTGCCCTGGAGTTGATAAAAAGGTAATCGCACTAGCTTGTGTAGCCATTACAGATAATCCTACGGTATACCAAGGTGTTTCGTTGTTTCCAAGTATAAAATCTTCTACATTTTTACTTCCTTTTGTTTTCCAGGCGCCGTAAACAACAATAAATAAAAGCGTAACAATTAAAACAATCCAATCAAATAGTTGCATGGTGCTATGAGTATAATTTCATTATTAAATAAAAAACCAAGATGTAAATTGCATTAGCAATTAGTACCCAAGTATAATTTTTTTTCCAAGTTCGTACTTTTTTTGGCTCCATAAGTTTATTTTTCTACGTTAGTTTTAATATCTGAATCCTGGTTATGTAACGAAATGATATTCGATAATAATCGATACGCTCCAGATACACCCACTGGTAACTCTCTAAAGAAACTCAATCCAGTATAAACATAAAATCCTTTTCCATAAGGCGCTACAAGTAATGCACCATTTTTTGGGCTCTCACCTTTATCTGCTGAAGATAAGATAGGAGTGAAGTGGGAATCAAAGCTATCAGGATAGTAGAGTCCTTGCTCTTGTGTCCAGCCTTCAAAATCGTTTTTGGTAATTTTGTTAGGATAATTTAGCACAGCGTGATTGGGTGCTAGAAATGTAATTGCAGCATTTTCATCGGTAACACGATCGCGAGATATATGTAAAGGATAGGGTGCTAAATCGCTAGGAATATCTCCACTTGGTGTATTGTACTGTACCACCATTGTTTTACCATTTTTTACAAAATCTAACAAAATTTGCTGTTTTTTTTCTAGAAGTGGGACTGTATTGTAAGCTCTAATTCCTGTAATTACAACATCAAAATCTTTCAATTTATTTGTCGAAATTTCAGTGGGATCGAGAATAGTAACTGGATAGCCCATTTGAATTAAACTTTCTGGTACTTGATCACCTGCTCCCATAATGTAGGCGATCTTTTTATTGGTGATTTTCAAATCTACCTGAATAGATTTAGCAGCAGCATCTTCAAGAACTTGCTGTTTTGCAATGTGTTTATAGTCAATTATAATTTGGTCTTTAGTGAACTGCTTATCGCCAATAGTTACAATGCTTTTGGCTAGTACCTCTGATGGTTTAGCTGGCGCAGTGACGCTAAATGTAATTGTTTTATCCATTCCCTTTTTTTCTAGTAAAAAGGATTGTTTTGCTGGAATTACTTTCCATTCTCTAGGTAAATCGAGTGCTACAGTTCCGTTTATATTGTCTTTTCCTGCTTTGACTTTAACTGAAATTCTTTTGGTTTCATTCGAATGAAATAGGGAAACTTTATTGATAATGCTCGAGGTAACCTCTGGAACTACGTCAAGATAATTATACATTTCGCCCCTAACATCATCGTTATACTTGTAAACTACTTTTTGTTCGAAAGGAATAAGGGTACCTTCGATTACTACATTAAATATAACAGACGCCTCTCTTATAATATCAGGAATTCCTCTATTATTTTGGTCGCTGACAGTGTACATTCCTACAGTTGCGGGTTCTTTTAACCAGTAGGGCTGTGTGTATTGAATAGTAGCTGGGAGCACTATTTGTGCAGGAATTGTTTGGTCTTGATTAAATGCTAATGAAGTATTTAGCTGTAGGTTTTTATTTTCTGGTTGCGTTGTGATGCTTTGTAGCGACATTTTTACATCGCTTCTATTTATCGCCTCAAGTTTTAGTTTGACTACGCTAGCAGGAAAAGCTTCTTGTGTTTCAGCTGCAGCTTCAAGATACAACCCAGTGCAACCGGCAATAATTTGCTGTAACTCATTTGATTTAATGGTTTTCCAATGTGTTTCGTCTAATTCTTGAATCATTTTGTACACGGCCACCAAATCTTTTACACTAGCACTAGGATCCTGAAAATTATAGTCCTTCAAAATTTTAGTAACTAGATCACCTATTTTTTTACCGTTTTTTACTCTATTCCAGCTGGTGTCAATACCTTCAAAAAGATTGTTTTTGTTTTGTAGCGGAGTTCCATTTACTAGTTCAAGGTATTCGGTGTCAATACCGCGACTACCTGTACTACCAAAACCTTGTGACTGGTGGCTACTTCTACTCAAGGCAGCAATTTCTTGATTTGATTTCCCTAAATTTTTGTAGTAAGTACCTGTTTTTAAAGTGGATAATGTCGCTTTATCTGCAGCGTCAAATTTTTCTTGACTTCCGTAAAACCACCATGAGGTATTAAAAAATTGTCTTTTTGTTTGCCAAGGCTTGACATATTTTAATTGATCTGGGAAGATGTTAGGATTATTTGTTAAGTCAAAACTCTGCGTGCTTAGAATAGCAGACGAAGTGTGGTGACCGTGAGTAGTTCCGCCGGTGCGATGATCAAAGCGGTTAATGATAACATCAGGTTGGAATTTTCGAATAGTCCAAACTACATCTGCAAGGACTTCTTTTTCATTCCAAATAGTCAAGGTTTCCTCTGGATTTTTAGAAAAACCAAAATCATTTGCACGGGAAAAGAATTGTTCGCCACCATCAATTTTTCGAGCTTCAATTAATTCTTGTGTTCGTATCACGCCTAATAACTCTCTTAATTGCGGTCCTATTAAATTTTGTCCACCATCGCCTCTGGTGAGTGATAGATATCCTGTTCTAGCTTTTACATCATTTGATAAATATGAAATTAAGCGAGTGTTTTCATCATCAGGATGTGCCGCTATGTATAAAACAGAACCTAGAAAGTTTAATTTTTCGATTTGGTTGTACAGTGCAACTGATGTAGGTTTTACAGGCTTTTGAGCAGCCATAAACGCAGTTGAAAAAAGAAAGAGAAGAACAAATTTTGACTTGTTATAATGCATTTTAAAGTTGTTTTTTGGCAATATCTTCAAATGTAGTAATAAAATAATTCAAGTTAATTATTCTAATTTGTAAATTTCGCACTTTTTGAAACAAAAAAAGAGCATCAGTTTCTGATGCTCTTTGAATGTCTTCTATATATTAATGCTTGCTATGACCGTGGTTTTCTTTACGGTTGTGCTTGTCATTTTTTTTGTAGCTGTGTCCTTTGCTACGTCCTTTTTCATAATGACGTTTTGCTGGAGCACGATGATAAACGGCTTTTCTATTTGCAGCATAACGATTATTTCCTGCACGATGTCCTATTGTTCTTTGACGTGCTCCTCGATAACCTACACGGTATTTTGCACGGTGTGATTTATAGTAAGCATAAGGTCTTTGACCGTGGTAATTATTTAATACCACTTTGTAACCGTTGTACAAGTCGTAGTTTCTATATTGTCGTGGTAATTGTCTTGAGCGAACCCAATTGCGACCACCATAGTAGATAAACTGAGACGCGCGAATATCATAGTAAGCTTGAATATCAGGAAGATAATAATAACCTACATTGTTATATCCGCTTGGTCCCCATGAGGGTGCACGGCCTATATTTACATTAACGGATACTTGTGCTTCTGTGGTACTCGAAACGAGTAATATGATGCCGACGGCGATAAGTTTTAGAATTTTTATTGTGTATTTATTTTAATTAATAATGCTATTTCCATGTTAGAAACCAACAACTGTGCCATCCTGCTAATTGCATTTTTAAAGTGTGGTTGGTAAAAAAAAAAGAGAAGGCGAATTGCCTTCTCTACTTTCTTACTATCAGGAGTTTAGTGTTTCGAATTCCCGTGACCATTATTTCCCTTGTTTTTTTTACTGTAAACTTCTTTATTATATTTAGCGTTTTTACTACCTATAGTTTTTTGAGGTTTTCCTTTATATCCTTTTGCATATTTTATTTTATGTTCTTTATAATAGGAATAAGGAGTTTTGCCATGATAATCAGTAAGCACTACTTTATAACCGTTGTATAAGTCATAATTTGCATATTGCACAGGTAGTCTTCTTGAACGGTTCCATTTTCCGTTTCCATAATATATAAACTGAGATGCTTGTACATCATAATAAGATGCTACATCTGGAAGATAATAATATTCCGCGTTATCGTATCCTGCTGGTCCCCAAGATGGAGCGGTACCAATGTTGACATTCACACTAACTTGTGCTTGACTGGAAGTAGCTATTGATAATAGTAATCCTAGAACTAATAATTGTAGCGTTTTCATAATTGTATTTGTATTAAAATAATTTTAGTTTTCATTTCTACCTAGTATAAAACAAGAACTATGCCTTATTATTTTATCTAATGTATCTTTGCGTTTAGCTAACGCCAAAAAAAAAAGAAACGTGCAATACGTTCCTTTTTTATATACTATTTAATTGTTTCTTATAGTAACAAAATCAGCAATAAAACGATAATAATAATCGCTCCTACAGATAGGTAAACTCCATTACCAGTTGATTTTAAATCAGCTTTTATTATTCGTACTTCTTTACGTAATTCCTTTTTTTCCACTCTACTTAAATCAGATTTATCCATTTCTTTAATCTCTTCTAAACGGTCTAATTTATTTTGTACTTCAACAGGAATCTCTTTTGATTCAGTTGTACCAGAATTTTTATCTCCCGCATAAGTAACGGTTGGTAGTGCGCATAATGAGACAATTGTCATCATTAAATAAAGTCTAAATTTTTTCATAATAGGTTGGTTTTTAATTAAGGGTTTAGATTAGGTACAAAGGTAAAATGAAGCAACACTGTAAATATTCTGTAATTATATCAAATAATTATAGCTTTATCATTTCTTGAGAGAAATTTACCTATACAACACTGTTCGAGGTTTAGCCAACTCAAAACTTTGCAGACCAAAGTCAGTGGTTTCAAAAGCATTTGTTCTAAAAACATTGTCGCCTTCAAACGGAATGGTAGGATAGTAAGATAAAGACAATTGGAACGAACTAAAAACAAGGTAATCGTTATTGATGATTACACCAATTCCAATTTTTGAATAGGCTTTACTCTTTGTCATTCCTGCCTGAGAATTGCCCAGCACAGCAATCGAATAATTTAAATACGGATTCAACCTAAAACCCCATATATCCTTAGGAGCGTAAGTTTGAGTTTGCAGGGTCATTACCGCCTTACTTGTGCCATAAACGGGACTATTAAAACCTTGAATTCCCGCATTTTCATTAATTGAAAGTTGGTCACCTAAAATGTCTGTGCGATGCGTCCCTATGACCAGCTGTGGTTTAACAAACTGTCGGATTTTCCAGCGTCCTAATTCTAATAAATTGGTAAAATAATTGGCTTGAAAGGAGAACGCAGTTTGCTCATTATTTGATTTATTAAAGTAGGTACCAACTTCAAAGTTAGTACTTAAAAACCCCCAATCAAAGTAATCTCCAAAAGAGACTTGAGCACCTAGGTACGGTCGCCATTTTTCATTTTTGTATTGGTATCCAGCAGTGATTCCGTAGATTCTACCTATGGGAATATCCTCTACAATACCATTTTTAAAAATGTATCGGTCTTTTATAAACTGTCTGGTATTAACACCTATTCCGGTTAAGATTTGTTTTTCATTCGAATAAAAATTTTCTGGATCTATTATTTCATTCGGACTCTCCTTGTAATTAATGTTTAAAAAACGTCCAGATAAAATTAAATTGGTTGTTCTATCTTTTACCGTAGTTCCTTTGAAAAGAGTAAACGATTTTCCTATCCAAAGATCTTTTGTGCTGTATTTAAAATTAGACGAAACGTATTCTGAATTTGGATTCAGTAAAGTGTCTTTTCGAAAAAGTTCCCCAAAAGAAATTCCACCTGCCCATTTGGTAAGGGGAGAGTAGAAGGGGCGTTCTATCGAAATACCTTTGTCATAAAAATTATCTAGGTCAACTTTATATCGTAAAACCGTGCTTACAAAAGTGTTTTTAATGTTGGGAACGGTGTAAGTAAGATCGTGTGCATCTTTCCCGTCCTCAAACCTATTGGTAAAGCGATAATCAAATTGGTGACCGGTTCCAAAAAAGCTTCTCTCATTTAAACCGACTGAAATTCTCGAGCTTGAAAAAGACAATCGAGGTTGTGTGGTCCAGGAATCTAGGACTCGTATCGTAACATCCACTGAATCCTGACTAGAACTAGTATATTCCTCAGAGATTGTAACCCTATTAGCAAATTTCTGTGAACGAATTAGCCTTTCGGTTTCTTCAATTTTTAAAAGATTGTAAGGAGTGTTTTTCTTGAAAAGCAGCGAATTCATAATAGCGAATTTCTTTGTTTTCAAATGCAGTTTGTTCCCCGTACGTTCAGACCAATTTTTGGGCGTTCGCGTACTATCCGTGTCAGAATATCCAAAAGGATCTAAGGTCACAATATTGATTTTTCGAATAATCTTTCCCTCGGCATTAATACGTTTTCTAGGAATGGTTTTGTTTTCTTTTTTTTGCGCATCAAGCGGATTAAATATTAAACGATGAACAAATTTGGTGAACTTTCTCTTTTTAGAGTAATGTTGGATATTTCTATAAAAGGCGGCGCTATCCTTTTCTTCTTTTACTTTTTGAGCAAAAGAAGCAGGACCGCATATGATGAATAGTAGAAGCAGTATTTTAATGTAATTTTTAAACATCTTGTAATATAGTAGAAAAGCTATTTTATTTATTCTAGTGGTGTGATGGGTGGTTGCTCATCGTTATTATTTTCGACTGTATCATTATCATAGAAAATAATCGAAGGTTTTGTTCTTAGGTTGGGATTGGCATAACGCCATACAAAGGTCTTGGGCATATTATCACCCATCAAGTAACCCCAAGGTTCTAGAGATTCGATTCTGTCAAAAATGATTTTCAAAATTGCAAGTAATGGTATCGCCAGAAACATACCCGATATACCAGCAATTCCACCACCAATTATAATTCCTATGATGGAGACAAAAGCGTTGATTTCTACTTTTGTATTAATAATCATAGGAACTAAAATATTGTTGTCTATGATTTGAACAATAATATTTATAATCAATACGCCCAGTAGAATCGAAATATCTGGTGTTGCGGTTAAAGAAGATAAGACTGTAATTACACCAGCAATTAAGATACCGATGTACGGAATCAAATTTAAAATACCAGTCACAATACCTAAAAATATAAAGTATTTCACGCCAATGATGTAAAGTCCTACGGCTGTCAATACAGATACTACGATTGTCTCGATAATCAAACCTACGATGTAATTGTTTATCGCAACTTTTACTTGAGATAATATCTCTTTTAATTTCGGGTGATGTCTTTTATTAATCAACTTTGCAAAAAACAATATAAAATGCGTTTTATAAAGTAATATAAGGAAAGTGTAAATAGGTATTAAAGTCAAATCTGCCAGGACATCTGTTAATGAAATTAGCGTACTTCCTAGAGCTTTTCCACCACTTTTCATAGAGTCTTGCTTTACATCTTGTAGGTATTGTTGCTGCTCCCAAATACTAAGATTAAAAGTGTTTCTTATATAACGTTGTACATCAGTTATGAATAAATCTATGTTCTTTTTAATACGGTCGTAATCATTTGCGATATCACTTATCTCGTACGATATGAATGTAAGTAAAGCAACAATCAATAGCACAAATAAAAGCACTGTAATAGCCACAGACAAAACATGCGGAAAACGTAGTTTTTTTGAAAAAAAATCAGAAACGGGAAGCAACAATACCGAAAACATAAAAGCCATCAATACAGGTATTAAAACATCTTTACCTATACAAATAATATAACTAATACTAAGAACGCTGATTAATGTAAAAGCCAGCTTAATGTAAAACGGATATTTGATTGTGTTGCTCATGATTTGTGGGGATCTAATGCTATTAAAAGGGGGTTATTTAATTTAATGCATTAAAGTACAAAAATCAATTTTTACAAACGATTTTAACTTATAGTTATCGTTTATTATCTTACATAATTATCATATTGTTCTATTAATAATTACTATGCTTTTTGCGTATTGCAAAAACTTTTGAGACTACAATAGTAACTATTTTAAAAGTGCGTTTTGCAAATCAAAATTCCTTTTTGAAATAATAAGTTGTTGGGATAAATAATGATTTCGCCCTCCTTAGTCTTCAAGGAAACGTGAAACGCTCGAATGTCTTCTATTTCACCAACGATAGGATAATCTTTATCAAGGATTTGAATTACATCACCAATTTTAAACGGAAAAGAGAAAAATAATATCACTCCAGAGGTGATGTTGCTTAAAATAGACCATTGTGCAAACATTGCCACACCTACAATCGTTGCTACAGAAGAAACGGTTATAAAAATATCTTTGGCTTGGACTCCCCATATGATGATGATACCAATCGCAGCAAGAATTCCCAGTAGAATATGAATGTATTTCACTACTAGATTGGTGCGGTGTTCCATGCGGTGCGTAAGCTTTGCAAAACTTCGCACAATGCGTGAGAAGATCACTCTTAAAATAATTAAAAGGATAATTAGCAATAGCGAACTAATGAGTTCTTTACTATAATTTTGAAAGAAACTATTGTACATATTACGGCAGTTGGTTTAAGTATTCATAGACTTTATCTACTGGCATTCCCATTACATTAGCATACGAACCTTCGATTTTTGAAACTGCTATCGCACCAATCCACTCTTGAATTCCGTAGGCACCTGCTTTATCATAAGGCTTGTAAATTGTAATGTAATAGTGTATGGCTTCATCACTAATTTCGTTAAAAGTAACCTTTGTAATTTCGTGAAAAACAGTGGTAGTATCCATAGTTTTAAAACAAACAGAGGTGATTACTTCATGAGTTGCATTCGACAAAGATTTTAAAGTTGTAAAAGCATCTTGCTCATCTTTAGGTTTCCCTAAAGCGATATCGTTATGCCAAACAATGGTGTCACTCGTGATCAATAAATCGTTTTCTTTTAACTCTCCATCAAAAGCGTAGGACTTCAACTCTGCTAAGAAGTCAGTGATTTCAAAACCTTTTAATTCAGGAGGATAGATTTCTTCAACTTCCTTTAATCGAATTTCGAAATCAAGATCTAAATCCTTAAAAAATTGTTGCCTTCTTGGCGAACCTGAAGCCAATATCAAATTGTAATTTTTTAGTTTTTCTCTTAGCATTGTTTTTTATTGTATAGATTTAAAAATCTTGTTTACTATTTAAGTTGTCCTGGTTTTTTTCGAAAAAACAACTCTTGATTAGTCATGTGCACCATCAAAATGAGTCATCCATTTTCCGTGTACTTTCATCACTTGCTCGATTACATCGCGAGCTGCTGCTTTACCACCATTTTTGTGTGAGATATATTTTGAAATCGTTTTAATTTCAGGACAGGCATCTTGCGGGCATGTTGGTAAACCTACTAATTTCATTACATGATAATCAGGAATATCATCTCCCATGTATAAAACTTGCTCGGGTTTAATATTGTATAATTCAATATATTCTTTAAAAGTTTCTACTTTATCAGGAGTTCCTAAGTGAATATCAGTAATTCCTAGATTTCGCAATCTCACGCGAACACCTTCATTGCTTCCTCCTGAAATAACACACACATTATATCCGTTTTCTACAGCTGCTTTCATAGCGTAGCCGTCTCTAATATTCATAGTGCGAAGTATTTCGCCCTCGGTAGTTACCACCACTGAGCTATCTGTTAATACGCCGTCTACATCAAATACAAAAGTAGTGATGTCATTCATTAATTCTTTATAACTTTTTGCCATTATGTTGTATAGATTCTGTTAGTAGTTTGTAAATTTTAAGTTGGTTATCGTCCTTTATAAAAGCTTCGTGCGCATTAATAGTGATTTGGTCATTGCGATTTGCAGGACCAGTTTGTGCTTGTTCTGGATCAAGTGTCACGATCTTTTTTGCAGTTTCTTGAATAAGCGGTTTCAGAATCGAAAACGGAACCTGGTTTTCTTTGCAAATGTCATTTGCGATTTGGTATAAATGATTGCTAAAGTTGTTAGCAAAAACCGCCGCTACATGCAGTGCTTTTCGCTGTTGCGAATTGATTGCTGTAGCATGATCTGAAATCAATTTCCCCACCTTACTTAGCATCTGGAAATCGATGCTGTTTTCTGCTTCAAGACAAAGCGGAATTGTTCTAAAATCTACTGCTGCTCCTTTTGTGAAACTTTGTAAAGGATAGAAAACCGCTTTTCTATTGTTGTTGTTTAATATGGTTAGTGGTACGCTTCCTGAAGTGTGCGCCACCAAACGGTTTTTAAATAACAACTCACTAGACACCGATTCGATGGCGTCATCAGAGACTGCAATGATATATAAATCAGCTTCTAATAATTCGCTGAATTGATTGGTGACTTTTTGAATGGGAATCAAAGCTGCTAAGCTTTCCCTTTTGCGTGCAAATACTTGGATTAACGAGATTCCGCTCTCGTTTTTTTCAGCATTTTGGAACGCAGTAATTAAATGCTGTGCCACATTGCCTGATCCTATAACTATTACTTTAACCATGGGGCAAAAATAACAAAAAAATGTGAAGCCAATCTAGCAAATGCTGCGATGTTCGCAGGTTGTAGCTTCTATTAGCAATCAAAATATTTAAAATGAGTAGGGTATTGATTTTAAAAAATGGAAATAAATGGGTATTAATTATTTTAATCGAATGAACTGCAGTTAAATAGATTTTAGTAAGGGTATAAATAATCCTATGAATTAATTTTTAAAAAGCGAGTAAAAAAAGTGACTAAAATGCAAAATACTTCTTGTTTTGTGGGGTTTGCGTGAGGGGTAGAAGCAAGCTACCGAAGTAGCGCGGATGACCCGACAGCTTTTTTAAAAAAGGGCTAATCGAGACAATTTTAATTAGCCCTTTTTTAAGAAAGGAGTCACGCCCAAAATTTCTTTATTTTTATTGGGTTTAAACGCTGATTTTTGGATTTAATTAACAAATGTCTCTCAAAAAAAGTCAACATTTTTGAGTACTTTTGTCGGACTTTTTAAAATCGTAATTCCTTAAAAATGAATAAAAAATTATTCTCTTTCTTGTTTTCAACCCGATTAATGGCCTTACTTTTTATCGTATTTGCAGTAGCAATGGGTGTAGGAACTTTTATCGAAAGCAAGTACAACACAGACACGGCGCGAATTTTAATTTACAATGCTTGGTGGTTTGAGGTGATCATGGTATTTTTCTTGATCAATTTCTTTGGAAACATCAAACGTTATCAGCTGTTAAAAAAAGAAAAATGGGCAACATTGCTTTTACATTTATCTTTCATTTTTATATTATTGGGAGCTTTTGTGACCCGTTATATTAGTTATGAGGGAATGATGCCAATACGTGAAGGTGCGGCAGAGAATCAATTTTATTCAGATAAGACTTTTTTGACCGTTTTTGTTGACGGAGAATATAAAGGAGAAATGAAGCGTAGGGTCTTTGAGAAGCCTTTACTGCTATCACCTGTAACCAATAATGATTTCACTATAAGCGAAAAATTTGCAGATACTCCCTTTGAAGTATCTTATGAAAATTTTGTTATGGGAGCAAAAGAGTATGTGAAACCAGACCCAAAAGGGGTTCAATATATAAAATTAGTAGAAGCTGGTGACGGTGGACGTGAGGAACATTACATCAAGGAAGGTGAAGTGCAAAATATTCACAACGTACTGTTTGCATTAAACAATCCTACTGAAGGCGCAATTAATATAAATACTACTGGAAAAGAGTACACCATTCAAACTCCCTTTGAAGGTGATTTTATGCGTATGGCTGATAAATTAAAAGGGAAAGTTGTTAAGGATGTGGTACAGCCTTTAATGATGCGATCGCTATACAGCATAGGAGAAAAACGCTTTGTTTTTCCTGACCCTGCTGTAAAAGGAGTGATTGCATACGAATCTAATAATGATTTTAAAGCAAAAACTCATGATGACGCATTAGTTCTTAAAGTGCGTGCAAATGGTGAGGAAAAAGAAGTTACTATTGTAGGTTCGAAAGGAAAAATAGGAGAGGCTAAAACAGTGAGAATAGGTAATATTGATTACAGTTTATTCTTTGGAAGTAAAGCGTATGTATTGCCGTTTAAAGTAAAATTAAATGATTTTATTGCTCAAAAATATCCAGGAACAGAGAAAAGTTATTCTTCTTTTGAAAGTAAGGTAACGGTTCAAGATCCTGACGAAACCTATGATGCTAGAATATTTATGAATAATGTATTAGATCACAAAGGGTACCGTTTTTTCCAATCTTCATTTGATCCAGATGAAAAAGGAACAGTACTATCTGTAAATCATGATTTCTGGGGAACAGCAATTACTTACGCAGGATACTTTATGTTGTTTTTTGCTATGATGGCAATCATGTTCACGAAGGATTCTCGCTTTACCGACTTAAAAAGAAAATTAGAAGTGGTTAAAACTAAAAAATCTAAACTGATCACTATTCTTGTCCTGATGATGAGTTTAAGTGGTTTTTCACAAGCACACAACCATAATCACGATGAGAACGGCGATCACGCTGATCATATAGAAAATGGTACACATACGAGAGTAGCACCTACAGAGAAGCAACTAGATTCTTTATTAAATAAATTTCAGGTTAAAAAAGAACATGCGGCCAAGTTTGGTCGTCTAGTAATTCAGGATGCTGGTGGTAGAATGAAGCCAATCAACACCTTCTCATCTGAATTGTTGCGTAAAGTGAGTCATTCTAATTCGTACAAAGGGATGAATCCAGATCAGGTTTTTCTATCTATGTCGCAATATGCGCAGTTTTGGATTGAGATTCCGTTAGTTTATTTGAGAGAAGGAAATGATAGTATTCGTAAAATTATTGGAGTAGATTCAAAATTAGTCAATGCTCCATTTATTGCTTTCTTTGATGAAAAAGGAAATTATAAATTATCTCCCTATTTGGACGCGGCTTACAAGGCAGCAAATCCTAACCAATTTGAAAAGGATTTTATCGAAACAGATAAAAAAGTAAACTTAATGGAGTCTGCGTTGAGCGGAAGAATCTTAAAAATATTCCCTATCCCGAATGATCCAAATAATAAATGGGTTTCGGCATTAGAATTGGGTGAAGCAGGTTTAAAAGGTATGGATTCAACGTATACTAAAAGTGTGTTGCCTTTGTACTTTGGGTCATTAAATCAAGCCTCGCAGACCGGTGATTATAAAAATGCCGATGATCTAGTCGAAAGCTTGAATGGATTCCAAAAGAAATTTGGAGCCAAGGTAAGACCAAGTGAAGACAAGATTGATTTAGAAATCTTGTATAATAAATATGATATTCTTCCTAAGTTGTTCTTTTGTTATGCCCTTGGAGGAATTTTCATGTTGATCTTTACTTTGTTGAGCATTTTCTTTGATAAAAAATACCTACGTGTAACTGTAAATGGCTTTCATATTCTTATAGGTGTGTTCTTTGGTTTACACACATTAGCATTAATTGCTCGTTGGTTTATATCTGGTCATGCACCATGGAGTAATGCTTATGAAGCTATTATATATGTTGCTTGGGCAACAATGTTCTTTGGATTAGCATTTGATAGAAAATCTAAATTAACAGTAGCTTCTGCGGCTTTTGTTACATCTATGATTTTCATGGCGGCTTATGCAAACTGGCTAGATCCAGAAATCGCAAATTTACAACCTGTTCTTAATTCTTACTGGTTGATGATTCACGTAGCAGTTATTGTGGCTAGTTACGGTCCTTTTGCGCTGGGTATGATTTTAGGTTTTGTTTCGCTTTTATTGATCTTTTTTACGAATGAAAAAAACAAGGCCAAAATGGATTTGAACATTCAAGAAATTACTTATATCAACGAAATGGCTTTAACGATAGGTTTAATCATGCTTACCATAGGTAACTTTCTAGGAGGACAATGGGCAAATGAGAGCTGGGGACGTTACTGGGGATGGGATCCAAAAGAAACTTGGGCCTTGATTAGTATTATGGTGTATGCTTTTGTTATACATGCTCGTTTTGTTCCTGCATTAAGAGGGAAATGGGTTTTTAATTTAATGAGTATGTTTGCTTTTATTTCGATTTTGTTTACCTATTACGGAGTAAACTTTCACTTAGTGGGGTTACACTCTTATGCTAGTGGAGAAGCACATTCCCTAAGTTGGATTTGGTACTCATTAGGATCAATTACCTTAATTGGAGCATTAGCCTATCCTAAGTATCGAAAATATTACAAAAAATAAAACTGTTACAAACAGGGTATAAAAAAAGTGTCAACTATTAAGTTGACACTTTTTTTATGCTTTTAAAATCTTTCGGCCTTCAGTATTTCTGCAACCGCAGTCTCGTAATTTCTAATGCTATTTGCCTTTTTAATCTTCTTGTGGACTTTGTGAGGATTTTCGAAAATGACTGAAAAATATTCCCACAAGTGATGCATTTTTAAAAGGATGTGCGTTGCTCCAGATAGTGATTCGCTATACCCTTGATATAAAGTGTCATGGAATTCACTAATCAAATCAATCTTGTTTTTTGGGTATTCTAAAGTATCCTGCTTTATCATGCTAGGTAAGAAAGGATCAGAGATTAAACCGCGCCCTATCATCCAGTGATCAATACTAGGAAAATGAGTTTGCATTTCTTTGAATTTGGTTACAGTAGTAATATCACCATTGTAATATAGTTTTACATTGCTTTGATCTATGCAGGTTTGGAATGCGTCTAAATGCACGCCACCTTTGTATAATTGTTTTCCTAATCGAGCATGTACTGCAACATTTTTCACAGCATATTTTTCTAAAATGGGCAGTACGTCTAGAATTTCTTCGGTGGTATCATATCCCAAACGCATTTTCATTGATACTGTAACATCTGATTCGTTTTTGACTCTATGTAAGATTTCCTCGATTTTTGCCGTATTGCTTATAAGTCCAGATCCCATACCACATTTGGTAACCATAGGATAGGGACAACCAAGATTCCAGTTTAGTTCTTTGTATCCCAGTTCTTGAACATATTTAGAAACAAATAAAAACTCATCAGCGTCGTTAGTGATAATTTGCGGAATCACCTCTAATTCAGAGTTGTTTTCCGGCAGTAAATCACGTTGATACGAATTCTTGATAATCATTTTTCCGTTTAAACGAATGTATGGTGCATAGAATGTATCAATTCCACCAAAAATTTTGTTTTGTGCATTTCTAAATCGGAAATCTGTAAATCCTTGTAAAGGAGAGGAAAGTAGGGTATAGCTCATCTAATATTTAAAAATGCAAATATAAGATACTTTATAGTGCAAAGAATTCATTTAACACTATTGTTGCAAATGCGTATTTCTATAAAATAAAAGATCGGTGGTAATTTAAAGAAAAACATAAAAAAACCAGACTATCGTGAGACAGTCTGGTACTTATGCTAATATTCGTGTCGTGACGTGAATGCCTTTTTTTCGAATAAAAAAATATTATACTTTTCCTAAAGTATATAGTTGTTCCATTGTAGGAGTCAAACTTCCGCCTTTAGGTTCTAATGTGATTCCGAATGCTTCGGCATCTCCAGTTTTTTCTACTGCAAATATATGTTGGTTATTAGCAACAAAATTGTCTAGTAGACCAATGCTGGTAGGAGTAAGTGGGCTCAATTTTAAAGCCCATACTTGGTACACCATGCCTTCTGGTGGCTCAGGTAAATTTGCAGCATCAATGTAGACAACCTCTGTTTGTTTGTTCCAGTATACCTTTGCAGATGACTGTGGCGCTGCTGCTTGTCCAGCAAGTTCCACGACAGTGTTGTTGACATCCCTAACAACTGCTAGGTTAGTTTCTGTGGTAGCATTTTGCAATTGCAAAGCTTTATTTTCTTGCTCTAATTTAGTCTTTTGAACCTCTGTAAGGGCTACTTGATTGTTGGTTACATTTAATTCATTGTATTGGTAACCAATACCAACTAGTAACAATATTGCGGCTGCCCAACCTAAGTATTGTGCGACATTACTTCTAGGTTGCAGTTCGATAACATCTGCATGTTTCAATTCTAATTTGGCCTTAATCTTCTCGTAGTTTGCTACTGAGTGAAAAGGTGAAAAGCTAGATGACAAAGCAATAATTGCCTTTTCGATAGCAATTATTTCTTCGTTAATTGCTGGAGTTACTTTGGCTTTATTTGCAATCTCTTCATTTTCTTTCTCAGTTAATAAGCCATAAACATACATTTCTAAGATACCGGAGTCGATGTATTCTCTGTTTTCGTTTTCCATTATACTTTTAGATAGTTTCTTAAATCATTTATACAATTTCTATTATGTGTTTTCACGGTTCCAAGGGGGATTTCCAGCTCTTCTGACGCTTCTTGCTGTGTGTATCCTTTAAAGAACAATAAATCAATAATTTGTATACACTTAGGTTTTAGTTTTTTTACAAATTCCTGTATCCCAATCGTGTCTACTTTATTCGTCAGTTTGTTACTGTCGTCAAGTAGATATACGAAATTATCTGAGGATAGGTTTTTTTGACTGTTGTTAAAGCCCTTAGAGCGCAATTTATCTATTGATGTGTTGCGTGCTATATTTAAAATCCAAGTATAAAATCGGCCTTTGCTTTCATTATAGCTGTCGATGTTTTTCCATATTTTAATAAAGACATCTTGTAAAACATCTTCTGCCTCTTCTCGATTCTTTACAAGAACGTTGATCACCGAAAACAAACTTTTAGAATACATATCATACAAGTGTGTAAACGCTCTTTCGTCCTTCTTATATATAAGGACTAATAATTCTTCCTGGCTCATAATTTTGTCGTTTTGTTGTTACAAACTTAACTACAAATCATTTAAGTATCACAATTGTACGTAAAAAAACAGCAGACGAAAAAAGTTAAGATTTCATTTTGTTTTTAAACAACTAGTAATCAACGTATTGCGTTTATATTGTCGAAATTTTATGATTTTATTTACTATTTCTAAAACCACAACAAACTATTTGCCGTAACTACTTGTATATAACCTTTTAAACTATTTCAAAATGAAAAAAACAAAAATGATTATTGGCTTATCGTTAGTCGCTATTTCGGGATTAGTTCTTGTTGCAGCTGACCATATTGATGCGCCATCAGTAACAGGAAATGCGGCAGACATTACAGATGTTTATGCATTTCAAGGACAGGACACTAATAACATGGTATTTGCAGTCAACACGCAAGGGCTACTTAGTCCAGGAGGAACAGCTGCTGCAGAGTTTAGTGAAAATATGCTTATCGAAGTAAATATTGATAATACAGGAGACAATGTAGAAGATTTAGTAATTCAAGCCATTAGAAAAGGGGATAAGATGTATTTCTTTGGTCCGTATGCTCCAGCTGCTAAAGGTTTATCAAGTACTATTGATGTGAGTAAAGCATCAGGAAGTGTTGCTATTTCTAAGTATGGTGCTGCTGCAAATGTATCGACTGAAAACGGAATGAAATTTTTTGCAGGTCCTAGAGACGATCCTTTTTTCTTTGATTTAGGTCAGTTCCAAAAAATATTAGGAGGAACAGCTACTGGATTCAATAATCCTGGGACTGATACTTTTGCTGGTACAAATGTGCTTGCAGTAGTTGTTGAAGTGCCTAAAAGTAGTTTAGGGAATGCTGCAACTATAAACGTATGGTCAGAGACTAAGAAAAAACAATAATTAATCTTCTTAAATAGCAAAACTATGAAAACAATAAAGATACAAAATATAGCAGCAGTTTTACTAGTTGCAATAGCAACAGTAAGTTGTAATGATGATGATAACAATAATGTAGATCCAATTACTAGCGTAGATTTCTCAGGGACTTTTGTGCAACAAGATCAAATGGCACGCCCGGCGATAAACACTGTGTTTATAGCATCTGGCCAACCAAAAGATGATTTCAATGGTACGATACCTTCTCAAATGGGAGCTACCTACCAATCTATTTTTAAATCACGTTTGTTAGCGCTTAATCCTGCGTATACTACAAACGCTTTGACATTAACAGCAGATCAATTTACAGGAGTACTTGCGACTGATATCTTAGGAGTTGCTACAACAGGTAAAACAACGTTCTTCGATGGTACAAATGTACTTACAGGAAGAGCACTTGCAGATGATGTAATTGACACAGAATTACTACTGATTTTTGGTGGACCTCAAGGAGCAGACAATCCACAGTTAACATCAGATCACGTTGATGCTAATGATAAAGCATTTACAGTTGCTTTTCCTTATATGGGAGCAGCTTGGTAAAATAAGTACAAGTTAACAGAGTGCTTATATAATAAGCCTCTGTTTACTTTTTACATCACAAGCAAATTATTAAAACAAACAAATAAACAAGTAAATCACCAAGATTATGAAGCAGTACAAAATAATACCCGCACTACTATTTACAATTGTATTTATTTTTGGTTGTGAGAAAAAAACAGAACAAATTACCAAGGTTGCTGACTATGAGCAATACCTTTCAACGGATAAAAACCCATCAGTAGATTTTGCAAATAGCGAGATAAATTTTTGGCAAACAAAATATGATAAAGCCCCTAATCAATCGAGCTACTTGGGAATTATAGCCGCAAAATATGCGACATTATTTGACTACACTGGAAATATTGATTATTTATATAAAACTGAAAAATTATTAGAACAATCTAACCAAGAAAATAATTATTCAAAAGTAAACACACTCCGTTCATTAGCGCGCAATTATATTGCACAACACCGTTTTAAAGAAGCGCTTGTACTTGCAAATAAAGCTTTACTAATAGGTGAAGGCAAAGCCGAAACTCAAAAATTGCTATTTGATGTACAAATGGAATTAGGCGACTTTGATCTTGCGCTAGCAAACTTGAATGCAATTAAAGATATGAATGATTATGATTATCTTATTCGTCTTGCAAAATGGAATGATCACAAAGGAGATTTAGACACTGCTATTGGTTTCATGGAGAAAGCGAGAGATATCGCTGAAAAAGAAAATAATAAAACATTAAAAATATGGTCTTATTCAAATCTAGGTGATTTTTACGGTCACGCCGGAAGAGTTCAAGATTCCTATGATTGTTACCTAAAAACATTAAAAATAGATCCCAATTATTCCTATGCTTTAAAAGGAATTGCTTGGATAGTTTTTTCGCATGAGCGCAATACTAAAGAAGCAAAGAGAATTGTCGAAGCTATTGAAGTCGCACACAATACACCGGACTTTTATTTATTGAAATCACAAATAGCTCAATTTGAGGGGAATAAAGATGAGGCTTTAAAAGATGAAAATGCTTATTTTACAATGCTGAAAACACATGATTATGGAGCAATGTACAATAAATACAACGTTTTAATTTATGCAGATGCCAAACAAAATGCAGCGCAAGCACTAGAGATTGCTAAAATTGAAGTGGATCATCGTCCTACGCCAGATTCCTATTCTCTATTAGCTTGGTCTTATTTAAATGTTGGCGAAAACCAAAAAGCCTTGGCTATTGCCAAAGAGCATGTTATTGGAAAATCTTTCGAGCCAAAAGTGCAATACCATTTGGCTATGATTTACAAAGCCAACAAAATGAACGATAAAATTGTTCCAATAAAAGAAGAATTATTAGGAAGTTTGTACGAATTAGGCCCTAATTTTGAGCAGAGAATAAAAACCTTATAATATGCGCTACCTCACTATTATAATGACTTCCTTTTTCTTTATCGTAATGAATGGGCAACATCATAATGGTAAGATTATCGATTCATACGGAAACCCAATTGATCATGCTTATGTAGTTAATGAAACGACAAATACCCATGCTCATACAAATGAACTAGGAATATTTACGATTGATAAAACCGAATCGAATCAATCCTTGAAAATCACAGCTCTTGGCTATAAAAGAATTAGTTTTTTAGTCGAAAGCAACAACAGTATAATAGTTTTGAACGATGACATTTTTAGGTTGAATGAAATTGTTATCCAACCTAAGTTAGATGCTATGAATATCGTCTCAAAAATTGATTTAGAAACCACTCCGGTGAATTCTTCGCAAGAAATTTTAAGAAAGGTTCCTGGATTATTTATAGGACAACATGCCGGTGGAGGTAAAGCCGAACAAATATTTTTAAGAGGTTTTGATATTGATCACGGGACAGATATTGCTATTAATGTAGATGGGATGCCAGTAAATATGGTATCACATGCACACGGTCAGGGTTATGCTGATTTGCACTTTGTAATTCCAGAAACAGTTGATAAGATTGATTTTGGTAAAGGTCCGTACACAGCGAGCAAAGGTGATTTTGCAACTGCAGGATATGTTGCTTTCCAAACTAAGGATAAAATTGAAAAAAGTAGTATCAGTGTAGAAGCTGGACAATTCAATACGTTAAGAACAGTTGCTTTATTAGATTTACTGGGTAAAAATGACAAGCAATCTGCTTACATTGCCTCAGAATATATCCTATCAGACGGACCTTTTGATTCCCCCCAAAATTTTAATAGAGTCAATCTGTTGGGTAAATATTCGGCTTTGCTAAATGACAATAGTAAATTTTCAATAACGGCCTCCCATTTTTCGAGTAAGTGGGATGCTTCAGGACAAATTCCGCAACGCTTAGTAGATGCTGGTTTTATTTCAAGGTTTGGAGCTGTCGATGATACAGAAGGTGGGAAGACTTCTCGAACAAATATCAATGCGGTTTTAAGCAAGTCAATCGACGAAAACACTTTTGTAAAAGCAAATGCATATTATTCAAAATATGATTTTGAGTTATATTCAAATTTCACTTTCTTCTTAGACGATCCTATAAATGGCGATCAAATCAAGCAAAAAGACAACCGCTCTATCTACGGAATGCACGCGGAGTTGAACAAGAGTTTGAAAACTGACGATTGGGACGTTTTATTGCAAGTTGGAATAGGGTTTAGATCTGATGCTACAGTAGATACTGAGTTGTCTCATACCTTAAATAGAACAACAGTTTTAGATAATATAAAGCTGGGTGATATTGATCAAACAAATGGTTTTAGTTACGTAAATAGTGAGTTCAAATTTGGTAAACTGATGATTAACCCTGCAATCAGAATTGATTATTTTAAATTTAACTACCAGGATAAATTGCAAGATGGGTATAAAACGCAAACAGAAACGGAAGTTAAGTTGTCACCAAAATTAAATTTCATATATTCACACCGCAATGATTTACAATTTTACTTAAAAAGCGGAATAGGATTTCACTCGAATGACACTCGCGTTGTGGTTGAAAATAATGGTAAGGAAATTTTGCCTACAGCTATTGGAGCTGACCTTGGAACAATCTGGAAGCCGTTTCCTAAATTATTAATTAATTCAGCGTTATGGTATTTATACCTGCAGCAGGAGTTTGCGTACGTGGGTGACGCTGGAATAATTGAACCAAGTGGAAAAACAAGAAGAATGGGAGTAGATCTTGGACTTCGTTACCAATTAAATGACTATATTTATTTTGACGCTGATGCAAACTATACTTATGCCCGCAGTATTGACGAAGTAAAAGGAGAAGATTATATTCCGTTAGCACCTGATTTTACCGCTACTACCGGTTTGAGTTTTCAAAAATGGAAAGGGTTTTCAGGAGGTTTGCGTTACCGCATATTAAAAAGTCGTCCTGCAAATGAAGATAATTCAATAGTCGCAAAGGGATATGCGATAGCCGATTTTAATATAAATTACAAAATTAAGAATGTCACTTTTGGTATTTCAGTGGAAAATTTATTTGACACAGAATGGAATGAAACACAATTTGCAACAGAGTCTCGTTTGCAAAATGAGATTGCCAGTGTAGAAGAAATTCATTTCACGCCTGGAACACCGTTTTTCATGAAAGGAAAAGTGACCTACACGTTCTAATAAAGAATTCATAATTTGTTTGTTTTTGTTACTAAGCCCAGTTTTGTTTGTTTGTTACTGGGCTTTTTTATGCGCTGTTGCGAAAATTTGATTACTTTTAGTTAGAAATTAAGAAGCTTTTTTTTCGAAAGCGACGCTCAATCCTTATCATAAAATAACATAACAAAACGACAACATAAAAATGGAAGATAAAACAATATACCAATTCAAGACAACTGACTTAGCAGGAAACACCTTTGATTTTTCTAGTCTTAAAGGCAAGAAAATGATGATTGTGAATACGGCATCTCAATGTGGATTGACTCCGCAATTTGAAGGATTGGAAGCAATTCATAAAGAATATCAAAGTAAAGGATTCACGATTATAGGATTTCCCTCAAATGATTTTGCAGGGCAGGAGCCGGGTACAAATGAAGAGATTGCTACTTTTTGTGAGCGCAATTATCGTGTCACCTTTCCTATGATGAGTAAGGTTACCGTAAAAGGGGAAGGTATTTGTGAAGTTTACCAGTTTTTGACCAAGAAAGAAAAAAACGGTGTTGTAGATTCTACCGTTGAATGGAATTTCCAGAAATACTTGATTAATGAAAATGGAGAAGTAGAAAAAGTTATTTCACCACAAACATCACCCACAGATCCCGAAATTACTGATTGGATAAAATCGTAGCTATATTAAAGAATAAAAGAGCCTTAAGTGGCTCTTTTATTTTTCATATACATATCTTTTCATATGAGCGATTAGTACCGCTTGTTCTTTCTGATTTTTACTTGCGTTAAAAAGGCTACTAATATCTAAGAAGGCAGTTTCTGCATCTATAAAATACAAATTTACACGATCATTAACCCGTCCAGACCATTCTTTACAGTCTCTTAGAGAAGTTAAATCAATGGTTTGTTCCTTGATGAATGTTAAAATTACCTTTTTCTCCCAGCGTACAATTGCTGTTTTTTGTTGGTCATTAATGATAATTTCAAATGTTCCTGTAAAATATTTGCACAGAGCATACCCTGAAATAAAACCTAGGACAAAAAAAAAGAGTTACAAAAATAAATTTTGACCAAAATTAAAGAGTAGTACAAATGAAAGCATCAATATAAACCAACAAAGGACTACAGCCAATACCGATATAGTCTCAAATTTATAAGTGGTGATTTCTTTCTGTTTCAAAATTTAAGTTTTATAATTATTTTAAAATCAATTGCATAAAAACCGAGTGCAACCAGCGCTCAAATTTCCATCCAGATTCTTTTATGAGTCCTACAGTTTCAAATCCGAACTTTTCGTGAAAATCAACACTACTCTGATTTTCAGAATCGATTACTGCAATCATGGTGTGAATTCCTTGCTCTTTTGCAGCGGCAATTAATTCTTTCAACAGCAATTTGCCTATTCCTTTACCCTGAAAATCATTACTAACATAAACGGAGTGCTCCACAGTGAATTTATACGCTTCTTTGAATCTAAATTCCCCATACATTCCAAAACCGGCTACAGCACCATTAACTTCAGCGATAATTATGGGAAACCCTTTTTTTACCTTATCCTCAAGCATGGCCAATTGAACCTCATATGTTCTAACATTGTAATCGTACAGCGCCGTTGAGTGCAGAATATTGTAATTTAAAATGTCCAAAATCGCTTGTGTGTCTTCGGTTTTATAGTTTCTGATATTGATGTCCATGAGGTTTTATTTTGTTTCCAAATTTAGCAAAAATCAGTTAAAATAAACCGAAAAGAGGAAGCAAGTTTGTAACTTTGTAGTAATTGATGTTAGAGCCATTTTCAAGTGTTTCAAGCATTAAAATCTAAACTAAATAGTAATGATTTATCCAAAAATACCTTTAGCACAAAGTGTAATCGAAATATGCTTAGCCAAAGGAATTACCACCGTAGTAATCTCTCCAGGATCAAGAAATGCACCATTAACAATAGGCTTTTCGAGTCGCTCAGAATTTGATTGTTATAGCATTGCCGATGAACGCTCAGCAGCTTTCTTTGCTTTAGGAATTGCACAGCAAAAACAAACGCCTGTAGCTTTAGTTTGTAGTTCAGGGTCAGCCTTATTAAATTATTACCCAGCCTTTGCAGAAGCGTTTTATAGTCAGATTCCGCTTATAGTGCTTTCTGCAGACCGACCTCAAAACAAAATCGATATTGGTGATGGTCAAACGATTCGTCAAGAAAATGTATATGCAAATCATAGTTTGTACAATGCCAATCTAACCGAAGAAGCTTCAGAGAAAAATGATTACGAGATAAATAGGGCTATTGATACTGCAAAATATCAGTATGGTCCTGTACATATTAATATTCCTTTTGAAGAACCCTTATATGAAACGGTAAATACTCTTTCTATAAGTCCAAAAATGAGCAGTTATGAAAATCAAAAAGTTACTCTAACTTCGACTGATTTAGTGGAATATGCTGAAATATGGAATAACTCCAGTAGAAAAATGGTTTTAGTAGGGGTAAATCCTCCAGAATTTGTAAAGCAATTCATCAGTGATTATTTAGCAAATGATCCCACAGTAATTGTTTTAACAGAAACAACATCTAACTTACACCACCCTGCTTTTATAAACAATATTGATACGATAATAACTCCATTTACTAAGGATGATTTTGAAACGTTCCAACCTAACATTCTATTGACTTTTGGAGGAATGATTGTTTCAAAGCGTATTAAAGCATTTTTTCGAAATTATAAACCACAGCAGCATTGGCACATCGATCCTTTGCGCGCTTATGATACTTTCGGTGCCTTATCAAAACATTTCGAAGTTTGTCCGAATGACTTTTTTGAAAAATTTATTCCGTTGCTAGATCAATCTATTACTAGTGACTATTCGAATAAAATGGCAGCTGTCGTGGCTTTGCGAAAAATAAGAACTGCAAACTATTTAGAAACTATTCCGTTTTCAGACTTTAAAGCATTCGAAAAAGTAATCGCGTCACTACCTGCAAACTCTCAATTGCAAGTAAGCAACAGTTCGGCCATTAGATATGCACAATTAATCGATATTGATCCGTCAATTGAGGTTTTTTGTAACCGCGGAACGAGTGGAATTGACGGAAGCACATCAACTGCAATAGGGGCGGGGGTTGCGTCAGTAAAACCAACAGTATTTATTACTGGTGATGTTGGTTTCTTATATGACAGTAACGCGCTATGGAACAATTATATTCCTAAAAATTTTAAAATCATCCTTATTAATAATGGAGGTGGTGGTATTTTTAGAATTTTGCCTGGTCATAAAGAAACGCCTGTTTTTAATACCTTTTTTGAGACGGCACACAGTCTAACTGCAGAACATATGGCAGCGATGTATAAACTAAATTACAGCGTAGCAAGTGATGAAGAAAGTTTAAAAATTGCATTGAAATTATTGTATGAAACTAATGATGCTCCTACAATTTTAGAAGTTTTTACCCCCATGATTGTTAATGATAAAATACTATTAAGCTTTTTTAAAAACCTAATTTAGGACTGTTCACTAGTTAACGAAATGATTAAATCGTAATAAAAAGGCTATTTTTAAAATTTAGAACTTCTTTTTGGGTTAATTTCATCGGATTTAATAGTAGTTCGTCTATTTTTACGATAATAATTTAATTTCGTATTTTTTAGGGATAATATTTAGTTAAATTTGGGAAAATAATAACTACAAATAAAAACTTAAAATTATGAGTAAGAGAGACGAATTGATTGTAAAGTATGCAGCTGATCTTAAAGACAAATGTGGAGTTACTCCAGATATGGATTTATTAACCAAAGTAACAATTGGATGCGGTCCATCAATTTACAACACCGATTCTTCTACAGTTGCAGGTAGCCAGCAATCTGAATTGGATACGGTGAAAAATAACTTTTTAATCAAGAAGTTAGGATTAACAGATAGTAAAGATCTAGATGCTGGAATCGATGCTGTTATGGAAAAGTATGGTCGTTCTAATAAAACTAAACATAGAGCTGTAGTATATTATTTACTAGCAGTTCACTTTAAAAAAGAAAGTGTTTACAACTAGTTAATAGTTAGCACAAATAAAAAAAAGCGCCTTTTAAGGCGCTTTTTCTATGAATAAACATTTCATCAGTAATTTGCAATTCGATTAAAAAATTATATGTGTCATATAATTTTTTAATCAACGCATTATCTCACGGGAACAGGAAATACAGGTAAACTACTATGCCCTAATTCATCTACTGCTTGAACTGCAAATAAAAAGTTGTCTTTAGAATATGGAATGGTTGCTTTAGTATCAGTTACAAAAATTGATTTTTGCCATCCTGCATCAGATGTTTCTCTAATGAGAACTTGGTAACCATAAGGAGCTTTTCCTTCTGGTGCTTTCCAAACTAAATTTGAGAAATTAGTTAAATCTTTTACTTCAATACCTACAGCTGTGGGTGCGTTTGGAGACCAAGCAAGATTTGCAAGAGTAACCAAATTTGAAGCTGTTATTTTTCTTAAATAATCAAAATCCATGAATTCAGGCAAATCGCCATATTTTACGGCATTTTCTGTTCGTAAATCTTGATGCTGATGATCAAAATTCTCATTCATTTCACAAAAACGCACCGCAGTAAAACCATTTTGACTAAAAGGTGTGTGATCACCACCACGTAGAAAACGATCATTACGGTAAACCAAATTTACTTCAAGTTGCGGTACATATTGCTCCGTAACCGACTTAATATAGCGTGCTAATAATCGTGACGGACTATCGTTATCGCGATTTGTAAGTTTTCGCATTTTAGCTTCATCGGCTGTCTCTAAGTAGGGAGTAGCTTCGCTGAAAATTCTAAATTTAGTATTGTCTCTTAGATTGGTTCCACTAGAAAGGCTATTACCAATCATGTCATTGTTAAGCATGGCAACAATATTCCAATTTTCACTTTTTGCTTTTTCAGCTAAATGTTTTGCACCATACAATCCTTGTTCTTCTCCTGTAAGAGCAACGAATATAATGGTAAAAGGATAACTTCTTTTACTCATGATCTTTGCTAATTCCATCACCGCTGCTACACCTGATCCGTCATCGTTTGCACCAGGTGCGTCAGACTTGGCATCCATTACATCTGTAACTCTAGAGTCGATGTGACCACTAACGATTAAAACGCGGTTATCATTAGCATCTGTTCCTTTTAAAGTCCCCATCACATTAGCTAGCTTGCTATCATTTGCGATGCGACGACCATCTGCTTTTACATCAAAAAAATCAATGTTTGCTGTTAATCTGCCATTTGAAGCGGTAGCATATTTGTCAAATTCTGATTTTACCCATCTTTGAGCAGCGCCTATTCCGCGACTGTTGCTCTTTGTGTCACTTAAGGTATGGCGCGTTCCAAAAGAAACTAATTTTTTAACGGTAGTTTCTAGATTGTCAGCTTTAATTTCTGAAATCATTTTTGAGATTTCGGGATCTTCGATTGTGCGTTGTGCTATTGACTGCTGTGAGAAAAAAAGCAAGGCCAGTAGGCAAATAATAGGATTTGGTTTCATTTTTTGGTGTTATTTATTATTGTATTAAACCTAATAATATGGTGCTGTAGTCTAATGACGTCCAATATAAGGGAGTGATTAGTGCACATTCAATTATTAAAAGTTTAAAAATAAGTAAAAAAGTGAAATTATAGTGCATCGTCAACAGTTTTAATACTTGTTTAAGCGAATGATGTTTATAAACTTCTGAACGATTTGAGTTGTGAAAGTCCTATAATATTGTGATTGTTGTAACTAGCCCTGATGGAAGCGTGTATCCTTTTTTGGCTGGCGTTCAGCCAAAAAGATACTGCGTACAGCAGGACAATGGTTTCTTGAGAGCAGTGTATGTTATTGCTACATAAAAAGATTAGTTATTATATAGAAGCATGATAGAAGTATTTTCAAACTTCGTACCTTTGCGGCTTAGAAAATTGAATAAAATGATTGAAATAGGAAAATACAATACACTTACAATACTTCGAGATACTCAAGTTGGATTATTTTTGGGAACTCCAGAAACAGATCCTGTAGGAATTCACGATGTGCTTTTACCTAATAAATATGTTCCAAACGAATTTGAAATAGGAGAGGAGCTTATTGTTTTTGTTTATTTAGATCATGAACAACGTCCAGTGGCTACTACGCTTGAACCTTATATTTTACTAAATGAGTTTGCACTTTTACGTGTGAATTATGTGAATCAAGTAGGTGCTTTTATGGATTGGGGAATGGAAAAAGATATTCTAGTTCCGTTTAAAGAGCAAGCGCGTCCTATGGAAAAAGGAAAACGCTACTTGGTCTACCTGTATATGGATGAAAAAACCAATCGTTTAGTCGCTTCGAGTAAAACGAATCAATTCTTGAAAAATGAGGAATTGACTGTTGAAAAAGGAGAGGAAGTTGAATTAATCGTTTCGCACATTACCGAAATAGGAATTAATGTGATTATAAACGAGCGTCATAAAGGGTTGTTGTATAAAGATGAAGTCTATGATGATGCAATACGCACGGGAGACCGCATGCGTGGATACATTAAAAATATACGTCCTGATAATAAAATTGATGTTGCTCTGCAAATTCAAGGGTACCAAAGTATCGAACCCAATGCTGATTTAATCATGAACGAACTGCGTGCCAGTCGTGGTTTTTTAAGATTGACTGATAACTCACATCCAGAGGATATTAAGACGGTTTTAAAAATGAGTAAAAAAACATTTAAAAAAGCAATAGGTGCTTTATATAGAGAAAAATTAATCGAAATTAAAGAAGATGGAATCTATTTAATCACAGAATAAATTATTTCACTACCCCATAAAAAAGAAAGACTAATCGTAATGATTAGTCTTTCTCGTTTAAATACCTGAATAAAATGCGGTATTATAAAATTGTAATTGCAAAACCGTGTATGTGCTGTTTTGCGATGTTGTATTTACCGTTTTTTAACTATTAAATTCAATTGAGGCTCAAATTCACATTCGGAACCGTTGGTTTGATCTATTGCTGTAGATTTTACTTTTTCATTTTATAGATTAATCTTTAATCAAGTATAGTAATCTACTCTTTTAACCTTAGGTGTTACTATTGAAATATCCTTATTTCATTTAATAATTTCCTTTTAGGCTCTTTTTCTTCGATTTTTAATTTGAACACCGTACAAAAAAGAGTGGTAAAACTTTTTAAATTTTTCAAAAGCATTCTTTTTTTAGGTTAATAATTCAGTTAAATTTCTGTAATCAAAAGGTATTGCATTGATTAACAGTTATAAAATTAGTAAAAAATAGTATTGGTAGCTGTTAAATATTTGTTTTTTTTTCGAAAAGGAAAATTTTGTTCTTGCTACTATTTCATTTAGTTAAGGTTTAGCTAATGTGGAACGTTGTAAACTGTAAAAAATGATTTATTTTTACACTATTAAATTAAAAACTCATACTATGGATTGGATAACTGCTAGAGAATTTGAAGATATAACGTATAAAAAGTGTAATGGTGTGGCACGAATTGCGTTCAATAGACCTGATGTGCGCAATGCTTTCAGGCCTAAAACAACAGCCGAATTATACCAAGCTTTTTATGACGCTCAAGAAGATACTTCGATAGGAGTTGTTTTGCTTTCAGCAGAAGGACCTTCATCTAAGGACGGAGTTTATTCTTTTTGTAGTGGTGGAGATCAGAACGCACGCGGGCATCAGGGATATGTGGGAGAAGATGGGCAACACCGCTTAAATATATTAGAAGTGCAGCGATTAATTCGTTTTATGCCTAAGGTTGTTATTGCGGTGGTTCCTGGATGGGCTGTAGGTGGAGGACATAGTTTACATGTTGTATGTGATATGACTCTTGCAAGTAAAGAGCATGCAATATTCAAGCAAACAGATGCTGATGTGACTAGCTTTGATGGTGGTTATGGATCAGCTTACTTGGCTAAAATGGTGGGTCAAAAGAAAGCAAGAGAGATTTTCTTTTTAGGTCGCAATTATTCAGCTCAAGAAGCTATGGATATGGGAATGGTGAATGCAGTGATTCCTCATGCAGAATTAGAAGATACTGCTTATGAATGGGCTCAAGAAATCCTTGGGAAATCGCCTATGGCTATCAAAATGCTGAAATTTGCAATGAATCTTACTGATGACGGTATGGTAGGGCAACAAGTATTTGCTGGAGAAGCAACGCGTCTTGCTTACATGACCGAAGAGGCTAAAGAAGGTAGAAATGCATTCTTGGAAAAACGCAAGCCAAATTTTGAAAAAAAATGGTTGCCATAATAATAAATCAGTTTGTAAAAGTTTAAAGAGTATAAATTCTTTAAACTTTTACTTTTCTTGAAAACCAAATAAAAGCAATGGAGAATTTTACAAATGAAGTAATTGATATAGCAGCGCTTCCAAAATATGAGACTGTATCGCTAACGCACTTAGATCCTAAGTACACTACAGTGGTAGGAATTACAATTCTTATTACTTTTTTGATTTTCGGTTCAGGTCTTGGAGCAGTTTTATATTTCAATCCAGAGTTGCTAGTTTTTTCCACGCAATTGTTGATTGGTTTTGCTGTTTTTTTTGCTGTATTTGTAACACTTTCTTTTATAAGCTTACGCAAGAAAGCCTACGCTTTTAGGGAGCACGATGTAATATATCAACATGGAATAATCGCCACAAATACTATCGTAATTCCTTACAATAGAGTGCAACATGTTGCCTTACATGAAGGCTTTGTAGCAAGAATTTTTGGTTTGGCTCGAATAGATATTTTTACAGCTGGAGGTAGCTCAAGTGATATAGCGATTCCGGGAATTGCTTTAGAGCAAGCAGAGGATATCAAGCAATTATTGATGGGTAAAATTCAAAAGAAATTGTAATGGAGCCACAATTTAGCCTACCGCAAAGGCAATCAGCTATTGGGGTTTTAATTATGTTTTTCAATACACTGCAAAAAATGCTTAGGGGTTTGGGACCTTTATTTCTAGTGTTTGTTGTTAAATACGACTCCGAATTTAAACAATACGGATATGCAGCTATTGCAGTAGTACTTTTTTTAACGGTATTAATTGCTTATTTAAAATATAGAAATTTTACTTTTTATCTTGATGATGAAAATAGAGAATTTATTATTCAAGAAGGAATTTTCAATAAGACCAAAACAATTATTCAGTTGGATAAAATCCAGCAAGTAAACATTAATCAATCTTTATTGCAAAGACTTATTAATGTCTATGAAGTAAATGTTGATACGGCAGGAAGCGATGCTAAGGAAGGCGAGATAAAAGCTGTCGATCACAAATTGGCTTTAGCCTTAAAAGCAAGATTGCTGGAAGTAAAATCTCAGCAGAAAGATTTTCTTGGTACAACTGTGGCAGATGAGGATATTCTAGTTGATGAATCTAGCATGGAAAGTGAGTCTCAACTGTTTTTGAAAATCAGTTTTAGAAGCTTGTTTAAAGTTGGAATCACTTCTAACTATGTAAAAACATTTACGCTAATTTTAGCTTTTTTTACAACAATCTATGAAAACGGAAAACACATTTTCTCTGAGCAAGATTTAGACAAGCAGAATAAAAATTTAGATCATTTTTTTACTAGAAGTTCAGATATTGCGGCATTGGTTTTTATAGTAATCGTCCTTATTTTAGTCGTTAATCTTGTTCGCGTAATTTTCAAATATTTTGATTATCAAATAAAAAAGCAGCATGATAATTTACTATTATCATTTGGTTTGCTTAGCACTAAGAGTACTATAATAAAACCAGAAAGAGTTCAAATTGTGACAATTACTCGCAATTATTTCCAGAAGAAGATGAACATACTGGAGCTTAAAATCAAGCAGGCAAGCAGTGGAGTAAAACAAGAAAAAAAGGCTTTAATCGAAATTCCGGGTTGTAACGAAGTTGAGAAGGAAGCCGTTCTAAAAATGTTGTTTGATAAAGCACCAGAAAAAGGGCTAATGTTAAAACCAAATTACAGAAAGTTAGTTTTCTCTCTCTTCCTATTCATCTTTTTACCATGCACTGCTTTCTGGAGCTTTGCTTATTATGTAGATCCGGAGGTGTTCGACTATAAATATGTGATGGTAATTTATAGCTTGTTTTTATTGCTAATTCTAGTTTTTGGATTTAGAAACAACAGACTTTATGTTTCAGATGATTTTATCATTAAGCAAAGCGGTGCTTGGGATGTTGATAATAGTATTATTGAACCTCTGAAAATTCAGGCAATTACAACATCGCAATTATTTTGGCATAAAAAAGCCAATATTGGTTCTGTTACAATTCACACTGCTGGAGGAGATTTGTCTTTTCAGTTAGGAGATTACGCAAAGATTAAAGATTACGTAAACCTTTGGTTGTACAAAATTGAGATTTCAAATAGCAACTGGATGTAATTTTTTCTTTCGAAAAAGAGAAAAGTATCAAGATTTTAAAAAATAGTATTAAGATAATCTAGATCAAGATAAAACAAATTTTAGAGCATTACTTTAGTGCACTCTAAAGCCATTTATAACAATAAGACAGATAATAAATTAAATAAATTAAAATGAAACATTGGATTGAAGCTGCGCGATTACGAACATTACCATTATCAGTTTCTGGTATTATCGTAGGAAGCATCTATGCGCTAGCACACCCTACAGCAGATATATTGACGCCAACTGAGGTTTTTAACTGGAAAATCTTTGGGTTTGCTATTTTAACAACTTTGGGATTACAAGTGCTATCCAATTTTGCTAACGATTATGGCGATGGAGTAAAAGGGACCGACAATGCTAATCGAGTAGGCCCTATGCGCGCCATTCAAAGTGGTGTGATAACACCTGCACAAATGAAACGTGCAATTATAATTACTTCGTTGCTCACGTTGCTTTCTGCGATGTTATTGATTTACTACGCATTTGCTGATACTAATTTATTCTACTCGCTATTCTTCTTGATATTAGGAATCGTTGCAATTGCATCGGCTATTCGTTATACTGTGGGGAGTTCAGCTTATGGGTATAAAGGATTTGGAGATATATTTGTATTTGTATTTTTCGGACTTGTAAGTACTCTAGGAGTTAATTTTTTATATTCTCAAGAGTTGGATTTTGAACTTTTCTTACCAGCTGCAGCAATTGGTTTACTGAGCGTGGGAGTTTTAAATTTGAACAACATGCGCGATGAAGATTCTGATAAAGCAGTGGGTAAAAATACATTAGTGGTAAAAATGGGATCGGAAAATGCTAAAAAATACCATTTTGCATTGGTGATTACTGCAATGGTTTTGGTGTTAATCTTCGCAGTTATTAGCAATTTCCAAATAGATCAATACTTGTTTTTACTGGCTTATTTCCCTTTAACTAAACACTTAGTCAACGTATATAAAAATCAAGAAAAAAGAGCATTAGACCCAGAATTAAAAAAATTAGCTTTAAGTACCTTTGCGCTATCAATATTACTAGCGCTGAGTATGATTTACTTTTTTTCTGATGTTGTTGTGAACACCTTTCTTGGTGGAAGATAATTATTAATTTTTTTAAATTTCAAACGATGAAAATCACATTTTACGGACACGCTTCTCTAGGTATCGAAGTAGGAGGCAAAAATATTCTTGTGGATCCATTTATTACAGGAAACCCAAAAGCAGCACATATTAATATCGAGACTTTAAAAGCCGATTATATTTTGGTAACTCACGCTCACGGAGATCACGTAGGTGATGTCGAAGCAATTGCTAAAAGAACTGGCGCAACGATTGTCTCTAATGCTGAAATTGCTGGTTACTACGGTACAAAAGGTTTGACGGCACACCCAATGAACCACGGCGGTAGCTGGAAATTTGACTTTGGTAAAGTAAAATATGTAAATGCAATTCATTCAAGTTCATTCCCTGATGGTGCTTACGGTGGTAACCCAGGAGGATTTGTCGTAGAAACTGCGCATAAAAACATATACATCGCTGGAGATACGGCTTTGACAATGGACATGCAATTGATTCCTATGAGAACCAAATTAGATTTGGCCATCCTTCCTGTTGGAGACAACTTCACTATGGATATCGAAGATGCGATTATAGCTTCAAATTTTGTTGCGTGTAATAAGGTTTTAGGATATCACTACGATACTTTTGGTTACATCGAGATCGATCATAAAGAGGCTGTTGAGAAATTCTCAAATGCAGGAAAAGAATTGACTTTGCTTGAAATCGGAACAAGTATCGAGTTGTAATATTCCTTAAAATACCATTAAGAAAACAGGCTTTTTAGTCTTTCTTAATGGTATTTTATGTTTAAACAATAGTGGTCTTTAATTTTTTAGGAGCTATTTCCAGCTGTACGTTGCAATCTTTATTGTCTCCCGCTTATCAGCGAGATATAATAAAGGATTTCTACTTCCATCTGGGCTAGTATTAATTGTAAACAAGAGGTGTACGTGAAAAAGATAATTGCAATAGTATTGATTAGTATATTTTGTCCAAAAGTTCAGGCTCAGCAAGACGGTTATTGGGACAAAGACAGAGCTATCACTCAAGAATTAATTGTTTCTGCCGGCGAGCGTGTGGTTTTTAAAGCAGACGATTTCCCAATAGGAACCACAGAGTTGATTTATAGAATCACACTTTTAGATGATAATCAACAGCTGGCAACTAGTTTAGTCTCGCTGCTAAAAGCAATTCCAGATCCCACAGGAATTAGTCAAGGTTCTGCAGGAGCTGTTTTTTTAATGTCTAAAATTTCTGGTCAGGACAAATGTAAGTACGCCATTTTTACTGCAAGTGATGTGGCAGCAACATATTTAAAGACGGGAAAAACTGATCAAGCTTGTTTTGTTCAAAATACAGCTTTAAGTAAAGAAGCAAAGCGATTGTCGATTGAGAAGTCACTTTGTGTCCAAGGTCTTAAAAACGGACTCTATTTTGGGTTTCAAAGTTCGAACTGGATCATGAAGCAAAAAATTGTTCTCGAAATTGTGCCATGGATTGATTCAAAATTAAATAGAGGTTGGACTCTTGAAAATAGAAAGACCGTAATCAATCAGTGTAAAACATCTGCCTTAGCTAGAAGAATGGCAGATTCAGATGACTTTTGTATCTGCGTAGAGGAGAAAATACAAAAGAAATTTAAGTATCAAGAGTTTCAAAAATTACTAGCAATTGAACAAGCAAAAAATTATAAAGATTTTGGAGCAATCTGTTTTGAGGAAACGGGCGGTTCTAAGGCATTAATTGATGGGTACCGGACTAAGGCTTCAGTTTTTGAAAAAAAGGCCGATTATAGCAATGCTATAGCGCAGTATAACTTGATCATTAATGATAACAAGGCGACTGTGGCTGATTTTAGTGCAATTGGATTTGATCTGATTGTGACCAAGCAGTATGTAAAAGCGATTAAATTTTTGAAAGAAGGGGAAAGTTTGGACGACACGGATTTAGCTATTAAACTTAATTTGGCTCACGCTTATTTGTTAAACAACGATTTTAGATCGGCTAGAAATTTGTACAAAGAATATTTCAATCAAAATATAAGTGATACGATTAGTTGGGTAGAAAAAACAAAAGCAGACTTTGAGCTTTTCAAAAAATTGGGTTTGCCTTCTGAAGATTTTGAAAAAATATTAAAATTGATGAAGTAGGAAATTAATAGAAAGATATTTACTATTTGCTCAATTCTAATAGTAATTATGATGAATCTAAAAAATGGACTTTATCTAAAAATCACGATTTCTTAATTGAAATTATTGAAAAAAAAGTAAAACAAAGACAGCAGAAAATGAAAGCAACATATCATAAATATATCCTTGATTTTAAAAGACCGTCAGGAACTTCAAGAGGTGTTTTAACTCAAAAAGAAACTTGGTTTATTGTTCTGGAAAATGAGGGCAAAAAAGGAGTAGGAGAGTGCGGAATTTTACGTGGTTTAAGCGTTGATGATCGAGAAGATTATGAGGCGAAATTACAATGGACTTGTGATAATATTCATTTGGGCGAAAGCCAACTTTGGGATGCTTTAATCGAGTTTCCATCGATACAATTTGGAGTCGAAATGGCATTCAAATCTCTTGCTAGTGAAACGCCTTTTTTACTGTTTCCGTCAGCTTTTACAAGCAATGAAAAATCGATAGTGATCAACGGTTTGGTTTGGATGGGTGAACCCGAATATATGAAGCACCAAATCGAAGAAAAACTAGCGCAGGGCTTCCACTGTATAAAATTGAAAATTGGTGCCATTGATTTCGATAAAGAATTGGAGCTTTTGCGATTTATTAGAGAGAATTTTAGCCCAGAAAAAGTTGAAATCAGAGTAGATGCCAATGGCGCTTTTGGTTTAAATGAAGCTTTAAATAAATTATCACAACTATCTGGTTTTGAATTACATAGTATCGAGCAACCTATTCAAAAAAATCAGACTGACAGTATGGCAGAGTTGTGTAAAATGACGCCTTTGCCAATTGCTTTAGATGAAGAGTTGATTGGAGTCTTTAATTACGAAGATAAGGAAGCGCTATTGCTAAAAGTGAAGCCACAATACATCATTTTAAAGCCTAATTTTATAGGAGGTTTTAAAGGAACAGACGAATGGATTTCGCTAGCTGAAAAGCATGGGATTGGATGGTGGATCACCTCAGCATTAGAAAGTAATATAGGATTAAATGCCATCGCACAATGGACATTTTTAAAGCAAAATACGATGCCTCAAGGTTTAGGGACTGGAGCACTTTACACTAATAATTTTGATTGCCCATTAACGGTTTCTCAGGGACAATTGTGGTACAATGAAAAGGTGAATTGGGACTTTGATTTTGCTACGATTTAACTTGATTGATGCTCGATAAACCTGAAATTAAATTGCATAAAAAAGCGCTTTTTACATACTAGTAAAAAGCGCTTTTTTGTATTTTTTATCTAAAACTAAAGTAGTGTACTACTGCATTTTTTTTGCAAATTTACCAATAGTCATTCCTTGAACTAGGATAGAAAAACAAACGATTACATACGTAATAGTTACCCAAACATCTTTGTTGTATTCTGGAGCGATTGATAGAGCAAGTGCGATTGAGATACCACCTCGTAAACCACCCCAAGTAAGAATTAGAATTGTTTTTTGAGTAATTTTTTCTTTCAATCGAACTGCAATTGAAGGAATATAAACAGAGATATATCTTGTAATTAATGTGACAAATAGTAATATTACTGCAGCAAAAAGTACTTTTTGACTAGTTTGTATTATTAGTAATTCTAAACCTATTAAGACAAATAGAACGGCATTTAAAATTTCGTCAATTAACTCCCAGAATTTATCTACGTATTCAGCAGTCACATCAGACATCCCCAAACGCCTTCCTTGATTACCTGTAATCAAACCGGCAACTACCATGGCTAATGGCCCTGAAACATGTGTATAATGCGCTAAAGTATATCCACCCATTACTATGGCTAGAGTGATTAAAACTTCTACTTGGTAATTGTTTATACTTGCGATTAGTTTAAAACCTATATATCCTATTGCTAGTCCTAGAACAATACCACCTATAGCTTCTTGTCCAAAAAGCATGGCTATTTTTTGAATGTCAAAATCGGTACCCGGTTTAGCGAGTTTTAGAATTGTTATAAAGACAACTACTGCTACACCGTCATTAAAAAGTGATTCTCCAGCAATCTTAGTTTCTAGTGATTTGGTTACTCCTGCTGTTTTTAAAATGCTTAAAACGGCAATAGGGTCAGTAGGGGAGATCAGTGCTCCAAAAAGCATAGCGTGAATCAAATCAACTTTGATACCCATAAAATTAAGTAAATAGAAACTAACAAAACCTATTACAAATGTGCTTATCAGGACACTTATTGTTGAGAATAGTAGGATACTTAGCTTCTCGTTATTTAAATCCTTAAATTTTATATGAATTGCTCCGGCAAAAAGCATGAAACTTAGCATTCCCTCTAGTAATAATTCACTAAAATTGATGCTTTCCATTTGTTGTGCGATACTTTCTTTAAAAGCGGGAAAGTAGTGTCCTAAAACAAGTACTACTAAAGAAAAAAGTAGCGATACAAACATTAAACCGATAGCATTAGGTAATCTCAAAAAACGAAAATTGATATAAGCAAATCCTGCTGATAGTACGATAAGAATCGAAAAAAGGTGAAAGAAATCCATGTATTATTTTTTAATATTAATGTTAAAGTCGGGTGCTTGAACAAGCTGAAACGTTGCTGAAGCCATGCTTACTTTTCCGTTTGTAGCTTCGATGTCTTTCATGATTTTAGTAAACAAGATAGTCTTAGTTACACGTCTTTTTTTGTAGCCCACTACATAACGCAAAGTATATTCGGCCCAATTATCATTTGCTACAAGCGAAACCATAGGTTCAGTTTGTGCTTCTTCTAAACGGTATTTATTTTGTAAACTGTGCCATTGCTGCTTTGATGCTTCGGTGAGTTCTTCGGCGATGGAATCTCCAGCATTCATGATAATTTCTTGCGCTATCTCATAATTGCTCCCATACTGGATTGGAATTTTAATTTCGTCCCATAAAAAAGGAAAATCTCCCGAGTAATTAAAGACAGGCTCTTTAAAAACGTAGCTGTTGGCAATAAGTACAATGCGACCGTTATATAAATCGCCATCAACCCATTGACCCGTTTCCATAATGGTTGTTCGCAAAACACCTATATCCATGACATCACCTTTGATTCCGCCTAATTGTACACGATCTCCAGTGTTGTAAAAACCACCAAACATGATGGCTAGCCAACCTGCAAAGGATGCGATTACTTCTTGCAATGCAAAGGCTATTCCTGCACCAGCAACACCAAGTGCAACCGTGAAACCGCCTAATTTGTCACTGAAAACGATAGTTAAAAAGATGATGGTTAATACATAACCTATAAAACTACTTATTTTTTTTGCCTTGTATCTGTTATCGTTACTCTTAATTTTAGTAAACAATCTTTTTTGTAAGAGATTTATCAAAATCCAAATAATGGCGACTCCAATTAAAAAAGTAACAATCTTGCCCACCGTAGGATTGTAGAGGTAACTTTGTATTTGTTCTTCCATAAATGACTATTTATTAGTGTGGTTCTTAAAAAGGTTAATTTGTTTTATCATTCGAAAATAAAATTGATTTTGCTAAGACTAACAGCTTTTATATAAAAAGTAAAGCTTTAGTACCTGCTGTAATTATCAGAATACTAAAGCTAAACATTTTTAAACTTTTACTAGGACGGGTTATTACATAATTAAACGCACACCACCTAGTTCAGACACGCGATAAGAGAATCGATCTCCAGGTGAGCCAATGAACATAAAATTCTTAGGGATATTCCATTTGGTTGACAATTCATCGATGATATCAGGCCCAAATACACCTTCTAATTCGATAAATTCAATATCAATCTCTGGATAAGCACGATCAAGTACTTTTAAATCTTTGATTAATAATTCGTTATCGTAATGATCTTTATTGATATTTACAATTTTTAATTTCTTAGTAGTTTCGTTATTTTGAACATACTGCATTACCTTATTAATGATGGCAACATCATCTCCTTTAGTAAAGAATACAAACTCTTGAGAGTTTATTTTTAAGTTCATTTTTAATAAATAACGGTTACTAAAAATTACAATCTTACGTAAAGGTGTATAGAAATATTCTAAACCTTCGATCAATAATCTAATTAGCAGCGAACGGTTTAGCATTATAGCAACAAAACCAAATGCTGGCACCAAATACTGTAAGAATGTATAAAATGATGTCAAGTTCAATTTCATGTTACCTATAAAAGCGGTAACAATCAAAGCTACTGCAACAATAACTGATATTCCTCTCGCTTTTTCAGGTCGTGGTAATTTCTTTCTTTTAAATTTCAAAAGTAAATTTCCGATTCCGAATAATCCCATTACCGCTAAAAATGAGAAAGTATAAACTCCAGCAAGAGCAATAATGTCCCCTTTTGTAACAAATAATACAGAAACGCATAAAACTAAAAAGCTAATAATGATTCTGTAATTTGAACCTCTTTTATTTTGTTTCAAAAAGTAGTTAGGCAAAATTCTATCTAGGGTCATACGATTTAATAATCCAGATACTCCCACAAATGAAGTAAGTACAGCACCACAAAGTACTAAAACAGCATCAATCGAAATCAGGTATGCTAACCAAGATCCGCCCGTTTTCTTTCCCAAAAATGCCAGTAATGATTCTTGATGTTCACCAACTTCAGCTAATGGGATAATACAAATCAACAACAAGGCAATTACAGGATTGAAAAAGCTCACAATTGCCCACATATTACGAAGTGTCTTAGGAAACACGCCTATTTCTTGCTCTTCGACAAAGTTAGCTGAACTTTCGAAACCAGAAATTCCTAACATTGCTGCAGAAAAACCTAAAAATAAAGCATTTACTATCGTCCCTGATGTAATAGGTAGACTCCAGTTTACACTGAATACATCAAAACCATTCATGAAAATGAACCATACAGAAGCTAGAACTAATAAAGTTAACGTAGATAAATGTGTGATAAATATCACCACAGCTACAATAGCTGATTCACCGATACCTATGATGGCTAGCGTGGTGAAAATTAGTAAAATAATGACGGTAGCAATGGTGATAAAGCTAATATCAATATAAAATAAGCTAAATGAATGGTGTATTTGAGGAATAATGTTACTTAAGTAATGTACTCCTTCTGAAGCTGATATTACTGCAGTCGCCATATATGATAATACGGTTAGTGTTGCGGCAATTGAAGCTAATCTTTTTGATGAAGTATTTAGTAATACATTGTAAGCACCACCATTAAGGGGTAATGCACCTACAACTTCACCATATATTTTTCTAAATAAAAATAAAACTACGGCTACAAATAATAATGATATCCAGGCATATTGACCAGCATACATAATTGTTAACGCCGAAACATATAAGCAGGAAGAACTAATATCATTACCGCAAATTGCTGTTGCTTGTAATTCGTTCAATTTCTTGTGCACAACTTCTTTCATTTTAAAACTCTATTTTCTGTTATTTTAACATTTTTTTAGCATTGCAAGGTAGCAATTATGCTACACAATCCCAAAATACTTCTCAGGTTTAACCATTACTTATTGTTGCTAATGCTGTACTAACAAATACACTACTTTTGTGCGATTTCGCTTAAAAAAAGGTATCGGGTTGTTTTATAGATATTTAGAGCGTGTCTTGTGTATTACCTCTAAATGATTTGTATTGAATTTTGTTTCATATTAGATAATTTAATGCATCACTGATAATTTGCAATACAGCTATCAATAGCCAAATGCAAATTGACTACAACACCTCTTTAGAATACGAAGCAAGAGATGCTACAGCGTTCTCATGAATTTTCTCTTTCATAAATCCAGTCCATCCCATCAAGTATCCTTTGAATCCAAAAGCTTGTTGCGACCATTTATAAAGATCAAATGTATCAGTATGTTTGATAATGAGTCCGTCCTGAAATATAAATTTAGCTCTGACACGGTTGACCACTCTTCGATTTGTAGCAGAAAATAAATAGGTAGCAATCCAGTTTGCCGTACCTTCATTCTCGTTTGCACTAATGTTAGAATACTCAATTACCGTCTTACCTTCACCTTTCTCTAACAACATTTTCCACATGTTTAAAGCATCTTTAGCTTCAAGAGTGTGAAAAATGGGATCTGTAAATACTATATTAGGATGATAACAAGAAATCATATCCTGATAATTGCTCGTCGCAAAGGCAGCGTAGAATTTATGAAGTGTTTTTTGATTTTCGTTCATGACTTTAAGTATATGGCTAAATGTATTTATTTTTAGCAGACTACTCTCCAAAAATCCTCATAAATTTTTGATCATAAAAAAAATCGAGAAACTAAGGTCTCTCGATTTTGATTTGTTTTTATGGTACAAGTCTCTTAAAACTTATTGGTAATAGCATCTGAATGTTTAGAAACTACATTTGTAATTAAAAACTGTGCTACAGTTCCTAAGATTTTTTTAAGAGGATTGGTAGAACCTGCTACCATTATCCTTTTAGAAAGGTAACCTGTTGATAAACCTATCAAGTTGTTCAACATGTTATTTCTTAAATTAGGTGTTTGCACCATTTCATTTACTGCTGAATTGATTAAATTAGAAGGCTTGAAGCTCTCATAAACAATTTTGACTTGTTGATTTAGCGCTAAATGCTCTTCTCTTTGCTGCTCTTTTAAGGCTATAATTTGTCTATCTAGACTGGCGGTGGGATTTAACTCTTTCATTACTCCATATTTTTTAAAAGTTTTGTAATAATTTTGTTACTCACGGGTACTTTAATCCATTGATCTTTGAACGAATAGATTAGTACAGCTAGCAGCAAATAAAATGCAGCAACTATAAAGAATCCCCAATAAGCATTACCCATTAAATCTCCAATCAAGAAGGCAAGGCCAAAACTTAGAAGCAAAATGAACATTGCAGCAGCAATAGAAATTACTATTTTTGAAATTACAGATGAAATTACATCTGAGGATTGTGCAATAGCATTAAGCTTAGTAAGCTTTAAAGTTGTTTTTACATAGTCCTGTACATTTTCTAACAGAACTTCTATTGATGATGCATTGTTACTCATAATTTAATTTTTTATGCAAATTATACCTGCGCTTTGTAACGCTCTGTTTCGTTTTCAGCTTGTTTAGCAGCGTCTTTAACTTTCTCTTTTCCATCAGCGTAAGCTGTTTTCGTTTCTGATTTTAAATCATCATACTTTTTTGAAATAGTGTCAAGTGCTGTGTCAAACTTCTCTTTAAGGTTGTCAGCATAGTCAGTGCTTTTATCTTTGATTTTCAACCTTGTTTTGTTTCCTTTTTCTGGTGCGTACAAGATTCCTAATATTGCTCCTGCAGCTAATCCACCTAAAACTCCTAATAATACTTTATCTGTTTTCATAATATTGATATTTTGTTGTTAATTGATTTGTTTTAATTTCACCTAGTTATAGGCTTCTTCCTTGAATTAATCTTAATAGAATTGCGATAATTGCAATTACTAGAAGTATGTGAATAATTGCTCCAGCGCTATAAGCGAAGAATCCAATTGCCCAAAAAATAATTAAGATTACTGCTAGTGTATATAGTAGATTGCTCATAATTTCTTTGTTTTTTATTATTACTGTTTCAGTTAGTTATTGTTTGGTTTAATTTAATGCGAATCCTACGTAAGCATTGATTGTACCATTTTTAGCATCTGGAAGTGTTACAGTAGATGCACCAATAGTTCTTTCTTTTCCTACTTTGGTTAATCCATAGTTATAACGAACACCAAAGCTTAATACTTCTAGATCAACTCCAACACCTGCAGCAATTCCAGCTTCAAATCTTTTAAAGTCATTTGTATCTAAATCAGTATCTGAAGATCCTACGTTAGTATCATTACTAATTTTTCCACTTACCATATATGCTGCATAAGGTCCAGCGTGTACATTAAAATGGTCAGTTAAGTTAATAACTGCAAGTACTGGTACTTCGATGTAGTTTAATTTAAATTTTGATTCACCATCTATTAAACCATCGTAAGTCATTTTTGCCCCTTTTGTTGTGTAATACACCTCTGGTTGGATAGCTACTTGATCAGAAATTGGGAATTTCGCAAATAAACCAGCATTAAATCCAGTTAGCATATTATCTTCATTTGCATTGTCATCACTAAAAAGAGTTGAGAAATTAACTCCCCCTTTAATTCCAAAAGTAGGTTGTCTCGAAATTGTACTTTGTGCTTGAACGTTAGTGAATGCGATGCAGCTTAATGCGAAGCTAGCTAAAGCTATTTTTCCTGATTTTTTCATTTTGTAAATTTTGTTTGTTAATGTTTGTTTTTGATATTTCAAAGGTCGTGATCTTTGTGAGGGCTTGTGTTATATAACTTTATTCAAAAGTTATGGGATTTACATTTTCGATTAAAAAAGAATTTTGATATTCGAAACCTCGTTGCAAAATCACTGTTATAATTAAAAATGTTCCTACTTTTTATTATCGACAGTAAGGTCTTTTAAAGCAGAACCTAGCTCGTTCATATCGTGGTTAAATTCTGTTTTAAACGAATCCCAGTTTTGAGAGCTATCGTCCTTATAGTTTTGAATTTTGACTTTCATCGCTGCATTTCGCTCCTCTAATTGAGCAATTTTGTTCTTATAGGTAGAATCCGCTGCTTTGCCCGTGTTATTCATTTTTACTTTAAGCTCTGCGATGCGCATATCGTTTTTATTGATAAGGCTGTCTGTATTAACTTTGAATGCTTCCCACTCTTTATTTTGAGTCGCACTTTTTACCATCAAGGAATTGCCTTCATCATTAGTAATAACCTCAACTTCTTCACCCTTGTTTTCGGTGTTTTCTTTACAAGAAACTAATGTTGTCCCAGTAATAAGTAGGGCAGTGGCTAGTGTGTAAATTGATTTTTTCATAATTGGTGGTTTGAATTTTTAATCGTTTTGTTAATACAAATATCATCACATTATACTGGTAATGTGTTATAATACTACATTCATAAGTTGCGGTATTTACATATTTTGACTTAAAGCAATACTTTACAATATAATAACCAAGATTTGTGAATATACTGTACATAAAAAAAGCCCCTCACTTATACAGTGAGGGGCTAGGATTTATTATAATGTCAATTATTTTTTGTCTTTTTTTGCTTGTGCTTTTGCAGCTTCTTCTCTAGCTTCTTCAGTAGCTTCTTTTTTCTTTTCTTTTTCCTTCTCTTTCTTTTTAAAATAGCCTCTCAAAAGAAAATTGTGTTTTGCTGCTTCCATATTTTCGCTCAAACCTTTAGTTCCCTCTTGCAGGTTATCCATCGTTTTATCTAAGCTATTTGCAAAGGATTCGTCAGTCAATAATTTAGATAAAGCACCTTTACCATTATTCATATCATAGCTAAACTGTGCTAATTCATCTGTAATAACACTTGCGTTTTCCATAGTGGTTTTTGCGCTTTGCATAATTTCATCCATTTCTACAGCTGCAACAGATCCAATTCTTCCATTTTCGGCAATCATTTTTTTCGAATGGGTCCCTGGAGAGATTGTCAATACTTTGTCACCCATTAAACCGTCTGATCCTATACTTGCTTTTGCATCTGTCTTAATAAATTTTTGAACTTCCTTTTTAATAGACATTACTACGACCACGGTAGAATCTGAAACTAGCTGCACTTCATCAACAGTCCCTACGGTAATTCCAGAAAATCGAACATTATTACCCACTATTAATCCACTTACATTTTTAAAGTTGGCTTGTATACGTAGGGTATCGCCAAAAAGGTTTTGCTGTTTTCCAATAAAGAAAATGGTCGCTGCAAAGACAAGTAGTGCTCCTACAACAAAAGCTCCTAATTTCCAAGTATGATTTGATTGCGTATTCATGATTGCTTGATTTATTATGTTTTATATAAAAAATGAACGAACCCATTCATCTTCACTTTTTTCTAATTCTTCGTACGTACCTTCTGTATAGACGACTCCTTCTTTTAAGATCAAAATTCTATCTGCAGTTAATTTGGCACAGGCCATATCATGCGTGATAATTATTGAGGAAGTTTTGCGTTCTTTTTGAATGCTAAGTATCAGTTCGCTAATTTCCTTTGAAGTTACCGTATCTAAACCAGTTGTTGGTTCGTCATACAAAATAATCTCAGGTTTTAAGATTAACGTTCTGGCTAAACCAATTCTTTTTCGCATTCCACCGGATAATTCAGAAGGCATTTTATCTATCGCTTCCGCTAATCCTACGCTTTCTAAAACCTCTTCAATTTCTGAAGTTATTTCCTCTTCAGAAATGTCTGCATTATGTCGGCGTAAAGTAAAATCAAGATTCTCTCTAACCGACATGGAGTCGTAAAGCGCAGCGCTTTGGAATAAGAATCCTACTTTAACTCTGATTTTATTGAGTTCCTTAGTATTGAGATTCATGATGTCTTGTCCTAGAACTTTGATCTCACCTTCGTCTCCTTTAATCAATCCTACAATACATTTAATTGTAATAGATTTTCCAGTACCTGATTTTCCTAATACGACAAGATCCTCTCCTTTATTAAGTGTAAGGTTAATACCTTTTAAAACATGGTTGTCTGCGCCAAAGGTTTTATGTAAATTATTTATTTCGATTACCGGATTTTTATCTTCGGTACTATTGTTAAGAGTTTGTTGTGCTACCATATTAAAATAATAAATCGGTTAATTGAACAGCTAGCATATCGATTATGAAAATGCTTAGTGAAGCAGTCACTACTGCTGAGTTTGCTGCAACTCCCACACTTTCTGTTCCGCTGTTTGCGTTAAAACCTTTATAGCAACCTATAATTCCTATAAAGAAACCAAAGAAGAATGTTTTAATCGTTGCGGGCAGTAAATCAGAAAAGGTTAATATGTCGAACACCTTAGTTATATATAAGTAAAGAGACATATCTCCATGGATGTTCACTCCCATATAACCACCAAAAACACCTATTACATCAGCTAAGACAACTAATAAAGGAACCATCAAAGTGGTGGCTAATACTCTAGTAACAACCAAGTATTTAAATGGATTTATAGCAGCTACTTCCATAGCGTCTATTTGTTCTGTTACTTTCATCGAACCCAATTCGGCTCCAATTCCAGAAGCTATTTTTCCGGCACATATCAAGGCTGTAATAACAGGTGCTATTTCTCTAATTAAAGATAAAGCAACCATTCCTGGCAACCAAGACTCGGCACCAAAACTGACTAGGGTAGGACGTGACTGCAATGTAAGTACCAGTCCCATGATAAATCCTGTAATTGCTACTAGCGGGATTGATTTGTATCCTATCTTATAACATTGTTTAAGAAATTCCTTGAATTCATATCGAGGAATGAATAACTCCTTAAAAAACCTCGCGATGAATAACGACAAGACACCTACATCGTTAAAATAATTTTTTATGGCTGAAGTCAAAGCACTTTTATTTAAAATGAATATTAAGTATTGTTGTTCTATTAAAGATTTCCTTTATTTTGAATTGATAGTACAGCTTACAAAAGTGATTTCAAAGATTTGATCTCATAATGCTCTGTATTTATTGAAAAGTATTGTTCGCTCAACATTAATTGTTGATTTTCACTTAGCGCATCACGATTGTTTGAAATAGTCGTGTAGTACGTTTGCATTATTTCATTTTCGCTAAATTCGATACTCGTAATCAACTTTTTTAAATCTCTGTATATAAAGTTATTTTTTATTGCTAACCACATTTTACTGATGCCGTTAAAATTGCTTTCTGTGCTTAAAGGAGTACCACCTAACTTAATGATTTCGTTACTCAATTCTGCATTACATTTTTGACTCGTTTTTTGGAAATTTTGAAATGCATTTTTCAAACTATAGCTTTCTATATCTTGTGCTGCAAGTTTGTATCTTTCGATTCTATCATTATTAATAATGATAAAAGAGTTTAGTAATTTTATGGCTGATTCTGTATTCATCTTTGTCTATTTTGTAATTAAATATTTAACTTATATCACAATGTAAAGGTCGATTAGAAGCAGCTATTTTATGTATCAATACTTTGAGATTAAATTATAATATTAACATATAATTATACTAATATTATGAAAATCGGCGTGGTAGTTTTTATGAAGAATTGCACTGTTAATTGATTACTTCTCGCTTTATTCTATTTCGAAAATCACGCTCACTTACTATTTCGAAGTCTTGCTTTCAATAAGTTTTTGATCTTCTCGCGATGCAACTGCAATTTCTGTAGGTTCTATATCACCTGAATATTTTCGAGCATAAGTAGCCGTAAATTCAGCGCCAAAAAATAAAATCATCGAAGAATAAGAAACCCATAATAAAATTAAAATTAGGGATCCGGCTACTCCGTAGATTGATCCTGGATCAGAAGTACTAAAATAATAAGCCAGTAGTGTTTTACCGATTGTAAATAGCAATCCCGTAACAATACCGCCCATCCACACGTGTTTCCATTTTATTTTGGCATCTGGAAGTATTTTAAACATCAAAGCAAACAACACAGATATAATTGCTAGCGAAAACACGAAGTTGATGATGTTATATAAAATAATTGTAGAATCATGGGTGTATACTTTTAACCACGTTCCCATTGAAGAAAGCAAGGTCGAAATAACTAACGAAATAGTAAGTAAAAAAGCGATCGCCAAGATAAGACCGAAAGAAAATAATCTAGCCCTTACAAGTGCCATTATGCCCTCTTTTTGAACTTTAAGTTCTACTTTCCAAATTTGATTGAACGTTTTCTGTAATTCAACAAATACTGCGGTTGAACCAAATAACAATACTGCAACTCCTATTATACTACCCCAAACAGTTGATTTTTCGGCGGTTGATTTTTCTAACATGTTGCTCACTTGTTGCGCAGCATCTGGACCAATAGTATCAGATATTTGTCCCATAATATTGTCGTTAACATTTGTCGTACCATAGAAATATCCTGCAACAGTGATTATGAGTACTAACAATCCTGGGATGCTAAAAATAGCGTAGTAGGCGATTACAGCACTTTGTCTAAAAGGATCTTTGTCATTCCAACTTTTAAAAGTAGTTTTTAATAATTCAAAGCTATGTTTTAATTTAAAACTCATGTTACAATTGTTAAGGTTAAACTTGGCTTTTTCATTGCAAATAAGCAATTATAAGCTGATGTAAATTTCTGAATTTTAAGCTTAAATTATTTACGTTTCAATTCAATTATATTATGGTATTTACATATTGAAAAGCACCGAAAAAGGGCTGCCTTATATAAAGACAGCCCTTTTTACAAACCAAAAAACCAATTTATATACCAATTATCCTGAATAGTACTTACTCAAGAAAAATCGCTATTTTTCTAGCTTAAATATCTTCTTAATATCCAAGCTATTGTTTCATGTCCTAGTAACAATGAAGTTAGAAAATCTGCTGTACCTACATCATTATTTTCCTCTTCAGCAGTATCGATATCTTTTCTTAATTGTTGGATTACTGTTTCATGATCTCCAAGTAATTCTTTAATCATATCTTTTTGTGACGGGTACACATTTGGAGATTCTTTCAATCTTGTTAGATCTGTGAATTCTTTCATTGTCCCAATAGTTTTCCCACCTAATTTATTGATGCGCTCTGCTATTTCGTCAATGTTAACCTCTAATTGCTTGTATTGGTTTTCAAACAATTTGTGGATTTCCATAAAACTTTCTCCTGATACATTCCAGTGAAATTTTCTTGTTTTTGTGTACAGTGTTACTGCATCAGCTAATACCGCTGATAATAAGGTTATACTGCTATCTAATTTTTTATCTGCTATTCCAATATGTGGTTTCATAATATTATTTTTTATTTAGATTCTATTATTTATTCAATTATTGTTTATTTTCTTTTATCAGCAACTACTAATAGTATGCCTCCTACAAGAAGCGCGACACCTACAATAGGGGACCATTGTACTGGGTGATTTTCTTCTTTATTGATTTCTATCGGACCAATATCTACTACCTTTTCTTTAGTTACGTAGTTAAATCCTGTGTAAAACACCATTATTGCTCCTATAACTATTATTGCGATTCCTATTGATCTTGATTTCATATAATTTCAATTTAAATTGCGAATGACTTTTTTTTCTTTTCGAAAATTTAAAAGCGTATCACAATGGTTTTGGTTATTCAATTATTGATGCCTCTTAAGATTCATCCTTTGTGGCTTTGACTAAGCTAATTCCTGAACTAAAAAAGACCAAACCTAAAATACCATAAACGATCATCGTTTTGACATCTTGTCCTTCACTAGAGCCATTAGTAAATGCTATTGCTGTATAGATTAAAGCAGCTAATCCTAGTAAGGTTAGTAAGGCTCCAAATATTCTTTTTAAGTTCATCTTTATTTTGTTTTAGTGCTTGTTATTACTGCAGTAATTACATTTACAAAGATAAAACAGCAGTAGGCTTTTCTATTTATGGAATTGCTTTCAAAAGTTACAGTATTTACGGATGCCTATTTTGAAACGTAATAAACGCAAAAGAGCGGTAGTTGTCTAATGACAGCTACCGCTCTTTAAATAATTAATAAGTTGTAAATTAGTAACCTTACAAACTAGCTTACACGTATTAATTTTTTATTTACAAATTCGTGTATTCCTTGTTCTGATAACTCTCTACCATAACCTGATCTTTTAGTCCCACCAAATGGTAAATCAGCTTGCGTCCAAGTAGGAGAGTTAATAAAAACCATTCCTGAATCAATTTGATCAGCAATTTTAATGGCTTTTTCGATATCTTTAGTGTAGATAGATCCTCCTAAACCAAATGGTGAATCATTAGCTAAGTCAATAGCTTCTTGTTCGTTCTTAACTTTATAGAATGAAGCAACTGGTCCAAATAATTCTTCTTTGAATGTTTCTTCGTCTCTATTTAAATTAGTCAATAATGTTGGTTGCATAAAAGCACCTTCATCTAGAGCTCTTTTTCCACCAACTACAATTTTTGCACCGGCAGCTTCAAATCTTTTAACTTGATCTAAAATGTTGTCTAGTGCTTCTTGACTACTTAATGGTCCCACATCTGTACTTGGATCCATAGGGTCACCAACTTTCAGCGCTTTAATTTTTGCTGTGAATTTTTCTAAGAACTCATCTGCTACTTCTTCAACAGCGATAAATCGTTTTGAAGCGACACAACTTTGTCCATTATTGTTCATTCGACCAAAAATAGCCAAATCAACTGTTTGATCAATATCTGCATCTGCTAGAACGATAAAAGCATCACTACCTCCTAACTCCAATACAGATCTTTTTAAATTTTTACCGGCAGCTGCGGCCATACTAGCACCTGCACCTTCACTACCTGTTAATGACACTCCTTTAATTCTTGTATCATCAACTAGGGCAGTACTTCTCTTTCCTGAAATCATCAAGTTAGTGTATAATCCCTCAGGAGCTCCTGCTTCTTTAAATAATTCGTCAATTGCAATAGCACATTGTGGTACGATTGAAGCGTGTTTTAATAAAATGGTGTTTCCTACCATAATATTAGGAGCTGCAAAACGCACAACCTGATAGAATGGGAAATTCCATGGCATTACTCCAAATAACACTCCAATTGGACTGCTTCTTACGAAGGCTTTTCCTTCTTCAGGACTCAATTTTTTATCTGCCAAGAATTTTTCTGCATTATCTGCATAATAATCTAATATGCTTGCGCTCAAATCAATTTCTCCTTCAGATTGGGCAATAACTTTTCCCATCTCTAGAGTAATCAATTTGGCTAATTCTGTTTTCTTCTCACGCATTAAATCTGCTACCTTATGAAGTAGGGTTGCGCGTTCTTTATAACTGGTTTTTTTCCAATCTTGGAACGTTTTATTTGATAATTCAATTGCATTATCAACTTGTTTATCGGTCATTTCATCAAATGATTTTTCGACCTTATTTGTAGCGGGGTTTGTTGTTTTAATAGACATATATATGTAAAATTTTAATTAATAAATAATTTAATCTATTTCGCATTAGCCTTAAAATAACTTTAAATAGTAAATCAATTTAAAGTGGCAGCACTAGCTGATTAAATTTTGTTTTATAAAGGTACAGTTAACTTGAACGTGCTTGTTCCAATTTTAAGTTAAAATCCAATCTTAAATCTATTAATATAATGCTAAAATTTAACATTTATATACCCGTAAAATATTTATATGTAGCGTTTTAACTGTGAATCTAGTGTTTACCAATAACTACTGATAAAGGCTGTAGTTAATTTTTTTGAAATTCCTTCTTTGGTATGTTTTTTGTCATAAGCTAATCGGAACAAAAAAAGCCAGTAAAAGAATGTTACTTCTTATACTGGCTTTAAATATATTGACACTGTTGTTTATTTTTTACGTTCGAAGGTGGTTTCCCAATCCATTGATTTTATTCCTGATACTTTATTTTCATTATTCATATACACACGTAGTTCTTTATTAGCAACTTCTTTTGTGTACAAAGCTTTGTATCTAAACACTGTAGTGGAATCATCGTAATCTTGATAAATTTCAGCCAATTGTAAATCTTTGAAGTCTCCGTAAGATTGTCGGTATCGGTTACATGTCTTAGATAATTTTTCTAAAGTAATGTTATTGATAATACTTTGCGTTGCTTCATCTGATGTAAAAGGCTTGAATTTTGAAGTATTACATGTATTCAATATTCTTTTTCCTAATTCGTATGCTCTGGTTTTATGTGCTAAATCTACAGATGTAAGTGGCAACTGCTGGATACCTGTTTTTGCTGGTTCGCTAATGCTAGTACTTGAACTAGTAGTTACAATTTTATTTGTTTTACAACTTGCTAAAACCATTAAACTAAGAAGGATGATAAATTTTTTCATGATGATTATGCATTAAGTTTTAATAATATATTTGGATCAGGGCAATTCTCTAAGTAGTAAGCTAATTCTTTTTTACTACATACTCCAGGATAATCGCCCGAGTATTTTTGTATATCGCTTATAATTTGGAAATGCAGGTGAGGGGCATAGTCTCCGTTTACTGCTGCATCTCCTAAGGTTCCTAATTGCTGGCCTTTTTTGTATGTGGCTCCAATAATTAATCCTTCTAAACTTGCTCTAGACAAATGTCCATACAAGGTATAAAAAATTTCCTTGTTAAGTTCGTGTTTCATTATAATTGTAGGACCATAATCGCCTAAACCAGCATTGTCATTAAAACTATGAATGGTGCCATCTACCGGACATATAATTTCGGTTCCAGCTTTTATCCATAAATCAAGTCCAATATGCATATTGCGTTCCTCTGTTGCATCATCTCTAAAGATTGTACTTCTTTTATATAAGTTACGCTCTTCATTGTATCCTCCGTAGGCTACTTTTGCATTATTCTCAGCTAATTTATTTTCGATAAAAAGTTCGAAATCAATTGCGTTGTTTAGAGAAGCTGTTTTTAACTCTTCATTAGTTACAGATAAATCTAAAGAAGTGTATTTATTAAGAGATACTTCAGTGGGTATTACTGATGCATCTTCAATAGTATGTAGTATGTTTTCTAATAAGGTCATTATTTAATGTAGTTTAGATTGCTAAAATAAAAAAATTAAAGCCAACATAAAAAATATATGTTGGCTTTAAAAAATCATTTTTAGCTCATTTAAATTAACGGTAGCTGTTATGTGCTTAATACATCGCTAAATTTAAATAAGGATGTGATACTATTTCACTGCGAGCAACTCAACAAATTCGATTATTGGATCTTGCGATAGTAATTCTCCAGCATGTTTCATTAATGAGGCTGCAATTTCACCTTCTAAATGTTCTTTTCTACCTGCTTCTGTTTCGAAAGTGTCAAAGATTCCAAAAGAAGATGGTCCAAATTGTAGACCATACCATTTTACGGTAGCGTTTTCATTTTCAGCAATTGGAAGCGCACTTTTTAAAAATGCTGCAACTTCTTGTTCTTTTCCAGGTTTAGCTTCTAATCTTCCTAATAAGGCATATTTTTCCATAGTGTTTTTTTTTTTCGAATACTAAAATTACGCTTTATTGTATTCGCTACAATTTAGTTTAACGTTTGTTCATCATAAAATAATCACAACAGGAATTAGAATGGTTTAAAAGGGGAGTTGCCTGAAACAAAAAATCCCAAACAAGTGCTGTTTGGGATTTGATGATAAATAATATGTTATTAGTATAACTTAGGGAATTTAGCAGGATTTGCTTCATTCATCATTTCATATACTTTTTCGTAAATATCTTCGGTTGAAGGTTTAGAGAAGTAATCACCATCTGTACCATATGAAGGACGGTGTGCCTTTGCTGCTAATGTTTGTGGTTTACTATCTAAATATTTATAAGCATCTTGTTGCTCAACTATTTGTTGCATGATATATGCTGAAGCACCACCAGGAACATCTTCGTCGATTACTAATAAACGGTTCGTTTTCATTACACTTTTTACCAAATCATGTTTGATGTCAAATGGTAATAATGATTGTAAATCGATAACCTCACAATCAATACCTACTTCTTGTAATTCTCTGGCCGCTTGCTCTACTAATCTTAATGTAGATCCGTAAGAGACTAATGTGATGTCTTTACCTTCTTTGATTGTTTCTACAACTCCAATTGGTGTTTTAAATTCACCGTAATTAGTGGGTGTTTTTTCTTTTAATCGGTATCCATTTAAACATTCGATTACTAAGGCAGGTTCGTCACACTCTAATAAAGTGTTGTAAAATCCTGCTGCCTTCATCATATTTCTGGGAACTAAAACGTGAATACCTCTAATAGCATTAATAATCATCCCCATAGGTGAACCTGAATGCCAGATTCCTTCTAGACGGTGTCCACGTGTACGAATGATAAGCGGCGCTTTTTGCTTTCCTAAAGTTCTATATTGAAGTGTAGCCAAATCATCACTCATGATTTGGATTGCATAAAGCAAGTAGTCCAAATATTGAATTTCAGCGATTGGTCTTAATCCACGCATGGCCATTCCTATTCCTTGACCAATAATTGTAGCTTCACGAATACCAACATCAGCAACACGAAGTTCTCCATACTTTTCTTGCATTCCTTCTAAACCTTGATTTACATCACCAATGTTTCCTGAATCTTCACCAAAAATAAGTGCTTCAGGATATTTTGTGAATATTGCATCGAAGTTATCACGCAAAATCATGCGACCATCCGCATCGTCTTGTGAATTTTCATTGTATGTAGGCAACACTTCAGCAACAGAGTATACATTCAAATCAGACTCTGAATGTAAATGGCTGCTAAAATTAGGTTGTGTTTTCTCAATATATTCTGTGATCCATTGTGCTAATTCTGCTTGACCGTTTTCGTTAAGCAATAATCGCAACGATTTACGTGCTGTAATTAATAATTCTTTTTTCAAAGGATCTTTCGTTCCTTTTAATTGAGATACTAAATTTAAAATTGCTTCTTTATTAGTACTTGTAGGAGCTAATTTCTCAATTAAGCTTATTAATTCTTTTTGCTCAGCAACTATAGGGTTGATAAAGGCAGCCCAAGCCGCTTTCTTACCTTCAAGAACTTGTTTTTTTGCATCAGCATCAATCTCGTTCAATTCTTGAGCAGAGGCAATATTTATAGCAATCATCCAAAGTCTCATTTGTCTGATACAATCAAATTCTCTTTCCCATGCCAAACGATCACCATCTTTATATCTCTCATGAGATCCAGAAGTTGAATGCCCTTGGGGTTGCGTTAATTCATTAACATGCACTAATACAGGAACGTGTTGCTCACGAGCAATTGCCGAAGCTTTCTCATAAGTTGCAATCAAATCAGTATAATCCCAACCTTTTACTCTTAGAATTTCGTATCCCTTTGCATTTTCATCACGTTGGTATCCTTTTAAGATTTCTGAGATGTTTTCTTTTGTTGTTTGGTGTTTTGCATGAACCGAAATTCCGTATTCATCATCCCAAACGCTAATTAACATAGGAACTTGTAAAACTCCAGCTGCATTAATTGTTTCAAAAAACAACCCCTCTGAAGTACTGGCATTTCCTATTGTTCCCCACGCCACTTCGTTTCCGTTAACAGTAAAGTTTTCTTTATTTTTGATTCCGTCTACTTGACGGTATACTTTAGAAGCTTGTGCTAACCCTAAAAGTCGAGGCATTTGCCCAGCAGTAGGAGAGATGTCTGCACTTGAGTTTTTTTGTTGTGTTAAGTTTTTCCAAGAACCGTCTTCATTCAAACTATGAGTGGCAAAATGCCCACCCATTTGTCTCCCTGCAGACATAGGATCTTTTTCTATACTAGTGCTACCATATAAACCGGCAAAAAACTGTTCAATAGTTAATTCCCCAATAGCCATCATAAAAGTTTGATCACGATAATACCCAGAGCGGAAATCACCATTTTTGAAAAACTTGGCCATCGCTAGCTGCGGAACTTCTTTTCCGTCACCAAAGATTCCAAATTTTGCTTTACCAGTTAAAACCTCTCTACGTCCTAACAAACTACATTCTCTACTAATCATAGCAGTCTTGTAATCGTTTAAAACTTCCGTTTTAAAGTCTTCAAATGTCAAGGTAGTATTAGCTTTTTCTTTTATCATAATTAAGTAGTATAACTTTAAGGTGCAAATTTACTTAAAAAGTAGCTATTTTCATAATTCAAACGACAAAATAAAATATAATAATACTAGATAATTTTCAGTATAAATATCATTTTTTGTTTAATGTGTAATTTTAACTGCTTATTATTGGTTATTATCTAAAATTATTGCGTCATATTAATGGATTTAAAACCATTTGCGATTAAATAAATTGATAAGTATTTTAGGAGATAATGTAATTATAAATCTAATTTTTTCATTATATCTATTTTGTCCTATTTCCCATCCATTTGAGGAATATACAGGCAGATATACTTCAAAATAATCGGGAACAAAATTCAATCGTATCCCACTATCGTATAAAAAGCGTTCTTCAAATTTTTTATTTTTCACAATAGCAGCATCTGCGTAGATTTCGAACCAATTAAACAGGTTATAACTTCCATTAATGCTAGTAATCCAATCATTGGCGAATGGAGCATTAAGTTTAGATTTAAAACCACCCTCTGCAACAATTAGCTGCTGACTGAAAAACCCACTGTCTTCTGATCTACCGTAATAATTGTAATCAAATAAATAGTCAGTAGGGCGGTCTAAGGCAAAGCTATAATAATCAGAATTTGTTCGATTATACAAAAATTTCCCTGCATAGAAGCGCAAATTGATTTGATGGTTGTTTTCGAATAATTTTCTATATTCAACCTCAGCGGCAAGTTTACCAAATTTACCAGCTAGCTGTAAGTCAGTTGACAAACTTACATGGTTTATAATCTCTGTTCGGCTATTAAAATAACGCGCATTAAAAACAGAATAGTTTTCAGCAATTTGATTGCTAACGATGGCACTTTGCTCTTTGTTGACAATTACTTGTCTTAAAACTACGCCCTGCTTTTTATTGTCTCGGTAGTCGTCTTCGCGAAAGCGCAGCAATACGGTAGGATTTATTTTTAAATAAGTAGCATCTGGAGCGTAATGAAAGTAGGACCCACTCAACGAATAGCGTACATTGAAAAGATTGCTGTTGCGGTAATTTTGATTCACCACAATAGATCCCGAACCTGAAATTGTTTTTGCTTTTGTTGAATAAGATGGATTAACATCAAATGTAAAAGGTTTTTCTAATATAGTTTTGTTGTGCAAACGCAAGCCTGGAGTCAAACCGTCGTAGAGATTATAGCTAATTGTAGGAACATACAAAACTTGATTGTAATAAGGATCTTCGAGATCTTTCATAAAAACAAATTTGATCGGTCTGTTGTTAGGAAAGAAGCCATTTAGCGATTTCCAGTTGTTTCTCAAATTGTACTCTGGTACTTCATTTTTATAATTCAATACTAATTTGTCAGCTGTTCGTCTGGCAACCGTAAACACACTATCTGTATTTATGGGTTCCAGCCATTCTTTAAAAACTACTTTATTGTTTTTTAGCCCATACAACGGAATGGGTACTGCTACTGCCGTGCGATTTTTAATGGTAAATGATACACTATCAGTAGTTTTTGACGCGGATCCAAATTTATAATCTACTAAATCTCTTGATCGAATAATCGTTTTAAAAAACCAATCTATATTTTTATCACTTTGGGATTTTAAAATTGCTTCAAATGTGGCTGCGCTTTGTTGTTCTTTTAAATTGGCGCTGTAAAATTCTTGTATGCTTTTTGCAACAATATTCTTTTCTAAATAGTTATTCAAAAAACGCAAGCTCAGTCCTGCACGATACTTACTAGCGATTTGCTCATTAAATTTTATTAGCGAACTCTTAGTATTTTCCAGCGGCTGATCTAGATTTTTTCTAGCCATTAACATATAGAAGTAACTATATTGTTCGTTAAAGTCCAAGTTAGTAAGATTGTAACTTTTTAAGAGTTTAAACTTAGAAGTACTTCCTAACATTTTACTGTTGGGGTGCACTGTCTCGATGTACTTCATCATCGTATAAACCTGAATCCCATCATAAATCCAACTTTCTTTGCGGTTGTCTAATTGCAGACTATTTTTTAAATAAGCATTTAAATAGCTTTTTAAAAAGCGCAACTCATAAGTAAATGCATCTGAAAACGGACTGATAAAAGCGGGTAATTGGTTCAATCCATAAAAAGGGTTGCGGTCGTAGTCAACCTGAGTGATCACGATTTTTTGATGAGGGTAGCGGCCAATCTCATTTGCAACAAAACTCACAATGCCTGCAATAAGTTTTTCTTGCTCAATTTTAGTTAATTTATCTTCTTTCAAATCAGTGAGAATCTCTTGGTTTTGTACCTCATAACTATCAAAACGAGTTTCCGGACTTAACAGTAAATTGAAATTTAAAATATTTTTGGCTGATAACGAATATATTTTCATGGCGGCTTCTGTAGAAAGTAGCATCATATTTAAATCCGTAGTCACCGTTTGATTGTTAGGGATTTTCAATAAGATTGAAAAATCACTAATGGCATTTGCTATGTCATCTAAGTTTTCATTGCTGTAGGTTACAAAATGATTGTTCTTGAATCGGGCAGGAGTAAGGTACCAGTTCTTTAGGATCATACCATTTTCTTCGGTATAACCGTACTTCGTAAAAGCAGCACTCGGAATTTTCACCTCATATATCAGTTTAAGTTTTAATTTTTGGTGGGGTTCGATTGCTTTTTTTAAATCAACATATATTAAATCTGGTTGAGCAGCGGGACGGCGCCATTGCACTACAGAGCTAGTGTCATCAGTAATAGAAAATAACGTGGTAGAACCGCGCTCTTCATTGTTCGCTAGATGAAATCCTCTATAGAATTCGTCAGAAAATCGTTTGGCTAGCGGCGTGTCATTAGAGGAGTAGGCATTGTTCCAGTCGTTCAAAACTAATAAATCAATAGCCATAGCTGATTCATTATTGTAGATTAATTCTTGTTCGACCTTAATTATCTTTTGCTCCATATCAACTTGAGCAACTATCGAAGATTGATGTTGTGCAGTAAGGTGAATCGGTAGCAGCAATAGCGCTAAAATATTAAGATAAAAGTAAAGATATTTCAAACAGGGCTAGTTTTAAAATGCTTTTCTAAGATACAGTTATTAAGGGAATTATTGAAATTTAAACAAAAAAAAAGCTGTTTTAATTAAAAAACAGCTTGGTGGTTAAAAGTTTGGTTTCAAATTGTATTTCTTATAGAAATTATCAAGAACGGTAACTACTTCGTCCTCGGTGTCAACTATCTTGATTAATTTTAAATCGTCAGGACTTACGGTTTCAAAACGTTCAATTAATACCGTTTTAACCCAGTCCATTAATCCTGACCAAAAGCTAGATCCTACTAATATAATAGGGAACTTAGCTATCTTTTTCGTTTGAATTAATGTCATTGCTTCAAAGAGTTCATCCATTGTACCAAAACCTCCTGGCATAACTACAAAACCTTGTGAGTATTTCACAAACATTACTTTTCGAACAAAGAAATAATCAAAATTCAAGTTTTTATCTGTGTCAATATATGGGTTGAAATGTTGTTCGAATGGCAAAACAATGTTTAAACCTACCGAAGTACCGCCACCTAGGTGCGCTCCTTTATTTCCGGCTTCCATTATTCCAGGTCCACCTCCAGTAATGACTCCGTATCCCGCTTTACTGATTTTGTAAGCGATTTTTTCAGCAAGTAGGTAGTTTTCATGATCGGGTTTTGTGCGCGCTGATCCAAAAATAGATACACAAGGACCAATACGTCCCATTGTCTCATATCCATTCACAAATTCTGCCATGATTTTAAATATGGCCCAACTGTCATTTGTTCTTATTTCATTCCAAGTTTTCTGCTTTAATCTGTCTTGGATTATTTTATCCTCATCATTGTCAAAATCTTCTAATCTCATTTTTTATTTATTTTAATCATTAATAGTGGAGTAATTTAATAATCACGCCAACCGCGCCGTCGTGTAGTACATCAAAAAGAATTTTAAAAGCACCAAATATTTAAAGTTACATCCAGGATACTAAAGTAATTCTTTTTTCAAAAACTTTGACAGATCCTTTTTTTTAATTTTCTAAATTGCAGTCTTATTCTTCCTTATTATAGCATTTTTATACAACAATAGCAAATTAAAAAGCTTTGAAAATAAGGATTCAAAATTTCAATTAAATAATATAAAAGGGTAATTGTTTAAATATTAGACGCTTATCATTCCATTTGAGATAGACCACTAATTATGCAAACAAATATAAAATGGCAGAAAAGTATTTTTTCTAGCCAATACAAGCTTTTTTCAAACCACCAAGATGTAGGCTATCTAAGTCACAACATGTCCTCTTTGCTTGCAAAAAGCAGGTTAAAAAACAGGAATTTCAGTTTTATCACAAACGGTTTCTGGAGTCGTGAGACGAAGATGTTTGATGTGGAAAGTGATACAGAAATAGGAAACATTATTTATTACGACAGCTTGACTAAAGCTGCGATCTCATTTCAAGGAGATTCTTACACCTTTGAATATACAGATAAAATGCGCGACAATTGGCAAGTCACAAATGAGTCCGGAATCAAGATTGCTTACAGTGGTTCTTTTCGAAAAGGTACTATTCAAGGAAATACCAGCGAACCATTACTGTTAATCGTAGGTTTGTTTATAGCTAATTTATTTTGGCAGAAAACCATCACAGCAATTTTTGCAATTTTAATTGTTGTTCAACTTTTTTACTTTTTTGGTAGCTAATTCTAAATAAAGAAGCAATGACACTCTCCAGGAAAATGCCATTGCTCTTCATTATTTTTTTTCGAAAATTATAAAACCTCTTTCATGTGTTTGTAATTAGTTTTTACCATTTCGAGCACTTCGTCCATTCGTCCACCTAGAATCATTTTACTAATAGAAAGTGCATATCCTTTCATCTGGTCAAATTCCATTTTAGGTGGCATCGCCAAGGCTTGCGGATTAGTAAATACACTAACCAAAACAGGGCCATCGTGAATAAAAGCTTCCTCTAATGCATTTTCTACCTTTGCAGGATCAGTAACGGTAATTCCTTTGAATCCCATTGCTTGAGCAACCATAGCAAAATCAGGATTTACCATATCAGTTTCATTATTAGGTAAACCTTCTACTTGCATCTCCAATTGTACCATACCCAGTGATCTATTATTGAAAACGATTAATTTAATAGGTAAGTTATACTGTTTTATAGTAGCAAGATCTCCTAGTAACATTGATAATCCTCCATCTCCACAAAATGCAATTACTTGTCTGTCTGGGTAAGCTAGTTGCGCACCTATCGCCATGGGCATTGCATTCGCCATAGAGCCGTGGTTAAACGATCCTAGCATTTTTCGTTTTCCAGTTCCTTCTATATAACGTGCTCCCCAGACACAGCACATACCTGTATCGACAGTGAAAATGGTGTCATTGTGTGCCATTTTATTAATGGTAGAAGCGACATATTCTGGGCTAATATGATCGTGAGAACCGGAGTCCTTCACGTACACATTTAAATTTTCTTTTACTTTTTCATAAAATTCTAGTTGTGCTTTTAAGAAACTATCATCTTCTTTATTTTTTATTAATGGTAAAAGTGCCGCCACTGTATCTCCAATTTTACCTGCTAAACCCATTTCGAGTTTCGCTCTTCTGCCCAATCGCTCAGGCTTTTCATCGACCTGAACTATTTTATTATCTACTGGCATAAAATGTTCGTACGGGAAATCGGTTCCCAATAAAATCACCACATCAGATTCGTGCATAGCATGATACGCCGATGGTACGCCTAGTAGTCCGGTCATTCCAACCTCATAAGGATTATTATATTGCATGCTCATTTTACCTCTAAAAGAGTATCCAATAGGCGCTTTAAGTAGAGAGGCTAATTTTAAAATATCTTCATGGGCTTCGCCAGCTCCAATTCCGCAAAAAATAGAAATCTTAGGATGTTTATTGACCAAATCGGCTAGGGCTTGCAAATCTTCATCTGCAGGCCTATTCACTGTTTGAGAATGAAAATTATACATAGCCGTTGTACTTTCTACCGCTTGCATTGAAGATACATCTCCTGGTAACCCAAAAACAGCAACACCTTTTTTATGAATGGCATTTTGCATTGCTGCCTGTAACATTCTAGGAACTTGGTTGGGAGTGGTAGCAATTTCGTTATAAACACTACAGTCATCAAATAACTTATAGGTATTTGTCGATTGAAAATAATCGACTCCAAATTCGGGTGTATTAATCGTAGAGGCAATCGCAATCATAGGCACTCCTGAACGGTTTGCATCATACAAACCATTGATTAAATGCACGTGTCCGGGTCCGCTACTTCCTGCGCAACAAGCTAGACCGTCTAGTTCTGCCTCAGCAGCAGCTGCATAAGCACCTACTTCTTCGTGACGCACGTGAATCCAATCTATTTTTCCGCTTCTCCTTACAGCATCATTCAACTCGTTCAAACTATCACCTGTAACAGCATAGATTCTTTTTACGTTATTACTTACTAGCATTTCTACTATTTGATCGGCTACTTTTTTTGACATAATTTTAAATTTTGTAAGTGTGACAACACTTTTTTAGACTTTTTTCAGAAACAAACAAGTATTTAGGACTCATCTACAGTCGCTATTTTTATTCGCGATTTAATCTTTCGATAAAAAACAAATTTATAAGCTATATAACAGATTTAATTAATTCTAAAATAAGTTAATCTGTTTACTACGAAATGTTTACGATGAATTCATATGTTTGTCTAGCTAAGTTATGAATTATGTGTTAGTTATCGAATTTAAAAAGCACAATGAAATGTTAATCATTTAAATTGCTAAAAAACTAGAGCGTTCTATGATTTCCCCACAGTGCTGTTTTTTAACAAATAAGTATTAATAATAGTGTGACACCTCTGTAAACAAGAAACCCAGCAGTAGCGTTCTATAGCGCTATGCTGGGTTTCTCTATATTAAAATTTATTCTGAATTTATTTTTTAAAATCAGCAGCTTTTAATCCGTTGTTGAATTTGATATCTGTCCAGTTTACATTGATCCAAGGTTCGTTTGTAACCTCAGCATCCCAATTAGAAGCTTTGTATTTGCGCTTTGTAGGAATCATTAAACCGTCAATTGTTTCATATTCTAACTGCATTAATAACGGGTCTGCTTTATCAAAATCCATTACGGTAAACAAGAACTGATCAACTAATCCAGTACTCTTGTTAATATACAATTGGTAAATATCTTTAGGTGAATTATCAAGACTATCAAATGTGACTTTAACTACATCATAAGTTGCGTCGCCTATATTTTTCTCATTCAAATATTCATAATTTACACCATCATCCATTAATTTTTGCATCATGGCAAACCAGTAAAAATTCGTAGGTCTGTTAAAAGCCACCATCTTTAAAAGCTTTTCATCTTCGATACTTTTTCCGTCATTTTTTAACCAGTATTCCTTCCCGTCGTACCCTTGCTCAATTACACCGCTTGATTCAGGTAGCGTGCGCTCATGTTTTTTATAAACCCCGTATGAAAGTTCGCCATCAAAAATATATTTCTCCGTAGTAACATCTGTTTTACCATCAGGCGTTTGGTAAGTATAGGTGTAGACAACATCTTTTTTATCATATAATTTACGCAAGTCACCTACTTTTTGAACCATATTATAAACTAATTCATGCCCTTTATTTTCAAATTTTGGCACCGTTGCAGTTATGGTATCTGTACTAGTTTCTGCAGTATTCATGCTCTTGTCATTTTTGCAAGAGATAATGCTAAGTCCAATAAGTGCTGTTGTAAATATTCTAATTTTCATACTTGTTTTTTTTATTGTTCCAAAAATAAGAAAAGCAAGTCAGGCAATAAAATATACACTTTGATATTGTGTTATATTCAAGTTAAAAAAAACGCTTAAATAAATAAGAAGTAGTTTTCATTGCTGGTATTTCTATTTTATCAGCTGAGATTTTCAAATATAAGTACATTTCTAGTGAATCGAATTAGTAAGTGTGTTGATTATAAAGGTAGTAGCTTTTAATAAAATCAAACTATTTAATTCGTTGCTGAATAGATTTTATCATACTAAATAGTAAATTCTTGATGTAGAATAAGATTAGGAATTAGTTAGGTGAAATTGCTGTTAAAATGTTGAATAAAAATCATAAATATAAAAAATCTATTTTATATTTGTTAGAGTGATGATAGGCGTTTACAAGCAATTTTGATCACTCTTATAGTTTCAATTAATATTAAATACTACAGTATGGACACTCAATTTCAAATCATAGAAAAAGAAAATATAGCCGACTTAAAATTCCCTCACAGCGAAATTTTAAATGACGATAAAGCAATTGATCAAAGAACAACCGAATTAAAAAGAGCCTTATCATTGGGGAATTTAGAGCATTCGAAAATCCAAATCTATTTTGAAGATGAAATTTCTAAAAAAATGGTCGAGACTACAGTATGGGCGCTTACCGATGAAAGCGTAGTGCTAAAAAAAGGTGTTGGAATTCCTATTAATAGAATCGTGAAAATTACATAACATTTAGTGCTTTTAAATAATTAGAATGGTTTTTTGGCGCCTATTCCAGTATTCTGCTATAGCCCTCTATTTCCAGTCAATTTTTACAAAATACTAGAGGAGCTTCTTTCAGTCGCTCTCTACTATTAGTAAAAATAAGCCAGTAAATTATCGGGGCTGCCGCTTCATTTCTGGGGCGTTAAATCAAATTTAAGGTATAAGAGAAATAAGAAGCGCAATTTTAAAAAGTAAGTTGCATAAAAAAACCACGGCTATGAATTAAAGTTTATAGCTGTGGTTTTTTTTTTGTTGATTTATTTGAGAGATTCAGCAGTACTTATAATTTTAGAATAGAAAAAGCTAAGACCAGCTAAAAAACTTGTTTGAACACTTGCGGCGTCAACACTTTGACCATAAATTTCTAGTGCTCGTGTTGCTGTAGCATCTGCGATAACGGTACAGTCAAATCCGTAATCTTTTGCCGCTCTCACGGTGGCATCAATGCACATGTGCGTCATCATACCAACAAATACAATCTCAGTAATCTCTTTAGATTTTAAATAAGAGAATAAATCAGTATCTCTAAAACTATTCGGGTAATTCTTCACGATTAGTTTTTCAGATGGTAACGGTACTACACTTTCATGTATTTCTTGACCTTTTGTATTAGGAAGAAAAAAAGTGGCTTGAGGTGATAAAGATAGGTGCTGAACGTGTACAACCTCTAATCCTTTTTCTCTAAAATTAGTTAAAATAAGCTTTGCGTTTTCACTTGCTTGAAGTGGCTGTACCAACTCCATTGCACCATTTTCGAAATAGTCATTTTGTATATCTATTATAATTAATGCTTTACTCATGATTTTTTATTTAATGTTTATCACACAAATTTAAAGCATAACAAAAGCAAAATTGCAGATATAAGCAAACCTTTAACGTATGCAATAAAGTAGCTTCACGTTGTAGCCAAAGCTCTCAAAACAACATCACAAACTCACATTAATTTAGATTAAAACATAGTATACTTCGATTGAAATAAAGGTGCAAAAAGCATTTGGATTTTTACTAATAGTCTTTTAATTAAACTTCGAAACTCAATTTTAATTCGCAATAATAAATTTCATTTTAAACTCAAATAATTACTTTATATATTTTGTTTCAATTGTAATTATATCAATTGGTTACAATTTTTTTTATAGTATCATTTTTCAAATTCTTGTCCTTTTAAGTATACTTTTTCGATACAATGATTACCGAAAGAATATGGTATAAAATTATACGAGTTTATTTCTTTAGTCAGTATTAAGTTTGCTAATTTCCCCTTAGTTATAGATCCCACTTTATCTAGTACATTCATTGCATATGCGCCGTTAATTGTTGCTGCATTAATAGCTTCCTCAGGAGTCATTTTCATTTTTACACAGGCGGTAGCAATAACAAAATTCATATTACCAGAAGGAGTAGAGCCTGGGTTATAATCAGTGGCTAATGCCAGCGGTAATCCTGCATCAATCATTTTTCTAGCCGGTGTGTAAGGAATACTTAAAAAGTAAGAGCAGCTAGGTAATGCGACCGGCATTGTACGGGTGTTCTTCAAATCTTCAATATCTTCGTTTCTCATTACTTCTAAGTGGTCTACAGATAAAACTTCGTTAGCAACTCCAACTTGAATTCCACCAATAGCGTTAAATTGATTCACGTGAATTTTACCTTGAAGTCCGTGTTTTTTACCAGCCTCTAAAATCAACTGCGTATCATCCACTGAAAAATATCCAGTTTCACAAAAAACATCTATAAAATCAGCTAAATTTTCTTTTTCAATTGTAGGTAAAATATCAGTGATCAGCATGTGCAAATACCCTTCCTTATCATTTTTATATTCAGCAGGTACCGCATGTGCACCAAGAAATGTAGCTTTTATTTCGATAGGATAATTTTCCTTCAACTTTTTAATGACACGTAGCATTTTTAGCTCGGCGTCTTTAGTTAAACCATAGCCTGACTTAATTTCAACAGCGCCAGTACCCAAATGAATAATTTCCTCTAAGCGTTTTTTACTTTGATTATACAATTCGCTTTCGGTAATTTCCTGTAACCTTTTAGCCGAATTTAAAATACCACCACCGTTATCAGCAATCTCAGCATAGGAGAGTCCGTTTATTCTATCTACAAATTCATTCTCTCTGTTCCCAGCATAAACTAAGTGGGTGTGTGAGTCACACCAAGAAGGAAGCAACATTCTGCCAGTGGCATCAACTGTTTCTATATCTACTTTGGGGCATTCCTTCATTATTCCAAAGTCAGCTATCAACCCATCTTTAACTAGTAAAAAAGCATCTTTAAGAGTAGGTAACTGACCCATTTCTTTCCCTGAAAGAAAGCCTACTGTATTTTCTCTTACCTGCAGTAATTCCTTAATATTTACAAATAATACATTCATTAAAATAAGTCTTTTAAAAGGTTATCTTCTACTAAATTAGGCAATGTCACTTTAAGGTTAGGTGTTCGAGCCATTTCTCTTTTAATAGCAAAAATAGCCTCATCATTTCTAGCCCAGCTTCTTCTTGCGAGTCCATTGTTAACATCATAAAAAAGCATGTTTTTCAATTTTTCTTCCGCCTCGGTTGTTCCGTCGAGTAGCATACCAAAACCACCATTGATCACTTCACCCCAGCCCACACCGCCACCATTATGAATAGAAACCCATGTAGCACCTCTAAAACTGTCCCCAATTACATTGTGAATAGCCATATCTGCAGTAAATTTACTTCCGTCATAAATATTAGATGTCTCTCTAAATGGTGAATCTGTTCCGCTGACATCGTGGTGATCTCTACCTAAAATCACGGGTCCAATTTCTCCTTTTGCTATAGCATCATTAAATGCTTTTGCAATTGCAATTCTACCTTCTGCATCGGCATAGAGAATTCTTGCTTGCGATCCAACAACCATTTTATTCGCTTTTGCATCTTGAATCCAAGTGATATTGTCTTGCATTTGCAATTTGATTTCTTCAGGAGATTTTTGCATCAATTCTTTTAAAACTGTGGCAGCGATGGCATCTGTTTTATCTAAATCATCACTATTCCCCGAAGCACAAACCCATCTAAACGGTCCAAAACCATAATCAAAGCACATAGGACCTAAAATATCCTGTACATAAGAAGGATATTTGAAATCAATGTTATTTTCCGCCATAACAGCTGCACCTGCACGAGACGCTTCTAATAAAAAAGCGTTACCATAGTCAAAAAAATAAGTTCCTTTTTTAGTGTGATTATTAATAGAGTTGGCGTGTCGCCTCAAAGATTCTTGGACTTTCTCTTTGAATAATTCCGGATTCTCTTTAATCAGTACGTTCGATTCTTCGTAAGACAAACCTGCAGGATAATAGCCGCCGGTCCAAGGAATATGAAGAGAGGTCTGATCAGATCCAATGTGGATAAAAATTTTCTCTTGATCAAATTTTTCCCAAACATCAATCACATTTCCTATAAATGCGATTGAAACTACTTCATTGTTTTTCTTGGCTTCTAGCGTTCGTTTTACTAATTCATCGATATCCTCAATTAGAACATCGACCCAACCTTGTTCGTGTCTTTTTGTAGCCGCTTTTGCATTCACCTCTGCACAAATGGTGATACAGCCAGCAATATTACCCGCTTTTGGTTGGGCGCCACTCATACCACCCAAACCTGCCGTTAAGAATATTTTTCCATTCGGGTTTTCGTCTTTTTTCAAGATTTTCCTGAATGCGTTCATCACTGTAATTGTAGTTCCATGAACAATTCCTTGTGGTCCAATGTACATGAAAGAACCTGCTGTCATTTGCCCGTATTGTGTTACTCCAAGAGCATTGAATTTTTCCCAGTCATTAGGCTTGGAGTAATTAGGAATCATCATTCCGTTAGTCACTACAACTCTTGGTGCATTTTTACTAGAAGGAAACAGCCCCATAGGATGTCCAGAATATAAATGCAAAGTTTGCTCTTCTGTCATGATGGCTAGATACTGCATAACAATTAGGTATTGTGCCCAATTTTGAAAAACAGCACCATTACCACCGTAGGTTATTAATTCTTCTGGATGTTGGGCCACTACTGGATTCAAGTTGTTTTGAATCATCAACATTAGTGCTGCTGCTTGTTGTGTTATTGCAGGATACTCTGCAATTCCTCTAGCATATATGTCATAGTCTGGTTTGAATCGATACATGTATATTCGACCAAATTCCTTTAACTCATTAGCAAATTCGGTAGCTAACTCTGGATGCCATTCTTTGGGAAAATAGCGTAATGCGTTTCTAATAGCTAGCTGTTTTTCTTCAAGAGATAAAATATCTTTTCTTTTAGGCGCTCTATTTGCATCTTCAGGATAGCCTTTTACTGCAGGCAAAGTGCTTGGAATGCCTTGTAAGATTTGTTCTTTAAAAGTCATAACTAATTTACTTTTACAATTAATTTTTCGTTTTTTACTAATTGAATCATGTTATTTATATCGTCTTTTAGGAGTCTGTCATCTTCTAGCTTATCCACTTTATCTCTTATGATAGCATGATTTTTTTCGATTATTTCAGAAAAGGTGTTAGGACGTCTAAATTCCATTGCCTGAGCAGCATACATTAACTCTATGGCCAGTATTTTTTCTAAATTTTCTAAGATTTGGTTTAGTTTTCGACCAGAAATACTCCCCATAGAAACGTGATCTTCTTGACCTAAAGAAGTGGGAATACTGTCTGCAGAAGGAGGGAAGCAGAGGGACTTGTTTTCTGTCACTAAGGCTGCAGTCGTATATTGCGGAATCATAAATCCCGAATTCAATCCACCAGCCTTTGTTAATAAACGGGGTAAACCGTATTTACCTTCGATTAATAAATAACAACGCCTGTCGGCTATATTTCCAAGTTCTGAAGCGGCAATCGAACAATAATCTAATGCCATTGCTAGCGGCTGGCCATGAAAATTTCCACCAGATATAGCTTCGGTTTCACTTAGCACTATTGGATTGTCTGTCACCGAGTTCATTTCGATCTCAGCTAATTCTAATAAATGGTAAAAAGCGTTTCTAGAAGCACCATGAACTTGCGGTATACAACGCATAGAATAAGGATCTTGAACACGTTCGCAATTTTCGTGAGAAGCAATATTTTGAGAACCTTCAAATAACGCTCGCATTCTTGATGCTACGTGAATACTTCCTTTAAACGGTCGTATTTGATGTAATTCTTCTCTAAAAGGGGAGGAGCTTCCTTTGTACCCTTCGATACTCATAGCACCTGCAACATCAGCTAAATCAAGTAAATAGTTCATTTTGAGAAGCCCGGTAATTGTGTGAGCGAGTATGAACTGCGTTCCATTAATTAAACCTAAACCTTCTTTAGCTTGCAGTTCAAGCGGCTTAATTTTGTGCTGTAGCAGTACTCCTTTTGCAGGAACGATTTCGTCATTAATCCAGAAATCTCCTTCACCAATTAAAGGTAAAAATAAATGGGATAGCGGTGCCAAATCTCCAGAGGCACCTACAGATCCTTGCTTGGGAACTGTGGGTAATAAATCATTTTCTATAAAATAAATAATGCGTTCGATAAGCTCAAATCTAACGCCAGAAAATCCTTGACAGAGAGCATGTACCTTACAAATCATCATAATCTTAGAAAGCTGCTTGTCAATATTTTCACCCACACCCACAGCGTGAGTAATTAAAAGGTTTTTTTGTAATAAGCTCGTTTCGCTTTCGGTGATTTGGACATCGCACAAGGGACCAAAACCTGTATTGATTCCATAAACCACTTTGTCACTTTTAATAATTGTCTCTACTTTATTTCGACAAGAATTGATTTTAGCTCTAGCTTCATCATTAATTATTGCTTTTAAAGTGCCGTTTGCTATCTCGTTGACGCTTTTTAATGTCAGTATATCTATTCCGTATTTAAACATCTCTTGTAGTAATTTTAGTTTTATCAAAGTTATGGTTACTTTTGATGCTTTATGATATCAATTACATAACCAATTAAGAACTATGAGTTATCAAATAGAGTTAAGGCACATGCGTTACTTTCTTGCTGTTGCAGAAGAGTTGCATTTTAGAAAAGCAGCCGAGAAATTATTTATTTCGCAGCCAGGATTGAGCAGGCAAATAAAGCTGCTTGAGGAGGAGCTAGGCATTATACTTTTTGAAAGGCACAATAGAAAGGTAGTATTGACTACTGTAGGGGAATATTTGAAAACTGAATTCACACAACAACTGAGGGTTATAGACAGCACCTTAACTAATGCCAAATTAATTCATGATGGCAAAAAAGGGGAGTTGAAGATAGGTTATGTAGGTTCAGCCATGCAAGATGTGATTCCGAATTTGCTATTGAAATTTGAAGATAAAAATCCAGATATTCTATTTGATTTGAAAGAAATTGACAATCAAAAGCAGATTGAAGACTTAGTGTCACTGTCTTTAGATATTGGTTTTGTTAGATTAGAAAGAGTGCCTCTCACCTTAGAAATAAAGACAATATTAGATGAGAATTTTTGCTTGGTTTTACCAAAACATCATCCTATTAATGAGCACAATTTTGAAAGCATAGCTCAATTTAGAGAAGAGTCTTTTATACTATTTGACGCTAAATATAGCGCCTCATATTATGAAAAAGTAATGCAGATTTTTGATGATTGTAATTTCACTCCCATAATTTCTCACAACACCATACATTCAAGCTCTATTTTTAAGCTGGTAGAGAATAATTTTGGTATTTCGATTGTTCCAAAATCTCTGGCGAAAAAATCGGGTTACAGAATTAAGTTTATAGAATTAGATACAATAGTTCAAAAAACAAAACTTTCTATAATATGGAATAAAAAAAATGGGAATCCTTTGCTAAAAGACTTTTTGAAACTGTTATGATTTAAAAAGTTACTGGAATTGTAAAACTAATTTTCTCGCCAGCTTCATCGCCATCTCCTGAACCGGGGTCGTTGTGAATTACGAGTGTACCAACCTTGCTACCTTTGGCATCAAATATCAAGTTGGCAGAAAAGTTAACCGACCCTTCCTTCATCCAATTTTCATTTGTCGATAAAAAGGTAGTTGCAATTTCGTTACCCAGCTCATCTAACAACTTTATGTAACCTAGGGAGCCTTCGTTAGCAAACCATACTCCCTGAGAATTCACTTTGATTAATGCGGGAGATAGTAGCTTGTCATTGTCTTTAATATTTACTGTGGGAAGTATTGTTGTTTCAACTTGTTTGTTAGAAAGACTCTTCACTTCTTTTAGATTCTTATGCTCCTGTGCCGGCTTCTCTTTGCAAGATAACACAGCCGCTAATATAGTAAATAGGATCATTTTAATTTTTAAACTGGTACTTTTCATCATAATCTGGAGCTTATATTAAGTTTTAGGTTTTAATAACGTTTCTAAGTCGAATGCATAACATGTGCTTTGCCAAGAAACTATGACATCTTACAACCACTTAGAATACTATAAATTGCAAGCCATGGTATTTTTTATCCTTGTTTGATATTTTGTATTTTATGCGTTTCTTATTTCAGATGGCTGGAAGTTTATAACCCTTCAATTTTCGGCTTAACGAAAACTGGATGCGAAACGATAATTCCACTAAGTTCCAGCTAGCTCAAAGCATCAATGTAAAAGCATAACTTTGAGAGTACTAAAAACGAAGATTATGCAATTACAAGATGCCTTTTCTAAACCAAAGATATTCATTGGTTTAGATATTCACAAAAAAAGCTGGACAGTTTCTATCCAAACAGATTTGTTTTTTCACAAGACTTATTCTATGCCTTCAAATGCAGAGGATTTGTATCTATATGTGGAGCGAACATTTCCAGATCACGACGTTGATTTAGTTTATGAAGCGGGTTGCTGTGGCTTCTCTGCAGCACGATATTTTTTAAATTTGGGTTGGAATGTACTAGTTGTCAATCCCTCAGATGTAAAGAG
>NZ_KE384393.1:164794-299514 GCF_000425505.1 Flavobacterium frigidarium DSM 17623 | reverse complement strand
CTTACCTTGTTTTTTTCGTTTCGATTGTCAATTTTCGTGACTCTCGAAGCGCGTGCAAAAGTAATAAACTCTTTTAATTCTCACAAGCTTTTTTTAAAATAATCTGAAAATAAATTTTCAACTCATTTCGTTTTGCTTGCCATCATGTAAAGAACTTATTCGCTGTTGCGGGTGCAAAAGTAGGTAGTTTAAACGCATATTCAATACCTTCTACACAATTTTATTTTCTTTAATTTTCAATTTTCTTTTAATGAGCTGGAAACCTTACTATTGACTTATCATCAATTTATATCGCAATTCAAATTGTAAGATTAATCGATAAACAAAACCCTGTTCGCCTACTCCTGTTGGATTCATTCACATTAGTCCGCAGTATCCTTAATAAGTAGCAAGTACTTTGCCTACTACATAACAGAACCGTATTTATCTCTTTTAAGAATTACAATTTCAAAGCACCTTATATATATGAGAGAACCTCATTTATAAATTGACTTTTCTAGCTTACTACTAAATCCTAGCCCTGATAGCAGTGGAAATCCTTTTCTATTCAATCGATGACAATCGAGTGAATAGAAAAGATTGTAGCGAATAGCAGGAAATAGCTCTTAAACAAGAATCGACACAAGTACTCATTAATATAGCAATGTATCATTCTCAAATCCTAGCTTAAACTAATTCTTACACTAAAAACATTTATCACTCCTTACATTAAATGAAAGTGCGCTTCGTAAATAAGCAGAGGGATTAGGACATAAAAAAACACCTTAACTTAAGTGGACAAACCACATAAAGTAAGGTGTTTTAAATACTATATTAATACGGTACTAGATACTTTCTACAGCTACCATTTCGTTTGCATCAGCTTTATAATCTACTCCATCAAAACCAAATCCGAATAAATTATGAAAGTCATTTCTATACCCTTCAAGATCTCCTATTTCAGCTAAGTTTTCAGTTGTAGCTTCTTGCCATAATTTAGCAATTTTATCTTGAACATCCTGACGCATTTCCCAATCATCGATACGAATTCTACCTTTTTCATCAGTAGCAATTTCTTTACCAGAGAATAATCTTTCAGCATATAAACGCTGAATTTGCTCGATACATCCTTCATGAATTCCCTCTTCTTTCATTATCTTATACAATAAAGAAATATACAAAGGAATCACAGGTATCGCTGAACTTGCTTGTGTAACTAATGCTTTATTTACAGAAACATATGCTTTACCATTAATATCAGCCAAACTATCAGTAATAGTAAATGCGGTAGCTTCAAGATGATCTTTTGCACGGCCAATGGTTCCTTTTCTATAAACAGCCTCAGTTAATGAAGGCCCTATATATGAATAAGCAACAGTTGTAGCGCCGTCTGCTAATAGATTTTCTGCTTTTAATGCATCCATCCACATTGTCCAGTCCTCACCTCCCATAACTTTCACTGTATTCTCAATATCGTCTCCTTGAGCAGGTTCAATCGAAATTTCAGAAACTTTTCCTGAGTGAAAATCAACCGTTTTATTAGTGAATTTTTCACCAATAGGTTTCAAAGTAGAACGATGTAAAACTCCTGTTTTAGGATCTAGACGTACTGGAGAAGCTAAGCTATAGATTACTAAATCAATTTGTCCAAGATCAGCTTTGATCATATCAATAGTTTGCTTTTTTACTTCGTCAGAAAAAGCATCGCCATTTATACTCTTAGCATATAATCCTGCTTTATGTGCTTCTTTTTCAAAAGCTGCAGAATTATACCATCCTGGAGAAGCCGTCTTACCTTCACTAGGTGGTTTTTCAAAGAAAACTCCTATTGTTGAAGCATTTGATCCAAAAGCACTTGATATTCTAGAAGCCAAACCAAAACCTGTTGAAGCACCAATTACAAGTACTTTTTTTGCTCCGTTAATCGCTCCTTTTGATTTAATGTATTCAATTTGATTTTTTACATTTTGTTCGCATCCATCAGGGTGAGCTGTCAAACAAATAAATCCTCTCATTCTAGGTTCTATAATCATTTTGTATATTTTATTCGGTAAATTTTTGTTTTATGTGCTGTACTAAAGCACGTTAACTTTTAGATCATAACAAATATAATCCAAAAATCTAGTTCAGCAAGGCTTTGGCGTGATTTAGCGCTGAATCAGAAACTACAGTTCCAGATAACATTTGCGCGATTTCAACCACACGCTCTTCGTCAGATAATAATTTTAATTCAGATTGCGTGTCTTCACCCACTGTAGATTTAAATACTTTAAAGTGAACATTCCCTTTTGCGGCAATTTGAGGAAGGTGCGTAATAGCAAAAATTTGCATTGTTTTACTCATGTCTTTCATGATTTCTCCCATCTTAATAGCAATTTCACCAGAAACCCCAGTATCAATTTCGTCAAAAATTAATGTCGGCAGTTTAGAATAATGTGCAAGAATAGCTTTTACTGCAAGCATTATACGTGACATTTCTCCACCTGAAGCTACTTTTCGAAGCAAACCAAAATCAGTTCCCTTGTTGGCAGCAAACAAAAATTGTAATTCGTCTTTTCCGTTTTGCAAATATGTTTCGCCTTGTTTTAATTGAATATCAAAACGAACGTTTGGCATCCCTAAGGTGTCCAAGATAGCAATAAGTTTATCCGATAAAACAGGTATAGCTACAATTCTATTTTTATGAATAGCAAGTGCTAACTCGTCTAATATGATTGATTTATCTTTTATTGCAAGAGTTAACTTTTCAATATCTGATTCTAGATTACTTAAATCAGATATTGCTTGTTCTAAACTAGTTTGTATTTCGAGTAATCCCTCAACAGAGTCTACCTGATGTTTCTTTTGCAAATTATAAATTAGTTGCAATTTTTGATTAATTAAATCCAATTGTTCTGGATCATTAATTAATTTATCAGAACATCGTGCTAATTCTTCTGTAATATCATCAAATTCGATCACTAAGCTAGATACACGCTCTAATAAAGAATTATAATCTGGTGCGTAGGTTGCAATTTTTTGTAATGACGTTTTAATATCCTTTAAATTATGCATCACTCCTATTTGCTCTTCATTTGCAATAGCTGACGATTTGTCTAAAGATTCTTTGATAATTTCGACATTATTTAATTTCTCAAATTCTTCCTCTAAAACTTCTTGTTCTCCAGACTTTAAATTAGCTTCAACTAATTCATTCCATAAAAAGGTTTGATACTCTTGTTCTTTTATAGCATCAGACTGTCTTTTAAGCAAACTATTTAATTTACTCTTATCTGATTTGTATCCGCTAAGCATTGCTTGATACTTTTGAATTGTATCTTGATTTTTTGCAATAGCATCAATAATATCAAACTGTACCGTTTCATCAGAAAGCTCTCTAGTTTGCTGTTGCGAATGAATATCAATTAAATACAAAGAAAGCTCTTGCAGTAATTGCAAGTTTACTGGACTGTCATTAATAAACGCACGAGACTTACCCGATGGTAAAATTTCACGTCTTATAATGGTATCGGTCTCATAGTCGATATCGTTTTCCTTAAAAAACAATTTTAAATTGTATTTTGAAATTTCAAAATGTGCTTCAATCACACATTTCTCTTCTTTATTTTTTATTGATGAAAGATCGGCTCTTTTTCCTTGGATCAAACCTAAGGCACCCAATATTATAGATTTTCCAGCACCAGTTTCACCTGTTATGATAGAAAATCCTTTTGAAAAATCAATACTCAACTTTTCAATTAAGGCATAATTTTTTATAGATAATGAAGTAATCATTTAGCTGTTTTTGAAGTAATAAATAGAATGGTAAAAGTACTGAAATTTAAAATATAAATGTCGCCCATTTTGAAGCATTCAGAGGCGAAACTTTATTTAGATTATCTGTTAAATCAGTAATATTTACAGATGGACCTCCTGAAAATATAGAGACAATCTCATCAGACTTGGCATCAAAAAAAACTCGAGTTAAGAAAGCATTTGGTTTCACCGAATTTAGTGTTCCCAAATTAAACAAAGAAGCTTTTACTTTTTCTTTTGAGCCTTTGATATCAGTTGTCATCTTATCTAGAGCATTGTGATATTCGAAAGTTGTTTTTCTAATTGCTAAGTAAGTAGGAGATAATAAATCATTGATTAGAAAAAACCTATTATCATTACCGTCAAGCTGACTCCAGCCTTTTGAACTACCTTGCTGCGCAATAGTTGAAATATTTTGAGCGATTTGCAAATTTGCACTTCCACCTTGCAATGAGAAAGAATCCTCATCTAAACCTAAAATCATGTAGCTATAAAAAGACAATAGCGAAACAAGGTTTGTAGTATAAGAATTTTGATTGAAAATTAAATTTTCAAATTCTGTATAACTGAACGAAAAATTCTTATCGTTGTAATTAAAAATGGGAGATTCGTAAGAGGAATTAAATATTGGTCTAGAAGACTGCACTTGCATTGTAGCAGTAAACTGGTCAGAGCTACCAGATAAAATAGTAATGTACATAGAGCAATTAATCTTCTCTGATTGTTTCAAGCTTTGACCAGTCCAGTCGGTTTTGTTTACAAATTCAGTAATTGCAGTTTCTAAAGTTTTAAAAACTTGTTTATTTGTACTATTAACTCTTTGTGAATTTACCGTTACGGTACAATTTAATTGTTGCGCGTAAAATTGCCCAACAACAAAAAACATTAATAATACAAGTACTTTATTCATTTATATAGGCTATAACTTTATTTAAAATATCGACAGCAACTGCTTCTTTAGTTTTTAACTCCATGGGCTCAATATTGAAATCTTTGTCTATAAATGTAACTTTATTTGTTGCATTTCCAAAACCGGCACCTTGATCTTGAAGCGAATTAAGAACTATCAAATCTAAGTTTTTTTTCTGAATTTTCCCCTTAGCGTTTTCAATTTCATTCTCAGTTTCTAAAGCAAAACCAATAAGAAGCTGTTTTTGTTTGATTTCGCCAAGAGAGGCTAATATGTCTTTTGTTTTCTCTAATTCTACGACAAAGTTATTTGGTGCTTTTTTTATTTTTTGGGTAGCCACTGTTTTAGGCCTGTAATCAGCAACTGCTGCGGCTGCGATTGCAACATCAACATTTTGAAAACATGAGTGACAGGCATCATACATTTCCTGTGCACTAGTTACTTTGACAATTTCAATACTCGAATGTTTAACAGTACAATGCGTTGGACCCGCTACTAAAGTTACAGTAGCACCAAGTTCTGCAGCACAATTAGCAATATCAAAACCCATTTTTCCAGAAGAGTGATTACCAATAAAACGAACAGGATCGATTGCTTCGTAAGTAGGGCCAGCAGTAATTAAAATCTTTGTACCCTTGAGAGGAAGTTTACTTTCAAGACTTGCTTCAAGAAAAGCAATAATGTTTTCAGGTTCAGCCATGCGACCTTCACCAGAAAGTCCGCTTGCTAATTCACCACTTTCAGCGGGAATAATTGTATTCCCAAATTGCTGCAATGCATTAAAACTCGCTATAGTTGATGGATGTTTGTACATATCTAAATCCATTGCCGGTGCAAAATACACTGGACATTTAGCAGATAAATAAGTAGCAATAAGTAGATTATCACAATTACCCGTTGCCATTTTAGACAATGTATTTGCAGTAGCAGGAGCTACTACCATAATATCAGCCCAAAGTCCCAGATCAACATGATTGTTCCACTGGGCATTTTCATCGTCTTCATTATAAAAACTAGAATATACAGGGTTTTTAGATAATGTAGATAATGTAAGTGGAGTTACAAAATCCTTAGAAGCAGGTGTCATTATCACTTGGACATGTGCACCTGCTTTTATAAAAAGTCTCACTAAAGATGCCGTTTTATAGGCGGCAATTCCACCAGAAATTCCTAGTAAAACCTTTTTTCCGCTTAAAACTGACATAGTATATTATTTATTAGAATCTCTGTGGTAGATTTTTCCGTCTAACCATTCTTGAACTGCTAAAGCATGAGGCTTAGGCAATTTTTCATAGAATTTTGAAACCTCGATTTGCTCTTTGTTTTCAAAAACTTCTTCAAGACTATCATTATATGTAGCAAATTCTTCTAACTTTTCAGTCAATTCTTTTTTAATTTCAGAGTTGATTTGGTTTGCTCTTTTAGCCATAATGGTTATCGCTTCATACACATTACCAGTAGGTTCTTCAATAACAGTTTTATTGTATGTTATTGTATTTACTGGAGCATTCGTCTTTTTTAAATCCATGACTTTATTTATTTGTAATTTTTTGTAAATCTTCTTCAACTCTAACCAACATGCTGTCAGCTTTCTCTTTATATTTTGTATCTGCTTTAAATTTAATTAAACCAGCATATGCTGCTTTAGCAGCTTGCAATCTTTCTTCTTTTTTGCTTTCGACACTATTAATACCTAATTGGTATGCAGAATCAAACTTGTAATACAAAGCATCTTCTTTAAACTTTGTCCCTGGATAATCACCAACAAAATTATCAAGTGCTACTAATGCTGATTTAAAATCAGATATTGTATTGTATCCTTTGGCGTTTTCATACACCTTCTGCTCAATTTTCTCAGCTAATGCTTGTAAGGAAGTATTGGCTTCATCCATATACTCTGAGTTGGGATAAGTATCAATAAATGCTTGCAATTTATCAATCGCTTTGAATGTATCTGTTTGATCTAAACTATACACCGGTGATAAGTAAGAATAACTTTTGGCTCCTAAATAAGCTGCTTCCTGTACTTTTTCACTTCTTGGGTAGCTAGAAACAAAACTTTCAAATTGATATCCCGCTAAGTTATATTGTTTTGTTTGATAATAAGACTGAGCAAACATATAAAACAATTTTTCAGCTTGAGGCTTCCCTCTATATGCTGGAGCAATTTGCTCAAAAAGACGAATTGCCTTAGAATATTTTCCTGCATCGTACATTTTTGTACCTATAGAAAATTTTGCTGCCACATCATCTTTTTTAAGTGCTTTCTGGTACTCATTACAAGAACTAAAAACCGCTACAAGAAGCAATAGAGATAAGATTTTTTTCATTTTTTTGTTTTTTTTATCCACGATTTACTAGTAAACCATGAAAAACCTAACCGAAGTTTCAGTGGGCAAATTTAGTTATTAATTTAGCTACTACAAAATATTTCTTTATATAAAAAAATAGTGAAAAAATAAGGCTTATTTAGCGATATTATCAATAAATTCAGCAATGCGATTAGCTAGCGATTCATCGACTCCTACAAGAGGTAAACGAACAAATGCATCCGCTATTCCTAGCGCATCAAATACTTGTTTAATACCTGCTGGATTTCCTTGTTCAAATATCATATCAATGCTATCAGCTAACATATAATGTAATTTATAAGCTTCGTTTACTTTTCTATTTAATCCAAGACGAATCATCTCAGAAAATTCTTTTGGGAAACCTTGACCAATAACTGAGATTACACCTGCTCCACCTGCTAAAACAATTGGCAAAGCAATCATATCATCTCCAGAAATAACTAGAAAATTTTCGGGCTTATCCTTGATAATTTGCATGGCTTGTACAAGGTCTCCTGCTGCTTCTTTAATGGCTACAATATTCTCAAAATCATTAGCAAGACGCAAAACAGTTTTAGGCAACATATTACTAGAGGTTCTCCCTGGAACATTATAAATAATTACGGGAATAGGAGATGCTTCAGAAACAGCCTTGAAGTGTTGGTATATACCTTCTTGTGTCGGTTTATTATAGAATGGTGACACAGATAGTATCGCCTCAAAATCTGAGAAATCTCTCGTTTTTAATTCCGCTACTATTTTTCTTGTATCATTTCCTCCTACACCTAAAACCAAAGGAAGACGTCCTTTATTAGCGGCCACCACTGTCGCAATTACTAATTCCTTTTCGTCTTGATCTAATGTTGCATTTTCTGCAGTTGTACCTAAAACTACAAGATATTCAATTCCGCCATCTACACAAAAATTAACTATTCTAGTTAATGCTTCTACATCGATTGAAAAATCTCCTTTAAATGGGGTTACAAGAGCAACACCAGTTCCTATTAATGATTGCATGTTAAATTATATTTTGTTTAATATTTTTAAATATTTGAAAACTTCCTGAATAAAAATCGCATGATCAGATGGCTCACATTTAATAATTAAATCATTGAATCGCTCATCTATTGCAGCAAATCCTACCTTTAATATGGCTTTCGAATGAAAAGTAGTCGCTAATAAAAGGGCGTTATCTTGCACATAATAACTAATTAATAGATCAAAATTTTTATTTAAAAATTCGTTAGCTATTATACCGTCCAATTCTCCATTCCACTTTAAATCAGCTTGTTTAATAGTTGGAAAATTATCTGAAGTGCCTTTTTTTCCATTGAAAACAATAACTGATAGCGCATCTCTCGAAACACCATTTTTAACAATAACATCTATTAATTTTTTAGTTTCCAGAAAGCTACTTTGATCAACAATTAAGCCAATCGTTTTTACAGATTGTGCATTTGTAGAAAGCTTTACCTTATGTAAATTATTAATTAATATTCTTTTTACCGAAAAATCTTTTATAACACTCAAAAACATACTATTTTTACTCGCTTACAAAATTAATTAATTAAGTCACATTATAAATGGTAAATCTAAAAAAGTATAACGATGTTTTGAAACTTTTTGTTATATTCTTAACATTATTTTTAATTTCTTCATGCAGTCAAAAAGTATTGCAATTAAATACCATTAAAGGAGAGCAGCTTGCCGTTACCGAAGATGCTGTTACTCCTGATACAAAAGCTTTAGTGGCAGGAATTGAAGAGTATATCACACCTTACCGCAATCGAATCAATAATGATTTAGATAGCGTTTTAGCAGTGTGCCCAATTACCCTGGATAAGAAGGCAGTAAACATGCAGTCTACACTCGGTAATTTAATGGCAGATGTTGTATTACAATATGGTTCTACGGTATTTGAAAAAAGAGAAAATAAGTATATCGATATTTGCTTGTTAAATAATGGTGGAATTCGTGCTATTTTACCTAAAGGTAATGTTACTGCAAGAAATGGATTCGAAATTATGCCATTTGAAAATAGTTTAGTTGTTATTGCTTTAAGAGGTGCACAAATCCAAGAACTTATTAATTATTTCATCTCTGAGAGATCAGCACATCCTTTGTCTGGACTCACATTTACAATTAAAAAAGATAAAAGTGCTGATAATATATTAATCCAAGGAAAACCACTGATTCTTGACAAATTGTATTATGTAGGTACTAACGACTACTTAGCCAATGGCGGTGATAATATGAACTTTTTCAAAAAAGGAGAACAAACCTACGACCTAGATTATAAATTGAGAAATATTTTAATCGATTACTTCAAGGCAGTAGATACGGTTACTGCAAAACAAGATAGCAGGATTATCGTAGAATAAAACATATATAATTTTAGCACTTTAGCATAGCCCTGATAGTAGTGAAAATCCTTTTTTTACAGCTTTTTAGCTTTAAAAAAAGATTGCAACGGATAGCAGGAAATAGCTCCAAATAAATCAAAAATGAAGAGAAGAGATTTTATCGAAAAAACGGCTGCCAGTACAGCTATATTAGGATTAGGTTTATCATTAAGCAGTTTTACAGCAGAAGATGTTAAACAAATTACAATCTTACATACTAATGATGTTCATAGCCATATTGACCCATTTCCTTCTGACGATCCCCGTAATCCAAATATGGGAGGAGTCGCTAGAAGAGCAGCGTTAATAGAAACTATCAGACATGATGCTGAGAATGTTTTACTTCTTGATGCAGGTGATATTTTTCAAGGAACACCTTATTTTAATTATTACGGTGGCGAACTTGAGTTTAAATTAATGAGCATGATGAAATACGATTTGTCTACTATAGGAAATCATGACTTTGACAACGGTATTCCAGGCTTGTATGCTCAAATGCCGCACGCAAAATTTGATTTCATTTCTGCTAATTATGATTTCAAAAACACCCTAATGGATGGGTTAGTGAAACCCTATAAAATCTTTGTAAAAAATGGTGTTAAAATTGGCGTGTTTGGATTAGGAGTCAAACTAGATGGATTGGTAGATAAAAAAATGTATGAAGAAACAGTTTATAATGATCCTGTAGAAGTTAGTCAGGATATGGTTCGAATTTTAAAGCACGAGCAAAAATGTGCCTTAGTGATTTGCCTTTCTCATTTGGGATATGAATATAAAAATGATAAGGATATGATTTGCGATTTAAAATTAGCTACTTTAACGCAAGACATCGATTTAATCATAGGTGGACATACGCATACTTTTCTAGATAAACCTACAGTGGTGAAAAATCTAGTAGGAAATGAAGTTCTTGTAAACCAAGTTGGTTGTTACGGAATTAATTTAGGTCGAATTGACTTCTTTTTTGACACTAACAAAAACAAAGTAAGCTCAGGAAAATCAATCATTGTCTAATGGCTTTTCTAGCCTTTTTTGATCTAAAAATAAATGAATTAAAAAGTAATAAGAGAACACTTGTGTTGTTATTTGAATAAAATTGAGCACTGAGAACGGCAAGTAGAATTTATTGATGATATAAAAACAATCTGAAAAGACAAAAAACATTGTTAGCATCAGTAAATTTACACTTACTGCATCAGGTTTTCGATTGTATTCTACAACAGAGACACAAATTAATAGCGCCAGTATTAAACTATAAAATAGTAAGATGTAATAGTTAGTTTCTAACTTTTCAAAGTTGAGATTTAATATAAAGTATGCCAATGCAGTCAAACAAATGATGGTTGCAGCTACAATAAATATATGATTTTTTTGTCGGATGTTATCTCTTATAAATTCAGGAAACAAGTAATATAGCAATAATAAATAGGCCGTCAAAAAACAAATAACTTGTCCTGTTTCATAATTATAAGGCATTATTAATCTATAGGTATCACCTAAAAAACAGCATAAAAAAATGCTCGCTTTGAGATAAGTAATTCTCCACGTTGAATGCTGCAAATAAAGTAATACAGCTAAAGGAACCACAAACGCCTTTGACCACGTCATATACTCCACAGTTCCTATGGTGTTAAATGTGATTGTAGCGATACAAAAAAGAATATAAGCAATTTGTATTATGCTGCTAGGCGCCATTTAAAATTTGTGTAAATTCATTTTCAGATAGAATCGTAACTTTTAATTTATTTGCTTTTTCTAGCTTTGCTGGCCCCATATTATCTCCAGCGATTACATAATCTGTTTTTGAGGTAATAGAACTACCTACTTTACCTCCGTTATCTTCAATAGCTTTTTTTAACTCATCTCTAGAATACAGTTCGAATACACCTGAAACAACAAACACTTTACCAGCTAATTTTGTAGTAGCATTTGGGTTTACAGTCTCTACTATTTCAAATTGCACGCCGTGCATTTTAAGTTGGTTTATAATTTGGATATTAGCCTCGTTACTAAAAAAATCTACTACACTTTGCGCAATTCTTTCTCCAATTTCGTCTACTAACACCAGCTCTATAACAGTAGCTTTTTGCAGGGCTTCAATCGTTTTATAATGCTTAGCCAATTTCTTAGCGACAGTTTCCCCTACGAATCTAATTCCTAACGCATAAAGCACTCTCTCGAATGGAATCTCCTTTGATTGTAACACACCTTTAACCAGATTCTCAGCAGATTTTTGAGCCATCCTTTCTAATGGAAGTATTTGATTCACAGTTAGATCATACAAATCGGCATAATTGTGTACCAAGTCACTAGCATACAATAAAGCTACAGTTTCCCCTCCCAAGCCTTCAATATCCATCGCTTTACGCGAAATATAATGCTGAATGCGGCCTACTATTTGCGGTGGACAACCATAGTAATTAGGGCAGTAATGATTAGCTTCCCCTTCTCCTCTTATTAACTCAGTATTGCACTCAGGGCAATGTGTGATATATTTTGTAGGTTCAGTTGCATCAGGGCGTTTACTGAAGTCTACTGCTATAATTTTTGGAATGATTTCACCCCCTTTTTCTACAAAGACAGTATCGCCAACTCGAATATCCAACTTTGCAATTTGGTCAGCATTATGCAACGAGGCGCGTTTAACAACTGTTCCTGCTAACTGCACAGCTTGTAGATTAGCTACTGGTGTGATTGCACCAGTACGACCCACTTGATACGAAATTGTATTAAGAAGTGTCGAAACCTGTTCTGATTTAAATTTGTATGCAATTGCCCATCTTGGTGCCTTTGCAGTGTACCCTAGCTCCTCTTGATAGCGAAAAGAATTTACCTTAACTACAACACCGTCGGTTTCATAAGGTAATTCATGACGATGGATATCCCAATAATCAATAAAATCAAAGACCTCTTGCATATTATTAGCTAATGTGGCTTCTTTTGGCACCTTGAAACCCCAATTACGCGCCGTCTCTAAACCTTCATGTTGAGATGAGAAGGGGAGATTATTACCAATTAAAAAATACAACAAACAATCTAAAGGTCTCTTAGCAACCTCTGAACTATCTTGTAATTTTAAACTACCTGATGCTGTATTTCTTGGATTTGCATAAGGCGTTTCTCCTATCTCGATTAACTCTTGATTCATTTTCTCAAAGCCTGCAAAAGGAAGCACTATTTCGCCTCTAATATCAAAGCGTTCAGGATAATTTCCTTGGAGTTGTAGCGGTATAGAACGAATTGTTTTTATATTATTAGTTACATTATCTCCTTGAAAACCATCACCACGTGTTACAGCCCGAAGCAGTTTTCCATTCTCGTAAGTGATACTAATAGAAGCACCGTCATATTTGAGTTCGCAAGTGTAGGACAAGGGAACCTCGCCTAATACTTTCTGTACCCTACTTTCCCATTCGACTAAATCTTCTCTTGAATAAGAATTTTCCAGCGAATACATACGGTAATCATGAGGAACAGTCTCAAAATTTTTAGTGATATTGCCCCCTACTCTTTGAGTAGGCGAACTTGGATCTAAGAATTGTGGATATTGATTTTCTAAATCTTGAAGCTGCTTTAATTTCATATCAAAATCAAAATCAGATATTTCAGAGCTATCTAAAACATAGTAATTATAATTGTGACGATTTAACTCTTGTCTTAAAGATTCAATTAATTGTGCAGTATCCATAAAATAAAAAATTGGCTATTTTAGTATTCAAATTTGAGTACTAAAATAGCCAATTAAAATTAAAAAAAACTATAATTAAGATTCTATAATTGTATTAATTTGCTTGTATAACTGCCCGTCACTTAAGAAAGCTCCTTGCTGAATTAAAGCAAAAAGTGATTCATTTCTTCCATCAGTAAATTCTTTTTTACCTGTTTTCATTTCGATAGTATCTGTAAACATATTATCGCTAAGCCACTGCAATCCATCCTTAGTTAGAAAATCTACTTCAGGAACAAGCGATTTTAAAATGATAGAATGCACATGCGTATCGAAACTTTGAAATAAGAAAATGTGATTTTTAGAAAAGTGTTCTAAATATTCTGCTCGAGACAAAACCCCCTCCCAAATTAAATCAGAAAACAAGTCTAATTCTTGCTCAGCAACTTCAGGTTTCTCAGCTTTAATTGTATCCCATTCGGCTTTGTCAATCGCTTGAGTTGCTAAAAAGTTTGTAAATTCTTGGGTTAATTCTTCAAACTGTTCTTTGGTTAATCTACTATACTTCATTTCCTTTATTCAATTAATATTTGTCTTAGAATTTGCAAATTTATAATTTATAAACAGAAAAGCCCTCTTTTGCAAGAAGGCTTTTCAAATTTAATTTATTTTCGAAAATTAGAAAATATATCTAATCCCAAATTGTGCTTGCCATCTTGACAATAAACTAGCATCATAATTGAAAGTCTTAGTTTGTGTACCATCAAAAGTATATGTTGGCTCATTTGCACCATTTACAGAAACACCAATAGGTTGTCTACTTGTTTCTACTTGCACTAATCCCCAATCAGAATTTAATAAATTTCCAATATTTAATACATCAATACTAAACTGTATTGTATTTGTTTTCTCAGAGCTAGAAGAAGGTTTAAAGTTGTAATCTTGCATAAATTTCATATCCCATTTTCCTCTCCATGGAGCTACAGCACCATAACGCTCAGCATATTGTCCTCTTCTACCACTTAGATACTTGTCTTGGTCGATGAATTTATCAAATGCAACACCTTGATCAGCACCACCAGAAAAGTTCATGTTAGCAATTTCTGCAGTTGTAGGAATATAAATTAAGTCATTTGTACTTGATCCATCATTATTGATATCTCCACCATAAATATAATTAAAACGACCTCCTTGAGCATACTCAAAAAATGTAGAAACTGATGTTGCCCATTGATTATTAGCTCCATATTTCCAACTCTTAGAAGCAACCCCAATGAATCTGTGCGTATCTCCATATTTAGAATTAGCTAATACTGCGTTATTAACATTACCAACTGCAGGATTAAATGCAAATGCATCCCCTGTAATTTCTGCTTCTATAGAGTTTACATCTTTAGATACTAAGTAATTGTAGGCTAAACTTGCAAATAAACCATCATCAAACGTTTTTTGAACTTTGACAGAGGTATTGAAAACATATCCTTTATTAGAATTTGTCATTACATATCCATTGATAGCATTAGGACCGTTTGGAGCTGGAACATTATCATAAACTTTATCCGAAGATAAATAAATTGCTCTACCATCAGCACCACTTAAAGTTCCAGATGGTGTTTTTAAACCCCAGTTTTGTACATGTACACCGTTAACGTCCTTGTTGTAAGAAACATCAAGAGTAGCGATATAATTGTTTGGGAATTTATGATCTAGACCTAAACTAGTTCTCCACACTTGTGGCCATTTAAAGTCCTTATCCATAATTTGCAAAAAGCCATCATCAGATCCACTAACTTGATTTCCTAACCATACAAATGGCAGCTTCCCTGTGAAAATACCTGTACCTCCACGAAGTTGCGTCGTTCTATCACCATTAACATCCCAGTTAAAACCTAATCTAGGAGCCCAAAGCAATTTGTTACTAGGTAGTGTTGTAGAAATTAACTGCTCATTAGCTTTAGTTTGTGGATTGTAAAATAAAATGCTATTGTCTCTAGAAGCTCCATTCTCAGTGTCAATATATTTTTGAATTAAATCTGAAGTATTAAAATATAGTGGCTTATCAACTCTTAAACCTACAGAAAGCTTAAAATCTTCGGTTACGTTCCAGTCATCCTGTCCGTAAAAAGCAATTTGACCAACGTTTAATTCCGATAATTTCCAACCATTATCTTGACCTACGCCAAATGAATTTTTAGCAGCAAACGTATCTTGAGCATATTTTAAATTTTGCTTAATAAAACTAGTTGCTTCTGGTTGAGCAGCATCCGCTAAAAAAGCACCTACACTAGAATATGAATTAAAAATCCCGTAGTAGTTACCTAAAGTTCCATATGTTCCAAAATTCTCTAAACCTGTCAAATTAAAAGAATTTGCAAACTTGTATTTTTCGAAAGATCCTCCAAAAGTGAATGAATGATTTCCTACTACATAACTCAAGTTATCAGTGATTTGGAAAACTTTTTGATCTAATGTATTATTTGTAGAAAATGGCTCATGACCAGCAATAATATAATTAGCACCAGAACCATCTTGTATATTAATAACAGGAGCTGGAGCAGAGAATGGATTTCTAAAATCATTAAAATGAGTGTAACCCGCTTGTAATTTATTCGAAACCTTTTCACTTAACTTAGAGTTCAATTCAACCAAGAATGAATCTAATTCATTATTTATTTCGTATCCTGAATTTTGAAATTGCAATATCGAAGCATTTGGACCTCTAAAACCTAAAGCTGTAGGGTGAGCAGGTTTGTCTTTAGACGCGTCCAAGAAGTTGTATATAACAGCTAACTTATTATTGTCGTTAATATTCCAATCTAATTTTATAATTCCTTTATTCGAATTAGAATTGTGTTTAAACCCTTCGTAAGCTCCTGTATTGTATCCTAGATCTCCTAAGGCAGTACTTACCGCCACTAGATCAGAAGCTAAAACTCTTGACTCATTAATTCCTACAACACCATCACCGTTATTTGCAGTAAAGTTTGATCCTAGGTCACTTCTTTTTTCGATTTCGTAATTTGCGAAGAAGAATAATTTGTTTTTAATGATTGGCCCACCAAAACTGAAACCAGCTTGAGTTTGCTCTAAAGAAGGTACAAAGATTTTCTCTCCTTTAATTTTACCACCTGTTAAGTCTTGATTTCTAAAGAAAGCGTAAGAAGTACCGTGAAATTCATTTGTTCCTGATTTAGTAACTGCATTTACAGAAGCTCCAGTAAAACCTGATAATGTAACATCATAAGGCGCTGTAGCTACTTGGATTTGCTCGATAGCATCAAGAGAAATAGGTTGAGATCCTGTTTGTCCACCTGGTGTAGCTGCATCTAATCCAAACGGATTATTAAACACAGCCCCATTTAATGAATAGCTATTGTATCTATTGTTTCTACCTCCAAACGAACCTCCACTTGCAGATGGTTCAAGTCTCGTAAAATCTTCTGCTGAACGAGATATTGTAGGTAATCCTGTAATTTCCTTACGCCCTACAGTAGTCTCAGCTCCTGTTCTACCGCTACCAAAAACTTTACTTTTTGAACCAGTAATAGTAACTTCATTTAGTTGTTGACCTTCGTCATTTAAGATAGCATCAATATTAAATGCTTTTCCTAATTCTAAGTACACTTCATTGTACTCATGAGATTTAAAACCTACATAAGAAACAATAACGCGATAAGGCCCACCCACACGCATGTTAAGCATGTTAAATCTCCCCTCCTCGTTTGTCATTGCAGAATACTTTGATCCTGTAGGCACGTGAATAGCTAGCACGCTAGCTGCTGGAAGTAACTCCAGATCACTGCTCTTTACTGTACCTTTAATACTTGAAGTCGTAGTTTGAGCAAAAGATAGCTGCAAACTAAGAGCAAAAAGTAACATCGTAATAAAATTCTTCATTTGGTTTGTTTTGTGTTATTTAGCGCAAAATTAACCAAAAAAAAATCACTCCGAAGAGTGATTTTTATATTTTATTAACAAAATGTTAACTTAAAATTATTCTGCAATAATTTCGTAAGGTAAATCAACAATTACATCTCTATGTAAACGTACAGTAGCTGAATATTTACCAGTACGTTTTACGATACCGCTAGTGATGAATTTTCTATCAATTGATTGACCATTTTTAGCTAACGCATCAGCGATGTCAATATTCGTGATTGAACCGAATAATTTTTCACCACCAGCTTTTGCTGTAATTTTAATTTCGATAGCTTTTAAGTTTTCTGCTAATGCTTGTGCATCTGCTACTACTTTAGCTTCTTTGTGCGCTCTTTGCTTCAAGTTTTCAGCCAATACTTTCTTTGCAGAAGAAGTAGCTAATTGAGCAAATCCTTGTGGGATTAAGAAGTTACGACCGTATCCGTTTTTCACGTTTACTACGTCATCTTTAAATCCTAAATTTTGAACGTCTTGTTTTAAAATCAATTCCATGTTGTTGTCCTTGTGTTATAGAAGTTAGTCTCGATGATTATCGAGACAACAACTTTATTTTTAATATTATTTAAGTAAATCGGCTACGTAAGGCATTAAAGCTAAATGACGTGCTCTTTTTACAGCTACAGAAACTTTTCTTTGAAATTTCAATGAAGTTCCAGTTAAACGACGTGGAAGAATTTTTCCTTGTTCGTTTACAAATTTCAATAAGAAATCAGCATCTTTATAATCGATATACTTGATACCAGATTTTTTGAAACGACAGTATTTCTTTTGTTTGTTAGTTTCTATGTTTAAAGGCGTAAGATATCTAATATCACCGTCTTTTTTTCCTGAAGCAGATTGTTGTAATGTTGCCATAATAATTAAGCTTTTTGAGATTTAAGTTTTGCTCTTCTTCTTTCAGCCCAAGAGATAGCATGTTTGTCAAGACTTACCGTTAAAAAACGCATAATTCTTTCGTCACGTCTGAATTCAGTTTCAAAAGCGATTAAAACCTCTCCTGATACGTTATATTCAAACAAATGGTAAAATCCAGATTTTTTGTTTTGGATTTCGTAAGCCATTTTTTTAAGACCCCAGTCCTCTTTAGATACGAAAGTAGCACCTCTACTAGTAAGAAAATCTTCAAATTTGCTTACTGTTTCCTTTACCTGAACATCAGATAAAACGGGATTTAAAATGAAAACAGTTTCATAATGATTCATAAAAATTTATTTTATTGTTAATTTGGGTGCAAAAGTAACCTTTTTTTTTAAACATCCAATGTTTTATTAGATATAATCGTTGAACCGCAAAAATAACACTTAAACCGCTAGTTTTAAGAGAATATTTATTTTAAATTTACACTATTAAATATAAATTTCAATATTATGAAGCTAAATTGTGTCGTTGTAGATGATAGTTCCATACAAAGGATGATCATTGCAAAGTTAGTAAATAATCACACGAGTTTAAACTTGGTGGGGGATTTCTCTAATGCAATAGAAGCAAAAGGGTGTATGTCTGTTAATGATGTTGACCTAATCTTTCTTGATATTGAAATGCCTGTAATTAGCGGTTTCGATTTCCTAGATGGATTAAAAATTAAGCCGCAGATCGTTTTCATCACTTCAAAAGCAGAGTATGCCATGAAAGCGTTTGATTATGATGCGACTGATTATTTGCAAAAACCCATTGCATTGGACCGTTTCAATTCTTCTGTAAAAAGAGCTATGGACATGCACTTGCTCAAATTAGATACTAAAGAGGAAGAAGGTGATCACATTTTCATTAAAAGTAATTTAAAGAAATTGAAAATTTTCACTTCTAAAATTAAGTGGATTGAAGCTTTTGGTGACTATGTTCGTGTGGTGACAGAAGATGACAGTAACTTAGTGCTTTCTACTATGAAATCATTCGAAAGTGAATTGTCAAATAAAAAGTTTGTTCGTGTTCACAAATCATACATAATTAATATTGATAAGGTTGAACGATTCAATAGTAAATTTGCCGAAATCGGATTAACTAAAATACCACTAAGCAGAAACAAGAAAGAAGATCTAGTTAAAGCACTTTCAGTTTCTTAAGCTTTAATAGAAATCAACATTTACACTCACTTTTATAGCCCTATACTGCGCTACAGCATCAAAACTATTCAGCATTTTCTGAATAGTTTTTTTTATTCCCGCCACTGAAGTAGTTGTAGGAACTTTTATTATAATTGTTCTAATGTACTCATTACGTATCCTATTTATAGAAGGCTCTTCTGGTCCTAACACCGGGATTGCTAGATTTTGCGCCATCACCTGATACAACCACAACGAACCTTGCTTCAATTTCTCGTAGTCACGCTGTTTTAGGGTTAACTTTATTATTCTAAAATAAGGCGGATACTTATAAATCTGACGATCGTACAGCTGTTCTTTATACATTCCTATATAATTGTTATTTGTAACTTGTTGTATCGTATTGTGATCTGGATTATATGTTTGGATCAAAACTTTACCTTGTTTAGACGCGCGTCCAGATCTACCAGCAACCTGAGTCATCATTTGGAAACTTCTTTCAAATGCTCTAAAATCTGGGTGATACAGCATATTATCTGCATTCATAATTCCTACCAAAGTCACATTATCAAAATCTAAACCTTTAGCAAGCATTTGCGTTCCTACAAGAATATCTATTTCTCTATTTTTAAAACTATCTATAATTTTTTCGAAACCAAATTTACCTCTAGTCGTATCTTGATCCATTCTTCCTATTTTACTATCCGGAAAAAGCAATTCTAACTCTTGTTGGATTTGTTCTGTACCAAAACCTTTGGTAGTCAAATCTACACTAGAACAAGCGTGACAATGCGTAGGTTTAGCAATAGAATAACCACAGTAGTGACAACGAAGTTGGTTTTTATGTTTATGATATGTCAAGCTTACATCACATTGCTGACATTGCGGAATATGCCCACAAGTTAAACACTCTAATAACGGAGAGTACCCTCTTCTATTTTGAAACAAAATAACTTGCTCTCCTAGCGCTTTAACCTCAGTAATATTTTGAATTAAAGTATCACTAAAGTGTCCTGTCATTCTTTTTCTAAAGTATTTGTCTTTTAGATCTACTAACTCAATAACAGGCATGGTCACCTTGCCATATCGGTGTGATAATTCTACCAAACCAAATTTGTCATTTGTAGCGTTATAATAAGTTTCGATACTAGGCGTAGCTGATCCTAATAACACTTTTGCTTCATGAAAATTAGCTAATACGATTGCTGTGTCACGAGCATGATAACGTGGTGCAGGATCCATTTGTTTGTAGGTCTGCTCATGTTCCTCGTCTACTATAATTAAACCTAGTTCCTTAAAAGGTAGAAACAATGCCGACCTCGCTCCTATAACAATTTGAGCTTTATCAGAATTTTGTAGGACTTGCCTCCAAACTTCAATACGCTCATTGTTATTATATTTCGAATGAAAAACAGCCACTTTATTGCCAAAGTAAGCACTCAACCTACTCACTAATTGCGTAGTTAAAGCTATTTCTGGTAGTAGGTACAATACTTTTTTACCAGTTGTTAGATACTCTTCGATTAATTTTATATATACTTCGGTTTTACCGCTAGCAGTTACACCATGAAGTAAACAAACCTCTTTTTCTAGAAAGCGCTCTGTTATTTGCTCTAAAGCAACTTGCTGACTTGAGCTAAGTAAAATTTCTTTATTAGATTGATTGTTACTAAAATCTACGCGATCTTCCTGAATTAAATAATCTTCAAAAATACCTTTTTCGATCAAAGCTTTTACTGCCGCAGATGTAGTATTTGCAGCATTAACTAATTTTTTAACTGTGATTGGTTTTTGCTCTGAAGCGTTCAGTTGGAAGTAGTTTAAAACTAATTCTTTTTGCTTCGCCGCATTTTTAAGAACTTCCAGTAAAGTACTTAGGCCTCCATCTGTAGTATATTGTTCATGTAAACGAATATACCGCACTAGTTTAGGCTTGTACCCATCTAGTACTTCTTCTTGAAGGCTGATAACCCCTTTATCAATCAATTGTTGAATGATAGGAAAAACATTCTTTTTATTTAAAATACCAACAATATCTTGAATCTTTAATGTCGACTGCAACTGCAATGCCTCATGTATAAGATATTCCTCATCAGAAAGTGTTTGGGTATCAACAGTCGCATTTTGTTTTTGTGAAATAATTGTTTCACTTTCAAGCAGTAGTCCGCTAGGCAAGGCTGCTCGATATACATCACCAATGGCGCACATATAGTAATTTGCGATCCACTGCCAATGTTTAATTTGAATAGCTGTAACAATAGGAAGTTCATCAAGGATTTGATTAATTTCCTTTGCTTCATATAATGTAGGCTTGTTTTGATGCGTTTCAAGGACTAATGCAGTGTACATTTTATTTTTACCAAAAGGGACCGACACGCGCATCCCTTCTTTGATAAAATGATATTCTGCCTCAGAAATACTGTAAGTAAACGTTTTAGCAAGCGAAAGCGGTAAAATTACTTCTACAAAAAAAAGCATTGTTATTATTTAAAAATTTAAAAGCAAAATGTAATTCAGACCAAGGCTCAATTATTTTACTCTGTACCAGTATTGTGTTCTTCCTAGTAAAGAAAAACCAATGTATCCACGTACTTTTAATTTATCTTGTGATTCAAGTACGATTAGACATTTGTATAATTTTCCATTTTTAGGATCTAGAATTTGACCACCGCTATATTCATCACCATCTTTCTTTAATCCTTTAATAACGTTTAACCCCATAATAGGTTTTTTAGCGTCTTCTCCTGGACAGTCTTGGCATAACTCTTTAGCACGTGAAGCATCTAAGATTTCTACTACCTTTCCGTAAATTTTACCTGACTTCTCATAGATTTCGATAATAGATTTGGCTTTACCAGTTTCATCATCGATCGTTTTCCATTTTCCAGTAATACTTTGAGAATAAAATACTGTTGTAATTAGTAATAGTGCAAAGGTAAATAAGGTCTTTTTCATAATTTTTTGTTTTTGGTTAATAATATAAATTGGTTTGAACATCCTTTTAAAATCGCATAGAAGAATTTAATTGGAAATCCAAACATACTATAAAAATAGCAATATTGTTTATGTTGTAGTATTAATATTTTTTCGCTTTAACTTGGTTATAGTAGCATTCAATTCGAAACCCAAAAGTAATATCATGCAGTTAATCCAAATATAAAACATAACAATTAATAGTGTACCTATAGATCCATAAAGCTCATTATACTGCGAAAATCGAATGACCCAGATTCCGAAGAAATACGAAATTATAATAGTGAAAATAGTTGTAAAAACAGATCCAATAGATATAAAAGAGCGTGTTTTATCATGTTTGGTTCCAAACTTAAATAATATCGATGTTGTAATCAAGATCATTAGAATTAAGAAAACGTATCTTCCTAGTACAACTAGCGGAATTTGTTCGTTCAAAAATTCTCTAGCAGTTAGCTTTTGGATAAAAACTTCAAAAACAACAATGGTCGCAACAGTTACAATTAATAAAACAGATAACAACAGTGACATTCCTATCGCTATTAAATACTGTTGAAAGAAACCTCTCTTTACTAAAACATGTTTAGAATTTTGAAACCCTCCTAATATGGCATTCAGCCCATTTGCCATCAAAAAAATAGATAGTAAAAAACCCGAGGATAGCAATCCAGAGTGGCTATTATGCAAAATATCATTTACAATATTTGAAATCGCATAAAAAGTATTAGGCGGCACCCCATCTTCAACAAACTTTAAAAAATCTGCCTGAAAACCTTCGATAGGGATATAAGGTATGAGATTTAATATAAAAAGTGCAAAAGGAAACAAAGCCATAAAAAAGCTAAATGCAATAGAACCAGCTCTGTTAGAAAGCGCTCCTTCAGCTACTCCTATTCCATAATGCTCTAATAAATCATATAGCGTAAGTCCTTCTAGCCATGGTAGTTTCACCTTTTTAAGTGGTTCTACTACTCTGCTTAAAAGAGGGATCTTACTTATTCTTTCTTCTATTTCTGCTGACATCAATCACGCTTTTTTTAAATGCATTGAATAAAAAAGATTTTAACCTTCTTTAGAACAATCCATTGAAATTATTTGCATTTGGTTTTTAGCTGATAACATCTGCTATATTGATAACCAAAACCTTGCCAAACTAATTATATTGCTTTTAAACTCAAGTCCATATTATAAACTGAGTGTGTTAAAGCGCCCGAAGAGATGTAATTTACACCGCAATCTGCATATTGTTTGATTGTTTCTTCATTGATATTTCCAGAAGATTCTGTCAAACTTTGCGTTCCTATTATTTTCACAGCTTCTCTAGTCATTTCGTAATCAAAATTATCTAATAGAATACGATACACGCCTCCTTCTGATAAAATTTCATTGACTTCATGCAAATCTCGTGCTTCAACAATAATTTTTAAATCCTTATTATTTTTTTGTAAGTATGATTTTGTCTTAGCTATAGCCAATCCTACACCTCCAGCAAAATCAATATGGTTATCTTTTAACATGATCATGTCATAAAGTGCAAAGCGATGATTTTCGCCACCCCCTATTTTTACTGCCCATTTTTCAGCAACGCGAAAACCGGGTGTTGTTTTTCGGGTATCAAGAATTTTAGTATTCGATCCTTCTAATAACTTTACATAGCTATTGGTCTTTGTTGCAATTGCAGACATGCGTTGCATTGAATTCAAAACCATGCGTTCTGCTTTTAATATTGATTGCGAACTACCGGTAACATGAAAAACAACATCTCCATATTTTACAGTTGCGCCATCTTCTATAAAGGCTTGTATTTTTAAACTGGGATCTACGTATTTAAAAATCATTTTTGCAAAATCAACTCCCGCGATAATCCCTTGATCTTTTACTAAAAGTTTTGCAGTTCCTACTGCATCTGCTGGTATACAAGCTAGAGAGCTATGGTCACCATCTCCTACATCTTCTCGTATTGCGTTCGAAATTAATAACTGCAACTCTTCTTGAAATTGTGCTTCACTAATCATTTTACAAAATTTTTATTTAGTGCTAATGTACTCGTTTTTTTATAGATTGAAAAACTTCTCATACAATGCCGTCCAATTAATTATTGACGATAAACACTATTTCTTCTTAATACACTATTAATTAGTAAATTATCGAATAGTATAGCGTTTCTCAACTAGATTTCATTGAAATAATTAATTTTGCCGACCTAAAACTTTCAATTTCGAAATGATTTTCTCGTTACAAAGACAACATTTTTCACTTCAATTAATTACTTTTATTCCGTTTTTTACTTTAAAATTTTCGATGCCACTCGCTATTTGACAAAATAGCAATTTAGAAGTAATTCGAAACTATTTCCATTCAATATTCAAATGATCATAAATGACAACTTTAAAGATTATACTATACTGCTTTTCATTCTTACTTTCACTAGTAGTTTTATTGCCATTGATTAAAAAAGACTTCTGGATTTTTCGTGTTTTTGACTATCCTAGATTACAAAAATTTGTCTTAGTATCGATTGCTTTAGCAGGATGGTTAGTATATTATAGAGACAGCACATTACTAATTGACTGGGGAATAATCATTTTTTTAGGTGTCACATTAATTCACCTCGCTTATGTTATAGTTCCTTTTACCTTTTTAGGAAAAACAATGGTTGACAGAGCTGAAGACTCTAGTAAAACACCTTTAAATTTTTTAGTATCAAATGTGTATCAGTACAACAATAGCTTCGCCAAATTACTCGCATTAGTTAAGGAACGCAATCCTGATATTTTATTTTTAGTAGAAACAGACCATAAATGGCGCGACGCCGTAATTACTTTAAGAGAAACATATCCCTATTACATCGAGATTCCTCAAGATAACACCTACGGACTTTTATTTTACAGTAAATTACCTATTAAAAGACAAGAAATCAACTTTCTAATTGACAAAGAAATTCCCTCTATCATTGCAGATATCAAACATGACAATCAAACGGTAAGAATTTACGGCTTACACCCTACACCACCTGTTCCAAAAGAAAATAAATTTAGCACTGATCGCGACGCTGAAATTTTGATGGTTGGAAAAATGGCTAAAGAGTACAACAAACCTTGTTTAGTGATGGGAGATATGAACGACGTTGCATGGAGTTACACCACTAGGTTATTTTTAAAAACTAGCGAACTATTAGATCCACGACGAGGTCGCGGCATGTACAGTACTTTTAACGCAAAAAAAATATTATTTAGATGGCCGCTTGATCATTATTTTTTAAGTAGCCATTTTAGATTGGTAAAAATGAATGTCGAAAAATCTATTGATTCTGACCACTTCCCTATTAGTATTAGCTTAGTTATAGCAAGTAAAGATGACTCTGATAAAATGACTGCAGATGCCGATGATAAAGAACTAGCCGATGAGAAAATTGAAGCAGGCAAAAATGGAACACCGCTCTAAATCCTTACCATTTTTTAAGTATTCGAAAATTTCAAGAATGCCCTGATCCTTTTAAAAACGCTAGTTATTTTGATAAATATGTATTAATTTAGGCAGAAACCACTTTTTATGGAAGAGCATTTACGCTTCGTTATTCATCGCATCAAAGAAAAATTGTGGTTTAGACCGCTTATATTTTGTATCATCTCTATTGGTTCTGCATTAATTGCGCAACTTGCTGACAGAACACGATTACACGAACTTGTCCCTGATATTAAGGTAGAATCACTATCAGAGCTATTAAATATTATTTCTGCAAGCATGCTTGTGATAGCGATATTCACTGTTGGCTCGATGCTTTCAGCATTTGCTGCTGCTAGCAACACTGCCACGCCAAGGTCATTCAAATTGATTATTAATGATGACGTTTCAAAAAATGCATTATCTGTTTTTATAGGTTCGTTTATTTTTAGTATCGTCGCTCTGGTTGCCTTAAAGAACGGCTACTATGGGCGTGCTGGTTTATTCACATTATTCGTTTTCACGTTGCTTTTTTTCACCTTAGTTATCCTCACCTTTTTACGTTGGGTTGAGCGTATTTCTAAACTTGGACGTATGGGACACACCATTAAACTAATTGAAGACACCACAATTTCAGCCATTACGAATCGGTTACAATCACCCAATCTACACGGAATTCCTGTTGATCAACACCGTAGCAGTGGTCAAAATATTGAAAGCCCCTCGACAGGTTATATTCAGCAAATTAATATGAATGCACTGCAAAAGATAGCTAAAAACATGAACGCAATTTTTACCCTGCATGTGATTCCCGGAAAATTCGTTTCTAATCAACAAACGCTACTTTCTTTTCATTCTAGCAATGAAAAAATAGATTTAGATATAGGAAAAATACAAGAAGCATTTACAATTGGAAACTCTCGTTATTTTGAAACTGATCCACGCTTTGGAATTATCACTTTAAGCGAAATTGCTAGTAGAGCATTATCTCCTGCCGTAAATGATCCAGGAACGGCTATCCAAATCATCAACAGCCACATTAAGTTATTTTCGATTTGGAATTCAGTTAAGCAGGAAAATAAAGACGAGGACATAATATATGATCGCATCGCAGTTCCTGAAATTGAGATCGCTGATTTATTTGAAGATGCCTTCCGCCCTATTGCTCGAGATGGAGCAGCAAACATTGAAGTAATGTTGCGCCTGCAAAAAGCTTTTCATATATTATCTACTAATAATAATAAAGATATTTCCCTCGCAAGTTACTTTCATTCCTCACAAGCATTTGATAGAGCTGAGTTGGTAATGAATCTGGAGGCAGATATCATGCTCTTGAAAGAAAACTGTTTAATCTAGACTGTTTGATAACTGACGATATCAGTTCATTAAAAAATTTCAGAATCGATTTTTAGTCCTTCCATAAAAATTAAACTTAGGTTATAAATATACTACATAAATTGTAAGACGTAAGCATTTTTTAATGCTGTTAAAAACATTGCATATTCGCAGTGTTTTTTTTTAATCCTAGAATCTACTATCTTTGCTCAGTTTTAGAGTAAAATGTAAGCCATCATCAAAATGATTAAACTTCAAATCACTTAAAAGCTTACTAAAAAAAACACGCTCAATACCCACACTAAATTCAATTTATGAAAATATACATTACCCTAATAATTTCGGCTATAATAAACTTAAGCCAAGCTCAAAATGCAAACAGTTATTTCGAAAAAATTCGAGATAATGAAGCAGAATTAACAGCTTTCTTTTCCCAAATGCCAAAAGGAGGCGATTTACACCATCATTTTAGTGGTTCTATTTATGCCGAACCTATGCTAGAGGATGCTATTGCTGATGACTTTTATTTGAATACTAGCACGATGGAAGTATTAAAAGAAAAACCAGAAACCGGCAATTGGGAGCGTTTTTCTACTCTAAATAAAAAAGGTGAATTGTATGCCTACAAGCAAAAGATAATGGAGAAATGGTCTGCTAAGGATTATAATGGTGTGAGTTACCCTTCTGATAAACTGTTTTTTGAATCGTTTCAAAAGTTTAGTCCAACAATCCCAGGACATTTTGGAGAAGGATTATTAGAACTTAAAAATAGAGCTATCTCAGAAAATTTGAGTTACATAGAAACGCAACTATCAACAATTCCTGCCGACATTAGCACAAAAGATTTAGCTACATTTAATGCTCAATTGCGTGCAGCAGCAAGCAACAAAGACGAAAAAGCAGTAAAAAAATTATTAGAATCACTTTATAAAACATTTCAAAAAAGAGATGCTAAGAAGTTTGCTCAAGATTTCAATATTAATTTTGTTGCAAAAATGCACAATGATTTGAAAATTGATGATGACAAATTCACGATGCGTTATCAAAATTTTGTGCTGCGCTTTATGGAACCTGTAGACTTATTTAAAAACTTAGTTGTAGCTTTTATCTCTGCTGATAGCAGCGATTTAATGGCAGGTGTTAATATCGTCTCTCCAGAAGATGGAGACAATTCAATGAACGATTATTGGCTCCACATGGTGATGTTTAAATATTGTCACAGCATTTTTCCTGATGTTAAATATACGTTGCATGCTGGAGAATTAACTTTAGGTTTAGTGCAACCTGAGGATTTAACTTGGCATATTAACGATGCAATTTATGTCGCTGGAGCGAATAGAATAGGTCATGGAGTGGACATGGCTTATGAGAAAAATGCGTATTCTTTACTTCAATATATGGCTAAACAGCAAATTCCTATCGAAATAAATCTTGTTAGTAACGAATTCATCCTGCGAGTAAAAGAAAATCGTCATCCCATATCTTTGTACCGAGATTTTAATGTACCTATAGTTATTAGTACTGATGATGCGGGGATCTTACGTACCAATATGACAGAACAATATGTACTTTTAGCTAAGCGATATAAAGAAGTGTCATACAGTGAAATCAAACAGTATGTGTACAACAGCATCAATTTTAGTTTTATCAAAAACGAAAAAGTAAAGAAAGAGCTAGTACAAGATCTTGATAGAAGATTTGAAAAATTTGAAGCAAACTTCCCCTTAAAATAACCTAGTTTTTATAAAATAACGCCACTACTTTATTGAGTAGTACTTAGAAAATAATGGTCTCTAAGAATTCTAAAATTTCCCTTAATGAATATCAAATTAATTGCCATAGGTAAGACAGACAATAAAGCATTACAAACCTTAATCGATGATTATACAAAGAGGTTGTCTTTTTATGTAGAGTTTGATTTAGAAATCATTCCTGATATCAAGAATGTCAAAAATTTATCTGAAAGTCAACAGAAGGAAAAAGAGGGCGAACTTATTTTAGCCAAAATAACTCCTACCGATCAGCTAATTTTGCTAGATGAAAACGGGAAAAATTATTCTAGTGTTGGCTTCTCAGAGGAACTTCAAAAAAAGATGAACTCGGGTGTTAAAACTCTAGTTTTTGTAATCGGAGGTCCTTACGGATTTTCTGAAACGGTATATGCCAAAGCCAAAGGGAAGATATCACTTTCTCTAATGACCTTTTCTCACCAAATGGTTCGCCTATTCTTTATTGAGCAAGTATATCGCGGCTTTACAATTTTGAAAAACGAACCGTATCATCATCAGTAAATAGATACGGTAGTAACTTAAACATGAATCCTTTTAAAAAAGAAATTCCTTTGGGGTTTCATTTGTAAACGAATCTAATTCTCTAATAATAACTTTAGTTTGAAGGTATTGATCGAAAGTCATGTTCTTATCGAATGCTAAAATAATTTTTGGCGTCACAGCAAGATCTAAATTATTCAAGTACCCCATTATTAAATCCCTATCAAAAGTAGTATTATTACAAAGTACCAACTTAGATCCTTTCTTGAAATAGAAAATTAAATCGGCTTCCATAGGTTTATCAACTTCATAATAAACATGAGTAAACGGAATGAATGCCATGTTTTTACCAATACTATCAGCATAAGCGAAGTAATTGTCAGCTAATTCATTTTTATGTGCTTTTTCCTCTCTCTTTTTAGTTTGCAGCTTTGCAACTTCAGGAATGACTAATTTAAGAGGTAATCGCTTGTCTATATTTAAAATCCAGTTGGTTGAAATTATGCTATTTTTTCTATTTACTTCAACGATTGTATCATTCCCCTTAGTTTTAAAAAACATATAAATAGCGGAATGATCAGTCACATCACCTACAATGGTGTGATTTGATTTTGGTAATAAAACATCTTCTTTATTTCCACATGAAAATAAAACCAGACATAAAAAAACAATACTATACTTCATCTTTAAGATTTAAAATATTAAATAATTTCACAGCTTCTACTGCTTCTTTGACATCATGAACGCGTAATATCGCAGCTCCATTAGTTAATGCAATTGTGTTTAATACTGTAGTGCCATTTAGGGCGTCTTGTGCAGTAACTTTCAATGCTTTTTGAATCATTGATTTTCTAGAGATTCCAACTAAAATAGGTAGCTCAAGCGTTTGGTACAAATGTAACTTTTGAAGGATTTCATAATTTTGCTCCACAGTTTTTGCAAAACCGAATCCCGGATCAATAATCAAATCATTTATTCGCAGGCTTCTTGCTGTTGCAATGCGCTCTGCAAAATAAGAAATACTCTCTTTTACAACATCCTCGTAATGGGTCTCTTCTTGCATATTTTGAGGGGTTCCCCTCATATGCATCATGATGTAAGGTACATTATGTTTTGCTATGACTTCCATCATGCGGTTGTCTAAGTGAGAGGCTGATATGTCATTTATCAATGCAGCACCATGCTCTAAGCAGGTGGCTGCCACGGTACTCCTAAAAGTATCTATCGAAAGTAAAACATCTGGAAACCGCTTTACAATGGCTTGTACGATTGGAACAATTCGATTTAATTCTTCTTCTTCAGAAACGTTTTCAGCATTAGGCTTACTAGAATATGCACCTACATCTATAAACGTAGCTCCTTCGTCAAGCATTTTTTGAACTTGATCTAAAATGGAATTTTCTGTATTGTAACTACCTCCGTCAAAAAAGGAATCAGGAGTGATATTCAAGATTCCCATTACTTTGGGCGTAGACAAATCTATTAGTTTTCCTTTGCAATTTATCGTCATGACTATTTTGTTTGTTGTTGCTGGCCTATCGTTTACTTCATTATCGAACGCAAACCCCATAATCTAGTTAACTTTCGACTTTAAACTTCGGCCTTTTTTAAAATTAATCGCTATTTTTGAGCAAATTTTAGACAAATATACACCAATAATGAAGAATACTTCTCAAGAATATGATGCAGTGATCGCGATATGTCGTTCACTTTACAGCAATAAAATGACAGATTACGGAAGCGCATGGCGTATTTTAAGACTGCCATCATTGACAGATCAAATTTTCATTAAAGCACAACGCATTCGTAGTCTACAAGAGAACGAGGTTAGAAAAATTGATGAGGATGAAAAAGGAGAATTCATCGGGATTATTAATTATTCCATCATGGCTTTGATTCAATTAGAGTTGGGCGTTGTAGATCAGCCAGACTTAAATGTGGCAAGAGCAACTGAATTATATGATGCTAAAGTCAAAATTACAAAAGAATTAATGGAGGCTAAAAATCACGATTATGGTGAGGCTTGGCGTGAAATGAGGGTAAGTTCACTTACAGATTTGATTCTTCAAAAACTATTACGCGTGAAACAAATTGAGGATAATAAAGGAAAAACGATCGTCTCTGAAGGAATTGATGCCAATTACCAAGACATGATCAATTACTCCATCTTTGCATTAATATTAATGAACGCACACGCATAAATTTCGATTAATTATGAAAAATATCATTACTCAATTTTCTAGAATATTTGTTGGTTTACTATTTATAATTTCAGGTTTAATTAAATTGAACGATCCTGTTGGATTTTCATATAAATTAGCAGAATATTTTAGCGAACCCGTTTTTAACATGCCTTTTCTAGTGCCATTTTCTCTAGATCTAGCGCTTTTTCTAGTTATTATCGAAGTAGTTTTAGGAGTGATGTTACTTATTGGATACAAATCAAAATTCACTATTTGGAGTTTACTATTGATGATTGTATTTTTCACCTTCTTGACTTTTTACTCTGCATATTTTGACGTTGTAAAAGATTGTGGATGCTTTGGAGACGCTTTAAAATTAACACCTTGGCAATCATTTACAAAAGATGTGGTCCTGTTATTTTTCATTCTAATACTATTTTTCAACAAACATTTAGTGAAATCACTATTTGACAATAAAATACAAAATATTATTGCTTACGCGAGTATTGTTTTGTGCATGTTTATGGCTGTTTGGGTACTTAACCACTTGCCAATAATTGACTTTAGACCTTATGCTGTAGGAGAAAATATTCAAAAAGGAATGGAAATTCCTGAGGATGCACCTCAATCTGTTGTGGAAATGATATTTATTTACAATGTAAACGGTGTGAACACTGAATTCAAAGAAGATGATTTAATGGCGATACCTGAAGGAGCTGAATTTGTTGAGCGAAAAGACAACATTATTACAGAGGGTTACGTTCCCCCAATTCATGATTTTACTATGATGAAGGATGATTCTGATTATAAAGAAGAATTTTTACAAGAACCAAAATTACTAATGTTTGTAAGCTACGACTTGACTATTGCTGATGAAGCGGGTATGTTAAAACTTAAAAATTTAAATGATAAGGCTGTAGCCAAAGGATATAAAGTCGTAGGTATGACTAATTCATCACGAGAAGTAATCGAACAATCAAAGAAAAAATACGGACTCGATTTTGATTATTACACTTGTGACGCTATCGCTTTAAAAACAATCGAAAGAGCAAATCCAAGTATTGTTAAATTAGAAAAAGGAACGATCAAGCAAAAAGTACATTACAACGATATTAAAGATTTAGAACTTTAATTTAGTACATACTGAAGCTTTAAAATTATCACTAGAACCAACATTGAATGTTAAGATACTTTCTCAATAAATTAGGATATGCTTTGCTCACGCTATATGGAGTAATCACTGTTATCTTTTTCTTATTTAATGTTTTGCCAGGAGACCCAGCTAGAATGATGCTGGATCAAAATGAAAACTCTGACCAACTTGCTTTAATCAAAAAAAAGTACGGTTTTGATCAACCTTTAGCGACGCAATATTTGTATTATTTAAACGATCTCTCTCCTATCTCATTTCATAGTAATAGTCAGGAAGATTACACGTTTTTAAGTGAAGGCAAATATAATGCGACGTCATTGTTTACAATAGCAAATACTACCATAGTTATTAAAACGCCTAATTTAAGGGAAAGTTTCCAAAAAAGCGGGAAGAAAGTTTCTCAAATTATAGGTAACACTTTACCAAGTACCGCCATTCTAGCCTTGTTTGCTATAGTTATAGCTATCGTTTTTGGAGTGATTTTAGGTATTATTTCTGCTTTGTATAAAGACACATGGATTGATCGCCTAATCGCATTAATAAGTACATTAGGAATGAGTATTCCCTCATTTTTTAGCGCGATATTATTTGCATGGCTCTTTGGATTTGTACTGCAAAAATACACACACCTTAATATGACAGGGAGTTTGTATGAAGTAGACGACCTAGGAGAAGGAAGCTATATACAATGGAAAAATATTATTCTACCAGCTATTGTGCTTGGTATACGACCATTAGCGGTAGTTATTCAATTGATGCGTAATTCATTATTAGAAACTTTTGGTCAAGATTACATTAGAACTGCTAGAGCAAAAGGATTGTCTGAGTTCCAAATCATTCGCACCCATGCTTTAAAAAATTCATTAAACCCTGTTGTAACGGCGATTTCGGGATGGTTTGCATCGATGCTTGCAGGAGCCGTTTTTGTCGAATACATTTTTGGATGGAACGGCTTAGGGAAAGAAATTGTAGAAGCGCTGAACAATCTAGACCTTCCTGTAATTATGGGATCAGTATTAGTGATCTCGACAACATTTGTTGTAATCAATATTTTGGTCGATATCATTTATGCGTATTTAGACCCAAAAATCCGTTTGTCTTAAGCGGATTTCCTTTTTTAAGTTGGCTAAATTTATATTAGAAACTAGTAATACTATCCTAAGTCTTTATTTTATAATAACACTATTACGTTTTCATTTTGCTTTTTTCGCATCACAATGAGCTTTTTTGCGAATATAAATAGCGAAAATCAAAAAAAATCAAACTTTGATTACCAATCAAATTGTTTCCTTAACTTTGTTAAAAATAAATTTTATGAAAAAAATTATAGCTTTACTCGTAGCTTTTGTAGCGATATCGTGCAATGACTCAAAAGCACAGCAAACTTCTTTTTCTAAAGAAGCTTTAAAAGAAACCTTGGCAAATACGCAAGATCAGCAAATTGCTTTTCAAGACATATTAAAAAAACACGAAGGTAAAACAGTAGTAATTGAAGTTTGGGCTTCTTGGTGCGGAGATTGTATCAAAGCAATGCCAAAACTAAAAGAGTTACAAGCAACTCATCCTGATGTGGATTATGTTTTTATCTCTATGGATAAAACAGCTGACAAATGGAAAGCAGGAATCGAAAAACATGATTTGAAAGGAGACCATTATATGGCAAATGACCAAATGAAAGGTGTATTTGCTAATGCAATTGACTTAGATTGGATTCCGAGATATATTGTTGTTGATAAGACTGGAAAAATTGCACTTTACAGAGCAATAGAAACTGATTTTGACAAAATCAATGCTACACTTGCTAGCTTAAAATAAAAAAGGAACTAAAAACGAATACCCACCATATAATTAAACTAAAATGAGAAAGAAAATTGTAGCAGGAAACTGGAAAATGCATAAAAATTCAGAACAAACTGAAGACCTTTTAAATGACTTGATCGCTAAAATACCCACAGATTCTGAGACGCAAATCATTGTTGCTCCTACATTTGTAAACTTAGCTTCAGCTGTAGATCATTTAGAGTTTATTAATATTGATGTTGCTGCTCAAAACATGCATCAAGCAGAAAGCGGTGCTTTTACAGGAGAAATCTCTGCTGATATGTTGAAGAGTATTGGAGTAAACACGGTAATCTTAGGACACTCTGAGCGTAGAGCAATCTTTAACGAAACAGATGCTTTGATTGCAAGTAAAGTAGATACTGCATTGACTCATGAGATGACGGTTATCTTTTGTTTTGGAGAAGAATTAAAAGATAGACAAGAAAAGCAACATTTTAATGTCGTAGAAAACCAATTGAAAGATGGTCTATACCACATTAATGAAGCAGCTTGGAAAAATATTGTTTTGGCTTATGAGCCAGTTTGGGCTATTGGAACGGGAGAAACTGCTTCGCCAGAACAAGCGCAAGAAATGCACGAATTTATTAGAGAGAACATTCGTAAAAACTTTGGTGCAACAATCGCTGACGAAGTAAGTATTTTATATGGTGGTAGTGTAAAACCAGAAAATGCAAACGAAATCTTCTCTAAGCCAGATGTTGATGGAGGTCTAATAGGTGGTGCAGCATTAAAAGCAGATGATTTTATAGCAATTGTAAATGCTATCTAAATAAAAAAACAACACTTTATTTCAAAAGCGATAATTCATTTTATCGCTTTTTTTATTTTTATAATATTCCATTAAACAGAAATGCTACCTTTGCAAAAAAATTAGACATGTCAAACATATACATAGGATACCATTTTAACATCCAACCAAAAGATGCTTCCAATAAAGAACAAGCATTGCAAATTGCGTCAGAAATTTTAATTGCAGAATTAGGAGAGATGGCTTTTGAAAGCTTTACAGAAACTGAAACCGGTGTTTCGGCATTTGTACAAAAAGATTTATGGGACGATAAAATAGTAGAAGATATCCAAATTTTAAAGTCAGAGGAATTTACTATCGAATACACTTTTGAAGAAATTGATCAAGTCAACTGGAATGAAGAATGGGAAAAAAACTTCGAACCTATTGATGTAGACGGAAATTGTCATGTACGTGCCCCTTTTCACCCAAAAACTGAGGCAGAATTTGATATTGTGATCGAACCCAAAATGAGTTTTGGAACTGGTCACCATGAAACAACACACATGATGATTCAGCATTTATTAGAAATGGATGTTAAAGGTTTAAAAACCCTTGATATGGGATGTGGAACCGCCATTCTTGCCATTCTTGCTGAGATGAAGGGAGCACAACCTATTGATGCTATCGATATTGATAACTGGTGTTACTTAAATTCTATTGAAAATGCCGAACGTAATAATTGTGAGCACATCACAGTTTATGAAGGTGAGGCGGCTTTACTAAAAGACAAAAAATACGACTTAATTATTGCAAACATTAATAGAAATATTTTATTGAATGACATGCAAGCCTATGTTGATTGTCTAAACCCTGAAGGAACCCTATTGTTAAGCGGTTTCTACGAAGAAGATATTCCTGTTATCGATGCCTCGTGTACAGAAAAAGGATTAACTTATGTTAAAAAATTTCAAAGAAACAACTGGGTTTCATTAAAATACGTAAATTAGTATAATAAATAAATTACGAAATCAAAACGTACAAAAATGAGTACTAAAGAAAAAGTAAGAGAAAAAGTAAGCAGAAAAGAAGCTCCTACGGCCAACAATGAAATAATTGTTTATAATGACGATGTCAATACTTTTGACCACGTGATAGAAACGTTAATTCGCGTTTGTGAGCACACACCAGAACAAGCAGAACAGTGTTCGTTAATTGTTCATTACAACGGTAAGTGCACTGTTAAAACAGGACCACTAGATAAATTAAAGCCACAATGCACTCGTTTATTAGAAGCAGGAATTAGCGCTGAAATAATTTAAATAAAGTAACAGCCTTGATAATAATTTTTATCGAAAGCAAAATACGAAAAAAGCATCTCAATTGAGATGCTTTTTTCATGTGTTACAGTAGCCAACTTAGTTAATGTGGTAGCTTATTTTTGAATACACCGTAAAGGTACGTCCCTAAAAGTGCGCCAAATAACACAATGAATATGCTCCAAAAACCAGCTCCAATAAGAATATAAATAGGTCCAGGACAAGCACCTACAAGTGCCCAACCCAATCCAAATATAATCCCTCCTATCCAGTAACGGCTATTACTATTTTCTTTGTCTGCAATTACAATCGGTTGACCGTCGATATCCTTTATATTTTTTCTTTTGATAATTTGAATACCAATCACTCCAGTTATTATCGCTGTAGTAATAATACCATACATATGGAACGATTGAAATTGAAACATTTCATAAATGCGGTACCAAGAGACCGCTTCCGACTTAGTTAATACGATTCCGAATATGAAACCAACTAATAAAAATTTAAGTACTTTCATATTTTAAAAAATTAAGGGAAAAATTAGATATGCCATGATTAGTCCACCAATGAAAAAACCAATCACAGCTTTTAGTGACGGTATTTGCAAATTACTCAAGCCAGAAATAGCATGTCCAGAAGTACATCCTCCTGCATAGCGCGTGCCAAAACCAATAAGCAAACCTCCAATTAACAAAATTGCAATTCCTTTTATAGAAGTAAATACTTCATTGCCAAAGAGCGCTTGTGGAGCTAATTTACCGTTTGGTGCATCGATACCATAAGTTGCCAATTGTTCGATCGTTTTTGGATTTATTGTTACATTTGATGGATCACTCATGAAATTTACAGCAACAAAGCCACCAAGCATTGCTCCTAAAACTACAACTAGGTTCCAGCGTTGCGCTTTCCAGTCAAAATCAAAAAAAGCAGTGCGCTTCCCTGCTCCCATAATGGTACACATTGATCTCAAGTTTGATGACATCCCAAAAGACTTACCAAAGTAAATCAACGAAAGCATAATGAGGCCAATTATAAAACCTGACACATACCATGGCCAGGTGTAAAAAAGTATATTCATGATAATTATTTTTTTTTTACAAAGATAGGATAGTTATATTTTTCTGAATGTGAGAAATGTTACATTTAATACTTTCGATTAAAATTTTAATTTAAAAATACTTTCTTATGTAGATTTTAAAGTTCTCATTATCTTTGTTTTCGAATAAAATCAGTACACGTTAAAATTCGTGATATTTAAAAAATAATTTTCGATGCAAAAAATCTTTTTACTATTATTGGTTACACTTCTATCAGTCTCATGCGTGAGTACAAAATCAACCTTAAAAAATGTAGATGATAACGCTCCTATCCCACTCCTTACTGTAGATAATACTTTTGTAATTAAAGAGTTCAGCACAGATAAGCGATACGGATATGATAAAGATTATCCGGTCAATGTTTTCTATTATACTACTAGAAACGAAACGATCAATCAAGAGCGCTATTTAAATGCATTAGCAGGACCAAAAGGTCAAAAAATAAGCTTTAAAAAATTAGAAAGCTGTTGTCCCTTCCCTTCAAAAAGAAGCGAAATGGGAGCTGGATTCTTGGATGTATATGAAGTAACTTGGGAAGGTTTGAAAACACCTGTTATTCTATATATGAATATTTATGAAAAAGGATACCTCAAAGTACCGGTTGGTTTTGGCCTTAAAAAATAGAATGAAATAACGTATATGTGTAAAGTAAAAATTTCTTTTTTTCGAACTTCTATTATTTTCGAAAAATAAATCGATATAGCTCCATTTTTGCCTGCTGCCCATGCTATAAAAAAAGTTAATTTGTGAAGGCTAACTCCTAAATCATGGTTACCTTTGCAGCTTTAAAAACATTACTTTATGAACATACAAAATATACCACAAATTAAGCACACAGATAGCGGAAACTTTTTCTTGCTAGCTGGTCCATGTGCTATTGAGGGAGAAGAAATGGCATTAAGAATTGCTGAAAAACTTGTTGGAATCACTGATAAGTTAGCTATTCCTTACGTATTTAAAGGCTCTTTCAAGAAAGCAAATCGTTCAAGAATTGATAGTTTCTCTGGAATAGGTGATGAGAAAGCGTTAAAAATCCTTAGAAAAGTTTCTGAAACTTTTGGAGTACCTACAGTTACAGACATTCACACAAATGAAGACGCTGCAATGGCTGCTGAATATGTAGATATATTACAAATCCCTGCTTTTTTAGTAAGACAAACAGATTTAGTTATGGCTGCTGCCAACACTGGAAAAGTTGTCAACCTTAAAAAGGGACAGTTTATGAGTCCTGAAAGCATGAAACACGCTGTGCAAAAGGTTTTAGATTGCAACAATCAAAATGTGATGGCTACTGATCGTGGAACTATGTTTGGTTATCAAGATATGATTGTTGATTACAGAGGAATCCCTACAATGCAGCAATTTGCAACTACCGTTCTAGACGTGACACACTCATTACAACAACCTAATCAAACAGCGGGTGTAACTGGTGGAAGACCTGATATGATTGAAACTGTTGCAAAAGCTGGAATTGCTGTTGGTGTTGACGGAATCTTCATTGAAACACATTTTGATCCTGCTAACGCAAAAAGTGATGGGGCAAACATGCTGCACCTTGACTACTTTGAAGCGCTAATGACAAAATTAGTAGCGATCAGACAAACAATAAATAAATTTTAATTTTTACAATACGTTCATTGAAAAAGATATTTTTATACAGTGCTTTTATAGCGCTTGTATGTACGACTGCGGTAAGCGCACAAGAAGAAATTAAAGTCCAAGAGAAATACACGGCTCATAACAAAGGAAAATTCTTTGTGTCATGGGGTGGAAATAGAGAAAGCTACACTAAATCTGACGTTAATTTTAAAGGAAAAGATTACGATTTTACAGTAGATAATATGACTGCACATGACAAACCAAAAGGTTGGCATGTTGATTATATTAATCCTGCAAATATGACAATTCCTCAAACCAATTTTAGAATGGGGTATTTTATTAATGATCACTACAGTGTTGCGATTGGTTGGGATCACATGAAATATGTGATGACACAAGACCAAACGGCTAACGTAACAGGAAGTATTAATTTACCCGCTGGAGCGCCTGGAGCTATTTACAACGGAGTATATAACAATACGCCTGTTGATTTTGCTCAAGGAACAGAAGAAAATGGTATACCATTCTTGACTTATGAGCACACTGACGGATTAAATTACATCAATACTGAGGTTTCTAGACATGATGATATTTCATCACTGTTTAAAATTGGAAATACTGATAAAATTCAAGTTAACCTTACTGAAGGTGTTGGTGTAGGATTATTATATCCTAAAACAAATACTACTTTATTGGGCAAAGAACGTCATGATGATTTTCATGTATCAGGTTATGGAGCATCTGTAAAAGCAGGTTTAAACATTACGTTTTTTAAACACTTTTACATTCAAGGAGAGTTAAAAGGAGGTTACATTAATATGCAAGATATTCGCACCACGCAAAGTGCAGATGATAGCGCTTCACAAGATTTTTTCTTTCTGCAAAGACTTATTGCCTTTGGAGGAATATTTAGAATATAATTAATTTACTACCTATTACCTTAAAGGGATTGTTTTACAGCAATCCCTTTTTTTAAGAAATTAAAAAGCAATTCTTACTATTTTATACTTTATGTACTATCAAATATAGTTTTTAGACTAAATTACATGTTTCCAGTTTTTTATACATAAATTAGTAGTATCACAATAAAGGTCCCCAACGATTTAAAACCTAGATTCTAAATGATTAGAGCCAATCAGCAAATAACAAATACAGCAATTGATAGCTTTACCAAATTTGAAAAGTTTTTCGATTTATCTGCAGATATATTGTGTGTGGCTGGTTATGATGGTTATTTTAAAAGAGTCAATCCTGCAGTTTCTAAATTATTAGGCTACAGCCAAGAAGAATTAATGGCGCGTCCCATAAATGATTTTGTGATTCAGGAGGATAAGAAGGCAACAAATGTTGCTAGAGATGATCTAAGAAAGAGGATTCCACTTTTTAATTTCGAAAATAGATATCTTACAAAAGATGGTGCTGTCGTTTGGTTGCTATGGACTTCGCTTCCAGTTGAAGATGATAAGCAAGTTTTTGCAATAGCTAAAAACATTACTCATATTAAAGAACTAGAAAGAGAGCGCAACCAAAACTTAGCCGATCTAATTAAGATTAATCAAAACTTTAAAAAGTTAACCTATACGGCAACACATGATTTAAGATCACCAGTCAATAACTTACTTAGTATTTTTGAACTACTAGATACAACTACTGTAAGTGATCCTGATACATTAGAGTACATTCAATTAATAGAAATGACAGCGCTTAATTTAAAAGAAACGCTAAATGGATATGTTACACTATTAGATGAAAATAACGAATTAAATGAGCATCTCGAACAAATTAATCTTGAAACAACATTGCTAGAAGTAATCACTTCAATTAATGCTTTGATCGAAAATTCACAAGCTAAGATCGATAGTGATTTCAACGCTTTACAAGATATCAAGTTTAACAGAGCCAATTTAAAAAGCATTTTCCTGAATTTAATCACCAATGCAATAAAGTATTCAAAAATGGATTATCTGCCAGAGATAAGTATTTCCTCAAGAGTTATCGATACTAAAAAGCAACTAATCATCACTGACAATGGAATAGGCTTTGACATGGAAAATGTGAAAGACAAGATATTTGGTTTACATCAAAAATTTCATGACCATGCCGACAGTAAAGGAATAGGGCTATACTTGGTGCACAACCACATAACCAGTTTGGGCGGTACAATCACAGTAGATAGTAAAATAAACCGTGGCACAACATTTACAATAACTTTTAAAGATTGATAGTTTTTTTAGTTCCAAAAAACAAATAGCCCCAATAGTCAAACTATTGGGGCTATTTTAATTATTATTTTTGAATCTATTCTTTATTTTAAAATTCCTCTTTGATCCATTAAGTACATCAAGGAAGCCATCGTTCCTGTACCTAATTCTAGTTCTCTTTTATCTACTGCATCAAATTTATCGTTTGCGGCATGGTGGTAATCAAAATAACGTTGTGAATCAGGTTTTAAACCAGCTTTAACGATATTTTTAGAAGTTAATGGTCCAATGTCTGAGCCACTATGGCCTTCAACAAAACTATGAATTAAATAAGGTTCGAATAACGTATTAAATCCTGCAATTTGGTCAAAATTCGCTTTATTACATTCTAACGAAAACCCTCTTGGACTAAATCCTCCTGAATCACTTTCTAAAGCAAAAATATGGTTTTCATTGTTTTTTAAAGATAGCTCTTCGTATTTTTGACCTCCTCGTAAACCGTTCTCTTCATTCATGAAAAGAACCACTCTAATCGTATTTTTTGGTTTGTACCCTATATTTTTAAAAATATTAGCCACATCCATACTTTGCACTACTCCTGCTCCATCATCATGTGATCCATCTGCAAGATCCCATGAATCAAGATGTCCGCCTACAACCATAATATTTTCTGGCGTTACTGAACCTTTAATTTCTCCCACTACGTTATACGAAAGTACGTCTTCAAACTGCTCGCAAGACTGCTTGAAGTAGAAATTCAACTTTGGATTCTTTTTTAAAGTTTTACTTAACAACTCTGCACCATTAGTACTAATCGCGGCAGTAGGTATGTATTTTGACTTAGGTAAGTCGCCATAGCTTTGAGTCCCTGTGTGTGGAAAATCATCTAATCTTAGATTTAGCGAACGCACAATAGTTCCCACTGCGCCAAGTTCTGCTGCTTTTTGTGCACCAGCATAACGTTGATCTACAGCTCCTGAATACGCATGAAACGATTCAATTTGTTCATTATCCATCGGTCTGTTAAAAAAGACAATCTTACCCTTCACTTTCGTTGCTCCTAGTGCTGCTAATTCTTCAAAATTCTGAACTTCTATAACCTCTGCAGTTAGACCATTTTTGGCTGTAGCTACTGAACCTCCCAATGCGCAAATAGGTACTACAGTTTTTGTTTTATTATCTAAAATATAGGCCGTTTCTTTTTCGCCTCGTACCCATTTAGGCACCATTACTTCCTGCAAGTACACTTTATCAAAACCTAATTTTTCCATTTCAGCTTTGGTGTATTGCACCGCTTTCTCAGCATTTGCAGAACCTGATAAACGCGCTCCAATATCATTCGATAAATGATCTAACCATGTGTATGATTTCGAGTTGGTTAATGCTTGTTTGTAAATTTCTTTTAATACTTGCTCGTCAGTTTTTTGAGCAAAAAGCGAACTAGTTCCTAAAAGAAATAATGCTACTACCGTTATTTTTTTCATTGGTTATATAATTTAGTTTATTCTGATTTTATAATTGCCGTTCGGGCTCCGATACCATTATTATTGAATGCTTCTATTTGGAAATAATAAGCATCGGACCTGTCTAATCCATTAAAATAATATTCGTTTTTCCCGTAAACCATGATTGCACCGTACATTTTATCTGGAGATTTACCAAAGTAAATAACGTAGCCGTCAGCAGAGGGTTCCTGTTGCCATTTAAACCAAACATTGCGGCGTTCTCCTTTCACTTTTGGTGCAGAACGTAAAGGAACAAAATTATTTACAGATTTCGGAATTTCGCCATTCCCTTTTCCAAAAGCTCTAAAACCAGACAAAGCAAATTTACCAGTTGGCATTCCCATATTTACAATTTTTAAATAACGTGCTTGAGCTGGCTTTTTTAATTCGATATAATCATGAGGAACATCCTTGCCATTCTGACTTTTATCAATAAGTACTTTCCAATCTTTGTTATTATCTGATGCGTATATAATGTACTTGTGACCAACAGTTGTTTCTGGTTTTCCCATTACAGTAACGTCTTGATCAGCAAAGTTGATTTGTATTGCATTAATGGTACTTTTTTCACCCAAATCAGTAGAAAGCCACTCGCCTTTGTCAGCACTTTTTGCCGACCAGTAGGTTTTGATATCTTCATTCACCGCATTATTAGCTTGAAAACCTCCAAGCGTTGAAGAAACTTGGACTGATTTGTTATAGTTCAACAACATCCAGCCCGTGAAGTTTTCATCTAGATGATTCTTCTTCTCTGATGGCAAATAGGTCGGGTAATCTCCGTATGCCGTATTCGAATACAATATATCATCTTTGTCAAAGCCAGCAGGCCAGATTCCGATGCGTCTTTCAAAATTATTTTTTGTTCCAATAACAATCGTCGAAACATGCCAGTAATCTTCATTACTATCTTGGTAAGTTGCACCATGTCCCGCCCCCCTAGCAAAACCGCCTGGTTTATAAGAGAATGGATTGTGAGATTGATATGTAAAAGGTCCTAGTGGTTTGTCACCAACATATACGCCGTCTCCATAACCGCTAAACTCTGTTCCAGGTCCGCCATATTGTAAATAATATTTATTATTGTATTTGGTCATGAATGCACCTTCCATAAAAGGTTGCATGAAGGTGTTGTCGTTGTTTTCACCAAAGCGTTCCCAGCCATGTTCATCATCGTTCAATGCAATTAAAGGCACAGCTTCTCCCTCGGGTTGAAAAGTTTTTCTATTCAATTTCACACCGTATAATGGATACACATTACTCGAACCGTAGTATTCATAAAGTTCGTCCTTATCTTCATCCCAAAAAATAGCTGGATCCCAAGCTGCCGCTTCAGATTTATGAACTAATTCTTTCCAATCGTCTGTCGATGGATTTTTACTCATCCAGATTGGAAATTCCTTCCCATGTGTCGAACCTACAACGAGCAAAGTGTCATTGACAAATGAAAGCGATGGTGCACATAGTTCGTCATAGACATCGTGCTCTGGTCTCAGGAATTTTCGAGAAATAAATTTCCAATCAGACATGTCTTTACTGTGCCAATACCCCCATTGATTGGTTGAAAAAAGATAGTATTCCCCTTTAAAATAGGTAATCACAGGATCTGCTGTAGCCCTGTGTTTTCCTTGAGTAACAAAATCTGGAATGGGACAATAGCCATAATCTAGATTTATGGGATTACAATACGTTTTGTTTTGTGCAGTTGCCTCAGTTAAGATAAAACTCAGGCCGATCATTAATAAACTGCTAATCATTTTATTTTTATACATCATCGTTATAATTTAATGTTTGTTTATTCGATATAAAAAAAGCCTGCAAGAACACGCGAACTTGCAGGCTTTTAAGGCTATTTTTCGAAAATTATTCTAAGCCGTACATTTTGCATTACTTTAGAAAATTTTCAATTATTAGTCTATAAGTTGGAAACTAATTGCTGTTCCTCCTCCTGCTGCCAAATTTAATTTTAGTTTCGATTTGCTTGTAACTGTAAGTGTAGAGATTTTATAAGCGATTGGATTCGCTTTCCAGTCAGCGTCTTTTGCATCAGCGTAAATAGTCGCTTTATATTTTTTTCCTTTCGTCAGAAAATCCAAATTAATAGTGGTATTTCTAGCATTTTCATCTGTGATTGCGCCTAGGAACCAGTCTTCAGATCCTTTTGCTTTTCTAACGACTGTTAAATAATCTCCGGGTTCTGCTTCTAGATATTTACTATCGTCCCAATCAACAGCAACGTCTTTTATAAATTGAAAGGCATCGCTATATTTCTCGTAATTTTCAGGTAAATCAGCTGCCATTTGCAACGGAGAATACATTGTAACGTACAATGCCAATTGTTTGGCTAAAGTAGTATGTACTTGCTCAGTTTTCGATTTATCGTAATGACTCATTTTTATTTCGAATATTCCCGGAGTGTAATCCATAGGGCCACCTAATAAGCGAGTAAATGGTAAAATAGTTTCGTGCATAGGTGCATTACCATTACTCCAAGCATTAAATTCATTTCCACGAGCAGCTTCTGCGGCAATAAAATTGGGATAGGTTCTGCTATAGCCTGTAGGTCTAGTCGACTCATGAGAATTGACCATTAACTTGTAATCTGCTGCGCGTCTTGCAACAAAATTAAAGTGATTCACCATGCTTTGTCCGTCATGGAATTCACCACGAGGGATAATTTTCCCTACGTATCCTGTTTTGGTTGCTGGATAACCGTATTTCACCATATTTTCGAAATTTCGATCTAAATGACGTTCAAAATTAGATACTGATCCTGAAGTTTCATTGTGCATGATCATTTTTACATTTTTTGATTTTGCGTAAGCAGAAACTGCGGCAATATCAAAGTCAGGATACGGACTAACAAAGTCAAAAACTTCTTCTTTCCAGTTTCCAAACCAGTCTTCCCAACCTACATTCCATCCCTCTACTAGTACACCATCAAAACCATGTTTAGCAGCAAAATCAATGTATCTCTTTGTATTTTCAGTGGTTGCTCCGTGTTTTCCTGACGGAATCAAATCTTGTGTTAATGAGTTTTGAGCATTTTGCGAACCAGCAAAATCCCAAGTTGATTTCCCTACGTGCATTTCCCACCAGATTCCAACATATTTCATCGGTTTGATCCATGATGTATCTTCGATTTTTGAAGGGTCGTTCAAGTTCAAAATCATCTTAGAACCTACTATATCTCTGGCATCATCACTAATCATTATTGTCCTCCAGGGCGATACGCATGGCGCTTGTAAATAGGCTTTATCACCTATTGCATTGGGAACCAACTGCGCTGTAAAATCAAAATTCTTCACATCAACATTAAGATGCATCACCGGATAATTAACGACCGCCGCTTCAAAAATATTTACATACAAACCATCATCTGATTTCATCATTAACGGCGATTGTACAATATATTTTCCGGGAATCGATTTGACACCAATTCCGTTGTTCATATCTATTTTCGAATTATCAATCTCTGATAACTTGGTTTCGTTGTACTCGTATTCATTACTATCAAAATCACCAGGAAGCCAGAATGCTTTGTAGTTTTCAGTTAAGTTGAATTGCGAAACTTCAGCAGAAATGATAAAATAGTTCAGTTCTTTCTGTTTTGGAAAATCATATCTAAAGGCAACTCCCTCATCAAAAACTCTGAAGAAAATAGTCATTTTGATATTTGATTCTTTCTGTATCAAAGATACTTTTAGTTCGTTGTAATGATTTACAATACTAGCTTGTTCCCCAAGCACGGGTTTCCAACTTTCATTGAAGCTAGAATTCTCCACTTTTTCAATTGTAAAGTCAGTAGTAAGCGCCGCTTTATCTTTCAAAGTAAATCCCATCGCGCTCTTTTCAACCACCGTGTTCTTGTTGTATTTTACAGAATAGGTAGGCTGGCCAGTAGCACTAAGTTTAAAATTGACCTCAATTTTTTTTGAAGGAGATACGGCAGTTTGCGCCCCTATATAACTCGAAGAAAAAAGCACTAAGGCTACTAATAAATGTTTCATATTTCTAAGTATTTGTTTGCTGTTGCTAAAGTAAAGATTCTAAATTCGATTAAGATATTGCAGTTATAAAAAACCCTTCGGAGACTAGGCCGAAGGGTAACAAAGTTGCAATAAAAACCAAATTATTTATCCAAAAGGAAGTCAACTTTATTTGCTGCATCTGAATTAGTTCCAATAAACACTTCAAATTGGCCAGCTTCAGCATCGTAGTTCAAGTCTGAATTATAGAATTTTAAATCTTCAATTGTGATTTCGAAAGTAACTGTTTGCTTTTCTCCTTTTTTCAAGAATATTTTTTGGAAACCTTTTAATTCTTTCACAGGTCGCGTTACAGATCCTACAACATCTCTAATGTATAATTGAACAATTTCTTTACCGTCATAATTTCCTGTATTACTAACCTCTACGCTCGCTTTGATAGTTTGGTTAGCTGTCATTTTAGTATTTGACAATTTTAAATTAGCATACTCAAAAGAGGTATAACTCAATCCAAAACCGAAAGGGAATAATGGTTCGTTTCTCTCATCGATGTAGTTTGATTTGAATTTTTCAAACTTTCCTTCTGAGTTTCCTAATGGTCTACCAGTATTTTTTTGATTGTAATAAATAGGCACCTGCCCTACACTTCTAGGAAAAGTTGTCGTCAATTTTCCTGACGGATTCACATCTCCAAACAATACATCAGCAATTGCCGTTCCCGCTTCACTACCTGCAAACCAAACATCTAGTATTGCTGGTACATTTTCTTTTTCATAATTTAGAACTAATGGACGTCCGTTAAAAAGAACTAACACAACTGGCTTTCCTGTTTTAAGAAGCGCCGCTAATAGATCTTGTTGTGCTTGCGGAATTTTTAAGTTGGTTCTACTGCTACTTTCTCCACTCAACTCAGCCGATTCACCAAGAGCAGCAACAATTACATCTGCTTTTTCAGCTGTTTTTAAAGCTTCGGCTAATAATTCTTCCTTAGTTCTGTCGTCTCTGTGTAGCGTTTTACCAAACATTGTTGCTTTTTCTTCAAAGGCAGCGTCATAGTCTAAATTGCTTCCTTTAGCATATAAAATAGAAGCTGCATTTTTTGAAACTTCTTTAATTCCAGCTAACAAAGAAATTGATTTCTCCATGTTTGTTGCTACGCTCCAAGTTCCTGCCATATTTTCTTTGGCATCAGCCAAGGGTCCGATAACGGCAATAGTTGCAGTCTTTTTTAAAGGCAATAATTGGTTTTCATTTTTCAATAACACTAATGATTGTGCTGCTATATTTCTAGCTTCAGTACGATTTGATTTTGTGAAAATTTCGTTTTTAGCACGACTCACATCACAATATTTATAAGGATCTTCAAATAACCCTAAGTCATATTTAGCATTCAAAATAAGGCGCACTGCATTATCTATTTGCTCTATAGTTACTTTTTTCTCGTCAAGTGATTTTTTCAAAGTAGTAAGAAAACCTTCCCCTACCATGTCCATTTCGATTCCTGCATTTAATGCCAAAGCTGATACCGTTTGTAAATCACCCATTCCGTGTGCGATCATTTCAGGAATTCCTGTATAATCAGTCACCACAAAGCCTTTAAAACCCCATTGATTTCTAAGCACATCAGTCATCAACCATTTGTTTCCTGTAGCTGGAATTCCGTCTACTTCATTAAACGAAGCCATCACAGACCCTGCTCCAGCGTCAATTGCCGCTTTGTAAGGAGGGAAATAGTCATTATACATTTTGATTCTACTCATATCAACAGTGTTGTAATCACGTCCTGCTTCAGGAGCTCCATACAATGCAAAATGCTTTACACATGAAAGAATAGAGTTGTTATTAGAAAGATTGTCTTGTTGGTACCCATTCACCATTGCTTTTGCAATTTGACTACCCAAATAAGCATCTTCACCTGAACCTTCAGAAACACGTCCCCAACGAGGATCACGAGAGATATCAACCATAGGTGAAAATGTCCAATTGATTCCGTCAGCACTTGCTTCCTGAGCAGCAATTTGAGCTGTTCTTTCGATTAAAGGCATGTCCCAACTACATGACAATCCTAGCGGAATAGGAAAAGTAGTTTCGTAACCGTGAATCACATCCATACCAAAAAGTAACGGGATTTTTAAACGGCTTTTTTCTACTGCGATCTTTTGAACTTCCTTAATTTTTTGAACAGATTTGATATTAAATAGTCCGCCTACTTTACCGTCTTCAATTTTTTTAGCAACATCTGAGCTTTCGCTTCCAGCTCCAGTAGTAATATCTCCTGATGTAGGTAAATTCAACTGACCTATCTTTTCATCAATAGTCATTTTGGCCATTAAATCAGACACAAATTCTGCCTTAGGTTTTATCTTAACTGTTTTTTTCGAACTCTTTTTTTGGCTGTAGCCAAATGCCGAAAAGCACAGTAAAGCCACAATTAATTTATTATTCATTTTATTTGTTTTTAGTTTGTTTAAACATCCACTCATAAATCTCCTTGTTGTCATACACGCGACTCCAACTATCATGATTTGCATCATCAAAAATGGTCAAGGTCACATTCCCATCCGAAGCTTTTAATCTTTTATACATCATCACAGAATAATTCATATCGACTACATCGTCTAACAAGCCATGATAAATCTTGATTGGCATCGATGCTAATTTTTTATTTTCTAAAAGAACTACTCGATCTACCGCTCCAGCAATAGTTACTAACGCAGCGAATTTTTCAGGGTGTGCTGTAGCCAAATTCCAAGCTCCCCAAGCGCCCATACTTAAACCTGTTAAATAGATTCGGCTATTATCGATGTTATGTTCTTTCTGAATTTTTAATACTAATTCGTAAAGCGAGTCGGCATCCCAATATTCATTTTCTGCACACTGTGGCGCCAGAATATATGCATCTAAAACATTTGTCTGTAAATATTTAAAAGGGCCATGCACCTTAACTTTTTCGATATCCGTTCCTCGCTCTCCTGCTCCGTGTAAGAAGACGATCAGCGGTTTTTTGTCTTTGCTATTTTCAGGAATGTGTAACGCATACTGAATGCTTTTTTTCTTTACTACTTCTGTTTTCACCGTTCCAGCAATGTCTTTTTGAGCAAAACTGAAATTCGAAAACACTAGTGCGATAGCGATTAATTTAAGCTGTTTCATAGTTTAGAAATTATACTTGCTAGAGTGAAAACCTAATGCTGTTAAAGCAGGTTTCACCTCAGAAGCGTTCATAAATAATTTCCATAATAATCCAGAGCGATAATTTTCGATCATAGGAGCAATTGTGCCTTGGTCTATCGCCAAATATCTTTTAGTTACCCAACTATAATGTGGCGAAAATGCATCGTAAGGACCTGCTTTCCCTACGTATTGATTTCGTTTTTCACCATAGATGTAATGTAAAAACTTCATTGATTCTTCTGGTGTGTATGGAAAAGAAGATAATGCTGCTGTGGGCGTAATTACTCCAAAATCACTATCTGTATCGTGAGCAGCATAGCCTGTTGAACCATCTGCATTGCGGGTATAACTAGCAGTTAATCCCCAAACTGAATCAGAATAACCATTCCACTTTTTAGGATTTTCTACAGCATATTTATGCATGATTTTAGCATGATTTTGTGTTACATCGCCATAATTTGCATATTGATCAACCAATTGCGATGGATCTAATCCTAAGTAAGAATACTGAGCCCAAAACAACGGCCCAACATCGCCACTAACCGTGTTGTATTTAAATAATAAAGGAATATCTAATTGCGTTTTTGTTGATTTGATCGCTCCACTTCTAGCCCACCCTTCGTGATAAGCTGCCGCAGGAATTGGGTGCGTGGTTGATGCCGCACCTAGGATGTATGCAATTAAGCATTCATTATATCCTTCTAGTTTGAATTTCATTTCCCATTCATAAGTTGGAGACCAGTGCCAATACATGGCGTTTTCACCGTTAGTGTACCAGCTCCATTCTACGCCTTTCCACAATTCATCAGCTAGTCTTGCAAGATTTTGTTCTGCTTCATTTCCGTTTTTGAAATACTCTCTTACAGTAATTAACCCTTGACTTAAAAATGCAGTTTCGACAATGTCTCCACCATCATCTTTGCCACCAAAAGAAATTGCTTTACCAGTCGCTCCATCCATCCAATGTGCCCAAGCACCATGAAAACGATCAGCTTTTTGAAGAAATTGCATCGCAGTTGTCATGCGACTCACTGCTTCTGCTCTTGGAATAAAACCTCTTTCAACTCCAACAATTAAAGTCATCAATCCAAAACCGGAACCACCAGTGGTAACCTTATTTTTTTCGAAATCAGGATCGTCAACCAAGTATCGCTCTCTCGCTAACTTTGAATTTGACTCAGCATAATCCCAAAAATATTTTAAGGCATCTTTTTGAACTTGGTCTAGTGCTTCTTGATCTGTAAGTGGTGGTATATTGGTGTTGACACTAGAATCAGAAGAACTTGCGCTTTCCCCATTTGAAGCACTGGAACAAGAACTTATAAGACTAAAGAGCAATATGAATGCAGCTATTTTCATTTTTTAGAAAGCTTTAAAATTTAAGTAATACTTTTACTAATTCAGCAGAAAACTGTTCCACAACTTCAAGCGATTGAAGTCATGGAAAACAATTTTAACTACTTTAAATGGTGGTTTATTTAGTAAGAAGTTTTGGTTACAGTCACTGTTACTACTGTGACTGTAAATATCAGATTAAAATCTAAAATCGATTAGTATCCAGGATTTTGAGTTGAAAGTCCGCCTGCTTCATCAATAAATGCTTGGGGAAGTGGGAAAACTTCGTGCTTACCAGTTACAAAAGTTTTACCGTGAATAGTAAAAGCCGCAGCTGCTTGACCTGTTCTTACTAAGTCAAAAAAGCGGTCGTGCTCAAATGCCATTTCGACTCTTCTTTCTTTCCAAATTGCTGTTCTCATATCAGATTGAGAAACTGCCGTTGTGTTTGCTAATCCCGCTCTGTTTCTAATTTGGTTTAACAATGCAATAGCATCTGCTGTTTGTCCTAATTCATTTAATGCTTCCGCTTTCATTAAGATAACTTCGGCAAAACGTAAATATTTTATATTAGTGTCTGTTTCCCAAGCATCAGTGAACGAAGAGGAATACGCTTTATAATTGTACATTGGATTTTCTACAGTAGTAGGCACCACTCGACCGTCGTATAATGTAGTTCCTGCAAAAATGATGGTAGCATTTTTTCGAACATCATTTGCTTCGTAAGCGTTTAATAAACTTTGAGAAGGTGTATTAAAACCCCATCCCCATCCTCCAGCACCACGAGCACCTTGAATGTTAGAATATCCTGCAATTCCTTTTATTGGCACAGTACCTGTTCCTTGAATTTCGAAAATAGACTCAGCATCGTTCTCTCCTGCAAGTCTGAACATAGAAGCATAATTTGCAACTAGTGAATATCCTGTTACTAGATTGCAGTTATCCACAACTTTTTGCCAATTCTTTTGGTATAAATTAATCTTAGCTAATAGAGCATAAGCAGCTCCTTGAGACGCTCTACCTTTTTCCGAAGCAGAATATGCTGATTTTAATGGTAAAACTGCCGCAGCTTCTGTTAAGTCTTTTTCGATAAAAGCATACACTTCAGCTGGCGTTTTGCGCGTTAATTGCATTAGACGGTCCTCTTCAGATGCGGGATTAGGAACGTGATCAATTACTGGCACACCTCCGTAAGCTTTTACCAATGTGAAATACATAAAAGCTCTTAAAAACTTAGCTTCACCCACTAATCGTTCACGGATATTAGCATCTGCTTTGTCTAATGTCGGGATTATCGAGATCGCTCGGTTCGCTCTATTGATCCCTTCATAATTTGCTCTGAAGATTTCTGAAGTTGATGGTGATGAAGGATTGTAAGTCAATGCATCCATTAGATCTTTATCAGAACCAGTGTCTCCAGGTGATGATCCTTTGTCAGCATCATCAGAAGCAATACTAGTCATCCCTACCCATGAAAACGAACTCATACTGAAATCTAGAAATTTATTATAAACTGCTGTTGTAAATGTTGCAGCACCTTCATTACTATTGAATAATTCGATGTCTTCAGTTAAGATTGATTCTGTTTCATTAACATCTAGGTAATCATCTGAACATCCTGAAAGAAAAATTGAGGATAGTACAAACATTGATATATATACTTTTTTCATGATCTTAAAATTTTAAATTAGCACCAATTACAACTGATCTCAACGTAGGATAAGCGTCTAACTCAATTCCTTGAGTTCCGTAAGGGTCGCCATTCCCGTTTAGCTCTGGAGAAAAACCGGAGAATTTTTGAGTAATAAATGGATTGATTGCATTTACATAAAGACGACAGTAGTTAATAAAACCTTCTTTTAAAGGCAATTTGTACCCTAAACTAATGTTGTTTATTCTAAAGAAATCTCCTGACTCCAAGTAATAAGTTGAAGCAACTGGAACCGAATTGAATGGTGCTGGATTTGTAGCAGTCGTATTGCTTGCTGTCCAAAAATTTTCAGCTAAGGAAGCCTCTACATTCTCACCTGTAAAACGTTGTGCTTTTTTCCCATTGTATACTTTTGATCCGCCCGTACCGTAACCATCTACAGATAAATCGAAATTTTTATAGTTAACTCCTACTGTCACACCATAATTTGATGTAGGCAAAATAGAACCTGAATAATTTCTATCACTTTCAGCTAATTTATCTTGAGTTACTTTCTCACCATCAGCAGTATAGTAAAGCATTTTCCCGTTTTCTGGATTTACACCTGCATAATCGTATAAATAGAAACTTCCTAATGCCTGACCAACTGAGCTGTTATCTAATAATTTAGTCCATTGTCCGTTTCCTAAACCTCCACCTTTAATTGGCGAAATATTAGCGTTTTGTAAACTTGATAATTTATTAGTATTGTTAGAGTAATTTCCGCCCAACCAATATGATAAGTCGTCATTAATTTTATCATCCCATCTTAATGAGATTTCATATCCTTTATTGTTTACTTCACCTACGTGAGCGGGCGATGCCGCATTAATACCTGAAGTAATGTAAGGAACTGTAAATAAAATTACATTTTTTGTGGTTTTATCATACAAATCAAATGATCCCTTTAAACGGCTGTCTAAAAACTCAAAATCAACACCTGCTGAAGTCTCCTCAGTAATCTCCCATGACAAACTTGGATCAATTTGAGAGTTGATTGTTGTTCCTTCATTTAATATTGAACCTCCTGTATAATAACTCAATCCTGATGAGTAAGATTGATTGTTAAGCGGTACATTTTGATTTCCTAATTTTCCCCACCCACCTCTAATTTTTAATAGGTCAATTCCTTTCACGTTTGCCATGAAATTTTCGTTAGACACAATCCACCCAATTCCGAATGCTGGGAAAGTTCCCCAACGATAGTCTTTACCAAAATTTGATGAACCATCACGTCTTACGGTACCTGTCAATAAATAACGGTCTAATAACTTGTATTGAAAACGTCCGAAATAAGAAGCCAATTTAGTTTCGTTAAAAACTTCGTCTTTATAACTAGTAACTGTCCCTACATAATTTACATCTTTTAAAGACCAGTAATTACTATTTGGATTCACATCTTTTCTAGTTACAGTAAGTGCCTCTCTCGCTCCTTGAATTGAAGTTTCAATACCTGCAGTTACTTCAATATCATGAATATCGCCAAACACCTCATTGTAAGTAACATAATTAGATAAGTTCCAGTTAAAGTACTGATTTCTACCTTTTGTCAATTGGTTTATATTTTTATCATCTGGATAAACAATCGAACTCAAATTAGCTGGATTGTTGTTTACTTGCCAGATCGCTTGTGTGTCCTCGAAGTTGTAGTTTTTCCAAGTGTAATATTCCCCATTAAACTGTGAAGTAAATTTTAAAGATTTTAAAATATCGTAATCCAATTTAATTCCTCCCTGTAAGGTTACGCTACGTTGCTCTTCGTCATTAAAATCTAATTGCGAAACCGGATTTCCAACATTATTAAATGATGATCCTGATGTTCCCGAAGTTCCGTCAGCTCCTACATATGATATACCGTAAGAACCGTTTGAAAAGCGAACAGGTACAATAGGTGATTGTTTGTAAGCTGATGTAAATGCGCTGAAAGGTTGTGGAGTAGAATTAGCTGATGTAAAACTTAAGTTTTGAGTAATTTTTAATTTATCAGAAATTTTATATTCATTGTTATTTCTAAAAGTAAAACGACTATAATCTAAACCGTTTAAAATTGCTTTTTCTTCGTAGTTACCTGCACTAAAAAAGTATTTCACATTCTCACTTGATCCCGAAATCGAAACGTTATTTTGAGTATAATTTCCAGTTCTTGTAATAGCATCTAACCAGTTTGTATTCACTGGTTGATTTGTAGAAAAGGTATTTGTTCCTAAAGCGGCGTTAGTATAAGTTGCATAAGCATTACTATCTGCCATTCTTACTGTTTTAAGCGGTTTTCTAAATCCAGTAAAACTTTCTACCTCTACAGTAACTTTGTCTCCTTTACCCTGTTTAGTTGTAATAATAATTACACCATTTGCGGCTCTTGTACCATAAATAGCAAGTGAAGAAGCATCTTTCAAAATTTCATACGATGTAATATCATTTGTGTTGATATTATTAATGTTGGTCGTAGGCATACCGTCAACTACATATAATGGAGTTCTCCCTCCTGTAGCCGTTCCTAAACCTCTAATAACAACAGACGGCGAACTTCCTGGTGCATCGGATGAAATTACCTGCACCCCGGCTGCCTTACCTTGAATTGCTTGAGAAGCGTTTAAAACTTTGGTCTTAGAAACTTCTTCAGCTTTTAAAGAAGTAATAGCAGTAGTATTATCTATTTTTTTACGACTACCGTAACCAATTACTACAACTTCATCCAAAGTCATTTCCTGAGAATCTTTCAATGTAATTGTCATAAAAGAAGTACTTGCTTTGATTGATAAAGTCTCAAAGCCTATCATGCTTATTTTTAATGTTTCACCATTAGTTGCATTTATCGAAAAATTACCGTCAAAATCGGTATCAGTATTAGCATTAGATGTTGTCCCTAAGACGATAGCGCCTGGTATCCCAATTCCATCTTTATCCAATACTTTACCTTTGATCACTTGTCCTGACATATATGCCGGAAGTAATATGAGTGCTAAAAAGCTTAAAATAAAATTTCTCATGAATTAATAATTTGTTAAAGTTAGTGGGACCAAATTAGATAATTACATCGTTATAGTAAGCATAAACACACTACTACAATACTACATCAAAAGCGCAATTTTTTAAATTAACTTATTATATATCAACAAGTTATTAATTTAAATATTATCAATTATAAATACCTATGATGTAGTAGTGATGTGTGGGAATAACTTAAAAAAATACGTTAAAAAATAAAGTATATATAATTATTACTATTTATTTATAACGATAATAGAAACTGAGACAGGTTTTCTTCAGTTTCTAATTGTAATTTCTTACGCAATCTGTAGCGATGTAATTCTACCCCTCTGAATGAAATATTCATCATAGGGGCAATTTCCTTAGATGATAAATTCATCTTAAGATAAATACATAATTTGATGTCTTTTGAAGTAAGGTTTGGAAACTTTTTAGAAAGTGTAGTAATGAACTCATTGTGAATTTGGTTCAAATTTGTTTCGAATGATTCCCACTCATGTTTATTAACAGCATTAATTTTAATCGCTTTTTTAACCTCTGATTTTAATTTATTAATGTCAGTTTCTTTTTCAAGTATGCCTTGCACCTTTTCGATCATTTCACTTTGCTTTGCAATAGAGAGGGATTTTCCTGCTACTTGTGAAGATTTTGACAGCAGCTCTAACTCTAAAATATGCTTTTCATATTGTTGTGTGTTGAGGTCATTTTGTGCTTTTAGTTCTAACTCTAGGATTTTCTTTTGGTGTTTTAAATCCTCTTCCTTTAATGCTAACTTTTGAATGTAGCGCATTTTATTCCACTTGTAATAAATATACAATATCACACCTATTAATATGATGTAGACTAAAATCATCCAAATTGAGAAATACCACGGAGTTGCTACTGAAAAAGTAAAACTTTTGACTTTGTTGTATTTAAGTCCGTCATGATTATACATTGTAAAAACTACCGACCCACTTTTTAAATTGTTTAAGGTCACCTTACCATCATTAATGGGAATGGGATTTTTAGAATCTTCTAGTTTGTAAAATAGATTTGGTTTAGACGATCCGTAAAAACCAGAAATTAAATGAATGTTAACCTCTGTATTATAACTAACCGTTCCATCAGTCTCTACTAATTCATCGTTGGCGAAAGCCTCCACCTTTAAATTAGGAACCGCTATATTGTTGTTATTCAATTTTAACGAAATGAAGCCGTCATCTAGATTTAATAGATAGTTATCACCGTTTTTAAATATGTTCAAATTATCATTGATAATCTTTCCTTTATAATATTTATCTTGGATTAAGCTACGCACAAAAGTGGTATCAGCGCTCGCATAAACTTGGTATAAGAGTCCGCCTTGCAATATCACAAAATGATTTTCATCAATCTTCACAACATCTGAAACTTGAGAAAAATTAGTATTGAATAGCTCGTTCTTCACTAGCTTTTTTGCGACAGCATTGTAAGTGTACCATTGGTGATTGATGAGAAATAAAATATCATTTCTAAATTCAAAAATCTTTACAGCAAAGTCATTTTTAATACCGTTTTTCTGAGTGATGTTTTCAATTTTGGTTCGGTACTGCTCGTTATAATTAATGCGATACAAACCTCTGTAATTATCTGCCGCCCAAATTTCGTTTCGTTTATTCTGAGCTACGTATTTTATGGGTTTTAAAAAGTCTTTTAATAGAATCGCCTCTGCTGAGTTAGCTATATCTTTATAAACATACACCCCACTGTAAGTTCCTTGTAAATATGAATTATCAACATTACTTTTAACTAATGTCCAGCCGCCGTTAATACTATTGTATTTAGAGTACGCACCTTCTTTATATAAAAAAGTCCCTTCGTCCTGCCCTACCAAGTAGTTATCGCCGACCTTGTTAATACTCCATGCTTGCCCTTGAGAATTTGGCACTAACGAAAAGTTTTTGTTTTCGTATTGATAAACACCATGATTTGAAGCCAAAAGGTAACCGCGATCTGTTTTCACGACTGAATATACAGATCCTAAAGTTCCAGAATTATCATAAAAAATAAGATTAGGAGAATTTACTTCAATATATGCGATTCCGTTATCTAATCCTAACCATAAATTATTCTCCTTATCTTCAGTAATCGTTAAAATGCTATTGTTCATCAAGACATTATCTCGATTTATATTCATCGAAGAATTAGTTTTAAAATCAAATATGAAAAGTCCTTTATTTGCAGTTCCTATAACAAGTCTATTGTTTTTAAGAAATTTGGCTGCGTTGATATTGGCTTTTTTTAAAACTTCATTCAATGGGTTTTGCCATGGCGATAATGAACCATTTTTACTAATGTAAACACCATTTTTCTTAGTGAAGAAATATGTGCTACCATTATATTTTTCGATAGCATGCACCACGTTGTTTTTCAAAACTTCCCAAGCTTTTATTTCGACCAACTTATCGCCTTGTAATTTTTGAACACCATCGACAACAGTTGCTACCAATAGTTCTTTATCAATTTCGAAAAAATAGGAGATTAAAGGTGCCAGTTTAATTTTCTTGACTTTTTTTCCGTCAAAAATAAATACTTCATTGAAAGACTGAAAGTAGATGTGGTTATCGAATTTGAAAATTTTCCAAATCTCTCCATTATCACTATCATTAAAAATTTTTTTACCTTGAGAAATAGAGGTATAAATCATCCTACCCTTTTCTCTTTTCCAATAGCCAAATTCTTTATAAGAACCAGAGTAAATTTTGTCTCCTTCCACAAATACAGAACGGATGATTGTTTTATTGGGCAGCGTATTTTTCTCCCATTTGATTCCGTCATATCTTAGCAAATAGTGGTTGTTTGCAAAATACAACGCTTTGTCATTTCCTTGAGCAATATTCCAAATTTGGTTGTCACCCTTATAATCAGATTTGCTGTAATTTTCTACAAAAGGCAACAACTCTTGACTATAATTTGGAAATGTATTTAAGAAAAGAAGAAATGTTATAAGTATGATTTTTTTCAAGATGAGAAATTTTATCAGAAGTCTAATTATCTTCAAATATAATTACATTTATTTAGAAAACAGCACAAAAAAAGCCTCTCTTGAGAGAAGCTTATTATTATTGAAATGCTATATAACTATAGTGCTAACAGCGTATAAACTTGCTTAGCAATTTCCATTTCTTCGTTTGTAGGAATAACCATTATTTTGACTTTTGACGTTATTGTATTTATCTCACGAATTTCTTTTGATCTCGTTTCATTAAGTGCATCATTAATTTCGATACCAAAATAATCCATATCAGTGCACACCAATTTTCTAATGTAAGAAGAATTCTCTCCAATTCCGGCTGTAAAAATAATAGCATCAATACCATTTAAAACTGCCGCATAAGATCCGATGTATTTTTTAATCCTGTAAGCGTTCATTGCTAACGCTAGTTGGCATTGTTCATTTCCTTTTTCAGCTTCTGCTTCAATTTCTCTTAGATCACTAAAACCCGTTAAACCAAGCATACCACTTTTCTTTAATAAAATATCGTTAACTGCTGTGCTGCTGTAGCCCAACGTATTGATTAAGTAAAAGATCAAAGAATGATCGATATCGCCGCTTCTTGTTCCCATGATCAATCCATTTGAAGGAGAAAATCCCATCGAATGATCTACAGCCTTACCATCTTTGATAGCTGTTATGCTACAGCCATTTCCTAAATGAATGCTAATGATATTGCTGCTTTTTTGTAAATATTCAATTGCTTTCTCTGACACATATTTATTACTCGTTCCGTGAAAACCGTATTGACGGATTTTATCCTTATCGTAGAACTCGTTTGGAATCGCATATTTGTGCGCAATCACAGGAATGGTTTGATAAAAAGCTGTGTCAAATACAGCAACTTGTTTCGCTTTTGCAAAAATTTCTTCGGCTACATTTATACCAATTAAGTGTGCCGGATTGTGTAGAGGAACAAGAACTGATAATTCAGCTATTTTGTCCTTAACATCTTGATTGATTATAGTCGTATCAGAAAAGAAGTTACCACCATGCACCACACGATGACCTACTGCCACAATTTCATCTGTAGATTTTATTATACCTACATTTTCGTTCATTAGCAAATTGGCTATCTTCACCAATCCCGACTTGTGATCTTCGATTACCAAACGCTCTTCTAATTTGGTTTTATCTGTAGTATACGTAAAATTAGAACTTTCTAAGCCTATTCTATCCACCATACCACTGCAAATAACTTCTTGCTCTGGCATGGTTATTACTTGGTATTTAATTGAAGAACTACCTGAATTTATAATGAGTATTTTCATTGAACTTATTTTTTCCCTCTCCCCACCCCTCTTCAAAGAAGAAGGTGAGTGGATCGAATTATTCTGTATATATTTTTTTAAACTTGAAACCTGAAACTTTATCCTCACTTTTACAACCCCTGCGCTTGAATAGCCGTAATAACTACGGTATTGATAATATCATCTACTGTACAACCGCGACTTAAGTCATTAACAGGTTTGTTTAAGCCTTGCAGCATTGGACCAATTGCTAGTGCACCCGTTTCTCTTTGCACTGCTTTGTAGGTATTGTTTCCTGTATTCAAATCAGGAAAAATCAACACGCTTGCTTGACCGGCAACTTCAGAATTGGGCATTTTACTTAAACCAATCATTTTATCTACAGCCGCATCATATTGAATTGGTCCCTCGATTTTAAGGTCTGGGCGTTTTTCTCTTACGATTTGGGTTGCTTTTCGAACTTTATCAACTTCATCTCCTTTTCCAGATGCTCCAGATGAATAGGAAAGCATTGCCACTTTAGGCTCTATACCAAACGCCATACTAGAATCTGCAGAAGAGATTGCTATTTCAGCCAATTGTTCTGCAGTAGGATTTGGGTTAATAGCACAATCTCCAAAAACAGAAACACGGTCTTCTAAACACATGAAAAACACTGATGAAACCACGCTTGAATTTGGTTTGGTTTTAATGAATTGTAAAGCGGGTAAAATGGTATGTTGCGTTGTGTGTGCTGCACCAGAAACCATTCCGTCTGCGTCGCCTTTATAAACCATCATCGTTCCAAAATAAGACACATCTTCCATTAAATCCCTAGCCATTGCAATTGTGACATTTTTATTTTTTCGCAACTCATAATAAGTTGCTGCGTACTCATCGTACTTACTTGATTCTATTGGGTTGATGATAGCTACTTTACTAAAGTCTAATGTAATTGCAAGTTCGATTAATTTACTTTCTATTTGTTTCTTGTTCCCTATGATGGAAACATCCACCACGTCCATGGCCATTAATCGAGAAGCGGCAATCAATATTCGATCATCATTTCCTTCAGGCAAAACAATATGTTTTCTATGTTTTCTCGCTCTCTTTACTAAGTTATACTGAAACATTTTGGGAGTCATTCCTTCAGCCTCAAAAGCACTTAACTTCGTAGCTAGATTTTCTGTATCGATGTATTTATCAAATGTATTTATCGAAGTTTCAATCTTAAGTGTGTTATCTGCATAAATTTGGGACTTTATACTACCAATTTTATTTGTGATTCCGTACGTGCCCCCTTCAACAGCTAGAATAGGCACTATGCTTGTTAACCCCTCTATCAATTTGATAATACTCTCTTCGGGAACGATATTTCCTGTCAAGACAATTCCAGATATGGTAGGATAATTAGCCGATTCATTTGCTTGTAAAACACCCAAAATAAGATCTGCACGATCTCCTGGAGTAATTACTAATGCATTCTCATGTAAGTGTAAAAGATAATTATGAAGCTGCATGGCACCTACACTAAAATGACCCACTTCATTATTCAAATAAGCTTCTCCAAAAAGTATTTTTGCATTTAGAACATCAACAATTTCCTTAACGGTAGGATTGTCTAAACTTGGAATAAGCGGAATAGCATTTACTATAACTTCATTAGGTAGAATAGCTTTTAATCCAGCAGTTACCTCTTTTATATTTTGGTCAATAACTTTATTAACGATAATTGCGAGTACCTCAACATCCTTTTGTTTGTAGCTATTGTATGTTAGGTGTAACCCATCAATAAGTTCCTCAAGAGTTTTGTCTATCCCTGTACCTACAATAATTGTTGGGATACCCAAGTTTTTTGCAATTAGAACGTTCATATCTAATTCGATGACCGTCCCTTCCCCACTAAAACTAGTTCCTTCAACAAGCACAAAATCACACTGCTCTTCTAAGCGCTTGTACTTTTCGATGATAAGATCAAGTACTTCGCCTAATTTGCCTTTGTTTTTCTTCTTGATTAATTTGCTTTTTGTGATTGCATAGGCATCCTCAAAAGCAATATCTAACTTAAAATGCGAGATTACGGTTTCAATGTGGTTGTCTATTTTTCCGTGTTCGAAATCTTCAATGATGGGTCTAAAGTAACCCACTTTTGCAGTCTTCCCAATCAACATACTCATTAAGCCAAGAGTGATTATCGATTTCCCACTATTGTGCTCAGAAGTTGCAATATAAATGGCCTTATTCATGCTTTATATTTTTTACTGTTATTGTTTTTTATTTGTTTGACTATATAAAAATTTCATCCTAAAACCATTTACGCTTTTTAAAATAAAATACCATTATAATCCCAATTACAACCATGACACCAATCACGGTGTAATACCCATTTTGATATTTTAATTCAGGCATGTGTTCGAAATTCATTCCGTAAACTCCTACAATAAATGTTAACGGAATAAAAATAGCAGAAACGATGGTCAAAGTTTTCATGATTTCATTCATCTTGTGTGATTGCGATGAAAAGAAAAAATTAGAAGCGCTCTCTAACATGCCCATATCAGAATCTATTTGTTCTAATAGTTCCAATGTCTTCTGGTGCAAACGAGAATAATAGCTGAATGTTTCTTGTTCGATTATCTTAAAATCATCATCGTCTTTTAGACTCTTAATTGCAAATAATGAATCTCGTAACGGAATAATAGAACGTTTTAAAAAATTAAAATTATCTCTATGTTTTTCAATTTGGATTAATATTTCGGGATCAGCACTGTTTTTCGAAATACTAATTAATTCTTCCACTTTGTCCTCCTCATTTTCGATGGTGATGTAGAAATTTTCCATAATGGCATCAAGAAGTAAATATAATAGAAAATCGGCTCCTTTTAATCGAACCATGCCGGTATGTTCTCTAATACGCTCTCTAATATGTGTGAAAAAATCAGAACGCTTTTCTTGAAACGATATTAGCACACCGTCCTTAATTAAAAAGCTTATTTGCTCTACACTTATATTATCTGAATTCTCAGTGGGTAACAAAGATTTGATGTTGAAAAATAAATTATCCGATGATTCCTCTACTTTTGTTCTTCGAGACGTATTTAAAATATCAGAAAGAATAAAATTATCTAATTTAAAAAACACACCAATCTCTTGTATGAGTTCAATTTCATTTAAGCCATGTAAATTAAGCCAGTTAATTTGTCCCGGAACCACACTTTTTTGTAGATCTTCAATTTCAATATCTTCATATTCTACACTGTTTAAATCGTCGTAAACAAAGAGTTGCATTTGTGATTCAAACTTTTTATGCTTGCCTGTATATTCTAAAGGATTAACGTGACTCTTTCTACTTTTCTTGTATTTAATCTTTCTCATTCCACTTCTTATATACAGTAATATTACAAAAAAGTTTTGGCACTAATTATCTATTTGAGGGATAAAATTGACAACTTTCCAAGCTATCATTAAGTTTTTCTACAAGCAAACCCGCACAACTGAAAAATATATCAGTCAAGATGAGTAAAAAAAGTTAAAATAGTATCTCTACATGTAACAAATTTAATTTTTCACGTCTCACGAAAGTATTGCATAATTAATCGACAATCGCTGATTTAAGTAAATTTAATAAATTAAATCACTCTTAAGTGAGGCAATGTATGGCGATACTACATTACTAACCCCTAACCCTAAACCCTAACATGGTAAAATTAAGAATTACTTTGCTGGCTGCTATTGTACTCAGTTCGTGTGGTACAACTGAAACTCTGGCGCAACGTAAGAAAAAAAAGGAGCCAGCTACAGTAGCGGCAGCAACAAAGAAAGACGAAAAGAAAGAACCCAAACCTTACGGCAAAGTAATTGACTCTAGTGCAGTTACTCAAAAAGGATTGATTGATGTTCATAAAATGGATAATAAATATCTGTTTGAAATTCCTGCAGCGCTTATTGATACGGAGATTATGACTATAACTCGTTTTTCTAAAACACCTGCAGGTGGAGGAATATTTGGAGGAGAAGAGGTTAATAGACAGGTGATCAAATTTGAGAAAGGTCTTAATAATACTATTTTAATGCGATCTGTGACTTATGTAATCATGTCTCCTGACGAAGGAAAACCTATGGCACAAGCAGTTAAAAACTCTTCAACTGATCCCATTATTGCTAGCTACGATATCTTAGCAATTAAGAAAGAAGACGGTGGAAAAAAAGAAACGGCTTATGTGATTGATATGACTCCCACATTTGAGGCTGACGTACAGACTTTTTCATTAGACCCGAGAAAAAAGCAGTCTTTAAGTATTCAAGCATTCCAAAAAGACCGCTCTTTTATTCAAAAAGTAAGCAGTTATCCAATTAATACAGAAATCCAAACAGTAAAAACATTTGCTACGACTCCTAACTTAATCTCACTGAGTCCTACACCAAAAATTGGTACCAATTTACCATCAGCATTAGACTCTGGAGTTTTAACAGTAGAGTTAAACACTTCGATGATTGCATTGCCAAAAGTACCTATGCGTAAGAGAACATTTGACCCTCGTGTTGGTTTTTTTGCTAACCAATATGATGTTTTTGAAGAAGAATCTCAAAAATCAGAGAAAGAAGTTTTTGCTGTAAGATGGAGATTAGAGCCTAAAAATGCGGAAGATGCAGCAAAGCAAAAAAATGGGGGATTAATTGAACCTGCAAAACCAATTGTTTACTACATCGACCCTGCGACTCCAGAAAAATGGAGAAAATCTATTAAAGCTGGAATTGATGACTGGCAAGTAGCTTTTGAAGCTGCTGGTTGGAAAAATGCTATTCGTGGAGAGTATTGGCCAGAGAATGATCCTACAATGAGTTTAGAAGACGCACGTTTTTCTGTTTTAAGATATTTCGCTGCTGACATCCAGAATGCTTACGGACCAAACGTACATGATCCTAGAACAGGAGAAATACTTGAAAGTCATATTGGATGGTATCACAATATCATGAGTTTATTAAGAAACTGGTATTTAATTCAAACTGCAGCAGTAGATCCTGCAGCTAGAAAAAAGCAATTTGATGATCAATTAATGGGAGAACTAATTCGTTTTGTATCTTCTCATGAAGTAGGACATACTTTAGGTCTTCGTCACAATATGGGAGCTAGCTCGGCTACACCTGTAGAAAAATTAAGAGACAAAGAGTATCAAGCTAAAAACGGTCACACTTCATCTATCATGGATTATGCACGTTTCAATTATGTTGCTCAGCCAGAAGATGGTGTTACTAATTTCTTTCCAAGAATTGGTGATTATGACAAATGGGCAATAAAATGGGGGTATTCTTATTTCCCGGAAGCGAAAACAGAGAAAGAGGAAAAAGGTATCTTAAACGAGATGACAAAAGAGGCATACAAGAATCGTCGCCTTTGGTTTGGAACTGAATCTAGTCCTTATGATCCAAGATACCAAACAGAAGATATTGGAGACAATGCAATGAAAGCATCTGCTTATGGTATTAAAAACTTACAAAGAATTCTTCCTAACTTAATCGAATGGAGCGCTGAAAAAGGAGAAAGCTACTCTGAATTAGATGATATGTACAGTGCATTAACTGGACAATTTAGAAGATACATGGGACACGTTACTAAAAACATTGGAGGTATTTATGATACGCCTAAAACCTATGACATGGAGGGAGATCAATTCGAAATTGTGCCTAAAGCAATTCAAAAAGAAGCGGTGACCTTTTTAAATACACAACTTTTTGATACTCCAAAATGGTTAATGGATCAAAAAATATATGCTAAAATCAATCCTGATAATGGAGTTGAAGCGATAAAAGAAATGCAAAAATCAACATTGAATAGTGTTTTAGCTGGAGACAGAATGGTACGCTTAATGGAGGCTTCTTCTCAAGGAAAACAATACTACTCTGTTGACGATTTAATGACAGACTTACGTAACGGTATTTTTTCTGAATTAAAAGCAAATGCTTCTATTGATATTTACAGACGTAATTTGCAAAAATTATATGTAACTAAATTGTCTGAGTTGTTAAAACCTGGTAGCGTCTCTGTCGGTTCATCGTCTAGATCTAGAACAAAGCAATTAGACTTAAACGACACTGATTTACCATCTATAACAAGAGGTCAATTAACTAGTCTAAAAAGCGCATTAAAAGCTTCAGCTGCAAAGTCAACGGATAAATTATCCAAATTACATTTACAGGACTTGGCCTTCCGTATCGAACAAGTTTTGGATCCTAAATAATAAAGAGTAGTTTACTAGTAATATAAAATCCGTCTCACATAGTGTTGAGACGGATTTTTTTTTGATCACACATATACAAGAGTATCAACCAGAAAATGCAAAGCACAACAAACCATACATACTACATCAGCTCTCGCTAGATTTAAAATGTGAAATACAAAATACTCAGCAATTTCAACCTACCAATGCACATCCTAGATTGTCCAATTGTATCGTAACTAAAGAATTTCAGGGAGCAATTTTATAAAACATCGACGTTCAATGGCTTAGTAACTACCAATTAAATCCTCCAGTATACTCATAAAAAAACCGAACTCAAATGAGCTCGGTTTCTTTAATAAATATTGAGATTGCTTGTTGTAAAAAAGCTTAGTCTTTTTGAGATTTAACTGCTAAAGTATAAATCACCAATCCAAAACCAATTTTGTTTATAGCATCTGCGATGTTGTAAGCCACATCGATGTTACCAGCTGGTACGATTCCGTTGTACCATCCTGTCGTTCCCATCATGTAACCCAATGGATAAATTGCCCATCCAACAAGTACAAACCAGCATAAAATTTTGTGCGCTTTCAATACCTCTCCTCCAGCAGCTGCAGCTAATTTTGAAGCTGAACCTAACCAAATCTCGTACACAATAGCAAAATAAGCAGCACCAGAAACAAATCCCCAGAAAGCAGCCATATCTGTGTAAACTACTTCACCTAAATATCCAGTGATTAACATGATTACAGAATAAATGATCATTTTCCAAAGCAAAGATTGCTTAGCACCTGCCACTTTTAGAATCAAATAAAACTCAACGCACATCAACGGCACAGTTAGTACCCAGTCGACATAACGAAAGAATGTTGGTGATTCACCAAACGCAGCCCAATAATCTCTCATGTAGAAATAATGAACAGCTGCTATAAAAGTAATTAAACCCGAAACCAGCACTGAAGTACGCCACTTTTTGTCAAATTGGCTCAGTGATAAAAAGAAAAAGGCTGATGCAGCCATCATCGCCATACATCCCACAAAGAATGTAAACCCTACATAATCTGTAGGAGATAATTTTGAAACCATTGCTGAAATAAACGTAAAATTTGTCATAATTAAAATTTAAAGTTAAATTTTTTTTGTTCATGTAAATATAGGAATAGTTAAACAAGAAAAATGTTTTTTGTTTAACTATTTTTGATTAATTTTAAACAAAATAATTTAACTATGCTTAGATATACAAATATTGCAATCGTAGCAAGCATTTTTTGCCTTTGGCTCAACTCTTATTTCCCTAATGAGATTCAAATTATTATCGGTTTTTCCTTCATTTTCAGCTTCGGAATTCTTCATGGCGCTAATGATTTACTTTTAATCGAAAATACAAGCGATTCTAAAAATAAAAATACATCTAAAACAATACTATTATACTATCTTATTGCGGTCATATTTGGTTTAGTGTTATTCTATTTAATACCGGTAGTAGCCTTGCTTCTGTTTATTTTATTTAGTGCCTTTCACTTTGGCGATCAGCAAGGGTTCTATTTAAATTTTAATGTATCAAAGTATATCTTGATCCTTTATCCTTTCACTTACGGAATCGTTATATTATTCTTATTGTTTTCTTTTCATTCCAATGAAGTTAAAGTGATTGTAAATGAGATAATACGCTTTAAGGTTTCTACGTTTTATATAAATCAAATCCTAATGACGAGCGGGTTTATCTTTCTAAGTATAAGCGTTTACTTTTACTGGAAATTTGAATCCTTTCGAAAAAAATTACAGATAGAATTATTTTTACTCGTGGTATTTGCTATCTTATTTAAAACTTCAAGTTTGATATGGGGGTTTGCAATCTATTTCATTATTTGGCATAGTATTCCTTCTATTTTAGATCAAATAAAATTTATTTATGGTTCAACTACTTATAGCAATTTTATAGCCTATTGTAAAAATGCCTTTGCATACTGGCTGGCTTCATTATTCGGAATTGCGCTTCTCTATTTCCTATTTAGGGATAAGGAAATATTTACTGCTTTGTTTTTCTCTTTTCTTGCAGCTATCACATTTCCACACGTATTAGTGATTCTAAAAATGATGCATAAAAAAAATACAAAAAATGCATAAAAAAAACCGCTCACAAAAGTGAACGGTTTTAATATAATGTAAGATTCTAGATCCCGATAGCTATCGGGATAAGCGATTCACACAATTTTGTTAAACAAAATTGGTTATCTACCTATTTTACTTCTTCGTAGTCTACATCTTGAACATCATCTCCTTGTGGAGCAGCTTGTGGCTCTCCAGCAGTTTGACCTTGTTCTCCTTGAGCGTACATTGCTTCAGTAGCAGTTTTCCAAGCAGCATTGATGTTATCAAGTGCAGTTTGAATAGCTGGAATATCTTGAGATTGGTGAGCCATTCTCAATTCAGTTAATGCATATTCTACAGCAACTTTATGATCATCAGCTAATTTATCTCCAAGCTCTTTTAATTGAGTTTCAGTTTGGAAGATCATTCCATCTGCTTCGTTCAATTTTTCAGCTCTTTCTCTTGCAACTTTGTCAGACTCAGCGTTAGCTTCAGCGTCTTGTTTCATTCTTTCGATTTCTTCAGAAGTTAATCCAGAAGAAGCTTCGATACGGATATCGTGAGATTTTCCAGTTCCTTTATCAGTAGCTGAAACTTTGATGATACCATTTGCATCAATATCAAAAGAAACCTCAATTTGAGGAACTCCTCTTGGTGCTGGTGGAATACCGTCTAAGTTAAAACGTCCGATAGTTTTGTTATCAGCAGCCATTGCTCTAGCTCCTTGAAGAACGTGTAGTTCAACAGTAGGTTGAGAATCTGCAGCTGTAGAGAAAACTTGAGATTTTTTAGTTGGGATAGTAGTATTAGCTTCAATTAAGATAGTCATAATTCCACCCATCGTTTCGATACCTAAAGATAAAGGTGTAACGTCAAGTAACAATACATCTTTTACATCTCCAGAAAGAACTCCACCTTGAATAGCTGCTCCAATTGCAACAACCTCATCAGGGTTAACTCCTTTAGACGCTTTTTTACCAAAGAATTTTTCAACTTCTTCAGCAATTCTTGGCATACGTGTAGATCCACCAACTAAGATAACTTCGTCGATATCAGAAACAGATAAACCTGCATCTTTCAACGCTCTAGCAACTGGTGCCATAGAACGTTTTACTAATGAATCAGTTAATTGCTCAAATTTAGCTCTAGATAATTTTTTAACTAAGTGCTTAGGTCCTGAAGCTGTAGCCGTTACGTATGGTAAGTTGATTTCAGTTTCAGTAGAAGAAGATAATTCAATCTTAGCTTTCTCAGCAGCTTCTTTTAAACGTTGTAATGACATTGGGTCAAGACGTAAATCGATATCTTCGTCAGCTTTAAATTCGTCAGCTAACCAGTCAATGATTTCGTGGTCAAAGTCATCTCCACCTAAGTGAGTATCTCCGTTTGTAGATAATACTTCAAAAACTCCGTCTCCTAATTCAAGAACAGAGATATCAAATGTACCTCCACCTAAATCGTAAACAGCAATTTTTTGATCAGTTCCTTTTTTATCTAATCCGTAAGCAAGTGCCGCAGCAGTTGGCTCATTGATGATACGCATTACTTTAAGACCTGCAATTTCACCAGCTTCTTTAGTCGCTTGACGTTGTGCATCATTAAAGTAAGCAGGAACAGTAATAACTGCTTCTGTAACTGTTTGACCTAAATAGTCTTCAGCAGTTTTTTTCATTTTTTGAAGAGTCATTGCTGACAATTCTTGAGCAGAATATAAACGACCATCAATATCCACACGTGGTGTATTGTTGTCTCCTTTTACAATCTTGTAAGAAACTCTTTTTGCTTCAGCCGAAACTTCACCAAAACCTTGTCCCATAAAACGTTTAATAGAAGCAATTGTTTTAGTTGGATTTGTTACCGCTTGTCTTTTTGCTGGATCTCCCACTTTAATTTCTCCACCTTCAACAAAAGCGATGATAGATGGTGTAGTTCTTTTTCCTTCTGCATTAGGAATAACAACTGCTTCATTACCTTCCATTACAGAAACACAAGAGTTTGTCGTACCTAAATCAATTCCGATTATTTTACCCATTTTTAATATATTTAATTTAATGTATACTCATTTTTAATACTTATCTCTGTAAAGCAATCACTGTGCCAACACAAAACACCTATGTTAATTGTCAGTTTTTGTTATTATGTCGCAAAAGTGTCTGACAAGATGACATTTTCGACTTACTGTCATTTTAACTGCTGCTTCAATTGGGTTGTCAGCCCATGCATTATTGTACTTGTCTTTTTAGTTTTCGAATACAAAAAGAATGCAAACCTTGCTATAATAGTGAATTCCACTTGAGTCGTATTCTGTAATTTTTAGCTTTCGATTAAAATCTAAAAAACAAGGCAATCAAAGACCATAAATTGTAAGATAAGTTTAACTTCTTAGCTGTGGTACTGCCTGAAAACTTACGTATTTTTGAATAAATGCAAAAGAACAAACATTAAAAAACGTACTATGAGTACCACAACAATAAAACCTAGCACACTTGATTTTTTAAAAACGCTCGAATTAAACAACAATAGAGAATGGTTTAATGAAAATAAAACTACCTATCTCGAAGCCCACGATAATGTTGTTGATTTTGTTGCAGACTTAATAGTGTTAATGAACACACACGATGCAATCGAAAATCAATCGGCTAAAAAAAGCATGTACCGCATTTATAATGATGTTCGTTTTAGTAAAAGTAAATTGCCTTATAAATCAAGATTTACATTTAAACTGCAAAGAGCTACAAGTTCAAAACGTGGTGGTTATTATATGAGTATCCAACCTGGAAACAGCTACTTAGCTTGTGGATTTTCTTCACCTAATTCAGCTGATTTAAAAAGAATAAGAAAAGATATCGAAATCAATGCCGATGAATGGCGTATACTACTAAAGGACAAATCATTGTTGAAAAATTTTAAAGGAATGTCGGGCGAACAAGTCCTTACCTATCCAAGAGGATTTGATAAAGATCATGAAGCGATCGATTTGTTGCGTTATAAGCAATTCATTTTTAGACATAATTTCACTGATGAAGAGGTTCTAGCTGCTGGTTTTGTAGAAAAAGTGGACAAAGTTTATAAAAGTGTGCGTCCTATATTTGACTATTTAAGTAGCGTTTTAACAACTGATTTAAACGGGGAGACGATTATTTAAAATACGCAGTAAAGTCCACTATACTACAGGTATATTCAAAATAACAATATTAATTTATTTAACAGTTGTTAACAGTTTGTTTTATATAATTTAACGAAGTGTGTCAATCATAAAATGCTCTCTCACCAGCTAACTACTTTATATTGATTAATTTTGCGCCAAACTTTATAAAATACATAATATAATGAAAAGATTAAAATTTATCGCTCTTAGTATGGTTATGATTTCTGCTGTAAGTTGTAAGGATAACAAAAAGGAGGCTGAAGTGCCAACTCAAGAAGTGGAAACAACAGCAACTGAAAATACTGCTCCAGCTGAAGGAACTTATACTGTAATCAACGATTCTACAAAAGTAAGTTTCACAGCATACAAAACCACAGACAAAGTAGCTGTAGGCGGAATGTTTAAAGAAATAAAACTTACTGAAACTGCAGAAGGAAAAACACCTTTAGAAGCTTTAAACGGAACAAAATTTTCTATTCCTGTAGCTAGTTTATTCACAAACGAAGTAACTGGAACTAGAGACCCAAAAATTCTTAAATTCTTTTTTGGTACATTAAAGAACACAACAAATATTGAAGGAGAATTTAAAGTAGCTGCTGATAAATCTTGTTCGATTGATGTTGTTTTCAACGGTAAAACAGCAAATATTCCTATGAAATATACAAACAATGGGGACACTAGTGCCTCTTTTGATGGTGTGATGAATTTAGAAAATTGGGATGCTCTAGGCGCTTTAGCGTCAATAAATAAAGCTTGTGAAGCATTACATACTGGTAAAGATGGTGTAAGCAAAACATGGAGTGAAGTTGCTGTTCACGCAGATGTTGCTTTCAACAAAATATAATTCACCAAATATTACGCATTAAATAAGGGACTCATTAATTAATGAGTCCCTTTTTTTAATTATATAGAAAGGCAGTATTGCCTTAATTATTTATATTACATTTTGTTGTAATTGAATTTTTGTCCACCTACTGAAGCTTCATACATTAATCCACCTTTTTGCATAGTAAAAACCATTACACCATCAGTATATTTTACATTAGCAGAGGCTCCTTCTGTTGCAGCTACTGCTGATGCTTGTGCTGAAAATTCAAAACGACTTTCTTTAAAACGATCTAACTGAGCTTGTGATTCAAAGAAAATTACTTCGCGATATGCTTGCCCACCTGCTTGGAAACCAATACTAAGTTGTGACAATTTTGCCATACCCACCATAGATCCACCTTCATAAACCACACCATTACCTGCAGCCGCTCCTACTCCTAGACCACCTTTACCTACATTAGGGAAGATTACATATCCTGCAGCACTATCAAATAGATTTGCCATTAGCGCATCGCTTTTTACAAACTCCATCTTAGCCATTTTACTGTCTTCAATAATTTTAGTTTTCTTAGCTTCAGATTGAGCGAAAACTGCTGTAGTGTTGATTGCAAAAGCTACCACAACTAACATGATCATATTTACTTTTTTCATAATAATATTATTTTAAATAATTAATTGTTTTATTACCTCAAAGATAAAACATTTCCCATTTATCGGCACAAACTAACTGTATAACAATGTTATAACATTGTAATCGCAAGTTATATTATAATCATTTATCCGCCTTCAACTCTTTAATTACCTTCATTTTACAGATTTTAAGATTGGTTTTAAAATTAGTATTAAGTGGCACTTTTACCATTTTATTAAATTTCTTTTTCGAAAATGTAAATAAGAAAAGTAGTACTTAAACAAAATCTTATATATTTGGTCTAGGTAGAAGCCAATAATACTATATTTTGCAGTTGTTAGCACAAGTCAAATGCTGATAACGAATCAGACAGTGATCATGCATGTCGCTTTAAATATAGTATCATGTTTAATTACCGCAGTTGCACTTAACTACTAAAAAATTAAAATACTTACAATGAAGATAATTAAAACGCCCTTTAGAATAAAAAAAATATCCGGTTTCGCGATCTTGTGTTTACTTCTTTCTACTGCAAACGGATTCTCGCAAACTAAAGCAGAAAAAATTGATCAACTAATGACCAAATACCATGAGTACAATCAATTCAATGGAACACTATTAGTAGCTGAGAACGGCGCTACGATTTATAAAAAAGGATTTGGCTTGGCTAATATGGAATGGGATATGCCCAACCAGGTGAATACTGTTTTTAGGATTGGTTCTGTTACAAAGCAATTTACATCGATGCTTATAATGCAACTCGTCGCTCAAGACAAATTAAAATTAGATGTACCTATTAGTTCCTACCTTCCTGATTATCCTAAAAACACTGGTGCTATTATCACAGTACACCATCTATTAACACATACTTCTGGAATTCCTAATTACACGTCATTTTCTAATTTCCAAAAAGAGATCGCTAATCATTCTTACACAACTGATGATTTTGTAAAACTTTTTATGAATAGACCGCTTGACTTTAATCCGGGCGAGCGATTAGCGTACAGCAATTCTGGATATTTTTTATTGGGACATATTATCGAAAAAATTACCGGTAAAACTTACGGGCAGTGCTTAAAAGAATCTATACTTGATCCCTTACAAATGACTTATACAGCTTATGACCAAAATGATCACATTGTCAAAAACCGCGCTTCGGGTTATGAGAAAGACTTTGACGGATTTAAGAAAGCTTTATTTACTGATATGTCTGTTCCTTTTTCCGCAGGCGGAATGTACACTACTGTAGAAGATCTACAACTTTGGGACCAAGCTTTATACACGGATAAATTACTAACTAAAAAATTCAAAGATTCCCTCTTTAATACTTACGCTACTTTTCGAAATATAAAATACGGCTACGGATGGTTTATTAGAGAAATCTCCAATCTTAAAGAACAACCTCTCAAAGTTGTTGAGCATGGCGGTGGTATCGAAGGCTTTAATAGTTTAATTTCGAGAATACCGGAGGATAAAAATTTAATTCTGTTATTAAATAATACAGGCAATACCGTTCTAGAAGAAATTAGTACTGCAATTCGAGCTATCTTATATGACAAACCCTATAAGTTACCTCAACCTTCCCTAGCGACTACTGTTTTAAATTTACTTCATAAAAATGATATTGAAACTGCTTTTACCAAATTAGAAGCGTTAAAAAAAGTGGATACTTATGCAATAGTAGAATCAGATCTTAATGATGCTGGTTATCAGCTATTACAAGATGGAAAAATAAAACAAGCTATAGCCGTATTTAAAATTAATACTGCTAATTTTGATACATCAAGCAATGTATTTGATAGCTTAGCAGAAGCATATGTTGCCGACAAAAACACAAAGGCGGCAATTGAGAATTACAAAAAAGCGGTTCAATTAAACCCTAGCAATGTTCATGCTAAGGAAGAACTAGCCAAATTACAAAACATCAAAAAATAATGCACGAACCACTTTTTAATGTAGGGAGTACTAGTATCAAAATCACCGATAGTAAAAACGAACTTTCTTTTCCCGTATTGCTACATTACCCTACAATAGAGGCTAGTAAAATGACGAATTTTGGTCCTTTTATAATCGATGTTGCTGTAGATGCTACAATAGTAAATAGTCAATTTCCATTGGTCATCATCTCGCATGGTAACAGTGGTTCTCAATATCTTTATAGAACTATTAGCACATATCTAGCTGCTCGTGGTTACATTGTGGCGATGCCGGAACACTATGGTAATAATCGAATAGATAACTCACTTTCAAAAAGCGTTAAAAATTTGGAATACCGACCGCAGCACATAAGTTTAACCATTGACCAGCTATTACATCAATCTCATTTAAAGCAACAAATTGATGCTACTAAAATAGCAGTGATTGGACATTCCTTTGGAGGTTATACTGCTCTAGCCGTTGCAGGCGGCAAAGCTTATTCAATGCAAGGCGAAGCGATTGCAACTCAAAAAGACGATCGCATTAAAGCCATCGTTGTTATGGCACCTGCAGCAGGATATTTCAGTCCGATTGCTGCATTGAGTCAAGTCACTGTTCCTATTTTGTTATACATCGCCACCGAGGATAAATATACTCCAAAACAGTGGACTGCGGATGTGATTTTAAATGGCGTTCCCAATCCAGAATTAATTCGCTTACGCGAAATCAAAAATGCAGGACACTTCTCTTTTATTAGTCCGTTTCCTGATGCCATGAAGAGACCTGATTTTCTACCTGCAACTGATCCCGAAGGTTTTGACAGAGTTGCTTTTCATAAGCAACTAGCTGATGCCATTTTTCAATTTTTAAACAGCCATTTGGTTACTGCTTAAAAATTAAAATCTATTTTTACTATCAAGAAACACCATTAAATTATAATGATTACATCTGCAAAAATCGAAGATACTACTGGATTAACACTATTAATAAACTCAGCTTACCGAGGAGAAACCTCAAAAAAAGGATGGACCACTGAAGCCACAATTTTAGAAGGAAGCCGAACAAACAAAACCGAAATACTAGAGATTATAAAAGATTCCAAACAAAATTTATTAAAATTTACTGATGACAAAACGATTCTAGGCTGTGTTCTTTTAATCGAAAAAGAAAGCAAACTATACTTAGGGATGCTTACGGTATCTCCAGAATTACAAAATAGCGGCATTGGTAAAAAACTATTGGCTGCAGCCGAAGATCATGCTAACCAACTCAGATTAAAGAGAATCGTAATGACTGTAATTTCGATCAGGAAAGAATTAATCGAATGGTATGAACGCCATGGTTATCAAGATACAGGAGAGCGAGAAGCATTTCCAGTAAGCGATATACATATTCCTATTGTCGACGAGCAATTAGAATTTATGGTATTAGAAAAAGGATTATAATAAAATAGGTGATACACACAACGGTATCACCTATCTCATTTTTATCCTATGCTACTATGAAATTACAAAACCAATTCGGTAAACAAGCGCTCTATGGTTTGATCAAGATCATCACACATTCCTGGATGTGGTCTTGAAGATTGAATTACCGAACTTCGTAAAGCCGTTAACCATCTAAAACGTGACGGAATATCCATCATAGCGATAGGTCCACCATCTTTAGTACCATGAGCCACTTTTTCGAAAGCATATATATTTGCTTGAATTTGCTCGACATCGGCTTCTGATGATAAAGCTAGAATCTTTTCAAGCGGCACCATGTGTTTCACCTTTATAAATTTGGATTTTTTACAAAAAAGTATAATCCCTACATTCAGGAATTCTTCGCGTTCTACCCTAGGCACAACCCGAATTACAGCATACTCATATAAGTTTTTCTCTTGCATTTTTTGCTTCGTTTATAAAAATTTCTGAATGATTTAATCGAGTCGTCAAGAACTGTAAATAGATAGCTCGCAACTCTTCTGCTGTTGCATCTACATCTTCCCATTGCAACCAATCTATTGGGATTAAGGCTACAATTCCAGTTAAAACCTCTGGACTTAGAAGCTTTTTAAATGCAGTATCCGTCGCATCAAGCTCTGATGCTTGTGGCAATAAAACGTGATCTTTAATAAGTGCAAACGGACTCTGAGCATGTTTCTCCCAGTTCGTCCAAGAGTGATGAAAGTATAAACTCGCCCCGTGATCGATTAACCATAATTCTTTATGCCAAATCAACATATTGGTATTTCGAAACGTTCTATCAACATTGGTGATATAAGCGTCAAGCCATACTATTTGCGAAGCTAAAACTGGATCCACTTTTGTAACTACCGGATCAAAATTAATAGCTCCTGATAGAAAATGCAAAGCCAAATTCATTCCTTGACTTCCTTGCAACAAATCCTGAATCTCCTCATCGGCTTCGGTTCTACCAAAAGCTTCATCAAGATTTGCAAAAACTAATTCGGGCATTCTCATTCCAAGGACACGGGCAATTTCGCCCCCAATTAATTCTGCTATCAAGGCTTTAACACCATGACCGGCTCCTCTAAATTTGAGGACATATTTAAAATCGTCATCGGCTTCCGCCAAAGCAGGCAGTGAACCGCCCTCGCGCAAAGGCGTGATATACCGTGTAACATTCACGGTTCGAAGATTAAAGTTCGTTTTCATATTCGGGTTTTACTAAGCTACAAACTTACAAATTTGTAAAGTGGAATTCGTTAAATAAAACCTATTTACTGTTGTAGGAATCACTACTTGCTACTCATTTTCTATCGTTAGGAATGCTTTGCCTAAATAGTTTATAATATCGGAAGCAATAAAGGCATGATGCCCCGTTTTAAGTAAGGCGATATCTGCCGTTAAACCATGAAGGTACACTCCTAAAATTGCTGCAGTAATAGGTTCGTAAGACTGCGCAACAAGACTAGTTATGATTCCAGTTAGTACATCTCCACTTCCTGCAGTTGCTAGTGCCGCGTTACCTGTGCTATTTTTATAGACTGCATCTCCATTAATCACAACAGTAGGAGCGCCTTTCATCACAACGATTACATGATATTGCTTACTAAAAGCCTTTGTTTTATTTAATTTCTCTTCGTCAGAATTCCATTTTCCAGTCAAGCGTTCTAACTCTTTAGGATGTGGCGTAAGAATGGTTTTAGGTTGTAAAAGTGACAACCAATTTTTATTAATGGACAGAATATTTAAAGCATCGGCATCAAGAATTAGCGGAACTCTATTGCTCTTCAGAAACTGATGCAAAGCATCTTGAGTAATTTTTCCTTGTCCTAAACCAGGTCCTATAGCGATAGCTTGTGGTTTGATATCAAAATCTATATTCGAAATAAAAGTCTCCTCTACATCTGTGAGTGTCATGATTTCGGGATTTGAAATTTGGAGGATTTGATAACCACATTTAGGTACAAAAGCAGTTACCAGTCCACTACCCGATTTCAGGCAAGCTTTTGATGCTAATACTGCTGCTCCTATTTTACCGTAGCTTCCTGCAACAATCAAAGCGTGTCCTTGCGTGCCTTTGTGCGCCTTGGAGTCGATGGGTTTGTATCGTTTTGTTATTTCGCTTTTAGTGATATGTAGCATATTCATTTTCTAATTAGTTTCTTTAAAAATACTAATAATAAATTGAAACGAAAATCAAAACTACAAGAATCCTATCCTATCCGCTGGTGATATCAGATCTGAATTTGGCATCTCTTTTTTTTATTAACCTAAAAAAGAATACTTTAGTAAGATTAAATCAAACCTTAAAATGTACCAATGAAAAAAACATTATTTTCACTATTGTTACTAGTAGCTATTAATCAATCTAATGCACAAGAACCAACTGTAAAACCAAAAGAGATAGCGAAGGAAAATTCAGGAGCTTCTAATCTTGTTTTTAATCCGGATCAAAGTACCGTTACTAATCACGTAACTACTATCAGAGGCACAAAAGTTCCTTACAAAGCGACGACCGGCACCATGCCAGTTTGGGACGAGGACGGAAAAGCGATTGCAGGATTGTTCTATACCTATTACGAGCGCACCGATGTGAAGGACCGTGACTCTCGCCCTCTTGTGATTTCGTTTAATGGTGGTCCTGGATCTGCATCGGTATGGATGCATATTGCTTACACGGGACCAAAATTACTCAATATTGACGACGAAGGCTATCCTGTACAGCCATACGGAATTAAAGAAAATCCATATTCCATATTAGATGTAGCCGATATTGTTTTTGTGAACCCCGTAAATACTGGGTATTCAAGAGCAACAAGTAAGGACATTCCAAAAGAAAAATTCTTTGGTGTAAATGCTGACATCAAATATTTAGCCGATTGGATTGGTTCTTTTGTAACGCGATCAAATCGTTGGGCTTCGCCTAAATATCTTATAGGTGAGAGTTATGGAACCACCCGCGTCTCTGGGCTTGCACTAGAATTGCAAAATAGCGAATGGATGTACCTGAATGGTGTGATTTTAGTTTCTCCAACTACCCTAGGAATTACTCGTGGTGTCGCTGCAGATGCCGCATTGAAATTACCTTATTTTGCTGCTACAGCTTGGTTTCATAAAAAACTCCCTAGCGATTTACAAGCAAAAGACTTGACCGCTCTGTTACCCGAGATAGAAGATTTTACTATTAATGAATTATTACCTGCCATTAGTAAAGGGAGTTCGCTAGACAATGAAAAAAAGAAAGAAATAGCAGCAAGAATTGCACGCTACTCTGGCCTATCTGAAAAAGTAGTTTTACAAAACAATCTTGACGTGCCTTTTAATTATTTCTGGAAAGAATTATTGCGTGATGAAGGCTTCACGGTAGGAAGGCTCGATTCTCGTTACAAAGGAATTGACAGAAAAGATGCTGGTGATGGTCCTGATTTTAATGCAGAATTGACTTCGTGGCTGCACTCCTTTACTCCAGCTATCAATATGTATCTTCGCAACGAACTCAATTATAAAACAGATTTTAAATACAATATGTTTGGTCCTGTTCATCCATGGGACAGATCTGGTGATGAAACAGCCGAAAATTTAAGACAGGCTATGGCACAAAATCCGTATTTGAATTTAATGGTACAATCAGGCTACTATGACGGAGCTTGTGATTACTTTAATGCCAAATATAATTTGTGGCAAATGGATCCCAGCGGTAAATTAAAGGAACGCATTTCTTGGAAAGGGTACCGAAGCGGACATATGATGTACTTGCGAAAACAAGATTTAGAATCCGCCAATGAGGATATCAGAACATTTATAAAAAACTCCCTACCTAAAGCTGGTGCACCAGCCAAATATTAAGCCGAGCTTGTTTCAAAAGAAGCTATAGTAAAGAAAGACAAATCAAAAAACGTATTTTAGTCTGTCTTTTTTTTTTTCGAAAATTACTCTGATTTCAAAACAATGTCTAGGAGTTCACAAAGTCCCTAGCCCAGATAGCAGTGGAAATCCTTTTACTTTTTTCTTAAAAAGTAAAAGATTGAAACGGATAGCTGGAAATAGCTCCTAAATACTATTGAATTTACATATTTGATACCTTTAATATGATAATTTTTCAATAAATTAGCGACTTCAAATTTTATACACAAACGATGAAAAATACTGCGCTTACGCACATACACGAAAGTTTGGGAGCTAAAATGCTTCCTTTTGCTGGATACAATATGCCAATTACCTATGAAGGGATTAATGCTGAACATGAAACGGTACGTAGCGACGTGGGAGTTTTTGATGTTTCGCACATGGGAGAATTCTTACTTTCGGGTCCTAATGCTTTGGCTTTGATCCAAAAAGTAACTTCTAATGATGCATCAGTTTTAACGGTTGGTAGAGCGCAATATTCTTGTTTACCTAACAATGACGGTGGTGTTGTGGATGATTTAATTATCTATAAAATGAAGGAAGAAGAGTATTTACTAGTCGTAAATGCTTCGAACATTGAAAAAGACTGGAACTGGATTTCGTCTCACAACGATTTAGGTGTTGACATGAAAGACCTTTCTGAAGAGTACTCTTTGTTAGCAATCCAAGGACCAAAAGCAGTAGAAGCAATGCAATCCCTATCATCTATTGATTTGAGCGCGATTAAATACTACCATTTTGAAGTAGCTGATTTTGCTGGAATTGATGATGTAATTATTTCTGCGACGGGTTATACAGGTTCAGGTGGTTTCGAAATCTACTGTAAAAACAGTGATGCTGAGGTGATTTGGAATAAAGTTTTTGAGGCTGGAGCAGCTTTTGGAATCAAACCAATTGGTCTGGCTGCAAGAGATACATTGCGTTTAGAAATGGGTTTTTGTTTGTACGGAAATGATATTAGCGACACTACGTCGCCGCTTGAAGCAGGTTTAGGATGGATTACTAAATTCAATAAAGAATTTACGAATTCTGAAAACTTGAAAAAGCAAAAAGAAGCAGGTGTTTCTAGAAAACTAGTGGCCTTTGAAATGCAAGAACGCGCGGTACCAAGACACGATTATGAAATCGTAGATGGAGCTGGAGCAGTAATTGGTATCGTAACCTCGGGAACAATGTCACCTTCAATGAATAAAGGAATTGGTTTGGGTTACGTTACTATTGACAATAGCGCTCTTGAAAGCGATATTTATATTAGAATACGTAAAAAAGATGTTGCTGCTAAGGTGGTAAAATTACCTTTTTACAAAAAGTAAGACGAAATAGTTAAGTGATTGAGTTGTCAAACGACTGCACTTTTAGAGAATGAAATAGTTTGCTAACTATAAAGCTTGTTTTAAAATTACAGACAAACAGCAAATCGTTTTAAAAATAGCGGAATAATTGTATTTTTGCACCGCATTAAAAATAAAAATCAGAAATGGGAAGAGCGTTTGAATTCAGAAAAGGTAGAAAAATGAAACGTTGGTCAGCAATGGCTAAGGCATTTACCAGAATTGGAAAAGACATTGTAATGGCCGTTAAGGAAGGTGGACCAAATCCTGATGCCAATTCAAGATTAAGAGCCGTTATTCAAAACTCTAAGGCAGCAAACATGCCTAAGGAGAATGTAGAGCGTGCTATTAAAAAAGCCACCGATAAAGATACAGCTAACTATAAAGAAGTTTTATTTGAAGGCTATGCACCTCACGGAATTGCTATTCTTGTAGAAACTGCTACTGATAATAACAATAGAACAGTTGCTAATGTTAGGAGTTATTTTAACAAATGTAACGGTACTATGGGAACGCAAGGTTCAGTAGAATTCATGTTTGATCATACTTGCAATTTTAGAGTTCCTGCCGAAGGACTTGATGCTGAAGAGTTAGAATTAGAATTAATCGATTTTGGTGCTGAAGAAGTTTTTGAAGATGAAGACGGGATTTTAATCTACGCTCCTTTTGCAAGTTTTGGAACAATCCAAAAAGAATTAGAGAATCGTAATCTTGAAATCTTATCTTCTGGATTCGAAAGAATTCCTCAAATTACTAAAGCTGTGACTGAGGCTGAAATGGCTGACGTTGAAAAACTGATTGAAAAATTAGAAGAGGATGATGACGTGATGAACGTGTATCATACTATGGAAGAGGCATAAACTTCATTACATTTATATATAAAACTCCAGCTACGGCTGGAGTTTTTTTTGTGTTAACAACAATGTATTCAAAATTACAACTATGTTATTTCTTATATTAAGTATTCTTTGTAGCGTTACTGTGGGTATTATTTTTAAAGTAGGCCGAAAACAAAATCTCAACATTAGCCAAGTTGTAGCTTGGAATTATGTGATGGCTTTGATTCTATGTTATTTCTTTTTTAGTCCAGATTTAGAGGCTATAAATGCTACAGCGCCTTGGCAAATTTACATTCCGTTAGGGATATTATTGCCTACTATCTTTTTATTTCTAGCCGCTTCGATAAAGCATATGGGAATCGTAAAAACAGATGCAGCCCAGCGCTTATCACTATTCATACCAATCGTTGCAGCCTGGTTTTTATTTGGTGAGGAATTTAGTAAAATAAAGCTCTTAGCATTTTTAATCGCGCTTCCTGCCCTAGTATTAATTCTATCTAAAAAGACAGATAACCAAAACGGAAAATGGCTGTATCCAGCAGTAGTTTTGGTAGGTTTTGGAGCAATCGATATTTTGTTTAAACAAATCGCTTTGGCGACAAGCCTCCCTTTCACCACCTCTATATTCATCACTTTTGGGATTTCGTTAGTTGTTATTCTAATTTATGTGATTTATGAGGCATCCATTAAAAAAGTGTCTTTTAAAAGTAGCAATCTATATTTTGGCTTGTTAGTTGGTTTATTCAATTTTGGTAATATATTGTTTTACTTAAAAGCGCATCAGGCTTTCGCCAAAAATCCATCGACAGTATTTGCTGCAATGAACATGGGAGTTATTGTAATAGGGAGTTTGGTAGGCGTTTTGATCTTTAAAGAAAAGCTGAATTCTAAAAACTATGTAGGACTTGCATTTGCACTTCTTGCAATTGTACTAATAACCTATTCTCAAATGATGGTTGTTTAAGCTTTAGTGCGTATGTAATACTATAAAAGCAAAAATTAAAAGATTGTTATTGTAGCTTTTTTCTCAAGTATTTGTTTTGTTCGATTTTTGCAATCAATCACTTTAGAACTGCGTATCTCAACTTTATTTTTTGCGTATAAATTATACTGTACATTATTTAAAAAATGCACTATCGCTAGTGTCAAAAGCCTTTAGAACACTACTCTAAAACATTTATTTTCTACATCGCTACAAGTTCCTTATATTTGCCTGATTTTTGCTTTTCTAAATTGGGATAAAACCGAGATTTAGTAATGGCTTTTTTTCTTTTTATGACTTGTTTTTATAATTGATTCGAGCTGATAATATATAGAAATTTGGACGCTACAATAGCATTAGAAATATTAAAAAATTACATCCATTTTGTAGTTTAACATGTTGGTATAGAGGTGACTTTGTTTTTACTATTCATTAGATCATACTATTCACATAAACAGTTTTCATTAACTGCAGTCGTATTTTAGATAATTTACGAAACAAACAAGAAAGTCAATACGCAGCAATAATACGCTTGAAAGAAAAACGTTCTCACGAACGCATAAATTTATAATACCTATGACAAACAATATTTTAATTGAGAATCAATACAACAGAACCAGTTTATTTGAAAAAGAGAATGTAAATTATTTGGTTCGCATATTAAAACGTTTTAATACGGTACCTAAAATAAATAATGTTAACATTATTACCTCAACTACGCAACCTACAATATTTAAAATTGTTCCTAACAAATCAATTATTATAGGTACTGCTTTTTTAGACAAACCCATCTTAGCGCTATTGTATTTGCGATATGGTATTGAGTGGCAATTGTGGTACAAAGCGCTTGATCACGAAAAAAAGGATACGGTTCTTTGTGATATAGCAGCGCTAGAGGTTATTAAAATATTTTACAATTTATTACCAAAAGACGATAAAGAAAAATTAGAAGATCTAGATTTTCTTCTTATAAATTTAATAAAAGAAGCTAACAAATCTGCCACACCAAAAACTTTAGGGAATACTGAATTGCAGTCTTTTCATGGATTACAAAGTACAAGCACGGAATTAAAAGAGTCATGGAAAGCCATTGTCGAAAACTTAGCAAAACCTACCGAATATTTATTAATGTCTGGTGGGGATTTGAGATTGAATATTGATGAAATTCATCTTTTAAATAAATACGGCTGTCGCCCGTTCCCCAGGCCTGATGCTTTTACTTTTGCTTCTTCAACTGCTTCTAGTGTATCAAACTTTGCATTTGATAAAACAGACAAAGTGAGAAGTATCTTGATTAGAAATAGCCTTAAAAATGGTTTCAAAGAGAGTACTATTGCTTTCTCTGAATTGCTAAAGACTAATTTAAGAAAAAACTTTAAGTTGAATGAAGAGTGTGAGATCATTTTCTCTCCTTCTGGAACTGACTCCTCTTTACAAATTGCTGCAATCACACAGATCATGTCTAATGACGAAATCACGCACATACTTGTGGCTTCTGACGAGACTGGAAGCGGTGTTGCTGCTGCATTAAAAGGATGTCATTTTGAAAACACAACAGCATTGAATTTCCCAATTAAAAAAGGAGAGCAAATCGAAGGATTTAGAGATGTAGATGTAATTAAGGTTCCTTTTAGAGATGAAAACGGAGATTTAAAGTCGGCTAAACAATTGGATGACGAAGTTTTTAATGCCGTTTTAAAAACCAAAGAACTTGGTAGACATGTAGTATTGCACACCATGGACCAGTCTAAACTAGGATATCAAGCACCTAGCGACGAATTCATTAAAAAATTAAATACTCTTAAGGATTTATCAATGCAAATTATTGTTGACGGATCACAACTAAGATTAGATCCTAAAGACATACAACATTATTTAAACAAAGGATACATTGTAACTATTACTGGAAGTAAGTTTTTTACTGGACCTCCATACTGTGGCGCTTTAATACTGCCAAAGAATGTAAGTAATTCAATCCAATCTTCAAAAAATGTATTACCAGCAGGCTTAACGCAGTACTACAACCACTCTGACTGGCCTAGTACTTGGGAATGCTCAAAAGCACTTTCTGATGGCTACAATTACGGTTCGTATATGCGCTGGAATGCTGCAGTTGTCGAGATGGATCGTTATTACAAAACACCAGTTTTATACCGTAACATGGGAATCGAAATGTTTTGCAACTTTGTTGAAGACTCGATTAAAGAAGCTTCATTTTTACAACCAATTTACGCTGACGAAGCTAAAACTAAAAGCTACAATAGCAAAGCATTCGGAATAAGAAACATCCGTACTATTTTCCCATTCTTTATCTTGGATAATGAAACCGCTTTACCACTAGAAAAAGTTAAAAAATTATATACTTTATTGAACTCTGATTTGTCAGATGAATTTGCTGATTCTTCATTAGAAATTATTCGTCTTGCTGCTCAAAAATGCCATATTGGTCAAGCGGTAAACGTAAAATATTCTAACGAAATTGAAAGTGCGATTTTAAGAATTAGTTTGGGATCACGAGTTATCTCTGAAAGTTGGGTAAATAGAGACATCAGTTTATTCTTTAGAAATATTGAATTACAAATGAGCCAAATCACCATTACTATCAAGAAAATCGAATTGATTTTAAGCCGCCCAGAATTATTAGAAGACTAAATTACCTACCCATTTTACATAAAAAAGTCCCATTTACAAATTTGTAAATGGGACTTTTTCTATTGGTCAAATAACGTAATTTTATTACTTGATCATTTCGATTTTTTGAACATCTTCCTCATTGACACTATCAAAAAATCCTTGTTCGTTCATCCAGTCATCACTATATACTTTACTCATATACCTTGAGCCATGATCCGGGAAGATCGCTATTACATTACTAGTAGCGTTAAACTCTCCCGCTTCTGCATATTGTTTAATCGCTTGCATTACCGCTCCAGAAGTATAACCTACAAATAAGCCTTCTTTACGTGTGATTTCTCTTGCTGTGTGTGCGCTTTCTTCATCGGTTACTTTCATGAATTTATCAATCATGTCAAAATCTGTAGCAGATGGAATCAAGTTTTTCCCAAGGCCTTCTATTCGATAAGGATAGATTTCGTCATAATCAAACTCTCTCGTTTCATGGTACTTTTTTAATACAGAACCAAAGGCATCTACACCCAAAATTTTAATCTCGGGATTTTGCTCCTTTAAATACTTTGCTGTTCCAGAGATTGTGCCTCCCGTGCCGCTACAAGCTACCAAATGTGTGATTTTACCGTTGGTTTGTTTCCAAATTTCTGGTCCTGTCGAATTGTAATGTGCGTCAATATTCAACTGATTGAAATACTGATTAATATAAACAGAACCTTTCGTTTCTTCGTGAAGTCTCTTGGCTACATTATAGTAAGAACGTTCATCATCTGCAGCTACGTGCGCAGGGCAAACGTACACCTTTGCGCCCAAGCTTCGTAACATATCAATCTTATCCTTTGATGATTTTGAACTTACTGCAAGAATGCAACTATATCCCTTAATGATACTCACCATAGCTAGACTAAAACCAGTGTTTCCAGATGTTGTCTCGATGATGGTATCTCCGGGTGACAAAATTCCTTTTCTCTCAGCCTCCTCAATTATATATAATGCAATTCTGTCTTTTGATGAATGCCCTGGATTAAAAGCTTCTACTTTTGCAAAGAAATTACCCTCTAACTTTTCAGTGACTTTATTTAGTTTTATAAGGGGTGTATTCCCTATTAATTCTAAGACATTATTGTAAGCATTTATTTCCTCTTTCATAAAAAAACGGTTAAAAAAGGTTGATTTTACAAACCTTGATAGCTCTCAAATTTAACTAAAAAATCTCTAATTAATTTGTAATTCTCTCTAAATCTAACAAAAAGCTAAATTCTTTTGCCAATTCTTTCAATGCTTCAAATCTTCCTGATGCACCACCATGTCCTGCATCCATATTTGTATCTAAATACAAGACAGTATCATCTTTTTTTAATGTTCGCATCTTGGCAACCCATTTTGCAGGTTCCCAGTACTGTACTTGCGAATCATGTAAACCAGTAGAAACATAGATATTAGGATATTTCTTCTCCTTTAAATTATCATAAGGAGAATAAGACTTCATATATTTATAATACTTTTTAACGTTAGGATTCCCCCACTCGTCATACTCCCCTGTCGTCAAAGGAATCGAATCGTCAAGCATTGTAGTCACAACATCCACAAATGGAACTTGTGCAATAATACCATTGTACAATTGAGGCGCCATATTGATAATTGCTCCCATCAATAATCCACCTGCAGAACCACCTTCGGCATACAAATGCTTAGCAGAGGTGTATTTGTGCTCAATAACATATTTTGAGCAATCAATAAAATCAGTGAAGGTATTTTTCTTTTTAGCTAATTTACCTCCTTCATACCAAGGTCTCCCTAGATCTTCCCCTCCACGAATATGAGCGATGACATAAATAAAGCCTCTGTCTAGCAACGACAGTCTTGTGGTCGAAAAATAAGCATCCATAGAATGACCATAAGAACCGTAAGCATACAACAATAAAGGATTATCTCCCGTTTTTTGCATGTCTTTATGATATACCATCGACATAGGGATTTTAGTTCCGTCTTTGGCTGTAGCCCAAACTCTCTCTTCGATATAATTATTTTTGTCAAAAGAACCACCTAAAACCTCTTGCTCCTTTTTAACTTCTTTCTCCTTAGTCTTCATATTAAAGTCAATTAAAGAGGAAGGCGTAGCCATTGATTGGTAACCGTATCGCAAAATATCAGTATCAAAATCGACATTTGCGGTTGTGTATGCAGTATAGGTTTCGCTCTCAAATGGTAGAAAGTATTCCATGTCCCCATTCCAAGGCATGATTCTAATGCGGTTGAGACCATTACTACGTTCAGAAACTACTAAGAAATCCTTGAAAATATCAATATCCTCAAGTAAAACATCCTCACGGTGCATGATCACTTCTTCCCAATATTTTCTATTGGTTAACTTCTCTGTTGTTTTCATCAACTTGAAGTTGGTTGCCTTATCCTTATTAGTTACGATATAAAAATAGCCACCGTAATACGAAATACTATATTCTAACCCGCGCACTCTTTTTTGGAACACTTTAAATTTTCCGTCAGGTTTGTCAGCTAGTAATGTTCTAAATTCGGTTGTTAATGTACTAGATGAACTTATTAAAATATATTTTCTAGATTTCTCTTTTCCTACAGCAACATCAAAGGTGTCGTCTTCTTCAAAATAAACTAATACATCTGTCTCAGTTGCTGTACCTAGAACGTGCTTTAATACTTTATCAGATCGCAACGTTTTTGGGTCTTGATTGGTATAAAACATGGTTTTATTATCGTTAGCCCAAGTAGAATTTCCAGTGGTGCTTTCGATCTTATCAATTAAAATTTCGCCAGTAGTCAAATTTTTAACGTGCAGTGTATAAATTCTTCTACCAACAGTGTCTACTGCGTAAGCGGCCAATTGATTATCATTGCTAATGCTCAATCCGCTTAATTGGAAATACTTGTGGCCTATAGCCAACTCATTGCAATCAAACATGATTTCTTCAGGAGCGTCTAGACTAGTTTTTTTTCGAGAATAAATAGGGTAATCTTTTCCTTTTTCGAATCTAGTAATGTAATAATAGCCATTGTATAAATAAGGAACAGATTCATCATCTTCCTTGATGCGGGCTTTCATTTCTTCAAATAAATCTTTTTGAAAATCCTTAGTATGAGCAGTCATCGCCTCATAATATTCATTTTCTTTATTTAAATATTCGATTACCTCAGGATCTTCGCGCTCTTTTAACCAGAAATAATTATCGGTTCTAATGTCTCCAAATTTCTCAAGGACTGTAGGGATCACCTTTGCAATAGGTGGCTGTATATTTTTTATCATTTTTTGTACTTAGTAATTTTTACAAAAATAACACAATCGCCATAGAGTACACAAAAGCTTTTGATGTTATTTACTATTGCTTATTGCGTTAAAAACTGTAATTTCGTATTCAATAACTTTAAAAAGAGCAAAAATGGATTTAATGGGAATGATGGGTAAATTAAAAGAAACCCAAAATAAAATTGAAGAAACAAAAAAGCGTTTAGATTCTGTTCTTGTTGATGAGCAAAGTACTGACGGATTATTAAAGATAACGATGACAGCAAATAGAAAAGTAAAATCTATGACTATTGCTGACGAACTATTAGAAGACAAAGAGCAACTTGAAGATTACCTTATATTAGTAATGAATAAAGCAATCGAAAAAGCATCTAAAGTAAACGATGCTGAACTTGATGCTGTTGCAAAAATGGACATGCCAATGATTCCAGGAATGGAAAACATGTTTAAATAAGGAGAAAATCATATTGAATCAGCAATTTTCGTTGGCTTTACCAATAAAAAGTTGCTTTGGCTTAAAGCCAAAATAAATATGCCACAATTTAAAAGAATCTACAGCATAATCTGTACCTTTTTCTTTTAAATTGTGGCATTTATTTTTATAGTTGGTGCTACTAAAATTAAAAAAAACAATAGTTTACAACTCTAATTTATTTAATGTTTCAAGAACATAAGTATGCATCACTTCTCTATAATCTAGATGGGTAACCATTCTTAACTTCCCTTGCCCCATAGAGCTAATTGAAATATTTTTTTGCTTTAATTTTTCAATCAAGTGCTTTTCACTGTAATTGCTTTTAATTGTAAAGATTAAAATATTAGTTTCTACCGGTTCTACCCTAGCAACCCATTCTCTTTTATTTAAAATTCCTGCAATTTCCTTTGCTCTACGGTGATCTTCAGCAAGACGTGTAATGTTATTATCTAAAGCATATAATCCTGCAGCAGCTAGATAACCCACTTGTCGCATACCTCCACCTAAAATTTTACGAATGCGTAACGCACGGTGAATGGTCTTTTTATCTCCTAATAATACAGACCCAATAGGCGCACCCAATCCCTTAGACAAACACACTGATATCGTATCAAAGATTTCTCCATAGGATTTCGGATTTTGCTTTTTGGCGATTAAAGCATTCCAGATGCGAGCGCCATCAAGGTGAAACTTTAGATTGTTTGCATCACAAACAGCTTTGATCTTTTGTAAGTCTTCTAACTCGTAACAGGCACCACCCCCTTTATTTGTTGTATTCTCGACGCAAACTAAACTCGTTAAAGGACTGTGATAGAATTCAGGATCGTTGATTGCTCCAGCTACCTGCTCTGCAGTAATCATCCCGCGATCTCCGTCAAGTAATGAAAAAGAAACACCACTATTAAAGGACGCCCCACCACCTTCATAAAGGTAAACGTGCGCATATTTATCAGCAATAATTTGTTCGCCTGGTTGTGTATGTAATTTCAACGCTGCTTGATTTGCCATAGTTCCTGACGGGAAAAAAAGTCCCGCTTCCATGCCAAAAAGTTGTGCTATAGTATCCTCTAATTCTATTACAGTAGGATCTTGTTTGTATACGTCATCGCCTACTTCGGCATTGAACATATACTGTAACATTTCGTATGTAGGCTTAGTAATCGTATCGCTAACTAAATTTATTTCCATATAGCCATTTTATATTTATTTAAAAAGACAAGTCGGTACTTGCCTCTTCTTAAATTTTATTATTTTTGTCCAACAAAATTACACAATTTATGACAACTACCGAACAAATTAAAGGTATTGTAGAGCGCCTTGGTGCGTTGAGGAGGTATCTTTGACGTTGATGCCAAATTAATCGAAATTTCTAACGAGGAAGAAAAGACTTTTGCCCCTGATTTCTGGAATAACGCCAAGGAAGCAGAGGTTATTGTAAAGAATCTTCGAAACAAGAAAAAATGGATTGAAGACTACGATAAAGCTGTCGAGATGACAGATGAATTGCAACTTGCCTATGAATTTTATAGGGAGGGAGAATACACAAATGAAGAGCTAGAAGCGCAATATGATGCAACCGAAAAACATATTGATGCTATCGAATTTAAAAACATGCTTTCTGACGAAGGAGATACGCTTAGTGCAGTAGTCCAAATTACAGCTGGTGCCGGTGGGACCGAAAGTTGTGACTGGGCATCAATGCTAATGCGCATGTACATGATGTGGGGTGAAAAATACGGTTACAAAATCAAAGAGCTAAATTTTCAAAAAGGAGATGCTGCCGGAATTAAAACGGTAACACTTGAATTTGAAGGAGATTATTCTTTTGGGTACCTAAAAGGTGAAAATGGAGTACACAGACTAGTGCGTATTTCCCCTTTTGATAGTAACGCTAAACGTCACACCTCATTTGCATCTGTTTATGTGTATCCTTTAGTAGACGATAGTATCGAAATTGATATTAATCCTGCTGATATCGAAATCACAACTTCGCGCTCTAGTGGAGCTGGAGGTCAAAACGTGAATAAAGTTGAAACTAAGGTACAGTTGTTCCATAAACCTACTGGAATTCAGATTCAATGTTCAGAGACGCGATCACAACAAGACAATAGACAACGTGCTATGCAAATGCTACGTTCGCAATTGTATGAGATTGAATTAAAAAAGCAGTTAGCACAACGTGCCGATATTGAAGCCGGAAAAATGAAAATTGAATGGGGTTCGCAAATACGAAATTATGTCATGCAACCTTACAAATTAGTAAAAGACGTGCGTACAGGCTACGAAAGCAGCAATGTTGATGGCGTAATGAATGGTGAAATAGATGAGTTTTTAAAAGCTTATTTAATGATGATGGGGCAACGAGACGAAGAGGAATAGTATTATTTTACTGTTAACATCTAATCCTACAGATAAAAACTTATTTTTCTGTAGGATTTTTTGCTTACATTCGCAAAAAAAATCACCTTACACAACATGAAAAATTGTATTCTATTAGCATTTCTCTTTCTCTCATTAACATTTAACGCACAAGAGAAAATCTATTTTACAAAAGATTTTAAAGAAGTAAAATCTGCTGATCTCGCGACGTATTACAGTACTTACGAAGATATTGACGGAGGTACTCAAAGAACCACTTACAACATTGATGGTACGCTTAAAAATAGTGCGCAGTTTTCGAATATGAAAAGAAACATACGCAATGGAACTGCAAAAAGCTGGTATAAAAACGGAAGCATTGAAACTGTTAGCTTCTATGTTAAAAATAAACTTCAAGGACTTCAAACGCGATATTATGAAAATGGCCAAATAAAGCGCACTGAAAATTTTGATAAGAATGAATTTGTTGATGGAAAATGCTTCGATGAAGATGGTAGCGAAATTACCTTTTTTCCTTACTATGAAAAACCTGAATTCCCAGGAGGTACCAAGGAATTTTACAAATATATAGCCCAGTCATTTAAAATGCCCAATGGTGCTAAAGGAACAATTAAAGTAAAATTTGTTGTTCAGGCTGATGGTAAATTACGCGAATTTGAAATATTAGAAGGGCTCAACTACGATATGAATGTTGAAGTTTTGAGAGTTTTACATAGCAGTCCAGCTTGGACCCCTGGTAAAGTCGATGGAGAGATTGCTGATATCAGTTATAGTATACCTATTACAATTAAATAAAAAATTCCCCTTTACACTACAAAATGTAAAGGGGATTTTTTTTATAGCCATTCGATTAACGAAATACCTAATCCAATTGTTGTTTGTTTATTATTGTAATCAATTAACGTTTCGCCATATCCATTAGAAATCAATAAATGCCCTTTTAAATTGTCTTTTATTGGGTATGAGTATGAAAAGGTAGCACTTCCTTTTGACCTTGAATTAAAATGTAAATTGTGGTTTCCTTTAAATGAAAATATGTGACCGTTTTGACCATAAATAACATTTATATCACCATATCCTAAATACTCTGCAATATCTGGATTATCATCTTTAGTCGCTTTCATTCTCAACCAAGGTCTAACATAAACAGTCCAACGATCCTTTTCAAATCCAGCGTGAAAAATTACTCTATTCCAACTTCGTGATAGCGGCAAACTTTTACCATTCGATTCATGCGTAAATGACACTCCCGCCATTTTCATTTTAAATCCTAATAAATTTACATTTACAGGAAAATTCAAAATAATTTCTGGCTCATAATTTATTTCTCTAAAAGGGCGTGATAAACTATTATTATAAATTTGCCAATGCGAGACTTGCGTATAGGCGATCCACAAATCCCCGTGTCCCCAAAAAATGTCCTGCATTACTTTAGTCTTAAAACTAATTTGAAAACGAGATTCGATGTTATTGTAATTCAATCCATCCTGCGAAATATAATCATCGCTAGGATTTCCAGAAACTGGCTTTTCATTGGGATTACTAGACCATCTTGTAGGTAAAATATAAATAGGTTTATAAGGCGTGATTAAAAAAGTGCCCCTAGTAACTGTAGAGTCTAACTCCCATCGCTCCGTCATGTTGCGAAACTGAGATTTGTTATTAAATAAAGCTTGAATTTGGGATTGCCCCATTAAAGGCGTCAGCACTATTAGTAAAAGGATGATTCTAGATAGAAGTAGTTTCATTGCTATAGGATTAGCTGGCAAAAATAATTAAATTTAAAATGTTAATTTTACCTCATTATGGTAAAAAGTTATAATAATATCATCTAAAATTAGTTAAAGCCATTACTAATATTAGGAAGTATGCACCTAAATCATTTTATTTGATGCTTATTAATCTTTTATACTAACAAACATTTAATGAAATCATATTCTGTAAACGAACTCAACGAAATCCTTAACGGCGTTGTTGTCGGACATACTTCTCACCTAATCACAGCCCCTGAACAATTAGAAGTTGCCACGGAAACTGAAATATCATTTATTGGTAATAGAAAATATGAAAAACAATGGCTAGATTCTAAAGCATCTGTTGCAGTAGTGAACGAGGATATCACAATTGAACCGGGTGAAAACAGAGCTTTTATAAAAGTTAAAAATGCCGACTTGGCGATGACGCAAATACTAAATTTATTTGCTCCTCCTGCCCCATTATTTAGTTCAGCTATTCACCCCACTGCGGTAGTGGATATGAGTGCTTACATTGCTAATGGAGCAAAGATAGGCGCTGGATCTTACATAGGACCTAACGTAAAAATTGGAGAAAACACGATTATATACCCCAATGTTACCATCTTAGATGATTGTACTGTTGGAGAAAATACAATAATATGGTCTGGAGCAGTGATTAGAGAGCGTTGCCACATAGGTAATGACTGTATCATTCACCCCAATGCTACAATTGGAGCTGACGGATTCGGATTTAGCCCTTGCGCTGAAAGAGGATTAGTAAAAATCCCGCAAATAGGAAATGTAATCATTGGTAACAATGTTGAAATCGGGGCTAACTCATGCGTAGATCGAGGAAAATTTAGTTCAACAGTTGTAGGTGATGGTTGCAAAATTGATAACTTAGTTCAAATAGGACACAATAGTAAATTGGGCCGTTTTTGTATTATGGCAGGAAACAGCGGTCTTGCAGGTTCGGTGACACTTGGTGATGGTGTAATCATTGGTGGTAGTGCGTCAATAAAAGACCACACAAAAATAGGTAGCGGTGCTATCGTAGGAGCAGGTTCTGGTGTTACAGGTGATGTCGCTGCTGGAAAAACAATGTTAGGCTATCCTGCTGTCGAAGCTAGAGATGCGCTCAAACAATGGGCTATTTTAAAGCGACTAGTTAACGATTCTAAGAAATAATCAATCACAATTTATCATATTCATAAAAAAAGACAGTTTGCATGCCGTTTTTTTAATTTTATATCGAAAAATATTTACAATCCATCGAAAATAATAAATATTATTTCGATGGATTTTGTATTTTAGCACGAACTATTTATAACACTATTACAACATGGATTTAAACTTCAATAAGAACGAAGATCACAATAAACTCTTATTATCACAATTAAAGCACAATCTATCTAAAGTAAAATTAGGTGGTGGTGAAAAAAGAATTGAAAAATTGCATGCCGAAGGAAAGATGACCGCAAGAGAACGCATTGCGTATCTTCTTGATCCTAACACAAAAGCAATCGAAATAGGTGCTTTTGTAGGTGAAGGAATGTACAAAGAACATGGTGGATGTCCTTCTGGTGGAGTTGTTGTAAAAATAGGATATATAAAAGGTAAACAATGTGTCGTTGTTGCAAATGACGCTACTGTAAAAGCAGGAGCTTGGTTTCCTATCACAGCCAAAAAGAATCTAAGAGCACAAGAAATAGCCATGGAAAACCGCCTGCCTATCATTTATTTAGTAGATAGCGCAGGAGTGTATTTGCCTTTACAAGACGAAATTTTCCCTGACAAAGAGCACTTTGGAAGAATATTTAGAAACAACGCACAAATGAGTAGCATGGGAATTACACAAATTTCTGCTATTATGGGAAGCTGCGTTGCTGGTGGTGCCTACTTACCCATCATGAGTGACGAAGCTATTATTGTGGAAGGCACAGGAAGTATTTTTCTTGCTGGAAGCTATTTAGTAAAAGCGGCTATTGGTGAGAGTATCGATAATGAAACCTTAGGTGGAGCGACGACACATTGCGAGATCTCAGGTGTTACAGATTATAAAGCTAAGGACGACAAAGACGCCTTAGACAAGATAAAAAATATCGTTGAAAAAATTGGGGACTACAATAAAGCTGGTTTCAGCCGAATTAAATCTGAAAAACCGAAATTAGACGAGAAAGAATTATACGGAGTGCTGCCTAAAGCACGTAACGAACAGTATGACATGATGGAAATCATTAATCGTATGGTTGACAACTCAGAGTTTGAAGCTTATAAAGATGGTTACGGTCAAACAATTATTACAGGATATGCACGCATCGACGGTTGGGCTGTAGGTATTGTAGCCAACCAAAGAAAGGTTGTAAAAACAAAGAAAGGCGAAATGCAATTTGGAGGTGTTATCTATTCTGATAGTGCAGACAAAGCGACTCGCTTCATAGCAAATTGCAATCAGAAAAAGATACCTCTTGTGTTCGTTCAAGATGTTACCGGATTTATGGTGGGATCTAAATCTGAGCAAGGTGGAATAATTAAAGACGGTGCAAAAATGGTAAATGCTGTAAGTAATTCAGTCGTTCCTAAATTCACGGTTATCGTAGGAAATTCTTATGGTGCTGGAAATTATGCCATGTGTGGAAAAGCATACGATCCACGTTTAATTTTTGCTTGGCCAAGTGCCGAACTTGCCGTAATGGGCGGAACTCAAGCTGCTAAGGTATTGGCACAAATCGAAGCATCATCGTTAAAGAAAAGTGGTGAAGTGGTAGACGAGGCTAAGGAAGCGGCTCTTTTTGCTAAAATAAAAGCACGTTATGACGAACAAGTATCTCCATATTATGCTGCCTCCCGCCTTTGGACAGATGCTATCATCGATCCTTTAGATACCAGAACTTGGATTTCAATGGGTATCGAAGCAGCAAACCACGCCCCAATCGAGAAACAATTTAATCTAGGAGTGATCCAGGTTTAATAGTTACACTTTCAAATTTTGGAGCAATTTACTCCAATTTTCATAATAACTTATGTCCCGCTATCCGCTGTATCTTCTTGTTTTAAACAACAAGAAGGATGCCGCTGCTATCGGGGCTATTTTTTTACGATTGTATTTTCATAAGTACTTCTACTACAGTATTAACTTGCAAACAGATATTTTGGTTTGGGATTTAATATTATATTTATTGTTATTAGAAAAGAGATTTATCTGATTAGAATCTAATAAAAACAAAATAATGAAAATAACAATTCGCTACTTAATCAAGTTTGGAGAAGAACAAAACATAAAAAAGTTGTTTTACCAAGGAGAGGTCTTTATGAATACAATAAAAAGCTTTAAAAAATCTACAAGAATAGCTATTGGTGATAAATATGAAGGAACTATTAGTTTAAAAAATTTCAATAAAGGGCAACTAACTTTAGAAAAATTTGGAGAACCTTTAAATCTTAAGATTAATAAGTTACAATTGCTAGAAAATAGCGATGATCATTTAGGAAATATTTTTTGCAGTTATGCATTAACTGACAAGCTATTAGTAAATAAAGATAAACATACTATAGACTCTAGGGTAAATAATTTTGGTTCTCATTGTATAATCATCAAAGATGTAGATAAATTTTTGAAAGCAATTTTTTGTCAGCTTGATAAAAATAATATTGCTTATTCACATAATTTAGTCAAATACCATGATTATAAAAAAAATGATCACATATTAAGCTTATTTGACAAATCGCATCATTTCTCCTACCAAAAAGAACATCGAATAATTGCCACTACTGATTCAGAAAAACCGATAGTATTACACATAGGGTCACTGGAAGACTACGCTGAAATTCATGAGACAGAATTTTTAGTGAAAAATTCAATTTTCTCAAAATAAAGCCTGACTGGTAATAACTTTAATTTTTGGTAAACTTTTGAGTCACGTTTTTATTTTTAAATATTTGCTAAGTTTCAAATAATCAAATCACCATTACAAAGTAAAAACATAGCATTAGTTTCTAATTGCAATTCAATTGCGATTGTTAGCGAGCGCTTAACTTCTTTTTTACTAACTTAACAGTCAATTAAACAATTAAAAGAAGAAGCGATTATATTCAATAAAAAATAAAGTTATGTCCCAAAAGATAAAAATGTACGGTGCTGAATGGTGTCCTGATTGTAGAAGAACCAAAAGCTTTTTTACACAAAACAATATTGATTTTGAATACATCAATCTCGATATCACTCCAGAAGCATCAAAATTAGTTGAGGAATATAATAAAGGAAAAAGAATAATTCCTACAGTTGTTATCAACGATACTGCACATAGCAATCCTCAAAACCATGAGCTCGCTGGGATTTTAGGAATTAATAAACAGGGTAAAGTCAAACTATATGGCGCTGATTGGTGCCCCGATTGTCGCCGAGCAAAACGTTTTTTGCAGGATAACCAAATTAATTTTGAGTTTATAGATGTCGAAAAAACTGACGGTGCTAGCGAATATGTTATGGAGGTGAATAAAGGCAAAAGAATAATCCCCACTATTTTAATTAATGGTACAGCCTACTCTAATCCTGACAACATTAAATTAACCGAAATATTAGAAATCGATGAGATTACAGATACACGTACATACGATGTTTTAATTGTAGGAGGAGGTGCTTCTGGCTTAACTACTGCAATTTACGCGCAAAGAGATAGATTCGACAGTATTATTTTAGAAAAGAAAAATATAGGCGGTAATGCTTTTATAACAAAAAAAATTGAAAACTACCCTGGCTTTAAAGAGGTGTCAGGTCCAGACTTGATGGACCGCATGGAAGAACAAGCGACTGTACTTGGAGCAAAAATTGAGACAGGTATTGAAATTATCAAAATTGAACCAACAGCCACATTTTTTAAAATACATACCAAGTCTCAAGAATACAGAGCTAAATCAATTGTTATTAGTACAGGAAGTACTTACCGCACTCTTGGCATTCCAGGTGAAGCAGAGCTGATTGGATCAGGAATTCATTATTGTGCTACTTGCGACGGTGCTTTTTACAGAGACAAAGAAGTTATTGTAATTGGCGGAGGTAATAGTGCACTTGAAGAAGGTATGTTTTTAGCTGGCTTTTGTAAAAAAGTGACAATTGTACACCGTAGCGAAACGTTTTCAGCAGACGAAATTTATACAGAAAAGCTAGAAACCTTCAAAAATATAGAGGTGCTACTGAATAAAAAACCAAAAGAATTTATCGCTAACAGCGAAGGGAATTTTGATAAATTAGTTTATGTTGATAACGAAACCAATAAAGAAGAGGAGGTAAAAGCTGATGGCGTATTTACCTTTATTGGATTAATTCCAAATACAAAAGCTTTTGAAGGATTTTTAAATCTTTCTCAAAGTGGTCATATCTTAACAAAAGACTTAAATCAAACAAGTGTACCAGGAATCTTTGCTGCTGGTGATTGTCGTTTTGGCGCTATTGCGCAAGTGGCCGCTGCTACCGGTGAGGGAGTCGTCGCTAGTTACGGAATTAAAAAATATCTCAACAAATAAAATTTGCACACAATTATATAACCTCGTTTTCATAAACGAGGTTTATTATTTTACTACTTAAAACAATTACTTGTAAAATCCTATATACCTGATAAACAACCTCACACTGAATGCAAACGATACATACAAACAGTGCTATGTTAGCGCCTTTCATGCTTCGTAATCAGCTTACTTAAGCAGCATCAAGTTGTTATTGGTTTGTTCTTGTAACTTGCAATTCATAAAATCGATAAAAAATAGTATTTCGAACATTCAATTTAATTAAGAAAAAGTATTTTAGTGCTTCCATTTTAAATTAAAAGCATGGTATTAGAATTTAAGAAAGCAGTAGCTGCTCAAATTCCCGAAATTTGGATTATTTTGCAGCAAGCTATTGCAAGACGCAAAGCTGATGGAAGTCAACAATGGCAAGATGGTTATCCCAATGAAACTGTAATTCTAAATGATATTCATAAAGGTGCAGGATACACACTAGTAGATGGTGAAATAATTATAGGTTACACTGCGATTTTAATTAACGACGAACCCGAATACCAAAATATTCAAGGAAAATGGTTAAGTGATTCCGACTTCGTGGTTTTTCACCGTGTAGCGATTGCACAGGAATTTCTAGGTAAAGGAATCGCCAAAATACTAATGCAAGAGATTGAAAACTTTGCTAAAACCCATTCTATAAAGAGTATAAAAGCCGACACCAACTTTGACAATCAAGCAATGATTGCTATTTTTGAAAAATTGCACTACGTATATTGTGGTGAAGTTTACTTTAGAGGTAGCGCGAGAAGAGCTTATGAGAAAATACTAAAAGCATAATAAGCTCATGAAAAAAGTACTACTATTAATTACAATACTGGCGGTTTTTATACAATGCAATTCTGTTGAAAAATATAACCAACATTATGACACTAAAATTCCTGTCAACGATTTAAAAAACGATGTTGATTTCACCTATAAAAAATTACAGCAGTTGCACCCTTTTCTATACGGCTTCATCAGTAAAGAGGATTTAGACCATAAATTTGATAGTTTAAAAAACAGTTTAAAAACACCTTTAAAACCCTTAGAGTTTTACAAAAAAATTAGTCCGATTGTCGCTGCTGTTAAACAAGGGCATATGATTGTCTATCCTCCTATGAAGCGACTAAGTACTAAGGAAAGTAAAGTACTTGAAGAAAAAGGAATGGGACCCTTTTCGCAAATTGAATTGGGTTTCAATGATAACAAATTATATGTCTTAAAAAATAAATCTACAGACAGTACCATACACGTAGGTTCGCAACTAATAAGTGTCGACAATATTAAAGTAACTGACATCATTCAAGAACATAATAAATACTTCACCTCTGATGGTTTTAACACTACATTTAAACCCACTTATTATAACACACGTCTTGCTAACTATTTTGTCGTGGATCACGGGATTAAAGACAGTCTATTATACACCTTTAAATACAATGACAGCATTGAAAACCATTTAATTAAACGCTTTAAGAAGGAAGAGAGCAAAGATGATTCTACAGTTGTCGTAAAAGCTCCCAAAATAAAAGTAGATAGAGAAAAAACAAAGGCGTTAAAACGTAAAAATCGCATTCAAGGATACGATGCTACTGCAGGTAATTACACTCGAAATATTGAATTTAGAGGTCAAGATAGTAGCACTGTAATTATAAAAATTAGAGGCTTTAAAAATAGAGCTTATAAAAAGTTTTACAAAGAATCTTTTACTAAAATCAAGAACTACAAAACGAAAAACTTAATCTTAGATTTAAGAGACAATGGTGGCGGAAGGTTAAGTGAGATAAATTATCTCTATTCTTTTTTAGCTGATACAAGCTATGTCTTATTAGAGAAATCAAAGGTCGTTTCGCGTTCTAGTGCAGCAATAGGATCTTATTTATCTGATGCGCCTCTAGTAGTTCAGGTAGCTAAGACAATCCTTTTCCCCTTTACTTATACCATCTCTTTATTAACTACTAAAAAAGATAAGGACGGTAGTTTTTATCAAAAAATTTACACAAAAGAACAAGAAGTTGATGAACTGGCTTTTAAAGGAAAGGTATATGTATTGATCAATGGAGGAAGTTTTTCGGCATCTAGTATATTATCCGCAACTTTAAAGGGAACTTCAAGAGCTACATTTGTAGGTGAAGAAACTGGTGGGAATTTCAATGGCACCGTAGCAGGAATTATACCTATTATTAAATTACCACATTCTGATTTAAAAATCAGAATGGGATTAATGCACGTCATACCGCATCAACAAACTACTGTTGAAGGCCACGGAATTTATCCCGACAAAGAGATTGAAGTGACCATGGATGATGTAATTAATCAAAAAGACCCACAACTTGAATGGATATTTGAAGACATAAAATCAGACAATGAATAGCAAAAGAAAAGCACCTTTAAAGGTGCTTTTCTTTTATTGAATTAAACTTTTTAAGATTTCGTTTCTCTTAACTTTTCCATTATCTGTTTCTAAAAATGAGACATTATAAAAAATTTCTTTAGGTTGGTCATATTTGTCAAGACCTTTAAGAAGACTTTCGTCAAAAATTCCTTTATCACCTTCCACTACTAATACTAATTTTTCGCCTAAGGAGTTATCAGCAATACCTCCAACAAAGAATCGAGACGGAATCAATCCTGACAACTTCTCCTCTATTTGCTCAGGAATTAGTTTAATACCACCACTATTAACAACGGTATCAATCCGACCTAAAAATTTGAATTGGTGCTCATTGATGATTTCGACAATGTCATTAGTTACAATTGCTTGATCTGATATTTTAGGAGCATTAATTACTAAACATTGTTCGTGATTTTGCGAAATGACGATGTTGGGCAAAATAGAAAATGCCGGCTCCCCAACTTTTTTAGCTGCAATATGAGTGATGGTCTCTGTCATACCATAAGTTTCATAAACTTCTGTGTCTTTAAGTTTTTTTAAGCTCCCTTCTAAATCTTTACTCATTTTTGCACCTCCCACGATTAATTTCTTAACGTCTTTTAATGCTTTCAATGAATTTTGTACTTGTAAAGGTACCATCGCTACAAAATCATATTTTGTTTCGTTTCTTGCCAAAGGTGTAGAAGTTGGAGCAACAAAATCAATATCTAGTCCTAAAATAAAGCTACGTACCAGCATCATTTTACCTGCAATATACTCAGTTGGTAAGCAAAACAACGCTTTATCACCTGGACTTAAATTAAAAAAATCACCGGTGGCAAGTGCCGAATTCACCATTTTTTGCTTGTCCATTTTAATAATCTTCGGCGTCCCTGTAGTGCCAGATGTTTTGAGATTGATATACTCTTTGGTGTCAAACCAATCAAGTAGAAAATCACCAATAGATTTCTCAAATTCATCTCCCTCTTTAATCAGGCAATAAGATACGCGACATAAATCGTCTCTATCAAGATGGTATCCATTTAGCTTGAAACGGTTGTGTACATTTTTATAAGTTACTTCAGTTACCATAATTTGTGATTTTTAAATACTATTAGAAGTGCTGTTTGCTGTAATTTTGCCCGTTAATTTTTCCTTCCAGTTAGTCCAGTTGTATCTTTTACTAAAGATATACAACAAAACAGGATACGTTATAAATAATAATAAAACATCTGTCAAGCCATAGGTGGGTTCGCTTACGCTCTTTAAAACAGAATCTGTTTGAAAAGCCGTCCAGTCAGCTGTTATCAAGAGTGCTCCAAAAATATTATTTGCAGCATGAAAACCTAAGGCTAATTCTAAACCTTCATCCATCAATGTAATAATTCCTAGAAATAGTCCTACGACCAAATATTCGAGCATAATTAAATTTCCAACTCGCGATACTTCTGGGTTCCAATAATGCATTCCACCAAATATTAGTGTTGTCATTAATAAAGGAAACCATTTATTTCCAGCTAAATTCCCAAAACCTTGCATTAAATAACCCCTAAAAACTAATTCTTCAACACTCGTTTGAATGGGAATTAAAAGTAATGCTACCACCACTAATATTAGAAACGGAATAGGTTTAAAATTCAAAACGTATTCGTTAGGGGATAAAAAGTAAGCCACCGTAACCGAAATTATTAGGAACACAGCCCAAATTGTAAATGAAAATAGCACTCGGCTCCAATCTACTTTTGGCCGTGAAGTGGTAATAGATAGCATGTTTTGATTGTGGGACTTTTTTAAAATTAAAAACAAGGCACCTAGCACAAATACGAAGGAAAGTAGCATCAAGGCTAAATAGAGATTGGAGTCAAAGTAAGTAGCAAAACCATCCATTCCAGTTGGCATGGGTCTTCCGCTATAATGCGAATAAATAGCAGTTACCATTACAAGAGGTATTGAACCAATGTTTGCAGCGACAAACAGCAAAAAGGAACCAAATAAATAACTTGCAAAACTGTTTTCCTTCTTAAATCCTTGGGCTATAAACATTTGTTTTTTTTTACTTTAATATTATCAATTACCACTTCTTAAAAGTTACTTTTGTGATTTTAAAAATACCTTTTTTATTTGATATAAATCCTATTAAAACCTTAATTAAAATGCAAGTTTATCACAATCCCCGTTGCGGCAAATCTAGAAACTGTTTGGCTTATCTTGAGCAAAACAAAATAGAATTTGAAACAATAAAATACTTAGAGCAACCACCTACTAAAGACCAAATTATTGACTTGCTGAAAATGCTCGATATGTCACCACTGAATCTCGTGCGAAAAAAGGAGAAAATTTGGATTGAAAACTATAAAAACCAAGCATTAACTGACGATAACATAATTACTGCCATGGTCAATAATCCTATTTTGATCGAGCGCCCCATCATAATAAAGTATGGAAAAGCCAGTATTGCAAGAGACATAGAAAGCATTCAAAAAATAGCGTAACTAACAGCATATTTATTTTAACATTTTTTTGTGAAATCGCCATTAAACCTATTGCGATTTTTACAATCTTATAACGATAATCTAAACTAAAACATTAATGTACCATCATTTAAAAACCTACTTGACTCTTACATTTTTTCTAACTTTAATGTGCAGCTTTGCGCAACAAAGGCCAGGCCCACCAGGACAAGGTCCAGCTGCAGCAAAAATTAGTATTACTGGAACAGTTATAGAGAAAATTAGTAAGCAACCATTAGAGTATGCTACAATTTCATTTACCAACTCTAAGACAGCCAAAGTTGTTGCAGGAGGAATAACTAATCCTAAAGGAGCCTTTAATATTGCTGTCTCTCCAGGAATGTACACGATAAAAATAGAATTTATTTCTTTTAAATCAATCGAATTAAAAGATAAAGTGCTTAAAGAAGATACTGATTTAGGAACTTTAGCGTTAAGCGAAGATGCTGCTCAATTAAATGAGGTAGTAATTCGTGCTGAAAAATCTACAGTCGAAATCAAATTAGATAAAAAGGTTTACAATGTAGGTAATGACATGCTTGTAAAAGGAGGAACAGTAAGTGATGTTCTTGAAAACGTACCTTCTGTATCTGTTGATGTTGAAGGTAATGTAAGTTTAAGAGGAAGCGACAACGTACGTATTTTTATTGATGGCCGTCCTTCTAATGCCTTAAATATGGCGGAGGCTTTGCGCCAAATTCCAGCGGATGCTATTGATAAAGTTGAAGTTATCACTAACCCATCTGCACGTTACGATGCTGAAGGTGGTGCCGGAATCTTGAATATCATTCTTAAAAAAGGAAAAAATCAAGGTTTTAACGGAACATTTATTGCGTCTACAGGATATCCAGAAACATATGGCTTAAGTGCCAACTTGAATTATAAAACTGAGAAGATGAATTATTTCACTTCTACAGGATATAGCTATAGAACAAATGAAGGTGCTGGGAAAACAAATTCAGAATATTACAATCTGGATGGTTCAACTAGTAAATTTATCGACGAAACTCGTGATACACAACGTACGCGAAAAGGAATTAGCACAAAGACAGGTGTTGAATGGGAAATAACGCCTACAGCATTCTGGACAAACGCAATTAGCTATAGAGACAATCGTGGAGACAATGAGGATTTAGTTACTTACCGCAATTTTGATCAAGACCGTCAATTCACTTTCGATAACTATCGTTTAAACAATGGTTACGATAGCGGTAACGACTTTGAATTTACATCAAACTTTATCAAAAACTTCAATGATAAGGGTCACAAATTAACTGTTGACGGTTCGTACTCAAGAAATAATGACAAAGACAATTCGATTATTACGGGTGTAAACGAAACTTTTCCTGACCAATCTTCGTTCAGCACAACAATGAATGATGAAGTTCAAAAACAATTTCAATTTCAAGCAGATTACGTTTTACCTATAGGTGAAGGTGGTCAATTTGAAGCAGGTTACAAAGGTAACTTTAATGATTTGAATAAGGATTATGATATTTTTGCAAGTGAAAATGGAAATGATCTTGGTAATTCATTGTCTAATACATTAGAGTACAAAGAAAAAATCAATGCTATCTATACACAATACGGTTTCAAAGTAAATAAATTTTCATACTTATTTGGTTTGCGTTGGGAAGACACTAATATTGATGTCAATCTCTTAGACACTAATGAGTTTAATAATAAAAGATATAATAAATTTTTCCCTAGTGCTTTTGTAAACTATGAAATCTCAGACGCAAGTAGCCTTTCTTTAAGTTATAGCAAGCGTTTATCTAGACCTAGAGGACGTTTCCTAGATCCTACTCCTAATATTTCGAGTAACATCAACATTTTTAGAGGTAACCCTGATTTAGATCCTTCATTAACAGATAAATTTGATCTAGGTTATATTAAAAGATGGGATAAAGTAACTTTCAATACATCACTTTATTTCGAAAACACAACAGATGTATTTTCATTTGTGCGTTATGAAAGCGGTGATTTTGTAAATGGAGTTGACGATGGTACAGGAACACTTGTAGGTGGTACTCCAGTTATTTTGAGTACGCCAATTAACATTGGAAAAGAACAAAAATTTGGTTTCGAATTCACATTAAACTACTCTCCTACCAAAAAATGGAAGTTGAACAGTAGCTTTAACTTATTCGATTCTAAAACTACCGGTGAATTTGTTTACACAGATTCTCAAGGAATTACACAAACAACTAATTTAGATAACAAAGCAGTGTCATGGTTTACTAGAGTTAATTCTCGTTACACCTTACCATACAAAATTGAATGGCAAGCAAGCGGAATGTATTTTGGACCTAGTAATACAGCACAGGGAAGAAGTTTAGGTCAGTATATGATCAATACTGCTTTTAGTAAAGACATCTTAAAAGATAGAGCCACAATTGCATTTAATGTAAGTGACATCTTTAATTCACGCAAAATGAAATCAGAAACTAATTTGGCTTCGGTGAGTAACTATAGTGAATTTCAGTGGAGAAAGAGACAATTTAATCTATCGTTCACTTACCGCATCAACAAGAAAAAATCAGATAGAGATAGAGAAGCACCTAAAGGTGGTGGTGATGAAGATGGTGGTGGATTTCCAGGATAATAAAGAGTTTAGTTTGGTTAATTAATTCTTGAATACGGGTTCGTTTAGATACGAATCCGTATTTTTTTTGTACCATAAAAAAGTAAGGCACAAAAAAAAAGGACCCGTTTACCGAATCCTTTTTTATGACACAATCTACTATATTATAGTGATTGTTGTTCTTGCTTCTTTTTAGCTTTTTTTTCTTTATATGCTTCCCAAGTTGCACCGCCTACCCAGTAGGAAACGAAACTAACTAGAAAAAACATTAACCAAAATCCTAATGTAAGGATGGTTAAAAAAAGTAAAAAGCCTAAATACTGTGAAAATTCAAACATGTTTTCCGGAATTTTTGAATGTAGCCACAAATGTAAGTTTATTATCCAACCCTAGCAATAAAAAATTATAAAAACTATGCATCAATTTTTATAAAATAGTATTTATCCGTATTTTTGAGCTCATATTTAGGAGCATTTTCCAGCTATCCGCTATATCCACGCATAAAAAACGTGGGATGCCGCTACTATCTGGGCTAGGCCACAAAATATACGACAACATGTAATTTTTCAAATAACACAAACACATATAAAATGGAATTCAGAATAGAGAAAGACACCATGGGTAAAGTGCAAGTCCCAGCCGATAAATACTGGGGTGCACAAACAGAACGTTCTAGAAACAATTTTAAGATAGGTCCATCTGCTTCAATGCCAAAAGAAATCGTTGAAGGATTTGCTTACTTAAAAAAAGCAGCGGCTTATGCTAACTGCGATTTAGGTGTTTTACCAGTTGAAAAACGTGATGCTATCGCTGCCGTTTGTGATGAAATACTGGCAGGTAAGCTAGACGATCAATTTCCATTAGTAATATGGCAAACAGGTTCTGGTACTCAAAGTAACATGAACGTAAATGAAGTTGTTGCAAACCGTGCTCAAGTTTTGAAAGGTTTTGCTATTGGCGAAGGAGAGCAATTCATAAAAGCTAATGATGATGTGAACAAATCACAATCTTCAAATGACACTTTCCCTACAGGTATGCACATTGCTGCTTACAAAGCGATTGTAGAAGTAACTATTCCTGGCGTAGAGCAGTTGAGAGATACGCTACATGCAAAGGCTACTGAATTCAAAAATGTGGTAAAAATAGGTCGTACGCACCTTATGGATGCTACTCCCCTAACATTAGGACAAGAATTATCAGGATACGTTGCTCAATTAAACTACGGTTTAAAAGCAGTAAAAAACACATTAGCACATTTATCTGAGGTAGCTCTTGGAGGAACTGCTGTAGGTACAGGTCTAAATACTCCTGCTGGATACGATGTAAAAGTAGCCGAATACATTGCTGAATTTACAGGACACCCTTTTATCACTGCCGAAAATAAATTTGAAGCCCTTGCTGCACACGATGCTATCGTTGAGTCTCATGGTGCTTTAAAACAACTTGCTGTTTCTTTGAACAAAATTGCAAATGACATTCGTATGTTAGCTTCTGGACCTCGTTCAGGAATTGGTGAATTGATTATTCCAGAAAACGAACCAGGTTCTTCTATCATGCCAGGAAAAGTAAACCCTACACAATGTGAAGCGTTGACAATGGTATGTGCTCAAGTAATGGGTAACGATGTTGCAATCACTGTAGGTGGAATGCAAGGACATTATGAATTAAATGTATTCAAACCAGTAATGGCTGCTAACTTTTTACAATCAGCACGTTTATTAGGAGATGCTTGTAAATCATTTGACGAACACTGTGCTCAAGGTATCGAACCTAACCACAAAAGAATTAAAGAATTAGTAGATAATTCATTAATGCTTGTGACGGCTTTAAATACTAAAATAGGCTATTACAAAGCAGCTGAAATCGCGCAAACAGCACACAAAAACGGAACTACTTTAAAAGAAGAGTCAGTACGTTTAGGATATGTAACTGCCGAAGATTTTGACGCTTGGGTTAAACCCGAAGATATGGTAGGAAGTTTAAAATAATTTCGCTCTCAATCAATACAAAAAAGCCCTGTAACAAATGTTACAGGGCTTTTTAAATTTATAAGAACAGTTATTGTATTGCTACCTACTCTTCTTCTTTCTTGATGACTTTTCGAGCCACTTCGATTTTATATTTCTTTCCTTTCATTTTCTGATCTCTAATATTATTCAGGAGGTCTTTAACCTTTCCAAATTTTACAGCGGCAAACGAAATAAAATCTTTCACTTCGATTAAACCTAAATCTCCTTTTTCTAGTTGACCTTTTTGAGAAAAGAAACCTACAATATCAATTTTATTTAATTTATTCTTTTTACCACCGCTTATGTAAATTGTTTGGTATTGAGGTGGTTTTGGTAAGTTGACAGCTGTATCTACAGCTAGTACTTTCATACCATAATCAATATAATCCATTTTTTTTTCACTATCATGCGTAATGATGTAAGCAGTACCAGAAGCTGTCATACGTGCTGTACGACCATTTCTATGCGTGTACTCATCTTCTTTTGAAGGCAAATGATAATGAATTACGTGGTTCATCTCAGGAATATCTAGTCCACGGGCAGCTAAATCTGTGGTGATAAGATAGCTTACACTACCGTTTCTAAATTGAATCAAAGCGCGCTCGCGTTCCTCTTGATCCATACCTCCATGGTAGTATGTTGAGTAGATTCCTTTTTCGTTCAATGTGTCACTAATACGTTCAGCAGCATCACGATGATTACAGAAAACAATAGCCGATTCTGATTTTAAAGAGCAAATTAAGTTAAATAAACTCCCCAACTTATCTTTGTCTTTAGACACCACTAATTTGGTCGCTAAATTGCTTGTTTCTTCATGCTCCGGAATAAAGTCCAAAATAGTTGGATTGATTACTCTAGTATATTTTGGAATTTCGATATCACTAGTAGCTGATACTAAAACACGTTTGTTCAGTTTACTTAATTTACCAATGATAAAAGACATTTGCTCATGAAAACCCAATTGCAACGATTTATCAAACTCATCTAAAATTAATGTTTGTATTTTGTCAACTCTAAAAGTTCCTCTATCAATATGATCTGCAATACGTCCTGGTGTTCCTATTAAAACAGCTGGAGGATTGCTTAAGTTTTTGATTTCAGTATCGATCGAGTGGCCACCGTAACAAACGTTGACTTTGTAATCGGTTCCCATTTTTTTCCATACTTGCTCTATTTGTAATCCTAATTCTCTTGATGGAACTAAGATCAAACACTGCACAGATAGAATCTCTGGTTGTAACATTTCTAAAATAGGCAACAAAAAGGCTAATGTTTTTCCTGAACCTGTTGGTGATAATAACAAAACATTATTATCGTTCAAAATAGCATCTTGCGCTACTTCCTGCATTTCATTTAAGCTTTCGATGCCTAAATTCAATAGTATATTGTTAGAATGGTGCTTCTTATTCATTTTTAAATATTTGTGCAAAGGTAAAATGAATTATGCATTTCTAATGTACAATTCCCATTTTTATCTTAAAACCACATTATTAAAGCTACCATTCTAATATAGCATGCAAATTATTTATATTTGGTTTCCATAAAAACAATACCAAATGAAAATCACCACTGCACTATTACTCTTGATATCAGCCTCCTGTTTTGCACAAAAGGATGTAAATTATGAAACTATATTCGAAAAAGGGAATGGCAATCAAACCGCTAGTTACCAACAAACAATTGAGTATTACAAGCTACTAGCAAAGGATTTTAAAACGATTTCCATTCAAGAAATGGGACTCACAGATAGCGGAGAGTCTCTGCACATCGTAATATTTAGTGCAGATGAAAATTTCGATTTTGCTTCTATTCGAAAAAATAAAGCCATTGTATTATTTAATAACGGCATTCACCCCGGAGAGCCAGACGGAATTGATTCCACAATGCAACTGTATCGCGATCTCGCTTTAGGAAAGATTATTGTGCCTAAAAATACGGTCTTAGTAACGATTCCTGTTTACAATATAGGAGGCGCCTTGAATCGAAATAGTACTACAAGAGTAAATCAAGATGGTCCTGAAGTTTACGGCTTTAGGGGAAATGCTCGAAATTATGATTTGAATCGAGATTTTATTAAATCAGATAGCCGAAATACGAGCAGTTTTGCAGCGATTTTCCAACTTTTAAAACCTGATGTTTTAATTGATAATCATGTTAGCAATGGAGCAGATTATCAATACAAATTAACGTACATCATGACCCAACAAAACAAAATAGGCGAAATTTTGGGTAATTTTATGGATAAGGAAATGAATGAAGCAGTGGTTCAAGACCTAAAGAAAAAGGAGCTCCCAATGACACCTTATGTGAATGCCTTTAGCGACACACCAGATACTGGTTTTATCCAATTTTATGATAGCCCAAGGTACTCCACGGGATATGCTTCACTTTTTAATACAATTGGCTATGTTGTAGAAACGCATATGTTGAAAAAATATCAAGAAAGGGTTCATGCAACCTACGAATTTATGCGCTCGATACTTGATTATACCGACGCCAACTTTAAAAAAATTAAAGAAAAAAGAATTGCTAATGAGTCGTTATACAAACCCGGTTCAAAATATGCTTTAAAATACAAAATTGATAGTACGTCAGTGACCAATTTTGAATTTCTTGGGTATGAAGGAAGCTATAAAAAAAGTGATGTAACCAGCGGTGAAAGATTATTTTATGATCGTCAAAAACCATTTAAAAAGAATATTCCGTACCTGAAAAATTATGTTCCAGTTGACGAAATTACAATTCCCAAAGCATATATCATTCCGAAAGGTTTTTGGAATATTATTGCGCTTTTAAAAGGCAATGGACTTACTGTACAACAACTAGAAAAAGATCGTTTAATACCTGTAGAAAATTATCAAATTGAAGATTACAACACTACTTCATCTCCTTATGAAGGTCATTATTTGCACCGCAATACAAAGGTAAGTACAACTGTAGAGACAATCGCATTTAAAAAAGGAGACTATATCGTATCGACAGATCAAGCAGGTGTAAAATATTTACTAGAAACACTAGAACCTGCAGCGATTGATTCCTTTTTTAATTGGAATTTCTTTGATACAATACTCCAGCAAAAAGAGGGCTACTCAGCCTATGTATTTGAAGATACTGCCGCTAAAATACTAAGAGACAATCCTGAAATAAAAAAAGCATTCGAGCAAAAAAAGGACAGTGATGAAGTTTTTGCAAAAGATGCCGCAGCACAACTGGAATGGATTTATAAAAATTCTGCTCATTATGAAAAAGCACACTTACAATATCCTATTTATCGCGTAATGTAAAATAAAAAAATAACGGACAAATGACTTAAAGTCAAATGTCCGTTTTCTTTTTTATGATCTATTATCAACAAATTACAATGTCAGAGAGTTTTCATTCTCTTCCTCAAATAATAGTTTGATGTTCTCATAAGAATTTTTGAGGATTTCGGGGATTTCTTCCGGTTTAAACCAGGCTACTTTCTCGATGCCTTCCTCTAACTGACCTTGAGGCGTACCTTCAAAATCAGAATGCATTTCGAACCAATGCGTTATTTTCAGCTTATAGACATCGTTGCGCTTAAAAACATGGTAGGTTTTCTGGAGTTTTTTTACAATTTTGAGTTTGTTCACCCCAGTCTCCTCCTCTACTTCACGCATAGCGGTATCCTCAATTTCCTCTCCTTTTTCGATTCCGCCTTTGGGTAAATCCCATTTGCCGTTTCTAAAAATGAAAAGAATTTCTCCTTTTTTATTATATACTAAGCCACCGCCTGCTTTATTCACAGGGATTTTTGTCTTCAAAGTCTTCATAATTTCCTTATCATCGGGATGATATAAACAGGCCTTCTGAATTTTATTTTGAAACATTTTTACGATAAGCTGTTTGATATCAATGCTTTCTAATAAAAACAATTGAAAATCTGTCTCTTTTGAAATTTTATTTGTCAAAAAAAGTGGTTTGTCGTTCACAAAAACTTTATACATTTGTACTATGATTTTTAATAAAGATACTGCCGAAAAAACAGCCGAATTGCTTTTGCAAATAAATGCAATTAAATTGAATCCAGGAAATCCTTTTACATGGGCTTCTGGATGGAAGTCACCTATTTATTGTGATAACAGGCTAATACTCTCATTTCCACCAATAAGAAATTATGTGCGAGATGCGTTTGCAAAACACATTGAGAAACAATTTGGCAAGCCAGATGTAATTGCCGGTGTTGCCACTGGAGCAATTGGGATTGGGATGCTAGTTGCAGAGAGTATGGGATTACCATTTGTATATGTGCGTCCAGAAGCAAAAAAACATGGCCGTCAAAACCAAGTAGAAGGTTTTTTACAAAAAGGACAGAACGTAGTAATTGTAGAAGATTTAATTAGTACTGGTGGTAGCAGCTTGAATGCCGTTGAGGCTTTACGCGCCGCTGGAGCAAATATTAAAGGGATGGCAGCAATTTTTACTTATGGCTTTGATATTTCAACACAAAATTTCAAAGATGCTAATGTGGATTTATTCACTCTAAGTAATTATGAAAATTTATTGAATTTGGCTGTAGCCAAAAGCTATATTACAGAAAAAGAAGAAACGACGTTAAGAGAATGGAGTGTTAATCCTTCGACTTGGAATAACGAAATAAAATAAATACTTACTTATATGAACTTAGAGAGCCCAAAAGTTACTGTTCAAAAATCAGCTCAAGATTTATTCACATTATTAACTGATGTGAAGAATTTTGAACAATTGATGCCTGAAAATATTGCTAAATTTGAAGTAATTGGCGAAGACGCGTTTATTTTTGGATTGAAAGGGATGCCTGAGATCAAATTAAAAATGAAAGAAAAAATAGCACCTAACAAGATCGTTCTTGGAGCTGCTAGTGATAAGTTACCATTCACATTAGTGACTAATATCGAGGCAACTTCGGAAACTTCAAGTTCGGTAAAATTAGATTTTGAAGGTGATTTTAATCCTATGATGGCTATGATGATTAAAGGGCCAATTGGGAAATTTATTGAAACTCTAGCAACAAACATGGGAAAATTATAATCCCAGTTAATTATATAAAAAAGTCCCTTAAATTAATTTTTAAGGGACTTCTTGTTTAATATAACATTTGAATTTCTTTGATATTATACTGTACCACAGCATCGTTTTCAAGCAATATTTGTAATTTACCTTGATCAGAGACACCCTGAATAATTCCCATGAATCTATCACCATCTGGCAATTCAAAAGGAACAGGAACATTTTTTTTAAAAAGTAAATTCAAGTATTCCCTCCACAACGAATCAGGGTTGGTCTTTAAAACGATCATAGCATCTTTTAAATCTTTTAAAATTGCTACTAACACTGCTTGCTTGTCAAATTCTTGTTTAGCGATGACAGCTAGAGAAGACCCTTTAGGAAGGTTTTCAAAATTTGTCTGGTTAATATTGATTCCAATACCTACGATAGAAGTAACTGAACCGTCAATTTTAATACTATTTTCGATCAAAATTCCGCCAATTTTGCAATTGTATGACATTATGTCGTTTGGCCATTTTATCGCTAATTCAGGTATTTTAAATAATTGTAATGCCCGTACTACAGCAAGAGCCACCGCAATATTTAGAGTATAGATTTGGTTCAAATCAATTAAAACATCCTTAATAAGCACACTCATTGTTAGGTTCTTACCTTTCTCAGCTACCCATACTGACCCCATTTGACCTTTACCCTTTGTTTGAATTTCGGCAGAAACCACAGTGAAATTTTCAACAAACTGCTTACTAGCTAACCCCTTAAGGAAATCATTTGTTGAATCTATGGCATCGAGTTTGATTAGTTTCATTGACTATAATTTGTGCAACAGAATTTAATATTTTGTTAAGGGTCAAAAATAATCACAAAAAATGGTAACTTTACCAACTTATATAAAAATTTTTCATGGCAAAAAAGACAATTAATAATGATGACTTACTAGCAAACATCATTAAGGGAATAGAAGAAGTAAAAGGAAATGACATTAGCATTCTAGACTTAAGAGAAATTGATACAGCCGTTTGTGACTATTACGTGATTTGTAATGGTAATTCTAACACACAAGTGAACGCAATTGTAAACTCTATCCAAAAAATCGTTTCAAAAGAATTAAAAGACAAACCATGGCATGTTGAGGGATCAGACAATGCTGAATGGGTTCTTATGGATTACGTAAACATCGTTGTACACGTATTTCAACAACAAATTAGAGAATACTACAATATTGAAAGTTTGTGGGGTGACGCTAAGATCACTACAATCGAAAACAAATACTAAAGAAAAACACAAGTAATGGCTAAAGATAATAATCCAAACCCTAATAAGTTTAAAGTAAGTCCGTGGCTAGTTTACACTGCTATTTTACTAATCTTTTTATTTATTAGCTTTATAACGGGTGGCTCAAGTTTGCAAGAACCTTCACAGTTGAGCTCTTCTAAATTCAATACGTACCTAGAACAAGGGCAAATTGAAAAAGTTATTGTTTACAATAAATTAGAAGCCGAAGTTTTTTTAAAAGCGGATGCTCTAAAACTTAAAGAGCACGCAAAAGTTTCTAAAGATTTATTTGATAATACTAATAAAGGACCACAATACACCTTTGACATTGGTAATGATCAACTTTTTCAAACTAAATTAGAGAAAGCAGTAGCTGAAGGAAAATTAAAAGATTTTAGTTTTCAAGCAAAAAGTAACTGGTCTGACTTATTCATTACACTTTTACCAATAATTATTATTGTAGGTGTCTGGTTATTTATCATGCGAAAAATGTCTGGCGGAGGTGCTGGAGGTGGTGGTCAAATATTTAACATTGGAAAATCTAAGGCTAAATTATTTGATGAAAAAACCGATATCAAAACTACTTTTAAAGACGTAGCTGGATTAGAGGGTGCTAAAGAAGAAATACAAGAAATTGTAGAATTCTTGAAAAACCCAGAAAAATACACTAATCTAGGTGGTAAAATTCCAAAAGGAGCTTTACTTGTAGGACCTCCTGGTACAGGAAAAACATTATTAGCTAAAGCCGTTGCTGGAGAAGCACAGGTTCCTTTCTTTTCATTATCAGGATCTGACTTTGTTGAAATGTTTGTAGGTGTAGGAGCTTCTAGAGTTCGCGACTTATTTAAACAAGCTAAGGAAAAATCTCCTGCTATCATCTTTATTGATGAGATTGATGCTGTGGGTAGAGCGAGAGGAAAAAGTAATATGTCAGGTGGTAATGATGAAAGAGAAAACACTCTTAATCAATTATTGACAGAAATGGACGGTTTTGGTACCAACTCTAATGTAATTGTACTTGCTGCAACTAACAGAGCAGATGTTTTAGATAAAGCTTTAATGCGTGCAGGACGTTTTGACAGACAAATATTTGTTGATTTACCAGACATTCGTGAGCGTGCTGAAATTTTCAAAGTACACTTAGCTCCATTGAAAAAAGTAGAAGGTTTAGACTTAGACTTTTTAGCCAAGCAAACACCTGGTTTCTCAGGAGCTGATATTGCTAATCTTTGCAATGAAGCTGCTTTGATTGCTGCGCGTTTTAATAAAACTGCGGTAGACAGACAAGATTTCTTAGATGCTGTAGATAGAATCGTAGGTGGACTAGAAAAGAAAAATAAAATCATTAGCCCAGAAGAAAAGAAAGCTATTGCTATTCACGAAGCTGGTCACGCAACTGTAAGTTGGATGTTAGAGCATGCAGCACCTCTTATAAAAGTAACAATTGTTCCTCGTGGACAAAGCTTAGGAGCTGCTTGGTACTTACCAGAAGAGCGTCAAATTGTTCGTCCTGACCAAATGTTAGACGAAATGTGCGCAACGATGGGTGGTAGAGCTGCAGAGAAAGTAACTTTTGACCGTATTTCTACAGGGGCATTAAGTGATTTAGAAAAAGTTACTAAACAAGCGAGAGCGATGGTGACGATTTACGGACTAAACGATAAGATAGGAAATGTAACTTATTATGATTCTACAGGTCAAGGAGAATACAACTTCTCTAAACCGTATTCTGATGAAACAGCAAGAGTTATCGATACTGAAATCTCGTTATTAATTGAGGGTCAATATCAAAGAGCAATTACTATCCTTGAGGAAAATAAAGACAAATTGAATCAATTAGCTGATATATTAATCGAAAAAGAGGTCATCTTTAAAGACGATTTAGAAGCTATTTTTGGTAAAAGAACTTTCGATGCTAATTTAGAAGAAGTAGTATTGTAATTACCATACATAGACTAAAAAAAATTAAAATCTTAATTCAAAATTCACTTTTTGAATTAAGATTTTTTTATCTTTGGACGTTTCAAACAATATGTAAAGTACCACCACAATATATGAGTCTTTTTAGTAAATTTTTTGGTTCTAGTAGTTCGGCCGCAGATGAGGAGAAGGTGAGAGAAGAGCAGGAAACTTCGAACATTAATAACATGTCTATAGATGAACAGTTTACTTATCATTTTAAAAAGAATGGTGGGAAATTTTTGTACTGTGAAAACATGGACGAACTGAAAGAACAGTTTGAAAATATTCTTGAAGAGAACGATTGGTTTGAAAGCCAAGTGTTATGTTATGATCACAAATTATTTGGATTATTAGACGAAAACAGATTGCGATACGGAATGACTTCTAATCCTAAATTCTTGTTTTCTACCTGCGAAAATTTAATTGCTGAAGAAGGTTCTATACTTTTTTCTTCAAAACAAATTAAGCAACACAAGCCTAATGAACTACCTACTAATATTGTAGTTTATGCAACTACAAGTCAAATGCTTGCTACAAAAAGCGACGGACTTACTGCGATAAAAAAGAAATACGAAAGAGATTTCCCCACTAATATAACAGCAATTAAATATTTTGAAAAAGCAAAAGAGGAAAACTTCACGCAATACGGAAGTTCTCCAAAGAATCTTTATTTATTGCTTTTAGAAGACCTTTAAAATGAATGAAACTTTAAAGAGATCTATATCAGGAGCCGTTTATATTGTTTTATTGATAGCTTCAATTTTATATTCTACTGATAGTTTTTTTATTCTGTTCGGGATATTTTTACTTATAGCAACTTTTGAGTTCTGTAATTTAGTGCAAATAAATAAAATCATTCCGGTATTACTTGCCGCAGGCTGTTTCAGCTTATTTTATATGATATCTTTTGCAAAAGAAGGAGTACTATTTGACCTTAGATTCAGTAAAAATTTCGATTTATCAGTTTTATTTTTCACCTTATTTGTATTCATTAAATGCATTCATTTTCTATTTGACAATAAAGCGGTAAAAATTGATTCTTTTTCAAAATATGTATACCTACTGGGCTACATCATTTTACCCTTTATAATTATCACAAAAATTCCTTTTGGAAAGGATGGTTACAATCCAAAAATCCTAATAAGCATCTTTATTTTAATTTGGACAAATGATACCTTTGCTTATATTGTGGGTAAATCTATAGGGCGAACAAAATTATTTGAAAGAATCTCGCCTAAAAAAACAATCGAAGGATTTTTTGGAGGAGTTGTATTTGCAGTAGTTGTAAGTTATGTTATCGCTAAATATTATATTGAAATAGCAGAATCAAATATTTACATATGGATTATAATTGCCATCATTGTTGGTTTTTTTGGAACCGTAGGCGATTTAATCGAATCTAAGTTTAAACGAGTAGCTGGTGTTAAAGACAGCGGAAAAATAATGCCTGGTCACGGAGGTGTACTAGATCGACTAGATAGTGTTATATTTGTAGCACCAATTGTATTTTTATTTTATCAAATTTTAAATTATGTTTCATAGAGAAGGAATTAAAACAATTTTATTTGGCTCAATTTTTACGACAGCCGTATTGTTACTATCTGATAAGTTTATCACGCTAATTTGGCTGCAAAAAACAGTGCAAATTACTGCTTTTATCATCTTGGTAATCATTCTACAGTTTTTTAGAAATCCTAAAAGAACTGCCATTTTAAGTGAAACAGAGATACTAGCTCCTGTGGATGGAAAAGTAGTGGTTATCGAAGAGGTATTCGAAGCAGAATATTTCAAGGATAAGCGCATACAAATCTCTATTTTCATGTCACCTATTAATGTGCACGTTACCCGTTATGCATTAAGCGGATTGGTAAAATTTAGTAAATACCACCCAGGTAAATTTTTAGTTGCTTGGCATCCGAAGGCGAGTGAAGAAAATGAAAGAACTACAGTGGTCATTGAAAACCCAAATTTTGGTCAGGTTTTATACCGCCAAATTGCAGGTGCGCTAGCCCGCCGTATTGTAAATTACGCACAAGAAGGCATGCAGGTAGTACAAGGTACAGATGCTGGTTTTATAAAATTTGGTTCAAGAGTAGATATCTTCTTACCACTAGGAACACCAGTAAATGTTGTTCTTAATCAAAAAGCTATTGGTGGAAAGACAATTATTGCAACTAAGGCATAATGAACACAAATGATATAGATCTTCAGTTTCAAAAAGCTGTTGAAAGTGCTGCAGCGATGACTCAAGCTTCATTGCCACAAGATGTACAATTACGATTGTATGCCTATTATAAGCAATCTACACTTGGTACAGTTGAGATAAGACAAACAACTTCCTACCATCTGAGAGATGCATTTAAAACAAATGCTTGGATGCAAATTAGCCATATTACTGCCACTGAGGCAAAGCAAGAATATATAGCAATCATCAATTGCATATTAAAAAACAATGAGAAAAATGAAAAATAATGTCATGTTTGCAAGTGCATTTACCGCAGCAGCTTTACTTTTTTCTTGTCAAGATAAAAAGTTTACAGAAGTTGTTGAAGTGCCCTTACCAACTGCTCAAGAGAAAGTTTCTATAGGTTATCCAGAAGATGTTAAAGCAAAAGAGGGATCATTTCAAGTCGAAAAACTTCCCTATGCTTATGATGCATTGTCACCTACAGTTTCTCCACTTACTCTAGAAACGCATTATTCTAAACATTATCTATCAGATACAAACGGTTTGAATGCAGCAATTGCTGGTACACCGTATCAAAATCAGTCTATAGTAGACATATTATCCAAACTAGATATAAGAGATACCGGGCTTCGTAACGATGCTGGTGGATACTACAATCACAGTTTGTACTGGAAATCTATGGCTCCTGACACAGGAGGAACACCAACAGATACTATTGCAGGAACAATCAATCGAGATTTTGGATCTTTTGCTAATTTTAAATCTGCTTTTAAAGCTGAAGCTTCTAGTCAAGTTGGTTCAGCTTGGACTTTTTTAGTCGTAGACAAATACGGAAAACTAAGAATTACAAGCACACAAAATCAGGATAATCCATTAATGCGTAATGCAGCGGTTCCTGGAACTCCCATATTAGCACTCGATTTATGGGAACATGCTTATTATCTAGGTTATCAATATCGTAGAAAAAATTATATCGATTCTTTCTTCAATGTAATAAACTGGAAACAAATTAATGAGAATTATGAAGAGGCTTTAAGAAAGAAATATTAATTCCTATTTACATTTAAAAAGAAAATGCTGATGATAACAAAATGTTACATCAGCATTTTTTTTGTTCGCACAAACAATTCTATAATTTATAGATAAAAGATTCCAATGGAGCTATGGTAATACTTATTGTGGCTTTACCTTCTCTTACATTTAGCTCCCCTTGTGTACCCTCAGACAGTTGATCAATTAAAGTATATTTGCCATCAGTTAAATTCCATTGCGACGCTACAACCGATGGAATTACTGCATCAAATGTACCCTTTTGTGTCGCCGAGAAATTACTAATCACTATCAATTTCTCATTTGCTGACCATCTAGCAAAAGCATAAATAGTTTTGGCTACTTGCTCCTTATTTGTTTTTGCAACAATTTCTAAAGCTGCGTACTTCCCCATCAAAGCATCACTTGTTCTTGAAAAATTGAGCAAACGCTTATAGAAACTTCTAAGTTCCTTTTCTTTTGGCGATAAGCCACCTCCATCAAACTTTCCATTATTCATCCATTTTTGATGGTTAGGAACACCTACATAATCAAAAATAGATGTGCGAGTTGCAGTACCATAACCACTATTCTCATTTGCTGCCTCCCCTACTTCCTGTCCAAAATAAATCATTGTAGGCGCACTACTTATTGTTGTTGAAACCACCATCAACGGCTTACCATTTTCGGCAGAACCTGCAAAAGCTTTATTTGCTAAACGTTGTTCGTCATGATTATCAAGAAAATGCAACATGTGATGCTCTATATCTGCAAGCTCATTTTGAATAATCGTGAGATCATCAGTGTTGGCTTTTCCTTGAGTGATTGTTTTAAGTTTGTCATAAGTAGCTACTTTATCGTATAAGTAGTCCATTTTACCTAGCTGGATATAATTGCGATACTGATCTGGCTGATACACTTCTGCAACTAGAAAAGCATTAGGATTTGCCATCTTTATCGCCGAATTCATGTAACTCCAAAATTCATAAGGGACCATCTCTGCCATATCATATCTAAAACCATCAACTCCTTTAGCTGTCCAATAAAGTGCAATGTCACGAAACTTTTTCCATGAATTAGGAACATCTTTATTTTTCCAGAAAGCATAATGCGCTGCAATAGGTTTAGTAGCATAATTAGCGGGTAGCAGCGGAAAATCTTTTGTGCCATCAGGACGCACACCATAGTTTATCTTAACTGTTTCATACCAATCATTCTTGTCTGGTTTAGGCAATTTTGATCCATTACCAGTCCACTTTGCAGGAATTTCAGTGAATTTCCCATCACTTAAAGCGTGTTTCTCACCATTTAAAGGGATTACTGTATCTGGAACTTCAAATTTTGAATCAGGGATATAATAAAAATTATTGTCTCTTTTGTACGCTACAGATGTATCATCGCTTGCACCAAAATCCTCTACTCCGTCTGGATTATTTTTACCTTCATATTTGCGTGCAATGTGGTTGGGTACAATATCGATTATGACTTTCATTCCTGAATTGTGCGTGCGGGCAATCAAAGCCTCAAACTCCTGCAATCTATTTTCTGGCTTTACAGCCAAATCTGGATCTACATTGTAGTAATCCTTTACGGCATAAGGAGATCCAGCGCGTCCTTTAACTACATCTGGATCATCATTAGATATTCCGTATTTTGTGTAGTCTGTAATTACAGCATGATGGGGAACTCCTGTGTACCAAATATAATCGACACCTAAATCTTTTATTTCGCGTAAAGCGACATCAGTAAAATCATCAAACTTCCCTACTCCATTTTCGGCGATGGTTCCCCATGGTTTATTTGTGGTATTTTTATTTCCAAAAAGTCTAGTGAAAACCTGGTACACCACCACTTTTTTTTGTGGTTCTTTATTTCGATTATTTATGTCACTTGCTACTTCATTTGTCTTACAAGAACTCAATAAAATTGCAAACGTTAAAGCTGTCACAGCTATTTTATTTTTCATTATTAACAGTTTTAATTATGAAACCTTTCGATTTAGTTTAGATACAAATCTAATTTACTGTAAATTATAACAATATGCGATGTTACGCATCTAGTTGTGTTTATAAACGCATCTAAGAGTACTACTACAACGTGAGAGTTCATATGAATGTTGATAATTTTATTTGATTGAAAATCATTATTCATACGCTACTATTAGCAATCTATAAATAAATGCTAATATCGATTAGGATTGTTTCCTTTTTCTTAAATTTGACAAAAAATAAATCCATTGAATAAATATCTATTCTTAATAGGCTGTTTCTTGCTGCTTTTTAGTTCGAAATCAACTTTTGCGCAAGCGCCAAAAAAAATAATCGTAGAACACGCGGATTATGGCGATACAAATACGGAAGAATTGCCAGAAGGCTTTCTTTTAAGTGGTAATGTAAAGGTAAATCACGACGGAATTGTACTAACCTGTAATAAAGCCTATTTTTTTAGAAATGAAAATTACATCAAAGCTTTTGGGAATGTTCAGTTAGTACAAGGCGATACCTTATTTTTAAATAGCAAATACGCTGAGTACAACGGAAATATGAGACGTGCTTTTGCCTCTGGGGATGCATATATGAGTTCGCCAGACGCGACACTTAATACGGATACAATTAACTTCGATAGAAATACTCAAGAAGTATATTACAATTCGCCAGGTACCATCGTTAATAAAGACAATACCTTAAAATCAAAATCGGGTCGTTATTATGTCAAACAAAAGAAATTTCAGTTTTTAACGGCAGTTACAGTCACTAATCCACAGTATGTAATTAAGTCAAATCATTTAGATTATTATAGCAATTCTGGGCATTCTTATTTGTTAGGTCCTTCGACAATTACTAGTAAAAATAATTACATCTACACCGAAAAAGGTTTTTATGACACCAAGAAAAATTTGGCGCATTTCCTTAGAAAATCTTATATTAAATATGATGACCGATTAATTGAGGGAGACAGTTTGTATTATGATCGAAATAAAGAGTTTGCCTCAGCAACCCGTAATGTAAAAATAACAGACTCTATAAACAGAGCGATTATTAAAGGACATTATGGAGAAGTTTTCAAGAAGAAGGACTCGATGTTTGTCACAAAAAGAGCACTAGCAATAAACTTTGTTGACAATGATTCTGTTTATATTCACGGAAAAAGATTGATGGTAACCGGTAAAGAAGGTGATCGAATAATTAGAGCATATAACAACGTGCGCTTTTTAAAGAAGGATATGAGCGGAAAATGCGATTCTATCCACTCGAGTTCTAAAAATTCTTTGACAAAATTAATTGGCAATCCGATTTTATGGAACGGGGAAAACCAAATAACCGGAGATGTTATTCATTTAATAGGTAACAACAGCACAAAAAAAATTGATTCTCTCAAAGTTCTCAATAATACTTTTCTAGTGTCAAAAGATACATTAGGAACCGGTTTCAATCAAGTGAAAGGACTCAATCTCTATGGAAAATTCTTAGATGGTAAGTTGCATGACGTAGATATAGTAAAAAATGCCGAGGTTATTTTTTACATGCGTAATAATGAAAATGAACTTATAGGTATTAATAAGAATATCAGTAGTAGAATTAACATGATACTAGACAATAATGCCATCGAAACGATTACCTTTTTTAATCAAGTTGACGGTGATATTTACCCCGAAGCAGATCTACCCGAGAATGCCCGCAAATTGAGAGGACTTGTATGGAGAGCTGATGAGCGCATTTTTAAAAAGGAAGATCTATTTACAGACGAAGAAAATGAGTACAACGATAAGATGATTGAAGATGGCAAGAAAGACAATGCTGCTAAAAACGTACCCTTAAAAGTGAGAAAGGAAACTTTAAATTATGATAAAAAGAAACCCAAAAGCAAATAGTACATCCTTGCCTTTTGCCATTCTTAAAAAAGCATTATAATCACTTTATTTTAATTAGGTGCCTAGCACCAACAGATTAAAACATTCACACTATTGAAAACAGATTTTATTAAATACCAAGCACAAACCTCTCCTTATCCATTAGGAATGGAGGTTTCTCATGCAATTGGATCCTATATTTACGACGTTAATAATAAAAAATACTTAGACTTTGTGGCCGGAGTTTCTGCCTGCACTTTGGGTCATCAACCCGCACGAGTAAATCAAGCAATTAAAGATCAGCTTGATAAGTACTCGCATGTCATGGTTTATGGCGAATACTCTCAAAGTCCGGCAGTTGAATACTGCAAGTTATTAGCTTCACACTTACCTGCCCCTTTAGATAAAACCTATATGGTAAATTCAGGCACCGAAGCCATTGAAGGAGCACTTAAACTTGCCCGCAGAGTTACGAGTCGTAGTCAATTAATTTCGTGTCACAATGCTTACCATGGAAACACCATGGGATCATTAAGTGTGATGGGATTTGAAGAGCGAAAACAAGTTTTCCGTCCGTTAATTCCTGATGTAGATTTTATTACCTTTAATAATGAAGCCGATCTTGAAAGGATTACAACAAAAACAGCTGGAGTTTTACTTGAAACAATTCAAGGAGGTGCTGGATTTATTCAGCCTGAAAATGATTTTCTGGAAAAAGTAAAAGCGAGATGTACTGCTGTAGGGGCATTACTAATACTAGACGAGATCCAACCAGGTTTTGGTCGAACAGGGAAGTTATTTGGTTTTCAAAATTACAATGTCGTTCCAGATATTCTCGTTATGGGAAAAGGAATGGGTAGCGGAATGCCTGTAGGTGCTTTTACCGCTTCAAGCGAAATGATGGATTTATTGAGTGATAACCCTAAACTGGGTCACATCACTACCTTTGGTGGTCATCCTGTCATAGCGTCAGCATGTTTAGCGACATTGCAAGAATTAACTGAGACCGAGCTGATGAATCAAGCATTGGAGAAGGAAAAGCTCTTCCGCTCTCTTTTGGTACATCCTTTGATTAAGGAAGTTAGAGGTAAAGGTTTGATGTTAGCTGCAATGACTGAAACCGCTGATATTACTAATGAAGTGATATTAAAATGCCAAGACAAAGGGTTAATATTGTTCTGGTTATTATTTGAAGGCTGCGCTATTAGAATTACGCCTCCATTAACCATTTCTAATCAAGAGATTGAAGAAGGTTGTACGATAATCAAGCAAGTAATGGACGAAATCTTAGCATCAAGATAAACCCATAAACCGCCACTATTTTAAATAAAACTATTGTTAATTAAATTGTTCACAACAATTTTGATTTCTTTTTACAGCAGTAGTTATGATACCTAACTTTATTTAGGTCAAATTCAAAAAAACAAAGTATGCAATTAAGCAATGAAGAAGAAGACTATAACTTATCATTATCCAAATTTGAGTCTATGTTGAAAACCAATAAAGTACTCTTTTTTGACTCGGAAGAGTTTGAAGAAATTATTCTTCATTACCTAGATATGGGTAAGGCAGCATTAGCCAAAAAAGCACTCAAACTAGGCTTGGATCAACATCCGAAGTCAGTGGGGCTTAAACTAGTGCAAGTCGAAATGTTAGTATTTGATGATAAGCTGGATATTGCTGAAAAGCTGTTGAACGAACTCTATGCTATCGAACCAAATAACGAAGAAATATATATACAAAAAGCAAATATCTATTCGAAAAGAGATCAGCATGAAAAAGCTGTCGAGTTTTTAAAAATTGCGCTTACATACACCGAAGATTTTGCCGATGTCTACAACTTGATAGGCATGGAATATCTCTTTATGGATAAGTTAGAGCAAGCAAAAGAAAGTTTTATTAAATGTCTTGAAGAAGATCTTGAAGATCAATCGGCTTTGTACAATGTGGTTTACTGTTTTGAATTTTTAGATCAAAACTTAGATGCCATTGCTTACTTAACAAAGTACATAGATAAAAACCCTTATAGCGAAATCGCTTGGCATCAAATGGGGCGTTTGTACTATGATCTTAAAGATTATGAAAACGCAATACGTGCCTTTGACTACGCTACTTTAATTGATGATGAATTTCTAGGTGCTTTTATGGAAAAAGCAAAAGCCTATGAAAGAATGAAGCAATACGAGGAGGCGATTGAAAGTTACAACCGTACGATTGCGCTTGATGATGCTACATCCTATGCCCTACTGCGTATTGGTAAGTGTCACGAACGTTTAGGCAACACTGCTCTCGCAATAAAGTATTATAATGAAACAGTGCATGAAGATCCTCTTTTAGACAAAGGTTGGATTGCGATAACTGATTTTTACATTCGTCAAAAGAACTTTCAAAAGGCACTCTTTTTTGTCAATAAAGCCTTGGCAATTGACAATCAAAACAGACTGTACTGGAAACGATATGCAAAAATCAACAAAGAAATGAATTTCTTTGAAGAGGCTGAATTTGGTTTTAGAAAAGCAGTAGAATTTGGAGACACTGAATTAGACACTTGGTTATTCTGGGTGAATATTTTACAATTCTTGGGAGAATTTGACACCGCTATTCAAACCTTATTGCAAGCATCTGAATATTTCCCTGAGGAAAATGAGATCGAATACCGATTAGCAGGATTATATTTTATGGCACAAGAAACTACAAAAGCTAAGTTCCATTTGAGCAATGGTTTGCGATTAAACTTTGATAATTACATTTTACTTGAGGATTTATTTCCGGTAGTATGGACTAACAAAGCAGTGAGAAATTATATCGAAAAATATAAAAAAGAGTAATGGCAGAGAGTACTAAAAAAAGATTTGGCTTACTTGGTAAAAACATCAGTTATTCTTTTTCGAAAGGTTATTTTGCCGAAAAGTTTGCATCTGGTTCGTTAAACGATTTAAGTTACGAAAACTTTGATCTACAAGATATCAGTGAATTTGAGACGCTAATTGAGAACAACCATCAAGAATTGGCTGGCATAAATGTAACTATTCCTTACAAGGAGGCTGTAATCCCTTTTCTAGACAAATTATCTAAAAAAGCCAAGCTTATTGGTGCTGTGAATACAATAAAATTTACCCGTAATGGTAAATTGAAAGGTTATAACACCGACTATTACGGTTTTAAAAAGGCAATAAAACCCTTGCTAGCTGAACATCATAAAAAGGCACTAATCCTAGGAACAGGAGGCGCATCAAAAGGTGTTTGTTTTGCATTAGATGAGTTGGGAATTACGTATACGTTTGTATCAAGAATAAAAAATGAAAACACTATTTCGTATGAAGATTTAAATCAAGATGCTTTTACAGAGCATACTATTGTAATTAATGCAACACCTGTAGGAACTAGTCCTGATATCACTGCCTTTCCTGCAGTACCGTATCAGTATTTTACGCCACAACATATTGCTTTTGACCTTATCTATAATCCTGCTGTAACACAATTTTTAAGTAAAGCAGCTGCACAAGGAGCACAAACTAAAAACGGTTACGACATGCTTGTCTACCAAGCAGAAAAGTCATGGGAGATTTGGAATAAATAAAAAACTTCAACAAAAAATAAATATAACTTTCAATCTTTTAATGAGATTGGAAGTTTTTTTTTGGCAAAATTTCTAAAATGAAAAAGGCGACCCTTTTAAAGAGGCCGCCTTGAATGTTTTCACAACGGAATAATCCTTATTGTGAATTGCTTCAAAATTGTAGGACAATATTACAAAAATATTTTAAATATTCAACTATTGTTTTATGTAATGATCTTAATTTTCTTATATTTATATTTAACAATTCTTTCAAATAACAAGAAATTAGTCATAAAATGAAGAAAATATTAGGATTGGATTTGGGGACAACCTCAATAGGATGGTCATTTATAAATGAATCTGAAAACGAAAAAGAAACTTCATCAATAGTAAATACAGGAGTTCGTATTGTGCCATTAACTTCAGATGAAGAAGCTGACTTTAAGAAAGGAAATACAATTTCGATAAACGCTGACAGAACTTTAAAACGTGGAGCAAGAAGAGGCTTACAACGTTTTAAATTGAGAAGAGATGCATTATTAGATATTTTTTCTAAAATAAATTTCATTCCCCCTCATTATGTTTACGCTGAAAATGGTTCGAACAGTACTTTTGCATCGTATCAATTACGAGCAAAAGCAGCTATTGAAAAAGTAAGCAAAGAAGAATTAGTGCAAGTTTTATTAATGCTTAATAAAAAAAGAGGATATAAAAGTAGTCGTAAAGCAAAATCTGCGGATGAAGGCGATGCGATTGACGGAATGAAAATTGCCAAAGAAATCTTTGAAAACAATTTAACTCCTGGTCAATGGGTCTATAATTCGCTATCAAAAGGGGGGAAATTCATTCCTGACTTTTATCGTTCTGATTTACAGAAAGAATTAGAGAGAATTGTTCGTTTTCAAAATCAATTTCATTCGGAACAAATGAATGAAAAGTTATTGGACGATATTCAAGGAAAAACAAGAACCCAAACTTCGCAATACTTTACCAACACAATAAAAATTCCACTTACCGAAAATAAAGGTTCGAGAGACGAAGTAAAACTGCAGCATTACAAATGGAGGTCTGAAGCATTGACTAGCGAACTGGATTTAAAAATCCTAGCTTACATCATTACTGAAATTAACAATCAAATTAATCAATCGAGTGGTTATTTAGGAGCTATTAGTGATCGAAGCAAGGAACTGTATTTTAATCAAGAAACTGTTGGACAATACCAATACAAACAACTACAAGAAAATGCACATAATAAACTAAAAAACCAGGTATTTTATAGACAAGATTATTTAGATGAATTTGAAAAAATTTGGGAAACCCAAGCAAAATTTCATTCTGAATTAACCGACAAACTAAAAACTGAAGTTAGAGATATTACGATTTTCTATCAAAGAAAATTAAAATCTCAAAAGCATCTTGTTAGCTTTTGCGAGTTTGAAAAAGGCCACAAAGCTATTCCAAAATCATCACCTCTATTTCAAGATTTTAGAATTTGGCAAAATTTGAATAACATTGTTATTAAAAACGAAACAACCAAAGAACCATTTGTTTTAAACGAAGAGTTAAAAAACATAATTGCACAAGAGCTCCTGTTTAAAGAAAATATGACTGATGTGCAAATGATGGCCTTTTGCGATTTAAAAAAAGGAAACCATTCTGCCAATTTCAAAAAAATAGAAGGTAACAGAACTAATACCGAAATTTTTAAAGCTTTTGAGAAAATTTTAATTCTCGAAGGTTATGACGAATTGGATTTTTCTAAACTAGACTCATCAGATATCAAACAAATTTTCAAATCTGCTTTTGTTGATTTAGGAATAAGTACAGCTATACTTGATTTTGACCCAAAAATTCAAGGAAATGATTTTGATAAACAAGGATATTACCAATTTTGGCATTTAATATATGCAGCGGAAGATGATGAAAAATTGAAAGAAACGTTAAAAAATAAATTTGGTTTCAAAGAAAACCACCTTCCTTATCTATTGAATATTAGCCTACAAGCCGATTATGGTAGTTTGAGTGCCAAAGCTATAAAAAAAACATTGCCTCACTTGATGGATGGACATACTTACGATAAAGCTTGTTTAATGAGCGGTTACAATCACTCCTCCTCGCTAACTACCGATCAAAATAATGATCGTGTTTTAAAAGACACACTTGAATTATTAAAAAAGAACAGCCTACGTAATCCAGTAGTTGAGAAAATACTCAACCAAATGATTAATGTAATCAATGCAATTATTGCAGACCCAGAAATGGGTAAACCTGATGAAATCAGAGTAGAATTGGCTCGGGAGTTAAAAGCAAACAACGAGCAAAGAAGTGATATGACAAAGACTATCAATAAAAGTACAGCCGAACACGAAAAAATTAGACAACTACTCCGTACCGAATTTGGAATTCCTAGAGTAACTAGAAACGATATCATAAGATACAAACTGTGGAAAGAAACAGAAGGAATTTCGATATATACAGGCAAAACCATTGAAGCTTCCAGATTATTTACAAAAGACTATGATATTGAACATATTATACCAAAATCACGATTATTTGATGATAGCTTTTCGAATAAAACCATTTGCGAACGCCAGCTAAATATTGATAAAAGTAATAAAACTGCTTATTCTTTTTTACAAGAAAAATTATCTGCAGAAGATTTTGACCAATTTGAAAAAAGAGTAAAAAGTTTGTTTGGTAAAATAAGTCGCACCAAGCAAAATAAACTTTTGATGGCAGACAATGAAATTCCCGAAGGTTTTATTGACCGTCAGTTACGAGAAACCCAATATATTGCAAAAAAGGCTAAAGAAATATTACTCGAAGTTTCTAGAAATGTGACCGCAACTATTGGTAGTGTTACTGATAAATTGCGTGATGATTGGGAATTAGTAGATGTTATGAAAGAGCTTAATTGGGAGAAATACGAAAAACTGAGTCTAACCTATGAAGAAAAAGGCAAAAATGGAGAACGCTTATATAAAATAAAAGACTGGACTAAGAGAAACGACCACCGCCATCATGCCATGGATGCGATTACAGTTGCTTTCACAAAACCTGCTTACATTCAATATTTAAACAATTTGAATGCAAAAACACAAGGTGATAAAAATTCTCATTCTATAATTGGTATTGAAGCGAAATATTTAAAAAGAGACAAAAATAATAAGTTGCGTTTCATCCCTCCGATGGAGAACTTTAGAGAAGAAGCTAAAAAACAACTTGAAAGTATTTTGATTTCGTACAAAGCTAAAAACAAAGTAGTAACCAAAAATAAAAACACAACCAAAAAAAGCGGAGGAACGCAAACAAAAATACAATTGACACCTAGAGGTCAATTACATAAAGAAACGGTTTATGCTAAACTACAGCGTTATGAAACCAAAGAAGAGAAAGTAAACGCCAACTTTACAGCCGCTCATATTGCTAAAGTAGCCAATAAAGTCTACCGTGAAGCACTCTTAAAACGACTGGAAGAGAATGAAAACGATCCCAAAAAAGCTTTTACAGGTAAAAACTCATTGGCAAAAATACCTATCTATATTAGTTTAAAAGATAACATTACTGTTCCCGAAAAAGTTAAATTAGTTTGGCTAGAAGACAATTACACGATTAGAAAAGACATTACACCCGATAATTTTAAGGATTTAAAAAGTATTGCTAAAGTAATGGACTCTGGATTAAAAACTATTTTAGAAAACCGTTTAGCCGAGTTTGCAAATGACCCTAAAAAAGCTTTCTCAAATCTTGACGAAAACCCTATCTGGCAAAACAAAGAAAAAGGAATTGCTATAAAACGGGTTACTATTAGTGGCGTGAGCAATGCACAGGCTTTGCATACCAAAAAAGACCATTTGGGTAATGAAATTTTGGATCAAGAAGGAAAACCGATGCCTGTGGATTTTGTTAGTACTGGAAACAATCATCATGTAGCCATTTACAGAGACGAAAAAGGAAATCTACAGGAAGAAGTGGTTTCATTTTATGATGCGGTTATCAGGCGAAATCTAGGATTATCGGTAATTAATAAAAGCCATGAAAAAGGTTGGGACTTTCTATTCTCCATGAAACAAAATGAGTTTTTTATATTTCCATCTGATGGTTTTAATCCTCATGAAATGGATTTACAAAATCCAATCAATTATCATTTGATTAGTCCTAATATTTTTAGGGTTCAGAAATTTGGTTCTCTGTTATCAGGATTTTGGTTCAGACATCATCTAGAAACACAAATTGAAACACCAAAAGAGTTAAAAGGAATAACATTTCGAGTAATTCAAAGTGCCAACAATTTAAAAGACATTATAAAAGTCCGAATCAACCATTTAGGTAAAATTGTTCAGATAGGAGAATATTAATAAAAATATTGGATTCAATAGGATTATGTTTTAACCCAATCTAAAATATACAAACACAAAAAGAGGGCTTTAGCCAAAATAACTGTTTCGGCTAAAGCCAATCCTTCCAATAATTAATCAATTACCTCCAGCTAAAGCTGGAGGCAATTGATTAACAATGATTATCGATTCTGATGGATTCATCAGGATTGGGTGTTAACTCATTCGGCTGTAGGCAATTGATTGACAATGAATATCGATTCTGATGGATTCAATAGGATTGGGTTTCCTCCAGATAAATCAGGAGACAATTGATTTGACAAAGATTGTCGAGTAAGATGATAAATCAATAGGATTGGGTTTTAACCCATTCAAAACAATGAAAGCATAAGATGAGGGCTTTAGCCAAAAAACAATTATTTATATCAAAAACAACTAATTATGCCATACATCAAAACCTATATTCATTTTGTTTGGAGTACAAAAAATAGATTTCCTTTTTTGGACAATAAAGAACTACGGCAGAAAGTTTGGAATCATATTAAAGAAAATGCAAAGGAGAAAGGGGTTTTTGTTGATTTTGTAAATGGTTATGCTGATCATTGCCATTGCTTAGTTTCATTGGGAGCCGATCAAACCATTCAAAAAACTATGCAGCTCATAAAAGGAGAATCCTCTTTTTGGATCAATAAAAACAATTTGTGTAAAGGTAAATTTGAATGGCAAGATGAATATTTTGCTGTATCCGTATCGGAATCTATGATTGACAGAGTGCGCAACTATATTAAAAATCAAGAACAACATCACGCCAAACAAACATTCCAAGAAGAATATGATGAGTTTATTGTTAAATATAATTTCCCAAAAGAATAGATTTTGGCTAAAGCCAATTTATAAATATCAATTTATTTCCCTCCAGCTAAAGCTGGAGGCATTCAATGCTATAGACAATTTAAAAATGATGACAATCAACATTTTCAATTATAGAAGGTTCAAAATATTGTAGACGCAATGCAATAGCTGGAGACAGTCTAATCCTAGAGCCATTTTACAAATGATGACAATTTAAATTTTCAAGAGGTATGGGGTTCAACCCATTCAACAGTAAAACATTCCATACTGGCTTTAGCCGAAACATATTGTAAATCATTAAAATAGGATTATTAATTTAAAACCAAAAAAATGATCAAACGAACGCTTTTCTTTGGCAACCCAGCTTATCTGAGTACCAAAAATGAACAAATAGTAATCTCTTATCCTGATAAAGAACAAGAGACTAAAACAGTAGCGATTGAAGATATTGGTGTGATTGTTCTGGAAAACCAACAAATAACTATTACCAATGGCTTACTTGAAAAACTAACAAACAATAATGTAGCACTAATTAATTGCGATCAATATCATCTACCTATTGGGTTATTGATGCCATTGAATGGTCACACAGAGCAAAGCGAACGATTTAAAAACCAAATTAATGCCTCTGTCCCGCTCAAAAAAAATTTATGGCAACAAACGATTAGTGCCAAAATAATGAACCAAGCGGGCTTGCTAAAAGAAAAAGGAATTCCGTGTCGAAAAATGGAAATTTGGTCGAAGGAAGTAACCTCAGGAGATGCACTAAATCACGAATCGAGAGCAGCCGTGTTCTATTGGCAAAATCTTATTACTGTTGAAAATTTCACTCGAGGTCAAAAGGGTGTTGCGCCAAATAACCTACTAAACTATGGGTACGCAATACTGAGAGCTATAACTGCCCGCGCTATTGTAAGCTCAGGCATGTTACCTACACTTGGAATTTTTCATCGCAATAAGTACAACGCTTATTGTCTGGCTGACGACATTATGGAACCGTATCGACCCTATGTTGATTTAATAGTCTGTCACATTATGGAAACAGAAGATTGTTATGATGAATTGACAATCGAAATAAAAAAACAATTACTAAATATTGCAACCATTGATGTATTTATAGACGGTAAGAATAGTCCGTTGATGGTAGCCATGAGTAGAACAACACATTCTTTGAACGAATGCTTCGAAGGAACAGCAAGGAAAATTTTATACCCTGCATATGTATGATGAACATTACACCCGATTAAACCAGTATAGAAGTTTGTGGATATTAGTATTTTTTGACCTGCCTACAGAAACACGCAAAGAGCGTAAAATTGCCAGTGGATTTCGCAAGAAATTATTGGACGATGGATTCTCTATGTTTCAATTTTCCATCTACATGCGCTTTTGTGCTAGTAGAGAAAATGCCGAAGTACATACGAAGCGAATTAGAAATAGTTTACCCGAATACGGCAAAATTGGCGTAATGCAAATAACCGACAAACAATTTGGGATGATGGAACTTTTTTATGGAAAGAAAGCTGTAGAACCAGATAAACCTTCGCAACAATTGGAACTTTTTTAAAATTAGGATTTAAAAAACGTACAACTAACTGGGATTCAACACTATTTAAGCATCAATTTTTACTTTCTAAATAAATTCATAACTCCCAACATGTCAAACG
>NZ_KE384393.1:0-162778 GCF_000425505.1 Flavobacterium frigidarium DSM 17623 | reverse complement strand
GATCTTTCAAATAATCCTCACTAAAACACAATAAAAATCATTTCAAAAAATAAATCTAATAGCTCTTAGACTTCTCAAGGTATTTAAATCTACAAGTTTCTAGATAAATCTTGGCCCATAGCCCTGATAGAAGCGGCATCCTTTTATGGTTTTATTTAAAACTATAAAAGATATAGCGTATAGCAGGAAACAGCTCCAAAAAATTGAAACCTATAGGTAAAACAACTCTTAATTAGTCATTTGTTTTGTTATTAGATACTGCTTTACTATCTTTCCAATTCAATTTATTAACAACCGTAAACATTGAACCAATGTTAGAAGAAAAGAATGATAACCTGCAAGATGCAGATGGAAAATTAGCTACTGAGACTACTGAAACTGCAACTGCTGAATCAAATAGTACAGACGACACTGCAAATGAGGAAGCTGTAAATGATCATCAAAAAGCGATGAATGCTATCGAGGATTCAAACGCTGAGGAAAGTGAGGACGAGACTTTGAAAGATCGCCATGAAATTCCTATGCAAGATTATGATAGCTTATCGATGGAAGAACTTGTCGAAAATTTAAAAAGTATTACTGCTGTCGAGAAAGTGATGTCTGTAAAAGACCATGTCGATGAGATTAAAAAATCCTTTTTAGCGAAGTACAATGATTTTATCGAAGAGAAAAAAGAAGCTTTTCACGCAGAGCAACCAGATAGCACAGAAGATTTTCAATATCATTTACCTCTAAAAACACAATTTGACGAATATTATAACGCCTATAAAGACCGTAAAAACACTCATTTTAAAAGTCTGCAAACAAATTTAAAATCTAATTTAGAAGTACGTTTAGCTATTGTTGAGGAATTAAAAGAACTTATAAATCCGCAGGAAGACATAAAAGATACTCTTAAGCATTTTAATGAATTAAGAGAGAGATGGAAAAATGCTGGGTCAATCCCAAAAGATAAATATAACCACGTTTGGAACAATTATCATTTTCACGTAGAGAACTTTTATGACTATTTGCACTTAGATAGAGAAGCGCGAGATTTAGATTTTAAACATAACTTAGAGCAAAAGCAAAAAATAATTTTGCGAGTAGATGAGTTATTGCAAGAAGATGATATCCAAAAAGCTTTTAGGGAATTGCAAGACTTACACCGCATGTGGAAAGAGGACATAGGTCCTGTGGGTAAGGAACATCGTGAGGAAATTTGGAATCTTTTTAGTGAGCTAACTAAGAGAATGCACGATAAAAGAGAGTTACTATTTGAAAAACAGCGTGCTGTAGAAGTAGAAAATTTGGCGTTAAAAAATCAAATCATTGCCGATATTGAGGCGCTAGCAACTGTGAAAGTAAATTCACACTCGCAGTGGATGGTTCAAATAGAAAAGGTAGAAGCGCTAAGAACTGCTTTTTTTAATGCTGGAAAAGTACCCGTAGAAGTAAATGAAAGTACTTGGAAATCTTTTAAAAATGCAGTTAGAGATTTTAATTCTTTTAAAAACTCTTTTTACAAAGAAATTAAGAAAGACCAAAACGAAAACTTAAATAAAAAGAATGCACTGGTTGCTCAAGCTCAAGCACTACAAAATAGTGACGATTTTGAGACTACTACCAATACCATGAAACGCATACAGGAAGAGTGGAAACAAATAGGCCACGTTCCTAGAAAGGCTTCAGATAAGGTGTGGTCAGAATTTAAAACAGCTTGTAACTATTATTTTGATCGCTTAAAGGAACAAAAGTATGAAAGCAATGCACAAGAAGTGGCAGCCTTTGAAGCAAAGAGGGAATACTTGGAATCATTAAGGGATTTTGAACTTAGTGGCTCGCACAAAGAGGATTTAGATGCCATTAAACTTCATATAGCTAACTGGAAAGAGTTAGGCCGTGTGCCACATGCAAGAAGACATATTGAAGGTAAATTCAATAAGATTCTTGATGCCCTTTTTGACAAGCTAAGTTTGAGTAAAAAGGACACAGACATGATGCGATTCTCAACAAGGATTGATCAGCTTGCAGAAAATAATGATACTCGAAAACTTGAAAACGAGAAAATTTTTATCATTCGAAAAATTGAAGAAGTGCAAAACGAAATTTTCCAATTAGAAAATAATATTCAATTTTTTACGAATACAAAAAATGCTAAAAAGGAGAATTCAATTGTACTAGAGGTTAGAAAAAATATTGCCATCCATAAAGAGAGTTTAGATATCTGGAAGGAAAAACTAGTACAACTAAGAAATTTAAATCAAGAATAGTACACGAAGAATGACATTTAAAACCTCAAACTAATAATCGTTTGAGGTTTTTTTATGCTCTAAAAATTAGCTTAATTTCATTAAAAAAAATTAGGCTTCGCATCGCCAATGCTATAAATTTGCAAGATGAATTGGGTTAAGAAGACGGTCTTTTTTATCGGACTTATTTTTTTGTTTTTTGTTGCTTTTTCAGCGACTGAACATTCGTCGCTTATAAAAGTCGAAAAGCAATCTTCTACTAAATTTTCTCTTGAGAGCATTCAAAATCCTGCTTTCATTCAACCTCAACCGCATTATACTGCAAATGTACAGCTAGAAAAAGATAGTAACCTAATAATTAAATGGCAAGCTGCTTTTTTAACTGCTAGCACTGCAGTTAAAAAACTTAGTTGTTCTAACGCCTACATAAATCAAGATATTAATAGGTGTGAAAAGGTATCTATTCTCTTGTTTCCCTTCCACTTTTTCTGGTGATCTAAATTAGTTTATAAACGTACAAAAATATTATCTACAGCTTAATCAGATGCATTAAGCTGGTCTTGTTGAATAAATTAATTTAAAATAAAATGGATACATCCGTAACAATTATAGGTCTTGCAATTACATTACTTATTGCAACCCCACTACTCTTTGTTTTTCGATCTAGTATTACTAGCAAAAAGAAAATTAAGGCTATAAAAGAAACTTACAATAATTATAATTTTGATTTAAGCGAAATACTTAATAATAAAGTAATGAGCTTGGACGAAAAAAAGAAAGCATTTCTATTCATGGACTTTAATAATAATGAAGAGCATAGCGCTTTTATCGATCTTACCGCTGTTAGCTCATGCAACTTGGTACTTACCACAAAAAAACCAAGAGAAACCGTCGTGAGAATTGATTTTGAATTTCAATATAAAGGTTCTGCTACTACAGACATCGTTACGATTTATACCATTGAGAACGATCAAATAAATCAAATACGATTATATGAAGAGCATCAATTAGCAATAAAATGGAAAACGCTTATTGACAAGTGCATTGCAGAATAGCAGCAATATTTATTCTAAAGAGGCTTTTTTAAGCCTCTTTTTTTTTGACAAAAACTAAATCTCTCTACGGATGATATTTATCATTTTAAATAATAAGGCTTAACAGTATTTTTGAAGTCAAGATAAAATTGCTAGACATGAAAAATGCATTAATTCAAAAATACAATGTTCCCGGACCACGATATACAAGCTACCCTACAGTTCCCTACTGGAATGAGACAGAATTTGAGTATCAAAATTGGATTGACACTTTGCAAAGATCTTTCAGAGAAAGTAGTAGCACAGATGGCATAAGTTTGTATATTCACCTCCCCTTTTGCGAAAGCATGTGTACTTTTTGTGGTTGTAATAAAAGAATTACCAAAAATCACGAAGTAGAAAATCCATACATTGAAGCAGTTTTGAAAGAATGGTCTTTATATTGTAAAATGCTTCCCGAGAAGCCAATGATCAAAGAAATTCATTTAGGAGGAGGAACGCCTACCTTTTTTTCGAATAAAAATTTAGAGGATTTAATTAACGGAATTTTCTCCTATGCAACAATAGCGCCTGATCATGAATTCAGTTTTGAGGGACATCCTAACAACACGACCTACAAGCATCTGCAAAAACTATATGAACTCGGCTTCAGAAGAGTTAGTTTTGGTGTTCAAGACTATTCACCAGTAGTTCAAAAAGCAATTCATCGCGAACAACCTTTTCACAATGTAGCAAAAGTAAGTTTTTGGGCAAAAGAAATAGGATATACTTCAATTAGTCACGACCTGATATTCGGTCTTCCTTTTCAAAGTAGTAAAGATATCATTGATACTATCGAAAAAACAAAATCATTGCAACCAGATCGTTTGGCATTTTACAGCTATGCACATGTACCCTGGATAAAAGGAAATGGACAGCGCGGTTTTAAAGACGAAGATATTCCAAAAGACAATGAGAAAAGACAATTGTACCAGATAGGAAAGGAACTACTATTGAAAAACGGTTACCACGAAATAGGAATGGATCATTTTGCACTTGAGACCGACAGTTTATATGAAGCGGCTAAAAGTGGTTCCTTGCACCGCAATTTTATGGGTTATAGCGCCTCAAAAACTAAGTTGATGATTGGTTTAGGAGTTTCGTCTATAAGCGATAGTTGGTATAGTTTTGCCCAAAATGAGAAAAACTTAGAAGATTATTACCAACTCCTGGAATGGGACAAACTTCCAATATATAGAGGTCACCTTTTAACTGATGAAGATCTAATTATACGTCAGCATATTTTGAACTTAATGTGCCAATTTCATACTTCATGGCAAAACAAAAATTACTATTTCAAGGAGATTCCTGATATTTTAATTCAACTACAGGAAATGGAGCGAGACGGCCTATTAATCCTCACTAAAGACAGCATTCAGGTTACCGAAAATGGTAAGCCATATGTTCGTAATATTTGCATGGCATTTGATCTCTTACTAAAAAGAAAAGCACCTGAAACCGCTTTGTTTTCGATGACAATTTAACACAAAATCACCTTAAATTTTAAACCACAAATTCGCAAATTATTTAGTACTTGAAGTATTTTTTAAATTTGTGAATTCGCGGTTTTTTACATGTAAAATAAAGTTTTCCTCTCGAATTATTCTTTTGTCAAAACAGCGTATATCTCTTCTTTTAAGAACAATAATTTTGCTTTTAATTTGTGCGCATAACCGTCAGTAAGCACCATAGTATCTGTGTTAATGCGTTGCACTTCATACTCCATTTCATTATACTCATCAAATAATTTTTAATGAGTATCATTCACTATCACTTCTTAAATTCTCTCCTAATGCTCAAGGAACTTTTGACATAAATTGTGTCATTTAACCTTGACGTATTTATGAGTTAGTCATAAAATTATAGTTATTAACTAATGACAATTTGGAGTGGCTTGAACAAACAAGCTCATATTTGAAGGAGAAACATAAGGAATCCCTAGCCCAAGTCCTCTTAAAATGAAAAGACAACCAATGACAACAGCAACATAAGGAATTGCTTTTTGAATTTTGTTACGAATGCGAAGTGTAATAAAAGAATTTGCATATACCACCGCGGTCATCATGGGTACCGTTCCTAATCCAAATAAGATCATATACAATACCCCTAAACTAGCACTTTGCATCGCTATTGCACCAAATAAGGCTACGTAAACCATTCCGCACGGTAAAAAACCGTTGAGTAAACCAATCGTAAATAAGGACTTGTAACTTTTGTTTTTAAACTGACTTCCTAGATGCTGCTTAATTTTTGATATTAATCGAAAAACAGGTTTCGAAAAATTATATTTTGCAAACGACTTCTCAGGAACAAGTACTATTAAAATCATTGCTACACCAATAAAGATAGACATCTTCTGTTGCAGTCCAGCCATGAAAAAGCCCTTTCCTACTAAACCAAAAACCAAACCTATAGTACCATAAGCAGTTAGTCTGCCCAAATGGTATGTCATGATTTGGATTGTTTTTTTGGTTATGTTATTTCGGTCGACAGGCAGCATCATCGCAATGGGACCACACATCCCTATACAATGCAAACTACTAATCAATCCAAATATAAAGGCGGTGTATATCATTTTTTTATCTAATATGTGGTAGTCGGAAAGTCAACAAAAAAACTAACGTAATGTAAAAGTGACTAAACTTACATTTTAATAATTACCAATCACTCCTTACTAATTACTATTTACGAGTTGCTAATTAATATAAATAGTTTCCTTAGTTAAGTATGCTTTTCCTTCATACTGCCATTCCATATTAATATCCCAACGACCGCCTACCAATTTTGATTTAGGTATGAGCAAAGTTGGCTTAGATAAAGAAATAGGAATTTCGAAATCTAAATTTTTCATAGACGGTCTATATAGGGATACTTTACCTTTAATTTTCTCTGGTGCAAAAACTGATGGGAACGCTATTGTAACCCCATCCTCCGTTTTAGTAATTATTGGTTTTTGAACTAAATCATGTGCACTTTGTACACGTATCATTTCATCACCAAATTTAGCATCGTGCTTGTAATATTCTTCAACAACTAATTCGTTGTCATATTTAGAATTCATCTGTACTTTAATTACAAAATACAATATAAATGCCATAAACAATCCCATGGCTATAACAATTCCTGCTCCCCAATTAATCTTAAAACCTTTTTTACCAGAAGAAATTCCAGTAGGTTTATTCGTATTATCTTCCATTTAATTTGGTTTTTTTAATTGAAATTAAGAGATAGCATTTTATAATTAATCAAAACTACGCGGACTTAAAAAGCTCGTTGTACTTGTTTCAATTTTTTTATTGCCATCATAAACCTTAATTCTCAATTTTGTTTTGTCGCTCTCTAACAAATATTGGTTGATTTCTATAAACATCGTCCCGCTACTCATTCCTTGTTTCACTACTTTTAAATGTTGGTTACCCACAAGTTTAAGCGTTCCTTTTATTCCTACTAATTCAAAATGAATGTCTTTAAAATCATTATTCGTTTTATTAATCACTTTGTAGGTATAGACATTGCTAATATTATCACCTTTATGTTCAAATAATTGCCCTGGCAATCTTAAAATAACCGCCTCAACCTCAGTACGTAAAAACAATAACCCTGTTAAAATACCCACTAATATTAATAAAATAGCCGAATATCCTTTCATTCTTGCAGTGAATTTGAAAGGCTCTTTTTTCTCAATCTCGTCTTCAGAGGCATAGCGAATCAATCCTTTTTGTAAGCCTACGCTTTCCATGATCACATCGCATTCATCAATACAAGCGGTACAGTTTACACATTCTAATTGTGTACCGTTACGAATATCGATTCCAGTAGGACAAACATTTACACATTGCTTGCAATCAATGCAGTCTCCTTTTCCAGTTGTGGCTCTGTCCTCTTGCTTACTGAATTTAGCTCTTCCAGTTTCTTTTTCTCCACGCACAAAATCGTAAGCAACGTTAATCGATTTGTTATCTAATAATACCCCTTGCAATCTTCCGTAAGGACAAGCTATAATACATACTTGTTCTCTAAACCATACAAATATAAAATAGAAAACTCCGGTAAAAATAGATAGTGCGATTAAGGTACTAGTGTGCGTTTCTGGTCCATCTTCAATCATTTGGATCAATTCATCACTACCTACTAAATAGGCCAGAAACACATTGGCAATACCAAAAGAAATAATTAAAAAAATAGACCATTTAATCCCTTTCTTTCTTATTTTTTCGGCATTCCACTCTTGTTTTGACAACCTGATTTGGGCACCACGATCTCCTTCTATCCAATATTCAATTCTTCTAAAAACCATCTCTAGAAAAATAGTCTGCGGACAAATCCATCCGCAAAAAATACGTCCAAATATTACCGTAAATAAAATGACAAATACCACTCCTACAATCATAAATAGTACAAAAATGTAGAAATCTTGTGGCCAGAAAGGAAAACCAAATATATTAAAACGACGTTCTAATATATTGAACATCATAAATTGGTTTCCATTTACCTTTATAAATGGATTTGCAACTAAAATGATTAATAAAAAATAACTAACCCATGTGCGGTAATCATAAAACTTACCTGAAGGTTTCTTAGGAAAAATAAATTTCCTTTTACCTTCTTCGTCAATGGTTCCAATGGTATCTCTAAACGCTTCGTTTGGTAATTTTGACATTTTGTAAGGTATTTTAATTCTACCTTTTGATACCGTATATTTGACATCAAAAGGAAGTGAATCAGTGCAATTATTTTGCTGCAGGAGCTTCAGCTGCTTCGTCCACCCAAATTTCACCATCTGGTGCTTTAGGGTCTGCAGGATTACTTCCTTTAAGAGAAATAATATAACTTGCTACTTTTTGCATTTCTTTAGGTTTTAGAGTTCCTTTCCAAGAAATCATTCCTTTCCCGTCACGACCACCATTAACAAGGGTGTGAAAAATATTTTTAATTCCGCCACCTAAAATCCAATGATCATCAGTTAAATTTGGACCAATTTGCCCCCCTGCATCAGCTCTATGACAAACAGCACAATTAGTGGTGAAAATTGTTTTTCCTTCAGCTAAATCCCCTGGTTCCGTTAGTAACGTAACTGTTTTTTCATCCATTAAATCGGGAGCTGTCTTCATATATTCAGCTACATCAATTTTGGCTTGAGCCAATTCTTTCTTCAATTCCATTTCCTGGTTGTCACCACCCATCAACTCAAAATGCACAAAATACACTACTCCAAAAACGATACTGGCATAAAATAAATATACCCACCATGGTGGTAAATTATTGTCTAACTCCTTGATACCATCATAATCATGATCTAATAAAATATCAAGTTCGTTTTCAATAGGTTCTGTTTTAGTTAGTTTTTGCATTAAATTTTTGAACCATAAGCTCTCTTTGTAACTAACTGTGCTTGCTACTGCTAACTGCTCTTTTTGCTCCTCGGTAAGCATTTGATAGGTAATATTATCAATTGCTTTCATTGTTATTTCGATTGCTATTAAAAGAAATAGAAATACAAATAAGAATAAAGAAACCATAGGATACCTTATAAATGCCGGCTGTTCACCTGAATCTATGAAGTATTCCATTGCGCCAAACACGAAAAAGAAAATTGCGGGTACTCTTACGTATGCTGGGATTAATTTTTTCATTTTAATTATTTTGAAATTATACTTTTATTTATCTTTTAATGGCATCTGACTCAACTCTTCTATCTTTTCTTTTTTATAAGAGAAAACCCAAATTCCTAATCCTACGAAAAAGATAAAGAAAATCAATAATGACATAATGGGGTAAATCGCTACACCTGCGATAGTTTCCATGTTGTGTTTTACTTGTTCGAACATATTTATATTTTTTAAGTTACTTAGATCCTGAGACTCTAAGGTTTTGTAGAGACTTAGCGACTTACAACCCTAGAGTCTTAGAACATTTAGTAAACTACTTTTTATCTTTTACTTTAATATCAGTACCCAACCTTTGAATGTATGCTATTAAAGCAACAATTTCTCTTTGATGCATTGGTACAAATTCTTCTCCTTTTGCAGCTGCTTTTTTCTTGCTGTTTTCATAACTTTTTACAAAGTCAGGATCAGCATGTAAATTATCTTCAATTTTTTGAGATTGAATTTTAATGGCATTTTTAGCATTTGCTACTTCAGTGTCACTGTAAGGAACTCCAAGTGTTTGCATCACTTTCATTTTTCCTTCAATATCTGAAATATCTAACGGTTTATTATCAAACAACCATTTGTAACCTGGCATGATCGACCCTGGAGAAGTGCTTTGTGGACTCCACATGTGGTTAAAGTGCCAGTTGTCGTTATACTTACCACCTACTCTTAATAAATCTGGTCCTGTACGTTTAGATCCCCATAGAAACGGATGATCGTAAACAAACTCTCCAGCTTTTGATTGTGGTCCATAACGTTCCACTTCTGATCTAAACGGTCTTACTGATTGGGAGTGACAGCCTACACAACCTTCTCTAATATATAAATCACGACCTTCTAGTTCTAAGGGCGTATATGGTTTTACACTTGCAATTGTAGGTATATTTGATTTTACCATAATGGTAGGTACAATTTGGATAACACCACCAATTAAAATAGCGATTGTAGCTAAAATTGTTAATTGGATTGGTTTTCTTTCTAACCAAGGGTGAAACTTTTCTCCTTTGATACGACTACTACTAATTTTTTGTAATTCAGGAGCTTCTGCTAATTCATCTTCTATTGTTTCATTAGCCATTATTGTTTTAGTAATGTTATAAACCAAGACAAGCATTCCGGCAAGATATAAAGTTCCTCCTATTGCACGCATCCAATACATTGGCATAATTTGCGTAACTGTTTCAAGAAAGTTACCGTAAGTTAAGGTTCCGTCAGGATTAAATTGTTTCCACATTGAAGCTTGTAAAAAACCTGCAACATACATTGGCAATGTATATAATATGATCCCTAGTGTTCCTATCCAGAAATGGAAGTTGGCTAATTTAGTAGAGAATAAAGCTCCTTTAGTCATTCTTGGAACCAACCAATAAATCATCCCAAAAGCCATAAATCCATTCCAAGCTAAAGCACCTACGTGAACGTGAGCAATAATCCAATCCGTAAAATGCGCAATAGCATTTACGTTTTTAAGTGATAACATTGGGCCTTCAAAAGTAGCCATACCATAACCTGTGATCGCTACAACAAAGAACTTAAGTACTGGTTCTACACGTACTTTATCCCAAGCGCCACGTAAGGTTAATAGTCCATTAATCATACCTCCCCAAGATGGAGCAAGTAACATTATTGAGAAAGCAACTCCTAAATTTTGAGCCCAGTTAGGTAAAGCAGAATATAATAAGTGGTGAGGTCCAGCCCAGATATAAATAAATATCAAAGACCAAAAATGCACAATAGACAATCTATAAGAGTACACCGGACGATTTGCTGCTTTAGGCACAAAGTAGTACATCAACCCTAAGAATGGAGTTGTCAAGAAAAATGCTACTGCATTGTGACCATACCACCATTGCACTAAGGCATCTTGAACTCCAGCGTAAACAGAATAACTTTTCATTGAAAACAATGAAACGGGAATTTCTAAACTATTAAAAATATGTAAAACGGCAACCGTAACAAAAGTGGCTAGATAAAACCAGATCGCTACATATAAATGACGCTCTCTTCTTTTTATCATAGTTCCTATCATATTGATTCCCATCACTACCCAAATAAAAGTGATCGCAATATCTATAGGCCATTCAAGCTCTGCATATTCTTTTGAGGTACTATATCCTAAGGGTAAAGTAATTGCTGCGGCAACAATAATTAATTGCCATCCCCAAAAGTGGAGTTTACTTAAAAAATCACTATACATTCTCGCTTTTAGCAATCGTTGCATAGAATAATACATTCCTGCAAAAAAAGCATTTCCTACAAAAGCAAAAATAACTGCATTAGTATGTAAAGGTCTTAATCTCCCGTAACTCAACCATGAAATTCCATCAGTCATGTTTGGGAAAAGAAACATTGTAGCTAGAGTAAGTCCTACAAGCATTCCCACTACACCAAAAAGGATGGTGGCGTAAATGAAATTCTTTACAATTTTGTTGTCATAATAAAACTGCTGCATTTCCATAATTAAATTTGTTTTTCTTTTATTGTTTGTATTTCTGTTTTGGGTGTTTTTTTGATTTCGTCATCAAACAGCATTCTGACCGAGGGTGTATAATCATCGTCGTACTGACCACTTTTTACAGCAATTATAAATGCTACAAAAAAGCCAATAGCAACACAAATACTAATTCCTATCAATAAATAAATGACACTCATACCTTAAAATTATGTTAACAAAATTAGTCTGTTGGTACCGTATTAAATATGATATTTATCATACTTCTAATTAAAAAACGGCTATTACTTAGTTATTTTCCTTGCATAATAATTACTCATAGCGGTAACAAAACTAACAATGGTGATTGTACTCAGCGGCATTATGATGGCAGCCATTAGTGGGTCTAATTTTCCAGTTATCGCATATGACAAGCCCACAATATTGTAGCAAAGTGATAATACGAAACTCATTTTTATCGTGAGCATCGCCTTTTTAGAAAGCTTTAAAAAGTAATTCAAGTGATCAAACTGCTTTGCTTCTAGTATAGCGTCACAGGCTGGAGAGAAAACATTCACATTCTCTGATATGGATATTCCCACATTACTTTGTGCTAAAGCTCCCGCGTCATTCAATCCATCACCTACCATCATTACATTATGACCGTTATCCTGTAGCTGTTTAATAAAGTTGAGTTTTTGTTCTGGCTTTTGATCGAAAATAAGTTCTGTTCCTTGAGGTAGTAATTTTTCTAGCACAGCTCTTTCTCCCTCGTTATCACCTGATAAAACTTTGATTTGGTAACTGTTATTTAAATTTTTGAACAATGATTCAATTCCCTCTCTATATTGGTTCTTAAAAATATATTTTCCTAAATATTTTCCGTCTATTTTAATATGAACTGCAGTTTGTAAATGGTCGCTTTCAATTATATTTTCAACAAAACTTGCGGAACCTATTTGCAATTTCACGCCATCTATAGTAGCTAGAATTCCGTTCCCTGCAATTTCTTCAAAATAAGTAGTTTTTATTTTTGAGCTTTCTGGCAGCATATCATATAGCATGCGACTTAAAGGATGGTTACTTGCTCTAAGAACATTTTTTAACTGCAGGATATTTTTATTCAAAAGCGCCTCTCCTTCGTAAACAATATTTGATTTTTTATTTGTTGTTATTGTCCCCGTTTTGTCAAAAACAACGACATCTACTGCTGCTAACTGCTCAATTACTAAGGCATTTTTGAGATAAAACTGCTGTTTACCAAAGATTCGCAAAACATTCCCCATTGTAAAAGGCGCCGTTAATGCAAGGGCACATGGGCATGCAACGATTAAAACCGCTGTAAAGACACTGAAAGCAGTATTTGTATCAATAAAAATCCAATATGTAAAAGAAGCAAATGCTATTAAAAGTAAAGCGGGAGTAAAATACCGGCTTATGGTATCTGTGATTGTTTTGTGGTTTCTTTCAAATTTCTTCTGAAAAACATCATTACTCCATAATTGTGTTAAGTAACTCTGTGAAACAGAATGCAGCACTTCCATTTCGATAACTTTTCCCATTTGTTTCCCTCCAGCAAAAATTTTGTCTCCTGATTTTTTGGTGATTTCATCGGCTTCTCCAGTGACAAAACTATAATCAATAGCTGTTTTATCGCTAATTAATATTCCGTCAACAGGTATCAACTCTTGATTTCGAATTAATAATCGATCTCCTTTTTGTATATCATAAATAGGTACACTCTCTTCAGATGTATCATTATTTATCCTAGTAATAGCTATTGGAAAATAGGATTTAAAGTCTCTTTCGAAACTCAAAAAACTATAAGTTTTAATTTGGAACATTTTCCCGAGTAACATAAAAAAGATCAATCCGCTCAAGCTATCAAAAAAACCAGGTCCGTAATCAAAGACAATATCAACCACACTACGCACAAACATGACAATGATTCCTAACGCAATAGGAATATCAATATTTAGCATTCTTGACTTGATACTTTTATACGCCGAAACATAATAATCAGATGCAGAATAAAAAAAAGTAGGCAGCGCTAGTACAAATATTAAGCTTCTAAAAAAAGGTTTAAAAGTATCCAACCAGAATTCTGTCAATTCGAAATATTCTGGAAACGAAAGAAGCATAATGTTACCAAAACAAAAAAACGCGACCCCTAACTTATAAGTCAAGCTTCTATCGACATTGTCTTTTCCGGTCTCATAATTCTCTAAACTAATATAGGGTTCGTAACCTATGGAGCTTAATAAGTAAACTATTGTTTTAAGTGAAACGGCATCAGAATTATAGCTGATTCTAACTTTTTTCTCAGGAAAATTAACTTGCGAGCTACTTATTCCCTCTTGAAGACGCTGTAAATTTTCCAAAATCCAAATGCACGAGCTGCAATGAATATGAGGAATATTGAGTGAAACCACAGCGGTTGCAGTTTCTTGAAAATCCAGTAATTTTGAAATAATCTCTTCATTGTCTAAAAATTCATATTTGCCCGCTATATCTAACGGGGTACTTCCAGGGGAATTTTCGAAATCATAATAACAAGTCATATCATTGACACTAAAAATCTCGTACACCGTTTTACATCCGTTGCAACAAAAACTTTTGTGGTCAAAAATAATTTCTTCTGATTTTATAATATCCAACCCACAATGGAAACAATTTTGTGTGTCCATAACTTTGCTCATTTACCTACTGCAAAGCTCTTAAATGAATGTGATTGAAAATATGATATATGTCATACAGAATAACTAAGTTTGCATAACATTCAAAACCAACCTAAAATGAGTAAATGCGAACAATGTATTGTTAGAGAATTTAGCTCTTTAAAGGCTTTAAAGAAAGACGAACTTTTAAAAATAGCCGACTGTAAAACGTCGTACACTATAAAAAAAGGGGATACTATCTTTAGTGAAGGAGAGCAAGTAAATGGTATCTTTTGCATCAAAGACGGAGTTTGTAAATTGAGCAAACTAAGTCAAAATGGAAAAGAGCAAATTGTAAAGCTAATTACTAAGGGAGAATTATTAGGTCAACGCTCTATGATTAGTGATGAAGCAGTAAACCTAAGCGCTGTTGCCCTAGAGGATATGGAAGTTTGTTTTATTCCAAAGGCAGATATCATGGGTTTCTTTGATAAAAACAACCAGTTCTCAATGAATGTTATGAAAAATATTTGCGGCGATCTTAAAGAATCTGAGGCTCACACCGTTTCTATGGCTCAAAAAACAGTAAAAGAACGCTTAGCAGAAACATTACTTTACCTTGAAACTTCTTTTGGTAAAAATGAGGACGGCTCTCTACACATTCAACTTTCTCGTGATGAACTAGCTGGCATGATAGGAACAGCAACCGAGAGTTGTATTCGATTGCTATCTGAATTTAAGAAACTAAATTTGATTGCGCTATCCGGTAAAAGCATCACCATTATAGACAGCGCAAAATTGAAAAAACTAGCTGAATAACCGACTTATTTTTTATTCATAAATAGGTAATAAACGGGTATTCCCAATACTACAATTCCCAGACCTAAACCAGTGTTTACAGTATCATATACTAGTAATGTTAGGCAAATTCCAGTTGTCACTATGATATAAAGCGCAGGTACAAGTGGATATCCAAACGCGCGATAAGGTCTTTCTGTATTAGGTTCCTTTTTTCGAAGAACAAATACTCCTATAATTGTTAAAATATAAAAAAGTAACGATGCGAATGTAGCATAGGTTAATAGGTCTCCAAATTTTCCCGAAAGTGCTAATATACACGCCCAAACGCATTGCACCCATAATGCCTTTGCTGGCACTTGGTTTTTATTTAGTGCTGTTGCTTGTTTAAAAAATAAACCATCTTTTGCCATAGCATAAAATAAACGGCCACCAGAAAGAATTAAACCACTATTAGCGCCAAAAGTGGAAACCATAATTAAAGCTGCCATTACAAATACACTAACGTTACCCATTATCATTCCGGCTGCTGCTGCACCCACTCTATCATTACTTGCAAACATGATTCCGCTATCAAAAGCTGTTGCAGCTCCTGCTGTTCCTTGCATTGGCAATAAAGCGAGATAAGCCACATTTGCCAATACATAAATGATTGTAACGATTAACGTACCTAAAAACAAACTCCTAGGAATATTCTTCTTTGGTTCTTTAATTTCACCAGCGATAAATGTCACATTGTTCCATGCATCACTAGAAAATAAAGAATTAATCATTGTTGCTGCTGCTGCACCTAGTAATGCTGTACCCACAAGTTTAGTAACTGTTACCGTTCCGTCAGGATTTAGAACAGTGCGGCTTGCATCCCACATGTTTTCAAAATTATTCGACAAAACATCTGTCTTTAAACCAACATAAATTCCAAGAATTATCAAGGCAAAAAGTGCTATTAATTTTGCCGAAGTCAAAATCAGTTGTACAATTTTCCCGCTCTTAACTCCTTGTGTATTAATATAAGTCAGTAAAACAATACTTAAAATTGCTAGAAGTTTACTATTTGTAAAAGTAAAATTGCCTAATTGAATTAAGATATTGTCTAATGCTGGAAAAAAAATAGCTGCATAGCTGGCAAATGTCACTGCAATTGCAGCGATGACACCGGTTTGGATTACTGAAAAAACTGTCCATCCATATAAAAAAGATACTAAACGTCCATAAGCACGCTGTATGTATACGAACTGACCACCTGCATTAGGCATCATTCCTGCCAACTCTCCATAACTTAATGCAGCTGCAACTGTAATTAACCCCGTTACCAACCATATTATTAGTAACCAAGCAGCCGAACCAATGTCACGAGCCATCGCCGAGGTTACAATAAAAATTCCGGAACCAATCATGGAACCTGCCACCAAGCTGGTAGCGTCTATTAATCCTAAAGAGCGTTTCAACTCTGTTTTCTGTTCAGCCATTTTTTTAATGCTATATTCTGTGGTAAACTGTATTTATAGTTTTTCTAATTCCTAATTTTTCGGAAGGCGCTTCGCTTCTTCCCAATTGAGAATGTTTGAAAATCGCAGATTTTCTAATTCCTATTTTTTGGGTAGGCGCTTCGCTTCTTCCCAATTGAGAATGTTTGAAAATCGTAGATTTTCTAATTCCTAATTTTTCGGAAGGCGCTTCGCTTCTTCCCAAAAAACGTCCATTTCAGCTAAGGTCATGTCCATTAGGGGTTTTCCTAGCTGGTCTGCTTTGCTTTCTAAATATTGAAAACGTTTTATGAATTTTTTGTTTGTTCGTTCTAGAGCATCTTCAGGATTTATTTTCAAGAAGCGCGCGTAATTAATCATTGAAAATAAAACATCCCCAAATTCTGCTTCCATTTTGTCATGATCATTAGCAGCAACTTCCACTTGCAGTTCTTGCAACTCCTCTTGTACTTTTTCCCAAACTTGCTCTGGTTCGTCCCAATCAAATCCTACCGCCTTCACCTTATCTTGAATGCGACTTGCTTTTACTAATGCAGGCAAGCTTTTGGGTACACCCTCAAGAACAGAACTTCTTCCTTCTTTTAGTTTTAATTTTTCCCAATTCTGCTTCACTTCCTCTTCATCAGCTACGACAGTATCTCCATAGATGTGTGGATGTCTGTGAATTAATTTTTCGCATATTTCATTGCAAACATCAGCGATATCAAAGTCTTTTGTTTCACTACCAATTTTTGCATAAAAAACAATGTGTAACAAAACATCTCCAAGTTCTTTTTTGACTTCGTTTAAATCATTATCTAGAATAGCATCGCCTAATTCATAGGTTTCTTCGATAGTAAGATGACGAAGGGATTGCATGGTTTGCTTTTTATCCCACGGACATTTCTCTCTAAGATCGTCCATAATATCTAACAGTCTTTCAAAAGCTTGTACTTGTGTTTGTCTCGAATTCATAGCGGTAGTTTCTTTAAAATTAAGAAATCCTGTATTCTAAATAAGTAGAGTACAGGATTTCTTTATGATGGATCAAAATTATCGTTCCAATTTTAGTTTTTAGCCTCTTCAGTAGCTTCAACTGTTTCTTCTTCTTCTTTTGGCAATTCATCACTCACTAATCCCTTAGCTTGCAAAATGTTATACCAGTTCAATATTTTCTTAATATCTGAAGGGTATACTCTATCTTCATCAAAGTCAGTTAAGATTTCTCTAAAGTAAGCTAATAAAGTCGCATTGTCTTCCTTGTGAGAAATCGTAGGACCATTTTTTTCCTTCTTAGTGATATTATTCATGATTTCCGCCAATGGTTTTTCACCGTCGTACGTATAAATTGAAATCTCAGATAATAAACTTACGTTACTTTTTAAATTTACTGTTATCTTTTTTCCATCTGCTAATGATTCTGCAACAAACCCTGAACGTGTTTGTACTTTAAGAACATATAAACCTGGCTTACCAGAAATGGCTAATACTTTTTCTAAATTCATCTCGTTTAATTATTATTTAAGAATTTGATTTTACTTTATATTGTTGTGCAAAAAGTGTGCAAATAATCCGCTTAAACGATATTATCTTCCTTTTTTTGCAATAAACTTCATTCTGTAATCTTGGAACGTCTTTCCTTCAGTAATATTTTTTAATTTTTTCTGAATCAAACGCTTTTTCAACGATGAGATTTTATCTGTAAATAAAATTCCTTCGATATGATCGTACTCGTGCTGAATAACTCTAGCGATAAGTCCGTCAAAAACTTCTGTTTTTACTACAAAATCTTCCTCACAGTATTCGATTGTGATGCGTTCGTTTCTATAAACATCCTCACGTACATCTGGAATACTTAAACAACCTTCGTTAAAACACCACTCTTCACCATCTTCTAAAATCATTTTAGCGTTGATAAAGGTTTTTTTGAATCCTTTAAGTTGGTTTTGCTCCTCTGCCTCTAAATCTTCATCATCACTAAACGGAGTTGTATCGATAACAAATAGACGAAGCGCTTTGCCCACTTGTGGCGCAGCAAGACCTACTCCAGAAGCATTATACATTGTTTCATACATGTTAGCAATCGTTTCTGTCAAATTAGGATAGTCTTTTGAAACTTCCTCTCCTACTTTTCTTAGAACCGGATCTCCATATCCTACTATTGGTAAAATCATCGTAATTGTATTAAGTATTAAATGCCATTAATTAAGAATCTTTTATCCTTAAATATGGTTGGCAAAAATAGTAAAAAATTGGACAATGAATAATGACAAATTGATAAATAGTCTTTTTTTATAATTTAATCCTAAATCGCTACGAGTTATGCCTTGATAAATCGCACAATTATTATCTTTGTTTGTAACCAATAACCAAATGATTTCTAAAGTTCAAAAATTCACTGATTCTACATATTTTACTAATGCAATCAAAGTTACGATTGCCTCAGTAACTCCTGTTTTAATATTTACTTATCTTGGTCATTTCCAGATGGGTTTTACTATGGCTTTAGGTGCCTTTTTTACCTATCCAAGTGATATTCCAAGTAATTTAAAACATAAGATCAACGGAATTTTAGTTACCGCTCTAATTATTTCAGGAGTAAGTTTGCTTATCAATATTAGCTACCCCTATCCCTATATATTTTACCCGTTGCTAATTGTTTTGATTTTCAGTCTGTCTATGATATCTGTTTATGGGCAACGCGCTACGATGGCTTCCTTCTCTGCATTACTTGCTTTGTCATTAGCATTTGCGCACATACAAACGGGTTGGGCAATTGTCACCTATACCGGATTACTTTTTAGTGGTGGGATTTTTTACTTGCTAATTTCTTTACTATTTCACTATGTACGTCCCCATCGTTACGTGGAGTTGCAATTAGCACAATGTATTGAACTCACTTCGAAGTACTTGAAATTAAGGGGTGATTTATGGAAGCTGAAATCTGATCGAAAGGAGATCACTAAAAAACAACTGAATTTACAAGTTGAGTTAAACGTTATACACGAAAACATTCGTGAAGTATTAGTTAGAAACAGAGCAAATACGGGATCTTCCAATCAGAATAGAAAGATGCTGATGACTTTTATTGCTTTAGTTGAAATTATGGAACTAGCGGTATCTAATTCCTTTGATCACAATAAATTACATCAAAAATTTGATGCTCATCCTGCTATTCTCAGTAATTATAAAAACTTAGCTTACAATTTAGCCAAGACTTTAAAGCAATTAGGAAGAGCCTTAGAAAACAGCAAACCCTATCAAGCGCAACATGATTTGCTCAACGATTTATACAAATTTGAGTTGGCTATCTTAGAATACGAAGCTCAAACAGGGAACGAAGCAAGCACCGAAGATGTTTTCATGCTTACCACCATGCTACATTATGCAGAGAAGCAGGTGGAGAAAATCAAAATACTTGAGCGAACCTTTACTAGTAAAAGTGTGATATCTGATTTTAAAGATAAAGATCGTGACTTAGAGAAATTCATCACGCCGCAATATTATCCTTTAGAAACTTTAATCGAAAATTTCAGCTTCTCATCTACAGTTTTCAGGCATTCGCTGCGATTAACAATCACTTTATTGGTTGGTTTTATAATTGGTAAAATCTTGCCTTTTCAAAATACCTATTGGATAATTTTGACCATTGTCGTAATTATGAGACAAGGATATGGTTTAACAAGACAGCGAACGTACCACCGGATTTTCGGGACATTCTTAGGAGGAATTATTGCTTTTGGATTGTTATCATTTATTCATCAGCCACAAGTTATTGGGGGATTAGCAGTAGTTGCCATGATTATGGGATTTTCCTTTACGCCTACCAATTATAAAATTGGAGCCACTTTTATCACCATCTATGTGATTTTTGTATACGGTATTCTAACTCCCAATATTGAAGATGTAATTCAGTACCGTGTATTAGATACCCTTGTAGGGGCATTGCTTTCGTTTTTAGCGAATAGTTTTATTTGGCCTTCGTGGGAATTTTTAAATGTTCCTGTATATTTAGAAAAATCTATTTTGGCTAATCGAAATTACCTAAAAGAGATTTCCCTCTTTTACAATAAAAAAGGAGAAGTGCCTAGTTCGTATCGCTTGGCGCGAAAGCATGCCTTTGTCGAGATAGGTAATTTAATGGCTTCTTTTCAAAGAATGGTACAAGAGCCTAAGTCAAAGCAGAATCAATTGCCTCAGGTTTACAAATTGACCGTTCTAAATCATACATTATTATCATCGGCTGCTTCATTAGGAACATATATTCAGTCGCATAAAACAACAGAAGCTTCAGAAGCGTTCAATGCAGTTGTAAATAGAGTGATTCAAAATTTAGACTATTCGATTGTGATTCTTACTGAAGAGATAGAAACAACTGTAATGCAATTACCAAATGAAGATATAAGCAAACGTTTTACTGAATTAAAAAACATTAGAGCTAACGAATTGAAAAATAGAAGCGAAATAAACGAGGAAGAATTTCAGTTAAAAATGCAAGAGGCCCACTTGATAATCGAACAACTGATATGGCTGAACAACCTTTCAGAAAATATCGTCAAATCCACCCAGTTATTGATGACCATAAAAAAAGAAGCCTAGTAAAAATTACTAGGCTTCTTTTATATAAAATCTTGATCTAAATTACTTTACTAGTTTCAATACTGTTGCAGTATGCTCTCTAATTGAATCAGATAATTCTGGTTTATCATTTAATGTTTGACCATATGATGGAATCATCTTTTTGAATTTAGCTTGCCATTCAGCTGTTGCCGTTTGTTCTTTGAAACATCTTTCGATTAAATCAACCATGATAGAAACAGCAGTCGATGCACCAGGAGAAGCTCCTAGCAATACAGCTAATGTTCCATCGGCAGTGGTAATTACCTCAGTACCAAATTCTAGAATACCACCTTCTTTTTCATCTTTCTTGATTACTTGCACACGTTGACCTGCACGTTCAATAACCCAGTCTTCTGCTTTTGCACTAGGTACATATTCACGTAGGGCATTAATGCGATCATCCATTGATTGACGTACTTGTTCGATTAAATATTTTGTCAATGGAATGTTTTTGATTCCCGCTGAAATCATTGGCCAGATATTATCTGTTGTGATTGATAAAGGCAAATCAGAGTACGATCCGTTTTTTAAGAAACGGGTTGAAAATCCTGCAAATGGTCCAAACAATAATTGCTTCTCACCATTGATCATTCTTGAATCAATATGAGGAACAGACATTGGTGGCGCACCCACACTCGCTTTTCCGTATACTTTTGCAGCATGTTTATCAATTACCTCAGGATTGATACATTTTAGCCATTGCCCACTTACGGGGAAACCACCATAACCATCACCTTCAGGCACATCTGCTTTTTCTAGAAGTGGTAGTGAACCACCACCAGCACCTATAAAAACAAATTTTGTATATACTTTTCTTTTTTGGCCTGAAGCCAAATCAGTAATTTTAATTCTCCAAGATTTGTCGTCACGCTGTTTTAACTTGTCAACTTCGTGATTGTAGTGAATATTAACGCCATCTAAGGTTGTTAAATAAGCAAAAATACTTCTAGTCAAGGCACCAAAATTTACATCAGTTCCATGCTTCATACTAGTTGCAGCAACTTTATCTGTCACCTTTCTACCTTCCATCACAAGAGGCATCCATTGTTTTAGCACTTCTAAATCAGTACTAAAAACCATGTCTTTAAAAAGTTGGTTTTTTTGTAAAGCTTCGAATCTATTTTTAAGAAATTCTACATTATTTTCTCCCCATACAAAACTCATGTGTGGGATGCTTTTTATAAAATTTTCAGGAGAAGGGACTTTATTTTCTTCAACTAAATACGACCAGAACTGTCTTGACACCTCAAATGATTCTGCTATGCTAACCGCCTTTTTGGGATCGATTGAACCGTCAGCTTTCTCAGGAGTGTAATTTAGTTCACAAAAAGCAGAATGTCCAGTACCGGCATTATTCCAAGCATCAGAACTCTCTGCAGCTGCAATATCTAATCTTTCAAAAATATCTATTTTAATATCAGGTTGCAGTTCTTTAAGAATTAAACCAAGAGTGGCACTCATAATTCCAGCTCCTATAAGAACTATTTCAGTATTTGAACGTATGGTTGTATCAGGCATAGCAAAAAATTTTAAAAAACAAAGATACCGTTTATAATTGCAAAAAAAAGCATAAATAAGAGTAGAAAAGTTACAAAATTTAAATCTTTTTAGATCTTCCTATTACACTCTTGAAGAGCATTTAAAATCTTTTACTGCTCAAATAATCTTGTAACATAATCGTAGCTGATATTTCGTCAATCAAGGCTTTGTTTTGCCTTTGCTTTTTATTAAGTCCGCTATCGATCATGGTTTGAAAAGCCATTTTTGAAGTAAAACGCTCGTCCATTCTAATTACTTTCATTTCGGGAAAATGATTTGAAAAATGGGTCACAAATCCTTTAATTATCGAGGCACTTTCAGAGGGTTGTCCATTCATTTGTTTGGGCTCCCCTATTAGTACAGCCTCTACTTTTTCCTTACTAAAATAGTCTTTCAAGAAAGCAATTGCTGTAGCGCTAGGAATAGTTGTTAATCCTGAAGCAATGATTTGCATTTCATCAGTTACTGCAATTCCTGTTCGTTTTTGACCGTAATCTATAGAAAGTATTCTAGGCATAATGATTATTTAAGGCTGCAAAGATACGAGAATATCTTGGTAGAAATTTACTTGTTATACTACTGCGTTATTTTTGAAAATTCAAATTATCATGGACTGCACTAATTTGCGTAAGGGATAGAAGTGGATAGCCCACAAGCAAGTAATGCGCTAGCTTTGCTTGCTGCGGACTTGCAACGGATAGCCCGACAGTTAAAAAAAGGGGTACTAAAGTGAATTTGGCTGTAAAACGTGCTACTTTTTTTAACTGATACGCCCAAAAAAAAGGAAAAAACTAAATGTTTATTATAAAACAAAATAAACAATTATGTTACTATTGTGAAAAGGTTTTCCTTTTATAAAAAATCCAATTATATTTGCTAAAAATATACAGAAACATGGAATCATTACAAGTAATTATAGAGCAAGCCTGGGAAAACAGAGCTTTGCTACAAGAAGAAACTACAACAAAAGCAATTAGAGAAGTAATTGAACTTGTAGACACAGGAAAACTGCGCGTTGCTGAACCAAAAGGAGATGCATGGCAAGTGAATGAATGGGTAAAAAAAGCAGTTGTAATGTATTTTCCAATCCAGAAAATGGAAACATGGGAATCAGGTATCTTTGAATACCACGATAAAATGTTATTAAAAACAGGCTACGCTGAAAAAGGAATTAGAGTTGTTCCTAATGCTGTAGCTCGTTACGGAGCTTACATTTCGAGTGGTGTTATTTTAATGCCTAGTTATGTGAACATTGGTGCGTATGTTGATGAAGGAACAATGGTTGATACTTGGGCAACAGTAGGAAGTTGTGCTCAAATAGGTAAAAATGTACACTTAAGTGGTGGTGTGGGAATTGGTGGTGTACTAGAGCCATTACAAGCTGCTCCAGTTATTATCGAAGACGGTGCTTTTATTGGTTCGCGTTGTATTGTTGTTGAGGGAGTTCATGTAGGTAAAGAGGCCGTTCTTGGTGCAAATGTTTGCTTGACGGCATCTACAAAAATTATAGACGTTACCGGAGATGAGCCAGTTGAAATGAAAGGATTTGTTCCTGCTCGTTCAGTTGTGATTCCTGGTAGTTATACTAAAAAGTTTGCTGCAGGTGAATTTCAAGTTCCTTGCGCATTAATCATCGGACAAAGAAAAGCTTCGACTGATTTAAAAACGTCTTTAAATGACGCTTTACGCGAATATAACGTAGCGGTATAAAAATTAAAATAATTGATTAATTATTGTATATTCCTCCCTTAAACAGGGAGGTTTTTTTTATCTATGAAAATAATAGTTATACAACAAAAGATGATTGGGGATGTACTGGTAAGCAGTATTATATGTAATAATTTGAGAAAAGCATATCCTAATGCACAAATCGATTATTTAGTATATGAAAGCACAAAGGCAGTCCTAGAAGGTAATAAAAACATTAGCAATATCATTTCCTTTACACAAGAACATCGTGAAAGTAAGAAAGCACTATTGCAACTTGCGATGAAGATTAGAGCTGAAAAATACGATATCCTAATCGACGCTTATTCTAAACTTGAGAGTTGGATAATAACGGCTTTGAGCGGTGCAAAAAGAAAAATATCCTATAAAAAACCAGGAAGAACAATTCTGTACACAGACAATGTTCCGTTTGCCTCTTTGCCAAAAAGTAATTTGGGGCTAGCAATCGAAAGGCGTTTGTCGCTTTTAGAGCCACTGGATTTAGATGTTAAAATCAACCCTTTGCCTGAACTATTTGTTACCGAGACTGAAAATAAAGCGGCGCAAGAATTGCTTGTACAACACCATGTAAATCGAGATCGCAAAACGGTTATGATAAGCTTGATAGGAAGCGAAAAACTGAAGACTTATCCCTTAGAATATATGGCTAAAGTAATCGATACGATTGCTGCGAATCGAGATATTACTATTTTATTCAATTATTTTCCAAAGCAAATTGAGGATGCTACAATTGTTTTTAATGCTACAAATAAAAGCACTAAGAACAAGATATTTTTTGATCTATTAGCACCTGATTTGCGCGGCTATATTGCTTTAATGAATCAATGTGATTTAATTATTGGTAACGATGGTGGTGCAATAAATATGGCCAAAGCCTTAGGAAAACCCTCTTTTATACTCTTTTCGCCATGGATTGAAAAGAAAATTTGGGCCACATTTGAAGATGGAGTCCAACATGTGTCAGTTCATCTACAAGATTACAAGCAAGAACTTTTTACAGCAAAAACAGAAAAAGAGTTAAAAAAAGATGCCCTTAATTTATATGAAAAATTTGAACCAACATTATTCGAAGAAAAACTGAATCAATTTTTAAACACTAATTTATAGTTGCTGCAAAAATTGTAATACTTCTGTGTTCTCAAAGAGCTGGAGAATTAAATACCTACTTTTTCCAGAATTTTAATCGCTTTTTTAAACGTTTCTTTTTGGCAAATTTCTCTTGAAAAACGACTGTTTCCATCCACATGTTTTCGAAGATAGCCTCCTCAGTTTCTGAGTGATATTTAGCATATTCATTACTCATGACTTTAATCATGTCTTTCTTAGGTGTCAATCTACTAAAGTTTTTCATTCGAGTAGTAAAACTCATACTTTCATGAAAATTCATACGGTTTAAGTCGACCAAGTAAAAATTATATTTACCTTCAGCTCCTTTTTTAATTAACGTATTTCCAGGTGAATGATCAAGGAATTCGATTCCGGCTTCGTGTAGATCAAAAGTAAACTTAACAAACTGTCTCAAAATATTTTCGTGATCAGGATAATCCGGAATTTCGACTAATTCTCTAAAGGTTAAGTCACAGTCTAAATGTTCGCTCACATAATAACTATCAAGCAATCCAAATTTATTAAAGTTTTCGAAATAAGCTAAAGGCTGCGGAGTTCCAATCCCTTTTTGCAACAGAATCGTAGCATACTCAAAAGAGCGTTTGGCTTTAGATTTTCTAAAATGTTTGTAAGCTACTTTATTAACAACATTAGGAATTTTAAACGATTTAATATTGATTGTTTTACCATCAAGATCAAATAGTTTGATAATATTACGATCTCCATTGCCAAAAACAGTACCTAAATCAGATTTAAACTCTTTAATACAATTAAGAATTTGCTTTGAATTTTGAACCGATTTAGAAAACATGATTTTAATTGTCATTTGGAATATTTTAGATACCCATTCAATTTAGGACAGCTATACAGCAACCGCGGTAAAAATAATTCGACTACTTAAGCAGTCTTCATATACCTGAATGATGGACAAAAATACACATACCATTTTAGACTTCAAATTAATATTGTAATTTCGGCAAAAAAACAATAATGACCATACTACATGTATCTGCTGTAAAGAATTGGGGTGGTGGAGAAAACCACATAGAAAACCTTTGTTTCGAACTTAAAGCAACACATCCTGAAGTAAAAAATATTGTATTATGTGTAGAAGGAGGTCTTTTTCACAGCCGTCTTTTAAAAACAGATATAAATTTTGAAACCGCACCTTTAGCATACAACCTTGATTTTCGCTTTTCGATGAAAATTGCCAGATTATGTAAAAAGCTTCAAGTCGATTTAATTCATATTCATGATCCATCTGCAATCGCACTAAGTATAATAGCCGATAAATTTTCTAATTTACCTCCTTTTATATTTAGTAAAAAAACCTCTTTCCCAATTAAACCAAAGAAGTTTACGCTTTACAAATACAACTATAATAAGATTAAAAAATATTTTTGTGTATCGAATGAAACAAAGAGAGTTACTGCTGAATCTATAAAAGATACAAGCAAGTTAATTACCATCTATCATGGCACAAACTTAAAGCATAAAAGTGATAGCACGCCTTTCTTGCTGAGAGAAAAATACAACATTGCTCCAAATAAAAAGATTGTTGGAATTATAGGAAATCACATTCGAGCTAAGAATTTTGAAACACTAATTGAAACAGTAAATATTGTCATTAATGAGGACAAAAGAACAGATCTTGTTTTTGTTCAAATAGGAAACTTTACTGATAGAACCCCAGATTTACTTGCTTCGGTAAAGGAATATAACCTTGAAAAACACATTCATTTTCTAGGTTACACACCAAATGCTTCGAATTTTATACCGCAATTTGATTCACTACTAGTAACTTCGCAAACAGAGGGGATTCCACAAGTTATTTTTGAAAGTTTTTATCATAAAAAACCTGTGATTAGTACCAGTGTTGGCGGAATTCCAGAAATAATTGAAGATAATTATAATGGTTTGCTAACTCCAAAACATGATGCTAAAGCACTAGCAGAGAAACTCAATTATTTGTACGATAATCCACAAATAATACCTGATTTCACGTTGCGATCGTATGAAAAATTGCTAACTCAATTTACCACCGCAATCATGGCAGAAAAAACAATAGAACAATATAAAGCAATAATAAATGGAAAATCTTAACGACGAAATCCAAAAAGCATTTGAAGTCATAAAAGATGGCGGAATTATCTTATACCCTACTGACACAGTATGGGGAATTGGGTGTGATGCTACAAATGCTGAGGCTGTAGCCAAAATTTATAAATTAAAACAAAGAGCAGAAACACAAAGCATGATTGTTCTAATGAATGGAGAGCGAATGATGTACAATGTTTTCAACGATATTCCTGAGGTAGCATGGCAAATATTAGATTTTGCTGAAAATCCAACAACCTTAGTTCTTGACAATCCTCGAAATGTAGCAAAAAATATTATTGCCACTGATAAAACGTTGGCAGTGCGTATTATTAAGGAACCTTTCTGTTTTAAATTATTAGAACGTATGAAAAAACCACTAGTTTCTACGTCAGCTAATATTTCTGGCCAAGCGACCCCAAAAAGTTTTAAAGAAATTAACCCTGAGATTATTAAAGGTGTAGACTATGTCGTAAATTTGCAGCGCGATAAAATTGCTGGCAAACCGTCAACGATTATTAAATTAACTAGTGATTCACAAGTTAAAATTATCCGTAAATAGTATTCAGTTTCAGTCTAGAGTTTAACAACTTTAAACTTTAAACTTCAAACATTTTAAAATGAGCATTAAAACTTCATATAAAGAAGCATTACAAAATAAAATATTCTCAATCATCTCTCAGGCATCACAAGAACTCAATGTTGAAAGCTACGTTATAGGTGGTTTTGTAAGAGATCTTATCTTAGGAAGAGATTTCAAGAAAGACATTGACGTAGTTGCCGTAGGAAGCGGAATCGAACTAGCACTTAAAGTATCTCAATTAATACCTAACAAACCTAAAGTACAAGTTTTCAAGAACTATGGTACCGCGATGTTGCGTTTTGAAGATACCGAAATTGAATTTGTAGGTGCTCGTAAGGAATCATACCAATTTGAAAGCCGTAATCCCGTTGTCGAAAATGGAACATTGCAAGACGATCAAGACCGCCGTGACTTCACGATTAACGCACTAGCTATCTCTCTTAATTCTTCTAATTATGGTGATTTACTAGATCCATTTGATGGTTTAAAAGATATAGCAAATAAAATATTAAAAACACCCTTAGATCCAGATATTACCTATTCTGATGATCCGTTGCGAATGATGCGTGCGATACGATTTGCTAATCAATTGAATTTCGAAATCGAAGAAAATTCATTGCAATCAATTACCAAAAATGCTGAGCGTATTAAGATTATCTCTGGCGAACGTATTGTTGATGAGTTAAACAAGATTCTATCAACACCTAAGCCTTCTACAGGATTTTTACTGTTGTACAAAACAGGACTTCTCGACATCCTTTTACCTGAGTTAACCGCTCTGAATAATGTTGAAGAAATAGAAGGACAGACTCATAAAAATAATTTTTACCACACGCTAGAAGTTGTCGACAACATTTGCCCTAATACAGGTGATGTATGGCTACGTTGGGCCGCATTATTGCATGACATAGGAAAGGCACCAACCAAACGTTTCAATAAAAAACAAGGATGGACCTTTCACGGACATGAGTTTCTAGGCGGAAAAATGGTAAAAAAAATATTTGAACGTTTGCACATGCCATTGAACCAAAAAATGAAATTTGTTCAAAAAATGGTTATGATGAGTTCAAGACCAATTGTTCTCTCACAGGAGGAAGTTACTGACTCTGCAGTGCGCCGCTTGGTATTTGATGCAGGTGAAGATGTAGAAGATCTTATGACGCTATGCGAAGCTGATATCACCACTAAAAACCCAAATAAATTCAAGAAATACCATAATAACTTCATTATTGTTCGAAATAAAATTGTCGAAGTGGAAGAACGCGATCACGTTCGTAATTTTCAACCACCCATTTCTGGAGAGGAAATAATGGAAATTTTTAACATTAAACCCGGTAGAGAAATTGGGGTGATTAAAGAAGCGATAAAGGAAGCAATTTTAGAAGGTGTAATCGCTAATGACTACCAAGCAGCTTATGACTTTATGCTAAAACGAGCAGCCAAATTGGGCCTAAAGATTAACTAATGTTCAATTAACATTTCCCTCATTATAAGGTATCTTTACCTAATTAAATATAGGATTTTCGTTATCAAGATAATTACTTTTAAAAATGAAAAAAGAGAATAAATCAGTTATAATTTGGTTGCTATCAGGTTGTGTTTTATTATTTCTAATGGTGACTGTAGGTGGGATTACAAGGTTAACAAATTCTGGACTTTCCATGACCGATTGGCATTTGGTTACAGATACTTTTCCGCCCTTAACAGATGCCAAGTGGCAAGAAGCCTTCGATCAATATAAAAAGTTCCCTGAATACCAGAAAATCAACATCCATAACGATTTTCAATTATCTGATTATAAATTTATTTACTTTTGGGAATGGTTTCACCGTTTTATAGGTCGTATCATCGGTCTGGTATTTCTAATTCCTTTTTTTTATTTTTTATTTAAAAAGAAGCTTGATAAACCTACAATAAACAAATGCATTGTATTGCTTGGAATGGGTGCTTTTCAAGGATTTTTAGGTTGGTTCATGGTGAGAAGCGGACTTATCGATAATCCAGATGTAAGCCATTTTAGACTCGCTTTACACCTTACTTTTGCATTTATTACCTTTGCTTATACTTTTTGGGTAGCTTTAGATTTACTCTATCCTGAGAGAAATGCACCGATTAAATTCCTACAAAAAATAGCACGATTTGCACTGGTATTTTTAATTATCCAAATTATTTATGGTGGCTTTGTAGCAGGTTTAAATGCAGGTTTAATTCACAATCACTGGCCTTTAATGAGCGATGGACAATTCATGCACGATAGCATTTTTATCGAACAAAAAAGCTTGTTATTAAGCTTTATCGAAGGGAAGAGCGGGGTGCAATTTATTCATAGAACACTAGCTTATGTAGTGGTCGCATTTATGGTATTACTGTATTATAAAAGCCGAAAAATAACACTTAATAAAGGGCAAGCAATAGGAATCAATTTACTCGTTATTTTAGTGTTTTTACAATTTGCACTAGGTGTCTTTACACTACTATATGGCGTACCATTATGGTTAGGACTAGCGCACCAAATTAATGCTTTTTTCTTATTATCAGCAATGACATATACGTTGCACAGATTATCAAAATAAATAACAGTACCATTTTTTACGCTTTGACTATATTGTCACATTTCTCATTGTTCACATAAATAAATGTCTAAACTTGCATCGCAGGATCGCTTCATTGACTTATCAGATTACGGAAGATCATTTGGAAAAATGCTCGCCAATCAATTAAAAAATACCCGCTATACACCTATTCATGTAACACTCCTTTTTGGAGTTTCAGGATTAACCGCGGTGTACTGCATTCTTGAAAATCACTATTATCTAGCGGCATTTTTCATCGTTTTAAAATCAGGAATCGACGCCGCAGATGGTGAGTTAGCACGTCTAAAAAACACGCCTTCTTACACCGGAAGATACTTAGATAGTGTGTTTGATATTTTCTTAAATTTCTTCTTTTTAAGCGCTGTTTGCTACGTATCTGAAAGCTCGTTTTTAACAACTTTAGGAGCCTTTTTTTGTATCCAATTACAAGGTACCTTATACAATTACTATTATGTAATTCTACGTAATAAATCTGTGGGAGGCGATACAACCAGTAAAGTATTCGAATACAAATCACCAAAAGCTTTGGGTAACGAAAGCCAAAAATCAGTAGACATTTTGTTCAAAATTTACACTATTGTCTATGGTGGTTTTGACAAAATAATTCACGCTATAGATAGCGATGCTTACAAAGTAAAAACGTTTCCTAATTGGTTCATGACCTTAGTTTCTCTATACGGCTTGGGCTTTCAATTATTACTTTTAGCATTGATGTTGATAGCAAAAAAAGAGAATCTTGTCATGCCTTTCTTTATAAGCTATTCAGCTCTAATTGTACTTTTAATTGTGATTAGGAAAACGTTATTTAAGGCAAAAAATTAACATAGAAAAAATCTATGCTATATGTATATTAATTTAATTACCAGTACATTAATACAAACTACTTAAACTTATAATTTATTAAGCTTTATAAGCACACATAGTAATCTCGCAACTAATTTCAAAAATAACATAACACCAATTGCTTCATTATTTCGCACCTTTGACTTAACAATATTACTAATAATTTAAAGAACAAATATTATGGCAAATTCAGAAGAACTAAAAGGAAATTGGAACGAGATGAAAGGTAAGTTAAAGCAAAAATATGCAGACTTAACTGATGATGATTTATTGTACGAAGATGGAAAAGAAGATGAAATGTGGGGGAAACTTCAGCAAAAATTAGGTAAGACTAAAAAAGAGATTCAGTCATTATTTGAATAAACAATTTTGATTGATAGCAGAAAGCGGTTTTAAAAAGAACGTCATTTTTTGTTTTGAAGAAAACAGAAAACCACACTTTTTAAAACCGCTTTTTTATGCTTAAAAATGTCCCTCGTTTTATCAATTTATCCACTCTTTAAAGTGGGAAACTTTCTCCCTACTCACCACAACATCTTCATCATTATAAGAAGGCAAAATTACTTTTAACCTAGAATTACTAAACAGCACAATTTCTTTTATTGCAGTGATGGGAACAATAAATTTTCGACTAATTCTGTAAAATTTATTTGGATCTAATTCCTGTTCTAAAATTTCTAAAGTCGATTCGATTAAATAATTTCGGTTATCAAAAGTGTGAATATAAGTCCCCTTATTTTCACTAAAAAAACACTCGACCTCTTCCACTGAAATCACTTTTAAGTGTTGTCCAATTTTTACAGTGAATCTTTTTTTAAATTCTTTTTCGAAAGGATTTCCAAGCATTTTTTTGATGGCTTCAAAGTCCAACTGTAATTTTTCTTGTTGCGGCAGACGCTCTTTATATTTTGAAACTGCAAGTTGTAAATCATCTTGGTCAATTGGTTTTAAAAGGTAGTCAATGCTATTTAATTTAAAAGCTCGCAATGCAAATTCGTCATAGGCTGTCGTGAAAATTATAGCACTTTTAATTTCGACTTTCTCAAATATTTCAAAAGATAAACCATCTGATAATTGTATGTCTAAAAAGATCAAATCTGGGTGCTCATTTTCGGTAAACCACTCTATAGCTTCTTCAACAGAATGCAGTAAAATATCAACTTTTATTTTTATTTTTTCGAGCTTACGCTGCAATAATCTAGCAGCTGGTTTTTCGTCTTCGATTATTATTGTTTTCAATCTCAAAATCTTTATTTATTAGAACTAAGTGCAATTTTTTTTCCTACAAAAAACTATTCCCATTTGTCATTTTTATTCTTATCCATAAACTCTTGGATTTTCTTTTCTTCCCAATCTGCTCCAAAAAATAAATCACGACCAAAAACAGATAATCCGTGTGCCGTTAATCCGATTCCCCAAAAGAAAATCACACTCCAAGTATTCCACTTCCAGAATACAGCATCACCAAATATGCTTTGATTAAAAATCGAAACCAAATTATAGCTATTGATCAAGATATAAATTACTAAGTGAATGTAGAAACCCTTAATTCGCCTCATTCTTCTATACGCCATATTGTATTGCTGATCTGGATTATTTTCATCTTGACCGTAACTATCGTACTTATTTCTACTATATCGCCCCATGATCTTACATTTTTTGATTATTGCCAGTTTCTTTTTTGCCCATTTTCTTGTTCCTTCTCCATCAATTCTTTGATCTTTTGTTTTTCCCACTCAGTACCTAGGAAAGGCATAAAACGAAATACTACCATTGCGTGAATAAGCACCCCTATACCCCAGCCTAGTAAAGGCCAAAAAAACCATAAGTACTGCGGAGATGTCACTAAATTAAGTGTTAAAAGACCTAAGTTCACTGCAATATAACTTATCAAATTTCCATAGAAAGCTTTTATTTCATCGACGCGCTTTTTAGCAGTATAATAACAATCATCATTCTCATATTTATTTTCCATGACTATTTCCATTTTTGCGTTTTATTATTAGCATTTAGAATACTTTCTAATTTTCGATCTTCCCATTTTTCTCCGAAAACAACAAAACTAACAACCGTATCCACCAAAGTTATTAAGAAAGCAGTGGTCCAAATAGCCATAACAAAAAAGTTAAGCTGATTGAGTGGGAAAATATTAAAATCAATTTCAAAATATTCTTTCAATATAAAAAAGGTTAAACCAATTGCATAGATAAAAAAATGAATGTAAAACGATTTCAATTTTTGGACCTTTCTACGGGCCATTTCAAAATCCTGATTTTCTTTGTAGTTGCTCTGATTTAGTTCCATCATTATTTCCAAGTTTTATTGTTATCTGATTTATTTAAAATCTCTTGAATTTTCTTTTCTTCCCAGTTTTGACTAATTCCAAACACTTTAAAAGCATGCATAATTACTCCAAAACCCCAACCTCCCGCAGAGAACCAAAACCAATGAAATTGCGGTGAAAACCTCAAATTAATAAATACAATAATAGGAATTACACAGCAATAGGAAATTAAATTTCCGTAAAAACCTTTTAGCTCCTCTACCCTTTTCTTCGCTCTATAATAGGCGTTTTTTTCGCTAAAATCTGCTGGTATTTCCATAGCTGCAATTTGTTTTGTTAATACTGGCAGTTTGACTGCAAATATTTTTTCAGTTTGCTCAATAAGTACTTTTCTATTAGTAACCAAACCATATCGATTGATGATGTTTTGCAATCCCACACCTTGTCTGTTTTGTAAAACTTCTTTCTTTTGAAAATCATTTTCGACTGTCAAATAACCGTCTTTCATATAAATTCTAATATGTAAAGGACGTTTTTCACTAACTACATTATGTTTCACTGTATTCTCTAGAAGCAATTGCAAGGATAGCGGCACCACTTTGGCTTCGGCATTACTTAGCGCCGCGGGCAATTCATAAAATAAGCTATTTTCAAATCGCATTTTCAAGAGATTCATGTACGTTTTGGCAAAAGCCAACTCCTCCTCTACTGAAACCAAATCTTTGTCTTTTTGCTCTAACACATAACGGTAAATTTTTGACAAGGAAGTAGTAAACCGTTGCGCATTTTCGGGATTTTCCTCAATTAGCGAACTCAAAACGTTCAAGCTATTAAAAAGAAAATGAGGATCTATTTGGTTTTTTAAGCTTTCAAATTTGGCCGAAGCCGTGCCTGCAATAATCTTCTGTTCTTTGACTTTATTTTCGTTATATGCTTTATAAAAATACAACCCATGAATACCCGCTAAAACAAAAAACGAAACGATTAATGCTACAACATAGTTAGAGACAGATTCATTGTTTAAAAAAGTAGTAAAAGTTCGCCCTTCAATTATGACATCTTCAAAAATTCGCAGTAAAAAAATAACGAACAAGGTCACGATAAGCGAACTTGAAAAACCAACCACTATTCTTTTTAAGGTGTATTTGTCTTTTTCGAAAAAAGTATCCAAGAACATATACAAAATGGCATTTGCATAATACAAACTCAAACTATATAACATTGTGTATAAAAAATTTACTTTCAATTTGTTATCGAATGTTATTGTTCCTCCGTTCAAAACAGAAATAGTCACTAAGACAACAAATATTAAGAACGAAATGAGTAGTGCTCTTGGAAGTTCTTTTAAAAATCTATGTAGGTTCATTTTCTTCTTTATTTACAATTCTTTTGAGCTTCTAATGCTCTATCTAATCCCCAACTTGGAGCGAAAGCTGTTTCTGGTTTAAAAGTAGCAAAAAGTGCGATGGCTTTATCAATTTGCATGCACATTGGTTTCGTGTCTTGTCCCCAAAACTTTGCCCCACCAATTTCAAATTCGGCTTTTGAGAACACTACTCTAGGATTATTGGGAGCAATTGCCTCCGCTTTAGCATACAATCCCATAGTAGGTCCTGATAATTTTTGTCCGTTTATCATTGGGTCATACACAATCCAAGCGGTATTGATCATGGCTTGCAATACATACAATTCGGCATTGTTTTGCTCTTTACCCATTTCCACGTCCAGTGCTTTCTGAGCTTTGGTAAGCAATAATGAGATTTGCTCTTTTTCTTTTGTTCCAAAAGCTGCAGTTGTATTTACCAAAGCTACGTAATAATTAGGTAACCATTTACTCGGTTCGGCGGCTGCGATTCTTTCGAATAAATCAGATGCTTCTGAAGACGTTCCCTCTTTCCATAGTCCGAAGGCCTTCCCCATTCCTTGTTCAAATTGTCCTCCAGTTGGAACTTGTTGCTCTTGAGCTGATGCCAACGTGAAGATAAAAATGGCTATTACTGTAATTAATTTTGTCATGATTTCTAATTTTTAAGATTATTATTTTGTTGCCTAAAGATTGATTGTTTTTTTTTATTGATGATTGAAACTTTGTTTATTTCTATTTCAAAAGTAGGTTAGATATACGGGTCTAAAAACTTATTATTACTGAACTGTTGAATATTGGGGATGAGTTGTTGTTTTTTAAGTCGCTGAGTATCTAAGTAAATAAGTTGCTAAGATTTGTTTTGTATTACGATTAAGAAACAATCTATTATTCACGTATTTTCACTTATTAAAACTTTAAACTTTTTAAAAATTTAAAACTTCATAAGTCTAAATCTTTGAGAACTTGAAACTTTGAAACGGCTTCTAAAGATTCTTCAAATTATTTTCTTTCTTATTTTGACTGATCGTCCAAAAGAAGCCTACGAAGAAGAATCGATCGGCTGTGGGTGTAATTGTACGTCGGTTGTACACACTCGATGCATTGGGACTGTTCGCATACTCGTAACCAAATACGTTTTGAGTGCCTAAAACATTCGAAACAGAGAAATACAAGATCTTTTGTTGGCTAATTAAATACGCCCAATTAAAACTTAAGTTGTTGTACGCTTTGGTTTTTCCGTTCATGAATTGGGTTTCGTTTGGATTGTTGTAAGGACGGCCCGAAGCGAAGGAATTTGTAAAACCAACTTGCGAACGCCAATCTGTAATGAAATATTTAGTTACCAATGATACAGTATGATCGGCTACAAAATTGGGCGTCACTGCTCTTGGGAAATTTTTATAATCTCTTTTGGTGTCGATGTATGAATACGAAATCCAATATTCTAAATTCTTCACTAGTTTACCATCTCTCCAAAAAACATCTATCCCTTTGGCGAAAGCCGAACCATTATTATTAAAAACCGAATTATAAGCGATGGCTTGTGTGTCGTATTTTACTAGATTATTGTAATTTTTATAGTAGGCTTCAGCTCTAAAAGTTTGGCTTTCTTTGGCATATTGAAAGTTCAAAATGTAGTGTGTAGCTTTTTCACTTTCAAATTGATGGTATTTTGAATATTTAATATAATCAACAGAAGGACTTTGTGTAAAATCGCCGTAGGCTAGTGAAAACTGACTGTTTTTTGCCACTTTGTATGCAAATGATATTCTTGGCGAAATAGCAGTTTCTTGCAATAAACTGTTATTTGACGCACGAAGACCAATTTTACCGGCCCATTTATTCGAAAACAAAATATCAGCTTCTGTGAAAGCGGCAGCAATATTTGAGTGGTAACCATTTGCCTTTGTAGACCCTGTACTTGGATTGAAACTTTCATCAAATTGTGTCACAAAATAATCGGTACCAAAAGAGAGTTTGAAGTAATTAGAAAACTTTTTGTTTAATTTAAATTTAAAATGTGCCGCATTCTCGTCATTAGCTACTTGGTCTAGATTCAATCCAATTTTGTTTTTGCTATACCCATAACTCATGCCCGTTGTAATTTGCCAGTTAGCTCCAAAAAATCCTTTGTAGGAGCTATTGAAGTACAAATTATCATTGTTTAAATTCACTCTTATTTTGTCAACCGCATTTATATTTTCCTGATTGATATCAAACTTTGAAGCGTCAAAAGCGGTATATAACTTTAAGGTTCCGTTATTGAAATGGTAGCGGTAAACCATTTCTCCCGACAATGATTGATATGGACTGTTCCAATCAATATTTTGTGGTATTGCTGCTTGATAAGGCGCCAAATTAGTATACGAACTGTTTAAACTAAACGAGCTTTTTGTCCACTTTTGGGTATGCGCTACTCCTAATCCTACCGTCATTAAAGAGATTTCGGTTTTATTATGATCAGGTTCATTTTCAGTGTTAAATAATAAAATACTAGACAAGGCTTCGCCATATTCGGCAGAAAAGCCTCCGGTGGATAACGCAATTCCGTTAAACAAAAAGGGAGAAAATCGTCCGCGAGTAGGCACATTACCTATGGTTGCATTGTAAGGCTGTGCCACACGCAAGCCATCTACAAACGTTTGAGTTTCATTGGCCTCGCCACCGCGAACAAACAAACGACCGTCTTCGCCTACACTTTGTGTCCCCGGTAAAGTTTGCAAAGCTGCAATAATATTTCCGGCTGAACCTGCTGTGGTTACAATATCCAGCGGTTTCAATACAGAAACTTTAGCTTTGTCGCCCGCTTCCATAGTTCCCGCCGAGATAACTACGGCATCTAGCGCATTATAACTTTCTTTTAATGTGATGGTTTTACCTTTACAATTGGCAACGTCTATTGTTGTTTTTGATGTTTCGTAAATCAAAAAACTTACTACAAGCGTTTGTGTTCCTTTGGCATCTGTGCTAAAAGTAAAAAGTCCTGATTGATCGCTTGTTGCGCCGTCATAGGTCCCTTCAATAAATATGTTGGCTCCTGCGATGGGATTTCCTTTATTGTCGACCACATTACCTGAGAGGGTCGCTTGCGCAAAAAGAAAATTGCTAAATAATAAAATGATCGTAGTTGCTAATGATTTCATTTGGTTTGATTTTGATACTCCAAAAGTATAGTGACTCGCCAAGTTTAAAAAAAGAAAGAAACTGAACTGTCAAAATAAGAGGATGAATCGTAGCAGCTGTAATTTTGGTTTATATTTACACTCCTAATCTCCTAGTTTACGGAGACGTTTTGCATGAGGGATAGAAGCGGCATCCTTTTTTGTGGCTTTTTCTGCCCCAAAAAAGATATAGTATCCCGATAGTTATAGGGAGCCCGGCCGCAGGACATGCCCAAAATAAAAATACGAGATGAAAACAGAAAAAGAAAAAATGATTGCGGGTGAACACTACAATGCGGGCGATGCAACTTTAGTAAAAGATCGCCGACGTGCCAAAAACTTACTGCATCGCTTGAATGTGATTGAGTACCGCATTACCAAAAAAGCGCGCGAGATTATACAAGAATTGATTCCGAATACAGGGGCTAACTTGTATATTGAGCCACCGTTTCATTGTGATTATGGCTATAACATACATTGTGGCGATAACGTGTACTTTAATGTCAATTGTGTGGTACTAGATTGTGCGCCTGTTACGATAGGTTCGAATGTTTTTTTTGCACCCAATGTGCATTTGTACACGGCGACGCATCCTCTAGAAGCCGAACTTAGGAAAACGCTCGAAAGTGCTTTGCCGATAACCATAGGCGATGATTGCTGGATTGGTGGCAATACTGTGATTTGCCCCGGAATAACTATTGGAAATGGGTGTGTAATTGGCGCTGGATCTGTGGTGACAAAGGACATTCCAGAAAATTCATTGGCAGTAGGAAATCCTGCAAAAGTGATTCGGAAATTAAATAAAGAGTAGTATGTTAGCGTTAAATAAAGTACATCACATTGCAATCATTTGTTCGGATTACGAAAAATCTAAACATTTTTACACTCGAATTCTAGGACTGATAATTATACAAGAAATCTACCGTAAGGAGCGAGATTCTTACAAATTAGATTTGGCTTTAAATGGCGAGTACGCTATCGAATTATTCTCATTTCCCTCTCCTCCACAACGTCCTTCTCAACCTGAAAGTTGCGGTTTACGACATTTGGCATTTGAAGTAGATGATATCGAAAAAACAAGCAGGTTTCTATTCGAAAAGAACGTTCCTGCAGAAGCCATTCGAGTAGATGAATATACTAAGAAGCGATTCTTCTTTATTGCTGACCCTGATGAACTGCCAATCGAGTTTTATGAGCGATAACGTTTTCTAAAAGTAGTGCAATCATAAAGCTTTCTTAAAAAAGGGAATTAGATTTTAGTATCCGAAGCTCTCTTATTTTTAATCGTTAATTTTGCACTCCTTTTTAAATCTAATACACATTAGGTTTGCAATACAAACACAAATGAAAACTACTCGTTTTATAAAAAATAATATCAAATTAATTAAAATTCAAAAATTAATTATCGTTTCTCTTCTTATTGGTTTTCTAGCGGCATTTTTAGGAATCGCCTTGAAAAAACTTACCGAGCATTACGAACAAATATTCTTCACTCAAGCAAGTTTAAATCCCATTTTTATTTTCATATTTCCAGTTTTTGGGTTGACTGTTATTTATTTTATCAGGCAATATGTCTTTAATAAAAAAGTAAATAAGGGAATCAACGAAGTATTTCAAAGTACGGGTTCGCGAACAAAGAACTTACCAAAATCAAAGATTGCTTCTCACTTTATCAATGGCTTATTAACTGTCATTTTTGGTGGATCAACAGGAATAGAAGTTTCTACGGTTGTAGCAACAGCAACCATTGGTTCAGTAGCACAACAAAAGCACAACTTTTTTAGAGACCATAAAACCGAATTAATTTCAGCGGGAGTTGCTGCGGGAATTACAGCATTATTTAGTAGCCCATTTGCAGGGTTGTTCTTTGTGTACGAAGTTATTTCGAGAAAAGTTTCACGAACTTTTTTACTTACAAATGGAATTTCTGTAGCCATTGCCTACGGGTTGGTTTGTCTAGTAGATGAAAAACCAACATTTTCTGTGGGGATTACCAACTGGCATTACTATGCTATTCCTTACTTTATTTTGCTGGGCATAATCTCTGGTGTAAACGCGGTTTATTTAACGAAGTGTGTTTTATTTTTCAAAAATAACTTAACACAAATTAAAAGTCATTATTATAGAATAATTATTGGTTCGGTTATTTTAAGTTGTTCTTTATTTTTCTTCCCACAATTATATGGAGAAGGATACCACGCTATTAAAGAAATCTTCACTAATCCCAATCAAATGCAATTGACAGCAGGACTTGTTGTTTCGCTGATTGGTATAATTGTATTAAAACCTATTGTGACATCAGCAACTTTATTTTCTGGTGGAGATGGAGGTGTATTTGCGCCAAGTTTGTTCATAGGAGCATTTTTAGGACTTTTTATAGCTTTACTACTTAATGTTTATTTTCATGCTAATATCATTCCGTTAAATTTTATGGTTTTAGGAATGGCAGCTTCTTTGAGTGCAAGTATACACGCCCCTTTGACAGCTATTTTCCTGGTTTGTGGTTTGACAAATGATTACACATTATTTTTTCCAATTGCTATTGTTAGTTTCGTTGCCAAGTTTACCGCTGAACGTATTTATCCTTATTCTGTTTATTCATACGCTGCAAGTTTATCAAAATAAAAATTATGCCGATACAAAAAATTAAAAGGAGCTATCGCAAAACAAAATACATCCTTTATAAAGAAACCCTAGTTGATATTAAAGAACACCTTTGGTCTTTTGTAGGTTCGTTCTTAGGAATCGGAATTCTAGCTTACTTACAATCTAGAACCTTAGCAGATTCAGATGTTTTATTTTTAATTGGTTCGTTTGGAGCCTCTAGTGTATTAATTTATGGAGTGATCCAGAGTCCACTTTCACAGCCTCGAAATTTGGTTGGAGGACATATTATTTCTGCTATAGTTGGAGTTACAATTGCCAAACTAGTTCCTGATGTGATCTGGTTAGCATCAGCACTAGCAGTTTCCATTTCGATTATATTAATGCAAATAACAAAAACATTACATCCACCTGGAGGGGCAACTGCTTTGATAGCTGTAACTGGGTCTGCTCATATTAAAGCTTTAGGCTACTGGTATGTTATTTCGCCTGTACTTATTGGAGTTTTGATTTTGCTTGTTATTGCATTGGTAGTAAATAACATGACTCCCAATCGATACTACCCCAATCATAAGAGGTATCGAAAATTTCGAAAATTAATACATAAAAACGATATCGCTAATTGACGTTTAGAAATCTTTAAATTCAAATCTAATGCTATAAAAGCGCTTCTCATGAGGCGCTTTATTTTTTAGACTGAACAGCAGTCAATTATCCTTTTTAAAAATGAGGCGCTAAAAATCTTATTAACAAAAGAGGAATCTGTAGTCCAACTTCGAGACTATATTTAAAATTAAATTTTACCTTTGACCTTTCAATTAAAACAAAGATTATGGTTTACAAATTCAGAGTAATTTTAGATGCAGAAGAAGATATTTTTAGAGATATTGCAATACTTGATGATGATACTTTAGAGGATTTACACAATGCTATCTTCAATTCTTTTGGTTTTGATGGTATGGAAGTGGCTTCTTTCTACACTTGTGACGAAACATGGAATCAAGAAGACGAGATTTCAATGTTTGATACCGGTGATGTTCTAGGTGAGCAAAAAATCATGAGTGACTATAAATTGTCGGACCTATTAGATGACGAAAACACTAAAATCATATACGTTTATGACTTCATAAATATGTGGACATTCTTAGTTGAACTAGCGGCTATTGAAGAACAAGAAGCAGGGAACTTATATCCTGAAACTTTGTTCTCTCACGGTGAAATGCCAGATGAGGCTATGGAAAAAAACTTTGAAGCAGACAACGCTGATGATTATGCAAATGATTACGAAGACGGTCTAGACGAAGACGATCTAGATATGTTTGAAGGTGATGATAGCTTTGAAGATTATGGATCTGAAGATCAGTGGAATTAGGAAAGTTTGAAGTTAAATTGTTTGAAATTGTTTTGAAATAACTGCAGTCACTAAATTTGAAGATTTTTAAATTTGGCATGACTCTAAAAAATTATCAAAAGAAATTATTTTTATAACAAAAATCAAATTAAATCGAGACTATAAACTAAAAGAATAAATCAAACACTCTTTTGGTTGTGCGATCTATGATATTGAAGAAAAATTTGAACGAAATACCAATCTAGAATTTCGACAATTTTAATGAATTACAAAAAATTCGATTGGAGAAACTTGATCACATATTTATCCCTTATCGGACAATGAATTATCGTCCCAAAGAAAACTCAAAAACACTAATCTATCAATATGAAAGGTTTAGTGTGAATGCCCACAATTTTATTACCTATTTAAACAAAAAAGACTTTAAAAGGATAAAGTTTATCGACTCCTAAACTTTAAACAACTTTTAAACCTTAAACAATATTAAACATTTTACATGATCAACTTATTCAACACCCACATCGAGACGCTTTCTATTCATAGAGTAGGGAATAAAAGTCGCAACGAGGCTATTTTTTTATCAGAACAGCCGTTTAGTCTTAATGATGAGATTGTGCCTCTTATGAAAGAATTTTTCTTAAAACCATTTAGAGAAAAAGAGGAAAACTATTATCAGTTTGCTCATGAAGTAGATTTAGATTACAATGACATGTTCAAGTACGCGACTGCCATTTTCGAAAAACCAGAAACGCTACACGAAACTTCAAAAAAAATCACACAACACTTATTTGAGCAGTCAAACCATCCACACATTAAAAACGGTGAAGTGTATGTTACCTACTTAACTAATGTTAATATTGACAACACGCCTGTTGATGCAATTGGGATTTTTAAAAGTGAATTGCAGGCTGACTTTTTACAATTTGAAGAAAAAGGAACACACCTAGAAATGATTTTGCAACAAGGTGTAAACCTTAGTAAATTAGACAAAGGATGTATCATTTTTAATCATAAAAAAGAAGAAGGGTACAAAATTTTGACCGTAGACAGTAACCGTTACGATGCACGTTATTGGTTAGAGCATTTCCTATCTGTAGATGCATTTGAAGATGAAAACTTTATCACTAAAAAATATTTGAAATTCTGTCAAAACTTTGCTAAAGACGTAGTTTTCCCTGCAGAAGACAAAAAGGAAGAAGTGATGTTTATGAACCGTTCAGTGAATTATTTTGCTAAAAACGATCAGTTTGAAGAAACCAATTTCTTAAACGAAGTATTAGACAATCCTGACTTGATTCCAGAATTTAAGAACTACAAAACAGACAAAGGAGAAAAGTATAGCATTGAAGATGTGACTTCATTTCCTATTGCAAATGCAGCTGTTTCTGATGCTCGTAAATCGATAAAAAATGTTATCAACTTAGACACAAACATTCAGATAAAAATGGATTTTATTAATCCAGAAAGCGCTGAGAAATTTGTAGAAAAAGGTTGGGACGAAGAAAAGCAAATGTACTACTACCTTGTTTATTTCAATAAAGAGCAAAAATCGTAAGTAATCCCGTTAGATTACCACTTCATAAGTCCTCAATCGCAAAAGTGATTGGGGACTTTTATTTTATGTGCCAAATTATTCGGTTCGAATGGGCTTCAAGCGATACTAAATTTGTAATTTTGCATACCTTTAAAATACCACGATGAATTATAATCTTTTCTCAGAAAGTCCTTTTAAAACTGAAATTTCTTTTCACAAGTTGATTGAATCTTTGGAAGAAATTGCTGTATCAGATATAGATTACCGTGCTATTTACGCCAAATCATTATTGAAAGAAATAACGCATTTACCTGAATTAAAGTCGGGAATAAATGACTTAACTGTAATTTATGAAAATGAAGGGTTGGTAAAGAACCTTTTATCAGACTTGTTTCCTACTCTCCTTACACATAATGAAATTAAAGCGGTAACCATTCCGTTTCAAAACTTGATGTTCAATTATTCAGAGCGTTTCAAAAAGATACTCAAAAATGCAGGTGGAGCATTTGATATCACCATTCGTGATTTTGATGCAGATCAATATTATATCATGAGCTGTATCTTAATATTGAATTTTCATTATAAACAACAGTTTGATATTACAAAGCCTTTGTTTTACGATATCCCAGACGAGAACGGAATTACTAAACATTATAGAATATTATATAACGCTGATTTTATTGAGATTATTAAGACAGCCAAAGCTCCTGAATTAAGTATCGAAGACATCGAATTGTTGATCGACAACTACGAAGATATTGCGCTATGGAAGGAAAAATTCCCAAATGAGAGTTGGATTTTAAAAGGATTTGGTATCATCACACTTTTTGATGCTACTACTGAAAGTGCTATTTCGAACCTAAAAAGTAACCTACTTTTAAAAGAAGACAAACAGGAAAGAAGCAACCCTAAGTTTGAGAAAATTTTTAGATCTATTTTCAAATTAAATGATATTAGGGTAGGTTTAATTATGTACAATGAAGAAGAAGACAAATTCATTAGACCACCTTATAATAACGATGATGTAATAAGCTTTTTATTAACTGATCATTCCGAAATGAATTGCAGCAGTGCCTTTATGGATTGCACAATAGCTCATGTTGTTGATCAGCAAAAAATGCTTTCAATTTCGAATGTTGCTCACTTTGCACAAACTTCAGGCAATGAAAAACTTGGCGAACATTTATTAAAACAAAATATTAAAAGTTGCATTTTTGCACCTGTGGTCAAGAACGGAAAATTATTAGGAATAATTGAATTGGTTTCTACTAATGTTAGAAGTTTAAACAGCGTCAATGCTACAAATTTAAAGTTAGTTCTCCCGTTTGTTATTGATACAATCGAACGCTATAATGTAGATATCGAGAACCAAATAGAAGCTGTAATTCAACGCGAGTATACTGCGATTCACTCTAGCGTTTACTGGAAATTTAAAAAAGAAGTCGAAAAATATTTAAAGTCGAGTAACAAGAATAAGGATTACATTTTTAAAGAAATAGTATTTAAAGATGTCTATCCTTTATATGGACAAATTGATATTAAAGGGTCCTCTGAACATCGAAATGAGACGGTAAAAGAAGATTTGAAAAATCAGTTGAGTACGTTGTTGACTATTGTCGATAGATTGAATGTAATCAATAATGTACCTCTTTTAGAGCAGCTTAAATTTGAGATGCAAAGTTACTACAATGAACTAAGTTTAGAATTGAAAGCAGATACTGAACAACAAATCCAAGCATACATACAAAAAGAGATTCATCCTATTCTTAGAAATGAGAAGATTGACGAGGACAATAAAGTATTGATTGCAAACTATTTTTCTGAACTAGATTCTAAGACAGCATTATTTTATCATTCGAGAAAAAACTTTGATGATGCCATGTCGATTATTAATAAAAAAATGGCGTCAATTTTAGATCACGAACAAAAAGAGGCGCAACAAATATTTCCTCATTATTTTGAACGTTTTAAGACAGACGGTGTAGAACACAATTTATATATTGGTGCCTCAATTGCACCTACGCAAACTTTTGACACTATGTACTTGAGCAACTTAAGGTTGTGGCAATTACAAACTTTGTGTAAAATGGAATTAGAGCACCATCGCTTAAAATCTATTTTACCATACGAACTTGACGTTACTTCACTTATTTTAGTTTTCAGTTCTCCGATATCCGTTCGTTTTAGAATGGATGAAAAACGTTTTGACGTAGACGGAACCTACAACGCACGTTATGAAGTGGTAAAAAAGCGTATCGACAAAGCTAATATTAAAGGAACGAGAGAACGCATCACGCAAAAAGAAAAGATCACAATTGTTTATTCTAACGATTACGAAGAAAAAGAGTATTTAAAATACATTAAATTTTTACAATTTAAAAAGATACTCGAGCCTACAATTGAGCAATTTGATGTTCAAGAATTGCAAGGTGTCTCTGGATTGAGAGCGTTACGAATTAAAGTTTGCAACACTGATGTTCCAGATGAAGCTTACAGCTATGAAGATTTACTTAACGAAATTAATTAAAGTACTTACTTAAGCGTGAATTGAGTTGAAAGCAATAACAAATGATATTACAGATACGATGATTCCTAGCATGAAAATATTATAGGTAATCCTCAACAAGCTGTATTTTTTCTCTAAAACAAGCCCTAAGAAGTACAAATCTTTAATCATAGAGTTGTACAAGTATTTATCGTCCTTCATCATTTCGTTTACTGCCCACTCATACTCTTCTAACGGCATTTTAAAGAAATTACCAAAGAATAATAAATTCACTTTTTTGTCTTCAATATCTTGCCTCGTAAAAGTACCAGTCGTTACTTTTGGGCGAGTGGATAATATGGCAAAAATGATCGATATTACACTAAACATCAACATGATAAATGTAGGAATGATTAAGTAACTGTTGCTTGGGCTATCTAATTTTGGAATAATAGAAGACAATGCAATAGAAATTATAACAGCATTTACTGATAATAAGATATTGGCTTTGCTATCTGCAATACCACTTAAACGGGTATGATTACTTAAAGTAATTCTAAAAAGTGTGTCTACTCCCCTACTGGTCTTTAACTTTTTTGATTTTTTCTTCTTCTTTTTCTTATCCTCTGTTTCTTTAGTTTCTACTGTTCCTGTAACAACATCGTCGTTAATCTTATTTTGAATCAATTGTATATTTTTTTCTTTAATGGGTTGCCAATTTTCTAGAGCGTATTGGGTGTAATATACATGAAATTGTGAGATGATATGTAGGTTTTCTTTTGCCCATTCTAAATCAGAGTAGAATTTCTGACTAGTTACCTCCCACTCTTTTCTCAGCTTTTCACACAAGGTTAAGTAATCTTCTCTTGCAAAATGCGAGTAATCAGCATCTTTAATGATTTTCTCTAACTGCGTTCGAGGACTGCGATCATAAATGGTAGCTTCAATCACTTTTGCAACAGCGTCAATAAAAACTTGTTCCTTATTATTATCTTTTAAAAACTGAGATACAATAGCAATACTTGACTGCTCATGATTCGTGCAACCCTTGGTATAACCCGTGTCGTGAAACCAAGCTGCTATAAGTAAAACTTCTGTATCTGTTTCATTCAAAACCTCTGATTTTGCTAGTATTGTGGCAGCCTCAACCACGTTTAAAGTGTGATTAAAATTATGATAGGTAAATGATATAGAAAGATTATCTTTGAGTAATTTACCAACAAATTCTTTGGCTTTTTCTAGAAGGGTCATAAACAAATTTTTATACTACTAAATTATGAAATTGTTTCCGGATAACACATTTATAAAAACTAAAATATTCTTATATATTCCAATATCAATCTTGATGTTGCAAGCATGTGCAACGAAGCACGTACAATACGGTAAAAACGTAGAAAATCCAGTTCCTACTAACGAAAAAGATACGGCAAAAATTGCACATCGTTTTTATTTAATTGGTGACGCCGGAAATGCTGATCAAGCAGAACCTAAACAATTTCTTGAACTGTTTCATGAAAAAATTAAAACAGAAGATAAAAATACCACCTTGTTATTTCTAGGAGATAACATTTATCCTAAAGGAATGCCTAACGAAAGTGATAAAAAAAATCACTCAATTGCAGAGAACAAATTACTCTCACAACTAGCACTTACTAAAGATTTTAAAGGGAAGACTATTTTCATACCAGGGAATCATGACTGGTATAGTGGTATTAAAGGTCTTGAAAGAGAAAGTGAATTTATTACCAATCATCTTGAAAATAAAGAAGCTTTTTTACCCAAAAAATCTTGTGCAATTGATGATGTTAAAATAGATAGTTTGGTGACATTAATTACCATTGATAGCCAGTGGTTTTTAGAAGATTGGGATAAGATACCTACGATAAACGACAACTGTGACATTAAAACCCGTGAAGATTTTTTAACCGAATTAGAGAGTCTTTTAAGCAAGAATAAAGACAAGACTGTTGTCCTCGCTTTACATCATCCATTAATCAATAACGGAAGCCACGGTGGACAATTCTCTCTAAAACAACAGATTTTTCCGTTGGAGCAACCTATTCCTCTACCGATTATAGGATCTTTTATGAATTTGTTGCGCAAAACATCTGGTATCAGTCCGCAGGATATCCAAAATAAAAAATACCGTAATTTAAGCGACCGCATTCAAACCTTAGTTAAAGGATTCAACAATGTCATCGTAGTATCTGGACACGATCACAATTTACAGTACATTGACAAAGACAACGTAAAACAAATTATTAGTGGCGCTGGATCTAAAACTCAAGCAGCAAAAGCAGTTTACCCTAATGACTTTTCTTATGGTAAAAATGGATTTGCAACTTTAGACGTATACGACAACGGTAAGGCGACAGTTACCTACACTGGAAAAGAAAATAACGAGTTAAAAGTACTTTTCAAAAAAACTGTTTTATTCCCTGAAGTAAAACTAACATTAGATTACCCTAAAACATTTCCCGCTACTATAGAAACCTCAGTCTATACTGCAGATATGGTCGATAAAAGTAGAGCACATTCTTTCTTTTTTGGAAAACATTATAGAACGTATTACGGACAGTTACTAAATGCCAAGACAATAAGCTTAGATCAACTTTATGGTGGAGTTCATCCTACGATTGCTGGTGGGGGTCATCAATCCCGATCATTGCGTCTTGAGGATAAAAATGGTAAAGAATATGTGATGCGAGCAGTAAAAAAGAGTGTTTCTCGTTTCTTACAAAGTGTCGCGTTTAAAAATCAGTATGTAGAAGAAAGTTTTAAAAATACAACCGCTGAAGATTTTTTATATGATTTCTACACAACAGCACATCCTTATGCTTCTTTAGCAGTAGGAAACTTAGCTGAAAAAATAGGTGTTTCGCATACCAATCCTTTGTTATATTATATTCCCAAGCAAAATCAACTGGGCGAGTATAATGAAAGTTTTGGTGACGAATTGTACCTAGTAGAAGAACGTCCTTCGAAAGAACAAAAAAACCTAGCTATTTTTGGCGAAAAGCCAACCGATATTATAGGCACAAATGAGGTCTTAGAAAATTTACGCAAGGATGAAAAATATGTAATTGATGAAGATGAATACATCAAAGCTCGTTTGTTTGATATGCTTCTAGGTGACTGGGATCGCCATTTTGATCAATGGAGATGGGGAGAATATAAAAAGGGAGATAAAGTAATATACAGACCAATCCCTAGAGATCGTGATCAAGTGTTCCCTAAATATGATGGTGCACTACTTGCTATTTTAATGAATATTCCTGCTGTTCGTCACATGCAAACTTTTAAAAAGGATATTCGCAGTGTGAAGTGGTTGAATAGAGAAGCGTACACATTAGATTTAGCATTTTTAAAAACGGCCACAGAAAAAGACTGGATAAAGCAAGCAAAATTTATTGAAAGAAACTTATCAGATGCAGATATTGAAGGTGCTTTTAATAACTTACCAAAAGAGGTTCAAGACAATACAATTGAAGTGATCAAGGAGAATTTAAAATCACGAAGAGGCAAACTGACTAAATACGCAAGTGAATATTTTGATGTATTACAAAAACGAGTTTTGATTGTAGGAACAAATAAAAAAGACCGTTTTAAGATTGACCGCAGTGACAAAAAGAAGCTAATTGTTACGGTTTCTCGTTTGAAAAAAGACGGTGAAGAATTTCAATATACAAATACCTACACAAGAAAGCAGACAAAAAACATTTGGTTCTACGGATTAGACGATGACGATCAATTTGATGTGAGTGGAAAAGGAAATACAGCAATCAAATTGAGATTAATTGGTGGTCAAAACAATGACATTTACAATGTAGAAAATGGTAAGAAAATTGAAATTGTAGACTTTAAATCTAAGAAAAACACATTGAACGTTGATGCAAAAACTAAGAAGGCATTGACTGATGATTATGAGACGATCTTATATGATTATCGAAAACCAAAATACAATGTGTTTGGTGGGTTGCCTACCATGGGTTTTAATCCTGATGATGGAGTGAAAATAGGGATTATAGCTAATTACACCGTAAATAAATTTAAACTAGATCCTTACACAAGGAAACATACTTTTAAAGCCAATTATTATTTTGCAACGGCAGGATTTGAACTACTTTATAATTTAAGTGTTCCAAAATTGATTAAAGATTTTGACTTTGATTTAGCTACGCAATTGACAAGTCCAAACTTTGCAATGAATTACTTTGGTTATGGAAATAATACTGTTAACAGTGACGAAGAACTAGGTAAAGATTACAACAGAGTAAAAATTAGAATGATAAAAGCGGCACCACAAATCACCCGAGTAGGAAAAAATGGAAGTGTTTTAAATATTAAAGCTGAATTTGAAAATTATGATGTTGAGCGTACAAACGATCGCTTTATAGGAGTTGCAAATGCTGTAAATCCAAGCGTTTTTGACAATCAATTATATGCTGGAGCTAGTGTGAAATACAGTTTTGATAATGCTGATAATGCTGCATTTCCTTTAATTGGGATGGGGTTTTCAATTACAGGTAGCTGGAAAATGAATTTAGAAGATACCAAGAAAAATTTTCCAAGTATCGAATCTAAAATTAACTTCAATCATAAAATTGATGCTAATGGAAAATTAGTGCTTGCTACTTTGTTGAAGGGAAAAGCAATCTTAAATAACAATTTTGAATTTTTCCAAGGTGCCGCTTTAGGAGGTGACTACGACTTAAGAGGCTTTAGAAACGAACGTTTTTTAGGAAACCAGTCTTTCTTTCAAAGTACAGATCTTAGATGGAATATTGGTCAAATAAAACGTAGCGTAATCCCCATGTCATACGGCCTTCTAGGAGGTTTTGATTATGGTCGTGTATGGCGAGATGGAGAAAACTCAAACAAATGGCATCAATCCATTGGTGGCGGACTGTGGTTAAATGGTTTAGATATCATCACAGCCCGTATCGCTTATTTTAAAAGTGCCGATGATCAAGGACGTTTCACATTCGGTTTAGGGTTGGGCTTCTAATTTGGCTTCCCTAAGGTCTACACTATACAGGTAGCCACCGGTATTTTTATCTTTTTCATCTGCGATAAGCAAGCTGTTATCGTCTTTAAAAATAATGCTTTCCTTTTGAGAATTGTGTCCTAAAGCGACTGACTTTACTTTTCCTGATAAAAAATTATCAGTTTTAAATTCTTCAAAAACAAAAATCCTAGTATGACTCAAAAGTGCCACTTTTGAGTCATTCGGGCTTATATCAGCACTAGTAATCGCAGCAGTATCAAATGTACTTCCAGCCTTAAAACTACCTAATAGTTGTGCTTTATATGTTCCCACCCTATTAGGCACTTTGTATAAATAAGTAGTTCCATCAAAATGTTTGCTTCTGTTCTTGGTGAACAGATAAAAATTATTATTATGCTCAAAAAAACTTTCTACATCATAGATCAAATCATTTTTCTTAGGTGGGAAATCTTTTTGCTCTGGATATGAAAACTTCACTGCATATTCTGGTTTAGCACTTTTTTGAGTTAACTTGTCCTTACTTATTTTATAGATGCACAAGTCTTTTCGTTCATTATCATTGTTTCCAAAATCACCAATATATAGATTTCCGGAGCTGTCCTTAGTTAAATCTTCCCAGTCAATATTTTTAGTATTAGATACCGTGATTTCTTTTAGAATTTTACCTTTGCTATCCAGACCGTAGATTTTGTTTTTATTCCCGCTATCTTCGAGCATCCACAATATCCCTGCATCACTGCCATAAGTAATTCCAGAAACTTCTTTCAAACTTTTAGGCAGTTTATAAACTGTTTTGATTTGCTTAGTGTCTTGCTGACAAGCTAGTAATAAAATCGAACTAGTGATGATGTAAATATAACTTTTCATAAATTGTATAATGAATATGATGTTACTGAGATTTAAAATCCCGGTTTAAACAAATTTGTATTTTTATAATTTCGCGTAACAAATCTAAAGGCAGCACTAAGCACATTACCCATTTTCTTAGCATTTTTAAAATTTAAATCATTTGTATATTTATATAAATCCATTTTCAACTGAGTGATATGCTCTTCTGGAGCTATATTATCTTGACCTAAAATCTTTAGTATGCGTTTAATTCTAGTCTCTGCAGATAAAATCCTTTTAGCAAGGACTGCTCTTTCTTCGTTTTTATATTGTTCGATCGAGCTTTCTTGCAATTTCTCTTTAACCAAGCGAACCATTGGATAATTCTCCTTGAAAAATTGTGGACGATAGACTTTAAAATTCCCTTCATAACATTGCTGGTCAAAGTCAATAGGTCTAATTTTATAAACCACCTGATCAAAATCATGAATAGGAACAATCACATAATTATAGGCTCTCATATCTCCTAATAAACGAATCATACAGCGCTCATTAAACTTTACAAATTCTTTGGCAATTTGCGCTTTTTCAGTTTCGGTGCAATTTTTCAATAAGGTATCCATGAAAACATCACCTGGAATTCCGATGATATGTTCTTCGATTAAAGTGTCTTCATAAACCAAGAAATTAATTTTATCTGGAGATAATATATGCTCTAATTCTAGACCATATATTCTAGAAGCATCGGCTTTTTTAATATAAAAATGAACATAATTATCATTCAAGATATTCCTAACTTTTATTCTAAAGGGCTTTGAATTTCCAAAAGTGCAATAATCAATGGCATCCACATTTAAAAATTTTAAAATATCAGAATTACCATCTGAATGCAGTAATGAATAGATTTTTTTGAGGTTTAAATCAATCTCATTGCGTTCAAATTCATTGTAAAAAACACGAGCCCATAAGGTATCATTATCCTCCTTATCATATACATTTATTGCTCCAGAAAAACGCAACAAATCATCATAACATATTGAAACCTTAGAGATTCGGTCGAACCGCTCTAAATATTCAAATAGAGCTTTATTAATAGGATATGATGGTTTTTTAAACTGAATAAAAGTATCTTCCATGGAGGTATTGTTTTTACAAATTTACATTAAATAATCATGAGCAGAAATGAAAAAAAATACTATCATTGTGTAACAAATAATGACTTTGACTAACTAATAGCTATTAGTATTTTAGTTAGTACTTATTTCATTCTTACTTAAGATATGATTTTAATGGCAAAGTAAAAAATTTGCAGCTAAATTTAAGAACATATTAATAGAAATAAACCACACAGAGCCTCTTAATCACCTACGATGTACAGAGCTAGCAGCATGTGAAGTTTATATTATTTTAAAAGACCCCAATACTACCAATCTATGAATAAAGAACACGAAATTTATATTAAAGCAGCAAAATCTGCTAAGATTGGAATATGGCAAGTAGATCTAGCTGATAATACAATTTATTGGGATGTTGTAGTAAGACAAATACTAGAAGTGGCAGATGATTACATTCCTGTTTTTGGTGATGGACTACGCTTTTATAGCGAAGGAAAAAGTAGAGATAGTATCCAAAAATACCTAGATTGTGCTCTAAATCAAGGCATTTCATTTAACGATAAATTCGAAATACAAACTGAAAAAAATAATATAAAGCACGTTGAATGTGTTTGCGAAATCGAATTTGTAAATGGACTCGCTAGCAGACTGTTGGGGACTTTTCAAGATATTACTAATGAGCAAAACTTAATAAAAGAACTCGAAAATAGCGTTGAGAAATTTTCATCTGTGTTTTCAAGCGCGAATGATGCTATCGTAATTATTGATTCAGAGACGGGTTTTATTGGAGATTGCAACAATCGTTTTCACGAACTTACACGCTTTGATAAAGCCGAACTACTTGAAATGCATTACGCTGACCTCTTCCCTTTCGATAAAAAAAAGGAAGTGCGCGTATTCTATAAAAATCAATTGCGTAAAGATGAATATTCAATAACCGAAACTTGCATAATTGATAAACAAAACCAACGAATTCCGATAGAGATAGCTTCTGGAAAAAAATTCAAGGTACTTTCAAAAACATATTTGGTCTGTTTTTTTAGAGATATTAGCGAAAGAAAAAAAGCCAGTGAAAACATTACCATGCTATCTCTTGTCGCAGAAGAAACTACAGATGCGATAGTTATTACTAATCCAAATGGTGAAATATTATGGATCAATAAAGCTTTCTCTAAATTAACGGGCTATTCTTTACTGGAACTGGAAGGTAAAAAACCGGGCCAAATGCTTACAGGCCCAAAGACAAATAGTGAGAAAACAAATCTCATTCGAAATGCGATTAAAAACAGAGAGAATATAAAGGTTAGTTTACTGAATTATAATAAGCAACGTCAAGAATATTGGTTTGAGCTCAACATCACTCCTATTTTTGATAGTTCAGGTGAATGCATGAAATTTGTGGGTGTGGGACGTGATATCACCGAAAGAAAAGAGCGCGAATTAGAAATGAAAAGCCTCTTAGAGTTTACAAATCAGCAAAATAACAAACTATATAATTTCACTCACATCGTTTCGCATAATATTAGATCTCATACTAGTAATCTATCGATGATACTGGATGTAATGGAGCATACTGATGATGTTGCAGAGAAGTTATCCTATACAGATTATTTAAAGGACAGCACGGTAAAACTTACGGAAACAATTGAGTATCTAAATGACATTATTACCATTCAACGCAATGTAAATATTGAGCGTACTGGTATTAATGTTAAAAAAGAGATAGAGAAAATTAAAAAATCACTCAGTCAAACTATACTTGAAAGCGGCATACATATAACAGATGTAATTCCTACTGATTTAGTTATCAATGCAATTCCAGCGTATCTTGATAGCATTTTACTTAACTTAATGACAAATGCTATAAAATACCAATCACCAGATAGACAACCCAAACTCGAAATTGGTTATGAGATACGAGAGACCTATACTATATTGACCTTTACAGACAACGGTTTAGGTATCAACATGGAAAAATATGGCCATAAAATCTTTGGTATGTATAAAACATTTCATGGTAATGACGATGCCAGAGGAATAGGATTGTTTATGTCTAAAAATCAAATCGAAGCCATGAATGGTAAAATTTGTGTCGAAAGTGAAGAAGGTGTAGGATCTACTTTCAAAATCTACTTCACAGAATAAAAAAAATCCGAATTACTCTTGAGCAGTTCGGATTTTCTATTTGTAGTATCGATTAAAACAATATCACTTGACCATCGTCATCAAGCTGCACGTTAGAATCATCATCCCCATTAGGCGCAATTCGTTCTGGTTTAACCTCAACTGGAATCTCATACGGCAATGGTTCTAGCATATTAACTTGCTTTAACTTATCTGTAGTTAATTGATTCCCTAACGCTTTAAATCCCTTAATCGCTATAAAATCCTCGACATCAATTGTTATACTTTCCTTTTGAACGCCTTTTACTTTTGGAAAAATAAGTTCCGCCACAGGGCGATAATCTGTTGATACTATTTCTAGCTGTGAATTAGCATGCTCTGTAATGAAGGTTTCTTCCTTATTTTCGGTTTCTACCAAGAAGCGTTTTAAATAATAGCGCTCCTTTTCACCATCAAAATAAATAGCCGAGATAGGTTTTTTTGGCACCCATTTCTCCAGCACAATCATATCTGTTTCAAAATGAGTCGTTAATTCTGGGATAACTACTTTTAATTTTCCAGATTGCTGAATTATTAATATTTTGTCACTCGGTCTAAATTCTCCCAATAAATCACCTCTACCATCAACATTCAGTCGACGTACGGTGTCATCATACCACACTTTTCGTGGCAGTAATGTCGAAATTCCTTTTTCTTTAATTTCGATCTTCTTGATTGGATATTTACTAGCAAGATTACCTTTTGAGCCTCGTCCTTTAATGGCAAGTTTAGCAAAATCAATATCAAATTTCAATTTCTTAATACTACTTACTTGTCTTAAAATCACTGTAATTACTTCGGCTTCTCCATTAGGATTACACGTAAAATACAAAATCTGAGATCCTTTTGTACCATTAGTTAAATCATATAATTTATCTCTAGTGACACCAGACACATTAAAACGCTTAATGTAGGAAGGGCCAGATTTTCCATCTCTGTAAATCACATTGTATATAGTACGCTTATCACTTTTGTCAAAGATGGCAATGTGAATGATATCTTTACCTACAAAGGTCTTAGCATCGACTTTTGTAATCATCATACTACCATCTCGTAGAAATACAATTACATCATCGATATCAGAACAATCCGTAACGTACTCATCTTTTTTCAAGCTAGTCCCTACAAAACCTTCTTCTCTATTCACATAAAGCTTGGTGTTTCTAAGCACAACTTTAGTAGCTTCGATATCGTCAAAAATGCGAAGTTCTGTTTGACGCTCTCGGCCTTTACCGTATTTTTCTTTTAGTTTAACAAAATATGCGATAGCAAAATCAATCAAGTGTTCTAAATCATGCTTTACTTGCTCGATGCTACCCTCTAGCGCTTCAATTTTATCCTGTGCTTTGTTACTATCAAATTTAGAGATACGCATGATTCGAATGTCCAATAATCTAAGAATATCCTCTTCATTAACAGCACGCTTTAAATGTGTAATGTGCGGTTTTAAACCATCATCAACAGCTTTAATAACATCTTCCCTTGTGGTTTTTTCCTCAATATCACGGTAGATTTTGTTTTCGATAAAAATACGTTCCAAAGACAAGAAATGCCATTGCTCTTCTAGTTCGCTCAGTTGGATTTCGAGTTCGCTCTTTAATAACTGCACCGTTCTATTTGTCGATATTTTCAACATATCAGACACCCCAATAAACAACGGTTTGTTATCCTCAATTACACAACCTAATGGTGCCACTGAGGTTTCACAAGCAGTAAATGCAAACAGGGCATCAATTGTTTTATCTGGAGAAACTCCTGGATACAGGTGAATTAAAATCTCTACATCGGCAGCTGTATTGTCCTCGATTTTCTTGATTTTTATTTTCCCTTTATCATTTGCTTTCAAAATACTATCGATCAATGTCGTTGTATTTGTAGAAAACGGAATCTGGGTAATCACCAAAGTATTTTTATCTAACTGCGCAATTTTTGCACGCACACGCACACGACCACCACGCAGTCCATCGTTATAATTAGACACATCGGCAATACCTTGTGTCATAAAATCAGGATAGATTGTAAAAGGCTTCCCTTTCAAAATTTTAACCGAAGCATCAATCAATTCGTTAAAATTGTGTGGCAATACTTTGGTCGAAAGACCTACAGCAATTCCCTCTGCTCCTTGTGCTAAAAGTAACGGAAATTTTACTGGTAGATTATTTGGTTCTGCTCTACGCCCATCATAGGACATTCCCCAATCTGTAATTTTTGGACTATATAAAACCTCCAAAGCAAACTTAGATAAACGAGCTTCAATATAACGGGAAGCTGCAGCGCTATCTCCTGTAAGGATGTTTCCCCAGTTTCCTTGGCAATCTATCAATAATTCTTTTTGGCCTATTTGCACCATAGCATCACCAATACTTGCATCTCCGTGTGGGTGATACTGCATGGTGTGTCCTACAACGTTGGCTACTTTATTATAACGGCCGTCATCCAGTTCTTTTAATGAGTGCATGATACGGCGTTGCACGGGCTTAAAACCGTCTTCGATTGCAGGTACAGCACGTTCCAAGATTACATAAGAAGCATAGTCTAGGAACCAGTCCTTATACATTCCGGTTACCTTAGTAATCGTCTCTGCACCGTCTTCGTTATTATCGTAAAAATGTCCTCCTTCATTCAAAGATGTTGTTTCTTCAATAGATTCCTGTTCCTGATTTTCATCTGGAGTGGCTTCATTAGAATTTACATCTTCGCTTTCAGAATTTATATTATCCTCTTCCTCGTCTTTCATATAGTGATTACGAAATTAATTTTATTAAATCTACTTTACATAGTAAAAACGGTTTTGTATTTACTAGTGAAGGTATGTTGCTATTCTTAAGACTTAAATAACTTAAAATAGACTCTATCAAAATCGTCGACAGTGATGACGAATTTGAATATGTTTTAAAGAACTTTCTTATTTGTTCTAAATTCCTCCTTGAAAACCCCTTCCCAAATTCTTTTGTAAAATCTGTAGAGAGTCCTTTCAGTATTTGTTTGCCACACTACGCTCTTTCATTTCCGCTTTGTTCTTCTTCAACAAGCCCGCTAGCTATTTCAAAATAAGTTTAGGTCATGATTGAATTTACAGTGCGTAAAATGATGGCGTGCATTTTCGAAAAGCGCAAGTACCTGAGCGAATAAAATTTTATTTTGAAAACTTTCTAACACTCGTATTTATTTCCAAAATTATCACGTTACTCCTTCTCTACTACATCCAGCTCTACCTTCAAGTTTTTAATAATAAACTCTTGACGGTCTGGCGTATTTTTCCCCATATAAAAAGAAAGCAATTGCTCTACTGAGGTGTTTTTATCCATCATTACAGGGTCTAATCGAATATCTTCCCCAATAAAAAACTGAAACTCATCTGGCGAAATCTCTCCCAATCCCTTAAATCGAGTGATCTCTGGCTTCGGTTTTAATTTCTCTATTGCCTCTTTACGCTCCTCGTCTGAATAGCAGTAAATGGTTTCTTTTTTATTTCGAACCCTAAACAATGGCGTTTGTAAAATATATAAATGGCCTTCCTTGATCAACTCTGGAAAAAACTGCAAGAAGAATGTGATCAATAATAATCGAATGTGCATTCCATCGACATCGGCATCTGTTGCAATCACAATATTGTTGTAACGCAAGTTTTCCATGTCGTCTTCAATATCTAACGCTGCTTGTAATAAGTTGAATTCTTCGTTCTCATACACAATTTTCTTACTCATTCCGTACGAGTTCAAAGGCTTACCACGCAAACTAAAAACGGCTTGTGTATTTACATCGCGCGATTTAGTAATCGACCCCGAAGCCGAGTCCCCCTCTGTTATAAATAACGTACTTTCTAGGTAGCGCGGATTTTTAATATCAGGCAAATGCACACGGCAGTCGCGTAGCTTTTTATTATGTAAGTTCGATTTCTTCGCTCTGTCTTTGGCTAGTTTTCTAATACCTGAAAGCTCTTTACGCTCTCTCTCTGCTTGCAAAATCTTTCGCAAAAGCAAATCGGCCGTTTCAGGGTTTTTATGTAGGTAATTATCTAATTTGTTTTTTACAAAATCATTTACAAAGGTACGTACTGATGGCATTCCAGGATCAGAACCCATGTCAGTAGAACCTAGTTTTGTTTTTGTTTGTGATTCAAATACAGGCTCCATTACCTTTACACTCACGGCACTCACAATAGATTTCCTAATGTCAGATGGATCAAAATTCTTGTTATAAAACTCTCTTATTGTTTTTACTACTGCCTCTCTAAAAGCTACTAAGTGCGTCCCTCCTTGCGTAGTATTTTGCCCATTTACAAATGAGTGGTATTCTTCACTGTATTGTGATTTGCTGTGTGTGATCGCTACTTCAATATCATCCCCTTTTAAGTGAATAATTGGGTACACCATATCCTCTTCGGCAATGTTTTCATCTAATAAATCTTTCAATCCATTGTCCGAAAAGTATTTCTCACCGTTGTAAATAATCGTTAACCCTGCATTTAAGTAACAGTAATTTTTAAGCATTTTTACCACATACTCATTTCTGAATTTGTAGTTCTTAAAAATAGTTTCGTCTGGAATAAAAGTAACCTTCGTCCCTTTTCGCTTTGTAGTATCAATGATTTCCTCTTCGAGAACAAGATTACCAGCCGAAAATTCTGCCGCTTTTTGTTTCTCATCTCTAACTGACTCTACCCTAAAATAATTCGATAAAGCATTCACTGCCTTGGTTCCCACACCGTTCAAACCGACTGATTTCTTAAACGCCAGCGAGTCATATTTCCCCCCCGTATTCATTTTAGAAACCACATCAATCACCTTCCCTAGCGGAATTCCACGACCGTAATCACGTACAGCAACCGTTTTATCCTTAATCGAAACCTCAATTGTCTTACCAGCACCCATAACGAACTCATCGATACAATTATCGAGCACCTCTTTTAATAAAATATAGATACCATCATCAGCAGAAGAACCATCACCCAATTTCCCAATATACATACCAGGACGCATACGGATGTGTTCTTTCCAGTCGAGTGACCGAATATTATCTTCGGTATATTGATTTTGATCAGACATTGCGGGGATTTAACGATTTTGTGCTAATATAAGCTATCTCAATATATTTTAAAAGAGCAAACGTCCAAAATTATTAAGAATAAAATTTATGTCAAAATTCCAACAAAAATTATCCAAAAATTTTGTTCACAGAAGCTCTTTTTATTTATTTTTAGGACCAGATTACCCATTTTCCAAAACAACCTTTTGTCCCGCCATTCGCTGTATCTTGTGCCGGCATTTCCTGAAATTTCGGGACCTGCCACCACAAGGATGCCGCTGCTGTCGGGGGTAATAAGTTCGCACATTTTTTTTAAGAATATTCAGCAAAGTTTCATTAGAACATTCACTTCAACCATAAAAAAAAGCCTCCGAAGAAGCGTTTTCCTTGTTAAAGTTAGAATATTTAATATTGTAATCCTCGTACCATTTTTTTCAATTCTGCATCCATCTCTAAGTTGGAAATTTGACCTTTTTCAGTATCAAAATTGGCATCAAAATTAGGCAAAGAAAATGATCCTTTAACTTCAGCACCAAAGCGCGGAAAAGCACCTTTAGCAAGTTCTAAAACTGTTATTCCGCCTCTACCACCTGGCGAAGTTGCCAACAATAACATAGGTTTGTTCTGAAAAACTTCTTTTTGAATTCGCGTACACCAATCAAAAATGTTTTTGAAAGCCACCGAAAAGTTTCCGTTATTCTCTGCTAGAGAAACCACCAAAAAATCTGCTGAACCCATTTTATCCAAAAAAGACTGAGCCAAAGCATGTTGTCCAATTCCCTCTTCGGCATCTACACTAAAAATAGGCATTGAAAAATCGTTTAAATCTAACACCTCAACTTCTGCATTTTCAAAAAGGGAAGCGGCATAAGTGGCTAATTTTTTATTGATTGAGTTTTTACTGGGACTGGCACCAAAAGCTACTATTTTCATTGTTTTTTTTATAAAAATAAGGAAAATTAGTCCAAAATTGAATTTTAATAGCGGTAAAGTATCATTAGCTTATCCTTTTACAGGAATTTACATTGCTTAGGTGAGACGCTTTCAGCGGGACAAGATTGGGGAACGTCTTTGCGGCTAATTAAAAATTGCTTGATATAAATGGGAAGCTTTTCAGCGTGATAAGATTGAGGCATAATAATAACCTTATAACTTATTCGAAAGTCTATGGTTTGAAAGAGACGCTTTCAGCGGGACAAGATTGGGGAATAATAATGACCTTGCAACTCATTAGAAAGTCTCTGGTTTGGATGAGACGCTTTCAGCGGGACAAGATTGGGAAGTCACAGTAGTAGTAAAATAACTTGTTAAAACTTCTGAAACTTTGAGACTTCAAAAATTTAAACCAAAAAACCTAAACCCCTTTCCACCATTTTTCAGTTTTGATGGTTTTAGTGGTGAACAATTCCCCTATTTTTGGAACAATAGTGTTTAGCTTTTCAATAGCTGCCTTTGCCGTGAAACGTTCTACGGGATCGGTCCACGAATGCTGCGCCAAAACAAAACCAGCCCAATGTACTGGCATACAATTGTTAACTTTTGCATCTAATGCTGCTTGAACGCTTTCCTCAGGATACATGTGGATTTGATGCCAATTTTCATTGTATTGCCCACATTCCATGAAAGCGAAATCAAAAGGTCCGAGTCGGTCTCCTATTTCTTTGAAATGCTTGCCGTAACCGCTGTCACCACTAAACCAAATGTTTTCTTGAGCTGTTTTTAAGACAAAGCCTCCCCAAAGCGATTGCGAGCGATCTCCCACACCGCGTCCCGAAAAATGGCGTGTAGGCGTAAATGTAATTGTAATGTCTTTAAACCCTTTACTTTCCCACCAATCAAATTCGGTTATGATATCAGGATTTATTCCCCAAGAAACTAGATGCCGCTTAACGCCCAGAGCTACATAAAAACAGCTTACTTTATCTTTTAATTTAAAAATACTATCGTAATCTAAATGGTCGTAATGATCGTGTGACAATAGCACCAAATCTATTTGAGGAAATTCTTCAATAACCTTTAGCGCATGCTCACTGAAACGTTTTACAGCAAACGGCGCTATGGGTGCTGCATCAGGGCCAAACATAGGATCGATTAAAATCGTGTGTCGATTCAACTGCATAAATATAGCCGAGTGACCATACCAAATACTTTGCATCAAATTACTTGCTTTATCGAAAAGCTGATTACTAAAAGGCTTGATTGAAATAGGAGTTTCCGGTGCCTTACCTTTCTTTTCAAAAAACTGCTTTTTTAAAAACGACGGCAACTCTGACCAAGAGAAATCCATCGTCGTCTCCTCGATATTCTCAAATATTTTACCATTCCAATTTTTCGATAAAGAATATCGGTTTAAATCGGCTGCTGACGGCTTAGCTCCAAATTGCTTTAAAAATTTCATTGATTGTGTATTTGCTTCAGTGTAACCAAAAGATAAAAACCTGCAAAATTGCTTTTGCAGGTCCTCCTATTCATTGTTCTAAACTATTATTCTAGAATCTATTTTATTTATGCTATTCCAGGAAAGATTATACGTTAAAACGGAAGTGCATTACATCACCATCTTTAACAATATATTCTTTTCCTTCTACTTTAAATTTACCTGCTTCTTTTGCTTTCGCTTCAGATCCATATGCAACATAATCTTCATAAGAAATTACCTCAGCACGAATAAATCCTTTTTCGAAATCAGTATGTATAACTCCTGCAGCTTGTGGTGCAGTTGAACCTATATTGATCGTCCAAGCACGAACTTCTTTAACACCTGCAGTAAAATACGTTTGTTGCTTCAATAATTTGTATGCAGCACGAATTAAAACCGATGCACCTGGCTCAGTTAATCCCATATCTTCAAGAAAAACTTGACGCTCTTCATAGCTCTCCAATTCTGTGATATCAGCCTCTGCTCCTACTGAAAGAATAATTACCTCAGCGTCTTCATCCTTTACTAATTCTTTAACTTGGTCAACATACTTATTCCCATTTACTGCTGAGTTTTCGTCAACATTACATACATACAAAACTGGTTTTGCTGTAATTAATTGGAAACCTTCCATCAATACTTCTTCGTCATTGCTTTCTAAAGTAATTGTACGAGCCGATTTTGCTTGCAAAAGTGTGTCTTTTATACGGTCTAAAAGTGCTTTCTCAGTGATTGCTTCTTTGTTTCCAGTTTTTGCAGCACGGTTAACTTTTTCTAGACGTTTTTCTACCGTATCAAGATCTTTTAATTGCAACTCAATATCGATCGTTTCTTTGTCACGAATTGGGTTTACATTACCATCAACGTGAACAATGTTATCGTTATCAAAACAACGTAAAACGTGAATAATAGCATTACACTCTCTAATATTTCCAAGGAATTGATTTCCTAATCCTTCTCCTTTACTTGCTCCTTTTACCAAGCCTGCGATATCCACGATATCAACAGTCGCCATTTGCACACGTTCTGGTTTAACTAGCTCTTCCAGTTTGTTAATACGAGGATCTGGTACGTTTACCACACCAATATTTGGTTCTATTGTACAAAAAGGAAAGTTTGCACTTTGCGCTTTGGCATTAGACAAACAATTAAACAAAGTTGATTTTCCAACATTAGGTAATCCTACAATTCCTGCTTTCATGGTTTTTATATTTACAAATAGCTTTGACTGCTATACGTTTTACTTCTTACTTTAAAATTTGCAAATATACCATTTAATAAATGTAAGTGCCCAAAATCGTTAAATTAATGTTTTATGAGATTTTAATAAATTAAAGATTTAAGAATCAACAATAAAACGTCTTTCTATTGTGAACAAAATAAATTAAAACCCTTTAATAAGCTTATCATTGAATCATTCTGTAAAATTGTTAAAGTATTAAAGTTTTGTTAAAAAATTAGTATATTGCGTCAGTAATAAAACCAAAAAAAACCAAAACTATTAAATTATGAAAAAAATCACGCTGTTATTTTTATTATTAAACGTCAGCTTTCTTTTTGCTCAGAAGGAAGTCACTGGAGTCGTTAAAGACAATACAGGAGCTCCTCTTCCTGGAGTAAATATTGTTGAAAAAGGAACATCAAATGGTGTTTCTACAAATATTGATGGAGTATATAAAATCAAAGTACAAGAAGGTGCTAGCTTATTATTTAGTTACATTGGATTTGTAAAGTCGGAGAAAGTTGTAAACGGAAGTAAATTAGATGTTGTCCTTTCTGAAGAGGGCGGACAAGCGTTAGACGAGATTGTAGTTACAGGAACACGTACTGCGCCCCGAAGTAATACCACTAGTGCACTACCTATTGACGTTATCTCATCAAAAGATTTAGCCTCTACTGGTCAGGCAACTTTTGATAAAGCTTTACAATATAAGATTCCGTCTTTTAATACGGTGCAAACTCCTGTGAATGACGCAACGTCTTTATTAGATCCATACGAAATTAGAAATATGGGACCGAGTAGAACTTTAATATTAATAAACGGAAAACGTAAAAATTTAAGTTCGTTATTATATGTACAAACTTCTCCTGGACGTGGTGAAACAGGTGCTGATATTTCTGCAATTCCAACAGATGCCATTGAAAGAGTAGAAATCTTACGTGATGGCGCTTCTGCACAATACGGATCAGATGCTATTGCAGGAGTAATGAACATCATATTAAAGAAAAGTACAAGCGGTGGTTCGGCTACTTTGCGCACTGGAATAACTACTGAAGGCGATGGAGAAATGATAGGTGTAAGTTTGAACAATGGTTCAACGATAGGCGATAAAGGATACATCAACTACACTCTAGACTTCTCGAAAGTAAATCAGGCTAACCGTCCTGGTAAAGTAGATGCTCAAGGAGAAGCCAATGACTTCTTAAGTGGCTCTGCTGCCGATGTCGCAACTGTAAATTCGTTTTTATCAAAATATTCAGATGCACGTAATATTAATGGATCTCCTGAAACTGCAGCTGCAAAATTCCTTGTAAATGGAGGAAGAGAAATGAGTGAAACCTCATCACTTTACTATAATGCTGCTTATGTTTATAAAAAAGTAAACTCTTTTGCTAACTATAGAACACCATACTGGAAATCATTGACCGATTTACCTTACTTGAAAGACTTCTTTGGTGATGGTACTGATGCCTCTTATGAAGGGTACGTTCCAACATTTGAAGGAGAATTAAATGACTACAACGGAACTTTAGGATATAAATCAACAGTTAACGATTGGAATACAGATGCCAGTATTACTGTAGGTGGAAATTCACAAACATATGCTGTTAATAACTCTCACAATCCATCAGACATTAAAGATGCAAACGGAGAAAATGTATATAGAGAAAATAGCCCTATTTCATTTAGACCAGGAGGTACTTCATTCAATCACATTGTGGGTAATATCGATATTTCAAAAGTATTATCAGATAAAATAAGTATCGGATTTGGTTCAGAGATGAGAACAGAAACTTTTGAAGTAATTGCAGGAGAGCAAGCTTCATGGGACGGTGCAGGTTCAGATTCGTTTGCTGGAAATTTACCAGAAAATTCAGGAAAGTATAACCGTTACAATTTAGGAGGTTATTTTGATCTTGCTTATGATGTTACAGAAGATTTCTTAATCAACGGAACAGTTCGTTACGAAGATTATAGCGACTTTGGTGGCGCTACAGTTTGGAAAGTGAGTTCAAGATATAAATTTGCTGAAGATAAGGTGACGCTTCGCGGATCTGTTTCTACTGGATTTAGAGCTCCAACACTTCATCAAATTTATACTCAAAAATCACAATACTCATTTACGCCAGGAGAAGGAATTCAAATTAGTGGTATTATCAACAATGTATCACCACAAGCACGTCTTTTAAATATAGATCCTTTGGACGCAGAAAAATCTACTAATATCACTGTTGGTATAGGTCTAAAACCTTCAAGAAATTTTAATTTCACAGCTGATTATTACAACATCAAAGTAAAAGACAGAATTATATTAGGAGATAGAACTGCAACACAATTTGGTACCGTAGCTTGGTTTGAGAACTCATTTGACTCTAGAACATCAGGATTAGATGTAGTTGCAAACTACAACAACATAGAATTGGGAGAAGGAAAACTTGGTTTTAACCTATCTGGAAATATCACCTTCCAAAACGAAAGAATTTCTCCACTTAAAAATGATAATTTCAGCCCTACACTAGATGCATTGATGTTTACCTCGAGACCAGAAACAAAATGGATTTTAGGAGCTAATTACGAATTAGGTAAATTTGGATTCTCTTTAAACAATACGTACTTCGGGAAGACAACTTTTAAACAAGATGGTCTTAGTGATGATCTAAGAACAGAATTTATTCCAAAAATAATTACTGATTTAGGAATAACTTTTTCTGCAACTGAAAAATTAACATTTTCATTCAATGCAAATAATATTTTAAACATTCTTCCAGAATGGGAATTCAAAGCTGAAAACGCTGCAGGGACTACTTTATTAAGCGATGCTGCCGCTGTTAAAAATCAGTACAACCTTATTACGTTCAACGGTAGATATGACAATACTACCTATGATGGTTCGCACTTTAGTCAATTAGGAACTATGTTGAATTTATCAATGAACTACAGATTTTAATTGAGTTTATTTTTGTTTGAAAGAGGAGTGTCTACTGGCGCTCCTTTTTTTATGAATTCATTTTGAGCAATCATCTGATTATTTGAAGTCAAAAATTCTATAATCTTTGCATATCAAAATGTAACAGCTTGGAATGCATCGTGCTGTACATTTGTAGATATAAATATTTAAACACACTATTATGAAAAAGATACTATTAGTAATGGCAGCAGTTGTATGCTCTATTTCAATGCAAGCACAAATTAAAAATGTAAAATCGGAAGTAACTACTAGAATTACCACTATCAAAGATTCTGACGGTGAAAAACAAATGGTAAAATCTAAGGAGACCAATGAAACTCAAGCGATACAATTGAAAGACGCCAATTCCAGCTCCTTAAATAAAGACGAGATTTCTTCACCAATAGATGTGACATCAACAACAAAAATCACTGCTAACGGAGTGACAAGAATGATTGATGTTGATCGCTCAGCATACTATGATTTGGACGGAAAAAAATATAAAATTAGCACAGATAATGTAGGATATACAGTAACATTTCCTGATGGACAAAATAGCGGAGTGTTAAGAAAAACATCTAACAACAACTACATCTACAGAACAAACGACCAAACATCGTATGGTTATTTTGACAAAAGCGGGAATCTAATCTTAGAAAACTATGATTCAGATAACGACACTGTAACAGTAACTACATTTACAAAAAGTAAATAGTCTTTAAAACAACAAATGAAAGATCCCGATCAACTAATGATCGGGATTTTTTTTTGACCTGTAGTCAAGTAGAATTTGCAGGATAAAAAAAAGTAAATAATTAAACGAGATACATTCAACAAAAAAAACCTGAATACAATGTACTCAGGTTTTTTTTTGCTTTGCTTAAAGTGAATTTATTCGTTATGCAAGAAAGCTTGTCTATTTAATAAAGTCTCTTCAGATTCTACGTGATTATCATCTGGAATACAACAGTCAACTGGACAAACAGCAGCACATTGAGGCTCATCGTGAAAACCTTTACACTCTGTACATTTTCCTGGTACGATGTAGTAAACTTCATCTGATATAGGCGTTTGTGCATCATCAGAATCTACCTCAGTTCCATCAGGAAGAATTATTTTACCAGATAATTTTGTTCCGTCTTTATATCTCCAATCGTCAGCTCCTTCATAAATAGCTGTATTTGGACATTCTGGTTCACATGCACCACAGTTGATACATTCGTCAGTAATTATTATTGCCATGATTCTTGTCTTAAATTGATCGTTATAACACCGTAAGCAATCCGTTTTTATCATCTTAATATCCTTTTGGGATATTGCCTTTTGACTTTCGGTTTAATTATGCTTATTTTTGTGCAAAATTACAATCAAAACAATTCATAAACAAACATTATGACATTAGAAGTTAAAAAAAACATTTTTATTGAATTAGGTCATTTTTTAAAGCAGTTCAATGCTAATGAAACAGTTAAGAACGAAAATGTCCTTAAAAATGATTTGTTTTTCAATGAATTTAACAAATTAATTGAATTATCACAATCTCATAACGGCTGGTATACTCCTGAACAGGTATACTTTGCGATACAGTCTTGGGCAGAAGCCTTATCGAAAGAAAACCTTGAAAAATGGCTTTCAAACTATAATTTTGATAGTGTAGTCCAAAAAAACATTGCCCTAATCCTAGCCGGAAATATCCCTTTAGTTGGTTTTCACGACTTTTTTTCTGTGTTGATCACAGGTCATAGCGTACTTGTAAAAACATCTTCAAATGACCAACACTTATTGCCTTTTCTAGCAAAATACATAATTGCTTTAGAGCCTAAATTTGCTGATAAAATAACTTTTGTAGAAGGAAAGCTAGAAAATTTTGATGCCGTTATTGCGACAGGAAGCAACAATACAGCACGTTATTTTGAATACTACTTTAAAGACAAGCCTTCGATAATTAGAAAGAATAGAAACTCGGTTGCTGTTATAGATGGATCAGAGTCTAAAGAACAACTACTCGCACTAGGAGAAGATATTTTTAGGTATTTTGGTTTGGGTTGCCGCAACGTCTCAAAGCTATTCGTTCCTAAAGAGTATTCCTTTGATGCATTTTTTGAAGCTATTTTCGAATATCAAGATGTGATTCATTATGAAAAATATGCTAACAACTATGATTATAATAAAGCTGTGTTTTTAATGAGTAATTTTAAATTACTCGACAACGGATTTTTGACTTTAAAAGAAGATGCGAGTTACGCTTCGCCTATTTCAAGTGTGTTCTATGAGCGATATGAAAATCTTGATCTTTTGAAAAAGCAATTAAATGATGAAAAAGACCAAATTCAATGCATCGTAAGTAATGATTTAATTGATGGTAGTATTTCATTTGGAGAGACTCAAAAGCCTCAATTATGGGATTATGCAGATAATATAGACACTATATCGTTTTTGTTAATAACATAGTCTAAAATTGATTAATTATTGCGAATAATTTAACAGATATTCAAGTTGTATTGACGAAATTTGCGTCTTAAATTTTCGGACATAAACTACACCATGAAAAAACACAACTACAGCGCTGGACCTTGCATTTTACCACAAGAGGTCTTTGACAAATCAGCTCAAGCTATTTTAAATTTTAACGAATCAGGGCTTTCTATTTTAGAGATTTCGCACCGAAGTAAAGATTTTGTATCCATCATGGATGAGGCTAGATCACTAGCTTTAGAATTACTAGGTTTAGAAGGAAAAGGATATCAAGCATTATTTCTTGCTGGCGGTGCTAGTTTAGAATTCTTAATGGTTCCTTACAACTTAATGAAAGAAGGCGGAAAAGCTGCGTATTTAGATTCAGGTACTTGGGCAAGCGGAGCAATTAAAGAAGCTAAATTCTTTGGAGAGACAGTTACTGTTGCTTCTTCAAAAGATCAAAACTATAACAATATTCCTAAAGGATACACTGTTCCTGCAGATGCAGATTATTTTCACTGCACGAGTAACAACACTATTTTTGGAACACAAATGAAGGAATTTCCATCTGTTGATATGCCTGTGGTATGCGACATGAGTTCAGATATTTTTTCTAGAGTTTTAGATTTTACTCAATTTGATATTATCTATGCTGGAGCGCAAAAAAATATGGGACCTGCTGGAACTACTTTAGTAATTGTAAAAGAAGAGATTCTTGGTAAATCAGGCAGAACGATTCCAAGTATTTTAGATTATGAAAAACACATCAAAGCAGAAAGTATGTACAACACACCTCCTGTTTTTCCTGTGTATGCTTCATTGCTAACATTACAATGGTTGAAAAAACTAGGTGGTATTGCTGCTGTTGAAAAATTAAACAACGCTAAAGCAACTTTACTTTACAATGAAATTGACAGAAACCCTTTATTTAAAGGAGCTGCTGCAGTAGAAGATCGTTCTAATATGAATGCTACTTTTTTATTGAATAACCCTGATCACGCTGCTACTTTTGACGCAATGTGGAAAGAAGCGGGAATCTCTGGAATTCCAGGACACCGTTCAGTAGGTGGTTATAGAGCATCTATGTACAATGCAATGCCTATTGAAAGCGTTCAAGTATTAGTAGATGTAATGCAAGCATTAGAAAAAGCAATTTAAAGATTAAAATATAGACGGATAGCTGGTGTTTATACTACTAGCCTTTCCATTAGAAACAAATCAAGATTGAATTTTTTAATTATTCAATCTTTAAATTAAAAAAAATGAAAGTATTAGCAAACGACGGAATTTCAAAAAGTGGAATAGAAGCTTTAGAAAAAGGTGGATTTGAAGTAATAACTGCAAAAGTAGCTCAGGAACAAATTGCAAACTATGTAAATGAAAATAACGTAAGTGTTGTTCTTGTGCGTAGCGCGACAAAAGTTCGCAAAGATATCATAGATGCTTGTCCAGGATTAAAAATTATTGGTCGTGGTGGTGTAGGTATGGACAACATAGATGTTGACTATGCAAAAAGCAAAGGAATTCATGTGATCAATACTCCTGCATCATCTTCAGAATCTGTGGCTGAATTAGTATTTGCTCACTTGTTTTCAGGTGTTCGTTTTTTACATGATTCTAATAGAAACATGCCATTAGAAGGAGACACTAATTTTGACGGTTTGAAAAAAGCCTATGCAAATGGTATTGAGCTAAGAGGTAAAACTTTAGGAATTGTAGGTATTGGTCGTATTGGTCAAGCTACCGCAAAAATGGCGCTAGGCCTAGGTATGAAGGTAATCACTGCTGATAGTTTTATACCTCAAGTAGATGTAAAAGTATCGTTCTTTGATGGTCAATCTATTACAACTACACTAGTTTCTCAATCATTAGAATCGGTTTTCAAAGAAGCTGATTTTATTACTTTACACGTTCCTGCCCAAAAAGGCTACATCATTGGTGAAAAAGAAATCGCTACAATGAAAGACGGTGTAGGGATTGTAAACTGCGCTCGTGGTGGTGTTATTGACGAAGTAGCACTTGTAAAAGCATTAGACAGCGGAAAAGTTTTGTTTGCTGGAATAGATGTTTTTGAAAACGAACCAACTCCTGAAATGACCATTTTGATGAATTCAAAAATCTCTTTGACACCACATATTGGTGCAGCAACCGGAGAAGCTCAAGACAGAATTGGTACAGAACTTGCTTCACAAATAATCAGTTTAATTGGATAATTAAATCTGAACATCAAATAGTTAAGAAAGGGTTTACTAAAATATTTTAGTAAACCCTTTTTTTTTAGTAAATTGTCATCAAACCAAAAAATCAAAAGTAATGTTCGAACAATTAACACAATTAGCTCAGCAATTTGGGCAGGATACTGTTGTAAAAAATGACGCTATTCCAAACGAAAAAAATGAGGCGGTAATAAATGAGGCTAGTACATCTATTATCACAGGCTTACAAAAAATGGTTGCTGATGGCGACTTATCTAAATTAGGTGGATTATTTCAAGGTAATAATGCAAAAGACGCTTCAAATCCTGCTGTACAACAGTTAACACAACAGCTTACTGGTAATTTAAGTGAAAAATTAGGAATTAATAGTGGTACAGCTGCGAGTGTGGCCTCAACTTTAATTCCGAAAATTATTAGTGCACTTGTAGGTAAAGCAAAAGATTCAGGAGATTCTAGTTTTGAAATCTCTGATATAATTGCTGCTGTTTCTGGGGGCGGAGATAATGCAGGAATTATGGATGCAATTTCTAAGTATGGTGGCCAATTTGGTTTAGATCAAAACGGAGATGGAAAAGTAGATATGAGTGATGCAATGGATGCAGTAAGTAAAAAAAGCGGTGGTTTAGGCGGAATGCTAGGCGGTCTTTTTGGCAAATAAAACTTTATTATTTTAAAATAATATCTAAAGCACTTACTAAGGTAAGTGCTTTTTTTTTGTTAAAATCGAAACCCTTCCAGACAAAATTTTGTAATTTTAAAAGCAAACCGCTGATCATGAAAACAATTATAACTACGCTCCTACTTATCGTCTTTTTTTGTAGTTGCAATGCTTCAAAGGAGTTTCCGTCGCAAAAGCGGATTGCGAATGATAGTGTAAGTGATACTATTAGAATTGCAAACGACGAGCTAGAATATGAGGTGGTAATTATCGATCCTGGTTTTAGTTATTGGTTGGCCTCTAGAGCATTTCCTAGAAACTATCACTCACAATCTTATTTAGAAAATAAAAACCAACTGTGGGTAGACGAATGGAATCGCAGAGTACTTCAACCCTATCGTTACAACCCAAATTTGTACGAAATGACAATAAGTTATGACCAAATTACTGATTATGGATATGAGGTAAATTACCTAATTTATAATTATTTCATATATTTTCAAAATACCTATAAACAAAAACTATTTGGTTATGTCCCCACGAGATAATCTTAGTATATTTGTAATCATTATAAATAAAAATGAAGAAATTAAAAGAGCGTTGGGGCATTACATCTAATTTTCAATTAGCCGTTATATTCGTAGTATTTGCAATTACAGGATCAGCATCTGCATGGTTGTCAAAACCGCTGTGTGCATTAATAGGATTTACAAAGGAAGATTTGGGACTACTTTACACTCCCATTCGGCTGATTTTAATTTTCCCTATCTATCAAGTATTGCTGGTGATAATCGGGTTTATTTTTGGGCAGTTTAAATTCTTTTGGGCTTTCGAGAAAAAAATGCTGATTAGTATGGGATTTGGTTTCCTATTTAAAAACTAAAGCTTTCTTCTAATAATATAAGTATAAATCCAAGTTAATGTAAATGTGGGAATCACATCTGTAAAAGGCAATGCTTCTTCGATAAAAGCAATAATCCCTCCTATCTTCCCTGTAGTTCCTTTGTACATGAGTGTCATTAAATAGCCTGCTATAGGCGCCCAAACAACATCAGAGAACTCTCCTATAAAAGGGATTGCAAATGACAGCATTCCTATAGCATCAAATACAATCCCTAGAATTAAATTTTTATACATGATTCTTTTCGCAATAGCAGCATCGTTAACTTCCATAAGTAAAGATTAAATTGTTCAAATGAGCTACTGCAAATTAAGTGCCATTTCTATTTTAACTTTTCCTGAAAATATTTCTTTAACTTATCAATCTTAGGTGTAATCACATACGAGCAATATCCCTGTGTTTTATTTTGATTGTAATAGTTATTATGATAATTTTCTGCCGGGTAAAAATGTGGCGCTGGCGATACTTGTGTTACGACAGGATTCCCAAAAACATTCTCATCATTTAACAACTTGATATAGCCTTCGGTCATTTCTTTTTGAAAATCGTTCAAATAAAACACCTCACTTCGATATTGCGTTCCTATATCATTTCCTTGGCGGTTTAATGTTGTAGGATCATGAGTAGCAAAAAACACCTCTAACAATTCTCCAAAACTCATCTCGCGATTATCATATGTAATTTTAATGGCTTCGGCATGGCCAGTATTTCCGGTGCAAATGGCTTCATAAGTAGGATTTTCTATTGCACCACCTATATAGCCTGGAACTACTTCACTTACTCCTTTAAGTTCTAGAAACACCGCCTCGGTACACCAGAAACATCCCCCAGCAAAAATCGAAACTTCAGTATTATTTGTATCCATCATCTACTTTATTTTGTCTGTTTATATATTATATGACTCTTAAAAAGCCATTATTGTAAATTTAAGCTATTTCTAAATCTTAGATAAATACTTAACTAAAATTTATAAGTTGTAGCGCCTCAAATATTCTTATTATTACTAAAATCTTTGTTTCTTTGTCAAAACAGCACAAAATGATCCAAGCTAAAAATCTAAATAAATATTACGACAAACTTCAAGTTTTAAAAGGCGTTGACTTGCATATTAAGAAAGGGGAAATCGTATCTATCGTTGGCGCTTCGGGTGCGGGTAAAACCACACTTTTACAAATTTTAGGAACGTTAGACCAATCTCAAAAACAAAATGATAGTTCGCTACTAATTAATGGGGAGGATATTTTAAAGATGAATGACAAGAATATTTCTAAATTTCGAAATCTAAACTTGGGTTTCATCTTTCAGTTTCATCAATTACTTCCCGAGTTCACTGCCTTAGAGAATGTGTGTATTCCTGCATTTATTGCAAATAAAAATAAGAAGGAAACTGAAATTGAAGCAGAAAAATTATTAGAATATTTGGGCTTATCACATCGCTTGCACCATAAACCTAATGAACTTTCAGGAGGAGAACAGCAACGCGTGGCCGTAGCTAGAGCGTTAATCAACAAACCTGCTATTATTTTTGCCGATGAGCCTTCTGGAAATTTAGACACTGCTTCTGCCGAAAACTTACATCAGTTATTTTTTAAATTGCGTGATGAATTTGGTCAAACATTTGTCATTGTAACACACAACGAGGACCTGGCAAATATGGCTGATAGAAAACTTGTTATGGTAGACGGACTAATTAGTAATTAGGAGCTTTTTCCAGCTATACGCTACAATCTTTTATGCCCTTAAAGGTCAGGGCATAAAAGGATTTTCACTGCTATTTGGGCTATTGCATCTGCTTACATAATTACAATCACTTATTTCAAGAACACAAATTAATAAAGAAAAACTGGCATGGATTCATCTGAATTGAAATCTTTCTTAGACGAAAAAGTGATTCAATACAACACTCCTGATTTCATTAAAAGTGATCCTGTGCAAATTCCGCATCTCTTTACTCAAAAAGAAGATATCGAAATTGCTGGTTTTTTAAGTGCCACTATCGCTTGGGGAAACCGCACAATGATTATTAAAAATAGCCATCGCATGATGGACTTAATGGGAAATTCTCCTTATGATTTTGTTATGTCTCACTCAGAGTCTGATTTGGAACACCTACAACAATTTGTGCATCGTACTTTTAATGGCCTTGATTTCACGCACTTTATAAAAAGCTTAAAAAACATTTATACCAATCATGGAGGTCTTGAAGCTGTATTTAGTAAACACGCCCCTATACTAGGCATGCAAGAAAGTATAGCTGAATTTAAGTCCGTTTTTTTTGAAATAGCTCACGATCAACGCACAAAAAAACACGTCTCTGATCCTAGAAGAGGTTCAGCTGCAAAAAGAATCAACATGTAAGTACGGGTAATTAAGGTAGTCTGTTTTTAAAATGATAAGAAGTATATTTGCTTTAAATTAAAGCTTCAAAACTAGTAAAACATGGTCATTTCTGAAAATGAATTAAAAGACTTCCTCGACGCCAAAGTTCTTCAATATAACACCATTGACTTTATTGAGCCAGACCCTATTAGTGTGCCTCATCGCTATACATTAAAAGAAGATATTGAAATTGCTGGTTTCTTGGCTTCAACAATAGCTTGGGGTAATAGAACGATGATTACTAAAAACGGTCACCGTATGATGGACTTGTTAGGTGATTCACCCTATGATTTTGTTATGAGCCATGATGAGAATCAATTAGAAAGATTAGATGGTTTTGTGCATAGAACTTTTAACTCGGAGGATTTTAAATACTTCATAAAAGCTTTAAATCATATATATACCAACAAAGGTGGATTACAACAAATTTTTATTGACAATCAAACGAAGACTTCACTTCAACCTGCTATTCATGCTCTAAATGAGACTTTTTTTGAAATCCCACATCAGTCCCGAACAAGAAAACATGTAGCAGACCCGAACAAAGGTTCAGTAGCAAAGAGAATTAATATGTGTTTGAGGTGGTTCATTAGAAATGATAATACTGGAGTCGACTTAGGTATTTGGAAAAACATTTCACCATCAAAACTATCTTGCCCTCTCGATGTACATTCTGGCAATGTAGCACGGAAATTGGGACTTTTACAAAGAAAACAAAACGATGGAAAAGCTTTGTTAGAATTAGATACTAATTTAAGAATTCTCGACCCTAATGACCCAGTCAAATATGATTTTGCTTTATTTGGATTGGGGATTTTTGAAGGTTTTTAGTAAGCTTTCTGTTGTAATTCTTTTTTAATATGTTATAGCTAATTAGAAAAATATTTAAAATACTTTTATACCAACAAACAAAATCACTACAAAAACAAAAATATAATATGACGCAAAACGAATTAGATAGAGCTATATTTGAATATGATATAGTTAAAACAAATATCCAACAAACAAAAGTATTTGGTTATGAAATACAATTATCTTCTTTTAATTTTATGTGTGCTAGAACAGATAGACATAAAGAAACTGACAAATTGGGTGTGAATTTTCAAACTGATTTTCTTAATGAAACTTACAAAGACTTTTTAGAAAATGAAAGACCAATTAAACCAACTTTAAATAAAATTAAAAAATGGTTTGATGAATTGCTAATCACTCAAAAAGAAACTGTTGACTGGGATGGAATGTTTACGTCAAATGCTGAAAATCTTGGCGAAGTATTGAGAACCCATTACGATACAATGCCCCACAAAATCTATTGGAAAATGGTCGGTGAATGTTATACACGTTCAAGTTTAGCTCATACTGATGATTCAAAAATCTTAAAATATCTTAACGATACCCGTCCTGAAAAAGAGCATCTAATGGATGAAGAAGAAAGAAATTTTTTTAACAACTTACCTGATGAAGTAAACATTTATAGAGGCTGTACAAAAAAAGAAATTAAATCAGGTAAATTCCGTATTAGCTGGACACTTGATAAGAAGATTGCCGAATTTTTCGCATTTGAATATATTAATCTATCACATGAAATTTCGTTAAACAAAGACAAGTCATTATATGATGTCGTTGAAAAGACAGTCAGTAAAAAAGATTTACTTTGTTACTTTGGTGGACGTGAAGAAGCAGAGGTTTTATATATACCATTTAAATAATAGAAAAATGAGTGAACTAATTCATAAATTTATGAATTAGTTCACAATACTATTTTCTTCATTTAAAACTAGCTTTCCTTCTACTTTAACTTATCTTTTTCATCATTTCAATAATTCTAAAACATTCATCAATTAAACCTTTGTCTTTAATCTGTCCCATTGTATATGGTTTTGTTGATGAAAGGCTAGGTTGTAATCTGTCAACTTCTCTTCCAAATTGTTTTTTAGTGGATGCTACAGTTGGATGGTCTGTACTAGTTCTGATTTTATTTGACATCTCTTTTTTCCGATTATCCTGTTTTGTCCAATTCTGTGCAAACACAATCATTTTATCCAGTATCTCAATTTTTTCTCTGTCATCGTTATTATTTAATGATGCGATACTTTTGAAACTTTAAATCTCAAATAATCAGCGTCAAAATTATCGCGTCCTAAATTATTAAAATACATTTTTTACTAATACTTATTTCCTTGTTTGGTTCTAAGGTTTGATTATACGCTATAAACGAAAATTTTTTAAGGTCTACTGCATAAAAATTAAAATCATCATTATTTGATTTTAGATAAACATACAAACATGGTTTAACCGCAAGGTCATCATATGAAAAATTTGATTTACTTTTCAGTCTAGTTTTGAATTTTATATAATATCTACCATTTTTCTTGTCCACCTTAGTTGAGTTTATAGAAACGTCAAATCTTTTACTTAGATAAGAATATGTTTCTAATCTTTCTGACATCTAGGGAGTAGAACGGTCATAAAAGCCATAAGCTAAATCGAATCTATAAAACATTAATGAAATAGACCCACCAACAATAGTAAGAATTAGTATTTTGTAGAAGTTTTTCATATCTATTTTAATTTAACTTTTATTGATGAATTTTAGTGAAATTCGTTCTAAAATTTTTTTTTTTAGTGTAATTGAATAATAGTTTCACTCGATTAGAAACTACCTAGTTATAATTAACACAAGTATACTTATTTTTGTAATAATAATTAGTTAATCTAATATTGTAAATTATTGATTAATGTTTTTAGATTTGAATAAAAAATAGTTATGACAAATGGTGAATTATTTGATTGTATTTTAACAGATGAAGATTTAGATAGATTTTTTTTAAATAGTCCAGTTGATTTGGAAAATAATTTTGACTTTTATTTGGAAATAAAACATAAAGTTATATTTTATATTTATAAAATTAGACCAGAAAATAGTAAAGAAATTATATCGCAATTTCTTTTAAAGATGATTAATCTTAAAACGGCTGTGACTTCCTGTAAAATTGAAAATCGAATCGATTTTCTTTTATTATCCTATACAGCAGATATTATTAAATGTTACAACGTTACGGGGCATTTCCATTTTTGTTACGATGTAATTTCTTTGGGAATTTTTAATGTTATTTGGGTTAATGGCGAGAAATATGACATAAATTCGTATAGGGTATTCAAGCATTTAGATTCTAATGATAAAAATGTATTAAAGAATAGTTTACATACTACAATAAATTGGCTTGGGCAATTTTATTATTATTCTCGGTCTTTTTCAGGATTGAATGAATTTGGGATTTTAATGATTGATGAGACAATGGATTTAATTGCAGTAAATGATATAGAGACAGAAGAGTTTGCTTTTTTTATTTCTAATGTTTACAGCTGGTGTGAATTAAATAATCTCAAAACTGAACTGAATTTTTTACCAAAAAAAATTATAAAACTCAATGAAAAGTTAAATGGAAAAAATGATGAGGGGTATAATGAAACTATAAAGTTAGAGATTATTTTAAAAAATATTGGTGACTTATCACTCAGGAAGAAAATAGCCTTAGAACTACTAGACCATAATTGGAAAAATCTTATATCACGAACTCAGTTCTTTGTTAATTCATATGTCAATGATTTATTACCAAATTTCAAATTAGAAAATTTAGTCAAGGAGGTTAATTTATTGAATCATAATTTTATTTGTTTTGATAAGTTAAGTCAAATACATGAGAAAAGCAGATTTTCAAAAATTTTGAATCCTTTATCTATTTATTGTTTTAAGAATAATAAATATAATGAACTGAATACAGTTTTTTGTGCTTTTTACAAAAGTACAATTACTAGCAAATCTATTTTGTACATGATGCCCAATTCAGAACTTGGTTCGTATTTATTGAGTGCAAATAAACATTTTTTATTTGCAAACGATGTAACATTATTAATTCCTGAACTAGTTAAATATCAGAATTTATCTCTCAATCAGTTTAAGATATTAAAAGGTAGAGAATATGAAAATGAAGTTCCATCGAAAGAGATTGGGAGGCCAGAATATAAATATAAGTATGGAGATAAATTCGAATCATCGCTTTCAAAATTATATAATTTTAAAGAGCTAATTTCTTTTTTTGATAATGGTGTAGATAGTTATTTTCATTTTGATTATAATAGTTTACCACTACAAGCTATTATGATAAAGTCGATAGAAAAATCCTTGCCTAGGCAAGTTAGTTTTAAACATAAAAATAACTTTCGAAAAATTACTAAAATTCTTTTTTGGAAAGGAAATAGCTTTTCTTCAGATATGGAGTATAGCTGTGTTAAAGAAATTTTTGAACAAAACAATATCGAATTAATTTTAAGTAATCCAACAAAGAAGGATTTTCTAAAACACTTACAATCTGATTTTCAAATAATTTGGATTTCTTCTCATGGTGAGCATTCTCATTATTCGCCTTTTGATTCTAAAATAGTATTAGATGATAATGTGGAAATTTCTTTAAGTGAATTTGAGTCACTTAAAAATCCTTTTGTTGATACTAGGAGATTATTATTATGTAATATTTGTGAGGGAGGTACTATGACGCAAACAGGTGATTTAATTAATGTTGGATTCCCAGCTTTGTTAACTAATGCGAATCAAGACTTTTTATCCCATCTTTGGATGATTGATTTTAAGTTTGCTATGATATATGGTGCACTTTTTGCTGTTTTTATATCGAAAGGATATGATTATTTAGAGTCTTATAATAATACAGTCCTAACATTATTAAAAGGCAAAGATTCAATTATTAATGAACTTATTGAATATAATTCTGGTGCTTCAGTTTCAGAATTGATAAGAAGAATAAATGATATGGAAGATTATGATTTTTCAAATATTTTATATTGGGGTAGTTCGGCATATTATGTCTAAATTACATAAAAAAAAAATCTAAAAAAAAAATTTAGCGAACAGCATCGAACCCCATTATATCCATTACACCCAGCCCTCCCCCCAGGGCGGGTAACTGGAGGGAGGGAGGGATTGAATTTAAATCATAGAAAGAGTCAACATCAAATCTTTTACCTTTTTTACGGTGTTCGGTGAAACCTCATATCCTTTGCTTTTATCGCTGGCCAGTTTTGCCATGTCTCTGAGTGACATTGTAGGATTTGATTTTATGACCTTAACAGCTCTATTGTGTTTTGCCAGTGTTACTTCAGGAGAGTCTTTTGTTTCTTTCATTCGCCCTTTATAGGCTCCACGTAAGCGAGCCTGTATTATCCCCTCAGCCTGTCTTTCAAGAAGTGAGGCTTTTTCGAGCGAACTGAGCTCTGATAAAATAGTTGTTATTAGGTTAAATACTGGATTAGCTTTTCCATTTATCATTGACTCAAGCCCTAAATTATCTATCTTAACAATCACTCCTTTATCAAAGAAAAATTTAAGGGTCTGCAATACATCGATAGTAGACCTTCCAGCCCTGTCGATTGCATGAAATGAAACGTAATTCAATTCTCCAGCTTCAACGGCTTCAACAAGCTTTTTCCCAGCTGGTCTTTCTGCAAATGGAATTGAACCACTTATCGTATCAATAAATAATATTTCATCTGGATGGGCTTTTGCCAGTTGGCGCAGGTTTGATTGTTGGCTGGTACTTTGGCGAATGTATCTGGCTCTTTTCATAATTGGATTATTTTAGGTGAAATTTCGAAAAAGTGTGCATTTTTAGGATGGTGTATTTTGCACAGTTTAATTGGTTGATATTGTTGAGTAATGATTTTTTATAATGTGAACTGTATGGCTATAACCTAATTTTGCACAGGACTGAAGGTTACTTACCTTCAATCCAGTCCAGAATATCTACTAGCATATCGCAATACACATCATTTACTTCTTTTATAGTTTCCCCTTTTTTACTGATGAATGATATTGTATAAGTGTCAATCCATTTTAATTGGATTCTAACAGTTCCTTTGTGTCTGAAACCTGAACATTGGAATTGTAGTCCACCTTGGTATTCTTTTGATTCTGGTAATGTCAAAAAGTTTTTAGAACCATAAGCCATCAAAGCCCATTTATCAGCATATTTAATTTGTTCAATGATTGTTTTAGCTATTTCCATTTTTTTTACAGTTATAAAGTGACACTTGATTAATACACTACAAAGTAAAGCAATATTTGATTAAAAAGCAAGTTTTGTTTAATGTTTTATTAAATAAATTAAGTCTTACTTGATTTATTTCTTATATTTGTAAAAAATATTAGAATGGCTATATTAAGACTAAAGGAAATAATGACATTAAAGGGGATATCAAGGGATGAACTATCTTCAAGAGTTGAAGTGTCACCAACCACAATATCAAATATCTCAAGTGAAAATAATTTACCAACGATTAAACTTTTGTTGAAGATAGCTGAAGCTCTTGATGTGGATGTGAGAGAATTATTTGTTTCAACTAAAGGGACTTCTATAACTCAATTGGAGGTAGATGAAGCTAAGGAATTAATTGAAAAAGGACTTGGTATTTTAAGTGGAAATATTTAATTATTGAAAATTAGCAGATATTTATAATTAAACCACTTTATGGAAAATATTAAAATTGGTAAAAGAGAAATAACAATTGAAAAATTTCAATTTGAATACACCTATAGAGGCTTAATAATTGGTTCGCCAAATGAAGCTATTAACATCAAAATCTTGTCTGATTACATAAATTCATTAACAAAAGGACATCGTAAATCTATTTTTCATTTAACTAGTAATGACTATGTTTCAAATGACACATTGAAACCAGTTATTTATACTGCATTTTTAGAATCGGACTCAATTGATGATACCGAAAATCAATATGATGGTAGCCGATTAGTTGTAAGCTGGTTTGGTGAAGAACAAATTGAGAAATCAGTTAAACAAATTATTCAGGAAGGGTTAGCAAGTTTTAAATATGACAAACTAGCTGAGAATTTCAATTTTTAAAGAAATAAAAGTACACAGTTGTGTCTGTGATAACAATGCTTTCTATTCAAAGATTTCACCACTCGTTAATACTGAAAGTTTATTCAGGAATGACTTTTAATAGGTGCAATATCACGTGTTTATTTTCGATAAAAGAACTAGCTTTTTTTGTACTCTAATGTGTATTCTAAATAGTATTTGACTTAATCTCTACCTGTACCATCCATTTTTAATTAAACTAAAATTTTTAATATACTCTGTATGTCCATCTATGTATATCGTTGTATTTCTATTTATTACTTTTTTATTTTCAATTTCATAAAGTCCAATAGGTTCTGTACTCAACATAGATGCCCTATATGCTGTTTTTAACACATTATCATTATCGGAATAATAATTATAAATTTTATTTTTTACCGTTAATGATGTTTTTGACCATTTTTTAGGATTACTACTTACTGCACCACCTAAAAGATGAATTTCAAATATATTTGAGTGTAGTCCTTTTTCGCTTAAATACGATAAGCAATTAAAAATAACTCTTGCTCCCAAAGAATGTCCAACTAGGATAAAATCCTTGTTTTTACAGGCATTTAAAACTTGGGCTAAATTATCTCCTGTTTGTTTAGAATTTCTAACTGCAGTGTGCCAATAATTATTCAACAATTTAGTATGTAATAAAGAAGACGTAACTAATGGAACTATAGGTGAAACAACTAATGAAGCTAAAAAAAAAGCACGTTTGAAAATTTTATTATAATCATTTGGTTTTTCTGTTTCCATATTTATACTAGGCATATTGCTTTCAAGAGCTTTATCAATAAATGGAATCTTTTCCGAATTCCATTCCAAATGAAACCATTCTCTATCTGGATATATTTTCAAAATGCTTTCTTCCCAATCTTTACGATTGTCTTTATCTTGTGAACGCCAACCACTAATTGTAATGATTGCAGGATAATTGCCATCTCTTTGTTTAGTAATTTTGAATTTATCAATTGAACTTGATAAAAAGATATCTCTTATTTGTTTCTTTTCTTGAATTTGATTCAATATGTTTTTGTAATCTGAAATACAGTTTATTACCATAAGGAGTTGAAAATTATTTCTATAGTTTTATTTGCGTTAATTCAATTTTTAATAAATCAATCATATCGCTATTATGTTTTTTTATTGCGTCTTCATTCCATTCTGGAATAGAATTATCCATCATTAAATACTGTTTAACACTATCAATACTTTTTAGATAAAATTCTTTTTTATTTGATGGTGAAAAATTACTTAAACGTGAATTTTTACTGTGGCTAATCAGGCATAAATTTCCAAAACTATTCAATGTTTCTATGTCTTCCATTTTAGGAAAACCATCCATTGGAGTTTGAGGATAGTAATGTTCAACAGAGCTTCTAGGGCTAAAGTCATAACTTTTTATTTTAGCATCATTGGGAGCTAATTTTTTCCAAAGTAGAAAATCTACATAATTAAATAATAGGTTGTTTGTTATCTTACCAAAGGTGAGCTTTTCTTCGTCAATTTCTATATCCCAATCAGGAGTTTTTATATTCTCAGGTTCAAAAATCATTGGATAATATTCTTTAGGATTTTTCGATAGGAATCTATTAAACACAAACGACTTAACGGTTTCCTCCAGATATTCAATATATTTTGTAGCAGTGATTTCATCTTGATAAAAAAGATAATACATGGAAGCACTTAACCAATGTTTATAGACCATTGTTGGTATCGAAATATGAAACATCGCTAAAATCATTAAGGTTTTCTTGTTGTCATCAAGTTCTTGGTCATTGTTTTCTAAACCAAAAGTATTGACATAGCTTACTTTGTTTTTATCATACCATTTTAATCTTTTCAAGCTCCATTTATCAGCTCCACCAATAAATTCTCTTTTGATTATATATTTATCGAAAAGAAATTTTGATTTTAATAAAGTGAAAGCAAATGTTTTAGCAAATGATATTTTATCTTCATCCGACTGAAGTACATTTAATTTTTGGTCCAAAAAAACACTCAATAACCTTTTGTCATCCAATGGGATATCCTCTCTAGTTTGTACTCTAAGCACATGCAATAAGAAGTTTTGAAAATTTATTACAGAAGTAAATCGGTCTGGGCTTTCGTCTATTTCCTGATATAGTGATTTAAACGTTTTCCCCTCTATGATTTCATCAATTGATAGTTGTTCGTCACTTTCTAAAGCAAAACTAAGTTGTCCATCTAACTTTTGCTTTAAGTCATCAAAGTTTTTATGTTCAAAACTATTCCAATCATTGTGACCAAAAACGATATGCCTCTGGTCGATTATAAATCCATACTGAACATACTTTTCCATATTGGAACAAGCTTCCCATATAAGATGAAAAAGATTAGTGCATTTTAACTTTTCAACTTCATCAGAAATAGAATTAAAGACTCCTAATAATTTAGCTTTTAAAACTTCGTGTTTTTCTAATTGTTCTCCTCTGCTGTTCATTATTTCGAAATAATGATTGAGGTTAGTATCGTGTGGAACAGGAACACGTAGAATTTTTACGTTATTAAATAAAAATTTAGCAAAGGTATCTAATGAAATTTTGTGTTCTTCCAATTTATTAGTCAGAATGGTTTCTGCCAATTCATAAGCATCTTTGATTCCTGTATTATATTCTTTACTTGTTGGAAAATGGTCTTCAAAAACAGCTTGTAATGTTTGTGTTGAATTTTTACGGCTGTCAAAGGCTAAGTTTAATTTATTAAACCATTTTAACTTATAGTTTTTTTTATTTTGGATTACAGAAGTTAGAATAGATAAAGTTGTGAGTCTTTGCTGTCCATCAATAGTTTCATAAACAATTGTACTATTTTGCTCCCTCTCATAAACAATTAATGTACCGATATAATAATTTACTTTGCTTGAATTTCCTTTTGGCAAATAATCAATTATATCTTGAATAAGTTGGGTAATTTGTTCTTCCCCCCAAGCATAATTCCGTTGATATGGTGGTATAACATAGAGACTATCACCATTTAATAATTCTTCAATTGAAAATTCAATTATGTTGTTATTGTCCATAGTAGTATCTTAGAGTAGTGAATAAATCTTTTATTCCTTTCGATGTTGTTTCATGATTTCCAGACAATCCCATTTTTGATGCTATTGCATTTAGTACTGGCGGTATATTCATAGAAAGTATTGTAAATGGTGTTGTGGCATCTTTCATTTGCCTAAATACATTTATTTCATATAGAACATAATTGTCTACAGAAGCTAAGTAAACGGCTTGGTGTCTCAATCTTAAACTATATGCCCAGATAAAGAATTTTTCAATAGCTCGTGAAAGCTCAATATTACCAAATTTATCAATATAATATATTAAAGCACAATCAAACATCATACGAATGTATTTATCTCCTGTTCGAAATCTACCATCATAATTTTCCAATACATAAATAATTTCTCTTGCTTTGGTATCTAAATGAGGATGATTGAAAATCGTACTCTTGTAATCGTCTAAAACTGTTTTGTAGTGACTAATCATTTCAAAGAAACGTTTACCATTGATTATGGTTTGGTCTAATTGAAAAGGGAATTCCATTGGATTTAAATCAATATTTCTATCATTACTCAGGTTGTATCCATCTACATAAAAATGGGATATCCGCAAAGGTTTGGTATAGGGATAGTTTTCAATTTTCCCCATAGTAATCCCTTTAAAAAGGTCTGTTTCATTCTTGGTAAAAAAACGTGCAGAATTCCCTTTTGACCATGATTTGACACGGAAAAGATATTCACCAAACAGTGAAACTAATTCATTAGTTTCCATGTTTTCCCATGTAGAGATAACTTTTATTTTTTGTTGTTCGTCTGATTCTCCGAACTCTCTTAAATGATAAGCCTTTAATAAATCATGTGGGTCTAAATCTTTCCCTCTCGCATTTTGTGAGTCAAAAAACTGGAAAGCTTCAGAAACATCACTTAGTACAAACTTGATAAACTGACATTTATTGAATAGAAATGAAATAGTTTCTTCGTCCATTGAAGCTACTAAACGTTCAATTTCTCGATAATTTTTTTGTATGTTGGTAATTGAAATTTCATTTTTAAATGAAGGAACAACCATGCTTTTTTTTATACTTGCTAATTGTTCGTTTAAGATTTTATTCTCAACAATTACTTCGCTATTTTCAACAGCTTTTATTATGGCTATTGTTATCAGAATTAGTGTGATTGTACGTTGCTGACCGTCAACTATATTGTACTCAAACTTAGCTTTGTCATTATGAATAACAATTGTTCCTAAACGATAAGCAGATTTGTCTTTGTGGACAATAATATCATCAATTAACTGGATTACATTTTTAGTTTCCCATTTGTAAGGGCGTTGGTATATTGGAAACCTAATATTAGTATAGCTTAATAATGTAGCAACATCTATTATATCAGGTAAAACTTTACTTGTAATAATTTCCTCATTCGAAGCTTCCTTTTTGTCAACTTCATATAGTTCTTCTAATTCATTCATGCCAATCTATTTTATATCCTAAAGTTTTTTTTATATAGTTTCTCTTTTATAAACTGAAACAAAATTTTTGTAATTCTCTTCAATTTTAAGAGATAAAGCATGAAACTCTCGTTGAACTTTACGATGTCTTTGATGATATTCATTCCATTCCTCATTCATAAAGGGCTGTTTTGGGTAAAAATACCTTTCACTTTGTAGAGCATCATGTTTAATTAAGTCCGTAATTTCAACACCTTCCAACTCTAATTCAAAAATGCTTTTTCCACGATGATTTTCTATATTAATATATTCCAAACATAATTGTTTGAACATTTCAATTGAAGTTAAAAGTTCTAGGAAAATTTTTTCAATGCTTTTATTTATAAAATGATTAAGTGAATCTGAATAAAACTTTTGTAAACAATTTAAAAACTCATAATGTAAACCATTATAGTAAAAACTATTTGATATTGTTTCAACAGTATCTCTTATTCTACGTTCTGAAGCTAGTTCATGAATTTTTGAAAAAATTGTTTTATCATGATTTTTGAATCCAATATTATTATGACGTTCTACAATATTATCATAATCTATTACAATAGATTTTATAGCCGTTTTAAAGACTGAAGTTATTTTTTTCTTTTCATCTATTCCATAACCTTTAAAAACGGAGATTCTATGTCCTCTTAAGTCAAAAGGTAATAATTCAGTTTCTCCCAGTGATAAATTATTAACACAAATTATTCTCTCCCAACCTAAAAGATTAATAGCATATCCAAGTTCAATCAAAACATTTGGATTCGGAGTTAATCTACTTTTTAATAACCTATTTAGAAGATTATTATTTATTAAACTGACATCACAAATAAAAATATCGGATTCTGAAATTTTATCAAAAATGGTTTGAGCTATTGCGGGACTTCCGCTTTTATTTTCTGTGTCACGGTCTAAGTTTAATTCAACGTTAAAATCACTTCCACTAATTTTTGACTTAGCTTTTAGTTCTCGTACTGCTCTATCAAGATTTGATGAAATAAAATTTTTATTCTTAATTACGTCAGATTGCCAAGAATAGAATATAGTAAATTTTGTCTTCATTAAATTGGGTTAGAAATTATTTACTCAAAGCATAATCCTCAACATCAGCCAGTTCAGTAGCAACTATCATCTTACTACCAATTGCACTAAAATGTCGTTTACCACATTTTATTTTACCAGCTTCTTTCGGTCTTAAATCAAATAGCCCTGTACTGCCTTTAGATTCTACAACAAAGAACAATTTTTCTTCATCTTGGTCTTTCCACATAATAGCCCAGTCAGGGTTGTAGGTTCCAAGTGGAGTATCTATTTTAAACCAATCTGGTAGTTTAGCATAAACAGAAATATTAGTACTATTTTCAAATTCTTTTGCCAAATTAGATTCTACATTGGAGTCATAAACAACATAATTATAAGGCGATTTTGAACTCTCCTTTAAATTGCTTTTCATGTAGCCAAACAACTCTTTATTTTCAAAAAGCTCTTGTTCATAGTATTCAGCATCACCAATTTTTTTGTAACTAATTCCATCAATGATGTGCAAGTTCATTTGTTCGTTGATGATGTCAATACAGCCTTCAATGAATTTTTGAGGATTAATTTTAAAGTAATCCAGTTTATTGATTCCTGTCAAAATGGCTACAATTGACTTTCTGGTCAACTGGGTTTCATTCTGAAGATAACTTACAATATCTGGTAATCTTTCCACCTCATCTTTGATGCTTGTTGTTTCGCTATTAGGGCTTATTGTTGCATCAACTCCTCCAGCATTAATTGCTATTGAAGCTTTGGTATAAATTAGTTTTCCTCTTGTGATTTTCAAGCGGTCATTGATGGCATTTATACATTCTTTTACCAATGATTCTGAATCAAAGTTAACTGAAAATGTAGTTTTGAATTTTACTTTTTCCCATAGTTCTCTAAACTCTGGACTGTCTAAAATTCTTTTGTTTACGGTTACTAATTTTTTATCTGCTTGGTTTTTTATTTCAAGTCTTCCAGCGGTTTCTTTTAGTGTATTAATGATTTGATTTAGAACATGTTCCTGTTCTTTGAACTCTTCAGGAATTACAACCGTTTCATCCTTTAAATCAATTTTAAGTTTGTCTTGTACTTTTCCTTTTACATCAATGTAACCTTGACTTATAAGATGTTTGAAGAGTTCTTCTGATTTTTCTTGACCAAGGTAAACGGTGTCTTCATCATTTATTTCAACAACGATATTTCCAAAACTATGTTTCTCAAGGATACCAAATTTGATTCCTGTTTCTTTTTCAATCTCTTTCTGGAAATTATCCACAAATTCAGCATAGGTCTCTGTTGCCATGACCGTTAAAGTATTCACTTCATGCCCATACACACGTTCTCCTGATTGATTTACGCATAAACGTAATCCACGACCTATTTCTTGTCTTCTTCTGATTTCGGAACCACCAGCATCTTTTAGAGTGCAAATCTGAAATACATTTGGATTATCCCATCCTTCTTTTAAAGCGGAGTGAGAAAATATGAAACGTAATTTTGAATCGAAACTCAAAAGCATTTCTTTGTCACGCATGATGAGATTGAATGTGTCTTCATCATCTTTATTTGCTTTTACATATCCATTTTTATCAGTTGATGAATCTTTAATTTTTTTTGATTTTTTATCAATAGAGAAATAACCGTTATGAACTTGGTTTGCTTCAACCTCTACATCTTTTATTTCTCCAAATAAACTAGCGTATTTTGGTTTCGCTATTAGCTTTAAATACTCTTTTTCGAAGATTTCAGCGTACTCACCATTGGCTACATTTCCATCTTCATCATATTGGCGGTATTTGCCAACTGAATCAATAAAAAACAAAGAAAGTACTTTGATTCCTTGAGGATTTAATACCAATTCTTTGTTTAAATGCTCTTCAATGGTCTTGCGAATTAAAGCGGTTTTTATTTGCTTATCATCTACATTTCCAATAGCCTCACCAAGTTTTATAACATCGTCTTTACTGGTAAAATCAATGTACTGATTTCCAGCTACGGCATAAATATCTTTTATGATGTAGCCTTCGTATTCGGCTCTATCAGTAATTTGTTCTAAATCTTCATTTTGCTTTACCAGAACCGTTTTTCTCGAAATACTTCCGTTTTTAAAAATATCCAGTTCCAATTTTGCTACTGGAAAACCTTTTGAGACTTTTACCTCAACCAATCTTATATAAGCATTGTTGTTAATTCCTTCTGTTTGAACAGAACCAACTTCAATTTGTTTAACCAACTTCTTTTCATAAGCATCAACCGCATCCAGCTTATACATCATGTTGATTTTCTCATCCTTGCGGTGCGTAGCAGAGTATTTAACAATTGCCAACGGATTTAAGCTCTGAATTGCTTTCTTTCTTATTGGTGTACTTATGGTTGTTTGTGGTTCATCTATAAAAACAATTGGATTGGTATTTTTAATTAAATCCAAAGGTTTGTACCCTAATGAATCATTATATCTATGAATAATATTTGCTGTTTTCTTTAAATCATCAGGATTATCAAAACTTTTTGCGAAAGCATCAATATTGATAACCATTATTTCCAAGCGGTCATTGGTAGCAAAATCTCGAACTTCATTTAGCTTACTAGAATCATACACAAAGAAATTGTAGTTGATGTTATCATACAATTCTCTTAAATGTTCTTTGGTAATTTGTAGTGATTTGTAAACCCCTTCTTTAATTGGGATGGAAGGAACTACAATGATATGTTTAGAAAAACCATACTTTTTATACAGTTCAACTATGCTTCTCAAGTAAACATAAGTTTTACCTGTACCAGTTTCCATCTCAACAGTAAAATCAAGATTTTTTCTATCTATTTCGGCTCTTGTTGAAGGCTTCAGTCCATTTGATAATTGGATTCTTTGCGTATTTTCAAGAATTTGCCCTTCTGTTAATATCAAACGATTTCCATAACCAATATCAGTAAATCCTATATTTTGCTGTTTGGCTAAAAATTCTGGAGAATATACCGTAAAATTAGAATCACATTTTTCTTGACCACTAAAAATATCTACGATAGCTTCAATGGCTTCTTGCTGGTAGTTTAACGTACTATCAAATTGTATTTTCATGACTAACTCTATTTCATAAGCAAAACCTAAATAATAGATTTTCTTGCTTAACTTTATTTAAACCTAACTTAATTAACCTAAACAGTTATTTATAAGTACTTTGTTTTTATAATTATCAATTGCTTAATTACTACCTATTGTATTTTATGCAAGTAATTATAATACTTTTACTGCTTTTTAAACATATAAAGAGCATTTATATCTCTTTGTTTGGTGCTTAATTTGTCCAGTAATCCATCATCAATAAACTTATTTAAGTACCCTCTAACTGTATTTTCATTTATAGCTACATATTGAACGATTTCACTTAGTGTAGCTTTATGACGTGTAAATAGATATACAAATATTTTTTTCTGAGTCTCATTACATTCACCCCAGTTTTTCTCAATTTTTTCCATCACTGAATCATGAATAGTTTTTGAATGTCCACTAATTTTGTTTCTTAATATTAGGTAAACATTTCCATTTTCTTCTTTATATTCAGGAGTAGATAACATGGATTTTTCCATCGACTCATATATTCTAGAAACGCCTTCATTAAGTTGTCTTACATATCCCATATCTTCTAGTACTCTTGCTACACGTGGGTTTCTAGCAAATCTTTCATTTTTGATATTTTCTATAGTTACTTGCGCTGGAAGAGGTCCGCTATTGCTAATTTCTAAACGATTATCAAAATGTTTGATGTATATAGAATTCCCTTGTACATTATAAGAACGATGACAAAGTGCGTTCACAATTCCTTCCAGCCAAGCTTCTTCAGGATATTCTGGAACCTTTTTAAATTTTCCAGTTTCGATATCTAAAAAATAGTAATCTTTGAAAGAAGCTCTTAAAAAAGCTTTTAATATATCTATTAATCTAGGAATGTTATTTTCAAACCTTTCATCTTTTACAACATTGTGACTGGTTCCTGTCAATGCTTCAGTTCCTTCGTATCTTACATATCTTACAGAAGCTGATGAAATATATTTTTCAGGGTCTTGTGTAAAAAGAAGTACCGAAGCATTTTTTAGTTGGTAAACTCCTTCTTTCTTCTTCGCTAGATGTCGTTTTACTAATAAATCGAGTACTTCACCTTTATAATTTAGCTTTTCTTTATACTCGTCAAGTAAATCTTGGTCTAAATCTTCAAAATCAAAATCTTTGACTATTTCTTCCTCAAAACGTCTTATTCCTTTATCGTATTCTAGTTTTTTTATTCTATCTCTGTCTAGTATTCGGTTGGTATCTAATACTCTCAAATAAACATTATCATTGTCTTTTCTAGAAAAGATACGTTCTAGGTCTTGTTCAACGTGATATAAAAATATCAAATTGCCCTCTATCTCCATTTCTTCTAATTCTACGTTACAAGCTGGATGAATAAAATCAAATACTAAAGTTCTGTATGCGTCTAGTTTATCTCCTAAGGTTCTAACATCTTGTATTTCTCCATTATCAGCAACACCAAAAGCTAGGACTCCACCATCAGCATTAAGCATGCCTATTAATTCCTCTGCAATTTTAGTAGGTTTTATATCTTTTTCTCCTAACCCTTTTCGCTCAAAGTATTGGTTCTCTTTTTGCGTATGCAAATACACATCTATGATTAAAGGATTAATAGTTGAAATTATCATGGTACTCATCTTGCTTATTTATTATGTTTTCTTGCTTAGATACTACTATGTATTGATATGGTTGCGTTTAGGTCTATTATTATCTCCTTGCTTAACTAGTATCTAAACTTACTTAGTGCTAAATACTCTTAATTTCGTTAATACCAAAACGCTTCAAAGTTTGAACTGAATTTGTTTTATCAACATCACCAAAACCTGAGTCTTTAAAAATAACTCTACATACTTCTGGGTTTAAGGCTTCTTTCCAAGCTCCAATTCCTTCAGCTACTTTGCTAGTAATACCATCTGCAAGGCAAATGAATAAAGCTCCCAAACCAACACTAAAAACTTTTTTACCTTCAATGATTTTTTCATCGATTGGTAAGGTTAAATCTAGACCGTACTTTAATAATATTTCAAACAACACATCTTCTTCGGTACGACCAGTTTTAATGTTGTCTTGAGAATCAAACAAATTATCTACTAGATTATCTGGATTGCCATCCCAACCTTTAATGTTAGAACTGTCTAATTTGAAAACTTTGAAACCTAGGTCTAAATTAGTAATTGCTATTTGTAATCTATTAATTTCTTGTTGGTCTTCTTCCAATAAGCTGTTTTTTGATTTTAGCTTTTCTATTTCTGCTAATTTTTTTGCAACAATTAATTTTCCTGCTCTTCTTATTCGTTCTTTTCCAATTTCAGCAATATTAGTATAACCCTCTTTGAAGGCTTCGCTTTTTTCGTCGATTGCTTCAGGAAGTTGAACTTGAATATATTTTCTTTTTCCACCATCTTTTGAATTAATTTGCATTACTGCATGAGCAGTAGTCGCTGAGCCTGAGAAAAAATCCAAAATTATATCATTAGTTTTGTCACAAGAAATGGTAATAATCCTTTCAATTAGTTCGAGAGGTTTTGGAAAATCAAATATTTTTTTTCCATTAAATAACGTTCTCAAATCTCTAGAAGCTTTTTTATTTCCTTCTAAATCATTCCATAGTGGCGAAGGTCTTTTTGTTCTTCCTTCTAAATAATATTTAACATATGGCCACCAAACTGTAGAATCATCTTTTTTTGTTTTTTTCCATAAAATTAAACCTTCTTCTAAAAATCTCTTAAATGTATTATTTTCAAAACGCCAACGACTTTCGTATCCACCAGGTCCAATTGGATAAACTTCATTACCATCAGGGTCAATAACTGGGTAATACATATTAGGTCTATCGGTTCTCTTATCACTACTTCCCGTCTTTCTCATTTGGTCATAGGCATATTTACCTTTCTCATCTTCATTTTCAAACCTTTTTAAATCATGTTCTGTTAAAGGGAGACCATTAAGTCCTCTGTTTGAGGTTTTTGAATATACAAGGAAGTAGTCAAATGAACTACCTAATCCTTCGCTATCTTGTCCAGTTGTTTGTCCAGTTGTTCTTACAATACAGCCAATAAAATTTTCTTCTCCAAATATTTCATGAGATAGTTTTTTTAAGTTTTCGACTTCTTTATCATCAATTGAAATAAATATTATTCCTTCTTCATTTAGCAAATTTCTTGCTAAACTCAATCGAGGATACATCATATTTAGCCAATTGGAATGATAACGACCATTAGTATCTGTATTAGTAGAAAGCTTATTACCCTCATCATCAATTTGTCCAGAAATTTGTTGGTAATTCTTTAAATTATCTTTGTAATTATCTTTATAAACAAAATCATTTCCAGTATTATATGGTGGGTCAATGTAAATCATTTTTACCATGTTGTTGTAGCTTTTTTGCAACAACTTTAGTACTTCAAGATTATCGCCTTCTATATACAAGTTTTCAGTTGTATCCCAGTTTAAACTTTCCTCTTTAGCTGGTCTTAAAGTTCCTGTACTTGGTTTGTGTGCTTCTCTACGGGCTTGAGTTTTACCAGCCCATGTAAAACGGTAATATTCCTCTTCATCTTCAATTTCCTTTCCCAAAATATCTTGCAACACCTTAAAATCAATTTTGCCTTCTGTAAGTACTTCAGGAAAAAGCTCTTTCAGTCGTGCAATATTATCATTTACTATATCTAAACTTTGAGTAAGTTCGTCTCCTTTTTTAATTTTATCTAAGCTCATAGTGTGTTTAATAATGTTTTAAGATGCTCAATTTCATTTCTTTTCTTCTGGATTTGAATGTTCAAAGAAACTCTATTATTGAGTTGGGATTCTTTTTTTATTTGGTTTGACAAAGTAAGGATTTCTTTTTCTATTTTTTGTATCGTTTCCAGATGTTTTAGGTCGTCATCCGTTCTTATGGAACTTCGTTTATTGAAGGTTCCCGTAACCATTGCGGTTTGAAATTGTACAATAGCAGAGGTATAACTTTTATAAGTAGTTTCTAAGTTGGTTTTGTCTAAAACGGCAAAATCCAAGCCTTCAAAGAAAGCACCAACAAACTCATTTTTATATAATTTTGAAACATTGGGTGAGTTTATAAAAGCCTCAATAGTTCGTTTTGATTTATCATTTTGATTGATTTTTTTGTCGCAAACGTTCACTACAAATTCATCTGCATTTTCAATCACCAAAACAATGGGATACGGAATGTGTTTCTGGAATAAATTAATGACTCTATCAATCGTACCTTTGATAAGGTTTCCTGATAGTGTGCATGTCATTACTTGAATTTCCTCAAAAATAGAATTTTCATTTTGGAACAAAGCAATATTTGAGTTGGAAGGTTTAATACTCGCCAACCATTCCATCATGATAATTTCGTTCAATATTTTTTTGTCAGCAGAACTTAACTCAAAGTTTCTAATAAAGAAAGCCTTGCTTATTTTCTTACTGATAATAGCCCTTTCAGGTATATTTAATATTTTGTTATAGTTAAAACTCATTCTTTATTTAATAATCAAATAACTGATTAGTTCTAAATTTTCTTCCTGACTGATAACGGAACTCAATAATGTAGTTCCACCAGCAGTAGCCAGTGAATCCAGTCCTACTTCTTCCTGTACACCAATCACTTCTTGAATAGCAGTTTTAAGTAAATTAGCATAAGCATCCATCTTTTTGTTTGCTTTGGTTTCTTTGTCAAATTCAGCAATTAATTCTGGAATAATTCTATCATTACCCATAGCTAATTTTCTAAAATAATCTAAGGCTATTTTAGTTTGAGAAGCTTTGATGATTTCGGCACCATCCATGCTAATATAAACCAAAAAGAAGGGATATAAGATGTTGTTTTTAAGTTTAGAGGCAAAGTCTTCACTATTGCCTTTTAAGCAGAAAATAATGCCTTGTTTGACGTTCTCAAGATTTGACTTTACTATTGCGTAAGATGCTTTTGGTATGTGCTTTAATTCCGCTAATTCGGAATCAGTACTTTTCTCCAAATCAATTTTAAAATCATTGAAGGTTAAATCAGTAATGGAAATATTTCCGTGAACATCCTCAAGGTCAATCACCTGATTTTGTAATTGTTTCAATTGTTGTTTGCGATAATCCAAATCTTGCATTTCACGGCTGTTTTGAGAAATAATATTATCCTCTCCAGTAGCAGATACATCAAGCATTACCATTCTTCCTTGAACACGAGCCACCAAATCAATAAAACTATCCAGCTCCATACTTGGGAAAAAATTCACCAATTGGATATTGTCATTTTTAGACCCGATACGGTCAATACGTCCAAAACGTTGAATGATACGAACGGGATTCCAGTGAATATCATAGTTTACTAAAAAATCACAATCTTGAAGGTTTTGTCCTTCAGATATACAATCGGTACAAAACAATATATCAATTTCATTTTTTTCATCTGGATAAATTTCAGCCCTCTTTTTTGAAAGAGGAGAAAAGTTAGTCAAGATGGTATTCAAATCCGTTTTACACTTTGGCATGTTGGTTTTATTGGTACCAGAACCAGTTATCAAAGCTGAGTTTAAACCATGTTCTTTTTTTAACCAATCGTGTAATTCGTTATACAAGTAATTTGCAGTATCGGCAAAAGCAGTAAACACAATTACTTTCTTGTTATTATCATTAATTGGTTTATGTAGTTTTTCTTCAATTCTATTTTTAAGTTCTAGTAATTTTGCATCACGTTCTACATCAATCAACTTGATGTTTCCCATTAATTTAACCAAAACAGCTTTGTCTTGTTTTAAATCTTGTTTCCATGCAATATTATCTAAATCCTGAATCAATACTTTAGTTTTACCACCAACCAATAAGTCTTCTAATTCAGTATCATCAATATCGATGTTGTTGATGTCCAAGTCAAAATCCAAAGTTCCTGATTGATGATTTTCAATTTGTTGTAAGTTGGAGTCTATGAAATTAATTAATTTTTCAACCGTTAATCCAAAGGAGTGAATGGAACTTTCCAAACGTTTTAAAAGGTTTACACGCATCAAGTATATTAAACTTTGCTCACGGTCAACTTGCCTAAAAACGCTTCCAGTGCCTGTTTCCATGTCGTATTTAGCTTCGTATTCTTCTCTTTTATCGGCTCTTACATAAGCTAGAGGAGTATAAGATGCTAGAGTAAGGGTACTAATTTCATCATAGATTTGTCCAATATCGCTAAATTGATTTTTAGTATCAATTTCAGGAGTTAGAGTTATTGGCATTAATCTATTTGGAAAATTACCAATATCTGACATGTCATAGTATTTCTCAATATGTTTACGAGACCTCGCAATGGTTAACATGTCTAATATTCTAAAGTAGGAACCATCCAAGCTTTCCATTAGCCCACCTACATCAAGATTATTTGGGTCTCCATTTTTGTACCATAAGGTGAATTTTCTTTGGGCATCCTTCATTACCTGACTGATACTATCAATTCCATACTGACTGAAATAGCGGTCGTTACCTTCTGTAATAAAAGAGACTTGATTCTTCAAATCGTTCATTTTATTATTTACGGGAGTAGCAGACAGCATCAAGACTTTTGTTCTGATATTCGCTTTTATCACCTGATTTATTAAACGCTTGTAACGAGTCATTCCATCCCTTTTGTTGGGATTATTTCTGAAGTTATGAGATTCATCGATAACAACCAAATCATAATTTCCCCAATGAATTGTCTCTAAATCAATATCGCCTGATTTCCCTCTTTCTCTGGTCAAATCGGTATGATTTAACACATCAAAATTTAAACGGTCTTCAGCAAGAATGTTTCTTTTGTCGTTGAGTGTATAAACTGTCCAGTTTTCTCTTAACTTTTTTGGCGCAAGTAGTAAGACTCTTTGGTCATTCCTTAGAAGATAGTATTTAATTACCGCCAACGCCTCAAAAGTTTTTCCTAAACCAACAGAATCAGCTATAATACAGCCACCATACGTTTCAATTTTATCAATGGCTCCAATTACTGCATCCTTCTGGAAATTGTACAGCAAACTCCAAATTTTAGAATTTTTAAATCCTGTTTTTTCTAACTTCTCATCGGCTCTTTCGTTAACCGTTGAATAATGAAATATTTCTCGAATACTATACTTGTAAATGGCTTCAGCTGAAATAGTATTGGTTCCTTTTTCTAGTAGAGTTTTGACTGCATCATTCAAAACTGTCTTACTACTGTTCCAAGCTCCATTGAAATAATTCAGATATTGATTTTGGGTATCTTCAATATTATTTATAAAAATTAAATTCTCATCATTGATAGTTCCCAAACATACTGAGTCAAGGTCTAAAGGCGTTAAGAAGAAACAATTAGAAATCCCATCATTTTCTACAATCAGAATATTTTGATTACCAATTCCACCTTTTCTAATTTGAATTTTATCATCCATAAGCCCAAGGACTTGGTTTATTCGGTACTTTCGGTCTAATAAAAAATTTAATTTATTTTCTTTTTCATTTTGAATAAATCGAAAATCATCTTCAGCATCAAAATTATTACTCAATAGTAAATTGATTTGTTGTGATTTTGAGAATATGTCAACTAATTCAAATAAAGCGAATGCAGTAAAATGGTTGCAACTTATGTAAATATTAGAATTTGGAGTGATTAAAGTCTTAAGTTCTTCAAGTAGCAATCTACTTTTATTGTCTATAATATTCATTATCAAGCTTTAAATTGAGAATAGCTTTTTGTCTGTAAGCATATAAATGTAATAGATTCTGTCTATTTCTTACAATTATTTTATCTGTTTTTCAAAAACAACTCATTAAATTGTTAATATACAGTACTTTAGTTGGTGATATATTCATTTAAAAACTTAGAAATGGAAAACGCAATCCTATTACATAATTTGACTCCAAGTGACTTGGAGGAATTAATTAGAAAAGTTGTCGCTGAACAACTAGAAGAATTTAGAAAAAATATACCAATAGATAATCCTGATGAATTATTAACTAGAGCAGAAGCATCTAGTTTGTTGAAAATTAATATTACCACACTATATAATTGGACTAAAAAAGGTCAAATAATAGCTTATGGTATTGGCAATAGAGTCTATTACAAACGAGGAGAATTGATGGGAAGACTAATTCGAATTAACTGATTAAAAGACTGATTTTATAACTGAAATAATTTCAAATTCAAAAAATAGAGTGTGTGTGAACACCGTTTCATACTGGGAGCTTGAGTATTTGCTAAAAAGGGCTTTAGAAGAGGTGTAATCGGTGATTGGGAATACTAGTCGATAGAAGGGTTGCAGGAGCATTAGGGGGAATAAGGTACATGTAAAACGGCTATAAACTGCGGTTTTGGTACAAAAAAATAATAGTATTTTTTTATTAAGTATTGACAATTCTTTTCATGTTTAGTATATTTATTTAGAATGGTAGTAATACCGTTAGCTGGGTTCCAAATGTTAGCTACATTTGGTTCTCTCCCCAGCTTAAATAAAAGAGAGAACTATAATATAAAGAGAGAATACTATTTTATGACTAAATACACCAAGTACAGAACCTTCTGTTTACCAAAAGAAATTGTTGACTTACTTTTTCTTTCTGCTCACATCTTACCAATAGAAAACAGTAAAGAATCAGAAATTATAGTTGGATTAACTGTAGTTAATGATATTTTATCAAAATCAAATCAAAATAGAAGTTCAGAAGACTATCCTTTTCATTTTATCCCAATGGATTCAAGGTATCTACAAATGAAGTTTGGAAATGATTACAATAACTATATCACATGGTTAATAATTAATAATATTATTTGGCATGATTTCTATTTCGAGGGAAGAGCAACACATTATTATCTTCAGTTGATGGAAACTTATATTTTAAAGACAAATAGTTTGTTGAAGATAAATGGAGATAAGATAAAGGAAGTAGTATATACCTATTGTTTACGTGACAACATACAAATAACTCTTGAAAGCCCCGATACCAAAGGGATTAAAGCGATTCAAAAAAGTAGGATTTATGATTCATGGTACAAAATAAAAATACCAATTACCTCATCCAATAAAAAGTTTTTAACGAAGGATTACGAGGCAGATTCCAAAGAAATAAACAACGCTCCCACCCACATCAAAAAAATGGGAAGCTACTACAGAAAGAATTTAGAAATAAATTATGATGAAGCAATAGCGCATACCAAAAAGCAATATCAAAAAGAAGTTGAAGAATCAGCAAATGGTGATGAAGAATCGAAAGCATTTAAACGTTACTCTTCAAGGATTTCATCCATAAACAATATACATAATGGCCGAAATAATAAAACGCTCAGATTCAAAAGGAACTCTACCAATAAAAGACTAGATTCGAACTTAACCAACATGGCTAGCGACCTAAGGCCTTTTATTGTTGGTTATGAAAAAATGTCTTATTTAGACCTTTCCAACTCACAACCCGTTTTGTTTAATATTCTGTTGAAAAAATATCGAGAAGGTGCATCTGATAAGGTTGTAAAAGAACTGGATAGGTATTTAGAAGCTACTACTTCAGGTCAATGGTATGAGGAATTGATACGAGTTTTTGATATCACAAAATATGGAGACCCCGAAACAACAACTTTTGCGACTTCCAGAAACACCGCTAAGAAAACATGGATGTTGTTGGCGTACTCTCAAAATAAAGATTTACGAGGCCTGAAAAAAAGATTTGCTGAAGAATACCCATTTATTTCTTCAGTCATGAAATCCATCAAAAAAGAGAAATATGAACAATTTGCAATAGCTTTACAAATTATCGAGAGCGAAGTTTTTATAGATAAAATTTGTAAAATCTTGGTAAATGAAGGAATTTTGCCTTATACCCTTCATGATGGTTTGTTGGTTCCAAATGAATTTGAAAAAAGAACCTTTGATGTGATGAGTGAGGTTCTTTTAAGCGAAATTGGAGTTGTTCCTCAAATTAAAATTGAATAGATAGATTACTATTTATACTACCTTAATTACCCTTATTAAACATTTAATTATATTTGTTAAAAATATTTTATATGCTTGCAATTTATTGTCGTACATCCAAGAATAAAGTCGACGGAACAGACTATTCAATCGAAACCCAGCAACAGGGCGGTTTGAAGTTAGCCACCCAATTAGGTTTGGAACATAGGTTTTATGTAGATGAAGGAATGAGTGGAACTCTGGCTATTGAAGAAAGACCCTCACTAGCTGATATGATGTCCGACCTAAAAAAAGGTACCATAACTAATATTTATTGTATTGACCAATCGAGAATTGAGCGAAATACAATAGTATGGGATATGTTTTCCGCTGAATGTCTAACTCATAAGTGCAAGTATTATCCAAATGGAATCGAATTTGATTTGACCAATGACGAGAGCGTCTTTAATTCAAAGTTGATGTCTCTAGTCAATTCCTATTATGCGAAAATTACATCAAGAAAAGTAAAACTAGCAAATTATAATAAAACTCTTAAGGGTAAAACTCACGGCATGAAACCATATGGCTATCAACGTGATGAAAATAATGATTATCAGATTCTTGAAGAAGAAGCTCAATATGTACGTAAGATGTATGATTTGTCCTTACAAGGAATAGGCACATATACAATTGCAAATATTTTGAATGAAGAAGAAGCTCCCACAAAATTTAATCGATTTAAAGGGCGAATAAAAAGAAAAAATGAATTCACCAAGAAAATTACTGAGTTCGAAAAAAGCAATGTAAAATGGAGAGGCAATGTTATTCATGACATGTTACGGAATCCTATGAATAAAGGTATTCGACTTTGGAACAAAAATGATGTTGAAAGAAGAGTTGAAGTCAAACTTAATGTACAAATTATTTCTGATGATTTGTGGGATAAAGTAAATGAGAATCTTTCTAAAAATATTAAAAATGTTGGTAAGAAAGCACAATATCATTATTTGCTTAATGGTTTAATTGTATGTGGTCACTGTGGTAATGAAGTTCTAGGCAAGAAAAGACTCAGAGGGAATGACAACTCCTACAAATGTAAGGGTAAGAGACCACCACATAAAGATTGTCCAGACAGTAGAGCAATTTCACTTCCTAAAATAGAGAATTTTATAATTCAACACTTATTCAAGACCAAAAACCTTAAAGATTTATTGATAGATGCTCCCAAGAGTAATCTATCAATTCCACTAAGAGAAAAATTAAATAGTAAGAAGAAAGAGTTAGTTCAGTTGGACAAACAAGTTGAACGTTTAGTAAAATTATTAAGAGACCCAGACTTAGAGGATGATGAAACTTTTAGAGAAGACTACAAATCAACGAAAGTAAAAAGAGTTAAATTAAATTTAGAAATTGAAGACCTCCAAATAAAAGTTTTAGAAATGGAAAATGAGACTAGAAACTCAAGAACCAAAACTTTGATAGAAACTTATACTGACGATATTCAATTTGATGAAATTAAACGTTTGGTTCATTCCTTGATTGAGAGCATCAAAATACATCATTCAAAGCAAAACAAATCTGGATATTACTTTGTAGTTATTAAATATAGAAATTATTCTGAGGAATCTACATTTACCACAGATTGGAAAGGTTTGAAGTGGTATTGGCATACACATTATCGAGAGAAAGCATTAAATGAGGAACAACTTGCAGAAGATATTGAAATGCTTAAAGCTGATTATGAACGCAAGGGCATACCATTTAATGAAGAAGACTTAATTGGTTATGAAGGAAATACTACTGTTTCTGGTATGATTGGAGAAAGTGTTGACCTAAATCCAAGTGAATTAGTATTATTTGATTAGTACCATCTAAATTACCCTTACTTACATGTATTTGCGCTGGATGGTACGTCAAGATAATAATGGAGTCGATTTCGGAATCTGGAAAAGCATTTCTCCTGCCTTATTATCCTGTCCACTCGACGTACATTCTGGGAATGTGGCTCGCAAGCTAGAGTTACTTTCGCGAAAGCAAAATGATGCTAAAGCATTACTTGAATTAGACACAAAATTGCGATTATTAGATGCAAAAGATCCCTCAAAATATGATTTTGCTCTTTTTGGTTTAGGCATATTTGAAGGCTTTTAGCGCTAAACATCCCGCAGGAAAGACAACTATCCTTATAAAAACGTATCTTTGCAAAAAATATACGTTTTATGAGCACTTTTGAGCAATTTAATCTTCCTAAATCAGTACAAAAAGCAATTGATGATTTAGGCTTTACATCACCCACTCCCATACAAGAGAAAACATTCTCAGTGATTATGTCTGGTAGAGACATGATGGGAATTGCCCAAACTGGTACTGGTAAAACATTTGCCTACTTATTACCTCTTTTAAAATTATACAAATTCACACCTGGACACACTCCTAAAATTGTGATTCTAGTTCCTACACGTGAGCTAGTAGTGCAAGTTGTAGATGAAATCGAGAAACTGACAAAATACATGTCTGTTAGAACGATTGGAATTTTTGGTGGGGTAAATATTAACACTCAAAAAACAGCAGTATATACTGGTTGTGATATTCTAGTAGGTACTCCAGGTAGAATAATGGATTTAACGCTTGACAACGTAATCCGTTTTGAGGACATGCAAAAACTGGTGATTGATGAGTTTGACGAGATGCTAAACTTAGGTTTCCGTGTGCAGCTGACTTCAATCTTAGCGATGATGCCAAAGAAACGTCAGAACATTCTTTTCTCAGCTACAATGACAGAAGAGGTTGATGCAATCTTAAATGATTATTTTGATTATCCACAAGAGGTGACTCTTTCTGCATCAGGAACACCGCTTGAAAACATCAAGCAGATTACTTATAATGTTCCCAACTTTAACACTAAAATCAATTTACTAAAACATTTGTTAGAAAATAACGAAGACATGAGTCGTGTTTTAGTGTTTGTAAACAATAAAAAAATCTCCGACATGGTTCATGAAAGAATCGAGGAAGATTTTGATGGTCAATTTGGAGTTATTCACTCCAATAAATCACAAAACTATCGTTTAACGACGATGGCTGAATTTCAAGAAGGAAATTTACGTGGTTTGATTACTACTGATATTATGGCGAGAGGTTTAGATATCTCAAACATTACTCATGTAATCAACTTCGAAATGCCTGAATTACCAGAATTATACATGCACCGTATAGGTAGAACTGGACGTGCTGATAAAACGGGTACTGCAATAAGTTTTGTCACTCCGCGTGAGGAAGAATTTAAAGTAGAGGTTGAAGTTTTAATGAACATGGAGCTAAGCATTGACGCTTTTCCTGAAGAAGTAGAAGTTTCATTGAAGTTGATCGAACCTGAAAAAGACAGGCAACCGATGAAATTCATGATGAAAAAAGTGAAGCTTGATGGTGATGGTGCTTTTCAAGAAAAAAGCAAGAAAAACAAAAAGGTAAACTTAGGTGGACCTGGAGTTACCAAGAAAAAAACACATGGATCTGTAAATAGAAACATGTTGAAAATTCAAGCTCAAAAGAAGAAAAAGAAGAAAAAATAGATTCAACAAAACATAAAAAATCCCGAAATCAGCGTAATGATTTCGGGATTTTCTATTTATTATTGTTCGGTAAATACTAAACAAACTGGTGAACATAGTTCGATGCGTTTGCCTGTGTCAGTTAAGTCTCCAGTAATTTTATTGCATTTAAAAATCATAATATTATTAGTATACTGATGTGCAATCAATAAATAATTCCCAGATGGATCGATAGCAAAACTTCTAGGTCCATTACCTAATGTGCTCGACTCCCCTTTAGGTTTTAATTTTCCATTTTTTACAATTTCGAATGTTGAAATTGTATTTGCTTCTCCTCTATTGGTTACATATAAAAACTTGCCATCATGCGAAGTTATAATTGCAGCAGCTGTGAATTTACCTTTAAACCCTTTACCAATAATTGAAGTCGTTTGTTTGCTTTTTAAGTGTCCGTTGTTATAGTCGTAGACATTAAGAGATCCACTTAATTCATTCACTAGATACAAAGTTGCTCCATCTTTGCTAAAGGTAAAATGACGCGGTCCGCCTCCTGCTGCAACTGCTACACTGTCTACTAATTTTAGAGGAGTGCTATAATCTACAGCATCGTAGGCATACGAGTATAGTTTGTCGTTTCCAAGATTGGTTGCTAGAACAAACTTTTTATCAGGAGAAAATTCGACCATATGAATGTGAGAAGCTTCTTGGCGTTCCTTATTAATTCCTTTTTCAATATGTTTAATTGATTGTTTTAAATCACCTAAACTCCCATCGTTATTTTTTGAAAAAACAGAAATACTTCCCCCAGAATAGTTAGCAGTGATCACGTTTTCATCATCATTAATTAAGTAACAGGGATCTGCTCCTTGAGTTGCTTTGCTATTTAAAAATGTAATTGCCCCGTCAGCAGCTTGATAACTAAAAGCACTCGCTTTACTGTCATTACCCAATTCGTTTACGCTATAAATGAAGTCGTTATTTTTGCTCACTGATAAATAACTTGGATTATCAGTTGGCGTACTACTATTTTTAAAATTAAAATCACCCGTGTTTGAATCAAAATCATAGACATAGATTCCGTTGCTATCGCAGGTATTGGTATACGTACCTACTAATAAATTATACGTTTTCTCTTGTGCTTGAACTGCAATACATGATAGCATTACCAAAAAACTAAAACAGTGCTTCTTCATTTTTTAAACTTTTAATGAGCTGCTAAATTAAGGAAAAATTCACTTCTGAAATTGGAATAGTAAGCAGCTACAAAAAAAATAGTTTTGGAGGAACAAACTGTTTACAAATTTGTATTTTTGGAGGGTCAGTTTTAAGACTATTAAATAACAATAGCTAAAAGCATTAAAGAACTACTTGCATGCAACTAAAACATCCTGAAATTTTATACTTTCTATTTTTGCTGCTCGTACCGATCATTGTACATCTATTTAGATTACGAAGATTTAAAACTCAAGTTTTTACAAATGTTAGATTGCTTAAAACGATTAAAGCACAAACCCAAAAAAACTCTCAAATAAAAAAATGGCTGCTGTTGTCTTGCAGACTACTATTGCTCACTGCCATCATTATTGCATTTGCCCAGCCCTTTTTTCCTGCGAAAGATGCAGATAAATCAAAGAAGCAACTATTTATAGTTTTAGACAATTCTTTCAGCATGCAAGCCAAAGGTAAAAAAGGGGAGTTATTTAAAAGGGCTATACAAGAATTGCTTGAACAAATACCTGAGTCAGAACAATTTTCCTTGTTAACAAATACAGAATCCTTTTGGAATACCGATATCAAATCTATTAGAAGCGATTTACAAAAATTGAACTATAGCGCCCTACCATTTTCTCTTGAAAGTCAGATCAACAAAATTAATACTCAAAAAACGTTTGAAGAAAAAAATATTGTCATCATAACCGATGCTCCACAATTAGTCGAAACTAATATTTTAAATGATAAGAGTAATACGCTTTATTTTATCATTCCTCAAAGTGAACAAAAAAATAACACTGCAATTGACAGTGTATTTATTAAAGAAACCTCTGATACTTTTTACGAGCTCAATGTTAAAGTATCTCAATATGGAAACCCAAACAACAACATCCCTATCTCCGTTTATAATGGTACAAAAAAGCTAGTCACAAGCCAACTAACTTTTAGTAAAAAATCAGAAACGGTCACTTTCAATATTCCAAAAGAATCTTTTAATGGCTACGTGTCTATTGAAGATGGCGCCTTGCCTTATGATAATACCTACTTCTTTTCTATAGCTGCTCTTAAAAAAAATAAGATTATGAGTATTGGAGAAACTGCAAAAAACAGCTTTTTAAAACGTATCTACAATGAGGCAGAGTTTGATTTAAGCAACACTCCATTAAATGATTTGAGTTATAACCAAATTGAAAAACAAGATGCTATTATTCTAAACGAACTGGCAGATATACCTCAAGCTTTACAAACGACTTTAAAAACTTTTGTACAAAACGGCGGCAATTTAGTTGTGATACCTAACAACGTTACCAAAGTTAGTGCCTACAATTCATTTCTAAAAAACTTTGGACAAATTCAATTGAAAAGTAATGAAGCAACCGATAGAAAAATTACAAAAATCAATTTCAATCATCCCTTATATAGTGACGTGTTTGAAACTAAGGTGAGTAATTTTCAATATCCTACCACTAAAAACTCCTTTCAAATTATAGGATCATCATCTGAAATTTTAGGGTACAGCGACCAATCTTCATTTTTAAGCAGTACCAAATTTGGCTCAGGGACCTTGTATCTTTTTGCGGCAGCTGTAAACAGTACTAATTCTAATTTCCAGCAATCTCCTTTAATTGTGCCTACTTTTTACAAAATGGGAACCGCTACTGTGACAGGAACTGTTAAAGCTTACACTATAGGAAACAATGAAACTTTAACTGTAGCGTCCAAAATAAATAAAGAAGCCGTTTTAAAAGTCGAAAATCAAAACGAACAATTCATCCCTATGCAGCAAGTTGTAAATAACAATGTTCAATTGTATTTTTCTGATCTACCACAGCAAGCGGGCAATTTTTCAATTAAAAGCAAAGAGGATATTATAGATGCAATTAGCTTTAATTATTCTCGAACAGAAAGTGATTTGGCTACAGCCGATATAAAAAACAATAAGGACTTTGAAATAATACCCTCAGTTGAAAGTTATTATGAAAGCTCGCAAAGCAATAGATCAGACAATCAAATTTGGAAATGGTTTGTTATCTTTGCACTATTTTTTTTAATAAGTGAAATGGCTATTATCCGCTTCATGAAATAAAAGTTTTCTATCACTCAGCACCTAAACAACACAACTATGAATGTAATCATTAGAGCGGCAAAGATCATTGATGCCCAAAGTACGTATCACAATCAAATAGTAGATATTTTAATCGCTGACGGCGTGATTGATAAGATTGGTACTAACATAGTCGCGCCTGATAATTTTGAGGAAATAAAAAAGGAAAACCTTCACGTTTCTAAAGGTTGGTTCGACAGCAGTGTTTCTTTAGGAGAGCCCGGTTTTGAAGATAGAGAAACCATTGCAAACGGCCTCACAGTAGCTGCAAAAAGCGGGTTTACTGCGATTGCATTACAGCCAAATTCTTATCCGGTGATTGACAATCAATCCCAAATTTTATTTGTTAAAAATAAAGCTTTGAATAGCGCCACAGCCTTATACCCTATTGGCGCTCTAACTAAAGGGAGTGAAGGAAAAGATATGGCTGAATTATTTGATATGAAAAATGCAGGAGCTGTAGCTTTTGGAGATTATAATAAAAGTCAAGCTAACGCCAACCTATTAAAAATAGCATTACAGTATGTACAAGATTTTGACGGATTAGCGATTGCGTATTCGCAGGATGAGATGATTAAAGGAAATGGAGTCGTTAATGAAGGAGTTGTATCTACCCGATTGGGCTTAAAAGGAATTCCAAATTTAGCCGAAGAACTCCAAATTGCACGTAACTTGTTTTTACTGGAATATACTGGAGGTAAATTACACATTCCTACGATTTCGACTGCAAAATCAGTTGCCTTAATTAAAGATGCTAAAGCAAAAGGAATAGCTGTAACGTGTAGTGTGAGTGTACATAACTTAGTGCTTACAGACTCAAAATTAGAAAATTTTGACACGCGTTTTAAAGTCACTCCTCCCTTAAGAACCGAGGAAGATAGAGCGGCTCTACTTGAAGCTGTAATTGATGGAACTATCGATATGATCACATCAGATCATAACCCGATTGATATCGAACATAAAAAAATGGAGTTTGACACTGCAAAAGATGGTACGATTGGTCTAGAAAGTGCTTTTGGAGCATTGTTAACTGTTCTTCCATTAGATATAGTGATCGAAAAGTTAACTGCAGGAACAACGACTTTCAAAATTGCATTACCAGCAATTCTTGAAGGAAATTTAGCTAACTTGAGTTTGTTTAACCCTGAAGGAACAAAGACTTTTTCTAAAGCAGATATTTTATCTAAATCAAAAAATTCAGCATTTTTAGGCACTACTGTTCAAGGTACGGTTTATGGTGTTATCAATCAAAACAAAATAATTTTATCATAAATATATGAATACAATTGAAAGCGGGAAAACTGCTGCAATAACAAGTTACATTCTAGGAATTGGCGTTTTTATCGCCATGTCTATGAATGCAGAAGATAAAAATGCCTTTGCCTCTTTTCACATACGTCAAGCCTTAGGGTTGTTTCTTACATTTATATCGTTAGGATTAATAGTAAACAATTTTGACAGCTTAATGATTTCGATACCCATGTGGATCTTTGTATTTGTGTTGTGGTCTTATGGCATGCTAACAGCCGTTAAAGGAGAAACAAAACCAGTTCCTTTATTAGGTGAATTATATCAAAAATGGTTTAAAAGTATCTCTTAAAATTACAACATGAAATTATCATTAGAATATCTCATTAGAGAACCAAAAGTTACATTAGAAAAAAATCCAGTGATTGTATTACTGCATGGATATGGTAGCAACGAAGCAGATTTATTTTCATTTGCTACTGAGCTTCCCGAAAATTATTACATCATTTCAGCGAGAGCACCTTACGACATGCAGTACAATAGTTACGCATGGTATGCTATCAATTTTGATGCTGATCAAAATAAATTTTCGGATAACGAGCAAGCTAAAACATCACGCGATGCTATTTTAAATTTTATAGATGAGTTAATTGCAAATTATCCTATCGATAAAGATAATGTTGTTCTTGCTGGCTTTAGCCAAGGAGCAATATTAAGTTATGCCATTGCATTATCACATCCAGAAAGAATTAGTAAAGTCATCGCTTTGAGCGGCTATATCAATGATGAAATTTTCAGTGAGAACTATAAAAACAATGACTTCTCAAAATTAAAAATTTTCCATTCACATGGAACAGTTGATCAGGTCATTCCAATTGATTGGGCTCGCAAATCAACGCCGTTTTTAAAACAGCTAAATATTGACGCTACTTACAAAGAATATCCAGTAGGTCATGGTGTATCACCACAAAATTTTTACGACTTTAAAAACTGGCTTTTGTCATAATGAAAAAAAGAGGTTCTCATTGAGAACCTCTTTTTTTTATTTAGAATATAGTAGGGATTGATTTACTTCAAATGAAATGGTTTGGTCATCGTTGATGAAATATTTCAATAGAGCTTCGCCCCAAATAGTACCGTCACTATAGTCAGCAATAATCCATCGGTGGTTGAGCAAACGTACTTTATTAATAATAAATTTATTCTCTCCTATTTTATCTTGCCCAGTGTAAGGATTCCCATTAGGATTTGAATTGTAATCTAACAAGCGCTCGGTTACAAATGGAATTAATTTTTGATGTGCTATTACTGTAGAACCATCTTCAGATTCAAAATAATTTTGTGCATTTTCATTCTTTTCTAACGAGAAATATTTTGCATCAGCTAGTTTACTATTCATTGATTTCAGGCTGTCTTTTAATTTCGTTGTGACTTTAGTATACCTGTTTTTTTCGAAAGCAACCTCTTGACTGTAAAAAGCATAGGTAAAAATATTCATTAATATTAAAAGTATAAACGCATACAGCAAAAATGATCTTTTCATGGCATTATATTATATTGTGATTTCTAAATTATCGTAGGCCAAAAATACATTTTTCGGCAATCTTTTTTGGATTTCTTCATGAAAACCTAGCATATGACTTACATGAGTTAAGTAAGCTTTCTTAGGTTTAACCAGTTCGATAAACTGTAGTGCTTCGTCAAGATTAAAATGAGAATGGTGTGGCTCTTCTCTTAACGCGTTAACTACTAGCACGTCTAAATCCTTTAATTTCTCTATTTCTTCTTGAACAATTGTTTTAACATCTGTTAAATAAGCAAATTTATCAAAACGGTAGCCATAAACCTGCAAGTCACCATGCATGACGCTTATAGGCTGTACCTTCATATTACCTAACTGTAAAGGAGTATTATCAAGCACCTTATTGACTAGCACAGATGGAGCCCCTGGGTACCTATTTTCTGTTTCAAAAATGTAATTAAAACGGTATTTTAAATTATTAATTACTCTTTCATGAGCATAGATTGGCATCGCTCCCATTTTAAAATTAAAAGGTCGAATATCGTCTAAACCAGCAGTATGATCTGCATGTTCATGAGTAAATAAAATTCCGTCAACTTTTTTACAATTAGAAATTAGCATTTGTTGCCTAAAATCGGGTCCGCAATCGATAACGTAAGAGTAGTCATCCCAGCTAATCCATATCGAAACTCGTAGTCTTTTGTCTTTAAAATCAGTACTTTGGCATACCGGATGAGTGCTCCCAATGACAGGAATTCCTTGTGATGTGCCCGTACCTAGAAAATATACTTTCAATGCGCTATTATTTTTTTACAAAAATAGGATTAATTCTCTTTCATTAGAAACCTATTTAGTTAACTTTGTATCATATTAGCCATATTTAAAACGAAATGGATACTAGAATAAAATTAAAAGGTGACAAAGTCATCGCACAAATTCCTTCAATAAAAGATAAAGCCTTACGTATAAATTTGAACGAAAATATATACGGTACTTTTGCTGAGATAGGTGCAGGACAAGAAACTGTGAGACATTTTTTTAGATCAGGTGGATCTTCTGGAACCATTGCAAAAGCAATGTCTGCTTACGACAAAGACTTTAGTGATGCCATTTATGGTATTGAAGAAGACGGGCGTTATGTAACAGAAAGCCGACTTAAGAGAATGATCACAATGGAAGGTGAACTAGTCGAAAAGCGTTTAAGTAGGGAAAAACATCCTAATAAAATGTTTTTTAGTTATGCTAATACTGTCGCTACCATCGATTTTGCCAAACAATTTAAAGGTCACGGTTGGGTAGGAATACGTTACCAAATTGAACCTGACGAGGATTATAACGAGATTATTCTGCACATTCGATTTAAAGAAACTGATGCAAGATTACAACAGGAAACATTAGGAATTCTAGGAGTCAATCTTATCTACGGTGCTTTCTATAAATACAATGACCCTAAACGTTTGTTGCGTTACTTATACGACCATCTAGATAAAGATCAATTAGAGATTGATACTATCAACTTTTCAGGACCTCGTTTTGCTGATGTAGACAATAGATTAATGAGTTTACAGCTGGTTAAAAACGGAATGACAGATGCTGTAATGTTTGATCCAAACGGAAAAAACATTCTACCCGCAGCTATACTATACAAGAAAAACATCTTAGCTCTTCGCGGAAGTTTCCGTCCTGTAACTAAGGTAAATATGGACATGTATGAGAAATCATTACAAATGTTTATAGAAGAAAATAAGGTTGAAAAAGAAAATACACTTGTGGTTTTTGAGATTACACTTTCTAACTTGAGGTCAGATGGTGAAATTGACGAGCGTGATTTTATGGATAGAGCAGAATTATTATGCTCGCTAGGGCAAACTGTAATGATCTCCAATTTCCAAGAATATTATAAAGTCGTAGAATATTTTGCTAATTATACTAAGGCTCGAATGGGACTAGCCATGGGCGTAAATAATTTAGTTGACATCTTTGACGAGAAATATTACCGCCATCTGAGCGGAGGAATTCTAGAAGCTTTTGGTAAATTATTCTACCGCGATATGAAAGTTTTCTTGTATCCAATGCTTGATGAAAATGGAGAAATCATTAATTCAGACAATCTTAAAGTGCACCCTAGAATGAAAGAATTGTACAAGTTCTTTAAATTCAACGGAAAAGTAATTGATATTGATGATTATGATCCTGAAACATTAGAAGTGTTCTCACGTGAAGTATTAAAAATGATTAGCGATGGAAAACCAGGATGGGAAGCAATGTTACCTTCTGGAATTGCCGAAATCATCAAGGAGCACTATCTTTTTGGGTACGATCCTAATAAAGCATTAAAAGAAATCAATTAAAATATAGTGATTTAAAATAAAACAAAAACGCCAAGGAAATTATTTTTCTTGGCGTTTTTGTTTTATCAGCTTATTTTAAAATTTGTGCTGCATGTTCTTTTGTTTTTACTTTTTCGATTACTTCATCAATGATTCCGTTTTCGTCGATTACAAAAGTGGTTCTATGAATACCGTCGTACTCTTTACCCATGAATTTTTTCGGCCCCCAAACACCAAAGGCTTCGATAACTGATTTATCCTCATCGGCTAATAAAGGGAAAGGAAAATTATATTTTTCTTTAAACTTAGCTTGTCTCGCAGCCGGATCAGCGCTAACTCCTAGCAATGCATAATTATTAGCTTCAAAACGCTCAAAGTTATCTCTCAAGTCACAAGCTTCAGCAGTACATCCCGGTGTACTTGCTTTTGGATAAAAAAATACTACTAATTTTTTTCCCACATAATCACTTAATTTGTGTGCCTTACCGTCTTGATCTACTCCTGAAAAAGCAGGTGCTTTATCTCCTTTTTTTAATGTTGTCATACTATTATGGTTTAAATTTTAGTTCTAATTGTTAATGGCTAAATTACGATTTTTAATGCCCCAGATGGCAGTGTAAAGCGCCGAATTTAATAAAACCATCTTTTTCTTGATGGTTAAGAGCGACTAAAAGAAGCTCCTTTACCATCGTTGAAAAAATGTTTTATAAAGGAGGACTTGTAGCGTACAGCTGGATTAGGCACATCATAAAAATTATAGTAATTTTACAAGATATAAATTTACAAAAATGACTAAGCAAGAACGGGTAACATTCGTTATAAATACGTTAAAAGACTTATACCCTACCATACCTGTGCCTCTTGATCACAAGGATCCCTATACTTTATTGATAGCCGTTTTATTATCGGCACAATGTACTGATGTGCGCGTTAATCAAATCACACCGCTACTTTTTGCAAAGGCTGATAATCCCTATGATATGATTAAAATATCTGTTGAGGAAATCAAAGAAATCATTAGGCCATGTGGATTATCGCCTATGAAATCGAAAGGAATTCATGGTTTATCACACATTTTAATCGACAAACACAACGGAATCGTTCCGCAGAGTTTTGAATACTTAGAAGAATTACCTGCTGTAGGACATAAAACTGCATCAGTGGTAATGTCACAAGCTTTTGGAGTACCCGCTTTTCCAGTTGATACACACATTCACCGTTTAATGTACCGATGGAATTTGACCAATGGTAAAAACGTAGTCCAGACTGAAAAAGATGCTAAACGTATTTTTCCAGAGGAAATATGGAATGACCTTCACCTACAAATTATTTGGTATGGAAGGGAATATTCTCCTGCACGAGGTTGGGATCTAGATAAAGACATCATCACTAAGACCATAGGTCGAAAAAGTGTAATTAATGACTATTTCAAAAAATAATTTTATTCGAAAGAAAGGTAGTACCATCACAAAAAACGCAATTGTAACATGCAATTTTTACCCGCTGCTATTGCTGTGTTTTCATCTATGAAGCGAATCGTATATAGATTAGCATTAGTCGACAATTGTTTCCACTTTTTGCCGGCATCGTTAGAATAGTAAATACCCGATGCTCCTACCGTAACCAATCCTTTTCCGCCTGAATTAGGAATGTACTGTACACAAGATGCGTAACCAAACCCTTCATTTTCAGCAATGAGATCCCATGTTTTACCGCCGTCGACAGTGTGCGCTTTGTTACCGTAGTTTTGAGTTAACTTTTCATAATTTCCACCGCTTATAAAGCCTTGGTTTGTATCATAGAAATCTGCAGTAAAAATACCAGTCATTGCTTCACCTTGAATAATTGGTGTACTGTATTTTTTCCATGACTTTCCTTTGTCACTTGAGAAAATCACGTTAGCCTCTTTTCCGCCGGTTACAATCCAAGTGTTGTTTTCCTTAACTACAATATTGGTGTTGCTTGCCGCAAAAGCTGCCTCAGCAGAGACTACTGTTGGAAGATTTTCACAAGAAATCTTTTTCCAAGAATCCCCTCCATCCCTAGTAATTATCACCGAAAGGCAAGTATCAATAGGATCGCCCATAGCAATACCTTCCTTATCATTCCAAAACTGCATACTATCATAGAAAACTTTTTCTAGATCTTCTTGATAAACAACTTTGTTACTCAAATTGTGTTTATCAATTTTATAAAGAAACGCAGGGCTCCCAACATTTAGTAAAAAAAGACTTGAGTCGTTTTGCGCTAAGCTTCTAAATTCTAGATTTTCTTTAGAAATCGTTTTTAGGTTATTTTGTTTTTTTTCTAAGTCATAATAACCATACTTAGATTTACTACCTGCATACCAAACTTTATTACCAGCAATAGCAATCGCTCTTATACTAATTTCGTCCTTAAAAAGGGTATCAATTGATAACGAGCTAAATGTTTTAGGGTTTTCTAAAATATTGCTGTTTGACTGCGATTTGCAGCTAACAATTAGCAGTAGCAAAACAAACGGAAATAAAATTTTCTTCATGTGGTTCATATTTTAGGTCTAATTTACAACTAATTAAGGTAGTGCATTGCTACACCTTTTTTAATTGGCACAGTAATTGGATATTCAAAGATAACAATCTCTAATTCTATTGTTATGAAAACTAAAATACTTTTTTTAAGCCTTGCTACAGCAGTTCTGGGACTGAATGCTCAAGCACAATATAACACACAGGTAAAGCCTTCAAATTATGAAATAAGCGATAATCTTGACTTGCGTGCAGTAGCTTCCATTTTTGGAGAATCTCGAGACATTGAGGACTTTGAAAGAAAATTGAACGATCCCGATATTCAAATTTCAAACTTAGATTTAAACGACGACGACGAAGTTGATTACTTACGAGTGATTGAATCTGTTGAACGCAACACGCACGTTGTAGTAATCCAAGCTGTTCTTGATCGTGATGTATATCAAGATGTTGCGACGATCGACTTAGAAAAAGACCGTAACAATACCGTGCAGGTACAATTTATAGGGAACGAATTTATGTATGGACAAAATTACATTTACGAACCAACTTATTACAGCACACCTTTAATTTACGCTTCTTTTTGGAGTTCGAATTATCGCCCATATGTATCGACCTATCGTTGGAACTATTACCCAAATTATTATAGAGCATGGAATCCATTTCCAGTATTTCGTTATCGAAATAATATTAGCGTGAATATCAATATAAACAATAGATACAACTATGTGAATTCGAGAAGAAGCAGTCATGCAGCAGTTATTTATAATTCGAGACGCGCTAATGGATATGAGAGAATGCATCCAAATTATGCTTTTTCACGTAGAAATACGACTGTGATAAATCGATATGAATTAGACCAAAATAGAAATTCAAGCAGAGTAAATTCAAGACCAACAAGAACTTATGCAGATAATAGAGCCACGAGTAGAACATCAAGAACCTCTAGCTACGAAAACAATCGCACAGTCAATAAAAACGGGAATTATAGAACGAGATCAAGTGCGACAATAGGAAGATCAAACCCACAGCAACGAAGCAATAGTTCACGAAGCAACGACACACGAAGTACTGAGCAACAAAATAGAAGAGCTGAAAGCGCCAATGTAAGAACAGCATCTAATTCAAGAAATACGAATACTAGAAAGCCAAATTACAGCACACAACGTAGCTCAAACCAAGAAAACACGGCACAAAGAAGAACTAGCAATCCTAATTCGCGTGCAACCCAACAAAGAACAAACACCGCTGAGAACAGAATTAGAACGACAACTAGACAAAACAATCAAGCAGCAACACCTAGAAACAATAGAGTAAGCTCGAATAGAACTGAAAAATCTAGTGGCAATGTATCAAGGTCTACTTCACAAAGATCTGAGAGTGGCAAAAATAATAACTCAAGAAGATCAAGTTCAAGTTTAGAAAATAGACGCTCGTAGAAACATCATTTATTAAAAAACACGGTTTACTCAAACCGTGTTTTTTTTTGTTAATAAAACATCCTAATTTATTTAAAAAGAGTAAATTTGACGCGTTATATTAAAAATAATACATGAGCACTCAGCACAAAAATTTACACTCCAAATTAACCTTAGGTGGTTTACTGATTACATTAGGAATAATATATGGAGATATTGGTACTTCACCCTTGTATGTAATGAAGGCAATACTTGGAGAATCTATCATTAATGCTGACATTGTATTAGGTGGAATTTCTTGCGTTTTTTGGACGCTAACACTACAAACCACCATTAAATATGTAATGATCACCTTAAGCGCTGATAATCATGGTGAGGGTGGTATTTTTGCTTTATATGCTTTAGTAAAAAAGACAAAAATAAAATGGTTAATTGTCCCCGCCATTATTGGAGGAAGTGCACTATTAGCAGACGGTATCATTACCCCTCCGATCTCTGTTTCATCTGCAATTGAAGGTATAAAAACATACTATCCTAGTATTAATACAGTACCTATAGTAATAGGAATACTCTTTGTATTATTTACAATTCAACAATTTGGAACTAAGCTTGTTGGTAAATTTTTCGCACCAATGATGCTTGTTTGGTTCAGCATGTTAGGAACCCTAGGACTAATTCAAATTATCAAATTTCCTGAAGTTTTTAAAGCATTTAATCCTTATTATGCTTATCATTTATTAACAATTCACCCAGAGGGTTTCTTTGTTTTAGGTTTTGTTTTCTTGTGTACGACGGGAGCAGAAGCATTGTATTCGGATATGGGACATTGCGGACGTAAGAACATTCGTGTAAGTTGGATTTTTGTAAAATCAGCTCTAGTACTAAACTATTTTGGACAAGCAGCTTTTTTAATACAACATGAAGGAGAAACATTGCAAACTCTAGGTGGATCGAATGGGAACCCGTTTTATCTAATCATGGCCGATTGGTTTCAACCTGTAGGAATTGTAATAGCAACTCTAGCTGCTGTTATTGCATCACAAGCATTAATTACAGGATCGTTTACCTTGATTAATGAAGCAATGCGATTGAACTTTTGGCCAAAAGTTAAAATCAAATATCCTACAGAATTGAAAGGACAATTATACATTCCTTCAATAAACTGGCTATTATTTTTAGGATGTGTAGGTATTGTTCTTCATTTCGAACAATCAAGTAACATGGAACATGCTTATGGATTAGCAATTATACTTTGTATGATTATGACAACCATTTTATTAAACTTCTATTTGATAATGAAGAGAGTAAAATTATATTTCATTATACCATTAATCACTGTCTATCTTTTAATCGAATTTAGCTTTTTAGCTGCCAACATCACCAAGTTTGCCGATGGTGGATACGTTACTTTAATCATTGCTATAATTTTAATTTCGATAATGACGACTTGGTATTTAGCTAAAAAAATTAGCAAAACATACACTAAGATTGTCAAAATTGCAGATTACACAAAAGTGCTGAGTGAATTGAGCGTTGACTTAACTATTCCTAAATATGCTACACACTTAGTATACATGACAAATGCAAATCGCGTTGATGACATAGAAGAAAAAGTAATGTACTCCATCTTACAAAAAAGACCTAAGAGAGCGGATATCTACTGGTTTGTTCATGTGAATATTTTAAGTGAACCTTATAAAACAGAGTACAAAGTAACTGAAATACTCAAAGACGACATCTACCGTGTTGATTTTAATCTAGGATTTAGAGAACCTACAAAAATCAACCTTATGTTCAAGGAAGTAATAAAGGACATGGTTAAAAAAGGGGAAATGGATATTACTAGCCGTTACGAATCTCTAAACAAGAACAACATTATAGGTGACTTTAAATTTGTTTTATCCGAAAAATTCTTATCTAACGACAGTGATATGAGATGGCATGAAAAGATAATAATGAATTCCTATTTCCTAATCAAAAAATTAAGTTTATCAGAGGAAAGCGCTTTTGGACTAGATAGCAGCTCTGTTAAAATTGAAAAATTTCCAATGGTACTTCATGCTCCTAAAAATATAGGATTGACGAGAGTAAAATAGCTCTTGTAATTGTATAAAAACAAACCACTATAGCTTTATAGTGGTTTTTTTATGGTTTAATTTGAATGTTAGTAAAATATAAATACAACAATCATTATTAAAAATTTATCTTTCAATCAATTAATACTACCTTTGCACCTCAATTATTAAAAATGAGATTACATAGAAATTTAGTTTACACTACAATAGATTCCTTAAATGCAATATTTAACGAAGGAGAATACGCTGACAAAGTAGTTGCAAGAGCGTTAAAAAAAGACAAGCGTTGGGGAAGTTCTGATAGAAAGTTTGTAGCAGAGACAATCTACGAAATCGTCCGTTGGAAACGTTTGTATGCCGAAGTTGCTGAAGTAAAGGCACCGTTTGACAGAGACAATATTTGGAGAATGTTTTCAGTATGGGCTGTATTAAGAGGATATCCAATTCCAGACTGGAGACAACTGGAAGGCACACCTGAAAGAAAAATAAAAGGACGTTTTGATGAATTGTCAAAAACGAGAGCTATAAAAGAATCTATCCCAGATTGGATGGATGCTGTGGGAGTTCAAGAACTTGGTGAGAAAGTTTGGTCTAAAGAGATTACAGCTCAAAACCAACCAGCAAAAGTTATTTTAAGAGTAAATACTTTAAAGACGACCAAAGCTGCATTAAGGGCAATCCTAATGGATTTAGACATCGATACAGATGTTTTAGAAAATCAACCCGATGCATTAGTGCTTAAAGAAAGAGCCAATGTATTTATGACAGATGCTTTTAAGCAAGGTTTCTTTGAAGTACAGGATGCAAATTCACAACTTGTTGCAGCTTTCCTAGATGTAAAGCCTGGAATGAGAGTAGTTGATACTTGTGCTGGAGCTGGTGGTAAAACATTGCACATTGCAGCCTTGATGGAAAATAAAGGTCAGTTAATTGCCATGGATTTGTACGAAAGCAAATTAAAGCAATTAAAAATAAGAGCAAAACGTGATGGCGCATTCAATATCGAATACCGAATCATAGACACAACTAAGGTAATCAAAAAATTACATCAGAAAGCAGATCGTGTATTGATCGATGCGCCATGTAGCGGTTTAGGTGTTCTTAAAAGAAATCCTGATGCTAAATGGAAATTACAACCTGAATTTATCGACAATATTCGTAAAATTCAATCTGAAGTATTAGAAAGCTACTCTAAAATTGTGAAACCAGGAGGTAAATTAGTTTATGCTACTTGCTCTATCTTACCATCTGAAAATCAAGAACAAGTTGAAAAATTCTTAAAAACTGACATTGGTCAAGAGTTCACCTTTATAAAAGATCAAAAAATTCTTGCTCATGAGTCAGGATTTGATGGATTTTACATGGCACTTTTAGAAAGAAAAGAAGCGGTTGTAAAACCTAAAGAAATTAAATCTGCTGAACCAAAAGAAGCAGTACAAGAATAATTTCTATAATTTCCAAAATAAATATAAAAGCACTTTCAATATGAAAGTGCTTTTTTTAGGTATTATATTAAAAAACCTCACTGTAGCATTTTGCCATAGTGAGGTTTTATTTTATCGAATAAAAATACAATTATCCGTTATTCATAGAAATTAAAAATTCTTCATTATTTCTAGTCTGTCTGAATTTATCATTTATAAAACTCATTGCTTCAACAGGATTCATATCGGCAAGGTATTTTCTCATGATCCACATTCTTTGTAAAGTATTTTCATCTAATAGCAAGTCATCACGTCTTGTACTTGAAGAAGTCAAATCAATCGCTGGGAAAATTCTTTTATTAGCAATTTTTCTATCCAACTGAAGCTCCATATTACCAGTTCCTTTAAATTCTTCAAAGATCACCTCGTCCATCTTAGAACCTGTTTCAGTTAATGCGGTAGCAATGATACTTAAAGAACCACCATTTTCTACGTTACGAGCTGCTCCAAAAAAGCGTTTCGGTTTTTGTAATGCATTTGCATCTACACCACCACTCAAGACTTTCCCTGATGCCGGTTGTACCGTGTTGTATGCTCTCGCTAGACGTGTAATTGAATCTAGTAGTATTACAACATCATGCCCACATTCAACTAATCGTTTTGCTTTTTCAAGAACAATATTAGCAATTTTCACATGCTCTTGTGGCTCTCTGTCAAAAGTCGAGGCAATTACTTCCCCACGTACACTGCGTTGCATGTCTGTGACCTCTTCGGGACGCTCATCAATTAGTAAAACTAATAAATAAACTTCTGGATGGTTTGCGGCAATTGCATTAGCTATTTCTTTTAGCAACATCGTTTTACCTGTCTTTGGTTGCGCAACGATCATTCCACGTTGTCCTTTTCCTATTGGTGAAAACAAATCAATAATTCGAGTAGAAATAGTGCTTTGACGTTCTGCTAAATTAAATTTCTCCGATGGAAACACTGGCGTCAAATGTTCAAAAGAAACACGGTCACGCACTACTTGTGGGTCATGCCCGTTAATTTTTAATACACGAACAAGTGGAAAAAACTTCTCACCCTCTTTAGGAGGACGTACTACACCTTTAACAGTGTCACCCGTTTTTAAACCAAATAATCGTATTTGTGAAGTTGATAAGTAAATATCATCTGGAGACGCTAAATAATTATAATCTGAAGATCTTAAAAAACCATAGCCATCAGCCATCATTTCAAGAACACCTTCACTTTCAATTATACCGTCAAATTCAAAATCAGAATCTCTAAAATTATTTTTCTTATTCTTGAAATTTGGATTTGTATTTTGTTTATTTAATTGATTAGGATTGACCTTTTTTACGGGAGCTACTGGATCATTATCTGCGGCAGGTTTTGCATCTTGCTCTACTACTAATTCCTCTATCACTTTTCCGTCAGCAGGAATTTCTTTACTCTTTTTAAGAGCAATCTTTTTCTCATATGCCGACTTACTGAATTTCACGATTTTAGCTGGCTTTTTTCCCTCAACTGTATCGCTTTCCTCAACCTTATTATCCTCCACCCCTACATCCGTTGAAGATGTATTATTTTGATCTACATCAGCATTGTCAATATCTTTACTTTTTTTGCTAATTATAATTTTAGCTTTGAGTTTTGGAGTATTGACAACAGCAACTTCTTCATTATCTTCAGTCGCAGTGATGCGGGAACGCTTTGGTTTACTTTCGGAAGTCACTTTTACAACTTTCGATTCTGACACAGTATCTGCAGCTGAATTTTGTTGTTCTAGTATCAATCCTATTAAGGTATCTTTCTTTACACCATTAAATTTAATTGTTTTAGCTGCTTTAGCTATTTGTTGAAGCTCAGAAAGCTTCATTTCTTTTAATGCAGAAATATCAAACATGAATGTTCTATGGATTTAATTAATGTGGAAATACTACTTTGGAGATGAGATAGTAATTATTTTATTTTGAATCGACCGCAGTATGAAGTGCTTACGGCATTATGGTGCAATAATACGAATAAAATTTAATGATACAATAGTATTTTTAAAAAAGAAAATATATTTTTGTAGAACAAATACACAAAATGATACAAAGAATACAGACGATTTATTTGCTTTTAGCTTTTGTTGCAACAGCGGTATTGCCATTTGTTTTTCCTCTTTGGAAATTAGAAAATGGTCAAGACTTTTATTTCATGCTAGATCAAGTTTATATTGTACTTTTTGGACTTAGCACGGCTATGACTGCTATCACTATCATTTCTTATAAAAAGAGACAAAATCAATTTGTATTAGGCAGATTGAATATAATATTAAATTTAATTTTATTAGGATTATTTGTATATCGTTCACTAAACTTATCTGGAGAAACAGCAACTGTTTCAGAGAAAGGTATTGGGATGTTTCTTCCTATTTTGACTATCGTATTGTTAGTGTTAGCTAATAAAGCCATCAAAAAGGACGAAGATCTTGTAAAATCTGTGGATAGATTGAGATAAACCTATAAACTTAGTTTATTAGTGCGAAGGAAACCCGAATGTTAAAGTTCGGGTTTTTTTGTGGCCAAAATCTAAATATAGTAAGATTAATATAAGCATTAACTAAGGTATTAACATAATTTTATATAAATTTGGCTACACCTTTTTTAAAATGACAGAAAAAATACGCATACACCTTGCTGACGACCATCAGGTACTAATAGATGGCATGAGAACATTATTAAATACCGTAGATGATTTTGAATTTGTAGGCTTTTCCTTAAACGGCAGCACATTGTTCGAAGAAATTATTGCAAATAAAACTGATGTCCTAGTGCTAGACATAAGTATGCCTCAAAAAGACGGTATCGAGGTTTTAAAAGAATTTAAGGAAAAAGGATTCCCATGTAAGGTGATTATTTTATCAAGCTATGACGAACTTAAATTAATTAAAGAAGTGATGAAGCTAGGTGCCAGTGGTTACTTAACTAAACAGTGTGCAGCAGAACATATCATAGAAGCGATTCATTTTGTAAATAAAGGAGAAGAATATTTTTGCAATATTGTAAGAGAAAAAATATTCAATACTGCTACAAGAGACAATATTAAGGTTAATAAATATAACCCAACAGTATCTGAACTATTAACAGAGCGCGAAATAGAAGTAATTACGCTCATAGCATTAGAATACAGCGGTAAAGAAATTAGTGAATTCTTATTTATTAGTAACAATACAGTCGAAACTCATCGTAAGAACATCATGAAAAAATTAAAGGCTAAAAACACAATTAGTCTTGTAAAGTATGCGATAAAAAACAAATTAATAAAAGCGTAGCTACTCAAACTTTCTCATTGCAACAAACATCAAATATGACTATCCTGAAAGTGAAATTCTGGTCCCCATTTTTTATACTATTTATCTGTAGTTCTGTTTTTGCGCAAAATATCGAAATCGCAAAAAAAGAAGCATTAAAATTAAGTAATGAAGCTACTATTTTAATGCACAACGAAAAATATGAGAAATCATTAATCAAATCAAGAATAGCATTAGACAAAGCTATAAAGACAAATGACAATCAATTAATCGCCAGGTGTTATAATATTATAGCAGCCAATTTTGATGGAATCGCAGAAGTCGACAAAGCCTATTTTTACTACAAGAAAGGACTATTGTATGCTGATAAAACAAATGATGACGAACTTAAAAACTGGCTTTATAATAATTTAGGAAATATCTACTGTTTTGATAAGAAGGAGTACAATACAGGGATTGAGTATTATAAAAAATCACTAGCATACAGCACTAAAATCGCTGACAATGAGCAATTAGTTTTCACGAATTTGAACATTGCCTGGGCATATTTTGATATAGGTAATTACAGTAAAGGCCTTCCCTACTTACAATACATCAACAAATACCATCAAAAGTATGGCGATCAAACTACAATTGTAGCTTTGAATATGCTAAACGGTATGTATTGTAGTTACAAAAACGAGAATACTAAAGCCCAAAAATTCTTTGAACGTGCCATTCTTATTGGTAAATCTGAAGAAGAAAAATCAGATCTCTCCTTTTCTTACCAAGAGTACTCGCGTTTTTTACTTAAGATAGGAGAATATAAAAAAGCTTATGAGAATTTAGCAAAATACAATTTATTGGTTGTCGAAATTAATAATGAAGAAAAAGCCAAGAAGGTTAATGTAGAAGGTATCAATTTAGAAATTGATGAGTACCGTAGAGAAATTGACACCATAGAGTCAAAGTACCAAACAAGTGAAGAGTTGCATCTTGAAAAACAGTCAAGAAATAAATTAATTAGTATTATCATAATTTCTGTCTTGTTATTTATAATTATCATGCTGTACTTTTTTTACCAGAACATGCGCTTAAAAGAGAAAAATAAATTCAAGGACATACAAACCAAAATTCAAGAGAACATTTATAATGCTTCGATAAATGGTCAAGAAATTGAAAGAAAAAAAATCGCCTCTTTTTTACACGATGATATTAGCGCATTGCTGTCATCAGCAGGACTGCATTTGAGTGTTTTCCAGGCTAAAAATAAAAGTGTTTCCGAGGAAATTATAAAAACAAAACAAATACTAAAAGAAGCGCATGATAAAGTTAGAGATTTGTCTCATCAGTTAATTCCTTCCTTATTGGCACGATTCGGACTGTATTTTACCTTGAAAGATTTGTGCGAAAAAAACTCAAATTCGACTATTCAGTTTAAGTACTCAAGTTCAGTTGAAGACAAGACACGATATGACGAAGACTTTGAAATGAAAATATACTTTATCATCACTGAGTTATTCAATAATATTACAAAACACAGTAAAGCAACGCTAGCTCAAATTAATATTGAAGAAAAAGAGGCAATGCTTATTATTCATATTGAAGATAATGGTACCGGTTTTGACACTGATATCTACAATTCGCAAGATGGATTTGGTCTGAACCAAATTAGAGCCAGAATAAATAATATTAAGGGAAAATTTAAAATCAACTCTAACGAAAAAGAGGGAACCAAGATCAAACTAAAAATTCCCATTTTACACAAGAACCCATAATTTATTTTTTACCTATTTCGACGATTTCCAAGTCTTTAATCTTATCATCGTCGATTACAAAGCGCAGCATTGTACGCACTTGATGAAAACCACTTTTACCACATGCCCCGGGGTTCATATGGAGCAAATTATTCTTTTTATCAAACATCACCTTCAAAATATGTGAATGTCCGCATATAAATAATTTAGGCGGATTCGCAGCTAGCTCCGCTCTCACAGCTGGGTTATATTTCCCTGGGTAACCACCAATATGCGTAATCCAAACGTCTACTCCTTCACACATAAAACGGTTATTCAACGGAAACTCCATTCTGGCCTTATCGTCATCAATATTTCCATAAACTGCACGTAATGGTTTGAGTTTTTGGATCGTATCAGTGACTATTAAATTACCAATATCTCCAGCATGCCAAACTTCGTCAGCTTGATTTACATATTTTAAAATAGTATCATCAATATGGCAGTGCGTATCAGAGAGAAGTAATATATTTTTCATTTAACGAAACTAAAATTGGAGTATTAGAAACAAAGGTACAGTCTTTATTCAAAATCACTAAAGTTTTTAACTGCTATTATAACTTACACATTTAACCTTTTCTCAACATAAAAACTTTGTACCTTTGCTTTTTAAAAACTTTGCGATTACATTACATTGAGATATTTTATAAAACTAGCATATAACGGTACGCTTTATCATGGTTGGCAGCAACAGCCCAATGCCAGTTCAGTGCAGGAAACATTAAATACTGCCTTGTCTATTTTGCTTAATTCGACCATTTCTATTATGGGAGCGGGACGCACAGATACTGGGGTTCACGCAAGACTGATGTATGCACACTTTGATTTTGATAAACTTATAGATGGTCAACAACTTTCACATAAGCTTAATTCTTACCTACCTAAAGACATTGCTATTTACGATATCATGGTAGTAGCTGACGATGCTCATTGCCGTTTTGATGCCACGCAGCGTACCTATGAATATCACATTAACACCATTAAAGATCCTTTTTTGCAAGATAAGAGTTGGTATTTTTTTCAAAAATTAGATGTTGTGTTAATGAATGAAGCTGCAAAAATTTTACTCAAGCACACCAATTTTCAATGCTTTTCAAAAGTAAATACTGATGTCAATACTTTTGACTGCACAATTTACGAAGCGCAGTGGCAGCAAGTTGGTAGTCAATTAATATTTACAATCTCAGCAAATCGGTTTTTGAGAAACATGGTACGATCTATCGTGGGAACATTGATAAATGTAGGTTTGCACAAAATTGATTTAGATGATTTTAATACAATCATTCTAAATAAAAGTAGAGACAAAGCAGGTTTTTCGGTGCCCGCTCATGGCTTATTTTTAACCGAAATTAATTACGATTATATCACTAACTAGCCCTGATTGTCGTGGAAATCATTTTTATTTTTTTTCATCGAAAAAAAAATAAAAATATTGAAACAAAAGCAGGAAATAGCTCCAAATACTGATTTAAATTCAGCATAAAAAATGAAAGCAAAAGCATTTGACATACGATTATTTAAAAGAATATTACAATATACTAAACCGTACCAATGGCGTTTTAATGGTGTGGTTATTTTTGCCATATCGCTATCAATATTTGCAGCCTTGAGGCCGTATTTACTAAAGCAAACGGTAGATGGGTACATACAAACAGAGGACGCAAACGGTCTGTTGCTGTACATCACTTTAATGGGGATTGTGTTACTATTTGAGGTTTTCTCACAGTTTTACTTTGTATTTTGGGCTAACTGGCTTGGACAAGATATTGTCAAGGATATTCGAATAAAACTCTTTAGTCACATTCTAAGTTTTAGGATGAAGTACTTTGATCTTGTTCCCGTGGGACAGCTGGTAACGAGATCCGTGTCAGATATTGAATCGATAGCCCGTATTTTTAGTCAAGGGTTATTCATGATTATCAGTGACCTAATGAAGATGTTTGTGGTGCTAATTTTTATGTTTTACATGAACTGGAAATTAACATGGATTGTAATTATCGCTATGCCAATACTAGTCGTAATTACAAGAGTATTTCAGCGTAAGATGCAAGTTGCCTTTGAAGAAGTTCGAAACCAAATTGCAAATATGAACTCTTTTGTTCAAGAGCGTGTTACTGGAATGAAAATCGTGCAACTCTTTAACAGAGAAGATATTGAGGCTGATAAATTCAAAGAAATTAACGACAAACATAAAAAAGCATGGATAAAAACGATATTATATAACTCCATCTTTTTCCCTATTGCCGATATTATTTCGTCCTTAACGCTAGGATTTATAGTACTTTACGGGGGAATTCGTATTTTAAATGGAGATAATTTCACCACTTTTGGAGATCTATTTTCCTACACTATGTTTATAGGAATGCTATTTAATCCGCTACGTCAAATTGCTGATAAATTCAACGAAATGCAGTTGGGAATGATTGCCGCCAATCGTGTTTTTGAAATTATTGATACGCAAGACCAAATTCAAGATACAGGCATACTTGAAGCTCCTATTTTTAATGGAGATATTTCTTTTAAAGACGTACACTTTAGCTATATTGCTGATGAAGAGGTGATAAAAGGGATTAGTTTAGATGTTAAAGCAGGCCAAACTGTTGCCATTGTAGGATCTACAGGAGCTGGAAAGTCGACCATTATTAATTTACTGAATCGATTTTATGAGATTAATAGTGGTACTATTTTAATAGACGGTCAAAATATTGATGCCTACACTTTAGGATCCTTGCGCAAGCAAATTGCCGTGGTATTGCAAGACGTTTTCTTATTTGCAGACACTATTTATAGCAACATTACATTAAATAACCCTGAGATTACAAGAGAACAAGTTTTGGCTGCTGCCAAAGATATTGGAGTACACGATTTTATTATGAGTTTGCCAGATAATTACGATTTTGATGTTAAGGAACGCGGTGTTATGCTATCTTCTGGACAACGTCAATTAATTGCGTTTTTGAGAGCATATGTTAGTAATCCAAGCATCTTGATTCTTGATGAAGCTACGTCTTCGATAGATACATACTCAGAGGAATTAATACAACGAGCTACTGAAACGATCACGCAAGGGCGAACATCAATTGTGATTGCGCATCGATTAGCAACCATAGTAAGTGCAGATAAAATTGTAGTTATGGATCAAGGTTTAATCGTTGAGCAAGGAACGCATCAAGAATTAGTCAACCTTGAGAATGGATATTATAAAAACCTTTATAACTCGCAGTTTTCAGTCGCAAATTAACAAGCCAATCTCGATTTAAAAAGCTAATAATCAAATTGTAAGAAGCACTTTAAAATAGTATAATAATTACTTTTAAGATAAATCCTTCATTGTTTTGATAATTGAATCTCTAATTTTTTTTAAAAAGAGAATAAATCCTTAAATTCGCAAAATCAATTAATTTAGAAACTTATAAAAATGAAATACGATATCATTGTTTTAGGAAGTGGTCCAGGTGGATACGTTACTGCCATTAGAGCATCACAATTAGGGTTTAAAGTTGCCGTAATTGAAAAAGAAAACTTAGGTGGTGTATGTTTAAACTGGGGTTGTATCCCTACGAAAGCATTATTAAAGTCGGCTCAGGTTTTTGACTATTTAAAGCACGCTTCTGATTATGGATTGACTGTTTCATCATTTGATAAAGATTTCCCTGCTGTTGTACAACGTAGCCGTGGTGTTGCTGATGCAATGAGTAAAGGAGTTCAGTTCTTGATGAAAAAAAATAAAATTGACGTTATTGATGGTTTTGGAAAATTAAAACCAGGCAAAAAAATTGACGTTACTGATAAAGATAAAAAAGTTACAGAATACAGCGCTGACCATATTATCATCGCAACAGGAGCTCGCTCTCGCGAATTGCCTAACTTACCACAAGATGGTGTAAAAGTAATAGGATATAGACAAGCTATGACTTTACCTACTCAACCTAAGTCAATGATCATCGTTGGTTCTGGAGCAATTGGAGTAGAGTTTGCTCACTTCTACAATTCAATGGGAACAGAAGTTACTATTGTAGAATTTATGCCAAATGTTGTTCCTGTTGAAGACGAAGATATCTCAAAACAATTTGAGCGTTCTTTGAAAAAAGCAGGTATCAAAATCATGACGAATTCATCGGTTGAAAGAATTGATACTTCTGGAGAGGGTGTAAAAGCGTTTGTAAAAACTGCTAAAGGTGAAGTAGAATTACACGCTGACATGTTACTATCAGCAGTTGGAATCAAAACAAACATCGAGAACATTGGTCTTGAAGAAGTGGGTATTGCAACAGATAGAGATAAAATTATGGTGAATGCTTACAACGCGACAAATATCCCAGGATACTACGCAATTGGAGATATTACACCAGGGCAAGCTTTGGCACACGTTGCTTCTGCTGAAGGAATTAATTGTGTTGAAAAAATTGCAGGTTTACATGTAGAGCCAATCGATTACGGAAACGTACCTGGTTGTACATATGCAACTCCTGAAATTGCTTCGGTAGGTTTAACTGAGAAACAAGCTAAAGAAAAAGGATACGAATTAAAAATTGGTAAATTTCCTTTCTCTGCTTCAGGAAAAGCTAAAGCTGCAGGAACTCCTGACGGTTTTGTAAAGGTAATTTTTGATGCAAAATACGGCGAATGGTTAGGTTGCCACATGATTGGTGCTGGTGTTACTGATATGATTGCTGAGGCAGTTGTGGCTCGTAAACTAGAGACTACTGGGCATGAAATCTTAAAATCTATTCACCCTCACCCTACAATGAGTGAGGCAGTAATGGAAGCTGTTGCTGATGCATACGGAGAAGTGATTCATTTATAAAATTTCAAGCTTATTACATTTTAAAGCTTCATTTACAGTTCTGCTGTAAATGAAGCTTTTTTATTTCTATTTTCGAAAATTATTTAAACAAGCGCTTCTTCATAACTTAAAGTATGAAAACTCAGTTCCATTAGATCTAAATTCTTAAAGCTGGCCAAAACCACTATTTTACACCTTATTCTAAGGTACTGAATTTAAAATAATTACATCGATATTTCAACTTATTTCCACTCTACTGCATTACTCATAAAGACTTTTAAATTACGCTAAAAAAACCAATTATATTTAATATTTTTGAGGGAGACTTTATTTGAATATATATTGACCTTTTTATTTTAAAAGGTATTGTATTTAGCATTTTCGAAAACAAAAATAGTTTGAAATATATATCGTCTATTATCACCAACGTCTGTTTATTAATTATTGCTTAACGTCACTTATAAAAATGTCTACTAAATCAAATCACAGCTTTCTGAATTATGGTGGTGAAATGGGCGAATTATTTCGAGCAAAGAATTGGAAAAACACCATTTTAGGTAGCCCAGAAACATGGCCTAAAAATTTACAAGTTTTAGTGGGCACAATGTTAGAAAATCCATTTGGAACATACATTGCTTGGGGTAAGGAGTATATCCAGCTTTACAACGATGCTTACCGTCCTATTTTAGGAAAATTAAAGCACCCCGCAGCTCTAGGAGAAAGTACTGCCAATACTTTTAATGAAATTTGGCACATCTTAGAGCCCATGTTTGACAATGTAATGCGTGGAGAAAGTGTTAACTTTTACAACATGATGTTTCCTATAAATCGTAATGGATTTTTAGAAGATTGCTATTTTGATTTTTCTCATAGTCCCATTAGAATGGACGACGGGACTGTAGGCGGAATTTTGATAAACGTAGTAGAGACTACCGAAAAGATTTTGGCCCAAGCAAAACTAAAAGAGAGTAGTGACCAGCTGAACTTTGCTATTGAAGCAACAGAATTAGGAACATTTGATCTAAATCCAATTACCAATAAGTTTACGGCAAACAATAGAATGAAAGATTGGTTTGGCCTACCATACGACTCAGAAATCGATATCGATGATGCTATTGCCGCCATTCTTGACACTGATAAATCTAGAGTGATAGAGGCTATTGAAAATGCACTGCAATACGATCTAGGTGGGAAATTCAATGTTGATTATACCATTCAAAATAAGATAACAAAACAGCAACGTGTAGTAAGGGTAAGAGGAAGAGTATGGTTTAATGAAGAAAAAGTAGCTATTCGTTTTAACGGAACTTTACAAGACATTACAAAAAAGTATCTTGCCGAAAAAGAAAAGCAAAAACTTATTGCAATTATAGAAGCTAGCAATGAATATATTGGCTTAACTGCTTTAGATTCATCTATTCAATTTATCAATCCTGCAGGGTTAAAAATGCTAGGCTGGAATAGTTATGAAGGTAAAACCATTATGGATTGCATCTTACCATCAGAGAGAGAGAATGCAGCAAATAATTTTCCTGACTCTTTAAATACTACTAATGAATATGACGAAATACAGTTTTGGAATGAAGCCACTGGTACTCCTTTTTGGGTACAATGGAATGGAATAAAAATTAAAGATCAATTTACACAAGAAACTATTGGTATTGCCACGGTAAGTCCTAATATAACTGAGCGAAAAGAGAAAGATGAAAAACTGCGCACGAGCGAGCGTAATTTAAGGCAAATGATTGTGCAAGCGCCCATAGCAATTGCAGTATTAAGAGGACCGAACTATATAGTAGAAATTCTAAATAGTAAAACTTTAGAACTTTGGGGCAGAACAGAGCTCGAAGTGATGAACAAACCAATACTATCGGCAATGCCTGAACTCATTTCACAGGGAATTAAAGAAATGCTTGATGGTGTTTATAACAGCCGAATTCCTTTTTCGGCAAAAGAATTACCTTTACAATTATTGCGTCATGATACGCTGGAAACAATATACATTGATTTTTCATATGAACCGCTTTATGACGATGATGGTAATCCAAATGGTATAATGGCAATAGGTGTCGATGTTACCCAACAAGTTTTGGCTAGACATAAAATCGAGGAAAACGAGCAAAAATTAAGTATCGTTATTGAGGCTAGCGAATTAGGCATCTGGGAATATAACGTTAAGACCAATGTTGCCATTTGTTCTGACCGTTGTATCGAAATCTTGGGCTTTCAATTTAATCCCAATTTAGACCACGCCACATTATTGCAAAATTTTCACCCGGACGATTTACTCATTAGACAACAAGCTTTTGAAGAATCTTTTACAACGGGAATATTATTTTACGCAGCACGTATTATACTTAATGACGGAACATATAGATGGGCTGAGGTTAAGGGAAAAGTATTTTTTGATGAAGACGGTAATCCTGACGAAATGGTGGGTACTGTTAGAGATATTTCTGGAGAGCGCCACGTGCGTCAACAATTGCAAGAGCGCGAACAAAAATTCAAATTATTAGCCGATTCTATGCCACAAATGGTATGGACAGCTGATCCTGAAGGAAATATTTATTATTATAGTAAGTCGGTTTTTGATTTCACAGGGCTAAGTTTAACAGAAATAGTAGATGGAGAAGGCTGGATAAATATCGTCCACCCTGAAGATCGTGAAAAAAACAGCAACTTATGGAAAGAATCCATTGAAAACGGGTCTGATTTTTTAATCGAACATCGTTTTAGAAAACATGATGGTAGTTATCGTTGGCAATTAAGTAGAGCCGTTCCTCAAAAAGACGAAGAAGGTAATGTACAAATGTGGGTGGGTACAAGTACAGATATACAAGACCAAAAAATATTCACTAATAAGCTAGAAAACTTAGTACTTGAACGCACAAATGAATTAGAGCAGAAAAATATAGATCTTGAAAAAATGAATAAGGAGTTACAATCCTTTGCATACATCTCTAGTCATGATTTGCAGGAACCACTAAGAAAAATACAAACCTTTGCTTCGCGAATTATCGAAAAAGAAAATGAAAACCTTTCTGATTTTGGAAAAGATTATTTTTTCAAAATACAGAGTTCGGCTAATAGAATGCAGACATTAATACAAGATTTATTAGCCTACTCTAGAACTAATAACAACGATCAAAAATTTGAAGTAATTGATCTTAAGCACATCATTAATGAAATCATTGGTGATTTATATGAAGAGTTAGATCAAAGTGGCGGCATAATCACCCTTGTAAATTCTTGCGAACTTAATATTATCCCGTTTCAATTTAGACAACTGTTACACAACTTAATTAGCAACTCGATAAAATTTGCCAGAACCGATGCTACAGCTATGATTTCTATCGACTGCAATAGTATTGATAGTAAAGACATTGTTGAACCCGCACTTTTACCAGATCGTAAATATTGCCATATCAGGTATGAAGACAATGGAATAGGATTTGAACAACAGTACAGCAAGAAAATTTTTGAGTTATTCCAACGACTTGGAAGTAAAGACAAGTACAACGGAACGGGAATTGGACTGGCTATCGTTAAGAAAATTGTAGACAATCATAATGGTAGTATTGCAGTAACATCTGAAGTAAATAAGGGAACCGTTTTTAATATTTACTTGCCATTATAAGTATAGTAATAAAAGAATTCCCCATAAAAAACACCCACTTAACATCATTACAATACATGCAACTATGAAGAAGATAATGCTACCGCTATTAATTCTTTTGGGCTTTTCAACAAACGCCCAAATTAAGGCTGATGACGTCAAAACGTTTACCTTAAAAAATGGAATGAAATTTCTAATTGTTGAGGATTTCTCGATACCTAATGCTAACATGTACTTATTTTATAAAGTAGGTAGTCGAAATGAGCATCAAGGCATTACGGGATTATCTCATTTTTTTGAACACATGATGTTTAATGGAGCCAAAAAATATGGTCCTAAGCTATTTGACCAAACAATGGAATTTAATGGCGGATCAAACAATGCTTATACAACAGAAAATGTTACTGTCTACACAGATTGGTTTCCTGCTTCGGCGACAGAAATTATTTTTGATTTAGAAAGTGACCGAATTGCCAATTTAAGCATCGACCCTAAAGTAGTTGAAAGCGAGAGAGGCGTAGTATTAAGTGAAAGAAGCACTGGACTTGAAAATTCTCCTTGGCGTAATTTATCTCAATCTATGCAAGCAACTGCATTTCAAGAGCATCCTTATCACTGGCCTGTAATAGGTTATGAAGACGACATGAAAAACTGGACACAGCAAGATTTAGAGCACTACTTTAAAACCTACTACGCTCCTAATAACTGTGTTGTCGTTATTTCTGGAGCTGTAAAATATGACGAAATAAAAAAATTAGCAGTAAAATATCTAGAACCTATAGCTGCACAGCCCACTCCTCCAGTAGTTCACATCGTTGAGCCACAACAAACAGGGGAACGTAGAATAACGGTACAAAAAGATGTTGCAAATCCATACATGATCATTGGCTATCATGTTCCAGAATCTAAACACGAGGATTACTATGCATTAAATATTTTAAGTGCCATTCTTTCTAGTGGTAACTCATCTAGGCTATACAATTCGCTAATTGACAAACAACAGTTGGCAACAGAGGTTTTCACAGATTACGGCGAAAGCTTTGACCCTACACTATTTAACATTTATGCTGCTGCCAATAAAGATGTGAATGAAAAGGAACTAGAGGAAGCAATTTATACCGAAATAGAAAAAATTAAGAAAGAAGGGGTTACAGAGAGAGAGCTACAAAAGATCAAAAATCAAAAATTGATGGAGTTCTACGAGCAGGTAGAAACCATAAATGGAAAATCAAAAAATATAGGGACTTATGAAGTATTTTTTGGTGACTACAAAAAAATGTTTGATGCTCCAGCGGCTTATAATAAAATAACTGCGCAAGAGATTCAAAATGTAGCTAAAAAATACTTTACTAAAAGTAATCGAACAGTAGGTGTTTTAAAAACTAATGTAGAAAATTAATTATGAAAACTAAAATAAACCCTCTAGTAATCGTTTTACTATTCTTAATAACGGTTAGCAATGCTTTCGCTCAAGGATATAGCTTACCAAAGTATAGCACCTTTAAATTGAATAATGGACTAACAGTTAATCTAATGGAACAACACGATGTGCCATTGATTTCGATAGTTGCAATAGTACCTGCAGGAGCCATTTATGATGGCGCTCAGTCTGGTTTAGCGTCACTAACTGCCACAGCTCTCAAACATGGTACCGTAAATTATAAAAGAAGCGTAATTGATGACGAACTTGACTTTATAGGTGCTACCATCAATACTGCTGCATATAAGGAGTTCGCAAGAGTAACAGCTGATTTTGCAGCCAAAGATCAAAAGAAGGTACTTGCAATTTTTAAAGAAATTTTACTAAACCCTACCTTTAACCAAGAAGAATTTACCAAAGAAAAAAGCCGATTGCTTGTTCGATTAGAACAACAAAAAGAGAGTCCGAAAAATATTATTGGGTCGTATTTTGACCAGCAACTTTATGGCAACCATGTGTATGGCAATATCAATAGTGGTATAAAAACCACAGTAGAAAAACTGACAGTAACCGATGTTAAAAAATTTTATGAAGCTAATTATACCGCTACAAATTCTGCAATAACTATTGTTGGGGATTTTGCTATAGCCGACATGAAAAAAAGCATTACAACACTATTCTCTAATTGGAAAAAAAGCACAAATGAAAAGGAAGATTTGGCTAATGCCAAAATTGAAAAGCCAACGTCAGCAAAAGTATTATTGATTAATAAAGACGATGCTAACGAGACTACCTTTTACATTGGGAGCACAGGAATTAGCCGTAACAACCGTGATTTTGTACCAATTGATGTGGTAAACACATTGTTTGGTGGCCGTTTCACGTCTATGCTTAATGATGAATTGCGAGTAAACACGGGTTTAACTTATGGTGCCCGAAGCTCATTTAACAGCTATAAAAATGGTGGATCTTTTACAATTAGTACCTTCACAAATATAAAAACTACAGAGGCAGCACTTGACAAAGCTGTAGAGGTATTAAACACCTTACATGAAAAAGGTATTAATCAACAAAATTTGACTTCAGCAAAAAATTATGTTAAGGGGCAGTTCCCTCCAGAATATGAGACTTCAGGTCAGCTAGCGAGCTTATTATCGCAAATGTTTTGGTACAAATTAGATCGTAGTTTTATTGATGATTTCGAAAAAAATGTAGACAGTATTGATTTGGCTAAAGCAAACAAAATAATTGCTACTTATTTCCCGAAAGATAATTTACAATTTACTATTGTAGGTAGAGCATCTGAAATAAGAGACATCGTTTCAAAATACGGAACTGTAACCGAAGTAAACATCAGTGATGATCCAAAAAAATAAAAGCACATACATACGCATAAAAAAAGGACTTGATTATTTCAAGTCCTTTTTTTATATTTAGTCAATCGCTACTTTATAAGTTGGATCTTCCATAATATTGATATCAATAACATCGTCTGCGTTGTCGAGTAAAATACGACAATCTTTACTTAAATGACGCAAATGCACTTTTTTACCTAGCTTTGCATATCGTTCTGTAATTTTATTTAAAGCATCGATTGCACTCATATCAGCAATTTTACTTTCTCTAAAATCAATTATCACTTCATTGGGATCTTCAAATACATCAAACTTTTCACTGAATGCTGTTGTAGAAGCAAAGAACAAAGGGCCATATATTTCATAATGCTTCACCCCATTTTCATCTACATATTTTTTAGCTCTAATTCTTTTGGCACTTTCCCAAGCAAATACTAAAGCTGAAATAATTACTCCTATTAGCACTGCCAGCGCTAAGTTATGAAGCATGATAGTAATCACAGCAACTAACACACCTACAAAAATATCATGTTTAGGCATCTTGTTTATTATGCGCAAACTAATCCACTCAAAAGTACCAATAGCAACCATTACCATAACTCCCACAAGTGCTGCAATAGGCAATTTTTCTATCACTGGAGCACCAAATAAAATGATTATCAAAATTGTGAAAGCTGCAATTATGCCAGATAATCTTGCTCTTGAACCCGCAGATAAATTCACTAAAGTTTGAGCAATCATAGGACAACCACCCATTCCAAAAAAGAAACCATTTAAGATATTTGCTCCACCTTGAGCGATACATTCTCTGTTACCACTACCTTTTGTGCCAGTCATTTCATCTACTAAATTCAATGTTAGTAATCCTTCTGTTAATCCTACAGAAGCCATTATTAATGAATATGGGAATATTAATTTTAAAGTTTCGAATGTAAAAGCAATCTCAGGAACGTGAAAAGGAGGAAAACCACCACTTACTGAAGCAATATCTGCAACTGTTTTTGTATTAATTCCAAATCCTAATACCAAACCAAAAACGACAATAATCGCTACTAGTGAAGCAGGCACGGCCTTAGTTATTTTAGGGAAAAATAGAACAATGCCAATGGTTAATAAAACTAATCCTAGCATAATGTATAGTGGTTCTCCTGACAACCAAACACTTTCACCATTTACCATCGTCTTGAATTGCTCCAATTGAGACATAAAGATGATTATTGCTAATCCATTTACAAATCCGAACATTACTGGTTGTGGTACCAAGCGTATGAATTTACCAAGTTTAAATATTCCTACGAGAATTTGTAATACTCCCGCTAAAGCTACTGCGGCAAAAACATATTCTAAACCGCTTGATTGCATCAAGGCAATTAGTACAATAACTGTAGCCCCTGCACCTCCAGAAACCATACCCGGTCTTCCACCAAAAACTGCCGTAACTAATCCCATGATAAAAGCAGCATACAATCCCACTAATGGCGGAAAACCTGCTAATATGGCAAAAGAAAGCGATTCTGGAATCATGGTCATTGCCACGGTTAAACCAGCTAAAATCTCTGTTTTGTAATTGACTTTTTGGGTAAAGTCGAATAAATTGAAGTACTGTTTCATTCTTTTTTTTAAGCTATTTATATAATAATATGTCTACAGACAATGCTTGCCTGCCAACTTTGACAAAATTAAAACTGTTGGATTTGAGATAATTAGCAAGCTCTTTATGCTAATATAACTTCGATAAAAATAATGCAGATCGCTGTTGCTTTCAAGTTTGCAAATGTAAATCTTTTTAAAGCATGTTCAAACAAAAAATATAAATCATTGAAAAGGGCATGAATTCTCATTAAAAAGACAAAAAAAAACTACTTGTAACTTTTGATCGTTACAAGCAGTTTAAGGTATTTTGTTTTCTAAATTTGATACGTTTAAATGTATACTGTTCTAGTCCGCAATTCTGTTATTACTTCATCACAAACAGCTTTTAATTTTGGGACAGCCTCATAACGTGCGCTGCCTTGAGGATTTTTTAATAATTCATTTTCGATAATAGCGATGTAATCAATTGCCTCTTGTATTTTTAATATGCCTATCGAAGACTTGAACTTATGCACTTCTTTCTTTAAGTTATCATCATCTTTTTGAGCCGCATATGTTGTTATATCTTCAATCGATTGTGGAGCACTTTCTAGAAACAACTCAATTACTTCTTGTATAAATTCGACATCGTTATCACTAAAATCTATTAAATATTCGAAATTAACCAAGCTTTTCGCATTCAAATCATTCTTTGGAACTGACTGATCTGCTATAAGCTGCTTATCTATTTTTAAATTGTCATACAATTTTTCTAGTAGTACATTAAAATCAAATGGTTTTGATAAGTAATCGTTCATTCCATTTCTTAAGCAGTTTTTTTCTTCATCTGAAGTTGCGTGAGCAGTCATCGCAATTATCGGAACCTGAGACTTATCGTTCGGTAATTTTTCTCTAATATATTTTGTGACTTCATTTCCATCCATTTCAGGCATTTGAATGTCCATTAATATAATATCGTAGTGATTGTTCAGTACTTTTTCAATAGCAATCAAGCCGTTTTCAGCAACGTCAATTTCTTTGTTCCACTTTTTAAAAAGTTTCACTGTCAATAGTTGATTTAGTTCATTATCCTCAACTAAAAGAATCTTTGAATCTATCAAGAAACTAGGATCTAACTGCCTATTGCTTATATTCCTATAATCAATTACACTAGTACTATCTTTATTAAAAGGTAGCGTAAATGTAAATACACTTCCTTTATCTATTTCACTCACTACACTTATCTCACCTCCCTGCAATTCGACCAATTTTTTAGTAATGGTTAATCCCAGTCCGGTTCCACCATATTTTCTTGTCGTCTCATTAGAAGCTTGATTAAAACTCTCAAAAATAGAATCTAATTTATCTTCTGGTATTCCAATACCTGTGTCACTAATCGAAAAACGAATTTGAATGGCATCTCCAGATAGCGCCTCTTCTTCTAATGTAACTGTGACATTACCTTTATTAGTGAATTTTAAAGCGTTTCCTGTTAAGTTGATCAAAATTTGCGACAAACGAGTAGGATCTCCAATCAAATAATCACTCAAGTTTGTTGGAATCTCACTACGTATAATTACGTTCTTTCCTTTTGCACTTGCACCAATTAACTCTACTACAGAGTTCACTGTTTTAGAAATAGAGAAAGGAATCGCCTCAAAAACCATTTTATCTGCTTCAATTTTAGAGAGATCTAAAATATCATTGATAATGGTCATCAAATTTTCGCCAGCCGTGCGTATTGCAAGAACACTTTGCAATTGATTTTCATCTAAAGGAGTTTCTTCTAAAATTTTGGCGAAACCCACTACTCCATTCATGGGAGTTCTAATTTCGTGACTCATATTAGTCAAAAAACGTTCTTTTAACTTTACTGATTCTTCTGCTAAATTTTTAGCATCAATTAATTCTTGTTCAATCTCTTTTTGAATACTCACATCTTGAACCGTCCCTAAAACCTTTAATGGACGGTCATTTTCATCTGTTAAGCATTTAATGTATTCATTGATGTACTTTGTAGTCCCTTGTTTGCCTAAAATAGTGTGACTAAACCATTCTCTCTGTGCATTATGTTGAACCGCACCAAGTTTTTTATCAAATAAAACACTGTCATTCTCACTCACTAAGCAAGATTTAAATAACTCAATTGAAGGCTTTACTGACTTATCAATTTCTAAAATATTAAATAATTCTTCAGAGAAATAAACATCACCGTTAATTAAATTAATTTCCCAACTTCCTATTTTTGCTAGTTTTTGGGCTTCTGAAAGCCGACTCGAATTCAACTTCAATTCTAGTTCGGCTTGCTTGCGCAAAACTTGGTTTTCATGAAGTTTTAACGCAGTTCTAATACTGTGTGCGATTGCATCAGAGCTGAGTAACGTTTTTAACATATAATCAGAAGCGCCAGCAAGTATAGCCTGACTTGCAATCTTTTCGTCTCCCTGAGAAGTAATAAAAATCACAGGCGTTTCTACACCATTTTCACGCAGTTTATTCAGAATCGAAATTCCATCTAAATCCGGCATCATATAATCTAGAAAAATTAGATCATAAGATTGCAATGCTAATTTTTCGAAGCCTTCCTTTGCAGAGTAGGCACTGTCCATATCAGCTATAATATCCGATTTTTTTATCGACCTAACAATAGTTATAGCATCAACTTTGTCATCATCAATTATTAAAACTTTTAACGGGTTATTCATAGAGTATTTATTGCTTGTGAAAATTCTATAGTACTTAAGTACTTTTCGAGGGTGCCATATACGTTGCGCGTTTCTTCCTCGTCATTTGGCAAATTAATGTAGGCAGCAATATTTAAATTTAATAGCTCCTTTTTAAAATCATCATCGACCGTTTCTACTAATACGAATATTAAAGTCGATTTTAATCGCGAATTAGTTCTAATATTATTAATCAAATTTAATGCCTCTTTACATCCATTGACACAATTTAAAAATAATATTTTCGGAATTGCAACTGTAGCTTCATCAAGAAGTAACGCAGGCCAAGCTAGCACAGCATTTTCAACAGTTTTAAAAGCTATATGGGGATTTTTTTCGATGAAAAAGTTTAGAAATACATTAGCATCTCTTTGACGATTATCAACAAGTAATATATTAAAACTTTTCATAATAGTATCGCATTAGTTGGAACAGCTACATTTCACACAGCTGCCAAAAATTATTTAACGTAGCAACAGAAGCTATAAACTTCTCAAACGATAATGGTTTTAAGATGTATCCTGCAATATTTAAATTGTAAGCATTTATCTTATCACTGTCTTCATTTGAAGTCGTCATTACAAATACAGAGATGTTTTTAAGACGCTCATTTGCTCTTAATTCTTTCAAAAATTCAATCCCATTCATTTTAGGCATGTTAATATCTAAAATAATAATTTTAGGAAGTGGAATAATTTTATCCTCAAGCATTTCTAGCGCTTCAACTCCATTGCCTGCTATAAAAAGAGGATTTTTAATATTGTTTTTGGTAAAAGCTCTTTTGACATTCATTACATCTACTTCGTCGTCTTCAACTAATAATATGTTTACTAATTTGTCGTTCATTCTATTGTGTATTTATAGGTTTATTTTAGGCCAAATCATTTTAAAAGTAGTCATCTCATTTGAATCGAAAACGAGATCTCCGTTAATTGTTTGCATTATCTTTTTACTAATTGTCAGTCCTGCGCCAGTAGTTTCAAAATGATCTTTTGAACTAGCCGTATAAAAAATATTGAAGATTTTATTTTCGATTTCCTTTAAAATTCCAGGACCGTTGTCTGCTACGGTTATTTCATAATTAAGTTCGGTTTCTTGTATCGTAACAAAAATATCCTTTTTTTCATTAGTATTGAACCTTATTGCGTTTTCTATCAGTTCAGTTAGTACTTTCTGAATTTTATTTACCGCTATTGCAATTGTATATTGAGATAATTCATAGTTTATAACCACATTTGCAGTTGATTTCCCTACTGCTACATTTGCCACCTCATCAATAAATTCCTTTAAATTAACTGTAGTAAACTCCTCTTCTAATTTATTTACACGAGAAAGTTCCAGTAAGGCGTTCATCATGTTCTCTAAACGCCCTACTCTATTCTTTAATAATTTAAAATTTTCTGGGATGCTAGCCGTATTTTCTTCCTCTAAATCTTCTTCGATCCAAGTAGTAATATTACTTATTGCTCTCATAGGACTTTTTAGATCATGTGAGACAATATAAATGAAATCTTCGTACTCTTTTTTTAGAGCTTCGTATTCTTGTGAATGTTTTTTTTGTGATGCTAACATTTCTATTTATTTAGGTACTGTAAATATGAAACTAGCTCCTCCATTTTCATTAGTTTCAATTTGAATCGCTCCTCCACCTTCATCAATTATTTTTTTTACTATCGACAAGCCTATTCCTGTACTTTCTTTTTTGTCTCGTGCTTCAATAGTTTGAAAAACACCAAACACCTTGTCCCGATACTCAGCTTCGATTCCTGGACCATTATCTGCAATTGTAAATCGATGGAATTCTTCTAGAGGCTCGTATGTACATGAAATTAATCCTAGCTCCTTATCGTTATATTTAACTGCATTACTAATTAAATTACTAAAAACTTGATATAAGAGAATTTTAGCATTAAATATAATGGGCAAATCACTAATAGTGACATTGTAATTCTCAGGAGGAACTAAGGACTCGACAATGTGACCTACTAGTTCGTTCAAATCAATGGATTCCTTTTCGATTTTTGTTCGACCAATTCTCGAATAATCCAATACTCCGTTTATAAGGTTTTCCATTCGTAAAATCCTACCTCTTAATAGTCCTAAATTTTTTCGAACATCATCTGGCATTTCGGGCATATCTTCGACAATCCATTCGGCTAAATTATTGATTGCTCGCAACGGTGCTTTAAGATCATGTGAAACCACATAGGCAAATTGATCTAGCTCTTTGTTGTTTTTTTCTAAATTAATTAAAGCGTCAGTTAGCTTTGTTTCGGCCATTTTTTTTGCCGTTATATCAAAGCTAATTGCAACATATTGATATGGCTTTCCGGTGTTGTCAATAAAGGGAACTATAGTCGTTTCGACCCAGTACAGCGAGCCATCTTTTGCTAACTGCTGTAGTTCTCCTTTCCATGTTTTACCATTGATAATGTACAACCAAATTTTCCTCACTAATATGCTAGCTTCTGTGCCTAAGTCATTACTATATAATCGTTGTCCTAATAATTCTGTTTCGGAATATTGCGATATATTGCAAAACTTATCGTTGACATAAGTTAAAACACCTGCTTCATCACTTATATTTACAATTGCTGCCTCGTCAAGAGCAGCTCTAATGTCATTAATTTCCTTTGCTTTATCTGCAATTTTATCTTCTGCAATCTTAATATCAGTCACATCCTGAATATTTCCCTGCATACCAATAACATTTTGATCCCCATCAGTAAACGCACTTCCTATTTCGAGAATATATTTCATACGTCCGTCTGGAAGCAAAATGCGGTAATTGATTTTGAAATCCTCATTGCTTTTTGCAAAATTATCTTCTAGCTGATCAAGCATAACCAAGTCCTCAGGATGAATTCTATTGCGATAGGCTGCATTCAATTCTGAAGCAGGAAGGTCCTCGAGTTCAAAGATTAAATAATGCCCTTTAGACCAAATTAACTCTTTTGATCTTACATCATATTTCCAGCTACCAATTTTTGCAATGCGTTGGGATTCGTCAAGAAGTAATTTATTTCTAATCAAATTATCTTCTGCTTCTTTCTCTTTAGTGATGTCTTTAGCTATACCTAAGTACCCAATTGTCTCTCCAGTCTCACTGTGAATAGCGGTCATGGACAACTGAACGGGGAATACTTTGCCATTACTATTTACATAGTTCCATTCTTGAGAATTAGCAGCCTTTAACGTTTTTGCTTTATATACGAATGTTTCAAAAGGATTTTCAATCGATAGATCGTACTCTTTTGAAAGTGTGTCAGCATTTGATTTAACTTCTGAATCTACATGAAATTTATATGGATACTGTAAACCAATGACCTCACTTGCTTCATACCCTAGAAGTTTTTCTGCCCCTTTATTGAATTGTTTTATTGTACCATCAATATCTGTGGCAATAATTGAAAATTCAGCCGAATTTAATATTGCAGTTAAATCTGTTGTTAAGTTGAACAGTTTTTCTTGCTGCTTTTTATCAGCCGTCATGTCTCTCGCAATACAATACAAATTTCCTGTTACCGGATCAGGTGAGGAGTTCCAACTTAAAAAAACAAGATCGCCATTTTTACAATAAAATCTATTTTCGAAGCTAATAGATTCTTGCCCATTAGACAATTTTTCGACCTCTAGAATTGTTTTTTCATGGTCATCAGGATGCAAGAATTTAAAAAAAGACTCTCCTTCAAGTTCGCTTACGTCATAACCTAAAACCGCTGTAAATGCAGGGTTTACTTTATAGAAGTTACCGTCGATGTTAGCAATACAAACAAGATCTTTAGAGAGTGCAACAAAATTGAGAAATTCTTTTTGAGCAGTTTCTAACACCGAGTTCTTGTTTCGCAATTTAAGAAGACTCACCACTTGATTGCTCAGTAATTGCAACGACTCCTTTTGTTGCTTACTTAATTCACGTGGTACAGTATCAATAACACAAAGTGTCCCTAGATTAAAACCATTCTCATCTTTTATAGGCGCACCTGCATAAAATCTAATGTTGGGATCGCCAGTTACTAGCGGATTGTCTACAAATTTTGCATCTTCTAGTGTATTAGTTATCTCATAAACATCGTCACCCATAATAGCATGCTGACAAAATGAGATTTCTCTAGGCGTTTCAGTAGCATCTATCCCTACAGTGGATTTAAACCATTGTCGCTCTTCATCTAGCAAACTCACTAATGATATAGGCGTGCCACATATAAAAGAAGCTAATTTTGTTATAGCATCATACTCTTTTTCTGGCAAAGAGTCCATGATAGCATATTTTTTTAACGCTTTAATGCGTTCGAGTTCGTTGGTAGGTTTTGGATATTTCTTCATTCTGATTGTGGGGTTATATTGTTGAAAAAGCCAACTTATAATGATGTAAACCTACTAAAAAATAGAATAGCTGCTGTTAATAACATAAATAATAATTGTTTGAGACTTTAAAATTGTAAAACCGAATTATCAAGACTTTATCACCACTTAAAATTTGCTATTTATACTTTTTTAAAAGTACTTGCTTTGAGCTGTAGAACAATGTAATAAATAATTTTCTCTTGTTGTGATCAAAAATTTATGTGATATGTGTCAATTTGATTCTTAAAACTACAATTTTTACAATTAATAAACATTATATTCTATTATTAATCAACACATAACAACAAAATAGCAAGGATCGACTCAACATTTGGCTCACATATCCAAGTTAACAATTTATTAATATATACAGCTGATTATTGTTAACATTATCTTTATTTTTACGTCAAAATAACCAAAATTCATATGAAACAACTTTACATTCAAAACAAATTACAAATACTCGGGCTGCTTCTATTATTTTATGGAGTGTCGTTTGCACAAATTCCTTCCTATTATGATGGAACAAATCTCAACCAAACCGGGAATACCTTAAAGGCGACACTATCTCAATTAATTAGTGCCAATACAACCTCACTAAGCTATACACCTGGAGTATGGGACGCACTTAAATTAACCGACTTAGACCCTGCAAATCCTAATAATGTATTACTCGTTTACGGCTACAATGATAGTGATAATGATACAAGCAATGATCGAACTCGCTCTAAGGATGCCAATGGTGGGAATGCGGGTCAATGGAATCGCGAACACGTTTATGCTAAATCTTTAGGAGTGCCTAATTTAGGAACTTCGGGGCCTGGAAGTGATGCACATCATTTAAGAGCTTCTGATATCGCTTTTAACGCAACAAGAAGCAATTACCCGTATGGAGCTGGATCAGGGAATGCTAGTCTTATCAATAACACTTTTTTCTACCCTGGTGATGAATGGAAAGGTGATGTCGCTCGAATGCTGATGTATATGTACTTGCGCTATGGCGAGCAATGTTTACCCGCAAATGTTACTGTAGGAGCACGCACATTTAGCAACGATATCACAGATATTTTATTACTATGGAATATTGAAGATCCTGTCTCTCAATTTGAATTGAATCGAAATACCATTTTAGAGGGCGTTCAAGGTAATCGAAACCCTTTTATAGATAATCCCGCTTTTGCAACAACAATTTGGGGTGGTCCACAAGCCGAAAACCGTTTCACTGGAAATGCCACTGTAGATACTCAAGCACCAACGGCGCCTACTAATCTTATTGCTACTAAGATAACGCAAGAAACAGCGTCGCTTAGCTGGACTTCTAGTACTGATAATGTAGCTGTTCTAGGATACCGTATTTTTAATGGAACTACCTTTTTAGCTTCATCACAAAATAATAGTTACACTCTTTCAGGCTTAACAGCAAGTACTACTTACACTCTTACTATCAAAGCATTTGATGCTGCGGGAAACAATTCTCTTGTTAGTAATACCGTTACTTTTACAACTGCTGCCGCTGCAACAACAAACCCTGTTGCTACAGTATTTATTAACGAAATTCATTATGACAATGCAGGGACTGACCTAGGAGAAGGTGTTGAAATTGCTGGAACGGCAGGTACTGATTTAAGCAATTGGTCTGTTATTCCATACAACGGAAACGGCGGAGCAAGTTATACTCCAGCAGGAGTACTTTCTGGAGCAATTCCTGAACAGTCAAATGGTTTCGGAACCGTTTTTGTTGCTATCAGCGGACTTCAAAATGGTGCACCTGATGGATTAGCACTGGTTAATAATCTTGGTGAAGTCGTTCAGTTTTTAAGCTATGAAGGAAGTTTTACTGCAACAAATGGTCCGGCAATCGGAATGACAAGCACAGACATAGGAGTTATACAAAATGGACTAGATGCGGCTGGATTGTCTTTGCAACTTATAGGTACTGGTAACAACTATACTGATTTCACTTGGCAAGCAGCCACTACTAGCACTTATAACGCAGTAAATGCAGGTCAATATTTTACTAAAGTAGCTATTAAATTAGTAGCTCCTACAAATTTAGTAGCTTCAAACATTACTGCTACTTCGGTCACTTTATCGTGGGATCTGTCTAATGGAACTGCATACACTATTTACAATAATGACGAAGAATTAGAAACAGTTACTACTAACAGTGTCACTTTATCAAATTTAAAAGAAAACACAGCTTACAATTTTACTGTTAGAGCAATCAATGAAGCAGATGAAAGTTCAGAGCCTAGCGCTGCTATCGAAGTAAGTACTTTAAAAGGAATTGCTACGACTACATCTATCACTGTTTTTATAAACGAAATCCATTATGACAATGCAGGTACAGATCTTGACGAAGGTATCGAAATTGCGGGACCTGCAGGAACTGATATTACAAATTGGAAAATTATTCCTTACAATGGTAGCGGTGGTGCTAGCTACACTCCTATTGGACTTTTGTCAGGAATAATTCCAGATCAAGCAAATGGTTATGGAACAGTATCGGTAGCGATCGCTGGTTTACAAAATGGAGCTCCAGACGGAGTTGCGTTAGTAGATAACAACGATAATGTTATACAATTTTTAAGTTACGAAGGGAGTTTTACAGCGACAAATGGTCCTGCAAGCGGAATGACGAGTACAGATATTGGCGTTTCTGAAACGAGTACGGCAACTATTGGAACCTCTTTACAACTAATTGGGAAAGGAACAAAATATACCGACTTTACATGGGAGGCAGCAACAAATACTTTTGGCTCAGTGAATACAGGACAAAACTTTGGTGATTTGGTTTTCATTAATGAGATTCACTATGATAATGCTGGAACAGATGAGAATGAAGGTGTAGAAATCGCTGGTTATGCGGGAACTGACTTGACAAATTGGACGATTGTACCTTATAACGGATCTAATGGCGCGAGTTATACACCTATTGGTGCACTATCAGGAAGCATTCCAAATCAAAGTAATGGATACGGAACAGTTTATGTAGCCATCCCTGGTTTACAAAATGGTTCTCCTGACGGACTTGCATTGGTTAACCCAGAAGGAAAAGCAGTTCAATTTTTAAGCTATGAAGGTAGTTTTACAGCGACAAATGGTCCTGCAAACGGGATTACGAGTACAGATATTGGTATCGCTGAAGCAAGTACTGCTTCAATTGGTACTTCGTTACAATTAACTGGAGCAGGATTTAAGTACAGTGATTTTACTTGGCAAGCTACAACAGCAACATTTGGAGCAATTAATACGGGGCAATTTTTTAAAGATGTAGCCGACACTCTTATCGTTTTACCAATTGCTGAAGCAAGAGCAAAAGCAGACGGTGAAATAGTAACAATCACGGGAACGTTAACTGTATCTGATCAATTAGGGGGTTCTGCTTACATTCAAGATGCGACGGGCGCAATTGCTGTTTTTGACAAGACAGTTCATGGAGCAGGTTTATTCAAAATTGGTGAGTCACTTACAATTACAGGAAACAAAAGTACCTACAATGAACAAGTGCAAATCAGTCCCGTTAGCGCAGTAAAAAGCAACGGACAGGCTAGCCAATTAATTACGCCCCTTACGATCACTTTATCAGAAATGAGTGCGCACCCAGCTGAATTAGTTCGCATTCAAAATCCTGTATTTGCTAAACCAGGTGCTATTATTTTTGGTAATTCAAGTGTTGATATTACTGACGCCACAGCAAAGGCACAATTTAGATTAGATGCTGATGTGGCAGATCTAACTGGCTTTAGCCAACCTGAAAATTGTTCAGAGGTTATAGGTGTGATTTCTAATTTTTATGCGACACAACAATTATTGCCTAGAATGAAAAGTGATTTCCCATGTGCTGCTAAATACCAACAATCAGGTAATGACTTAGCCATTTCTAAAGATAAAACATTAGATATTGTTACTTGGAATATCGCTTGGTTTGGTGATGAGAAAAATGCTCCTACAGTAGGTCAAGCTAATGCTGATGAGGTTCAAAAAGAAGCTGTGAAAGCTGTTTTACAAAACCTAGACGCAGACATTTATGCTGTCGAAGAAATTTCAGATGAAGTTTTATTCCAACAAATGGTTAGCGAGATGAACGATTACAGCTACGTACTTTCGAACGCCACTTCATATCCTAATGATACCTCAACTGCTTCTCAAAAGGTAGGATTCATTTATAAAAATAAAACGGTAAAACCGGTAAGTACTAAGGTATTATTAAAAACAGTACATCCTTATTACAATGGTGGTGATGTTTCGGCTCTTGTAAATTACCCAACTGAGGATAAAACGCGCTTTTTTGCTAGCGGAAGAATGCCATTCATGTTAACAGCAAATGTAACTATCGATGGTTCCGAAAAATTAATAAATATTATTGATTTACATGCTAGAGCGAATACTTCTGGTGGAGCACAAGAAAAATACGATATGCGTAAATTTGATGTAGAAATGCTAAAAGATAGTTTAGATATGCAGTATCCTGATGCTAACTTAATTCTTCTAGGTGATTATAATGATGATGTAGATTTTACTGTATCTGATGTTACTACAACAACATCTTCTTATGATGCATACGTAGCTGATAATGCACGATATTTTATTCCTACAAAGTCACTTAGTGATAACGGTTTTAGATCGTATGCTACTTATGAAAATATGATTGACCACATCACACTTTCTAATGAGTTAGCTACGTCTTATATTTCAGAAACAGCAAGAGTACATTATGAATTTTACTCTAGTACCTATACAAAAACAGCTTCAGATCACTTCCCGGTATCCGTGCGTTTAAAATTGAAAGATTTAAAAATTGAAACTGCTTCTAGTTCGAATACTATTTGTTTTGGTAACGAAGAAGGGTTTGCAAATATTACTGTTTCTGGCGGTATTAGTCCGTATACGTACACTTGGAATACCGGCTCAACAACTTCAGAAATCACGAATCTAGCTGTAGGAATGTACACTGTAGTAGTAGAAGATGCTGTCAAACAAACAGTAACTAAATCATTTACTATTGAAGAATCTAGAGAGATCGAAATCCCAACAGCAGATGAAGTAACTGTTTATAAAGGGTATAGCCCGCAAGCGTATGCAACATTAAAAGCAGAGAATATTATAGGTGGTGTACTTCCGTTTTCTTATGAATGGAGTAACGGTGCAAAAACCCCTTCGATAAAAGTGTGTCCTGACCAAACTACAACCTACACGCTGACAGTAACTGATGCTGTGGGTTGTACTGCCATTACAGAGCGCACCGTAAATGTGCAAGACGTGTCTTGTGGAAATAACAAACGTTTTCCTAAAGTCGAGATTTGCCATAAAGGAAAAACGATATGTGTAGATGAGTATGCTGTGAGAGCGCATCTAGCGCATGGTGACACGCTAGGAAACTGCGACGATACTATTGCTGATAATTCTTGTGTAATTACAAATGTGATGGTTTACCCTAACCCGTTTGCTAGTCATGTAAATGTTAGTATTAATAGTACGGCTGTAGCCAAAGCTGATTTCTACATCTATAATATTTATGGTCAATTAGTAAGTCAGTCTTCTCAAGAGATTGCAGCTGGCAAATCTGTTACTAACTTAGAATTATCAAAATTGCGAAGAGGGTTTTATTTCCTTAAAACAGTAATTAATGGTAAAAACAGAAATATAAAATACTTGATTAAAAAGTAGAGTATCATTTTAAACCTAATTTTAAAAGCCATCAAAATCAATTTTGATGGCTTTTTTTTACCTTATATCGGAATTATTTTGGATCCTATTTTTCTAAAATGGTAATGCAAATGTGGTAGTAGCGCAATTCCTAACATTATAAAAATTATGGCAATTCCCATGTAATAATAATAATCTCTGGCAAATAGCAAATTAGTATGATTAGCCACAGCTTTACCTAACATTTTTTTTGCCATAACTTTAGCCTTTAACGGCGAAGCTCCATTTGCTGCAGCAGTATTTTCATAAAATTGCAGGCGCTGCGTTGCAGCAGTATTTAACGTATTTACAGTTCTACCTAAAACTTCATAATGCACGCTTACCTGTCTAAAATTCATAAAAGAAACCAAAGCTAAACTACATGTAAAAGCAAAAAATCGAAAAGAAACACCACTCAATGAAGCTGAAAAACTTTTTGATTCAGGCACTGATGTAATTAAAAACAATACAATAGATAACATCAAAATTCCGTTTCCTAAACCTTGAAAAAACAGCGGCAATAAAACGGATCGCACATTGGCCTCTGAGCCAAAAACAAATAACATTTGGATGTGATAAGTTAGTAGACATGCAAAACCAGCAAGCCATAATAAGCGCATAGGATGTTTTAAAAGAATAAATCGAGCAGTGACACTAATTCCTATTACAATACCCACGGCATTTACAAACATGATATAGGAATAGTTGTAAGAGTCTAAATGCATCTCATCTAGAAAAAAAGAATTGGCTACGCTTAAATCTCCTTTACAAACGTAGTATAACATTAGTAAAACTGCACCCAACTTAAAATTGCGGTATTTATAAATGTCTAAGTCTATAAATGGTCTTTTACTGTGTCGCTGCTTGATAATAAAAACGGCAATCAATATTAAAATACTCGCCGAGCAAAACCAAATTCGTGTGCTTTCATACCAGTCATAATAAAATCCGTATAAAAGAACGTATGCTATTGTGATTAAGATAGTCGTATAGATTATAAAACTAGACCAATCTAATTTGAATAGTGGAACTCTCTTTTGATGTAATCGAATCTCTTTTCGAAGGCTAAAGAACAATAGTAATACACCCGGAATCTGGACGTATATAATGGCCAAGTACAACACATTAAAGTCGTAATTCTGAAAAATATAGGCATCAAATAAATACGTAAACGCATTAGATATTAATAGCGTACCATAGAAAAGGGCATAGCCTAAAACACGAGATCGTTCAGAATGATATTGTGCAAAAATCAAGTTCAAAACGATACTTATTAAAGACACCGTTACCGCACCTCCTAGGTATCTAAAAACCATAAATATCATTTGGTTACTAGTACTATACAAAACAAAGTTGATTCCCGTAAAGAGCAAAACACTCAATAAAAAATAACTTTTGGAAGCAAAATAACTAAAAAACCGACGTTCTAACGGAAAGAAACTCGCAATACCAATGTAGTAAAGCACTATTGAAAACTGAATATCTGTAGGGTCTAAGCCGTAATAACTTGCTGCGCTTGAGATCCCACCTATGTATCCTGCCAGCATACAAATTACTGGCAAAATAGTTAGAAATAAGATCGTCTTAACAAGCCACTTGGGAACCCAATTTTTAAAAATAATTGAAGGCTGATTCATGATCTTTTAAATTTTAGATACTAGAACTTCAGCATTCATTCCCGCTCGTAATTTTTTTGTCTTGCTTTCCCCATCTATTAGTAAAATTCGAACAGGAAAACGTTGAATAATTTTTACGAAGTTTCCTGTAGCATTATCTGGCGGAAGCAATGAAAAACGAGATCCTGTAGCTGGAGCTAATGATTGAATTTTTCCGTGAAAGATTTGGTTATCATAAGCATCAACGGTGATTTCAACTTCTTGCCCCTCCTGCATTGAGGCAATTTGAGTTTCCTTGAAATTGGCCACGATCCATTTTCCTTGATCTTGATCCACTATAAACCCTAATGTTTGGCCTTTTTGAATCAACTGCCCTACTTGTAACGTTTTTTCTCCCATAATTCCGTCTGCCGGAGCTGTAATAGTTGCATATGTTAAATTCAATTCTATTGTTGCGACCATTGCTTCTCTTTGTTGCACGGTCGCTTTGGCTACAGCCAATTGAGAATCGACATCATTGATTTTACCTTTAGCCGTTTTGTATGAATTTTGTAGCGCTTGGTAATCTGCTTTAGCGATATCAAGGTTTGTTTTAATAGCTTCAAAATGTTGCGGCGTTACAGCTTCTTCTTTCAACAACTTTTCGTAGCGATTAAATTCTTGTTGTTGCTGCCACAGCCTAGCTTTAGCCCCAGCAATATTAGCTTGACTAATCGAGGCACTACTTACAGATGTTGCAGTATTGCTTTGTAGAACTAACAATGAGGCCTTAGCAGCACTCAATAATGCTCGTGCTTCCTGCAACTGCATTAAAGACTCATTATTATCAATAATTAATAATGTATCTCCTTTATGAACTCGTTGATGATCTTTAAATTTTATCTCTTGTACAAAACCAGTCGTCCTACTTAAAATAGGATTAATATATTCCTCTACTTGTGCGTCGTTTGTTTCTTCATATTGATACATTTTATACAATGTGATCGCCCCATAAATCAACAATGAGACAAGTACAAGTGCAGCAATAGCATAAGTTATTTTTACAGTAATCCTGTCGATGCGTGCGTGTTTTTCAGTATTTGTTGCCATTTTATAAGTTTCCTGTATTTTTAAGTAATTGGTAGTAATGTAACTGCTCAGAAATTTTGGCTGAAGCCAAATCATATTGCGCTTGCAACAACTGCGTATCAGCGTCGAGCAAGTCAGTGATTAATGAGAGTTGGTTAAAATAAGTTTGATTAAGGATGCGATAATTTTCTGCTGCCTGTTTAATATTCAGTTCTAATTCTTCAATTTTCTCTCTGTCCTCTTGGTATCGTTTATAGGCTCTATTAATATCTTTTCGCAATTGATCTTGAACATTTTCCTGTGCTATTTTTTGTTGTTCGAGCTGTATTTTAGCGGCAGCATCCTTATGAACATCGTGGTATATCGACGAAATATCATAAGACATTTTAATTCCTACTACGCCCAATAAATAGGGAGCATTGGAGTAAGGATACAATTTAATTTGAGGGTACGAATAGTTATAATCGCCAAACAAACCTACTCTTGGCAATTTATCAGCCTCTAGTCCTTCTATGTTTAATTCGCTTAATATTACCTTTTGCTCTTCAATTTTCTGAAGAGGTGATTTACTTATGGCGTTCTCTACATATTGATCATAACTTAGTGCTACGCGGTTAAGTTTAAAATCGATAGGATCGATGGGTTTCAAAACCTGCTCATCAGGATCTCCCATAAAAATATTAATTTCTTGCATAGCCAGTTGCTCGTCATTAACAATGGTTGTTAAAGCTGTTTTTTGCTTAGACAATTGCAATTGCGCTCTTAATAAATCACTTTTTAAGACGACGCCAGCCTTATGTAATTTTTCTATTTGCTTTAATCGCTCTTCATTTTGTTTAATGTTTTGCTTTACTAATTTTTCTAATTCTATGTAGAGCTGCAACTTTAAGTATGATGCGGCAACTTGATAATGAATCGCCTCAGTGGTTTCTTCTTCGATGTAATGTGAAAGCTCTTTCTTAGCAACTTCCTTTTGAATATTGGTTTTTAATTTGTGACCGTTGTAAATATCAAAATAAGCATCAAGGGTAGCCCCATAAATAGAATGGTCTTCAAGCGGTATAAAATTAGCATCATGTAAAATACCATTTGTAAACACAGGAATGTTGGCTAGTTTACCATAGTTTGCATTAAAACCTATTTCAGGTAGTTGTTTGCTTTTAGCATCCTTTATTGCCTCCTCTCCCGCAGCAACCTTCAAATGGTCTACTTTAATTTGCTTACTATTATTTAATGTTTTTTCCCAAACTTGTTGCAGTGTGATGGGGATACTATCTCTGGTAATAATCTGAGAATGTGCTATAAAAGGAAGAACAATTACTATTAATTGTAACATCCTTTTCATGTAAAAATTAGAATACATATTTAGATAAAAATTAAAGAGCAAAATTGCGACATATTTTTAAGTCTTATTTTACCAAATAAGCCATATATTTGTCAATATGAGCCACAATAAAAATTTAGTAAAAGTACCATTGGCTGAATTATCTTTTCTAGAGAAAATCGATCAATTCCCAAAGTCGACTTACATCTACCATAGTAATATGGAGGTACGACTTGCTATGCACAGTCATAGCAAACATCAATTAACTTATATTGAAGGCGGCGTTGCTTACTTACAAACTAAAGAGAACTCCTATTTCTTGCCTGCTCGTCACTTTGTGTGGATTCCAGCGGGATTAGATCATTTTATTGAGTTACGAACCTCTATTACCATGATGCGAAATATTTATATTCCTCCAGCGGCTTTAGCACCAAATATCTTTCATTCAAAAATGGGAATCTACCCAGTTTCGAACTTAATACTGGAAATGATTTCGTTTACCGAACATTGGAGTGAAAATATTACAAAAAAGGAATCTGAGAAATATTTGTACATGAAAACGTTAGGCAACGTAATCGCTTCAGCTAATAAAACAGCATTGGCTGTTGTGCTACCAACTACGACTAATATTAGATTGCGCCCCATCCTTAGACACATTTATTTTAATGTTGACCAAACTTTGCAATTACAAGATATAGCTAAAACATTTAGTTTGAGTAGTCGCAGTTTATCACGTCTCTTTAGAGAAAATTTAGACATCTCATTTTTGCAATACGTAAAGCTCACCCGCATTATACTGAGCATGGAAAAGCTATTACAAACTGATTTATCTATAAGCGAAATTGCTTATGCATCTGGGTACAATAGTTTGGCTACGTTTAGTAATACGTTTTACGAAATTGCAAAAGTACGACCAAGTGATTTTAGAAAAATAAATAGAGAAAAGTCAAATTAAATCATATGGCCCCATCCTATTTATTATTATAAATTGGATTTTATAAAACAGTAATACGTTTAAAATAAAACATGTTATTAGGACTTATCTGCTAAAGTTTGAGTAAATTTGAGAGAGCATATTTACTTCCCGATAAACAAATATTAAGTAGTAAAATATGTAATTAAGTAATTATAAAAAAATGTAAAACATGGCATTTATAGATTATTACAAAGTCCTTGGCGTAGACAAAAAAGCAACAGAGACGGAAATTAAAAAGGCCTACCGCAAAATGGCCAGAAAACACCATCCAGATTTAAACCCAAATGACAAGCAAGCCGAATTAAAGTTTAAAGAACTAAATGAAGCTAACGAAGTATTGAGTAACCCCGAGAATAGGAAAAAATATGATCAATATGGAGAAAACTGGGAACATGGTGAAGAATACGAAAAATCCAGACAAAATCAACAGAGACAACAGCAGCAAAGACAGCAACAAAGCAATGGCCCACAAGGAGGCTTTAATGGCTTTGAAGGAGGGGATTATTCTGATTTTTTTGAAACTATGTTCAATCAATCTAATGGTGGAAGTGGTCAACGTCGCAGTCCACAATATAAAGGACAAGATTTTACTACCGAACTAAATTTAACTTTAAAAGACGTTTATACTACTCACAAAAGAACACTAACAGTCAATGGAAAGAACATTAGAATCACCATCGCTGCTGGAGTAGAAAACGGACAAGTCATTAAAATTTCTGGTTATGGTGGAGAAGGCATTTCAGGTGGTCCAAAGGGAGATTTATATATTACGTTTTCTATAGATAATGATATTAATTTTAAGAGAGATAAAGAGAATCTTTATTCAACAGTAGCTTTAGACTTATATACTGCAGTTCTAAGCGGAGATATAACCGTAAACACATTTGATGGAAAAGTAAAATTGAACATTGCAGCTGGAACACAAAACAATGCAAAAGTCAAGTTAAAAGGAAAAGGATTCCCGGTTTACAAAAAAGATGGGGCTTTTGGTGATTTATATGTTACCTATCAAATTGCCATTCCCACACATTTATCTGATAAGGAATTAGAACTATTCACTGAACTTTCGAAAATAGCTACACCATGAATTTAGAAAACTTAACAACAGTACATTCTCTTGCATCTCAATATGACGTTACAGTAACTTTTTTTGAAGATTTGGACGAATTGGATTTAATCGAAGTGATTACGGTCGATGAAAATTACTATATTCATCATGACAACATATTTAAAGTAGAGAAAATCATACGCATCTATAAGGACTTAGAATTGAATTTAGAAGGCATCGATGTTGTGCTCAATTTACTAGATAAAATAGAGACATTGCAGCAGGAATTAATTGCTACAAAAAATAGTCTTCGCTTACATTATTAAAAAACATAATAAATTTTGCAAATTTCATGCCTTTTGCTGCTAAATTACTAGTTGTTGTCCTACCCTAAAAATGCCTCTAATAAAATAATAGTATATTTACTACCTACAAAGTACTGTATACGATTAGAAATTAACAACTTGCTATAAAAAAAAGGCATATTACAATTCCAGCACGATTATGAATCACCTTAAGGAAGAATTTTACCAATTGATAAAAAGTGACAGTAGCATTTTTGATTTTATTCAAGAGCATGCAATCGATGGTATATCTTATGCTTCAAGTACATATCCTACGGTAATTTGGGGCAATCCTGCTTTACACACCTTGTTGAAAAGTGAAGGTAATTTCTCAAATAAATCCAGCCTTGATGTTAATCAATTTGTGGTGAGTCTTAAAAATTTATCGACAAATAGTTCTGGTGAAACTGACAAACAAGAAGTCTTGTTTCAAAGAACTGACGGCCAGCTTATCAATACCGCATGTTCTTCTTTTTTTGTTTATGATGACGTTAAAAAACATCATGCGGTAATAAAAGGGTATAATCGATTAGATTCAAAAAATAATTTTGATCTCGACACTGTTCAATCAAAAAGCAATTTAAAAGAGCTTCAAAGACAAGTTGCCTTTTTAAACGAGTGCAATAAAGCCGCCACGATAGGATATTGGGAGGTTGACTTGGATAGCAACTCACTTTATTGGAGTGATGTAACCAAAATAATTCATGAAACAACTGCAAACTACAATCCTACAGTAGATACAGCGATCAGTTTTTATAGAGACGGGGAAAGCAAAAAAATTATTGAGAGTTCCTTTACATTGGCAGTATTAAAAGGTAAAAACTTTAATCACGAGCTACAGATAGTTACTGCTAAAGGCAATATTAAATGGGTGAGATCAATTGGTAATACAACATTTGTAGACGGTATTTGTAGAAAAATCTCTGGAACTTTTCAGGATATTACAAAATCTAAAGAAAATACTATTGCGCTCACAATAGAAAAAGAAAAATTACATAGCGTTTTAAAAAGTTCCAACATTGGGACATGGGAGTGGAATATTCAAACAAACGAAACACATCATAGTGACATGTGGGCAGAAATTTTAGGTTACAGTTTAGCCGAAATACATCCAGTCACCACTCAAAAATGGGAGCAGTTAGTACATCCAGAGGACGTTGCATTTTCGAAACAAAAAATTTCAGAATATTTTGATCGAAAGTCAGAGTACTATGAAGCTGAATACCGGATGAAGCACAAACACGGACATTGGGTGTGGATTTTAGACAAAGGAAAAGTAATTACTTGGACTGAGAATGATGAACCTCTAATGATGTTTGGAACGCACCACGATATTACCGAGCAAAAGAGAATCAACCAACGCAATATGTTATTTATAGAGCAAAATCCTAGTGCTATTGCCATGTTTGATAAACAGATGCGTTATTTAGTGGCTTCTAAAAAATGGAAGGAAGATTATCACTTGACTGGGAAAAAAATCATAGGTGAATCACAATATGATTTGTTTCCTAACATAGCTGCAGAGTGGGTAAACATCTATGAAAAATCAATTCTTGGAATTACAAGTAAAGGTAAAGACTGTCTTTTTATTCGAAATGAAGGTTCAAATATGTGGTTAAAGTGGGAAATCAAACCTTGGTATAGTGACAATGGCGCCGTAGCTGGCGTGATAATATATTCTGTTGATATTACGAAAAGAAAAGTAATTGAAGAAAAACTGCGATTAAGTGAAGAGGCCTTTAGAGGAAATTTTGAACATGCAGCTATCGGTATGGGGCTACTAGATGTACAAGGAAAGTGGTTAAAAGTTAATAATAGTTTAGCCTCTCTTATGGGGTACACTACTGAAGAATTTGTACAGCAAAGTGTAAAGGTCTTAACTCATGATGAAGATTTAGATAGCGATTTAAAGCTTATTCAAGAATTAGTAGAAGGCAAACGCTCGTACTATCAAATAGAAAAACGATTTATCACAAAGAATAAGTCTGTAATTAACGCCATTTTATCTACATCTATAGTTAGAAACGAACGTCAAGAGCCGCTATATTTTATCGTTCAAATAATTGACACGACTGAACAGTTAAGGGCCAAAAATCAATTATCAGAATCCATGTCAAGATTGGAAGGCTTGATAGATGCTAGCACTCATGTCGCAATCATAGAAACTGACGTTAATGGATTGATTTGCACTTTTAACAAAGGGGCAGAAAATTTATTGGGTTACAGTAGAGATGAAATGATACTACAAAAAACACCGCTATCATTTCATTTGGAAGAAGAAATAATAAATAGAGCGAATGAATTGTCGTTATCACACAATCCTGTCGAAAAAGCTTTTGATGTATTTGCTCTACCAGCACAAATGGGACTGTACGATACTAGAGAATGGACCTATATCAAGAAGGACCAAACAAAATTTCCGGTGCAACTGACGGTTACAACTGTTAAGAAAAACGAAATAATTACGGGCTATTTAGGGGTTGCGGTAGACATTTCATATATAAAACAAACTGAAAGAGAAATCCATACTTTATTAAATGTAGCAAAAGATCAAAACGAAAGATTAAAGAATTTTGCACATATTGTGTCTCATAATTTAAGATCGCACTCAGGGAATATTACTATGATGATGGATTTAGCAGTTCATGAGCAACCTGAATTGTTAGAGAATGAATTAATAAGAATGCTTCAAACTGCTTCAACAAATCTGCAGGAAACTATCATGCACCTTAATGAAGTGGTGCTTATGAATAGTGCGGTGAACGAAAATCTACATAGCATTAACCTATCTCATTACATGAAGGAGACAGTTCAAAACATGCATGCAGTACTATTTAACTTAGATGTCGATATTGATAACACTATTGATAGCAACATCAATATTTTGGCTTTGCCAGCTTACCTTGAAAGCATATTACTGAATTTAATGACCAACGCGGTTAAATATCGATCTGAAGATAGACCATTAAAGATTAATATAAGCACTGAGATCATAGGAAAATATGCTGTATTGACTATCGAGGACAATGGTATAGGAATTGATTTAAAGAAAAACGGCTTTAAAATTTTTGGTATGTATAAAACGTTTCATACTAACAAAGATGCTAGAGGAATAGGCTTATTTATTACTAAAAATCAGGTAGAAGCAATCAACGGAAAAATAGAAGTAACAAGTCAAGAACACATAGGTACAACCTTTAAAGTATATTTTAAACATGAAAAAAATTGATATAGCCTGCATCATCGATGATGATCCCATTTTTATTTTCGGCACAAAAAGAATCATGCAATTGACAAATTTTTGCAAGAATTTCATGATTTTCCATAACGGAAAGGAAGCTTATGAAAATTTAAAAGCAATTATCGAAAATAAGGAAAAGTTACCTGACATTATATTGCTTGATTTAAACATGCCTGTTTGGGATGGCTGGCAGTTTCTAGATGAGTTTATACAAATACCGAACAAGAGCGAAATCATCATTTATATAATAACAAGCTCTGTGGATCCAGCAGATATCGAAAAAGCAAAATCATACGATGCCGTTAGCAATTATATCGTCAAGCCTATAACCATAGAGAAATTAAAGCAAATGATGCTATAAAATTGGAAAGGATAATCACTTTTAATTAAAATGAAGCTTTATTTCAGTAACCATATTATTGTAACTTTGATGTAGCTGTAGGCTATAATTGAATAAGTATTTAGTTAAAATAAAACTAGCCATATAAATTTTAACAATATTATACGCATTGTACTCATAATTCGTTACTATTTTGTTTAGTTAAAGTAGTATCTTGCCTCCATAGTATAAATAATTGCTACAGCAAGTGCTTAAACGATTATTTAAATAACTGATATAATATGACTATAATAATTTCGCTTTGTTTATTACTTCTAGTAGCTTATCTATTTGATCTGACAGCTTCTATGACAAAGATACCTTCAGTAATATTGTTACTTATTTTGGGTTGGCTAGTTCGTGAAGTAACTGTTTTTTTCGAAATAGAAATTCCAGACTTAACTTCAACACTACCTATTCTAGGGACTATCGGACTAATCTTAATTGTATTAGAAGGGTCGCTTGAACTAGAATTAAATAAATCGAAAATTGGGTTGATCAATAAGTCCTCTTTAGGAGCATTTGTACCCCTTCTAGTTCTTGCTTTTTCATTGGCCTATGTACTACACTATTATGGTGGCTATCCTTTTAAAGATTGCCTAACAAACGCCATCCCATTCTGTGTGATAAGTAGTGCAATTGCGATTCCTAGTGTTCGTAGTTTGGGTTCAAGTCAAAAAGAATTTATTATTTATGAAAGTAGTTTATCTGATATTTTTGGCGTTATTTTCTTTAATTTCATTGCTTTCAACAGTAGTTTTGGCTTAGAAACTTTTGGTTATTTCTGTCTTGAAATACTTATAATTATTGCTATATCATTTGTAGCAACGATATTACTATCATTTCTATTAAACAAGATTGACCATCACATCAAATTTGTACCCATTATTCTATTGGTGATTTTGATTTATGAGATTTCAAAAATATTTCATCTTCCAGCGCTAATATTTATTTTAGTATTTGGATTATCAATTGGCAATTTAGATGAACTAAATCACTACAAATGGGCACAACGTTTTCGTTTAGACCTTTTAAATAAAGAGGTCGCTAAATTTAAGGAGCTAATGGTCGAAGGTACTTTTTTAGTACGTGCTTTATTCTTTTTACTTTTTGGATATTTAATTGAAACAGCCGAAATAATTAACACGGATACACTATTGTGGGCAATTGGTATTGTAGCTGCTCTTTTTGCACTGCGTTACTTGCAATTAAAATTATCGAAAATCCCGATGTTTCCCTTGCTATTTGTAGCGCCTAGAGGATTGATCACAATTTTATTGTTTTTATCAATAGATCCTTTGAGTACTATTCCAGAAGTGAATAAGTCCTTAATTATTCAAGTGATTTTATTAACGGCTGTAATTATGATGATAGGGCTAATGGTCACTGCCAAGCAGCAGGAAGCTATTCTTGAAGAAAAACGCAAGGCCAAGGAAAAAGCGATGAAAGAAACTCTGATTACGGAATAATAAAACTTTCAAATTAAAAAAAACTCCACTACTATAGACTGCACCCAAAAGTTTAGACAAATTTATAATTAATTTTGATAATAGTGAGCTCGATATTGTATCGGGCTCATTTTGTTTAAATTTGATTTAATTCTGTCGTTATTATAATATAATATGTACTCTTTAATCTCTTTTTTTAATTGATTTATAGAGTTGTACTTTTTAAGATAAAACAACTCCGATTTTAGTATTCCAAAGAAGTTTTCAATGATTGCATTATCTAGACAATTGCCCTTTCTTGACATACTTTGTTTAATTCCTTTTTCCTTTAAGAGTTGCTGATATTGTCGCATTTGATATTGCCATCCCTGGTCTGAGTGTAATGTTATATTGGTATTA